>NZ_JBWKHE010000008.1:358414-565688 GCF_056433405.1 Streptomyces sp. NPDC044719
TCCTGCGCCCGGGCAGGGCGGTCGGGTTCCGGCAAGGCGGGGCGATGGGCGAAGTCGTGGCTGTCGTCGTCCTGCGGCCGTGCAGGGCGGTCGGGTGTGGGCACGGCTGGGGCACGGACAGGGGCCAGGCTGTTGTCCTCCTGAGGCCGGGCGGCCGGATCGCGCATGCGCAAGACGGGGGCGCGGGCGGAGGCTGGGCCGTCGTCGCCCCGCGCCGAGTCGGTGCCGCCCGCGTCGGCAAGGGCCGGGACGTGTTCGGCGAGCAGGCGGTGGGTCCATTCGTGGCGGGGGGCGTGCCACAGGCGTTGGGTGGGGCCCGATTCGATCACGCGCCCCGAGCGCAGGACGAGGACCTCGTCGGCGAGGGTACGGACCACGTCCAGGTCGTGGCTGAGCAGGACGACCCCGATGCCGCGGGCCGCGACCGACGCCAGCTGGTCGACGATGCCGCGCTTGGTGAGCGCGTCCTGGCCGGTGGTGGGTTCGTCGGCGACGATGACGCGGGCACCGAGGAGGAGGGCCTGGGCGAGCACGACGCGTTGTTGCTGGCCGCCGGAGAGCTGGTGGGGGTGGCGACGCACCAGGGCTTCGGCGTCGGGGAGTTGAGCGGCCGCCAGCGCTTCGCTCACCCGTTCCCGAGCCGCCGCGCGACGCTGTGCGCGGGGCAGGTGACGTACCTGGGCGCGGGCGATGTCGTCGAGCAGCGCGCTGACGCGGCGGGCCGGGTTGAGGACCGCGGCGGGGTGCTGAGGCACGTACCCGACCGGGCCGTCACCGGGCCGGCGCACCTCCCCGGTGACCCGGGCGCCGGCCGGATACTCCCCCAGCAGCGCGAGGCCGGTGGTGGTCTTGCCGCTCCCGGAGGCACCGACCAGGGCGGTCACCCGGCCGGCGAGCACCCGCAGGTCCACCCCGTCGACGATGGCCCGGCCGGCGATCTCCACGCGCAGGTCACGGATCTCGGCGACCAGGTCGGTCTCATGGCTCACGGGCGGCGCCCTTTCTTGTCCAGTGCGGCGTCGAAGAGCAGGTTGGTGCCCGTCGTCAGCGCGACGATCAGCAGGGCGGGCACGACCACGGCCCAGGGCTGGATGAACAGACCCGTGCGGTTGCGGTCGACCATGACCGCCCAGTCGGCGGCGTCCGGGGCGACCCCCACGCCGAGGAACGCGGCCGTGGACACCAGATACAGCACGCCGGTCAGCCGGATCCCGGCGTCCGCGGCCAGGGTGCGCAGGGCGGAGCGGCCGACGTAGCCGACGGCGACGCGCCACCACGACTCGCCCTGCATGCGCAACGCCTCCACTGCGGGCCGGGCCGCCGCCTCGGCCGCCGCTGCCCGTACGATCCGGGCCGCGTCGGGCACGTTCACCAGCGCGACGAGCAGCGCGAGGCCGGCCGCGCCGGGCGAGAACACGGACGCCACCAGCAGGATCAGCAGCAGCGACGGTACGGCGAGCAGCACGTCCAGCGGCCGCATCAGCAGCTCCTCCAGCCACCGTGCGCGGGTCACCGCCGCGGCGAGTCCGGCCGGCAGGGCGACGAGGTAGGCGAGGGACGTCGCGGCGAGCGCGGTCAGCACGACCGTACGGCCGCCGTGCAGCACCTGCTGCCAGACGTCCCGGCCCACGAAGTCGGTGCCGAGCCAGTGGCCGCCCCCGAGCGTGAAGGAGACGCCGCGCGGGCCGGGGTCACCGGCGAACACGGGCCCCAGGAGGGCGAGGAGCAGGGGGACCGCGACGACGGCGAGGCCGAGTACCAGCCGGCGCGGCGCCCTCACGCCGCCACCCCCGCCCGCGGCGTCAGCCGGTACGCCACCACGTCCGCACCCAGGTTCAGTACGACGGTCAGCACACCGAACACCACCGCCAGCCCCTGCACCACCGGCACGTCCCGCTCGGCGACCGCGTTGAGCAGGACCGTGCCCAGGCCGGGGATCACGAAGAGCGCCTCCACGACGATGACGCCGCACAGCAGCCAGTCGACGGTGCGGGCGAGTTGCTGAGCCGCCGGGGCCAGCGCGTTGGGCAGGGCGTGGGCGTAGCGGACACGGGCGCCGGTGACGCCGTAGCGGCGGGCGTGGGCGGCGTAGGGCGAGGCGAGGGCGTCGACCATGCCGGCCCGGACCAGGCGGGACAGGGAGCAGACCGGGCGGGACAGCAGGACCAGCACCGGCAGGACGAGCACGGCCGGGTGGCCGAGCAGGTCCGTGCCGTAGCCCACCGCCGTCGGCGGCAGCCAGGCCAGTTTCAGCGCGACGAGGGTCACCAGCAGCACGCCGAGGGCGAATTCGGGCACCGCGTACACGGCGAGTGTCACGGAGCTGACCAGCCGGTCGATCAGCCGCCCCTCGTGCCGGGCGGCCAGCACGCCGAGCCCGAAGCCGAGCGGGACGAGCAGGGCGACGGTGAGCGCGGCCAGCAGCAGGCTCGGGCCGAAACCGTCCGCGATGTACTGGGCCACCGGACGGCCGGAGGTCAGGGAGGTGCCGAAGTCGCCTTGCAGCAGGCCTGCGGCCCAGCTCAGCAGCCGTTCGTGAGCGGGCCGGTCGAGGTCCATGGCCTCGCGGATCGCCGCGATGCGGGCCGGGTCGGGCTGGTCGCCCGCGAGGGCGACGGCGGCGTCGCCGGGGAGGGCTTCGGTTAGGGCGAAGACCAGAAGGACCACGGCGAGTGTTTGGGCGAGGCCGAGGGTGAGGCGCCGGGCGACGAAGGAGCGGAGGCCGCCGGGCGCCGCGCTCGACGTACGGCTGCCGTGCCGTCGTGGCTTGTCGCGCCCCGCGGCGGAGCCGCAATTGGATTCAGCCCCGCGCCCCTTCACGTCAGTCACGTCAGCCATACTTTGTCGAAGCGGGCCCAGTCGAGGGTGTTGGCGGGGGCTTTGGTCTCGACTCCCCTGACACCGCGGGCCGTTCCGATGATCCAGTCCGCGAAGCCCCACACCAGGAACCCGCCCTCGGCGTACAGCCGGCGCTGCATCCGCTCGTAGACGGCGGACCGCTCGGTCTTGTCGCGGGTGGACTGCGCCTGCTGGTAGAGGGCGTCGAAGTCCTTGTGCCGCCAGTGGGTGGCATTGGTCGTGGAGTCGGTGAGCAGCCGCTGGGAGATGTGGGCCTCGATCGGCATGGCGCCGGAGCGGTAGCAGCACAGGGTGCCACCGTCGAGGATGTCGCTCCAGTAGGAGTCCTTGCTGCCCATCTTCACGTCGATCGTGACGCCGGCCTTGGCGGCCTGGTCGCGGAAGATGCCGGCCGCTTCGGTGAAACCGGCGGCGACGGCGGAGGTGTCCAGGGTGACCTCGAGCTTCTCGGCGCCTGCCTTCTTCAGCAGGGCGCGGGCGCGGTCGAGGTCCTGCTCGCGCTGGGGCAGACCGTCGGCGTAGTACTCGTAGCCCTTGCCGAACAGGTCGTTGCCGGCCTCGCCCGCGCCGGACAGGGCGCCGGCGACGAGTTCCTTCCGGTCGGCGATGAGGAAGAACGCCTCGCGTACCCGCCGGTCGTCGAAGGGCGGCCGGTCGGTCTTCATGCAGAACGCCTGCATGGCGCTGTTGCGCAGCCGCACGATCTCGATCTGTCCCCTGCCCTCGTGGGCGCGTGCGGTGGTGGGGTTCAGTTCGTGGGCGTACTCGACCTGGCCCGCGAGGAGGGCGTTGACGCGCGCGGACTCCTCGTTGGCGACCACGAACTCGAGTTCGTCGAGGTAGGGGGCGCCGTCCCAGTAGTCCTCGTGGCGGCGGAGGACGGCGGAGCGGCCGGGCGCGAAGGAGACGAAGCGGAAGGGGCCGGAGCCGATCGGCCGCCGGTCGAAGTCGGTCGCGTGCTCGGGGACGATGTAGGCGCCGAACGCGGCCAGGACGTTGGGGAATTCGGCCGTGGGGCGCTTGAGGACGAACTCGACGGAGCGCTCGCCGGTGGCGCGGCTGGCGTCGAGGTCGATGGGTTCCAGGGACGCCTTGGCGCGGAACGCTTGCTTCGGGTCGGCGATACGGCGGTAGCTGTGGAGGACGTCCTTCGCGGTGACCGGCCTGCCGTCGTGGAAGGCGGCCTCGCGCAGGGTCACCTGCCAGCGGTCGAGGGTCTTGTTCGGCTCCCACTTGGCGGCGAGGCGGGGACGGGCGGAGAGGTCGGCGTCGTAGTCGGCGAGCTTGTCGTAGAGGGCCTTGGCGCGGGCGACGTCGGCGAACAGGTTGGCCAGATGCGGGTCGAGGGTCTCGCTCGCGCCGCCGCCGGCGAAGGCGGCGCGCAGCCGTCCGCCGCGCTTCGGCTTGTCCCCGCTGCCGCTGTCCGTCTTGTCGTCCGTGCCGCCGCCGCAGCCGGTGAGGGCGAGGGCGGCGGCGCCGGTGGTGGCGGCGAGGAAGCCGCGTCGGCGCAGGCCGGGAAAGTGTGCGTCGTGCATGGCTGGTCCTTCGTGTCCTTCGGGTCAGGGAGTGTGGAGGCGGGCGACGACGTGCAGCCGGTCCCCGTCGGTGGTGGTGCCGGGCAACTCGCCCTGGCGCCAACGGGGTTCGGTGCGCGGGCCGGGGCCGTCGTGCAGTTCGAGCACCTCGAAGCCGTGCGCGGTGAGGAAGCGCCGTAGCTCCTGCGGGAACAGCAGTCGCCAGGCGGAGTGCTGTGCGGCGGGCGGGGAGCCGTCGTCCGTGGTCCAGACGCGGGTACGGCGGAGCAGTTGGGCGGTGCGGTCGACGGTCAGCGTGGTGTCCGACCGGTAGGCCGTGCCCTGCCAGGCGAACTCGTCGACGACCGGCCGGTCGAGCAGGTCGGTCCGGCCGAGGAAGTACGCGCCGTTGCGCATCTCGGCGACCAGCAGGCCGCCCGGGGTGAGGGCGTGGCGGCAGGAGGCCAGGAAGCCGTCGAGCTGGTCGTTGGTGTGGCAGTACAGCAGGGAGCTGTCCAGGCAGACGACCGCGTCGAAGGTGTCACCGCCCAGGTCGAAGCCGTGCAGGTCGGCCCGGACGTACGCGGGGCCGGGATGGCGGGTGCGGGCGTGGGCGAGCATCGCCTCGGAGAGGTCGGCGCCGGTCACGGTCCGGCCGGACCGGCGCAGGGCCGCGGCGTCGCGGCCGGTGCCGCAGCCCACGTCCAGGACGCGCCGCCCGGCCCCGTGGCGGCGCAGACAGTCCTCCGTCCACCGGGCGGCCAGCCGTTCGGGGTCGGGGAAGCGGGCCTCGTAGAGCTCCGGGTGGTCGGTGAGGAGGTTGCCGACCACACCGCCGCGTATGCCGCTCATGCGACGCTCCGCTCGCGCACCGGCTCCGCGGGGGCCGGCATCGCCCCGCGGCGGTACAGCCATGCCACCGCGCCTGCCGAGAGCAGCCCGAACAGCGCGCAGCAGACCCACGGCAGCCACGGATGTCCGTCGCCCTCGCCCGTGTCCATGGCCCAGCCGACGGCCGTGTTGCCGAGGGCGGCGGCAACGCCCGAGACGACGTAGAAGATCCCGAAGTACGTGCCGGTCAGCTCGGGCCGGCCGAAGCGCGGGATCAGCTCCATCACGAACGGCTGCGCGATCATGATGCCGAGGTAGAGCAGCAGCGCGCCCGCCAGCACGGGCACGGCTCCCGCCATGAGGGCCGGCGGCAGGAAGGCGAGCCCCATCACCGCCAGCCCGACGGCTATCCAGCGTGCCCTGTCCCCACGGGACTTGAGACGCTTGGTGATCCTCAGCTGAAGCGCGAGGTTGGCGATCGTACCGACGAGGAAGACGATGCCCGCCGCCCCGTCCCAGCCGGTCGCCTCCCTGGCCCCGGCGGGCAGCAGCAGATACAGCTGGTTCTCCAGGGTGAACATGCCGACCATGGCGAGCGCGAAGGCCACGAAGGGCCGGTTGCCGAGCACTTCGCGCCAGTCCCCGAGGACGCCGCCGCCGCTCGGCTCGACCTTCCGCGCGGGCAGGACGAGGGCCTGTGCCACCGTGAGGACGGCGAAGATCCCGGCCGCGGTGAGCGCGGACGTGCGGAAGTCGACGAGGAGCAGGGCGCTGCCCAGCAGCGGGCCGATGAGCGCTCCGGTCGTGGCGAACACGTTGAACAGCGCGAACGCCTCCGCCTTGCGCTCTCCGGCCTCCTGCGCGAGATACGCCCGCACGGCCGGGTTGAACAGCGCCCCCGCGAGCCCGCTCAGCACGGAGGCGGCGAGCAGCACCGCCAGCCCGTCGCCGAGCGCGAACAGCGCGAACCCGAGGGTGCGCAGGGCGCAGCCCGCGATGATGACGCCGCGTGCGCCGAGCCGGTCGGAGGCGGAGCCGCCGATGATGAACAGGCCTTGCTGGCTGAGGTTGCGGACGCCGAGGACGATGCCGACGACCGCCGCCGACAGGCCCAGGTTCTCGGTGAGGTGGGTGGCGAGGTAGGGGATGAGCAGGTAGAAGCCGGTGTTGACGCCGAGCTGGTTGACCAGCAGGAGCCGCACGGCGAGCGGGAAGCGCCGTATCTCATGCCACGTCCGCACGGGCCGCCACCTCCTCGACGCCCAGGCCGGCGAGGCCACTGGTGCGGACGACGCCCTCGGCGCCGCCGATACCGGTCCACGGGTCGTGGGCGAGCAGCAGATGCCCGTCGAGGTCGGTCCAGCGGGCCCGATCGGCGAGGTGGACGGCGGGGGCGAGTCCGAGGGTGCTGGCGGTCAGGCAGCCGAGCATCAGGCCGGTGCCGCTGCCCTCGATCAGCCCGGCGACGCGCAGGGCCGCGTGCACGCCGCCGCACTTGGCGAGCTTGACGTTGACTCCCTGGACGCGTCCGGCGAGACGGCGGACGTCCTCCAGGGTCACGGCGTCCTCGTCGGCGATGACGGACAGCGGTGCGCGCTCCGCGAGGGCACCCAGGGCGTCCGGGTCACCGGGCGGGACGGGCTGCTCGACGGCCTCGACGCCGAGGTCGGCGAAGCGCGGCAGCAGGGCGCCCGCCAGCGCCACGGACCAGGCGCCGTTGGGGTCGAGGAGCAGCCGGGCCCGGGGAGCGGCGTCGCGGATGACACGGACGCGCTCGATGTCGTCCTCGGGATCGGGGGCGCCCGCCTTGACCTTGATGACCTCGAAGCCGCTCGCGGCGAGACGCCGGGCCTCGGCCGCCGCCCGGGCCAGGGCGGTGATGCCGATGGTGCGGGCGGTCGCGGCGACGGGCGGGGCGGTGGCCCCGAGGAGACGGTGCACGGGGACGCCCGCGCGCTTGCCGGCCAGGTCGAGCAGGGCCGACTCGACGGCGGCGGTGACCGCGGGCGGTACGTCACGGGCGGGCGGTTCCCCCGCCCGCAGGGCCTCCAGCGCGCTCTCCGGATCGGCGAAACGGCTCAGGTCCACGGCGGAGAGGAGCCGTACGAGCGTCTTGGTGCCGAGCCCGTAGTACACGCTGGTGACGGCCTCGCCGTGGCCGCGCAGGCCGTCGTGCTCGACGGTGAGCCACACGGCGTCGCGTGCGGTCATGGTGGAACGGGAGATGCGCAGCGGCTCGGCGAGTTCGAGGCGTACGGTGCGCAGGCTGGACTTCACGGGCTCTCTTTCTGCTGCGAGGCGGGGGCGGCGAGCGGGTCGCTGACGCGGGTGCAGCGGACCCAGCCGGCGGCCTCCGCCGCGTGCGGGTGCGGTATCTCGACGGGCCGGGTGGCCGCGGCGGCCGGGTCGAGGCCGTGGGCGGCGGTGAAGTCGTCGTCGTAGACCGTGCCGAGGTAGCGGTGCGGGCCGTCGGGGAAGACGGTGGCGACGACCGCCCCGGGGTGGACGCGGGCGGCCCAGGCGGCGACCCGGGCGGCGGCGCCGGTGGACCAGCCGCCGCTGACGAAGGCGCCCCGCGCGAGCCGGCGGCAGCTGTCGACGGCCTCGGCCGGGCCGACCCAGTGGACCTCGTCGAAGGCGTCGTAGGCGACGTTGCGCGGGTGGATGCTGCTGCCCAGGCCGCGCATCAGCCGGGGCCGGGCGGGCTGGCCGAAGATGGTGGAGCCGGTGGCGTCGACGCCGATGAGCCGCAGGGCGGGCCAGTGCCGGCGCAGCGGGCCGATGATGCCGGCGCTGTGGCCGCCGGTGCCGACGCTGCACACCAGGATGTCCAGATGGTCGAGCTCGACGGCGATCTCGGCCGCCAGGGAGGCGTAACCGGCGGTGTTGTCGGGGTTGTTGTACTGGTCGGGCCAGTAGGCGCCGGGCAGTTCGGCCAGCAGTTCCCGCAGCCGGGCGAGGCGCGCGGCCTGCCAGCCGCCCCGCTCCGCAGGACGGTCGGCGATCTCCAGCCGCACCCCGTGGGAGCGCAGCAACTGGCGCATGGAAGGCTCCAGTTCCCGGTCGCCGACGAGCACGACGGGATGGCCGAGGGCCTGTCCGGCGAAGGCGAGCCCGATGCCGAGGGTGCCGGAGGTGGACTCCACCACCGGGGCGCCTGGCAGCAGTTCGCCGCGCTCCCGGGCGCCCAGCAGCATCGACACGGCGGCCCGTGCCTTCATCCCGCCCGCGGCGAGCCCTTCGAGCTTGGCCCAGAACCCGGGGTGCGGGCCCGGCAGGTCGGAGGTGATGCGGGCCAGGGGGGTACGGCCGACCAGGGAGAGTAGCTCCCGTCGCGCGGCCGGTCGCAGCGCGGTCGCGGTCATCGCCCGCCTCCCGGACAGGAGCCGTCGTAGCGGTGCAGGACACCGGGGCCGCCGTCGAGCCAGAAGAAGGGGTACGGCTCCGCGCACACCGCGCTGACGCCCTGCCCGAGGAAGCGCGGCAGCACGGCGCTCCCGGTCTGGGCGAACATCACCAGCTGTTTGCCGTGCTCCAGGGCGTGCCGCCGCAGCGGTTCGAAGGTGCCGTTGCCCAGGGTCATGCCGGAGACGAGCAGCGCGTCACACCGGCCCGCCTCGGCGAGGGCGTCGGCGACGACCGGCTCGTCCCACTCGGTCGCGCCGCCCTTGAGGTCACACGGGACGTAGCGCAGGTCGCGCGAACGCAGCGCCTCCAGGAGGGAGTTCACCACCCCCACCACGAGCACGGTGGCACCGGGCGGCAGGTCGAGCAGGCCGACGACCACCTGAGCCCGGGCCCGGGACTTCGCCAGGGACGACCCTGCGGGCAGCGGGACGGGGTCGGCCCCGTTCTCCGGGGTGTGCGGCAGGACATGCGTCAGATAGGCGTCGAGGGCCGCCACCCGCACCGCCGGAAGGGGATGGTCCAGCAGCCGGGCCACGTCGGCGCCCACACATTCCTCGACCGCGCTGTCGGGCAGCGCCCCGGGTTCGACCGCGCAGGAGCCGACCGCCTCGGCGAGGCGCAGGCTGAGCACCTCGTTGCGGTAGCCGGTGCCCCGTCCGGCGTGCCGGACGGCCTGCCGGGTGGTGAAGGCGACGGCGACGCGCAGCGTGCCCGGGTCGGGCCCGAGGGCCCCGGCGCGCACCTGGTCCACGAGGCCGTCGTACGAGGCGCGGGTGCCGGTGAGGGCGGTCATCGGATCACCAGTCCCGCCCGCAGCCCGTCCAGCAGGGTCTCGACGCGCGCGCGGGCGCCCAGTCCGTCGGCGTCGCCCGCCATGACGTGCCCCAGGTACTCGTTGTTGCTGCCCGCCTCCTGCACCGCCCTTCCTGGTTCGGCCAGTTGCGCCTCCAGCACACCCGGCAGGTCGCGCACGCCCTCGCCGTCCAGGGCTTCGAGGGTGCCCGAGGAGTCCGGCACCAGGAAGCCGACGGCGGCGCTGCGCAGCCCGGTGTCCGTGTGCCGCAGGTCGGGTGCGCGCCCCAGGGCGACGTCCACGAAGGCGGCGGCCAGGTCGATCCCGGTGACGTGCCGGACGAGCTCGGTGATGCGGTTCCCGGCGGGCCGGGGGTTGACCTCGACCACGCGCGGCCCGGCGGAGGTCAGTTTGATCTCCGTGTGCGCCACGACCCCGTCGGTCAGCCCGAGGGCCTTGAGGGCGGCCAGCGCGGTCTGTTCGGCGGCCTCGGCGTCGGCGAGGGGCAGCGCGGCCGGGAACATGTGCCCGGTCTCGACGAAGGCGGGCGCTCCGCCGACGCTCTTGTCGGTCACGCCCACCACATGGACCGCGCCCGCGTACGACACCGTCTCGACGCTCACCTCGGGGCCGTCCAGCAGCTCTTCGAGCAGCACCACGGGCGTCCGCCGCTGTCCGCGGGCATTGACCGGGAAGTCGGCCAGGGCCCGGCAGGCGGCGGCGAGCTGCGCCTCGTCGTCCACGCGGCGCACGTACATGCCCGCGCACAGGTCGACGGGCTTGACGACCAGCGGGTAGCCGATGTCCCGCGCGGCCCGCGCGATGTCGGCCCACTCCTCCCGGACGGCGAAGCGCGGGCCCGGGACTCCCGCGTCGGCGAGGACGCGGCGGGTGGCGTCCTTCCGGCAGGCGTTGCGCACCGCCTCGGGCCCGGGGCCGGGCAGACCGAGGCGCTCGGCGATCCGTGCCACAGCCGGCAGGTAGTAGTCGCAGGACGTGACGACCCCGTCGAAGCCGAGCACCCCGTGCAGCCGCTCGACCTCGGGCAGCAGCGCCTCGACGTCGTTGGTGTCGGCGGTGATGACGTTGCGGGCGCCGAGCAGCGGATGGGCCGTTCCCTCCGGGGCCGAGCGCAGGTAGTGGTGCAGGTCACGGGTGAGGAACGTGAACGCGTGCCCGTTCTCCCGGATCGCCCGCGGCAGCAGCCGGCTCATGGACCCGACCCAGCTCTCGACCACCAACAGATGAGCCACAACTCCCCCTTTCAAAAGGTTGCCACCCACAGACGCTATCGATAATCATTTTCATTGTCATCTTCTTGAGTGAAGTTTCCCGGAGACCCTCTTGACTCGTTCTCTGCGCCGCACCGCACTGCTGTGCGCCCTCACGGCCGCCACAGGCCTGCTCCCCGCGGGCCCGGTCCGGGCGGCCGAGCCGCCCACGCCCCTCCGCTTCTCCGCCTGCCCGGACTCCGTCCCCCGCCCGGCGGCACCGGACCGTGTCGAGTGCGGACGGCTCACGGTGCCGCTGGACTGGCACCACCCCTCCGGGCCGCGCATCGAGGTGGCGGTCTCACGGGTCCGCGCCTCGGGCACCGCCGCCGAACGGCGCGGCACCCTGCTGGTCAACCCCGGTGGCCCGGGCGGCTCCGGCCTCCCCTACGCGGTCACGAAGCGGGCCAAGCTCCCCGAGAGCGTGCGGCGTGCGTACGACGTGGTCGGCTTCGACCCGCGCGGCGTCGGACGGAGCACCCCGGTCTCCTGCGGCCCGATGGGCGGCCTCTTCGACAGCCCGGGCAGCGACCCGGTGCCGGCCGGGCCCCGGGCGGAGCGGGCGTACCTGTCGTCCCTGCGCTCCCTGGCCGACGACTGCGCGACCCACGCGGGCCGCCTGCTGCCCCACCTGTCCACCGAGCAGACGGCGTACGACATGGACGCGATACGCCAGGCCCTCGGCGAACCACGGACGAGCTTCCTCGGCGTCTCCTACGGGAGCTGGCTCGGCGCCGCCTACACCGCCCGCTTCCCGCACCGCGTCGGCCGGATGGTGCTGGACAGCGTGGTGGGGCCGTGGGGCTGGTACGACTTCGACGTGATCCAGAGCCGGGCCCTGCTGCGGCAACGTGACACGTTCTTCGCCTGGGCCGCCGGGCATTTCGGACTGGGAGAGACTCCTGCCGAGGTGCGTGCGTCGTATCTGCGGGTGCGCCGGGGGCTGGCCGCGCGGCCCGTCGCGGGCTTCGGCCCGGCGGAGTTCGACCGGGCCGTGTACCGCGCGCTGGGCCGCACCGAACGCTGGGAGGGCCTCGCCGACGGACTGCGCGGCTACCTGGCCGACGGCGAACCGGACGGGCTGCGCCCGGCCGGCGCCTTCGACAGCCCTGAGTCACAGAACTACGAATCGGCCAACCGCGTCGTCAAATGCGCCGACGGGCCGGGCCCCAGCCCTCGCGACATCGTCACGGACATCCGCCGCACCCGGCGTCTCGACCCGCAGCCGATCCTGACGGGCATGGAGGCGAGCGCCTGCGCCTACTGGCACCACCGGCCCGGCCACCGCACCCCGCTCGGCAGTCCGGACGCGCCGCCGGTCCTCCTCGTCGCCTCCGCGCACGACCCCGTCACGCCCGTCGAGGGTGCCCGCGAGCTGCGGCGCCTGCTGCCCGGCGCACGCCTGGTCACCCTCGAGAACGACTACTCCCACGGCGTGTTCGCGAGCCGGGGCGACACGTGTGTGGACGACGCCGTGGCGGCCTATCTGGTGCGCGGAACCGTGCCGTCGGCGGACGTGCGCTGCACGGGCCCGGGTCTGCCGGCGGTCCGGTAGCGAGCGCCGGCCTCAGGACTCCTTCCACACCAGCACGGTCAGCACCGCGTTCGCGACGGTGACCGGCGCGGCGGCCTGGCTCAGCAGCCGCACCCGCATACTGCGCCCCGAGGCGAGCCGCTTCGTCAGGGGCACGACGACGAAGCTGCCGCCGCCGGTCCCGGCGATCTCGTGGATCGGATGGTCCGCCCGGTGCTCGTCGCCCTCGTACTCCGACATGCGCGCCTGCACGACCGCACCCGCCGGCAGATCGCCGATCTGGAGGCTGAGGGTCCCGCTGAAGCGGGCCGGGCCACGGGCGAACACGCTCCCGCCGGTGGCGTGGTGACCGGTCTCGTCGGTCCACTCCGTGGTGAACTCGACCGAGTCCCAGGCGCCGGGCGCGAGCTCGTACTCCCCGGCGACACCTAAGTTGACGTACTGGGGCATGGGGTCCTCTCCTTCCCACCGGCCCGCCGGGAGGGCCAGGGCGTCGGCGACATCACGGCGGAAGTCGGCCATGTCGAATCCGCGCGGGTCGACCTTCCAGTCGCTCCATTCCAGGTGGCCGATCGCGCTCTTGTGGCCCCAGCCGTGCGCGCGGCAGACCGCGGCGGTGGCCTTGACCATGGCGAGGTACTGCTCGGGCGGCCACGGGTCCTTGCCGTCGCCCTTGTTCTCGCATTCCCAGCCGTAGAACCGGGCGTTGCCGTCGACCGCGCCGGCCGAGCCGTCGTGCTCGTGCGTGGCGGGCGGGTATGTGCCGTACGACTCTCCTATGACGGCGTTCAGCACGTCACCGTCACCGCCGCCGGCGTGGTTGGCACGGCCGTTGCCGGTCAGGTGGACGACACCGTCCTTGGTGATGCACCCGGTGGCGAGCGGACCGGGCAGGGCGCTGTGGCCGTGGTAGATCAACTCGACGACGTCCGTACCGGGCCCGGTGACGGTGTGATGGATCATCACACCGTGCACGGGACCCCAGGGGCCCTTGTGATTACGGTTGTTGGTGCGCCAGCCGCCGACCTCGTGGACGGCGCAGCCCTCGGCCTTCAACGCGGCGACGAGCCGGGTGGCGGTGAGTGGTGTGGCCATGCGTCGGTCCTCCGTTTCGGCGCGCTCGCGCCGGTCCGAAGACTGCGGGCCCGGCGGCGGAGCGTGCCTGCGGAACGCTTCGCCCGAACCTGCCCTGGAAACTCGCCAGGCCCTCACTCACCATTGTTCCGCCGCTCGCTGCCTCCCTCACCTCGCCGTGCCCCCGCACACAAATTCGGCGGGATTACGCCCCTGCCGCGGCAGGGGGCAGGGGCTCTGTCAGTGGCCCGGCGTAGGGTCCGCTGCCATGAGCATCCCCGCCGCCGAGGAGTCCTGGGCCCGCATCGACGCCTGGCTGACCCGGCACGCTCCCCTCACCGACCGTGAGGACGGGCTGCCCATCACCCCGGGCATCGCCGGGAGTTCCACGCTGCCTCGTGTTCTGGCCGACTTCGCGGATGCGCTGGAGGGCGGCCTCCCGTTCCAGGGCCGGATCCCCCTCGCCGTGGACGGAAAGCTGCTGTGGGAGGAGGAGAGAACCGTGCCCGCCGACCCGGTCTCCCCGCTGAGCCACGCAGGCGGGCTCGCCGAGCCGGAGTCGGACCCGCCCTTCCCGCACAGGCCGGTCTTCCCGCACCAGGCCGAAAGCGCGGGGCCGGCACCCACGCAGGCGGTCGCCGAGAGTGGGACGCAGAGACTCTTCTTCGTCCGCACCGGCCGTCCGCGTCCCGAGCCGCTCCCGGACCAGCCGGACGTGGCGTTCTGCGCGGGGCTGACGCCGGGCGAGATGCTGCGCCGACTGGGCGCTGTTCCCGACACCGTCCGGCCGCGCGACCGCCGGCAGGCCCAGCGGGCGGTGGGGTCGGCCTGGGCCGCGCACCGGCCGCTGGTCCGTGCGGGCGCCGTCGACGGATGGGCGTACGCCACGATCGAGGGCGGCGCCGCGCAATTCGCCCGGCCCGAAGTGCTGCGCGCCCTGTCCGCCGGCACACGGGCGGTGATCCTGACCAGGCGGGGCCCCGAGGTCGCTCTCACCTTCGCGGAGGACGGCATCCCGTGCCCTGAGGAGGAAACCCGGCGCGTCATGTCACCACGAGAGGGCAACCACGTCGGCGGACCGTGGGCGCGGCGCCTCGGTGTGGACCTCTGGCCCGGATCCACCGCCGCCTACACCGGCTTCCTGGCCGTCCTGGAAGGGGAGTTCGGGATCGCCTACGACCCTGACGCGGAGGGGCCGCAGGAGCTGACCAGCGCTCTTGTGCTGCCCCTCCTGGACGACCTGCCGGAGCGTGAACCCGAGGCGTGCGTAAGGGACTTCGACCTGTCCGGGCTCGTGGAGCGCACCCCGCCCCGGCGGCTGCGCACCGCCGTCGCGGCCCAGCTGGCCCGGCTGGCGGCCGAGACGCACCTCGACACCCACCCGGAGGTGACGGAGGCCCTCGACCGGATCCGGCTCGGTCTGCCGGTCGACTGCGACCAGCATGATCCCCTGGCCCTGCGGATCCGGACCCTGGCCGCGGAGGTGCACGCGACCAGGGCGCTGCTGTCCGGCGGCGACGGCGGGCCCGTGTCCGAGGACGACCTCACCGCATGGGTCGCGCGAAGCGACGCGGCCGACGCGCTACGGGCCTTCCTCCGGCTCCCGTTGCCCGTCGCCGCCGAGGCGGTCCTCCAGCGGCGGATCTCCCTCCACTGGCGGGACGAACTAGCCGCCGACCTCGTGCCCGCCGTCCCGTGAGACCAGGGAGAGTCCGGCGATGTCGGCGGTGTCGCTGAGCCTTGCAGGCGGCGCGTCTTGGCTCCGCCCTGTACCGCCGCGGTCAGACCATCTCGGGCTGGGGTTCCGGCTTGGGCGCCGGTGCGGCTGCGGGCTCCCACACCCGCGTCGTCCGTATGTAGCCGTAGATCACGGAGCCCATCGCCGCTATGAGGAGGGGCCCGAACACCTGAGGGTGCGCGGCCATCTCCACCGGCAGATAGCGGTACGACACCAGGAGCGCGGCGAACACCGTCGTGCCGTAGGTGACCAGCTGGATTCCGGACCGGTCCCAGCCACGTGCCTGTGCGCGCAGGGCCACCTCGATGGTGAGCGTGAACACCACGCCGGCGACGAGGTCCACGCCGTAGTGGTAGCCGAAGCCCAGCGTCGCGGTGAGCGTGGCGATCAGCCAGAACGTGCCCCCGTAGCGCAGCAGGCGCGGGCCCCGGCGGGAATGGAGGTAGATCGCGACGGCCCACGCCGTGTGCAAACTGGGCATGCAGTTGCGCGGGGTGATCCCGTCGAACGGCATCGACTGCGGGGCGCCGATCGGCGGCGGCAGGTCGGGCCACAGGTTGGCCAGGGCCCAGTGCCCGCCGTCGGCACCGTAGGCGTAGACCGGCCCGACCACCGGGAAGATCATGTAGATGCCCGGTCCGAGGAGGCCGATCACCAGGAACGTGCGCACCAGGTGATGCTTCGGGAAGCGGCGCTCGGCCGCCACGTTGCGCAGCTGGTACAGCGCGACGACGACCGCGCCCACCGCGAGCTGCGCGTAGACGACGTCGAGCAGGAGGGTGCCGACCGGGTCGGTCGCCATGACGATACGGCCCACCAGCCACGACGGGTTGCCGAGCGCGTGATCGGCGGACGCCAGGTACTGGTCGAGAACCGTCGGGCGGGTCTTCGACGTGATGAGCAGCCAGGTGTCACCGGTCTTACGGCCGGCCACCAGCAGCAGGCCGAGCCCGACACCCTTCAGCAGCAGAACGCGCTCCGGGCCGGTGCGGCGTGTGACGGCCATGACCGCGATCCCCAGGATCACCCACAACGCGCCATTGCCGAAAGGGTGTCCGTCGGCCAGGAAGGGCGCGCCGATCGCCCAGCGCACCAGCTGGAAGACGGCGTCGATGCCGACCGCGATGCCGACCGCGATGAAGCGTTGCCGCCGGGTGAGCACCACCAGCGCCATGGCCAGGCAGGCATACAGCAGCCAGCCCGATTTGGGCGGGAGTATCACCTCTTGCACCTGGCAGGTGATCGGCCCCGGAACGCCGTAGCGACGCGCGGCGATCTCCAGCACGATGAGGAATCCGAGGGTGATCACCCCCGCCATGGCCCATAGCAGCACACGCGGTTGACGCCATGCGGCGAACGTCGTTCTGCTGCCTATTCGCGCAAACAAGCGCGATGCCATGGATATCAATTTTTTAGTCTGTTTTCCGGTGAAGAAGGGCGATGGGTGCTCATCACAAGCTCGAACATGCTAGCGGAGCGATGCGGATGAGTCTCGGGATTGCGGGTGATTCGAGCCGACTCAGGGCCGCTCGTGCCCGTAAGGGGGACGGCGTGCAGAAGCACACCGGCTCGGCACGCCATCTCCTTCGAGCCGCACGCACCTACTGGGTCAGTCCGTTCGTGCAGGCGGCACCCGGCTCGGGGGTCTGCGAGCCCTGAACGTACTTGGTCAGGAACTGCTCGACTCGCGGGTCCGATGCCTTGTCCACGGTGAGCTGATAGCCCCAGGCCGAGAGCATGATCGTCCCGGACTGGTCGTCGACCGGGCTCATCAGCGTGTAGGGAGTCTTGGCGACCTTGTCGGCGAGCGTCTTGACGTCGGCGTCGGCCGCCTTGTCGTTGTACGTCACCCAGACCGCCCCGTGTTCGAGGGAGTGGACGGCGTTCTCCTTGCCTATGGCCTTGGTGTAGACGGTGCCGTCGCAGGTCATCCAGGCCTGGTTGTGGTCGCCGCCGACGGGCGGGTTCATCGGGTAGTCGACGGCTGCCTGGACGTGGTTACGGCCCAGCTTCTTCGCGTCCCACGTCTTCTCGCCGCGTACGGGCTTCTTCGCGGCGGCGGCCTGCTGCTCGTCCTTCTCGTCCGCCTTGTTCAGGGCGTAGGCGCCGAAGCCGGCCAGCCCGGCGACGATGACCGCGCTGAGGGCGATGGTGATGACGCGGTTGCGACGCTCGCGGGCTTTTTCGGCGCGGCGCATCTCCTCGATCCGGGCCTTGCGGGAAACGGCGGCGGCCTTTTTGCTGGTCTTGCTCATGGCTGGGTGTCCTTCTTCCTTCGCGCCGTACGGCGGTCGCTGCGGGGAGGGCAGGGATGTCTCGGGTCGCCGCGCGTGGGCGCACGGCGTCATGGCATCCGGCTCAGGTCCGCAGCACCTGAAGGACGTGCAGGTCGGGAGCGCCGCTCGCGGGAGGAGGCTGGGCGAGGAGCGCGGGGCCGCTGTGCCACCTGGGGAGGTCCGGCATGCGGGGCAGCAGCGCCGGCATCGGTTGTACGGGGGCCGCGAGCACCCCCGCCGCCGGGTGTACGGCCGGAGCGCAGCACGCGTCGCCGGCGGGGCAGTCGTCCAGATGCACGGCCGCCACGGTGTGATGCACGGCCGCCACGGTGTGATGCCCGGCCCGGCCGTCGCCGGCGCCGTGTTCCGCGTATCCCAGGCACACCACCACCGTCGCGAGCAGGACGGCGAGAACAGGGCAGAGGACCCGGGGCCACGTGGTCCACCACGCTCCGCGGGATCTGCGCTGCGTCAGCGGCGTCCTGCTCGTCATCACGGTGATGTTAAGCGCTTTCTGGGAATGCGGGGCGGTCAGTCGCCGAGCCTGTCCTCGATGAGCGTCTTGAACTCCTCGTAGGAAGCGGGAGGTTGGATCCTGGTTCCGTCGACGAGAAAGGTCGGGGTGCCCTGGACACCCAGGCCGAGGCCGTCGCGCTGGTCGGCCTGAATCCGTCCGGCCGTCTCCGGATCGGCGAAGTCGGCGTCGAACTTCTCCATGTTCAGGCCGAGTTCCTTCGCGTAGCCGCGGAAGACGGGCTCCTTCCACTCCTGCGACTCGCCCCACTCCTTCTGCGTGGTGAAGAGCTTGGTGTACATCGCCTCGAACCTGCCCTGGCGGGCGGCGGCCTCGGCGGCGCGTGCGGCCGGCTCGGCGTTGCGGTGTCCTGGCATGGGGAAGTAGCGGGCGACGAAGGTGACCCTGTCGCCGTACTCCTCACGCAGCCGCTCCACGACCGGGTAGTACGCCCCGCACGCCTCGCACTCGAAGTCGAGGAACTCGACGATCGTGAGCTCGCTCCGCTCCGGCTCGGTCAGCCGGTGGCTGGAGCCCCGGACGGGCAGCGCCTCGGCGGCGGGCCGCACGTCCGCCCCGGCGCTGCCGGGTTCGTCGGGCCGCAGCAGCAGGTAGGAGCCAAGGGCCAGCGCAAAACCGGCCACGAGGACAGCGGCGATGATCAGGTGCTTGTACAGCTTCTTCATGATTCCTCGGTGGGATTGGTCGTGGTGGAGCGGCGGGACGCACATCGCGGGCGTGCGGGCCGGCCCGGCAGGCGTCGGGAGCGGCGAGCCGGTCGCTTCCGTCACCGCGGTCGAGACGCGGGTCCACGCGGCGTGCTTCGCGCCGGTCGGAGCGGACCCGCCGGACGGCCGGGATGATCGTGGTGATCGCCGCCGGGAGACAGGACCCCGGCCCACCGGGCGGCAATACCCGCCGCGTGCCCGTCAGGGCAGGCAGGGACCACCGATCGGCATCGGCCGGAGAAGGGGCGGGACGAACGGACCGCGCCCGTGACGCGGGGGCGCCCTGCCCTCGTTCAGCCGCACCAGCAACGCCGACACCGGTGGGGCGGAGCTCTCGCGCACCGGGACCAGAGGGCCGTTGCCGTGGCGGCCGCCGAGCAGCAACGGCCACAGGAACAGCAGCAGACGTCGTACGACCGCCCAGAGCGTCCCGCTCTGCCACAGCAGCCGCTCGGTGAGCCCCAGCAGACGGGCGGCGAGCAGCAGCGTGACCGCGTGACCGGCCTGCGTCACCGGAGCACACCCGCCGGGCAGGGAGTACGCGGCGTGACAGGCCAGTTGCGCGGCGGCGAGCACCGCGAGCACCTGGGTGTCCGTCAGTCTCCGCCGCGTCAGCGCCGTCGCGCCCGGCACCGCCACCGCGGCCGTCCCGGCCACGATGATCCACCGAGGGGCGTGGCACTGCGCCAGCACGTGCCCGGCCAGCGGCAGCAGCACACACAGCACGGCGAGCACACCCGCCCTGAGCACGCGCGGCACACCGGACGCCGGGGAGGCGGTTCCTCGCGGGCGGTGCGGTCGCATCAGGTTCGGGCCTTCGGGAGCCGTCCGGGACCGGACGGACGGGGGGCGTCAGGCTGCGAGGGCTCGGTTCCCCGCAGGTGCCTCGGCAGCGTACCGGGCGACGGCCGGCGCTCCCGCGGTGCCCGCCCCTACAGCCAGTCGTGCTCCCACGCGTAGCGCGCCGCTTCGTGCCGGGTCCGGGTCTGGGTCTTCTGCATGGCGTTCGAGAGGTAGTTGCGTACGGTGCCCTCCGCCAGGTGGAGGCGGGCGGCGATGTCGGCGACGGGATAGCCGTCGCGGGTGACGCGCAGTACGTCGATCTCCCGGTCGGTGAGGGGACAGTCGTCGACGACGGCGAGCGCGGAGACGTCCGGGTCGATCCAGCGCTTGCCGGCGTGCAGCGTGTTGATGACCGCCGTGATGTGGGCGGGTTCCGCCGACTTGCTGACGAAGCCCTGGACGCCCAGTTTCAGGGCCCTGCGGAGCACTCCGGGCCTGGCATGGCGGGTCAGCATGAGGATCACCTGCTCCGGCCGGGCGCGGCGGATCTCCGCGACAGCTCCCAGTCCGTCCACCCCGGGCATCTCGAGATCGATGACGAGCACGTCGGGCCGGTGCTGGAGCGTGGCCCGCACCGCCGATTCGCCGTCCTGTGCCTCGGCGAGCACGGTGATCCCGTCCTCGAGGCTCAGCAGCGCCGCCAGCGCCTTGCGGAGCAGCGCCTCGTCGTCGGCGAGCACCACGGTGGTCATCGGCCGGTCCTCCCGTACGAAAAGGCCGCGGCCGTGAGGAAGCGCCCGTCCGTCCGCTCCACCGTCAGCTCACCTCCGTTGTCGCCCACGCGCTCCCTGAGGGTGGACAGTCCGCTGAGCCCGGAGAGGGGAGCCGTCCCCGCGCCGTCGTTGACGATGGTGATGCCCGACTCCGCGAGGGTGATCCGCACCTGTGTGGCTTGCGCGTGGCGCAGGATGTTGGTCGTCGTCTCCCGCAGGACCTGGCCGAGCAGTTCGTTGACCCGCTCGTCGACGTCGGCCTCACGGTCGACCCGCACACGGATGCCCGCGGCTTCGAAGAGGTTCTTCGCGTTCTCCAGTTCCACGGACAGATTGAGCCGCCGCTGTGCGTACGCCAGCTCCTTGGTCTGGGTGATGGTGTCGCCGACCAGGGCGCGCACCTCCCGCAGTTCCTCCTCCACCCGCCCGATGTCACTGCGCACCAGCTTCTCGGCCAGCGCGATCTTCAGCTTCACCACGTGCAGCGTGTGGCCCTGGATGTCGTGCAGATCACTGGCGAAGCGCACGCGCTCCCGGACGACGGCCAGCTCCGCTTCGCGTTCCCGAGACTGCTCCAACTCCTCGACGAGGTCGTAGAAGACCTGCCCGGCGAACATGCTGCCGGTCACCACGACCGTGACGCCCACCGGGATGAGGACGTAGAGGATCAGGACCTCCGCCACATCCGCCGGCGCGACCAGCAGCCGGGCCGCGCCCACGGCGGCGACGAAGACGATCAGCCCGACGGCGGCCAGGATGCGGTGGCGCGGCAGCTTGGGCGCGTACAGGGGGCCCAGGACGGAGATGCCGTAGAACGCCGTATGGCCGCCCACCACCAGCACCCCGGCGATCCACACCAGCGCGGTGACGATCAGGCACGGCAGGACGACCCGGGGAATGCCGCTCGCCGTCCACCGCGCGGAGGCGACCAGCGCCGCGGCCACGCCCAGGCTCAGGATGACGGCGTCCCACCACGTCCGGGCATCGACGGCCACCAGCAGTGCCCCCGAGGAGACGGTCACCGTGACCATCGTCCTGACGTTCAGCCGGCGCAGCCGTTCCCGTGTTCCCTCACGGTCCGGTGGCCTCACCGCCGAGTCCGCACGCTGAGGACCGGGATCGCCGGGGCGCTCGCCGCGGTGAGGGCCGCGGCCGTCCACATCAGCCACTGGTTGTTCTCGAGCCAGGACTCCATGTCGTCAGGGTAGAGACCGGCGCCGAGGTGGTGGGCGAAGAAGACCGCGCAGACCAGGAGGAAGACGGCCGTGTTGGCCGTCAGCAGTATGCGCAGGGGTCTGGTGTCCATGTACGGCGCTCCGGGGTCGAACAGCAGAGTGTCCCTCGTAGTGTTCTGCCTGGTCAGGGGCGGCACCAGTGACACCGTGTCATGGGTTCACCCCCCCTGGATGTCACCCCGCGGCGATGACGCCACGGCACTGCCGGACGAGCGTGACGACGGCTGAGATCGACGCATGACCTCGACACCAGTCATCGACGTTGAACGCCTCAACCTCAGCTACGGCGACTTCCACGCCGTGAAGGACCTGTCGTTCCAGGTGCGGAAGGGGGAGCTCTACGCGCTGCTCGGCACGAACGGGGCCGGCAAGACCTCGACCCTGGAGACCGTCGAAGGACACCGCGCGGCCACCTCGGGAACCGTGCGGGTCTTCGGGCAGAGCCCCCGCGACCGGCGGTCCGTTCGGCCCAGGATGGGCATCATGCTCCAGGAGAGCGGGTTCTCCCCGGACCTGACGGTGAAGGAATCCGTCCGGATGATCGGAACGCTCTCCCGGCGCGAAGACAGGGTCGAACGCGTCCTCGACCTCGTCGGCCTCACGCACAAGGCGGGCACCAAGGTGTCGCAGCTCTCCGGCGGTGAGAAGCGACGTCTTGACTTCGCAACGGCGGTGTACGGGAAGCCTGAGCTGATCTTCCTCGACGAGCCCACCACCGGCTTGGACATCCAGTCCCGGGACGCCCTGTGGGACGCCGTGGACAAGCTGCGCGAGGACGGTTCCACCATCGTGCTCACCACGCACTACCTGGAGGAGGCCCAGGCCCGCGCCGATCGCATCGGGCTCATGCACAAGGGCGCCTTCCACCAGGAGGGGACCGTCGCCGAACTGACGCGGACCCTGCCGGCCGTCATCCGCTTCTCCCTCCCGGCCACCGCACCGGCGCTGCCGCTGCGGGCCTCGCGTGGGAGTGACGGACGGTTCCTCGTCGAGACGTTCGGCCTTCAGGAGACTCTCTACGCCCTGCTCGACTGGGCGCACGCGAGCGGGCTGGAGCTGGGGGAACTGGAAGCCGGGCCGACCCGGCTCGACGACGTCTT
Source organism: Streptomyces sp. NPDC044719 (assembly GCF_056433405.1). Lineage (NCBI taxonomy): Bacteria > Bacillati > Actinomycetota > Actinomycetes > Kitasatosporales > Streptomycetaceae > Streptomyces > Streptomyces sp. NPDC044719. Next base: position 380,846 of record NZ_JBWKHE010000008.1, read on the forward strand.
CCGCGCCATCGGCGACGACTAGCCGCTCGCACACACCATCAGCCCCCCTTCGGAACCTCCCAGGAAGAGGCCTTTCACCATGCTCTCAATCGCTCTCGGCGAGCTGATCCAGATCTTCCGGAACCGGCTGGTGCTGGTCACCAGTTTCATCATGCCCACGGCGGTCAGCGCGTTCTTCATCCGCCGGCACGAGGTCTTCGCGGACCTGGGCAGCCTCGGCTACATCGCGGCGGTGGTGGTGTTCACCGTGGGGGCGTTCGGGCTCTACACGACCACGGTGACGACTCTGGCCTCGCGCCGTCAGAACCTCTTCCTCAAGCGGCTGCGTTCCACCCCGGCGGGCGACGCCGGCATCCTCTCCGGCCTGATGCTGCCGGTCACCGTCCTGGCGCTGCTCCAGGTGGTCGCGATCCTCGCCGTGCTGGCCTCGGTCGCCGGCGGACCGGCCGATGTTCCCCTCCTGGCGGCGGCGGTCCTCTCCACGGTCGTCATGATGCTCGGCCTGGGACTGGCCACCGCCGGACTGACGAACTCCCCCGAGCACGCCCAGGTGACGACACTGCCGGTCAGCCTCGGCACCATCGCCGTCGCCAGCTGGGTGGGGATCAGCGGCACCGAGGAACTCACCCTGCTCAAGCGGCTGCTCCCCGGCGGCTCGGCCACGGAGCTGGTCCTCAACGCCTGGAACGGCGGAGTCCCCGTGGCGGACTCGCTGCCCCTGCTGGCGCCCACACTGGGCTGGGTCGCCGTCGCCATCGCGCTGGCGTCCCGCATGTTCCGCTGGGAGCCGCGCCGGTGAGCGGGAACGGGGGGCGGGCAGGGCTCGGACGGGGGGCGCAAACCGAACCGGGGGCAGGGCTCGGTCGGGGTGAGGCCTCAGGCTGTTGGTGTCGGCCAGGGGAAGCGGTCCAGCAGGCGCCGTAGATGCTTCTTGCGGTTTCCCTCCGGCAGCTCCCCGAAGTACGTGCGGAGCCGGTGGACCACTCCGATACCGACCTGCTCCGGGCCGATGACGTCGATGATGTTCTCCAGGGCGCGGATGCCCCGGCTGACGTTGAAGGCGAAGTCGTCCTTCAGGACCGCGTCGAGCAGTGCGTCCAGACAGCGGGGGTCCGGATCGAGGAAGAGGCGGGTGTAGGCGGCGAGCCGCAGTCCGCCGTTCTCCGACTCCAGCCAGGAGGCCAGCGGCGGGTCGGTGAGACGCCCGGTCTCACGGACCAGTTCTCCGAACACCTGCTGCATCAGGCGCGTGCGCTCCTGGCCGGCGGGCAGGTTCCGGCGCAGGGCCAGGTAGTCGGCGGCCAGGCCGTCGACCATCTCCACCGGATCGGTCTTCTGCTCGCCGGAGGTGCGGTCCTGTGCGGCGGTCAGGGCGACCTGGGAGGTGTCGGCGGCTCCTTCCACCGCCCGTTCCAGGCGGGCTGTGACCGCCTCGGTCTCCTCCATCCGCGCGGTCAGCTGCCGGAACTGCACGCCCGCGCCGCCGGGAAGGGTGATGCTGTCGAAGATCCCGCCCAGCCAGGGGACCACGGCGATCACCAGCAGCGTCACCGTCACCGCGTCCAACTCGATGTGCGGCCACACCAGATGGACGACCGCTGCCACGACCGCGATCGCCGTGACAGCCGCGGCCGTGTACCTCCGTCGGCGAGCCTCGCTCCGCGCCCCGGCTGCCCCCGGTTCCCCCTCCGCCATGGGCCCAGCATTCCAGAGTCGCACGGCTGGGCCGGCCGGTGTGGTCTCCCCCGTCCCAGCACCCCGTTCCAGGCCACCGGCATCTGTGCTGGTCAGACCCTGTTCCAGCGTTCCGGCGTCCCACAATCACCGCCGCCTGTGGCGGGCGGGACGGATCGCGGAACAAGCTGCGGTCGTCCCAGCAGCCCGCTGGACGACCCAACTTCCGCACGATGGAGATCTCGATGCGTTCGCGCTTTGCCGCCCGCCCCGCCCGCCTCGCCCTGGCCGCCGTCGCGGTGGTGGCCCTCACCGCCACCGCGACCGCGACCGCCGCTGCCGCCGCCGACAGCCGAGGCAGCACCGCGCGGGCCTGCGTCACCAAGGACCTGACCTTCAAGATCACCACGGAGACGCAGGCGGGTGGCTACTACCTCCTCACCGCCAAGGCCAAGCCGGGCGTCACCTGCTCCCTGAAGGGTGTCTTCCCCTCCGCGTCGTTCGGCTCAGCCGCCGACACCGAGGTGGCACCGGCCGAGCACGCCGTCAGCGAGGACGTCGTCCTCTCCGGCTCCACCCGGGCCTACGCCGGCATCAACCCCAAGACCACCAACAACGACTACGGCAAGGAGTTCGAGCGGATCCACCTGTCCGTCGCGGGCGACGAGGCCAACTCCATCAGCCTCGACCTCCCCGACACCGCCCTGGTCGACAGGCCCGTCGCCACCAACTGGCACGCCGACCCGGCCGACGCCGTCCCGTTCTCCGGCTGACACGCACACCGGGCGCCTCCGCCGCGCCCTCATGACAAGACCGCACCCCCGGCCGGCGTACGCACCGTCGGCCGGGGGTGTCCAGGTGATGACCACCGACGCGGACGCGGCGGTCTGGGTGGTGGTGCTCGACGGAGAGGCGTACGTCCGCTCGGCGTTCGGGCGGCGCAGTGTCTGGTACCGCCGGGTCCTGCGGCACGCGGACACGGAGGTGGAGGCGGCCGGGGTCCGGCTGCCCGTCACCCTCCGGCCGGTGGACGACCCCGAGCTCGTCGGGCGCGTCTCCGCCGCCTACCGTGCCAAGTACGGGCCGGTCTGGCCCGGCCCTGTGGAGTCCATGAACGGACCCGAGGCCGCGGTCACCACCATGCGGCTAGCGAAGGCCGGGCAGGTCCCGCAGTTGCCTGCGTGAGGTGAGCCCGAGCTTGCGGAAGATGTTGCGCAGATGCGCGTCGACCGTCCGCGGGCTGAGGAACAGCTTCGCCGCCACCTCCTTGGAGGTGGCGCCGTCGGCGACCAGACGCGCGATGTGCACCTCCTGCATCGTCAGCTGATCCGACGCCGTCGACGTACGGCTGCGGGCCTGCTCGCCCGTGGCGCGCAACTCGCCGGCCGCCCGCTCGGCGAACGCCTCCATGCCGAGGCCGGACAGCGACTCATGGGCAGGGCGCAACGCCGCCCGGGCGTCACGCCGTCGGCCCTGACGGCGCAGCCACTCCCCGTACAGCAGTTGTGCCCGGGCGCGGTAGACGACCAGCGCGCTGCCGTCGAGGAGGCCGATCGCCTCCTGGTAGGCGGACTCGTCCCCGGTCACCAGCGCCCGCGCACCGGCCTCGACGCCGAGACCCCAGGCGTGCCCGCCCGCCCGGGTGCGCTCTTGGAGGGAGGCGAGAGCCGCGGCGGCGGCCTCGGTCTCGCCGCACCGCACGGCCGCCTCCACCAGCTCGGGCAGGGCAAGGCGCGCCGTGCCGACGGCGCCGTACTCGACCGCCTGAAGGAAACAGCGGAGTAGCGCCGTTTTGGGCGAGTTACGCATTCGGTCCTGGTTCGTTCAGCAGTGCATGACCAACACGCGACGCACGCTCGCTGCCCTGGCACTCGCAGGAGCCGCCCTGACCACTGCCAGCACAGCCCACGCCGCCGACCCCGGCGACAAGGGCGAGCAGACCAGGGACCACTCCAGCAGCACTGCCGTAAGCACGAGCGGGGACAACATCTTCAGCAAAGCCACCAAGGCCCTCAACCCGCTCACCAGCCTCCTCCCGGTGAACATCAACGACCTGGGCCGCTAGACGCGTCTCTCGCCCGGGAGTACTCGAGCCCCGGGGATCTCATGAAGATCCCCGGGGCCGACCCATGGGCAGAGGAATCGCCGCACAAGCGCCACCACCTCCCCGTCTGCAAGGTACGAACACCAGCAGATCGACGACCTCCTGCGTGACACAGAGGAGACAGAGGAGAGCGGAACCTCCCTCTTCGGCTGGTTCAATGAGCACGCGCGGCGACGAGCACCCGGCGCGGCCCGCAACGGAGGAGTCTTTGTGACACTGCAGGACATCGCGGCACGGCTCGGTTCGCTGCTCCGCGCCGGCGGTCTGTCCGTCAGCACGGCGGAATCCCTCACCGGCGGCATGCTCGGCGCGACGATCACCGGCACCCCCGGCGCGTCGGACTACTACCGCGGGGGCGCGATCACATACGCGACGGATTCCAAGGCGACGATCCTCTCCGTCGCCGAGACGACCCTCGCCTCCGACGGCCCGGTGAGCCCTGCGACGGCCGAGCAGATGGCGCGCGGCGTACGGGAGTTGTTCGGCAGTTCCCTCGGAGTCTCGACCACCGGCGTCGCCGGCCCCACCGGCCAGGACGGCAAGCCCGTGGGACTCGTCTACATCGGCGTCTCCGACGGGGAGCGCACGGTCAGCCACGAGTTCAGAAGCACCGGCTCGACCCGCGACGAGGTGCGCCGCCAGGCCGTGGAGCGGGCACTGACCCTGCTCGCCGACCACCTGGACCGGCACCACGACACACCACCCCTGACGTAACCCTGAGACACCCCCCAGACCTCCCCCATCTGTCCCCCATCCGCCCCCGATATGTGTCAGAAATCTTTGACAGGTATCAGAGGGCGCTGTCAGCCTTTTCTGACAGGTACGACGGAAAGGGGCGCGATGCCCGAGGTCCCGCCTCCGGCACCGACGGGCGACGAGTTGCTGAAGGTGCTCTCCGCCCTGGGCAACCCGCACCGCTTGCGGATCGTCGCGGCGCTGCTGGAGAGCCGGAACTACGTCAGCGCGCTGGCGCGCGAGATCGGGATGAGCCGTCCACTGCTGCACATGCACCTCCAGCGGCTGGAGGCGGCCGGGCTGGTCGTCGGCACGCTCGAACTCTCGGAGGACGGCAAGGCGATGAAGTACTTCGATGTCACGCCGTTCTTCTACGAGTTGACCCCCGGCGTCATCGCCCGGGCGTCCGCGTCGCTCAGCGAGTCCGAGAAGACCGAGGCCGAGAAAGAGGAAGCGAAGTGAATGGGGAACAGGTGACGCTCGCCGACAGCGCCGACGCCGTGAACGCGCTGGTCGGGGCCGTGGCCGCGGGCGGGCTCTTCACTCTGCTGATCGTGATCGTCTGGCAGGCCGCCGCCACCTGGCGGGCCCGGATGCTGGCCGCGCGCGAGCAGCAGTACAAGGACCTCGCGGCCAAGTACGCCCAGCTCCTCGAGGACACCGTGGAACTGCAGCGCCGCACGATCGAGGGACAGCGGCAGACCCTCGACGAGCTGACGCAGACCCGGCTGTCGGTGTCCTCGATGGAGAAGATGATGCGCGAGATCGAGTAGCGCCCCGAGGCGCACCGAGAGAGGCGTACGGCCGGGAGCGGCAACTCCCGGCCGTACAGCGGAAGAACACACCCTTCGGACACACCACCCGTACGCCACGGCAGGTCGTCACACCCGAAAGCGCCGTGGTGCGGGTCCCATGCGCCCTGGTGCCGGTCGTCGAACGACCGGCGGCGCGCTCCCTACCGTAAGGAGACTACTCATGCGTGCGCTGCTCCAGCACGTCGCCCGCGCGCCCGCCGGGCGCCGCGGCAAGTGGCTGGCCCTGGCGGCCTGGCTGATCCTGGCGGTCGCCCTGGGCCCGCTGGCCGGCAAGCTCGGCGACGTCGAGGAATCCGGGCCCAACGCCTTCCTGCCGCGCGGCGCGGAGTCCGCGCTGGTCAACACGGAGCTGGAGAAGTTCCGTACGGACACGGTGATGCCGGCCGTCGTCGTGTACACCGGCGACGGGGCGGAAGCCGCCGCGACGACAGACCGCGACGGCTTCGCCCGGTACGTCCCCGACGGTCAGGAGGTCTCGCGGCCGATCCCGTCCGAGGACGGCAAGGCCCTGATGACGATCGTCCCGCTGGACGGCGAGGACGGCATCACGGACAAGGTCGACGAGCTGCGTGCGGTGGCCGGCGCCAACGCCCCGCCCGGCGTGGACGTCGAGGTCGGCGGCCCCGCCGGCTCACTCGCCGACTCGGTGGCGGTCTTCGACGGCCTCGACACGACTCTGCTGCTGGCCACCGGCCTGGTGGTGGCCGTCCTCCTGCTGCTCACGTACCGCAGCCCGGTCCTGTGGCTGCTGCCCCTGGTGGCGGTGGGCTTCGCGGCGGTCCTCACCCAGGTGGTCACGTACCTGCTGGCCAAGCACGCCGGGCTTCCGGTCGATCCGCAGAGCGCGGGCGTGCTCATGGTCCTCGTCTTCGGCGTCGGCACGGATTACGCCCTGCTCCTCATCGCCCGGTACCGCGAGGAACTGCACCGCCACGAGGACCGTCACGAGGCGATGCGGATCGCGCTGCGCCGCTCCGGACCGGCGATCCTGGCCTCCGCCGCCACCATCGCCGTCGGCCTGTCCTGCCTGGCGTTCGCCGACATCAACTCTTCCCGTTCGCTGGGGCTGGTGGGCGCGGTGGGCGTCGTCTGCGGCTTCCTCGCCATGGTCACCGTGCTTCCGGCGCTGCTCGTCATCACGGGCCGCTGGGTGTTCTGGCCCTTCGTGCCGCACCACGGCACGCCCGTCCGCAAGCCGCGCACCATCTGGTCCCGGGTCGGGTCCTCCGTAGCCCTGCGTCCCCGCTGGTCATGGCTGGCGTCGGTCGCCGTCACCGGCGTGCTCACGCTGAGCGCGGTGGGCGTCAACATGGGCCTGACACAGGCGGAGATGTTCCAGGACAAGCCCGAGTCGGTCGTGGCCCAGGAGAGGATCTCGGCGCACTACCCGTCGGGCGCCTCCGACCCGGCGGACATCGTCACGCGCACCGACCGCACCGCCGAGGTCAGGGCGGCAGCGTCCTCGGTGGCCGGCGTGGCCCGGGTCGAGAACGAGACCGCCCGCACGCCGGGCGGCGAACTCACCACGCTCTCGGTGGTCTTGAAGGACGCCCCGGACAGCCGGGCCGCCAAGGACACGATCGACGCCCTGCGCGACGCGGTACACCCGATGAACGCTCTGGTCGGTGGTACGACCGCGGAGGCCCTCGACACCCAGCGGGCCGCCGGCCGCGACCTGACGACGGTCGTTCCGATCGTGCTCCTCGTCGTCCTGGGCGTCCTGATCCTTCTGCTGCGGGCCCTGATCGCCCCGCTTCTGCTCCTGGCCACGGTCGTGCTGTCGTACGCAGCGGCCCTCGGCGCCTCGAATCTCCTCTTCGAACACGTCCTGGACTTCGCGGGCGTCGACTGGTCGATCCCGCTGATGGGCTTCGTGTTCCTGGTGGCCCTCGGCATCGACTACAACATCTTCCTGATGCACCGGGTGAAGGAGGAGACCGGGAAGCTGGGCCACCACCACGGCGTCCTGGAGGGCCTGACCAGCACCGGCGGCGTCATCACCTCGGCGGGCATCGTCCTGGCCGCGACCTTCGCGATCTTCGCCGGCCTGCCGCTGGTGACGATGGCCCAGCTGGGCGTCCTGGTCGGCATCGGCGTCCTCCTGGACACCTTCCTCGTCCGCACGATCCTGGTCCCCGCCCTCGCCCTCGACCTGGGCCGCTGGTTCTGGTGGCCGGGCCGCCTCTTCCACACCCTCCCCACCACACGAACCACCTCCGAGACCCCCCTCTCCCACAACGTGGCGTGAGCCCCCGGCGGCTCCTCCTGACGGAAGACGGGAGGAGCCGCCGAACAGACGGGTCGGGCGCCTGCGACTGCAAGTCCATCAGTGGACGAGGTCTTCTTCCTGCACCACGCCAACGCCGTCGGATCGACGACCCGCTCATCTCGCCCCTCGGCGCGGACGCCACTGAATCGGCACGCCCAGGGGGCCGCCGACACCCATCAGGTGGCTGAAAAACAGCAACAAGGAGGGGGTCGCGGGCGCCGGGAAACCCGTTTCGGCGCGGGCGAATGTGAAGACACACTCCACCGCACCCCATCACTCCAGCGCAGCGGCGGTGCCGAGTGTCACACATTCCGATCCGTGCGATGTTCTGCTTGTTTGCGGCACATCCGAGGCTTCTGTTGTGACTACACTCGCCGCCCATGCAGGAGCTCGCCCCAAAGACAAACCATCAGAAAACGCTTCAACGTTCATCAGGCCTCGACGGCGTCGCCCCGCATGTGAAAAGGGTGTGCCGTATGGCCGAAACCGTCGTCCGCACGGTCAGACGGAGAGGCGGCCCCGCGACAGGCCCTGATGGCGCTGTGATGAACGCCATATCCGGGACGGCTGCGTGAGGCGCTCGGCACATCGTCGGCACGCCCGTTCCCGCGACCCCCGCGGACACTGGCGGCTGCTCGCCCTGACCCTGTCCGTCGTCTTCGTCATCCTGCTCTTCGAGGGCTGGACCGTCCACGAGGTGGACGCCGCCAAGACGCGCCGCCCGTGCACCGAACCCGTGCCCAAGGCCGTGGACAACAGCGGCCCTGTCCTGCGCGGCATCGACGGGGACGACAAGGTGTCCTCCGCCGCCGCGCCCCCGCGCACCGTCGCCCTCACCTTCGACGGCGGCCCCGACCCCGAGTGGACGCCACGCCTGCTGGACCTGCTGCGCGAGCACCACGCCCACGCCACGTTCTTCGTGTTCGGCGCCCAGGCGGCACGCCACCCGGATCTCGTCCGGCGGATCCTCGCCGAGGGCCACGAGATCGGCTCCAGCACCTACACGGGAGCCGACCTCGGTTCCTCCTCGCGCGTCCGCTTCGCAATGGAACTGGGCCTCACCCAGAAGACCCTCGCGGGCACGGCCGGCATCCGCACCGACCTGCTGCGGATGCCGATGACCACCGAGGTGGACACCCTGTGCGGCGCCGAGTGGCAGGCCGCCCGGAAGGCCTCCGACGAGGGCTACGCGCTGGTCGCCGCCGACCGCCCGACCCGTGACCCGGCACGCGGCCTGATCCGGCAGTTCAGCCAGACGGAACTCGCCTACGACGAGACGAAGCAGCTGCTCGACCACCCGCACGCCGACCGGTTCACCACCGTGACCGACGCGGTCGGCATGCCACCCGCCGACTCCCCGGTGCCCACCGCCGAACGATGGCAGGGCAAGGCCCTGAACTGGACCGTGCAGGCCGGGAACGCCTTCACGCACATCATGATCTGGGTGCTGGGCGTGGCCGGAACACTGGGCCTGCTGCGGCTGCTGTCGCTGGCCTTCTTCGCCCGCACCCATGTCCGGCGCCTCACCCGCCTGCGCCCCGGCGCGCCCTGGCTGCGAGAGGTCAACGCCCCCGTGACGGTGCTGGTGCCCGCGTACAACGAAGCGGCCGGCATCGAGTCCACCGTCCGCTCCCTGCTGGCGTCCACACATCAGTACCTCGAGATCATCGTGATCGACGACGGCTCGACGGACGAGACGGCGGACCTCGCCACCTGGATCAACGACCCCCGGGTGCGCGTGATCCGGCAGCCCAACTCGGGCAAGGCGGCCGCGCTCAACACCGGCCTGGCCCACGCCCGGTACGACATCGTGGTGATGGTCGACGCCGACACCGTCTTCGAGCCGGACGCCGTGTACCGGCTCGTCCAGCCGCTCGCGCACCCGGCCGTCGGCGCCGTCAGCGGCAACACCAAGGTCGGCAACCGCCGCGGTCTGCTCGGCAGATGGCAGCACCTGGAGTACGTCTTCGGCTTCAACCTCGACCGGCGCATGTTCGAGGTGCTGGAGTGCATGCCGACCGTCCCGGGCGCCATCGGGGCCTTCCGCCGGGACGCCCTCATGGGCGTCGGCGGGGTCAGCGAGGACACCCTCGCCGAGGACACCGACCTGACGATGGCCCTGTGGCGGGCCGGCTGGCGGGTGGTCTACGAGGAGTCGGCCGTCGCCTGGACCGAGGTACCCACGTCCCTGCGGCAGTTGTGGCGGCAGCGCTACCGCTGGTGCTACGGCACGCTGCAGGCGATGTGGAAACACCGCCGGGCCGTCGTCGAAGTGGGCGCGGCCGGACGTTTCGCCCGCCGCGGGCTGAGCTACCTGACGGTCTTCCAGGTGGTCCTGCCGCTGCTGGCGCCGGTGGTCGACCTCTTCGCGGTGTACGGGGCGCTCTTCGCCGACCCCGCGCGGGCGGCGGGCGTATGGCTCGCCTTCCTGCTGGTCCAGCTGATGTGTGCCGGTTACGCGTTGAGACTCGACGGCGAGCGGCTGCGGGCACTGTGGTCGATGCCGTTGCAGCTCTTCGTCTACCGGCAGTTGATGTACCTGGTGGTCATCCAGTCCGTGGTCGCCTTCCTGCTCGGCACCCGGCTGAAGTGGCACCGCATGCAGCGTTCCGGCACGGCTGCCGCCCAGCAGCTCCAGCAGCCGGTCGCCGAACGACAGCTGTCATCGAGGTGATGGAGGGATGGTTCACCCCATGAGTGACGGACCGGGCATGTGGCCCGGCACCGGCCGGCGGAACGAGGACGGGGAGACCCCGGCATCCCGGGCGGTCACGGGCCGGGTGTGGCAGAACGGCACGGGGCCGCCTCCACCTCCGGCACCCGTCCGGCCTTACGACCCGACGCCCGTCCGGCCGTACGAGGGATACATCGTCGGGCCGTACCCGTACGACGGCCACGACACCGCAGGCCTCGGGCCGTACTCATACGACGCCCCGGCTCCGGCACCGACTCCGGTACCGACACCGGCACCGGCACCGATTCCGTACGACGGTCCTCCAGTCGATGAGCCGGGCCCCGGCCCCGCGCCCGGTACCGGTGCCGGTGCCGCCCGCGGCGGACATAGCACCAGCACCCGCCCCCCTCGGATGCGGCCCGGCCGGTTCCGGCGGGTCGTGCGCCTGCTGGCGGTACTGCTCTGCGCCCTGGTCCTCACCGGCGCGGGCACATACGCCTGGGCCGACTTCGAGCTCGACAGATCGGTCGATCTGGGCGGGGGCACGGACCGCCCGGCGCAGGGAAAGGGCACGAACTACCTCATCGTGGGCTCGGACGGCCGGGACGGTCTGTCCGAGCAGGCCAGGAAGGAGCTGCACACCGGCACGGCCGGAGGCAGCCGCACCGACTCGATGATGATCCTGCACACCGGCGCGCACGGGGCCACGATGGTGAGCCTGCCGCGCGACTCCTGGGTGACCATCCCGTCGTACACCGACCCGGACACCGGCAAGTTCCACCGGGCGGCGAAGAACAAGCTGAACGCGGCCTACGCACTCGGCGGGCCCAGGATGCTGGCGCGGACCGTCGAGCGGAACACGGGCCTGCGCATCGACCACTACGCGGAGATCGGCTTCGCGGGGTTCGTCGGCGTCGTGGACGCGGTGGGCGGTGTGGAGATGTGCGTGGACCGGAACATCGACGACCCCAAGTCGGGACTGAAGCTGAGGAAGGGCTGTCACGACCTGACCGGCGCCCAGGCCCTGGCGTTCGTCCGCCAGCGGCACCAGGAGGCGGACGGTGACCTGGGACGCTCCAGGAACCAGCGCAAGTTCCTCTCCGCCCTGGCCGCAAGGGCCGCTGCGCCCGGCGTCGTGCTCGACCCGTTCCGTACGTATCCCGCCCTGGGCGCGGGGCTGGACACCCTCGTCGTGGACAAGCACATGGAACTGCCGAGGCTGCTCTCGCTGCTGCGGGCGATGCGGAGCGTCTCGGGAGGCGAGGGCAGGCAGCTCACCGTCCCCGTGGTCTCGCCCGGCTTCCGCGCGGCCGGCGGGAGCGCCCTGAAGTGGGACGGGGCGAAGGCACAAAAGCTCTTCGGAGAGTTGCGGACCGACCGGCCCGTGAGCGCCCAGGAGAAGGGCTGACCGGCCAGGAGGGCTGTGGGCGGCCGGGCCCCGCGCAGTGGACGGAACCCGGCCGCCCCGTCCCTCTCCGCCCCACTCCCGGGGGGAGTCAGGAGCGGCACGGAGAGAGCTGTGGGGACGGATCGACGCCGCCGGACCGCCCGGCGCGGACGCTGTACCCACCCAGCGCACTGCAGGTGCGGAACGTCACCCGAGTGACGCATGGTGACACTTCCGCGGGATCGGACGCTGGTCATCATGGGGCTGTCGAAGCGAACGGGGCGCGTCGGGCGGCACTGGCAATGAACCCGGCGCGAACGAGGACGGTCTTGGGTCAGGAACGGCAATCCCGCCACACACACGTCCTCGACGAGGAACTGGGCGCGGCCGTCGCACGGGCCCAGGACGGTGACGAGGCCGCGTTCACGGTGCTCTACCGGATCGTGCAGCCGGGCCTGCTCGGCTATCTGCGCGGACTCATCGGCGAGGACGCGGAGGACGTGGCGTCCGACGCCTGGCTGCAGATCGCGCGGGACCTCGGACGGTTCAAGGGCGACGGGCCCGGTTTCCGCGGCTGGACGGCGACCATCGCCCGGCATCGGGCCCTGGACCATCTGCGTCGCCGGAGCGTGCGCCCCAGGGCGGGGGCGATCGAGCAGGACGTCCTGGACCTGCCCGGCCCGCACAGCACCCATGAGCAGGCCCTGGAGTCCCTCTCCACCGAGCGGGCCCTGGACCTGGTGCGCGGGCTGCCGCGGGACCAGGCGGAGGCCGTGCTCCTGCGCGTCATCGTCGGCCTGGACGGCCCCGCTGCCGCGCGTGTCCTCGGCAAGCGCCCCGGTGCGGTGCGTACCGCCACCTACCGGGGGCTGAAACGTCTCGCCCGCCAGCTGGGCGCCGGGCGGGAAACGGAAGAGGGTGTGACGGATGCGACATCCCCGACGCTGGAGAGTCGACATGAGTCACGACGGCGCCAGTGGACGGGCGGTCCGGTGACACCCGGCATCCCGGACACTTCCAATGGAACGGGCAGGAACGGACAACGGACATGGGTGATCTGAGCCGCGACGGAGTCACGGGCCGTCGACGTGTGCATCCCGGCGAGGCCGTGCCCGGCCCGTGGGTCCTGCGGGACGGGACCGAGCTGCCGACGGCCCTGGCCGCCGCCCTGCTCACGGGTGATCCCGGCCCGGAGGCCGAGCAGCGGGCCGTGGCCGCCTTCCGGACCGCCGTTGACGCCGGGACGCCCCGGGCGCGCACCCGGAGCCGGGACGACTGGCGTCCGGCCGCCGAGCGGAGGGCCGGGCGCCCGGTGAAGACGGTGTTCGCCGCCGCGTTCACCAGCATCGCGCTGGGCGGGGTGGCGGTCGCCGCCATCGGTTCGGTCGATACGTCCACGCCCGGCGCCGGGCAGCGGACCGCGCGCCCCTCCGTGGCCGCCTCCGCAGGGGCGGGCGGCACGGCCTCGCCGACTCCGTCCGGCAGCCCGGGCCACCGGGACGGCTCGTCCTCCGCCCGGGACACCGAGGCCCACTGCCGGGCCTACGAGCAGGTCAAGGACCGCGGCAAGGCCCTCGACGCGACGGCCTGGAAGCGGCTCGTCGCGGCGGCCGGCGGCGAGGGCGAGGTCGACGCGTACTGCGCCGAACGACTGGCGCGCGCGTCGGCCGCGCCGAACGGATCCCACAAGACGAACGACCCCGGCGAGGGCGGCGCGGACGCCGGCTCGGGAACGGGCACGGGCTCAGGAGCGGGCGCCGGTTCCGGGGCGGGCGCCGGCTCGGGAGCGGGTGCCGGCTCAGGTACGGGCGCGGACTCGGGGACGGGTGCCGGCTCAGGTACGGGCGCGGGCTCGGCGGGGAACGCAGGTACGTCGGGCAAGGAGAACACCGGCAGCGGCCGGGCGGGCGGCGGCAAGGGCGAGTAGCCCCCTGCACCCCTTCGCCGGCCGGGCCGGCGCATCACCGCAGCAACCACGCCGTGGCGAGGGCCGTCGGCATGCCCTGTGACGAATGCGGCGCCTCATCCGATGTGTAAGTAGTGAAGGAATTGAGTTCAGCCGATGCCAGCGATGTGGATGAGGCGTGATGAGTTACTCCTTGCGAGCCCGGAGGTTTCGAGTGCGACCGTTCACCCTCAATTACGCCTTCCCCAGGGCGCTTCCGGCCGTGCCGACGCCCTACCGCTTCGACGAGTCACGCCAGTTGAACGTGCTGCCCGACGGCAGCCCCGCCGTCAGTGACCCGGACCTGCTCCTGGCGGCCGGTACGACGGTGTCCACGGCCGGCTCCAAAGCACACTTCGACGACTGACGGTCCGCGATCGCATGACCGTACTGATCCTGACCTCCAAAGAGGACGTCACCGCCGACATGGTGGTGGCCAAGCTGCACGACGCGGCGGTGCCCGTGATGCGGCTGGATCCCGCCGACCTGCCGGACAAGGCCCTGTTGTCCACGCTGTACACCCAGGGCGACTTCGAGGGTCATCTGTCCGCGCACGGACACCTGCTCAGCATGAAAGGTCTGCGGTCCGTCTGGGTGCGCAGACCCGGCGAACCGGCCGCGCACGCGGCGGAGCCCTCCGCGTGGCTGACCGCCGAGACCCGTCAGGCACTGTTCGGGATGCTCTACTCGTCCTCCGCGCGCTGGATGAACGATCCGCGCAACGCGGACCGGGCCCGCCTGAAGCCATGGCAGTTGAGGGCCGCTCACCTCAGCGGGTTCGCCGTACCACCGACCGTCATCACCACATTGCCGCGCCTGGCACGGCAGTTCGCCGAGCAGCACCGGGAGGTGGTGGTGAAGTCCGCCTCCGGGCCGCCGCCCGGTGAACCCACCCTGACCCTGCCCACCACGCTGATCGGCCCCGACTCGGACTTCTCCGGCGTCGCGGCCGGTCCCGCGCTGCTGCAACGGTACGTACCCAAGCGCGCCGACATCCGTCTGACCTGTGTCGGATCCCGGCTGTTCGCGGCACGCAAGACGGCTGAACCACACCAGGTCGACGGGCGCTACGGAGACACCGAGCACACCTGGGAGCCGGTTCCGGTACCGGACCGTGTCGGCACATCCGTGCGCGACTACGTCGCCGCCGCCGGACTGGCCTACGCCGCCTTCGACTTCGCCGAGGACGAGGACGGCCTCTGGTGGTTCCTCGAGTGCAACCAGAGCGGCCAGTACGGCTTCATCGAACTTGAAACGGGCCAGCCGATCTCGGAGGCCGTGGCCCTGTGGCTGTCCCGCCGGGTCGACCGCTGAGGCCGGGAAGCAAGTGCTTCCAGTGCACCACGCGGGACCCTCGTCACCGTGGGCGATTATCGGGATGAAATACCACAAACAACGTATAGGTGGTCCGTGGTCGGATACCCGCCGGGCATGGTGCGGACACTGAGACAGCATGGAAAGCACGGCGGGCACGCCACGGCCGGCCACGAGACCGAGACCGGACAGGGGACGAGTCCCGGGCCGGACGAACAGGTGGAGGAGCGGGCGCCCGACAGGCTGAAGGATCTGCCCAGGGGCTCCTGGAAGCAGGTGCTGAAGGGGTCCCTGAAGGAGTTCAAGAAGGATGAGCTGGCCGACCGGGCCGCGGCACTGACGTACTACGGGATCCTGGCCCTGTTCCCGGCTCTGCTGGCGTTGATCTCGCTGCTCGGGGTCGTCGGCCAGTCGGCGTCCCAGCAGGTGCTGGACAACATCCAAAAGCTCGCCCCGGGCGCGGCGCAGGATGTCTTGCGCAACGCGGTGCAGCAGATGCAAGGCAACGCGGGGCTCGGTTCGATCGTGGCGATCGTGGGTCTGGTGCTGGCGGTGTGGTCGGCGTCCGGTTATGTCGCCGCGTTCATCCGCAGCGCGAATGCGGTCTACGACGTCCCCGAGGGGCGCCCGGTGTGGAAGGTGCTGCCGGTCCGGGTCGGTGTGACCGTGGTTCTGATGGTGCTGGCCGTGGTCAGCGCGGTGATCGTGGTGTTCACCGGCGGCCTGGCCCGCGAGATCGGCACCGCGCTGGGCCTCGGGGACACCTTCTTGACCGTGTGGTCGATCGCGAAGTGGCCGGTGCTGATCATCCTGGTCACGGTCATGATCGCGCTCCTGTACTGGGCGACACCGAACGCCAGGGTCCGCGGCTTCCGCTGGATCACGCCGGGCAGCTTCCTGGCGCTGGCGATCTGGATCATCGCCTCGGCCGGATTCGCGCTGTACGTGGCCAATTTCGCCTCGTACAACAAGACCTATGGCACGTTCGCCGGGGTGATCATCTTCTTGGTGTGGCTGTGGATCACGAACCTGGCGATCCTGCTGGGCCTGGAGTTCGACGCCGAGCTGCAGCGCCGGCGTGCCACGGCAGGCGGCCATCCCCCGGATGCCGAACCGTACGTCCAGCCCCGTGACACCCGGAAGTGGGACGAGGAGGACCACCGCCGGCTTGAATCCTGAGTGGGCGGGATTCCTGGTCATGGGTTGGGAGAGCGGAGCTGCGGGACGGCGATCACCGGCTCGCGGCTGCGGCGGGTGATCGCATGCGGGCCACCGTGGATGCGCCGAGGTTGCGGCAAGCCCTTCGGCCGGGCGCTGGGGCCCCGGAAAACGAGACGCGACTGTAGCGCTGGTTGTGCCAGGCTGGCGGATCGCCCAGGACCAGTTCGACACAGGAGCATCCGATGCCGACACCGTCCCGCCTGTCTCCGTTACTGGAGCAGTTCGACTTCGCTCGCGAGCGCCTCGTCCACCGCATGACAGGGCCCGTCATGGACAGCGGCGACGGGACGGACACCGAAGTCGGCCCCATGACCGACGAGGAATACCTCTGGGAGCCGGTGCCCGACTGCTGGTCGGTACGGCGGCGCGTGAACGGGCCGGGGCTTCGCGCGACTCTCCTTGCCGGCACCGGCGATTGGGGACGCGACGCCGCCTCCTACCCGCACCCCTGGCCCCCGCCCTTCACCACCATCGCATGGCGCCTGAGCCACCTCAGCGAGATGCTGACCTTGCGCGCCGACCACACCGCCGGCACCCACACGCTGACCCGCGACGACTATCCCGTCGTCGCGGACGCCGCAGCGGCGGTCACCGCCTTCGACGCCGGCGCCGCGGCCTGGCGCGAGGCGCTGCTGAGCGCGGACGACGCAGCACTCGACACCGTGGGGTACTGCACCTACCCGCACGGCAGCGACCCGGACGAGCCGTTCGTCGACATCGTGTGGTGGGTCAACCAGGAACTGCTGCACCACGGTGCCGAGATCGCCCTGCTGCGTGACCTCTACCGCGCCCGACATCACTGAACCCCACCAACGCACCCCCGCCGATCACGCCGAGTACCTCGCCACACTCGTCGACCGCTAGGCGGCCGGACCACGTACGGGATCTTGAGAGCACAAGCTGCCCATGGCAGGCTCACGCCGCATGATCGATGAGTTCGCGAAAGACAACCTGCACGGGAGACTGCGCCGGGACCGCGAGGCGCTGCTCTGGAAACTCGACGGCTTGTCCGAATACGACGTCCGCCGGCCTTTGACAGCGACCGGGACCAACCTCCTCGGCCTGGTGAAACACGTGGCCACCGTCGAGGCCAGGTACTTCGGCGAGGTCTTCGACCGCCCCTCCCCGGAACCGCTGTCCCGGTGGCAGGACTACGACGGCAGCGATCTGTGGGCGACCGAGGACGAGACCCGCGATCAGATCATCGGGTTCTACCGGCGCACGTGGGAGCACTCGGACACGACGATCAACGAGCTTCCCCTCGACGCCCCCGGCCACGTGCCGTGGTGGCCGGAGCCTTATCTCAACACGAACCTGTTCGCCATCATGGTCCATGTCCTCGGCGAGTCCATCCGGCATGCCGGGCACGCCGATATCCTGCGCGAGGGCCTCGACGGCCGGACCGGGGTGCGCGCCGAACACGAGACGCAGATCGACGAGGAAGCCCGCGCGGCCTACTGCGCGAAGATCGAGCAGGCCGCCAGGTTGGCCGCACCGGTCAAGGCTTAGAGGTTGTCTCACGTGACGTGATGTGCGTGCGTGCGTGCGTGCGTGCGTGCGGCATGATGCCCGTCGGCCTGTGACATCGGCTGCACCGGGCGGTGCTGGGCGAACTCGGGGCCCGGGGCGAGCTGGAGTGGACCTCGGCGATCGTCGACGGGCCCGGCGCGAACATGCACGACAGCCTCGCCCTCAAGCCGCTCATCCGCGGCATACCCGCCGTCCGATCCCGCCGGGACCAGAGTCCGGCGAACGCCTCGGTCGGCACCGCTGGAAGATCGAACGGTCGATCGCCTGGCTCTTGCCCCCCGGGGACGTAGCGGTCGGCTCGCCACCGCGTAGGGGTGGGGCTCCGTGTGTCGCCCCACCCCCAGGCCGAAGGGTCGATGTCAGACGGTGGCGTGGAGTGGCTCGGAACCGGAAGCCGCCACCAGGCGGCCGGTGCGGTGCAGGCCGTAGAGGGCGGTCGCACATGCGAGGCCGAGCACGAACAGCGTGATCCACGGCAGCGCGGGAACCCCGGCTGCCCGTGCCGCGTCGAGTGCGGCGCCCGTAGCCAGGTTCCCGACGGTGATGCCGACACCGCAGATCGTGTTGTACAGCCCGTAGTGGGTGGCGACCAGGCGGTCACCGGAGAGGCGGACGATGGTGTCCATCTCGAACGGGTAGGCGATCATGGTGCCGATGGCCAGCATCAGCGCGGCAAGCGTCGGTGGCACTGCCGCGAGCAGCCACAGCCCGATCCGGGACTCCGGTACGGGTACGGCGGTGGCGAGCAACAGGGGAACGAACGCCAGCCCCATGACCGCCAGGCCGCGCACGAGCGCTTGGCCGGGCTCGTAGCGCGCCTTGCACCATGCGGTCACGCGCGTCTGTCCGAGGATCGTGGTCAGCCCGGAGACGGCGAAGAGCATCGCCACCGCGGCCGTGCCGAAGTTCCCGTCGCCACCGAGCCGGCGCACTTCCAGCGGAAGCGCCAGGTAGACCTGGAAGGACAGGACGTACGAGCCGATCATGGCGAGGGAGAAGAGCAGGAACGGCCGGTTGGCGAGGATGCCGCGCCACTGCGCGAGTACGCCCTGGCCGCCGTCGCCGTCCTGCGGCTTGGCGTCCTCGCCCCGCCGGGCGGGCAGCGCGCGGATCTGCACGACGCTCAGCACCGCGAAGATGCCGGCCGACACCAGGCAGGTGATGCGGAAGTCCACCCCGGTCAGCACCATGCCCGCCAGCGGGCCCAGCAGGATGCCGGCCTGGTAGAACACGTTGAACAGGGCGAACGCCTCAACCCTGCGCTCCCCCGCATCGGCCGCGAGGTAGGCCCGAACGGCCGGGTTGAACAGTGCCCCGGCCAGCCCGGTCGCCGCGGAAGCGGCGAGCAGCGCGGGCAGCGAGTCGACCAGTCCGAGTGTCGCGAAGCCAAGGGTGCGCAGCACACACCCGGCGACGATCATCGGCTTGTAGCCGAGCCGGTCGGCCAGCGTCCCGCCGACCAGGAACATGCCCTGCTGGCTGAAGTTGCGTACACCGAGGACGAGTCCCACGATCCAGCCGGCCAGCCCGAGCGTTCCCGAAAGGTGGGCGGCCAGGTAGGGCATCAGCATGTAGAACCCGAGGTTGATGGTGAACTGGTTCACCATCAACAGCTGGACGCTGCGTTCGTACGACCGGACCTGGGTGAGCAGCCCCTTCACCGGCCCACCTCCGACGAGTCGGACTCCACGCCGGCGACGTCCTCGGCCACGGTCGGGTCCGCGTCCTGCAGAGTGAGCGGATCGACCACAGTGGTGCACCGGGTCCAGCGAGTGGCCTCCTTCTCGTCCAGGCGGCCGATGAGCTCCGGTTCGGGCGCGGGTGGTGAGTTCAGCAGGCCGTGGGCGGCGCAGAAGTCGTCGTCGTAGACCGTCCCCAGGTAACGCTGCGGACCATCAGGGAAGATCGCGACGATCCGAGCGTCCGCGGGCATCGTTCGCGCCAGCCAGCCGGCCACCAGCGCGACCGCGCCGACGCTCCACCCTCCGGTGGCGTAGTGGGAGGCCGCCAGTTGGCGGCACGTCGACACGGCCTCGTGCGGGGCCACCCAGTGAACCTCGGAGAACTGCTGGTAGGCGACGTTGCGGGGGTAGATGCTGGAGCCGAGTCCACGCATCAGCCGAGGGCGGGCGGGCTGGCCGAAGATCGTGGAACCGGTCGTGTCCACCCCTACGACGGTCACCTCCGGGTAGAGCTGCCGCAGAACTCGAGAGACACCGGCCGAGTGACCGCCGGTGCCGACGCTGCACACCAGCACGTCGATGTGGCCCATCTCCGAGGCGAGTTCGAGCGCCAGCGGGGTGTAGGCGGCGACGTTGTCCGGATTGCTGTACTGGTCAGGGCACCAGGATCCGGGGTGCTGCTCCAGCAGCCGCTGCACGCGCTCGCGGCGGGCCTGCTGCCAGCCGCCCGTGGGATGAGGCTCGGAGACGACGTTGACCTGGGTGCCGTACGCGGTCAGCAGCCGGGTCATGGACGACTCCAGTCCCGGGTCGGTGACCAGGATGACCGGGTGGCCGTACACCATCCCGGCCAGAGCCAGCCCCAGTCCCAGGGTGCCGCTCGTGGACTCGATGATCCGCCCACCGGGCCGCAGGTCACCACGGGCACGGGCCCGCTCCACCATGTGCAGCCCCGGGCGGTCCTTGATACCGCCGGGGTTGAACCCCTCAAGCTTGGCCCAGAAGCCGCGCCCGGCCGGGGCCAGCGGCTCTGACACCCGCAGCAGGGGCGTGTTGCCCACCAGCCCGGACAGGGCGGGCTGGCCGGACTCGGCCTTGGTCAATGACTGCATGTCTGTGTCTTCACTCTCGCTCGATGAATGCAGGTGCAGGTTCATCTCGCGCCCCACGGCGACAGGGCGGACCGAGGTCCGCGCTCAGACGTCGGGTGCGCGGCAGCGACGGGGTCCGTCAGCTGCGAGCGAGTGGTCTAGATCCGCCACCGGGACGTACGGACGAGTGCCACACGCCCGGTGCGTGTGTTGCGGCGTCTGCGCAATCCATGCCGGGCCGGCGGTCCTCCCACCACAGCGGACACGGCGACCAGGACGACCATGGCCATCGCGCCGACGGGAAGCTCCTCCACCGCCTGCGCCGCCGCACGGACGACCACGCTCGGCTCGCAGCCCTCGGAGCCGTGGGGGACGTGGGGCTCGTGGGGCTCCCCGCCCACGGCCGTCGTCGAAGCAGCAGCGGGAACGGGTCCCGAAACGTGCGTCTCCTCGACGGCGCCATGTATGACGGCGCACAGCATGAGGGCCATCACGAGGGCACCGCGGATGGCCGAGGCCAGTCGGCGTGACCAGGATGAGCCGCCTGGGGCCCAAAGGCCATCAGCGGTCATTCGAAAGTGGGTCGGCACAGGTCCTCCGCGCTGCTGCCGCGTCTCCAAAGAGCTGGAGTGAGGCGCAGGCATGGGTGGGGGGCAGGACGGCATCGACGAACGTGACGGCCCATCATGAGTACGGGACGACACTCGTCTCGCGGTACCAGCCGAACCGGTGACAAACGGCGGGCTGGTCGGAGGGTTGCGTCCTTCTAGACCTGCTGCACTACGGAGGCCGCTCTCAAAGCCGCGGGTGGGGCACCGTCCATGGGCCTGCCAGCCGCAGGAAATCTCGTGGCTGAGACATCATCAGTGCCGGCTGATTCGCGAACCGACGCTGCAAAGCAGGGCGGCACCAGCACAGAACCCTGCTGAGGCTGCCCCGATGCACACTGCTCACCAGGATGTGACGGCTCATGACCGCCGTGGTCATCATCCGAGGGTGCAGCGGGTGCGGTTGCACTGATGGAGAGGTGTCCAGTGACGCTTTCGACGTGCGCGCCGTGTGTCACGACGACCCCGAACAGCAAAACGGCCAGGGCCAGCACGCGCAGCACCGGGCCCGCGGAGCGGACCCTGAGCATGCATGGAGGCGACCAGGCCGTAATCATGCCGTGATCCTAACGGCTTGCCTGCAGTCCTCGACCACCACTCTGGAAACACCGGACCAACTCGTCAGGCGAATGGCTTGTTTGCTGTGGCGAGCGCACTCGGGCCATCGCTGGCCGCACAGGTCAGGCGGCCTCTTCGACCTCCGGTGGCTCCGCCGGCTTCCGCCCGTTCAAGACCTGGCGCACCCACCCCTCCGACAGGCACAACCGGGCCGCCAGGTCCGGCACCAACACCCCACGCCGGTAGGCACCGCGCAGTGCCGCATTCCTTCGCCCCTGCCACCGCTCCCGCGCCCCCCTGCTCGCCACCGTCCGGTGCAGCAGCACCGCCGCAGTGAGCAGCAGCCGGCCCGCCATGTTGTCCAGCCTGCTTCGCATGCAGATCCCCCTGTCGTCGCGGCACGTCCCTGCTGACAGACCACGGTCAGCTGCCGACGGTGCGGCCACAAGGGCGCGAAAGCTCCATGCGCAAGCGCCCCCAGCAGAATCGGCCGCGTTTCGCCATACCGTCAGGCGTGCGAAACCTCGAGCGCGCGCTGTACGCAACCGGGTCTGCGGGTCAGAACGTCGGGCGGCGTACTGACTCTGTGGGCTCGGAGCGTCAACGAGCGTCACGACCCGGTCGACTCCTGCCTTGCGCACCGGGGCAATCACTGATGACGTCGTGCACCCTTCCAGGGTGCGGGGCCAGCCCGTGGCGGAGCGACCTTGTTCTGCTCCGGTCCGCTCAGCGGCTCAGGCAGCCGCCGGCTTCCGGATGCGCGGGTGGTTCTCCAGAGCCCATCGCACGGTCTTCGGCGGGCGTCCGAGCAGGGTTTCCAGCTCGTCGGTGATGCCGCCGTATCCTCCACGGCCGATGATCCGGGTCAGGGTCTTCAGATGCTCCGCGATGTGCGGGTACGCGGACATGTTGGTGTCCACGTACGTCTTGTTCCAGGTTTCGATGTCTTCGGGGACATACTTGACCGGGCGTCCCAGCACGGCCGCGAAGTCCTCTGCGATCCCGTGCATGTCCTTCAGCTCCGGGCCGGTGAGCGCGTAGGACTTGGAGGCGCAGGAGAGGCGCGACAGCGTCATCCGCGCGGCGATCGCCGAGTTCGCGATCGCCGGCCTACCACGGCACCACCACCGCGACGATCGCCAAGAGGCTCGGCGTCACGCAGCCGTATCTCTTCCGGCTCTTCCCGGACAAGAAGGCGATCTTCGCTCTTCGCCTGCGGCATGCTCGGCACCACTCTTGCGGCTATGGGGCTCTCGCCGAACGCCGGGCGGTAGGGAAGCGTTCTGGAGGGGCGATGCGTCAGCGCATGCCTGCCGCGTCGAGCAGGGTGATCACCGTGGGCGCGACGAGCCCCGTCAGCTTGTCCGCGCCGATGCCCGCGCGGGCGCTGGCACCATCGAAGACCAGACTGAGCTGCCGGGCCAGCAGACCGGGATCGCCCGCCCCGCCCTGCTCGGCCTCGGCACGGAAGAAGGCGGTCAGGTTCTCCTTGACCTGATGGGCGACCCGGCTCGCGGGGTGACTCTGGTCCTTGAGCTCGATCTGCGCGGCCAGGAAGGGGCAGCCGTAGAACTCGGGCGCACCCGACTGCGATTCCACCTGCTCGAAGACGTGCAGGATCCGCTCCCGGGGTGAACGGTCGTCGTCCACCGTGGGCAGGAGCACTGCCACGTAGGCGGAAGTGCGCCGCTCCAGACTCGCCGCCAGCAGTTCGTCCTTGCTCTCGAACAGCTGGTACATGGAGCGCTTCGACACCCCCGCCGCCTTGCACAGCGCCTCGACGCCGATGCCGACACCGTCTCGGTAGGTGAGCGTGGCCGCCGCCTCCAGCAGCCGCTCCCTGGGGGTCGGTTTCACTTCTGTGGTCATGCTGTGAGGTTAACTCGATTCCGACAGAATGAAAACTGATCGGTTTCCAGGGGCTCCCGCTATGCCGGGACCGCCGTCTGCTCGGGCGTCGTCTCCACCGGCATGCGGTGCAGTCCCTTGGGGTCGTACCACCCAAGTACGCCGAAGCCGAACAGTGCTGCGGCCACGAGGCCGGCTGCCATCATGACCCAGCCACGGGTCAGACCGGCGTCGCCCTGGGCGTCGTAGTAGAGGATCGAGAGGATGCCGCCGGTGATCTGCCGCAACGGCTCGAACTCCGCGAGGAAGCGGTAGAAGCCGGGCAACGCCTCGATGGGGGTGGCCCCGGCCGTCGGCACCGCCATCCCGATGAAGACCAGCGTGACCACCAGCATGCCGGGCGTGCCGCAGACCGCGAGGAGGGTCAGCGCGCCGATCCCGGAGACCGCGATGGCGCACACCGAGAACAGCCACAGCAGCGGCAGGTGAGAGGCGTCCATGCCCATGAGGGCGACCGCGCCCACCATGACCAGGGTGCCCATCAGCAGGGACAGTCCGGCCATGAGGGTGCTGCTGATGGCGAGGGTCTGCACCCGGGTCGCCCGGATCAGTGGGCGGTGCAGGCGCCGTGGGCCCAGGTCGTTGTGGGTGTAGCCGAGGGCGTGGTCGACCTGGCCGCTGATGACGTTGGCGGAGAGCATGCCGACGACCACGAGGGTGAGCGCGTAGTAGAACGCCGTCAGGCCCAGGCCGCTGTGCGAGTCGAGCGGGCCGCACCGGGCAGCTTCGCCTGCTGCGCGCCGGTCCGCGCGGTCAGTTCCTTGCCCACCTGGAGCGAGGCGTTCTCGGCCGCCTGTGTCGTCGCCGTCCGGGCCAGGCCGGAGCCCAGACCGCCGGCGGACTGATTGGCCAGCACCGTCAGCGTCGGCCGGGCCGGGGTCCCGGTGGCCGCGGTGCTGGTCAGTGCGGCGGTGGAGGAGGTGAAGTCGGCGGGGACGACGAGCGCGCCGAACAGCTTGCCCTCGCCGAGTTCCTCCTTACGTACGTCACTCTCGCTCGGGGGACGCAGAACGCTTCGCCGGGGGCTGCCAGCCGCCGGTGACTTCCTTGACGGGCTTGTGGGGGAATCGGCGCTGGGCGTACTCCTGCGCATGTGAGCCCGGCAGCACGTAGAGCGTCTCCTTCTTGTCCCGGAGCGGCCGCAGCACGGTGTCCATGAACGACTTGCGGTCGTCCAGGTACGGGCCCAGGACGTCCTCGCCGGCGGGACAGACGGCCACGCAGTAGCCGGACTTGTAGCCAGGGGGCGAGCTCAGGCTCTGCCACATGGAGGCGCTCTCGGAATCCGTGACCCGGGAGCGATAGTCGGCGGCGTCCTCGCTGTCGGCCACGGTCTGCGCCCAGTCGGTGAACCCGCTCATGAACTCACGGTAGTTGTGCGTGGTGCAGGCCAGCGCGTCGAACGCTCCGTCCTTGGCGATGGCGCCGACCGGGCAGGCCGCGACGCACAACTTGCAGTCGATACAGGGGTTGTAGTCCAGCGCCTGCCCGTACTCGCTCACCTCCGCGTCCACCAGAACGGTGACCAGCAGGATGAAGCTGCCGAACTTCGGGTGGATGACGTTGCGGTGCAAGCCCATCACGCCGAGCCCGGCGGCCACCGCGACCGTCTTGTGCGCCACCACCCAGATCCGCTCGCTGGGGAAGCGGTCCATCTCCTGGGGGAAGCCGACGGACGGATTGAGTGCGCGGTAGCCGGCGTCCTGGAGCGCCTGGGTGACGCTGCGCGCGGCATGGTTGGCCTGCTCGTCGGCCTGGTGGAACTCCTGGTTGGCCACGCTGCGGGCCGGGGAGCGGCAGTTGTCGCGGTTCATCCTGACCGCCATCGCAATCAGGGTGCGGGTGCCGGGCAGCGCCGACTGCGCGTACTCGCGCTCGCCGGCCAGGTCAGGGTGGTCCAGGCTGACCGCGGCGACGTCGTCCGCACCGGCCGCCAGACACAGCTCGCGCAGCCAGGCCGCGTCGATCACCGCCGGCGGGCGCACCGCGTCACCGGCCCTGCGCCGGGCGAGTACGGCCTGTACAGACGGGTGGGCGGCCAGCTTCGCCGGAAGCCTGGGACCGGGCAGTTGCCCCTCGGCGTCGCGCGCGGCAGTCATCCGTGCTCCTAGTGACTCGGGGTCGGGACTCGCCTGCTGCACGGCGAGAAACCGATCAGTTTCACCACCGTAAACTGATCGGTTTTCGCATGCAAGCCCGAGCCGCGGGCCCGAGTCGCGGACCACCCCGCCCGACCGCCCTACGGGGCTGCGAGCCCCTCAACCGGCTCCTCGCTGACCCACCACCCCGTCACCAACGCCCGGAGCGCTCGCTCGCAGCAGTCGGCGTTCCACCTCAGGTGAGTCCTCCGCCTGTCTGGGGATCCACGGATACGGAACGCCACACCGAGGCCGGCCCCACGCGACTGTTCCCCTGACATGAGCTTGCGCTTGGAAACCGATCAGTTTACGGTGATGGAAACCGATCGGTTTCTCATTCTGTGGAGGCAGCCATGACCGCTTTGAAGGACGCACACGTCTTCGTCACCGGCGGCAGCCGGGGCATCGGCAAGGCGCTGGTGGAAGAGCTGTACGCGCGCGGCGCCGCCAAGGTCTACGCCACGGCCCGCGACCCGCGCAGCGTGACGCACCCCGACGCGATCCCAATGGCCCTGGAGGTCACCGACCCGGCCTCCGTGGCGGCGGCCGCCGCACAGGCGCAGGATGCCACCGTGCTGATCAACAACGCAGGTGCCGCGGTCGGCGCCTCCTTCCTCGACTCCCCGGTCGACGACGTACGCCGGGAGTTCGAGACCAATTTCTACGGCCCACTACTGGTCACCCGCGCCTTCGCGCCGATCATCGAACGCAACGGCGGCGGCCACATCCTCAATGTGCACTCCGTGCTCTCCTGGCTGGCCCTCGGCGGCTCCTACAGCGCCTCCAAGGCCGCCCTGTGGTCGCAGACCAACTCCCTGCGCCTGGAACTGCAGCCGCGCGGCATCGCCGTCACCGGACTGCACGTGGGGTACGTGGACACGGACCTGGCGGCGGACGTCGACGCACCCAAGTCCGACCCTCGTGACGTCGCCGCACTCGCCCTCGACGGCATCGAGACGGGCGCGTACGAGGTGCTCGCCGACGACATCACGCGTCAGGTCAAGGCGGGCCTGGCCGGCGATCTGGCCGGGCTGTACGCCCAGCTTGCCAATTAGGACAGGACAGGGAGACGGCGAGATGCCCAGCCAGGAGTCACGTCCCAGGATTCACATTCCGGGGACCACCACCCACACCATCGCCCCTCGCACAGGACTCGACGGCCGCGAGGGAACGCTGCGCTACCTCAAAGCGGGCAGCGGTGCCCCGCTGGTGCTGCTGCACACCGTGCGCACCCAGGCCGAGCACTTCCGTCTCCTCATCCCGTTGATCGCGGACCAGTACACCGTGTACGCCCTCGACCTGCCGGGGATGGGCTACTCCGAGATCGTGCCCGGGGCGTCGTACGACGAGCCGGCCATGCGCGCGGGCGTCGAGCGGCTCCTCACCGAACTCGACCTGCACGACGTGACGTTGGTCGGGGAGTCCATGGGGGCGGTGCTCGCCCTGACCGTCGCGGCCGATCTGCCGGAGCGCGTACGGCGCGTCGTCGCGGTGAACACCTACGACTTCCGCGGCGGGATCGCCCGGTCCAGCCTCCTCGCCCGCGTGGTGGTCAGCGGCGTCCTCACACCGGGAGTGGGCCCGGTGATCGCCGGAGTGGAGCCCAAGCCCGCCCTCAGCAAGATCCTTCAGGGCGGCCTCGGCGACAGGAGCGCACTGCGCGAGGACTACGTGGACGAACTCCTCCAGGTGGGCAAGCGCCCCGGCTACCCGACCGTCGCCCGGGGCGTGTACCAGGCTCTGCCCAGCCTCATCGCGGCCCGCGCGCGCTACCCCGAGGTCAAGGCACCCGTCCACCTCGTCTACGGCGAGAAGGACTGGTCCCGCCCCTCGGACCGGGAGGCCAACAAGCGCCTGCTCCCGGCCGCCGACTTCACGCAGGTGCCGAAGGCCGGCCACTTCATCGCCCTGGAACGGCCCGACGTGCTGGCCGACCTGCTGAACGCGGTGGCGTAAGCGTCCCGAGACGGCCGCGGTCACCCCCGATCGGGTGTGTTGCGTCGAAGGAGACCCGATCAACATGTTTTCGAGAAGGCGTCGTGCCAGGCAAAGGGGCAGCACATGACGGAGATCCGGATCGAGTCGACTACCCGCGGAGATGCGTGACGGCACGGTGCTGCGCGTGGATGTGTACCGGCCCGTCGGCAGCGGATCGTGGCCGGGCCTGCTGAGGAGCCCCCGCGAGAAGCAACAGACCTTGGAGCGGCCTTGAGCACAGCCGCGAGGTGGTCCTGACCGAAGACGACGGTGGCACGGCGGCACCCACCCGACGTGTCGACAACAGCACCCGCCCGCTGCACATCGTCGTTTTTTCGGTTTCGCTGAGCAGCCCGGCGGACGCCCAGAGCGTCAGACCGTCCTGGAGGAAGCCCCCCACCTGGCGAGGCCGGAGGAGCCGCTCAGCGTAGCCAACCTTCGACGCCCCATCGATACCCACCCCCCTGACAGGGCATGAACTGCTCGACAGGTCGCCTGGCACCCCATCAGAACGAGCGTCGAGGTATCGCCCGCGACGCCCACACCCCACATAATGCGCGCCCACAGAACCGCAGTTCAGGTCCCCTTCGCGGCAGGTTCAAGAATCGCCACACACTTCACATGATGAGTCCAGAGCGTCAAACGAGCGTCAAGGCCACGTTCCTCCGCCGACTGCCGGACTCGACGAGCTGCTCGGGCCGACTCACGGTGTCGTTGATCTGCCGCTGCACATGGCCTGGTCCGGGCCGACCTTGCCAGTGACGCGCCCCGTCGGCCGCACCGTGCGTGCCTGATGGGCAGGCGCCGTCTCCTGCTCGCCTCCCGCACCCGGGCAGCCCATCGGCGGCGGAGCGGAGGGCCCACCGGCCACTCAGTGGTGCCGAGGGTGCTGGTCGAGAGCGTCGGGGTGGATGGATCCTCGCTGCAACTTCGCGTCGTGGGGTGCGGTGAGTCCGGCGTTGGCGGGTGCCCTTCCGCGCCCGGTGGGACCGACTCTCGGCAGGTCAACGTGCGGTCAACACCGCGCATACCCGCATCCGGGCCTTCGGCGAGCAGGCCATGGCTTGGGCACAGCGACATCCTTCCCACCAGCCCCACAGGGCACGCCAGTTCAGATGTCACCCGATCGTGCAGCAGACCCAAACTCGGGACAGCTCAGCTTTCAGCCTTGAAGGTCGACTTGTCGCGCAGCATGGCGCACAGCTCTGATCGTGGGTTCGGAACGTCTTCGCCGTAGCCAGGCGAGAGCGGATGTCGAGGGCGGGAGGTCAACCACCGTGCTGTATCGGATACCTGGGCGTGGGAAGTATTCGCGGGCGGCCGCCGGCAAAAAGTACATTGCTTCTCCGGTAGCCACCGTGTGCATCAGCGATTCCATGTCGGTGACCACGGGACCATATCGAACGCGACTGCCGTCAGGGCGTGGGTCAACCGCCCAGAAGTCCCGCCACAGCCGTGGAACCTGCTCGGGCATGCCGACCACCGGGATATCGGCGAGTTGGGCCAGAGTGAGCTGGGGCAAGGCTGCCAATGGGTGGTCGGCGGGGAGGCAGGCCACTCGCGGTTCGGTGGCCAGGTGCTGCAGTTCTATGTCGTCCGTCGCGGGAGGACGGAGGAAAACCACATCGACCTGCTGATGTGCCAGCGCCGCCATATGATCGGCGAAACTGAGGTTCATCAGATGCAGGGTCAGTTGAGGGTGGCGATCTCTGAGTAGGCTCAGCACTGCGCGGGTGTGCGCCATTGAGGCCTCAGCACCGATCGTTCCCACTATGACTCGGCCGGAGATCTGTCGCTGCTGTGCACCGGCGACGCGCTTCAGTCGATCGACAGCTTCGACCGCGGCACGGGCTTCAGGAAGCAGGGCTCTTCCTTCCTCGGTCAGGGCGAGCGTCCTACTCGTCCGCTCGATCACACGCACCCCCAGGCGCTTCTCGAGCTCCCTGATCTGCTGGCTGAGCGCCGGCTGAGTGATGAACAGGCGCGCCGCGGCGTTTCCGAAGTGAAGCTCCTCGCTCAGTGTGAGGTAGAGCCGAAGCTGATGGATGCTCGGTTCCCTTGCCAGGGACGCTCCCATTGACGTGAACCCTTTCGCCGGTTCGACTTGCGGCTATAACCAATTCCTTATCGATCAGCAGACATCACGCCTCCCGGCATCGGCGACATGACTGAGTCGACCATGTGATAGTCAATGCGCGGGGAAGAGCACTCTGTCATCAGTCGAAAGACGGTTGCCGAAGCGCGACTGCTTCCCGCAACCAAGCGAATGTCCCCCGACCGATCCGGGGATGGTGACACAGGGGGGCACCACTAATGTCCGCGCAACTTCGCCTGCACAAAGCCCATGACCGCGCATACCGGCATGCCTTAGGCAACAGCGACGCAACCTGGCGCGCCCATCGCATCAGGCATTCCGGCCGAAAGGCGTGCCTTGCCGCGCTCCTGTCCGTGGTGGTCACATGGATTACGGCCTGCGCACCCAGCGGCTCGCAGACAGCTCAGGGTCAGCAGGAATCGCCACGACACCTCACCATCGCGGAACGAGAGGTTCTGGCCCGGGCGGAGAAGATCCTCACGCGTGACTGTATGAGAAAAGAGGGTTTCTCTTTCTGGGTCACCCCGGAACTCCCCGAACCTCTGGAGCGCCGGTTCCCGTACGTCATCGACGACAAGCAGTGGGCCGCCGCGAATGGTTACGGCCGCGGCATCCGAGAACGCCGGGAGGCATCGGCTCGCAACGACCCCAACCGCCGCTATTTCGACCGGCTCTCCACCGACCGCAAAGCGGCCGCGATCACGGCACTCAACGGGCCGGCCCCGGAAGGGCTGGAAGCCGACGTCCCCGGGATGGGCAGGATCCGGCACAGCGACAAAGGATGCGTCTCCCACGCCCAGCGTGAGCTCTACACCGACCTGCCTGCCTGGTACCGGGCCAAGAAGGTCACCGACGCCCTTGACCGAACGGCCAGGGTGGCGGTCGTAGGCGATCCCAAACTTCTTCCCGCAACCCGGCAGTGGGCCACCTGCATGCATGAACGGGGCCTCCCCTACGACATGCCTCAGAAGACACGCGAACACTTCGCGCTCCGCCCTGAGGCCGGTGAGTTCGCCACGGCTCAGGCCGAGGCCGAGTGCGCGCGATCAACAGGCCTGGCCGCAACGCTCCGAGAGCTGAGCCGTGCGCATCGCCAGCGGATGGACTCCCGCCATCCCACTGAGGTGAAGAACCGCGCCTTGCTCGAACACAAGGCGCTCAGCCGTGCCCGCGACATCGTCCGCCGCGGCTGATCAACCCGACAGCACACAACAGAACGAGAGGACAGGACATGAGCAAGTTCGCTTCACTCGCCGGCGTGGTCGCCCTGACGGCCGTCGCACTCGCCGCCCCCACGGCTCAGGCCGCTGAACCGAGCCCGGCGGAGGCCCGCGCGCTCACCGCGGCCGCGGCAGACGGCAAGCTCCACGCCTGGATCGACCCCTACCGAGGCGGCGGCCACTGTGCATGGGAAGGGAACAACCGTAACTGGGACTATCCGGGCCCTGGGTGCCCGCACATGCGCAACCTCGCTTCCTCGGTGGAGAACCGGGGATACGCCGGCGGCTACGACGACGTCGACCTGTACTACAACGAGGACCAGAGCGGTGTGTACGCCTGCCTCGGCAACGGCGACATGTGGTTGGACCTGACACTCGGACGCGAAGTCTTCAGCCACGGCTTGCCTTGGTGGGACGGCTATGGCGAGTCCGTGAACGACAACATCTCCTCCCACAGCTGGACGGACAGCTGCTGACTGTTCATCCGAACAACGGAGGGCCCTCAGGGCCCTCCGTTGCCCTGCGCACCCGCCGGACCGCCGTGGCGGACCAGCGGTCCGGCGGAACACCCTGGACGCGATCATCTTCACCTCTGTAGAAAGAGCACCGATCGGCTCGTTGTGGGTCACGCCTGCAACCGTTCCGCAGCCGAAACCGAGCGCGAGCGTAGTGACGAACCGCGTCCACCGGTCCTGACACATGTCTGGGCAACCTTGCTTCCGAGGGCCGGGCCGCGCGCGGTGGGCGGAGCGGGTGCCGCCGGGTTTACGCCAGCGCGCACAAGGTCGGCGTGACCGCCGGGTGGGTCTCACAGAGTGGTCGTTATCGGGCCACGCATCCCGTCGAGTCAAGCCGAGGTCGACGGCCCCTCGTTCGCGAAATACTCGTCAGCGGTGTCGCCCTTGAGACATGTATCGACCGGCGGCCGTAATGCTGAGGTGCCCTATGGCTGCCTCGGCGAGCTCTTGAGGTCCCCGCTCGGCGCCCACTCTCTCGGCAACGATCACGCGTCGGAGATCGCGGGGAACTTTCATTGCCTAGTACAACTGAAGGACGCGACTGTCGCCCAACAACATCATCATCGACATACAGGGCAACGCGAAGCTCATCGACCTGGGCGTCAACCACCTCTACAGCCGACAAGTAGGAATCGCCGAACACGACGACGCCGTGTACGTCGCTCCCGAGATCAAGAACAACAAGAAGGCATCACAGACCGCCGACGTCTACTCCCTCGGCATCATCCTCATGCAGATCCTGGCCGGCGCACCGCCGCGCGACGGGCGGACACCAGAAATCATCTGGTCCACCAGCCCCAATCTGGGACGTTTGCTCGAGGATCTGATCGAAGAACGCCCCGAGCGTCGGCTGCTCGCCGTACCCCACGCACACGGCCTTGAGTACGACGCTCTCCGCCAGCGGCTCTCCTTCTGTTTCCAGCTCGTCCGGCAAGAACCGGTGGCCGAGGAGAGCTCCCCGAAGTACCTGGCTTCCCGTGTAGCACCCACCTCACGCGAGTTCTCCACCCAGTTCGAGCAGTGGCGACAGTGGCGCGACGAGTCCCAATTCCGGGGGCCTTACGAGAGATACCTGCTGTTCTTCACCGCCCTGTCCTCACTGGCGTGGTGTCCCAAGGGCTGGTGGCGGCCAAGTTCTACCAGACGGTCCTGGCCCGGGTGACGACGCGTGGAATACCGGGTCTTCGGGCCGCCCGCTGCACCGAGGTCGTGATGCGCTCCATGGCACTGGTGGCAGTCCCCACGACCGTGCTCTCCACATTCAGCCCCGACTGGTACTGGGTGTGGCCCTGGACCTGTACGGGAGGTGCCGTGGCCGTCGCCTTGAGTAATTGGGCCACATGGTCGACGGCCAACGACCTCCTACAGAAGTCGGAGGACGTCCTGTCAACCACACCTGATGCGAGCCGTCGCTTCGCCCGTGGCTATGAGCAGTGGTGGTGGACGATGCTGCTCTTACGCCGTGATCATCGCTACGATCGGGGCCGGTGTCCAGGCGGGAAAACTCAAGGACACGCCCGCATATGTGTTCATCCTGGTTGTGATCACCATTGGGGTGCACTACGGCACGAAGTGCGCGGCCGCCGGCCCGGCCGTCTGCGGCAGTATCGCGCGTGCCTTCTCCGCCGGACAGCGACTGGAGATTCTCCGCCGCCGGGGCATCAGCTAGTTCTGCGGCTGACGGACGCCTATGACAGTGGGTCTTGAGCTTTCTGTCGTAGGCGGTCATAGGGTGTCTGGCCAGCGAGGGCGCCGTGAAGGCGATGGCAGTTGTAGTCGTCCTCCCACTCCTGCAGCTTGCTGTTGAAGAGGTTGACGTCGTCAATGACCTGGCCCTCCAAGAGCCGGTAGAACTCCCCTGAGTCGACGCGGTGAGATCGCTCGACCTTGCCGTTCAGCCGCGGTGTGCGGGGCTTGATGCGGACGTGTCCGATGCCTTTGTCCAGCAGGTGCCAGTGGAAGGTCTGGCCGAACTGCTGGCCGTTGTCGGCCTGGACCTGCTCGACGGCGAAGGGGAGTTTGGCCAGCACATAGTCGATGAACTGTATGGCGGTGTACTGGTAGTAGCGCTTCTTCCGTCCGCTCTCACCCGATGAACTTGACGTCAACCTGCATCTGATGGCCCGGTCGCTGCTTCTCGTAGCGCTTCCAGCAGATGGAGCGGCGCTTGTAGCGTTGCGAGGCTGGCAGCCGGTTCAGTCCGGCTTTTTGCAGGATCCGCCAGACACCCGACGTGCTGATCGCGACGTCGTGGTGGCGCTGCAGATACATGGCGATCTTCGCCAGGCCGAAGTCTCGGTGGCCCGACCAGGTGTCGAGGCTCCAAGTCAGCGCCCCCACTCCCCCGCCTCTCTCTTCGGGCGGTGGTGCACGACAGACGTCGGCCCGACCTACCGACTCGCCGCCTTCGAGTCCAGGAGATAGGAGCCCACCCGGCGCCCCCGGCGACGACAAGCCCAGCGCGCCCGGGCACTGACAGACCATCAGAACGAGCGTCACCGGACCGGAGAGGCGCGCTCATCACCTCTGCACAGGCCGCAACACAGCAGTTCAGCGACGTCGATGAGCGCGCGGCGTGTTCAACTTGTGCACCTTGGAGAACAGGTCGAGGAACCACCGGCGATCCTCAGCAATCCAGAGAAACAGCAGGTCAGAGACCCTTTGCAGCAGGCTCCAAAATAGCCACGCACTCCACATGATGCGTCATCGGAAACAGATCAAACGCCCGAAGCGTCCGCACCCGATACCCCCCATCCCGGAAGTACCCCAAATCCCGCGCCAACGCCGCCGGATCGCAAGCCACATACGCGATCCGCCGCGCGCCGAGCGACGCCAGATGCTCCACGGTCCTCCGCCCCGCCCCCGCCCGCGGCGGATCAAGCACGATCAGGTCGACCTCCGTGATACCCGTCCGCGGCAACACGCTCTCGACCTTGCCCTGCTCGATACGCACACGGTCGAAGTCGGCGAGATTGTGCCGCGCGTCCTCCACCGCACGCTTGCCCGACTCGATGCCGAGGACCGCGCCCTGGTCGCCGACCCGGTCGGCGAGGGCGCCCGCGAAGAGGCCGACGCCGCAGTAGAGGTCGAGGGCCATGTCGCCCTTGCGCGGCAGCAGGCCCTGCATGACCGCGGTCACCAGCGTGTCGGCCGACTTCGGGTGGACCTGCCAGAAACCGCCGCCCCCGACCCGGTGGGTCCGGCCGTCCGCGCGCTCGCGGACGAAGGGGCGGCCGTGGACGCGGTGCACGCCGCCGGAGCGTTCGTCCACCCGCAGGACGGACACGGGGCGGTCCAGTTCGACCAACGGCAGGCGCGCTCCCGGCTTCGGCGTCAGGACCACCTGGCGGTCCTGCGACCCCGTCGCGGCGATCGCCTCGACCGAGTCCATGCCCGTCCAGTCGCGCTTCTCGATGCCCAGCTCGCTGACCTCCTCGGCGGCGATCATGCAGTGGTCGATCGGCTCGACCTCGTGGGAGCGGTGCCGGCGCAGGCCCGCCCGGCCGTCGGCGGTGACGGCGTACTGGACGCGGGTGCGCCACGCGGGGACCTGGCCCGCGGGCAGTTTGTCGCCCTCGGCGGGCAGCACCGTGCCGTCCCAGCCTGCCTCCTCCGGCGTGAGCCCGGCGAGCCGCTGGAGCTGTTCGGCGATCACGTCGGCCTTCAGCCGCCGCTGCGCGCCCGGCTTGGCGTGCTGCCAGTCGCAGCCGCCGCAGCGGCCGGGGCCGGCGAATGGGCAGGGCACGTCGATCCGGTCCTTGGAGGGGTCCAGGACGTCCACCGCGTCCGCACGCAGGAACCGGGCGCCCTCCTCGCCCTCCGTCACCCGCGCCACGACCCGCTCACCGGGCAGCGCGTGCCGGACGAACAGCACCTGGCCCTCGGACGTACGGGCGATGCAGTGGCCGCCGTGGGCGACGGGGCCGACCTCGACCTCGTACTCCTCCCCCACCAGCGACTTCCTCGGTTCTGCCTGCATGGCGGGGTGACTCCAAAAGCGTGAGGGGAAACGATCAAAGGGACGCGGCCGAACGGAACGGCCGGACAACAGCCCACCAGTCTACGTGGCTGCCGCCCGGCCGAATCACCCCCGTTTCCCGAGGCATCGCCTCAGGTCTTGTGCTCGGAGGACTCCTTCTGCCGCACCTGAGCGGGGCCTCGCCGCACCGACCCCGGCGCGTTCCACTCCTGCTGCTTGCGGGCCCGCTTCTTGGCCGCCTCGGAGGACTGGAGCTGGTAGGGCACCGAGGTCACCATGATCCCCGGCGTGAACAGCAGTCGGCCCTTCAGCCGCAGGGCGCTCTGGTTGTGCAGCAGGTGCTCGTACCAGTGGCCGACGACGTACTCGGGGATGATCACGGACACCGCGTCCCGCGGCGACTCCTTGCGCAGGCTCTTGACGTACTCGATGATCGGCCGCGTGATCTCGCGGTAGGGCGAGTCCAGGACCTTCAGCGGTACGTCGATGCCGCGCCGCTCCCACTCGGCCCGCAGCGCCTTGGTCTCCGCCGGGTCGACGTTGACGCTCAGCGCCTCCAGGCTGTCCGAGCGCATCAGCTTGGCGTAGGCCAGGGCGCGCAGCGTCGGGC
Source organism: Streptomyces sp. NPDC044719 (assembly GCF_056433405.1). Classification (NCBI taxonomy): domain Bacteria; kingdom Bacillati; phylum Actinomycetota; class Actinomycetes; order Kitasatosporales; family Streptomycetaceae; genus Streptomyces; species Streptomyces sp. NPDC044719. Next base: position 416,898 of record NZ_JBWKHE010000008.1, read on the forward strand.
GGTGGATCTTGGAGATCAGGACGACGGAGTGGATGCGGGAGGGCCGCACGCTGTCGTCGCTCGGGCCCTCGGGGGCGGCGATCTCCTCGGCGACGCGGTCGTAGTGCTTACGGATGGCCGTCATCGTGGCGTAGAAGATCACCATGCCGAGCAGGGCGACCCAGGCGCCGTGCGTGAACTTGGTGACGAGGACGACGACCAGCACGAGGCCCGTGAAGAACGCGCCGAAGGCGTTGATCGCGCGGGAGCGGATCATGTGGCGGCGCTTGGCCTGGTCCTGCTCGGTGCGCAGGTGGCGGTTCCAGTGCCGGACCATGCCGGTCTGGCTGAGCGTGAAGGACACGAACACGCCGACGATGTACAGCTGGATCAGGCGCGTGGAGTCGGCGCCGTAGATCCCCACCAGGAGTCCGGCGGCGCCGGCGAGGAGCACGATGCCGTTGGAGAAGGCGAGGCGGTCGCCGCGGGTGTGCAACTGGCGGGGCAGGTAGCGGTCCTGGGCGAGGATCGAGCCGAGCAGCGGGAAGCCGTTGTAGGCGGTGTTCGCGGCGAGGAACAGCACCAGCGCGGTGGCCGCGGCCAGGATGATGAAGAGGAAGCTGCCCTTGCCGAAGACGGCCTCGGCGACCTGGGAGATCACCGGGTTCTGGACGTAGTCCGGGCCGAGGGGTACGCCGTTGTGGACGAGGTCCTTGGCCGGGTTCTCGGCCATGCGGACGTCGGTGGCGGCGGCCAGCGCGATGATGCCGCAGAACATGGTGACGGCCAGCAGGCCCATCATCGCGAGGGTGGTCGCGGCGTTCTTGGACTTGGGCTTGCGGAACGCCGGGACGCCGTTGGAGATCGCCTCGACACCGGTGAGGGCGGCACAGCCGGAGGAGAAGGCGCGCAGGAGGAGGAAGACCAGGGCGAAGCCGGCCAGTCCCTGGTGCTCGGGTTTGATGACGTAGTCCGCCGTCGGGGCGCGCATGCTGTCGTCCAGGACCAGTCCGCGGAAGGCACCCCAGGCGATCATGGTGAAGACGCCGGCGACGAAGATGTACGTCGGGATCGCGAACAGCGAGCCGGACTCCTTCACGCCGCGCAGGTTCATCAGCGTCAGCAGCACGATCACGCCTATCGCGCAGAGCACCTTGTGCTCGACCACGAACGGGATCGCCGAGCCCAGGTTCTCGATGCCGGAGGAGATCGACACCGCGACGGTGAGGACGTAGTCGACGAGCAGCGCGCTGGCGACCGTGAGGCCGGCCTTGGGGCCGAGGTTGGTGTTCGCCACCTCGTAGTCGCCGCCGCCGCTGGGGTAGGCGTGCACGTTCTGCCGGTACGAGGCCACCACGGTGAACATCAGTACGACGACCGCGACGGCGATCCAGGGACTGAAGTGGTAAGCCGTCACGCCCGCGATGGACAGGACCAGCAGCACCTCCCCGGGCGCATAGGCCACAGAGGACAGCGGGTCGGAGGCGAAGACGGGTAGTGCGATGCGCTTGGGCAGGAGGGTCTCCCCCAGCCGGTCACTGCGCAGTGCGCGCCCGATCAGGATCCGCTTGGGCACGTCGGTCAGTTTGGACACAACAGAGGATCGTAAGCGTTCGATTGCGGGCTCGCCCACCCGCCACCCCTCATCGGCCTCCCATCTGCCCTCCGAGTGAATTCGAAGGCCACCGCGGCTGCGGATTCCGCGGGCCACCCGGTTCCCATGCCTATATGACTAAGCCCCGTCCGTCACCCGGCCGTTGTCGACCCCGGAGGTCCCATGCACACGCCCGCAGAACTGATCGGCGCCGCGGCCACCGTCATCGCCCTCGGAATCCTGACTCTCGCGAGCGTGCGCAGCATCAGCCGTCGCTGACGAGGTCGCCGACCCGGGCACACAGTTCCGCCCGCCCGATGCTGTCGGCCCGGGTCGAGGGCACCGTGCAGGCGTACGCCCCGGCCACCGTGCCGTACAGGGCGCAGCGGCGGGGCGGCTCACCGTTCAGCCAGGCGTAGAGGAAGGCGGCGGCGAAGGCGTCGCCCGCGCCGTTGGAGTCGACGACCGGTGCCGGGGGTGTCGCGGCGGGTACGTGGGTCAGCTCGCCATCGGCCAGCAGACAGGCTCCGTCGGCCCCGGCGGTGGCGACGACCACCCGGGCCCTGCCCTGTTCGGTGATCCGCCGCATGGTGCGCTCCGGGTCGGCCAGGGCCGCGCTGGACAGGAAGACCAGGTCGGCCTGGTGCGCGAAGGTCTCGTGGTACGGGTTGGACCCGTTCCAGTCGTGCAGGTCGGTCGAGACGGTCACGCCGGCCTCGCGCAGGGCGGGCAGGGCGTGGCCGCACGGCTGGGTGATGACGACATGGGCGTGCCGGCTGACGGCGGCCAGCTCCCGCAGGGTGGCCTCGGGCAGCCGGTCCGTCTCCGCCGCGCGCGTGGCGTCGTAGAGGGAGAGCCGCTTGCCGTCCGGGCCGACGAGGTTGACCGCGCGCTTGGTGCCGAGCGGCTGGGGGACGGCGGTGAGCGCGATGCCGCGGTCGCGGTGCAGGGCCCGGACGAGGTGGCCCTCGGGGTCGTCGCCCAGCATGTCGAGGTGGTGGGTGCGCAGGCCCAGCGCGCTCGTGCCGAGGGCGACGAAGTCTCCGCTCTGGCCCGCGCGCGTCACGATCCCGGGCCGGATCATGTGGCTGTCGGCGAGCGGCACGGGCAGCTCGGGCACGTGCACGATGGTGTCCACGCCCGCGCCGCCCAGGACCAGGACGTCGATCTCGGTACTCATGGTGTCTTCCTCCCCCGCCGAGGGCCCGGCCGAAGCCCGCTCCGGCCGGGGCGGGGCCCTCGGCAACCCCCTCGACTTTGCCGATACGTTGGAGTCGGGCAGTCGAACGCGGCACCGCCCCGCAGGGCATCATGGCCTGATTCCACCGGCATGATGTTGCCCGGCGGTCCGCACGCAGGCCGCGCTGTGATGCCCGGCGAGCCGAAAGAGAGACATGATCACGACATTCATGAAGGTCAGAGGGCCTGCAGGAAGCGCGGTGTGACGCGATGCATATTGTCATCATGGGTTGCGGGCGGGTGGGCTCGGCCCTGGCCCAGAACCTGGAGCAACAGGGCCACACGGTCGCCGTGGTCGACCAGGACCCCACCGCCTTCCGCCGTCTGGGGTCCGCCTTCGGAGGCCGCCGGGTCACCGGGGTCGGATTCGACCAGGACACCCTGCGGGAGGCCGGCATCGAGGAGGCCGGCGCCTTCGCCGCCGTCTCCAGCGGTGACAACTCCAACATCATCGCCGCACGCGTGGCCCGCGAGATGTTCGGCATCGAGAACGTCGCCGCCCGCATCTACGACCCCCGCCGCGCCGAGGTCTACCAGCGCCTGGGCATCCCCACCGTCGCGACGGTCCGCTGGACGGCCGACCAGATGCTGCGCCGGCTGCTGCCCTCCGGCGCCGAGCCCCTGTGGCGCGACCCCACGGGCGGCGTCCAGCTCGCCGAGGTGCACGCCTCCACCGCCTGGGTCGGCCACAAGATCAGCCGGATCCAGGAGGAGACCGGTGTGCGCGTGGCGTTCCTGACCCGGCTCGGCGAGGCGGTCCTGCCCACGTCGCAGACGGTGCTGCAGGAGGGCGACCTGGTGCACGTGATGATGCGCACCGACGAGGTCGACACGGTCGAGGCGGCGTTCGCCAAGGGTCCCGAAGAGGAGGGCGGTCACTGATGAGGGTCGCCATTGCCGGAGCCGGCGCGGTCGGCCGCTCGATCGCGGGCGAGCTGCTGGAGAACGGCCACGAGGTCCTGCTCATCGACAAGGCGCCGACGGCCATCTCGGTCGAACGCGTCCCGCAGGCCGAATGGCTGCTCGCCGACGCCTGCGAGATCACCTCCCTGGACGAGGCGGCGCTCCAGCGCTGCAACGTCGTCATCGCCGCGACCGGCGACGACAAGGTGAACCTGGTCGTCTCGCTCCTCGCCAAGACGGAGTACGGCGTACCGCGCGTGGTCGCGCGGGTGAACAACCCGAAGAACGAGTGGCTCTTCAACGAGTCCTGGGGCGTGGACGTCGCCGTCTCCACCCCGCGTCTGATGTCCGCCCTGGTCGAGGAGGCGGTGAGCGTGGGCGACCTGGTCCGCCTGCTCCGCTTCAGCCACGGCGACGCCAACCTGGTCGAACTGACCCTGCCGGAGGAGTCGGCCCTGGCCGGCACGCAGGTCGGCGACGTCGAGTGGCCCGAGGACACGTCCCTGGTCACGATCATCCGCGGCACCCGCGTCCTGACCCCCTCCCGGGAGGACTCCCTGGAGGCGGGCGACGAGCTCCTCTTCGTGGCCGCACAGGCACGCGAGGAACAGCTGGAGGACCTGCTGTCGGTACGCCGGGACAGCGCGAAGAGCTGAGCGAGGTCTTCGCAGGGCAAGCAGGAAGGGGCGTCCCTGGTACTCGGGACGCCCCTTCTCTCAGCTCTGGGGACTCACTGCTGGGCGGATCGAGAAGCAGCCTCCCGCTCCCTCTCCTCCGCGGCCTTCTCCTCCGCCTCCATCTCCGCGAACACATCGATCGGCGCGGGCGCCTTCGCCAGGAACACCCAGGTCAGCCACACGGCGAGCAGGAACGGCGGGATCTTCAGGGCGATCAGGACCCAGCCCAGCTGGGTGGTGTCGGCCCACCAGTACAGCGGGAAGAGGATCGCGCACTTGGCGAGCAGGATCGCGCCCCACGCGTAACTGGCCTTGGCGTAGGCCTTCTTACGGCCGGGGTTGCGCGTGCGCCAGGAGAGGTTCTCCTTGAAGACCGGGCCGAGGATCAGCCCGATCAGCGGGACACCGCACAGCGTGGTGACGATGTACGCGAGTCCGAGGCCCAGCGTGTAGAGCATGCCGGGCAGGTAGAAGTCCTTGGCGTTGCCGGTCATCATCGCGAAGACGACACCGAAGGCCACACCGAAGACACCGCTGAAGGCGTGCTTGACGGTGTCCTTCATCACCAGCCGGACCGCGACCAGCACCAGCGACACGGCCAGCGCCGCGATCGCCGACAGATGCAGGTCCTTGTTGATCGTGTAGATGCTGACGAAGAGCAGGCCGGGCAGCACCGTCTCGACCATGCCCCGGACGCCGCCGAACGCCTCGAACAGGGCGGCCTCGGTCACCGCCCGGTTGTCGTCCGCAGATGTCTCTTCGGTCGGCTTGTCGAGCGACGTCACCGGCTACTCCCGTCCGAGGGGTCTCAGTTCGTACTTGGGGTTGAACAGCACCCGGCGGCCCCGGCTCATCGAGATCCGGCCCGATGCGATCAGCTTGCGCCCCGGTTCTATGCCCACGATGGAGCGTCTGCCCAGCCACACCACGTCCAGCGCGGCGGAGCCGTCGAACAGCTCGGCCTCCAGGGCCGGGACTCCCGCGCGCGGCCGCAGGGTGACCGTGCGCAAGGTACCAGTAACCGTCACTATCTGCCGGTCCTGACAGTCTCCGATCCGGATACAGCCGGCCGTCTCGGTGTCCTCCCGCAGCTCCTCGGACTCCAGGTCCTCCTGCGACGAGGAGAGCCGGTCGAGCATGCGCCGGAACCGGCCCGCCGGCTTCTGCGAACGAGGAACAGCACTCATGACTAGAGCGTACCGGGGCGCGCTGACAGGTACGCAGCCCTGTGCCACAGGCGCTACTTCTCGAACCGGTACCCCATCCCCGGCTCGGTGATGAAGTGCTTCGGATGCGAGGGGTCCGCCTCCAGCTTCCGCCGCAGTTGTGCCATGTACACGCGCAGATAGTTCGTCTCCGTCCCGTACGACGGCCCCCACACCTCCTGGAGCAGCTGCTTCTGCCCGACCAGGCGGCCGCTGTGGCGCACCAGGACCTCCAGCAGATGCCACTCCGTCGGCGTCAGGCGTACGTCCTTCCCGGCGCGGTTGACCTTCTTCGCGGCCAGGTCGACGGTGAACTCGTCGGTCTCCACGATCACGTCGTCCTCACCTCCTCCGGCCGGCTCGGCCCGGCGCACGGCGGCCCGCAGCCGGGCCAGCAGTTCGTCCATGCCGAACGGCTTGGTCACGTAGTCGTCGGCACCCGCGTCCAGCGCCTCCACCTTCTCGTCGGAGGAGTGCCGGGCGGAGAGCACCAGGATCGGCACCCGCGTCCAGCCGCGCAGACCCCTGATCACCTCGACGCCGTCCATGTCGGGCAGCCCGAGGTCGAGGACGACCACGTCGGGGTGGCGGGCGGCGGCGAGCTCGAGAGCGCCGGCGCCGTCGTGGGCCGCGTCGACCTCGTACTTGCGTGCCTTGAGGTTGATCACGAGAGCGCGCACGATCTGGGGCTCGTCGTCGACCACCAGGACGCGGGTCATGAGACCTGCCTTTCGGGTTCTGCCGCGTGCAGCGGTTCCGGGCGTGTTCCCGCCGCGCGGAGGGTGAGGACCATGGTGAGACCACCGCCGGGCGTGTCCTCGGCGTTCAGGGTGCCGCCCATGGCCTCGGCGAAGCCGCGCGCCACCGCGAGACCCAGACCCACGCCGGCGCCGCGCGGGGCGTCGCCGTAGCGCTGGAAGGGTTCGAATATGCGGTCCTTGGCCTCGTCGGGGACGCCGGGCCCCCGGTCGACCACCCGCACCTCCACCCGGTCGGCGAGCGCGCTGGCGGAGACCAGCACGGGCGAGCCGGCCGGACTGTACTTGACGGCGTTCTCGACCAGGTTGGCCATCGCCCGCTCCAGCAGCCCCGGGTCCACGGCGACCATCGGCAGGGTCTCCGGCACGTCCAGGCCGGCGCTGCCCTCGGGCACCCCGCCGAGCGCCATCGGCACCACCTCGTCGAGGTCGATCTCGCGGATCAGCGGGGTGACCGTGCCGGTCTGGAGACGGGACATGTCGAGCAGGTTGCCGACGAGGTGGTCGAGGCGGTCGGCGCCCTCCTCGATGCCCTCCAGGAGTTCCGCCCGGTCCTCCTCGGACCACTCGACGTCCTCGGAGCGCAGGGAGGACACGGCCGCCTTGATCCCGGCGAGCGGGGTGCGCAGGTCGTGGCTGACGGCGGCCAGCAGCGCCGTACGGATGCGGTTGCCCTCGGCGAGCGCACGGGCCTGGTCGGCCTCCTCCTGGAGCCGGCGGCGGTCCAGTACGACGGCGGCCTGGGCGGCGAAGGCGGCCAGCACCCGGCGGTCCTCGGCGGGCAGGACGCGGCCGGTCAGCGCGAGCGCCATATGGTCCCCGACCGGCATGTCCACGTCCGCCTGCTCGGGCCGCTCCACGGGGTGCCCCTGCCCGACGCGGCCCGCGCAGGTCCACGGCTCGACGTCGCTCGCCCGCTCCAGCAGGGCCGCCGACTCCATGCCGAAGGTCTCCCGGACGCGTTCCAGCAGGTCCTCCAGGCCGGTCTCGCCGCGCAGCACGTTGCCCGCGAGGAAGGACAGGATCTCGGACTCGGCCCGCAGCCTGGCCGCCTGGTGGGTGCGGCGGGCCGCGAGGTCGACCACGGAGGCCACCGCCACACCGACGGCCACGAAGATCACGATGGCGACGATGTTCTTCGGGTCGGAGATGGTCCACCGGTGCAGCGGCGGTGTGTAGAAGTAGTTCAGCAGCAGCGATCCCACCGCCGCCGAGGCCAGGGCGGGGAGCAGCCCGCCGAGCAGGGCCGCCGCGACCGTCAGCGCCAGGAACAGCAGCATGTCGTTGGCCAGGCCGAGGTCGACGGTGTTGAGCAGCGCCGCCAGGGCCGGCGGTCCCGCGACGCCGACGATCCAGCCCCACACCCGGCGGGAGCGCCCGAGGCGCGCGTCCCGGGCCACGGGGAGGCCGCGGCCCTTGGCGACCTCGTCGTGGGTGACGATGTGCACGTCGAGGTCGGGCCCGGACTCCCGGGCGACCGTCGCGCCGACGCCGGGCCCGAAGACGTACTGCCAGGTCTTGCGGCGCGAGGACCCCAGCACGATCTGGGTGGCGTTCACGCCTCGGGCGAAGTCGAGCAGGGCGGCCGGTATGTCGTCGCCCACCACGTGGTGGAAGGTGCCGCCGAGGTCCTCGGCCAGGGTCCGCTGTATCGCCAGTTCCTTGGGCGAGGCCGAGGTCAGCCCGTCGCTGCGGGCTATGTAGACAGCCAGTACCTCGCCGCCGGCCCCCTTCTCGGCCAGCCGGGCGGCGCGGCGGATCAGCGTCCGGCCCTCCGGACCTCCGGTCAGGCCGACGACGATCCGCTCGCGCGAGCCCCAGATCCTCGACACCCGGTGATCGCTGCGGTACTGGGTGAGGTACGCGTCGACCCGGTCGGCCACCCACAGCAGCGCCAGCTCGCGCAGGGCGGTCAGGTTGCCGGGCCGGAAGTAGTTCGACAGGGCGGCGTCCACCTTGTCCGGCTGGTAGATGTTGCCGTGCGCCATCCGCCGCCGCAGCGCCTCGGGCGACATGTCGACGAGTTCGATCTGGTCGGCCCGCCGTACCACCTCGTCCGGCACGGTCTCCTGCTGCCGCACCCCGGTGATCGACTCCACGACGTCGCCGAGGGACTCCAGGTGCTGGATGTTGACGGTCGAGATCACGTCGATGCCGGCCGCCAGCAGTTCCTCCACGTCCTGCCAGCGCTTGGCGTTGCGGGAGCCGGGGACGTTCGTGTGGGCCAGTTCGTCCACCAGGGCGACCTGGGGGCGGCGGGCGAGAACGGCGTCGAGATCCGTCTCGGGGAAGACGCCGCCGCGGTACTCCAGCCGCCTGCGCGGCACCTGCTCCAGGCCGTGCAGCATCACCTCGGTGCGCGGCCGGTCGTAGTGCTCGACGAACGCCACCACACAGTCGGTGCCCCGCTCCACACGGCGATGCGCCTCGGAGAGCATCGCGTACGTCTTGCCGACGCCCGGTGCCGCACCGAGATAGATCCGAAACTTGCCGCGTGCCATGGCCTCATTGTCTTCCGGTCCGCTGCCTGCGCAGCGTCGACCTTACGGCCGGCTGATGCGGCATATGGGTGCCGGACGCGCCCGCGGGCCGTCTTTGACGGAACTCTGACGCGCCCGGCGGGTCAGGGCCTCACGCGGGATTGTCGCCGTGGCTGAGGGTCTCCCAGGCGACGAAGAGGTTGTTGCTGCCGGCCGGACGGCCCCGCGCGGTCAGCGCCTCGGTGTTGGTCATGGCGTGTCCGAGGCGGTTGGCCAGGGCGTTGTGGCCGACCTCGGTGACCGGCCCGAGGCCGGGCTTGAGCGAACCGCCGCACAGCCAGCCCGGGACGGCGGCGCCCAGCTCGTACTTGGCGTGGAAGCCCAGCCCGTGCCGCAGCCGCTCGCCCACGTCGGTGCGGTAGAGGTCCTGGCCCTGGATCCGGCTGGTCTCGGCGACGTGCGAGATGGCGGAGAGGCCGTAGCCGGTGTGGGTGAAGTCCCGGCAGGTCTCCTGGCTGAGCCCGTCGACGAAGCTCGACTGCCCCTGCCAGTACCGGACGATCTTCTCCCGGGTGTTCAGGTTCTGGCTCGGCACGGTCTTCGGCAGCTCACCGTCGGAGGCCAGGTAGACGTAGGCGGCCGTACGCGTCCGGAACTTCGCCATGGCCTTGTCGTACGACGCCTTGTCCTCCAGGAAGACGGAGATGCCGACGGCGGCCTCCATCATCGACAGCTCCCAGTTCCCGTTGGAGTGGGAGCCGTTGATCACCTCGGGGAGGTAGACGTCGCGGAGCATGGTGGCGAAGCGGCCGGAGTTCGCCCAGGTCCCGGCGTAGGTGTACTTGATGATCTCTGCGGCCTTGGGCCAGGAGGAGCCGGCCCAGCCGGTCTGCAGGGGCGCGTTGCTGTTGGTGTGGTCCCTGATCACGGCCGACCAGGCGTCCATCAGCTCGATCGCCTTGCGCGCGTGCCGTTCGTCGCGGGTGACGTACCAGGCGAGGGCCTGGGTGTAGGCGGCGATCGCGTCCTGACGTTCGTCGGTGCAGCCGTGGTTGGGGTTGGAGTACGAACCGCACTCGACGACCGTCCGGGGCGCGGGCGTGCGATTCAGGTCGGCGTACTTGCTCGCCATCATCCGGTCGAAGGCGCCCTTCCAGGGCTGGGCACCGGAGTCGACCTTGGAGCGGGCGAAGTCCAGCTGCCCCTTGGAGACGGTGACTCCGGGGTGGACGAAGCTGCTGGGAGCGGCGTTCGCGGGCCAGGCGAGGAGGCCGGCGACGAGGGAGGCCGTGGCGGTTAACAGAGCGGTTCTGCGCATGCGGAGGAGCCTTCCGTTCTTGTATGTGAACGTGAAGCGCCTTTATGAACAGACGCGGTGAACGGAGGCGGTAGGTACAGACCAATGACCCGTCAAGGCTTCACGCATGAGCACGCATGAGAAAGGGCCGCACCCCTGGGGAGTGCGGCCCTGCTGTCCCTACGCGCCTCAGCGGACCTCGGTGATCTCCGGTCCGCGCTGGAGCTGGCCCATTCCGCCCGCGAAGCGGGAGCCCTCCTCCTGCTGGACGCCCTCGGGGACCATCTGAGCGTCGTTCGGCAGCTTCAGGACGATCGGGTCGCGGGGCGCCATCGGGCCCTCGCCGCGGACCACGACGGTGTCCCGGAAGATCTGCTCGAGCAGCCCGGCGGCCTGCGGCTGCACCGCACCCTGACCCGAGATGACCCCGCGCAGGAACCACCGGGGACCGTCCACGCCGATGAACCGCACGACCTGGAAGCCGCCGGTGCCGTCCGGCAGCTGTACCGGCACCTGGGCCCGCAACTCCCAGCCCAGCGGCCCCTCGACCTCGTCGACGATGCCGCCCTGCTGGGTGATGCCCGAGCCGATCTCCTCGCGCACCTCACCCCAGATGCCCTCGCGCTTGGGCGCGGCGAAGCCCTGCAGCTGGATGGCGCTGTCCCGCAGCACGACCGTCGCCGCCACGATCGCGTCGCCCGCGACCTCGACCCTGAGCTCCATGCCCTCGACGCCCGGTACGAACAGACCACCCAGGTCGACCCGGCCCTCGGCCGGATCGCGGACCTCGGAGTCGTCCCAGGGCCCGTCGGGCCGCGGCGCCGGCTCGAGCCTCAGGCGCTCGCCCTCATCCGCCTCACTGTCGACACCGTCGACGACCTGCTCGGTCTCGCCGGCCGCGCCCTCGGCGGCATCCCTATTCTTGCGACGTCCGAACACGTCACTGTCCTTCCCGGTCGGATACGACCGAAGCGTATCGATTCCCACCCGTCCGACCGCCCAGGGCGGCCTGACCGCTTGTGCCGCTCGTCCCGTCCACCGCCGCATGGCCTCCGGTGGACCCGAAGCCCCCCTCGGCCCGCGCCGAGTCGGGAAGTTTTGCCACCTCTTGGAAGCGAACCTTCTCGACCTGCTGGACTACCAGTTGGGCAATCCGGTCGAAGCGCTCGAACCGCACGCACTCGCGCGGGTCGAGATTCACCACGATCACCTTGATCTCCCCACGGTACCCGGCATCAACCGTCCCCGGGGCATTCACCAGGGCGACGCCGCAGCGGGCGGCCAGACCGGAGCGCGGGTGCACGAAGGCCGCGTACCCCTCCGGCAGCGCCACAGACACTCCCGTGGGCAGCACCGCCCGCTCGCCCGGCTCCAGTTGGCACGCCTCGGTGGTGCGCAGATCGGCTCCCGCGTCACCGGGCTGCGCATACGACGGAAGAGGTACCTCCGGATCGACGCGCCGGATCAGCACGTCGAGAGGCTGACGGCTCACGGGGCTCGTGGAAGTCATGGGGCTTTCCGGGCTCGCGGGGTCGGTGGGGCTCTTGGGGCCGGCCTGGCTCACGGGGCCTTCCAGGCTCACGGGTTCACCTCGAAGGCCCGGGCGCGCCGGACCTGGTCCGGGTCGTTCATGGCCGCCTGGATCTCCTCATGGCGGCCGTGCTCGACGAAGTGGTCGACCTTCACCTCGACGAAGAGCGCGTCGGCGCGCACGGCGACGGGTCCGTCGGGGCCTCCCACGCGTCCGGTCGCGGTCGAGTAGATCTTCCGCCCGGCCACCGCCGTCACCTCCGCCTGAAGGTGCAGTGTGGTGCCGACGGGCACGGGCCCCATGAAGTCCGTCTCCAGCCGCCCGGTCACGGCGATCGTGCGCAGCAGCCAGTTCAGCGAGCCGAGGGCCTCGTCCAGGGCGGTGGCGAGCACCCCGCCGTGCGCGAGGCCGGGGGCGCCCTGGTGGGCGGACCGCACGGTGAACTCGGCGGTGAGTGACACGCCCTCTCCGGCCCGCGCCTCCAGGTGCAGCCCGTGCGGCTGGTCACCACCACAGCCGAAACACTGGCCGTAGTGCGCGCCGAGGAGCTCACCGGGCGCCGGAGCGTCCGGATGCCGCACCGGTCGCACGGCGTCGGCCGGAGGCTGAAGAGCTGCGGAAGTACGACTCACAGCCGGAGACCTTACCCGCGCGTCGGCCCGTTCCGGACACCGTGTCAAGCTTGGCTCCATGCAGCTCTCCGCCGCCCCGTACGAAGAACGCCTCACCGCCCCCCGGACCTGGTGGCTGATCTCGTTCCTCGTCGGCGTCTCGATGGCCCTGATCCTGCTTCCGTTCGGCACGCTGCCCATGCTCGGCGGCTTGGCCGGAGGCACCGCGGTCGCCGCCGTCGCCGCGAGTTCGTACGGCTCGGTCCGCATCCGTGTGGTGGGCGATTCGCTGATCGCGGGCGAGGCGAAGATCCCGCTGGCGGCGCTGGGCGAGGCGGAGATCCTGGACGCGGAGGGGGCGCGCGCCTGGCGCACCCACAAGGCCGACCCGCGCGCCTTCATGCTGCTGCGCGCCTACATCCCCACGGCCCTGCGCGTGGAGGTCACGGACCCGGAGGACCCGACTCCGTACCTGTACCTGTCCACGCGCGAGCCGGAGCGCCTGGCGGAGGCGCTGAAAGCCACGAGGCCGGCGAAGTCCGAGTAGCACATCCGAGCGGGGCTTCACCCGACGGACGGGCGGCTTCAGCGTCCGTCGTCGGGCTTGTGCCCGTCGTCGCGTTTCGCGTCCGCGTCGCGGCCCAGCGGGTCGCTCGTGATCTCGCCCATCTCCAGGGCGTCCGCCGGACGTTCCAGGGCGGGAAGCGCCTCGAGTGCCTCCCAGGGCACCTGGAGCTCGCGCAGGTCCTTACGGATCCGCCCGGCGAGCTTTCTCGTCTCGCTGCGGTTCATGGCCGCCCCCACGGCGGCGCCCACCAGGAACGGGATCAGGTTCGGCATGCTGCGGACCATCCGCTTCATGATCCGCTGCCGCAGCTCCCGCTTCATGCGGCTGTTCAGCGCCACGCTCAGCGTCGACGGCTTGGTCGCGTCGATCCCGCGCTCCCCCGACCACGAGTCGAGATACGCGGTGCTGCGCTGCTTGAGGTTGCCGGGCGGCCGTACGCCGTAGACCTCGTGGAGTTCGGCGATCAGCTTCAGCTCGATCGCGGCGACGCCGGTGACCTCGGCGGCCAGTTCCGTCGGCAACGCGGGCGGTACGGGAAGCATCGCGGCCGCGCCGATGCCCGCTCCGACCGTCGCCGTCGCGCTCGCCGCGCCCGCCACGAGTTTGTCCGCGAGCTCTTCGGGCCCGAGGCCCGGGAACTGTCTGCGGAGTGTCGCCAGGTCCCGTACGGGGATCCGTGGCGCCAGTTCGATGATCCGGTCGGCGAGGTAGGCGAGCCCTGCCCGGGCCCGGACACCGCCCTTGCGGGCGCTCTCCCTGGCCCTTTCCCGGATCGTCCCCGCCCGCCGTCGGGCGACGGGTGCGGGGACGTCCACGGACGCCGGGAGGTCACTCCGGTCCGCGGCCGGTTCGAGCGAGGCCGCCCCCGTACCGGTTGGGCCTCGCTCGTCGTCACGCGCGCCGTACTGCGGGCCGTCCATCGGCCCTTCGTCCGCCTTCCGCTTGGAGAAGCGGCGCTTCCAGGGAGGGGTCGAGCCAGTCACGGCCGACCCGTCCTCAGTCGCAGTCGCGGCAGATCGGCTGACCGTTCTTCTCCCGGGCCAGCTGGCTGCGGTGGTGCACCAGGAAGCAGCTCATGCACGTGAACTCGTCCTGCTGCTTCGGGAGCACCCGGACGGCGAGCTCCTCGTTCGAGAGATCGGCTCCGGGCAGCTCGAGGCCTTCGGCGGCCTCGAATTCGTCGACGTCCACTGCGGAAGCCGACTTGTCGTTCCGCCGGGCCTTCAGTTCTTCGAGGCTGTCCGAGTCAACGTCGTCGTCGGTCTTGCGTGGAGTGTCGTAATCGGTTGCCATGGTCGCTCTCCCCCTCTGGGTGTCTGCGGTGTCTCCAGCGCACGTAACGCGTGAGAGGCCGGACTTGTGCCCGACCTGAGGCGGAGATTTTGCCTCACATCAAGGTCTGTTACTCAATCGACACCCAACCGGACTCCTCACGAGTGATCGGCTTGGATGGCGATGGGGACCGTACACGGTCCGAATGCCGCACCTCAAAGGCGTCTCACCCTGTACTTCCCGTGATCAAGACCCCCGAAAACCGGGATTTTCCCGGCTTTCCGACGCGGCCCATGATCACGGAGAGTAGATGGCCGGAAAGGCGCCTCTGTGATCGATCACACACGAGGTGCCCGAGGTGAGGCCTCAGAAATTCCGCGCAAAGCGAACATCCCCGTGCACCGCCGAGTTGATCGGCGACATGATCTCAGATGGGCAGCGTGACTCGCATCACGAGCCCACCTCCCTCGCGGGGCTGGGCGTAGATGTGCCCGCCGTGCGCCCGGGCCACGGACCGGACGATGGACAGACCGAGTCCGACGCCCTTGTCGCTGCCCGTGCGCTCTGTGCGCAGCCGCCGGAACGGCTCGAAGAGATTGTCGATCTCGTACGCCGGCACGACCGGGCCCGTGTTCGACACGACCAGGACCGCCTGGCCGTGCTGGACCTCGGTGGTGACCTCGACCCAGCCGTCCTCGGCCACGTTGTAGCGCACGGCGTTCTGCACCAGGTTGAGCGCGATCCGCTCCAGCAGCACGCCGTTGCCCTGGACGACCGCGGGCTTCTGTTCGCCGCGGATCCGCACGCCCTTGTCCTCGGCCTCGCCGTACACCTGGTCGATGGCCTGCGAGGCGACCTCGGCCAGGTCCACCGGCCCCCGCTCCACGATCTGGTTGTCGCTGCGGGCGAGCAGCAGCAGGCCCTCGACGAGCTGCTCGCTGCGCTCGTTGGTGGCCAGCAGCGTCTTGCCGAGCTGCTGGAGCTCCACCGGTGCGCCCGGGTCGGACAGGTGCACCTCCAGGAGCGTGCGGTTGATCGCCAGCGGTGTCCTCAGCTCGTGCGAGGCGTTGCCGACGAAGCGCTGCTGGGCGGTGAAGGCGCGCTGCAGCCGCTCCAGCATGTCGTCGAAGGTGTCCGCCAGCTCCTTCAGCTCGTCGTCCGGGCCGTCCAGCTCGATGCGGCGGGACAGGTCGGAGCCCGCCACCGTGCGGGCGGTGCGGGTGATCCGGCCCAGCGGCGACAGGACCCGGCCGGCCATGGCGTAGCCGAAGGCGAAGGCGATGACCGCCAGGCCCAGCAGGGCCAGCAGCGAGCGGCTGAGCAGGTTGTCCAGGGCGTGCTGGCGCTGGTCGTTGACGCACTGGTTCATCGCGTCGTTGAACTCGCTGGGCGAGGCCTGGCTGGGGAGGTTGCAGATGTCGCTGGTGACCTTGCCCTCGACGATCTTGAACGGCAGCTCGCTGCCCACGTTGAGCGCCTGCGCGGCCAGCAGGTAGATGATCGACAGCAGCAGGATGCCGGCGATCAGGAACATGCCGCCGTAGAGCAGCGTGAGCCGTATGCGGATGGTCGGGCGCAGCCACGGGAAGGGCGGCGCGGGCCTCCTGGGGTCCCAGGTGGGCTTCGGGGGCGCCTGCGGGGGCGCGGGAGTCGCTGCCACGGGTATCAGATCCGGTAGCCGGAGCCGGGGACGGTGACGATGACGGGCGGCTCGCCGAGCTTGCGGCGCAGGGTCATGACGGTCACGCGCACGACATTCGTGAACGGGTCGGTGTTCTCGTCCCAGGCCTTCTCCAGCAGCTGCTCCGCCGACACGACGGCGCCCTCGCTGCGCATCAGCACTTCCAGGACGGCGAACTCCTTGGGCGCGAGCTGGACCTCCTTGCCGTCGCGGAAGACCTCCCGGCGGTTGGGGTCGAGCTTGATCCCGGCGCGCTCCAGGACCGGCGGCAGGGGCACGCTGGTGCGCCGGCCGAGGGCCCGCACGCGCGCGATGAGCTCGCTGAACGCGAAGGGCTTGGGCAGATAGTCGTCGGCGCCGATCTCCAGACCCTCCACACGGTCGCTGACGTCGCCGGAGGCCGTGAGCATCAGCACGCGTGTGGGCATGCCGAGCTCGACGATCTTGCGGCAGACGTCGTCGCCGTGCACGAGCGGGAGGTCACGGTCGAGGACGACCACGTCGTAGTCGTTGACGCCGATGCGCTCCAATGCGGCCGCACCGTCGTACACGACGTCGACGGCCATGGCCTCCCGGCGCAGTCCGGTGGCCACCGCATCGGCGAGCAGTTGCTCGTCCTCGACGACGAGTACGCGCACGTCCTGGTCCTTCCTCATGTCCACCCGCACCGCGCTTTCTCGGGCGCATGCGGGCAGGGGTCTTCGACGGTCTGTTGGTGTGTTGCCCTCCATCCTGCCCTTTTCGGCCATAAGTCGGAGGTAAGGCGGGTGAGGGAGAGGTCGGGCGCGGGTGTGGCCGCGGGGAATAGGAGATTTTCTCCTCCGGTTAGGTTTCCACGGAAGGGAGCTTGGGGAGGACGGCTTTACATCCCACGATCACACTCTGCTGGTACCGCACCACCATGCGGTGCGCATCAATCCGCTTTTCCGCAGGGCGGGCGTGGGTGTCCGGCACCGTCGCCGCCCAGCTGAGCGGCGCTGGGCATCCACCGGAGACGTGATCGTCCCTTCCGAACGGCACACCCCCGTGCCAACGACCCACGACCCAGGACGAGGGGGCGCAGCATGGACGCATTCACCGCAGGACTTCTGCAGCGCATAAGGGCGACCGAGTCCGATCTGTCCCGGGCTCGAGACGAGGGCGACGACTTCCTCGTCGAAGTGGAGCAGGGCGAGCTCGACGACCTGCGCCGCCTCGCCGCCGAGCACGGTGTGGAGGTCGGCGCAGCGAGCGTCTGATCAAGGCGTACGAAGCGGGCCCCGGCGAATCCAGCGCCGGGGCCCGCTTCGTCGTCGTACGGACCCGTTCACCCGGTGTTCAGCACGGCACGGCCCGTCGTACGCCGGTCCGGGCCGTCCTCAGTCGTGCCAGGCGCCGAAGTCCTCCAGGAGGCGCTGGAGGGGTTCGAAGACGCCGGGGGTGGCCGCGACCGTCAGATCACCGGACGGGCGCTCTCCGGGGCGTCCACCGGTCAGGGCGCCCGCCTCCCGGGCGATGAGGTCACCCGCCGCGAGGTCCCAGGCGTGCAGACCGCGCTCGTAGTAGCCGTCCAGGCGTCCCGCGGCCAGGTCGCACAGGTCGACCGCGGCCGAGCCGCCGCGCCGGATGTCACGCAGCAGCGGGATCAGGCGCTGGGCGACCCCGGCCTGGTGGGCGCGGACCTCGGCGACGTAGTTGAAGCCCGTCGAGACCAGCGCCTGGTCCAGGGGCGGCGCGGGGCGGCAGGCCAGCCGGCGCTCGCCGTCCCAGGCGCCCGTGGCCCAGGCACCGCCGCCGAGCACGGCGTGGAACGTCTCGCCGCGCATCGGGGCCGTGACGACTCCGACGACGGTCTCCCCGTCCTGCTCGGCGGCGATGGAGACGGCCCAGGTGGGCAGGCCGTACAGGTAGTTGACCGTGCCGTCGAGCGGGTCGATCACCCAGCGGATGCCGCTCGTGCCGTCGCTGGAAGCGCCCTCCTCACCGAGGAAGCCGTCGGCCGGGCGGCGCTCGGCGATCAGGCCGGTGATCAGCTTCTCGGCCGCGATGTCCATCTCCGTGACGACGTCGATGGGGCTGGACTTGGTCGCGGCGACCGCCAGGTCGGCCGGGCGCCCGTCCCGCAGCAGCGCGCCGGCGCGGCGGGCGGCCTCCTGGGCGAGTCCGAGCAGGTCCGTGTGCAGGGGGTCGGTCACGGGGCTCCTCACGCGTAGGTGCTGTCGGCGCCCGCGGCGGCGGGCCGGGGGGCACGGGCCGGGCAGCAGCCGACCGGGCAGAGGTCGTGGCTCGCCCCGAGGGCGCCCAGGGCGCAGGGGGTGACCTCCTGCCCGCGCTCGGCGGCTGCCCGCTCCACGACCAGCTCGCGGATCGCGGCGGCGAACCTCGGGTCGGCGCCGACGGTGGCCGAGCGGCGCATCGGCAGCCCCAGCTCCTCGGCCTTGGCCTTGGCCTCCGTGTCGAGGTCGTACAGGACCTCCATGTGGTCGGAGACGAACCCGATGGGCGCGATCACGACGGCCGGGACACCGGCCGCGTGCCGCTCCTCCAGGTGGTCGCAGATGTCGGGCTCCAGCCACGGGATGTGCGGGGCTCCGGAGCGGGACTGGTAGACGAGCTGCCAGGGGTGGTCGACGCCGGTGCGCTCGCGGACGGCGTCCGCGAGCAGCTTCGCCACGTCCAGGTGCTGCCTGACGTAGGCGCCGCCGTCGCCGTGGTCCTCGACGGGCCCGGAGGTGTCGGCGGAGGCCGTCGGGATCGAGTGGGTCGAGAAGGCGAGGTGCGCCCCGTCCCGGACGTCCTCGTCGAGCTCGGCGAGGGACCGGAGCACCCCGTCGATCATGGGCTCAAGGAAGCCCGGGTGGTTGAAGTAGTGCCGCAGCTTGTCGATCTTCGGCACCTCCAGGCCCTCGGCCTCCAGGGCGGCGAGCGCGTCGACGAGGTTCTCGCGGTACTGGCGGCAGCCCGAGTACGAGGCGTAGGCGCTGGTGGCGAGGACCAGAACGCGGCGGCGGCCGTCGCGGACCATCTCGCGCAGCGTGTCCGTCAGGTACGGCGCCCAGTTGCGGTTGCCCCAGTACACCGGCAGGTCGACGCCGTGGTCGGCGAAGTCCTTGCGCAGGGCGTCCAGCAGGGCGCGGTTCTGGTCGTTGATGGGGCTGACCCCGCCGAACAGGAAGTAGTGCTGCCCGACTTCCTTGAGGCGTTCCTTGGGGATACCACGCCCGCGCGTCACGTTCTCCAGGAACGGGACCACGTCGTCCGGGCCTTCCGGACCGCCGAAGGAGAGCAGCAGCAGGGCGTCGTAGGGGGTGACATCGCGCGCGTCTGGCATGGGTCGATCCTGCCACCCTGCACTGACACCCGGGAAACGGCGGGGTGACACCTGCGCGGCAGCCGGGTCGGGGCGCATCCGCGGCTGGTCCGAACGGGTGCCGCAAGGTGTTGCGGGACGTAAGCTGTGTCGACTGCGTTCGCAGCTTACTGAGCCCTTGGGAGCCCTCGTTGCCCAGTCCCTACCGCGCTCTGTTCGCAGCCCCGGGCTCCAAGCGTTTCTCCGCTGCGGGCTTCCTCGGTCGCATCCCGGTGTCGATGATGGGCATCGGCGTGGTCACGATGGTCTCCCAGCTCACCGGACGCTATGGGCTGGCGGGCGCCCTCTCGGCCACCATCGCGCTCTCCGCCGCGGTGGCCGGACCGCAGGTCTCGCGACTGGTCGACCAGTACGGGCAGCGGCGGGTGCTCCGCCCGGCGACGCTGCTCTCGCTGACCGCCGCCGCGCTGCTGCTGCTCGCGGCGCACCACGAGTGGCCCGACTGGGTGCTGTTCCTGGCGTGCGCCGGCATCGGCTGCGTGCCGAGCGTCGGCGCGATGGTCCGGGCCCGCTGGGCGGCCCTGTACCGGGGCACGCCGCAGTTGCACACCGCGTACTCCTTCGAGTCCGTGGTGGACGAGGTGTGCTTCGTCTTCGGGCCGATCATCTCCATCGGGCTGTCCACGGCATGGTTCCCGGAGGCCGGTCCGCTCCTCGCGGCCTGCTTCCTGGCGGCCGGCGTGTTCTGGCTGACCTCGCAGCGCGCCACCGAACCCGAGCCGCACCCGCGCGAGCGGCACGGCGGCGGTACGGCGATCCGCGCGCGGGGCCTTCAGGTCCTGGTGGCCACCTTCGTGGCGACCGGGGCGATCTTCGGCGCGGTCGACGTCGTCACCGTGGCCTTCGCCGAGGAGGAGGGGCACAAGGCGGCCGCGAGCATCGTCCTCGCGCTGTACGCGGCGGGTTCCTGCGTGGCGGGCATGATCTTCGGGCTCCTGCACTTCGCCGGGGCGCCGGAACGTCGGTGGTTGCTGGGCGTGTGCGCCATGGCCGTGAGTATGATCCCCCTCCTACTGGTCGGAAACTTGCCGTTTCTGGCCGTGGCGCTGTTCGTTGCGGGACTGTCCATCGCTCCGACGATGATCACGACGATGTCCCTCATCGAAGAGCACGTACCACGTGCGCAGCTCACCGAGGGCATGACCTGGGTGAGCACCGGGCTCGCGGTGGGGGTCGCGCTCGGCTCCTCCGCGGCCGGCTGGGTGATCGACGCGGCCGGGGCGCGTGCCGGGTACGGGGTTCCGGCGGTGGCCGGGGCCGTCGCGGTCGCGGTGGGTTTCCTGGGATTCCGCCGGCTCAAGCGGCCGGCTCCGGGTCGGGGAGGCTCCGTTGAGCAGCACAGCGAACGGAAAGAACGGCACGTGGCGTAACTGGGGCGGCAACGTCTCCGCGCGTCCCGCGCGGCAGGTCACCCCGGCCTCCGTCGAGGAGCTGGCCGCGGCCGTGCGGCGGGCCGCCGAGGACGGCCTCAGGGTGAAGGCCGTCGGCGCCGGGCACTCCTTCACGTCCATAGCCGCGACGGACGGTGTATTGATCCGCCCTCAACTGTTGACCGGTATACGTGGCATTGATCGCGACGCCATGACGGTCACGGTGGAGGCCGGCACCCCGCTCAAGAGGCTCAACATGGCCCTCGCGCGTGAGGGCCTGTCGCTCACGAACATGGGCGACATCATGGAGCAGACCGTCTCCGGGGCCACCAGCACCGGCACGCACGGCACGGGCCGCGACTCGGGCTCGATCGCCGCCCAGATCCGGGGCCTGGAACTGGTCACCGCGGACGGCTCGGTGCTCAGCTGCTCCGAGAAGGAGAACCCGGAGATCTTCGCCGCGGCCCGCCTCGGCCTCGGCGCGCTGGGCATCGTCACCGCGATCACGTTCGCCGTCGAGCCGGTCTTCCTGCTCACGGCCCGCGAGGAACCGATGCCGTTCGACAGGGTCCTCGCCGACTTCGAGGAACTCTGGGCCGAGAACGAGCACTTCGAGTTCTACTGGTTCCCGCACACCGGCAGCACCAACACCAAGCGCAACAACCGCAGCGCGGGGCCGGAAAACCCAGTGCCGCAGCTCAAGAGCTGGTTCGAGGACGAGTTCCTCTCCAACGGCGTCTTCCAGGTGGCCAACTGGGTCGGCCGCGCGGTGCCCGCCACGATCCCCGCGATCGCGCAGATCTCCAGCAAGGCCCTGTCGGCGCGGAGCTACACCGACATTCCCTACAAGGTCTTCACGTCTCCGCGCCGCGTGCGCTTCGTGGAGATGGAGTACGCCGTTCCGCGCGCGGCCGTCGTCGACGCGCTGCGCGAGCTGAAGGCCATGGTCGACCGCTCCGGCCTGCGGGTCAGCTTCCCCGTCGAGGTGCGCACCGCTCCCGCCGACGACATCACGCTGTCCACCGCCTCCGGCCGCGACACCGCGTACATCGCCGTCCACATGTTCCAGGGCACGCCCTACCAGCGGTACTTCACCGCGGCCGAGCGCATCTTCACCGCCCACGAGGGCCGTCCGCACTGGGGCAAGGTCCACACCAGGGACGCCGAGTACTTCTCCCGGGTGTATCCGCGCTTCGGCGAGTTCACGGCGCTGCGGGACCGTCTCGACCCTGATCAACGGTTCCAGAACGACTACTTGCGGCGGGTTCTGGGGGCGTAGGCGACGCGCTGGGGGGTTGTGCTCCCGGGGTCCTCACTCCCCTCGTCACTCGGCGTGGGCACCGGGTCGGTCGCCGTACCGGTGTCCTCGCCGGGAGGGGGCGAAGTGCCCCCATCCCGCGGTGTGCCGGTGCCCTCGCTCGTGCCGGACGGGCCGGGGCGTCGCGGTGCCGGCGCCGGAATCGGAGTCTCCCGAGTGATTCCGGCCATCGTGACGCCGAAGGCCACGGCCGCCGCGAGCACCGGCCGCTTCCACACTGACGACGCCGGCGCCCAGGATCGCGCCGTAGACCCCGAAGCAGGAAGCCAGTTCGGCGGCCAGGACCGCCGCGAGGGCGCCGCCCGCGACCTGGGGCGTTACGTGAACTTCCCCACGTTCAAGATCACGAATTGGGGGCATGGGGCGACCAAGTCCCCCCTCTTGTCAGAAGTTGGGCGGCGTGCCAATCCACGCACGTGGCCCAAATGGAGTACTGTGGCGAGCCCTGGGTCCGGTCTCCCACCAGGGTGTACGGGGCCTTTAAGGACCGCCGGGAGGGGGCTAGTTGCACAGGGTGACAGAGTTCGTCACTTAGCGTTGCGAATAGGTAACCGTGCCATAACGGCGATCCAGGGCCCGTGCCCGACACGCCGGGCAACTCGGCAAGGTTGTGGCAGGCTGCACCCGGGCAGGCCACACTCGACTAGCGGAAGCAGCGACGCACGTGACGTCGGCAGGCACCACCCGGGAGGTCCCCATGCCCGAACTGCGTGTCGTGGCCGTCTCGAATGACGGCACACGGCTGGTGCTGAAGGCTGCGGACAGCACGGAGTACACGCTTCCGATCGACGAACGGCTCCGCGCCGCCGTGCGCGGCGACCGTCCCCGCCTCGGCCAGATCGAGATCGAGGTGGAGAGCCACCTCCGCCCCCGTGACATCCAGGCGCGTATACGAGCCGGCGCGACCGCCGAAGAAGTCGCGCAAATGGCAGGCATCCCCGTCGACCGGGTACGCCGCTTCGAGGGCCCCGTGCTCGCCGAGCGCGCGTTCATGGCCGAGCGGGCCCGCAAGACCCCGGTCCGCCGCCCCGGCGAGAACTCCGGTCCGCCGCTGGGCGAGGCCGTGCAGGAGCGGCTGCTCATGCGCGGCGTCGACAAGGACACCGTCCAGTGGGACTCGTGGCGTCGCGACGACGGCACATGGGAGGTCCTGCTGGTCTACCGCGTCGCGAGCGAGCCGCACTCGGCGAGCTGGACCTACGACCCGCCCCGGCGGCTCGTCCAGGCCGTCGACGACGAGGCGCGCATGCTCATCGGCGAGACCGACGACCTGGCGGCGCCCGAGCCCAGCTTCCCGTTCGTCCCCCGGATCGCCAGGCTGCCGCGCGACCGGCCGCTGGACCGGCCCGCCGACCGTGAGCGCCCCGCCCTGCCCGCGCAGGCGTCCGAACCGCTCGAGGAGAGCACGACCGCCACGGGCGAGCGGGACTCGCTGACCAGCCTGCTGGAGGCGGTGCCGAGCTTCCGTGGCGATCTGGTGGTGCCGGAGCGCCCCACGCCGGAACTCGAGGAGGAAGAGCCCCTCGTCGTCGAGCCCGAGGAGGAGGAGCCCCCGGCCCCCGCCGCCTCGGCCGGTTCCGCCTACGCGGACGTCCTCATGCCGCGCTCCGTCGGCAGCCATCGCGACCGGCTCATCGGTTCCACCGACCGGCAGGCCGAGGCCGACGGTGTCCGTCCGGGTCGCAGAGCCGCCGTCCCGAGCTGGGACGAGATCGTGTTCGGGACGCGGCGCAAGAAGCAGGAGTAGCCGGACCACACGGCGTTGACGCCGACCGTACGGCCATGAGGGCCGCGCCTTCCGGGGCGCGGCCCTTCCGTACGCTCCGGGCTACTGGGGATCCGGCCCCACCGCGACCGGCCGGTCCGGGTCCGAGGACCAATCCGACCACGACCCCACGTACAGCTCCGCCGGAATGCCCGCGACCGCCAGCGCCAGGACCTCATGGGCGGCGGACACCCCCGACCCGCAGTACACGCCCACCCGCGAGCCTTCGGACACTCCGAGTCCCTTGAAGCGCTCCCGAAGCTCCGGCGCGGGGAGATAGCGCCCGTCCGCTCCCACGTTCTCGGTGGTGGGCGCCGACACCGCGCCCGGAATGTGCCCGGCCACCGGATCGATCGGCTCGACCTCGCCCCGGTACCGCTCCCCCGCCCGCGCGTCCAGCAGCACCCCGGACCGCGCCAACTCCGCTGCGGCATCGGCGTCGAGCAGCCCCGCCCCGGGCTCGGGCACGAAGTCGCCCTCCGCCGGGGTGGGCACGGACTTCTCCAACGGCCCCTCCCAGGCCGGCAACCCCCCGTCGAGGACCCGCACGTCCGGGTGACCCGTCCAGCGCAGCATCCACCAGGCCCGGGCGGCCGCCCAGCCCTGGCCGCCGTCGTAGACGACCACCGGCGTTCCGGACGACACGCCCGCCCGGCGCATCGCGGCGCCGAAGTGCGCGAGGCCGGGCAGTGGATGCCGGCCGCCCTCGCCCGGCGGGGAGGCCAACTCCCGGTCCAGGTCCACGAAGACGGCCCCGGGCAGGTGCCCGGTCTCGTAGTCGGCCCGGCCGTCGTACGGCGGTTCACCCGCGGCCTTGGCCGCGGTGAGCTGCCAGCGGACATCGAGCAGGACCGGCGGGTTGGCGCCCGTCAGATCGTTCGCGAGGTCGGATGCGGAGATGATGGCGTTCATGGCCCCATCCTCGCGCACGGGGGTGGCCGAGCCGTCCGTGTCCGGCTACTCTGCTCGGCCGGACCGGGGCGATCACGTGGCGTACCGGAGCGGGCACATGTTGTACAGCTGAACGACACGTGCCGATAAGCGCGCCGCAAGGGACAGCGCCCCGCACATCGGGCATTCTCCCGGACACGGGCCGCCCCACAGGGCGGGCCCCACGAGGGCTGCGGAGAGCACGGCCACCGCGAGGCCGAGAAGAGAGTGACAATGACCGACGCACGGGAGTCCGCCGGCCCGAAGGGCGAAGCGCCCGCTCGGCACACGCCCGGCACGCCCTGCTGGGTGAGCCTGATGGTGCACGGGCTGGCGGCGACCGAGGAGTTCTACGGGGCGCTGTTCGGCTGGGAGTTCCGGCCCGGTCCCCAGCAACTCGGCCCGTATGTGCGTGCACTGCTCGACGGGCGCGAGGTCGCCGGCCTCGGCCAGCTGCCGCCCGAACGTCAGCTGCCCATCGCGTGGACGCCCTACTTCGCCTCCCGGAACGCGGACTTGACGGCCGAGACGGTGCGCAGCCGCGGCGGCACGATCGGCGTCGGCCCGCTCGACGCCTCCGACGCCGGCCGCCTCGCGATCGGCTCCGACCCCTCTGGCGCGGTCTTCGGCATCTGGCAGGCCGCCGCGCATCTCGGCACGGCCGTCTCGGGCGTCCCCGGCACGCCCGCCTGGAACGAGCTGCTGACCTTCGAGTCGGCGAGCGTCGCCAAGTTCTACCGGACGGTGTTCGGCTACGAGGAAGAGCCGGTGGTCTCCGCCGACTTCGACTACGTGACCCTGCTCAGCGACGGCGAGCCCATCGCCGGCATCCACGGCCTGGGGCAGTCCCTGCCCCGTGACCGGGGTCCGCACTGGGTGACGTACTTCCAGGCAGCCGACCTCGACGACACGCTGGACCATCTCGTCCACCTGGGCGGGCACGTCCTCAGACCGGCCCACGACACCGCGCACGGCCGGGTGGCGACCGTGGCGGATCCGGAGGGGGCACGGTTCGCGCTGCTGCAGCGGCGGCGCTGATGTGCTGCCGGACGTGCAGGCGGTCGGACTCAGGCGGTCAGGGCGTCAGGCTCGGGCCGTCCGGCGCCGGCGGTCACAGCGGTCAGGGCAGTCGGGGCGGTCAGGCGGTCGACATCGGCAGTACGTCCGGTGACAGGGCGGCCGCGTGGGCCGTCGCCGCGGTCATGCGGCGACGGTGGTGGCGGCGGCACAGCACCTCGTACCCGACCTCGTCGCCGGAGTGGGTGACGTCGCCGACGACCACCTGGGCGCCCTCGACGACCATGGCGCCGCCTATCGTGCGGGCGTTGTGCGTGGCGCGGGCGCCGCACCAGCACAGGGCCTCGACCTGGAGCACCTCGACCCGGTCGGCCAGTTCGACCAGCCGCTGGGAGCCGGGGAACAACTTGGAGCGGAAGTCCGTCGTGATGCCGAAGGCGTAGACGTCCAGGCCCAGGTCGTCGACCACGCGCGCGAGTTGGTCTATCTGCTCCGGCACGAGGAACTGCGCCTCGTCCGCGATCACGTAGTCCGCGCGGCCGCCCTGCGAGAGATGGTCCACGAGGTAGGCGTAGAGGTCCTGCCCGTCCCCGACCTCCACCGCGTCCGTGACCAGGCCGAGGCGTGAGGACAGCTTGCCCTCGCCGGCGCGGTCGTCGCGCGAGAAGATCATGCCCGCCAGGCCGCGCGCCGAGCGGTTGTGCTCGATCTGGAGAGCCAGGGTCGACTTCCCGCAATCCATCGTTCCGGAGAAGAACACCAGCTCGGGCATGGGAAGGTGAGCACCTTTCGGTGAAGCGGGGATGTGGCGGGACGTCAGGAGCGTACTTCGAGCAGGGGGACCAGTTGCTCGGCAGGGGTCATCGAACCGTGGTTCCCGACCATCGCCGACTCGTTGGGCTCCCGCTCGGAGGCGATGATCAGGACGTCGTCCCGGGCGGCGGCGACCACGTCCCCGATACGGCCGTACACCCGCTCGTCGATCCGCGGGCCGAACCAGCCCGCCGCGATGGCCTCGTCGCGTGAGGCGACCCAGAACTGCTCGCCGAGCACCTCGCGCCAGCAGGTCAGGACGTCGTTCGCGGCACCCGGTACCGCGTAGACGTGCCGGGCGCGGCCCTCGCCGCCGAGCAGGGCGACTCCGGCGCTCAGCTCCCAGTCCTCGTCGAAGTCGATGCGGTGCTCTTCGTCGAAGGGCACGTCGATCATGCCGTGGTCGGCGGTGACGTAGAGGGCGCTGCGGGGCGGCAGTTGCTCGGCGAGGCGCTGGACCAGGCGGTCGGCGTACATGAGCTGGCCGCGCCAGGTGTCGGAGTCGACGCCGTAGCGGTGGCCGGCGCCGTCGACCTCGGCGAAGTACGTGTACACCAGGGAGCGGTCGCCCGCGGCCAGTTGCTCGGCCGCCAGGTCGACGCGGTCCTCGCCGGGCAGCCGCCCGAGGAACGTTCCGCCGCTGAGCGCGACCTTGGTCAGCGGGGTGTTCTGGAAGGTCGGGGACGACACCTGGGCGGCGTGCACGCCCGCCTCGTGCGCCAGCTGGAACACCGTCGGGTACGGCTGCCAGGGGCCGGGCGGGGCCCACGGCTGCCAGCGCAGCTGGTTCATCAGCTCGCCGGTGTCCGGGTTGCGCACCGTGTAGCCGGGCAGGCCGTGCGCGCCGGGCGGCAGGCCGGTGCCGACGGAGGCGAGGGAGGTCGCGGTGGTCGCCGGGTAGCCGGCGGTGAGCGGGCGGCCGGTGCCGCCGCGCGAGGTGGCGAGCAGGGACGTCATGAACGGGGCGTCCTCGGGGTGCGCCCTCAGCTGCTCCCAGCCGAGCCCGTCGATCAGGAACACGCAGTTCCGGTCGGCGGGGGCCAGCTCGGAGATCGCGGCGCTCATCCCCGGCACACCGAGGCCGGCGGCCAGGGTGGGCAGCAGGTCGGCGAGGGAGCCGCTGCCGTACTCGGGGACCGGTGCGGAGGCGACGGCGAGCGGTTCGGGGTGGTGGTCCCAGACCGTGTCGGGCTGTGCCATCAGCGGGTGGCGTCCGCGGTCGCCTCGGAGAGGGCCTGCGCGAAGGCGAGTGCCTGGCGCACGGTCTCCGGTCCGTCCCCGGCCTCGCTGACGCGCAGGCTGAGGTCGTCCGCCGTGGAGTTGCCGGTGTAGCCGTGGTCCGCCTCGCAGTTGGGGTCGCCGCAGGCGGCCGGCTCCAGATCGATGCGGGAGACGGCGCCCCAGCCGATGGTGAGGACGACCTCGCGGGGCAGGGTGCCCGGTTTGTACGACTCCGGGTTGGCGACGACCCGGCTGACCACGATCGACGAGATGCGGCCGATCTTCACGGACTCCGTCGACGTCGTAGCGTACGGCGTCGGGGAGGTGCTGTCGGCGGCCTGCTCGTCGGTGTGGCTGACGATGAAGCGGTTGTCGGTGAGGACGAGCACCGTCACATGCCGCCGCACCTCGTTCTGGTCGAACGTCGTTTCCTGGTGGACCAGGTACGACCGCATGGGCTCGCCGCCCACGGCGGCCTCCACCGCCTCGGCCACGAGGGCCGGGTAGTAGCCGCTGCGCTCGATCGCCGCCCGCAGCCCCTGGGTCGTCGTACTGGTCTTGGCCATGACGCCCATCCTACGGGGGCCCACTGACTGCGAGGCACAGCTCGCCCCCTGTCAGTACGCGGGGAGGGTCCGGGGGCCGAGGTCGTCGCGGGCGGGCGGTGTCGCCAGGCGGACGGAGGCGCCCAGGACGCTCAGGCCGTGCGAGGCGACGACCACGGGCTCCAGGGTGACCGCGACGACCTCGGGGTGGTCGTCCACCAGCCGGGACACGCGCAGCAGCAGCTCCTCAAGGGCGCGGGTGTCGGCCGGTGCGGAGCCGCGCCAGCCGAACAGCAGGGGCGCGGTGCGGATCGACCGCACCAGCGAGCCCGCCTCACGATCGGTGACCGGGATCAACCGGTGCGCGGTGTCGCCGAGCAGCTGTGAGGCGGCGCCGGCGAGCCCGAAGGAGAGCACCGCTCCGGCCGCGGGATCGATGACGGCCCGTACGACGACGTCCACTCCGCGCGGCGCCATCCGCTGCACCACGGGGCGCAGCTCGTCCGGTGCGCCGAACAGCTCGGTCAACTCGGTGTACGAGCGTCGCAGTTGTTCCTCGTCCGCGAGGTCGAGGCGGACGCCGCCCAGGTCGGCGCGGTGCCGCAGATGCGGGGCGGTGGCCTTGAGGGCCACGGGGTAGCCGAGGGTGCGGGCGGCCTCGGCGGCGGCGTCGGGGGTCGGGGCGGGCAGGGTGCGGTGGACATGGATGCCGTAGTGGCCGAGCAGGTCGCAGGTCTCTTCCGGGCCGAGCGTGAGTCCCTGCCCGCGCGCGAGCAGCCCGTCGATCAGGGTGGCGGCGCCCCTCTCGTCGATGTCGTCGTACTCGGGCACCTTGCCGGGGTCGGCGGCGTCGCGCCGCCACTGCGCGTAGGTGACGGCCTGGGCGAGGGCGCGGACGGCGCGCTCGGCGGCGGGGTAGGCGGGGATGAGGTGGGCGCCCTCGGGGGCCTCGACAGCGGGGGGTGGTTCTTCCGCGGGCGACGGCCGAGGAGCGGTTTGCGGTGAGGTGCCCGACTCCGCTTGGGGCGCGGTGCTCGCCGCCGCCGACAGGGCCTCGGCCAGGCCGCCGAGCTCCACGTGCACGACCAGGACGGGCTTGCCCGGGGCGGCGGCCGACGCCGACCTCAGGGCCTCGGCGAGGGCCGCGTCCGCGACCGAGGCCTCCCCCACCGCCGGTATGGCCGTGACGACGACCGCGTCGCACCGGTCGTCGGCCAGTGCGCGCGAGAGGGCCGCGTGGAAGTCCGCCGCGGACGCCGCCGTGGTCAGATCCTGCGGGGAGTGCGGCCTCAGGCCCTCGGCGAGGCACGCGTCGTAGGTGAGCAGGCCGAGCGACTCGGAGTTGCCGAGGATCGCCACCCGGGGGCCGGCCGGCAGGGGCTGGCGGGCGAGGAGCAGGCCCGCGTCCACCAGGTCGGTGATGGTGTCGACGCGGATGACTCCGGCCTGCCGCAGCAGGGCCGAGACGGTCTCGTGCGGCAGCCGGGTCGCCCGGACCGCGTGCCCCTGGGGAGCGGCCGCGTGCCGCGCGCCCTGGACCACGACCAGCGGTTTCGCCGCGGCCGTCCGGCGGGCGAGGCGGGTGAACTTGCGGGGGTTGCCGATGGACTCCAGGTACATGAGGACGACATCGGTGTCGGGGTCCTCGTACCAGTACTGGAGCACGTCGTTGCCGGAGACGTCGGCCCGGTTGCCGGAGGAGACGAAGGTGGAGACGCCGGTCACGCCGGTGACGCCGCCGCCGCGGCGGTGCAGCCGGGAGAGCAGCGCGATGCCGATGGCGCCGGAC
The DNA here is from genome assembly GCF_056433405.1 of Streptomyces sp. NPDC044719. Taxonomy (NCBI): domain Bacteria; kingdom Bacillati; phylum Actinomycetota; class Actinomycetes; order Kitasatosporales; family Streptomycetaceae; genus Streptomyces; species Streptomyces sp. NPDC044719. The sequence continues at coordinate 446,810 of NZ_JBWKHE010000008.1, forward strand.
TGGGCGAACAGGCCGATCCGGCCCGGGCGGGGCGTCTCGGGGGCGAGGGAGGCGTTGAGCCGTACTCGCGGGGAGGTGTTGATGATGCCGAAGGCGTTCGGCCCGATGATCCGCATGCCGTACGTGCGCGCCTGCCGCACCAGCGCGCGCTGGCTCTCGCGCCCCTCGAGGCCGCTCTCGGCGTATCCGGCGGAGACCACGACGAGCCCCTGCACGCCGTGCTCGCCGCACTCGGTGACGACCTCGGGGACGTGCTCGGCCGGTACGGCGACGACCGCGACGTCGACCGGGCCGTCGATGTCGCGCACCGAGCGGTGGGCCGGCACGCCGTCGAGCTCCTTCTGCCCCTCGGGCAGGGCCTTGTTCACGGCGTACAGGCGGCCGGTGAACCCGGCGTCGCGGATGTTGCCGAGGACGCTGCGGCCCACGCCGCCCGGTGTGCGCCCGGCGCCGATGACGGCGACCGAGCCGGGCGCGAGCAGCCGCTGCACGGACCGGGCCTCGGCGCGGTGTTCGCGCGCGTACTGCACGGCCAGGGAGCGGTCGGTGGGTTCGAGGTCGAACTCCAGACGGACCACGCCGTCCTCGAAGCTGCGCTTCTGGGTGTACCCGGCGTCCGTGAACACCTTGATCATCTTGTTGTTGGCGGGCAGCACCTCGGCGGCGAAGCGGCGGATGCCGCGCTCCCGGGCGACGGCGCCGATGTGCTCCAGCAGGGCGGAGGCGACGCCGCGGCCTTGGTGGGCGTCCTGCACGAGGAAGGCGACCTCGGCTTCGTCGGCCGGTGCCGACGCGGGCGTTCCGTCGGCGCCGATCCGGTCGTAGCGTACGGTGGCGATGAACTCGCCGCCGACCGTGGCCGCGAGTCCCACCCGGTCCACAAAGTCGTGGTGCGTGAAGCGGTGGACGTCCTTGGCGGACAGGCGAGGGTACGGCGCGAAGAAGCGGTAGTACTTCGACTCGTCGGAGACCTGCTCGTAGAAGCTGACCAGGCGATCGGCGTCATCAACGGTGATGGGCCGGATGCGCGCGGTACCACCGTCGCGCAGCACCACGTCGGCTTCCCAGTGGGCGGGATACTCGTGCCGGTCCGGCGAGGTCTGCATGGGCCCCAGAGTACGGCTAGCGCCTGACAACGGGCGCGAGGCAATCTGTGGAGGGCGTCAGTCGGGTCGAGGCCGCGATCCGACGGCACCCCGGGGCGGGTCATCAGGACCGCTCCGGCACAGCTTCACGTTATGGGAAACTGGTCTAGACAACCCTGAACACCGAAGGGCAGCAACACATGGCTGAGCGCCGCGTCAACGTCGGCTGGGCCGAGGGCCTCCACGCCCGCCCCGCTTCCATCTTCGTCCGAGCCGCCACGGCCGCAGGCGTCCCGGTGACGATCGCCAAGGCAGACGGCAACCCCGTCAACGCGGCCTCCATGCTGGCCGTCCTCGGCCTGGGCGCCCAGGGCGGCGAGGAGATCGTCCTCGCCTCCGACGCCGAGGGCGCGGACGCCGCCCTGGACCGGCTGGCCAAGCTGGTCTCCGAGGGCCTGGAGGAACTGCCCGAGACCGTCTGAGTATTTCTCCGCGCCTGACCCGGCGCACTCTGAAGGGCTCGTCCGAATTCTCCGGGCGAGCCCTTCGCCTTTTCCGTGCATTTCCTGCCGACGGGCAGCAGAAATAATCCCCCGCGAATTTCCCACTCTTTGTATACGGCTCCCGTGTTAATGCCGCAGGCTTGCCGTGTTTACGGCATGTTGCGAGTTCCTCACACGTTGGGCGCGCTCCCCGGCGGAGCCGAAGCGCAGCCGGTGCGCGGCGGTCGCGCGCTCGGTGTGCAGCGCCGTGACCGCCCGCGCGCGCTCGCCGTCCCCGCGCGCCACCGCGTCCACGATCGCGCCGTGCTCGGCCCAGGACTCCACGGGTCCGGCCGGTGGATCCACCGCGTACATCCAGGCGATCTTGTGCCGGAGCTGGGTGAGCATCGAGGTCAGCGCGGGGCTGCCGGAGGCCTGGGCGAGCGTCTCGTGGAACCAGCCGCCCAGCGAGCGCAGGTCGTCGCTGTTGCCCCGGCGGGCGCGCTCCTGGCCGAGCTTGACCAGGCCGCGCAGGACCTTCAGATGGGCCTCGGTGCGGCGCTGGGCGGCGCGGGCGGCACCCAGCGGCTCCAGCAGCATGCGCATCTCCAGCAGGTCGGCGGCCTCCTGCTCGGTGGGTTCGGCGACGCACGCGCCCGCGTGCCGCCGGGTGACCACGAAGCCCTCGGCCTCCAGAGTGCGCAGGGCCTCCCGGACGGGGACGCGCGAGACGCCGTAGCGGCGTGCGAGAAGTTCCTCGGTGAGCCGGCTGCCGCGCTCGTAGACACCCGCGACGATGTCGTCCCGGATGGCCGTGCACACCGAGTGCGCGGGAATACGCATGACCGACCTCCGCTTAATCCCCGTGAAACGTCGACTGGTGACGTGTGTTCCGTGACTCTATTGCAATGAGCCGGAATTTCCGACGGGGGGCAGGAATCCAGGGATATTTTTTGGACAGTCGGCCGTGGTGAACGCCGAAAGCCCCGGCTCGGGGAGCCGGGGCTTTCGGGAGGCGGAGCGGTCGCCGTCAGACGATTCAGACGTCCACGCCGTGCGAGCGGAGGTAGGCGACGGGGTCGATGTCGGAGCCGTACTCGGGGCTGGTGCGGGCCTCGAAGTGCAGATGCGGGCCGGTGACGTTGCCGGTCGCGCCGGACAGGCCGATCTGCTGGCCGGGGGTGACCTTCTGGCCCACCGAGACGCTGCTGGACGACAGGTGACCGTACTGGGTGTACGTCCCGTCGTTCATCTTGATCACGACCTGGTTGCCGTAGGAACCGCCCCAGCCGGCCTCGACGACCTCACCCATGCCGACCGAGCGGACGGCCGTGCCGCTGGAGGCGTGGAAGTCGACACCGGTGTGGCTGCCGGAGGACCAGACGGCGCCGCCGGTCTTGTAGCCGGTGGAGACGTACGAGCCGGAGATCGGGGAGACGAAGGTGTTGAGGCGCTTGCGCTCGGCCTCGCGGGCGGCACGCTCCTTGGCCTCGCGGGCCTCCTCAGCGCGCTCCTTGGCCTCCTTGGCCGCCTCGGCGGCGCGCTTGCGGGCGGCCTCCTCGGCCTTCTTCTTGGCGGCGGCCTCTTCGGCCGCCTGCTTCTGGGCGACGGCCTGGGCGTCGATCTTCTGGGCCACGGTGTCGCCCATGGTCACGACCGGGGTGAGGCCCGTCTGCTCGACAGCGGGCTCCGCGGCGAAGGCCGGGGCGGCCACGGTGCCGACGACGCCGGTGGTGGCGAGGGCGGCGACGCCCGCCGCGCGGGCCGTGCGACGCTGGATCCGGCTGGGACGACGGTGCTTCCCGGTGGCGCGTGTGAACGCCATGTAGTGGCTGATCCTTTCCTTCCCTCTCGCCTACCGGGTTAGCTGACGGGTTCGGAGCAGGAAGGTCTCCTACGGACCCCCTCGCGACTCGCGCGGGCGTCCGATTCACCCCAGGGACTGCGGTGGGTCCCCGGCTCCCCTGGCTCGCGCCGTACGGGGACTCGGCGATGACTGTCCGGTGCCGCGGGTGCGGCGCACTGCCTGACGAACAGCCCGGACGACGCTAAGCGGCGCCACTTTCAATTCCCAAACGGATCCCGGGTTTTGTAGCGCATCCCACAGGGCAGACGGGCAACTCCCATCCCAATTCAGACATAAAGGAGCCCTGGTGCCTTAGAAGACAACCAGGGCCCCTACGCGCGCGTGCCGCTCGCCTCCCGCTACTCGGCGGCGACCACGGCGACTTCGCCGATGCCGAGGGCCTCGACCGGGCCCTTGATCTGCGCAGCGTCACCGACGAGGACGGTCACCAGACGGTCCACCGGGAAGGCGCTGACAGCCGCCGCGGTGGCCTCCACGGTGCCGGTCGCGGCGAGCTGCCGGTACAGCGCGGCCTGGTAGTCGTCGGGCAGGTGCTGCTCGACCTGGTCCGCCAGCGTGCTCGCGACAGCCGCCGCCGTCTCGTACTTCAGCGGCGCCACACCGACCAGGTTCTGCACGGCGACGTCCCGCTCGGCGTCGGTCAGCCCCTCGGCGGCGAGGGTGCGCAGCACCGTCCAGAGGTCCTCGAGGGCGGGGCCGGTGTTGGGCGTGTCCACGGAGCCGCTGATGGCGAGCATCGCGGCGCCGGTCCCGTCCGGGGCGGACCTGAGGACCTGGGCGAACGCCCGCACACCGTAGGTGTAGCCCTTCTCCTCGCGCAGGACGCGGTCCAGGCGGGAGGTGAGGGTGCCGCCCAGGCAGTACGTGCCGAGCACCTGGGCGGGCCAGACGCGGTCGTGCCGGTCCGAGCCGATCCGGCCGATGAGCAGCTGCGTCTGGACGGCGCCCGGGCGGTCCACGATGACGACCCGGCCCGTGTCGTCGGCGGTCACCGGCGGCACCGGACGCGGCTCGGCCGAGGAACCGGTCCAGGCGCCCAGTGTGTCGCCGAGCAGCGCGTCGAGGTCGATGCCGGTGAGGTCGCCGACGACCACGGCGGTGGCCGTCGCCGGGCGGACGTGCTTCTCGTAGTAGGCGCGTACGGCCGCGGAGTCGATCGCGGCGACGGTCTCCTCGGTGCCCTGCCGGGGCCGGGACATGCGCGAGTCCGCCGGGAACAGCTCCTTGGAGAGCTCCTTGGCGGCACGGCGGGCGGGGTTGGCCAGCTCGTGCGGGATCTCGTCGAGGCGGTTGTTCACCAGCCGCTCGACCTCGCTGTCCGCGAACGCGGGCGCCCTGAGGGCGTCGGCGATCAGGCCGAGGCCCTTGGCGAGCCGGGAAGCGGGAACCTCCAGGCTCAGCCGGACGCCCGGGTGGTCGGCGTGCGCGTCGAGGGTGGCGCCGGCGCGCTCCAGCTCGGCGGCGAACTCCTCGGCGGAGTGCTTGTCAGTGCCCTCGGAGAAGGCCCGGGCCATGATCGTGGCCACCCCGTCGAGGCCGGCCGGCTCGGCGTCCAGGGGCGCGTCCAGCAGCACCTCCACGGCGACGACCTGCTGACCGGGGCGGTGGCAGCGCAGCACGGTGAGGCCGTTGTCGAGCGTGCCGCGCTCGGGGGCCGGGAAGGCCCACGGCTTGGCGTCGCCCGCCTGCGGCTGCGGGTGGAAGTCCATCGTGGCGAGCTCGGTCACTTGGCCGCCTCCTCGTTCTCGTTCGTGACCGCGGCTGCGGCGTCCTCGGTGCTGTTGTCGGCGTCCTCGCCGGTCTCGTCGGCGACGGGCTCGTAGACGAGCACCGCGCGATTGTCGGGCCGCAGCCGGGCCTTGGCGACCTCCTGGACCTCCTCCGCCGTGACCTCAAGCACGCGCTGCACGGCGGTCAGGGCGAGCTGCGGGTCACCGAACAGCACGGCGTACCGGCACAGTTCGTCGGCCCGGCCGGAGACCGTGCCGAGCCGGTCCAGCCACTCGCGCTCCAACTGGGCCTGGGCGCGCTCCATCTCCTCGGCCGTGGGGCCCTCCTCGGCGAACCGGGCGAGCTCCTCGTCGATGGCGGTCTCGATGACCGGCACCTCCACGTCACCGGACGTCTTCACGTCCAGCCAGCCCAGCGAGGGCGCACCGGCGAGCCGCAGCAAGCCGAAGCCGGCCGCCACGGCCGTACGGTCCCGGCGTACGAGGCGGTTGTAGAGACGGGAGGACTCGCCGCCGCCGAGGACGGTGAGGGCCAGGTCTGCGGCGTCGCACGCGCGCGTGCCGTCGTGGGGCAGCCGGTAGGCGGCCATCAGGGCGCGCGCCGGGACCTCCTCCTCGACGACCTCGCGCAGCTGCTCGCCGAGGGTCTCCGGCAGGGCGCCGTCACGTGGCGCGGGCTTGCCGTCGTGGCCCGCGATGGAGCCGAAGTACTTCTCGATCCAGGCCAGGGTCTGCTCCGGGTCGATGTCACCGACCACGGAGAGCACGGCGTTGTTCGGCGCGTAGTAGGTCCGGAAGAACGCGCGCGCGTCCTCCAGGGTCGCCGCGTCCAGGTCGGCCATCGAGCCGATCGGGGTGTGGTGGTAGGGGTGGCCCTCCGGGTAGGCGAGGGCGGTCAGCTTCTCGAAGGCGGTGCCGTAGGGGACGTTGTCGTAGCGCTGCCGGCGCTCGTTCTTGACGACGTCGCGCTGGTTCTCCATCGACTCGTCGTCGAGCGCGGACAGCAGGGAGCCCATCCGGTCGGCCTCCAGCCAGAGGGCGAGCTCCAGCTGGTGGGCGGGCATGGTCTCGAAATAGTTGGTGCGCTCGAAGCTCGTGGTGCCGTTCAGCGAGCCGCCCGCGCCCTGGACGAACTCGAAGTGGCCGTTGCCCTTCACCTGGGCGGAACCCTGGAACATCAGATGCTCGAAAAGGTGAGCCAGGCCGGTACGCCCCTTGACTTCGTGGCGCGAGCCGACGTCGTACCAGAGGCACACCGCCGCGACCGGGGTCAGGTGGTCCTCGGAGAGCACCACGCGCAGGCCGTTGGCCAGGCGGTGCTCGGTCGCTGTCAGGCCCCCGGAGCCTGCCTGGGCTGTGGCCGTGTGACCCATGGGCATGTACGTCCCTTCGATCGCGGTGCGGTCGTTCCAACCGCGGATTCCTGCCGGTCCTGCCACTGTATGCAAGCGTGCGAAGCGCTGGTGAAGTTCCCGGGCGCGTACGCGGAGAGCGAGACGGGGTGACCCGCTGTGCCGGGCCGGGACGGCGCGGCAGGCGTCAGAGACCGGGTCCTGGTCCCGGTTGTCAGTGCGGCGGTCCACAATGGTCGGCGTCAGATCCGGATCGCAGAGGCAAGGAGCCGGCAGCGATGGCCCGCCGCAGCACGAAGACCCCGCCGCCCGACGACTCGTACGAGGAGAGGATCCTCGACATCGACGTCGTCGACGAGATGCAGGGCTCCTTCCTCGAGTACGCGTACTCGGTCATCTACTCCCGCGCCCTGCCGGACGCACGCGACGGCCTCAAGCCGGTGCACCGCCGCATCGTCTACCAGATGAGCGAGATGGGCCTGCGCCCCGAGCGCGGGTACGTCAAGTGCGCCCGCGTCGTCGGCGAAGTGATGGGCAAGCTGCACCCGCACGGCGACGCGTCGATCTACGACGCCCTCGTGCGCATGGCCCAGCCCTTCTCGATGCGCGTGCCCCTGGTCGACGGCCACGGCAACTTCGGCTCGCTGGGCAACGACGACCCACCGGCCGCCATGCGGTACACCGAGTGCCGGATGGCCGAGGCCACGAGCCTCATGACGGAGTCCATCGACGAGGACACCGTCGACTTCAACCCCAACTACGACGGCCAGGAGCAGGAGCCGGTGGCTCTGCCCGCCGCCTTCCCGAACCTCCTGGTCAACGGCGCCTCGGGCATCGCGGTCGGCATGGCCACGAACATGCCGCCGCACAACCTGCGCGAGGTCATCGCGGCAGCCCGCCACCTGATCAGGTACCCGAACGCGGATCTCGACGCGCTGATGAAGCACGTCCCGGGCCCCGACCTGCCCACGGGCGGCCGCATCGTCGGCCTGCCCGGCATCCGGGACGCGTACGAGACGGGCCGTGGCACGTTCAAGATGCGGGCGACCGTCGCCGTGGAGACGGTGACGGCCCGCCGCAAGGGCCTGGTCGTCACGCAGCTGCCCTTCACGGTCGGCCCGGAGAAGGTGATCGCCAAGATCAAGGACCTGGTCGGCTCGAAGAAGCTCCAGGGCATCGCCGACGTCAAGGACCTCACCGACCGCGAGCACGGCCTGCGCCTGGTCATCGAGATCAAGAACGGCTTCGTGCCGGAGGCGGTCCTGGAGCAGCTGTACAAGCTGACGCCGATGGAGGAGTCCTTCGGCATCAACAACGTGGCCCTGGTCGACGGCCAGCCGCTCACGCTGGGCCTCAAGGAGCTCCTGGAGGTCTACCTCGACCACCGCTTCAACGTCGTACGGCGGCGTTCGGAGTTCCGCCGCGGCAAGAAGCGCGACCGGCTGCACCTGGTCGAGGGCCTGCTGACGGCGCTGCTGGACATCGACGAGGTCATCCGCCTCATCCGCTCCAGTGAGAACTCCGCGCAGGCGAAGCAGCGCCTGATGGAGCAGTTCTCGCTGAGCGAGGTGCAGACGCAGTACATCCTCGACACGCCGCTGCGCCGTCTGACCAAGTACGACCGCATCGAGCTGGAGGCGGAGAAGGACCGGCTGAACGCGGAGATCGAGGAACTGACCCGGATCCTCGATTCGGACGCCGAGCTGCGCAAGCTGGTCTCCTCCGAACTGGCCACCGTCGCCAAGAAGTTCGGCACCGACCGGCGTACGGACCTGCTGGAGTCCAGCGGCACCCCGGTCGCGACCGTGCCGCTGCAGGTGGCCGACGACCCGTGCCGGGTGCTGCTGTCCTCGACGGGTCTGCTGGCGCGTACGGCGAACGGCGAGCCGTTCGCGGAGGACGCCGGCGCCGCGCGCGTGAAGCACGACGTGATCGTCTCGGCGGTGCCGGCCACCGCCCGTGGCGAGGTGGGCGCGGTCACCTCGTCGGGCCGGCTGCTGCGGCTGAACGTGATCGACCTGCCCCAGCTCCCGGACTCGATGCCGACGCCGAACCTCGCTGGGGGCGCCCCGCTGGCGGAGTTCCTCTCCCTGGAGGACGGCGAGACGGTGGTCTGTCTGACGACCCTCGACGAGTCGTCGCCGGGCCTGGCCCTCGGCACGGCACAGGGCGTCGTCAAGCGTGTGGTGCCGGACTACCCGTCCAACAAGGAAGAGCTCGAGGTGATCACCCTCAAGGAGGGCGACCGGATCGTCGGCGCGGTGGAGCTGCGCACCGGCGACGAGGACCTCGTCTTCATCGCCGACGACGCCCAGCTGCTGCGCTACCCGGCCGCGCAGGTCCGCGCCCAGGGCCGTGCGGCGGGCGGCATGGCGGGCATCAAGCTCACCGAGGGCGCGAAGGTCATCTCCTTCACGGCGGTGGACCCGGCCACGGACGCCGTCGTCTTCACGGTCGCGGGCTCGCGCGGCACGCTGGACGACTCCGTCCAGACGACGGCCAAGCTGACCCCGTTCGACCAGTACCCGCGCAAGGGCCGCGCCACGGGCGGCGTCCGCTGCCAGCGGTTCCTGAAGGGCGAGGACTGCCTGTCCCTGGCCTGGGCGGGCCCGGTCCCGGCCCTCGCCGCGCAGAAGAACGGCACTCCGGTCGACCTCCCGGAGATCGACCCGCGACGGGACGGCTCGGGGGTGTCCCTGGCGAAGACCGTCTGGGTGGTGGCGGGCCCGGCCTAGGCTCCGGCGGGTTCCGGACAGCAGGCCTAGGCAGGCTCCGCTAGATCCTCCTCGGTGCCCGGTACGTACCGCAGGACGCCCCACATGCCGTGCTCATCGGCGTGTGGGGCCTCACTGCGGCACGCGTCGAGCTGCTTGCCGAGGGCGGCGGTGTCGATGCCGGAGCCGATGAGGACCAACTGGGAGAGGCGTTCGTCGCCGGCCGGCCAGGGCTCCGGGTAGAAGCGCAGGAACCGTCCGACGGCGTGGACGGCGTAGCGGTTGCGGACGTCGTAGGGGCCGAAATCGACGTAGCCCTTGATCCGGTACAGCCCCTCGGGCCGGCTGTCGAGGAACTCCATCAGCCGGCGTGGGTCGAGGGGCTCCCGGGAGACGAACGACAGGCTGTCGTACGCGCTGTGCAGATGACCGGCATGGCTGTCCGCGCCGATCTCGTGCAGGTCGTCGAAGGACAGCTGCCCGACGCGTTCCGCGCTCGGCCGGCAGTCGAAAAGGAACTCGGGGTCGATCCGGCCGTAGGTGGCCGGGACGACGGCCGCCCGGTCGACGAAGGACCGGACCAGCTTGAGGACGCGTTCGCCGTCCACTGCCCGGTCGACCTTGTTGACCACGACGAGGTCGGCCAGCGCGAGATGCCGGTCGATCTCGGGGTGCCTGGTCCGGGTGTCGTCGAACTCGGCGGCGTCGACGACCTCGACGAGCCCGCCGTACACGATCCGCGGATCCTCGCTCGCGAGCACCATCCGCACGAGTTCCTGCGGCTCGGCGAGACCGCTGGCCTCGATGACGATGACGTCGATGCCGAGGGACGGCTCCGTGAGCCGCTCGAGATAGAGATCCAGTTCGTCGGCGTCGACGGCGCAGCACAGGCATCCGTTGCCGAGCGAGACGGTCGAATCGCCGAGCGCACCCGCGACGGCCATCGCGTCGATCTCGATGGCCCCGAAGTCATTGACGACCGCGCCGATCCGGCTGCCTCCGCTGCGGTGGAGGAGATGATTGAGCAGCGTGGTCTTTCCGGATCCGAGGAATCCGGCCAGCACCACGACCGGGATCTGCCGCGGACTCGGGCTCGGCTGACTCACCGTGCGACCTCTCTCACGCCGACGCGTGCACCGGCTCGCGTTCTCGGCACAGGGACGAAGAATGAATGCCGAACCAGGATACGAGCCGCAAGAATCGCGCCGAAGTGAACGATTGTTAGCTGCACTTGCGGGGCAGACGTTCGGCAAGGCGCCGGATCGTGCGACCCTCGCTTCCCTCCGTGCGCCGCCTCTCCGCCTCCCCGCCGATCAGAGCCGCTCGGCACTCTGGGGAGACGGCAAGCGCCGCCCACTGCTCGCCGGTCCCCTCCAGTCGACCCGCATCCCGACGACCGGCGGACGGCCGCCTGACTCGGGGGTTGACATGGCCACACGGAACTTTGGGATACAGGGACTGCGCTCCGCCGCCGCGGCCGGCCTCGGCATGGTGGCCGGCGCTCTCGTCGCCATGGCGGCACAGAAGCAGGCGATGGACACGCTGCACGAACGCCTTGACCAGTTGGAACAGCACGCACGTACGCAGCAGCGCTCCAATCTGGCCAGGCAGCAGCGGCAGCACTGGGAGCTGTTGAGCAAGGCGATCGACGACACCGAACTCGCCGAGGTCCTGGACATCTTCGAGAGGCCCGTCACCCCTGAACGGCGTCGGCAGTACCTCTTCGCCAACGCCCTGTACACCAACCTGCTCTGCTACTACCGCATCGGCAACATGGGAAGGGACGAGTTCTTCAAGCACGTCCGGGGCATCTTCCAGAACCCGATCGTCAGGGAGTACTGGTACGCGACCCAGGGGCAGCGCGCGAGCCTCACGGGCACCGAGGAGGCGGAACTCGGCCGGCTCGTCGACGACCTGCTACTGCAACTCGACGAAGCGGACACCGATGAGTGGTGGGTGGTCGGTGAGCCTCCCACCGACCCATGACGGGAGGAGCCGTCCCACACGGCAGCGCCGAGACGGGACGGCTCCTTCACGGCGGCGACATCACCAGGACATCACTAGGCGTCCGGGATGTCCTTCTTCGCCTTGACCAGGGTCTCCCGGGTGATGACGACAATGCGTTCGTAGTCGGCGCGTCCGGCGTCGGCGGGCAGCTGAGTATCGAGGGAGTCAGTGACATCCGTACCGATGACCGCGAAGTTCCCGTCGGCCAATTCAAAGATGTCGGGACATGTCCCGCCACCGGCACTGCCTCGATAGCGGGGAGCGACACCAAGGCGGCGGATGATCTGACTCACTGTTGAATTCCCTCTGTTCTCAAGGCACAAGCGCCTGCGCCCGCGGCCGCGCGAGCGGTGGCATCCTCGCAGGTCCGAGCCTTGGCCGCCGCGCGACACGCACACAGCCCGCCCCCACGCCCCAAGGAGGCAAGGCATCTATGCGGCCCTGTTTTATCACCCGCGAGGGTGGAGCCACGCGCGATCCTGGAGAACATCCGCAAGAGTGACGGAAGGCAGCGAAGAATCGATCATCAGCCCGTATGGGGCAGTTGCGACCGTTTACGCAGTCGGCACGGACACCGGCGCCTCCGGCCCCACATACCGCGCCACCGGCCTGATGATCTTCGTGTCCTCCGCCTGCTCCAGGATGTTGGCGCTCCAGCCCACCGCGCGCGCGGCGGCGAACGTCGGGGTGAACATCTCTCGGGGCAGGCCACAGAGTTCCATGACCACGCCCGCGTAGTACTCGACGTTGGTGTGGAGCTCACGGCCGGGTTTCAGCTCCGCCAGGATCGCCTCGACGCGACGCTCCACCTCCACGGCGAAGTCCACGCGCGGCCCGCCGAACGCCTGGGCGACCTCGCGCAGCATCCGCGACCGTGGGTCCTCCGTGCGGTAGATCGCGTGCCCGAAGCCCATGATGCGATCTCCCGCGAGCACCCGCTGACGCACCCAGGAGTCGATCCGGTCCGGGGTGCCGATCGCGTCCAGGGTGTCCAGCGCGCGGCTGGGCGCACCTCCGTGCAGCGGCCCGGACAACGCCGCCACCGCACCGGCGAGGCATGCCGCCACGTCCGCGCCGGTCGACGCGATCACCCGGGCCGTGAAGGTCGATGCATTGAATCCGTGATCAATGGTTGAGATCAGGTATTGCTCGATCGCCCGCGCATGCCGCTCGGTCGGTACCGAGCCGGTCAGCATGTAGAGGTAGTTCGCCGCGTACGACAGATCCTCGCGCGGCTCCACGGGCTCGAGACCTCGCCCCAGCCGGTGCAGCGCGGTGAGCAGTGTGGGTACGGCGGCGGCCGCCTCGAGCGTGTCCCGCAGGCGCTGCTCGGCGTCGACGTCGTACACGGGACGGAACCCCTTCGCCGCACCCAGCAGCGACAGCGCCGTGCGCATCCCGGCGAGCGGGCCGGAGCGCCCGCCGGCTGCCGCTATGGCCGGCAGAGCCGCTCGCACCTCGTCTGGGAGCCGCCGCAGCTTGGCGGTCTCGGCCGCGAAGGCCGCGCTGCGGCGGGCATCCGGCAGTTCGCCGTGCACGAGCAGGTGCCAGACGTCCTCGAACCCGCGGGTCCGCGCGAGGTCGACGGCCGAGTACTGCCGGTAGTGATAGAAGCCCTCGAGACCGCGGACGTCCCCGATCCGGGTGTCGGTGACGACGACCCCGGCGAGTCCCCGTGGCACGTCGAGAAGAGTGGCTGCGGGCCTGTTGACGGACATGTCTTCCTCCCTGGACTTGATTCGACTGTCCATGATTGACTTAAGACCTGTCAATATTGATTCAGTCAATACATCAGTCAATGGGCTGCTAGGCGGATACGGTGACCCCCATGCGCGATCAAGAACCCGCCCCCCGCGACGCGGACAGGCGCCTGAGCACCAAGGAGGCCGCCGAGCTGCTCGGCGTGAAGCCGGAGACCGTGTACGCGTATGTGAGCCGCGGCCAGCTCAGCAGCCGGCGGGTCAGCGGCGGCCGGGGCAGCACCTTCGACGCCCGTGAGGTCGAGGCGCTCGCCCGGCGCAACAGGCGGGAGGGGGCGGGCAGTTCCGGATCGGGCGGCGAGCTGTCCGTACGCACCCGCATCACGCTCATCGAGAGCGACCGCTACTACTACCGCGGTGTCGACGCGGTGGACCTGGCCGCACGGCACACCTACGAGGAGGTCGCCGAGTGGCTGTGGACCGGCCGGATGCACCCGGGTGGCACCTTCACCGCGCCTTACGCCTCCGTCGCCGTGGCCCGCCGCGCCGTCGACGCCCTGCCCGAACACGCCGCGCCCACCGATTCGCTGCGCGTCGCCACGATCGCCGCCGCGACCGCCGACCCGCTGCGGTTCGACCTGTCCGAGGAGGCCGTGCTCGGCACGGCGCGCACGCTCATTCCCACGCTCGTCGCCGCTCTGCCACCCGTGAGACACGACCGCCGCGGCGAGGGCCCGCTGGCCCACCGCCTGTGGACCCGGCTGACCGGACGCGACGCCGACGAGGCATCGCTGCGCGCCCTGGACACCGCTCTCGCCCTGCTCGTCGACCACGACCTGGCCGCGTCCACGCTCGCCGTGCGCGTCGCCGCGTCGGCCCGCGCCCACGCCTACGCTGCGGTGTCCGCGGGGCTGGGCGTGCTCGAGGGCCCGCTGCACGGCGCGGCCAGCGGGCTCGCCCACCGGCTGCTCCTCGATGTCCTCGACCAGGGCGACGCGGCGCCCGTGATCGCGGACGAACTGCGCGCCGGCCGCCGCATCCCGGGGCTCGGCCACCGGCTCTACCCCGGCGAGGACCCACGCGCGCGTGCCCTCTTCGCCCTCCTGGAACAGATCCCGCGCGCGGAGCCCGCCCTGCTCGCGGCCCGCGACATCGTCGAGACCACCGCCCGCCACGCCCCGCTGCACGCCAACGTCGACCTGGCACTCGCCGTGCTCACGACGTCGTGCGGCATGCCCTCGACCGCGGGCGAGACGATCTTCGCCGTGGCCCGTACGGCGGGCTGGATCGCTCACGCCCTGGAGGAGTACGGCGAACGCCCCCTGCGCATGCGCCCGAGCGGCCTCTACGCGGGTCCGAAGCCGCCTCGGCCACTGCCGGAGTAGGGGAGGGCGGACCCGGGCGTCGCCGCGAGCGAACTCAGGTTAGGCTCACCTGTGTGAGTACGTGCACGAGCGTCTCCCGGGACTTCGACGAGCCCGTTTCGGCAACCGCGGCCACCGCGAGGACCTGGCTGCTGCTGGAACAGCCCGGTCCGTGGGGTGCCAAGGCGCTCACCTCGAGCCACCTGGACCCCGTGCTGGGCCGTGCCCTGGAGGCGGCCGCCAAGGACACGGGCGTGCGGATCGCGCTCATCCGCCGCCCCGGGCGCCACGCGGACCGCCGTATGCCCGCCTCGCGCCGGGTGTACGCGGCCCACACCGTCCCGGGAAACGTCTGGCTGCACGGCGCCACCACCTCGGACCCGGAGCAGCTGCTCGATCTCGACTTCGCCGCGCTCGGCCGGGGCGACCACCACGCGTTCGACGCGGTGCTCGGCGGCCGGCCCCACGACGGTGATCCGCTCGCGCTCGTCTGCACCAACGGCAAGCGGGACCGCTGCTGCGCCCTCCTGGGCCGGCCTCTGGCGGCCGAGCTCGCCACGTCGGGCGTCGAGGGCGTCTGGGAGGTCACCCATCTGGGTGGTCACCGCTTTTCCCCGACCGTGCTCGTGCTGCCGTACGGATACGCGTACGGCCGGGCCGAGGCCCACACCCTCAAAGAGGTCCTGCACGGCGCCGGGGAGGGGCGGATCGTCGTGGAGGGCTGCCGGGGCAGCTCGGCCTGGGAACGGCCCGGTCAGGCGGCCGAGCTCGCCGTGCGCACCGCGACCGGCGAGTATGCCGCGGAGGCGCTGAGCGTCGTACGGACGGCGGGCGCGGCCCCGCGCTGGGAGGTGACCGTCGCCCACACCGACGGACGCCGCTGGCAGGTCGAGGTGGCCCAGGGCGCGGCTCTGCCGCCCCGCCCGGAGAGCTGCGGGGCGTCCGTCCTCGGTTCGCCCGCGCGGATGGACGTCGTGGCGGTGCACGAACTGAGGGTGACGACGGCGCTCGCGAGCTGATCGGCCGACCTCCGGGGCGGGGCGGTTCCTCGTCAAGCATTGATGCCACCTCTCGCCCGACGCCGCCGTCACAAGCATTGATCAAGAGATCCACGCCACACCAGTTACGGCAGGTAGGCAGCCGCACGTACCGTCTTGGGTATGAGCCCCACTCCCCCCGCACGCCGCCTGCGCCTCGGCCTCCCACGGCGGGTGTTCTCGCAGGTGCTGCTGATGCAGGTGGCGATCGCCGCGGGAGTCGCGGTCCTCGCGACCGGGCTGTTCCTCGCGCCTCTGAGCAACCAGCTGGACGACCAGGCGATGCGCCGCGCGCTCGCGATCGCGCAGACGACCGCAGAGCAGCCGGATCTCGCACAGGACCTGAGGGAGACCCCTCCGTCCCCGAACGGCCCGGTGCAGCAGGAGGCGGAGCGAATCCGCAAGGCCACCCAGGCCGAGTACATCGTGGTGATGGACTGGCGCGGTGTGCGCTGGTCGCACCCCGACACGCAGCAGATCGGCGGCATCGTCTCGACCGACCCCGGCCAGGCCCTGGCCGGCAAGGAGGTCATGGAGATCGACAGCGGCACCCTGGGCCGCTCCGCCCGGGGCAAGGTGCCGCTGCGCGACAGCGGCGGCTCCGTCGTCGGCGCCGTCTCGGTCGGCATCGCCTACGACAGCGTCCGGGCCCGGCTGATCCACGCGATCCCGGGGCTGCTCGCGTACGCCGGCGGTGCCCTGGCCGTCGGTGCGCTGGCCGCGTGGCTCATCTCCCGGCGGGTCCACAGGCAGACCCGCGACCTGGCCTTCTCCGACATCGCGGCCCTCCTGTCGGAACGCGAGGCGATGCTGCACGGCATCCGGGAGGGCGTCGTCGCCCTGGACCGCACCGGCCGCATCCGTCTCCTCAACGACGAGGCGCAGCGGCTGCTGAGCATCGGCGACGCGGCGGTGGGGAGCTCCCCCGACGAGGCGCTGGGCGCGGGCCGCACGGCCGATGTGCTGGCCGGACGCGTGACCGGCACGGACCTGCTCACCGTGCGCGGTCAGCGCGTTCTGGTCGCCAACCGCATGCCCACCGACGACGGCGGCGCCGTGGCCACCCTGCGCGACCGCACCGAGCTGGAGCAACTGGGCCGCGAACTCGACTCCACCCGTGGTCTGATCGACGCCCTGCGCGCCCAGGACCACGAACACGCCAACCGTATGCACACGCTCCTGGGGCTGCTGGAACTGGAGATGTACGACGACGCCGTCGAGTTCGTCGGCGAAGTCGTCGGTGACCACCGGGCCACCGCGGAGCAGGTCACCGAGCGGATCGAAGACCCGCTGCTCGCCGCGCTCCTGGTGGGCAAGGCGACCGTGGCGGCCGAGCGGGGCGTCGCCCTGGGGGTGTCGGACCGGACCCGGCTGCCCGACCGGCTGATCGACCCCCAGGGGCTCGTGACGGTCGTCGGCAACCTGGTGGACAACGCCCTCGACGCCGTGGCGGGCAAGCCGCATGCGCGCGTGGAGGTCGAGTTGCGCGCCGAAGGACGTACGGCGATCCTCCGGGTGCGCGACACGGGCCCGGGCATCCCGCCGGAGCACCGGGAGTTGATCTTCACCGCCGGATGGTCTACGAAGAAGCCGCCGGCGCACCGCGAGCGGGGCATCGGCCTCTCCCTGGTGCGCAGGCTCGCCGAGCGGCAGGGGGGCAGCGCGACCGTCGACGAGGCGTACGGCGGGGGCGCGGAGTTCACGGTCGTCCTGCCCGAAGCGCTCGCCGAGCCGGGCCCCGAACCGGCTCTGACCGTGCCGTCAGCTCCGCAGACCGCCAAGAAGGAGTCGTGATGATCGAGGTCCTGGTCGTGGACGACGACACCAGAGTCGCACGGGTCAACGCCGCCTACGTCGAGAAGGTGCCGGGCTTCCACGTCGCCGGCGAGGCCCACAGCGCCGCCGAGGCGCTGCTCCAGCTGGAGACGCTGCCCCGGCTGGACCTGGTGCTCCTGGACCATTACCTGCCCGACGAGACGGGGCTGCAGGTCGTCCAGGAGATGCGGCGGCGCGGCCACCAGACCGACGTGATCATGGTGACGGCGGCCCGGGACGTGTCCACCGTGCAGGCGGCGATGCGGCAGGGCGCGCTGCAGTACCTGGTCAAGCCGTTCGCCTTCGCCGGCCTGCGCGCCAAGCTGGAGGCGTACGCGGAGCTGCGCCGCACCCTCGACGGCGGCGGGGAGGCCGAGCAGGCCGAGGTGGACCGCATCTTCGGGGCGCTGTCGACCCCGTCGGAGCCCGATCTGCCCAAAGGGCACTCCCCCACCACCGCGGAGCTGGTCCGCCAGTCCCTGATGCACGCCGACGGGCCCCTGTCGGCCCAGGAGATCGCCGAACGCACCGGGGTGAGCCGCCAGACCGCCCAGCGCTATCTGAAGCTCCTGGAGCGCACGGGGCGGGCCAGACTGACCCTCAAGTACGGGGACGCGGGCCGCCCGGAACACCGCTACGTGTGGGCGACCCGCGCCTAGCCCGAAGATCCGCCCGGGGAGGGCACGGGCCCTACGCCGCTCCCGCCCCGGTCAGCGACCGCACCTCGGTCTCCGCGTGCTTGGCCTCGTCCGGGACGTCCGCCGAGGTGACCGTGCCCAGCCAGCCCGCGAGGAAGCCCAGCGGGATCGAGACCAGGCCCGGGTTCTGCAACGGGAAGTACTGGAGGTCGGCGCCCGGGAACAGCGAGTCAGGGCTGCCCGAGACCACGGGTGACAGCACCACGAGCACGACGGCCGGAACGAGACCGCCGTAGACGGCCCACACGGCGCCACGCGTCGTGAAGCCGCGCCAGAACAGGGAGTAGAGCAGCACCGGGAGGTTCGCCGACGCGGCGACGGCGAAGGCGAGACCCACCAGGAACGCCACGTTGAGATCCCGCGCCAGCAGGCTGAGGGCGATCGCCACCACCCCCACTCCGACGGCCGCGACGCGGGCCACCGCGACCTCGCTGCGCGGCTTGCCGCCCCGGCGCCGCAAGGACGCGTACAGGTCGTGGGCCACCGAGGCCGAGGACGCGAGCGTGATCCCGGCGACCACGGCGAGGATGGTGGCGAACGCGACGGCGGCGACGATCGCGAAGAGAACTGTTCCTCCCGTGGACCCGGCACCGCCCCCCAGATCGAGCGCCAGCAGCGGAACCGCCGTGTTCCCGGCCGCGTTCGACCCGCGTACGGCGTCCGGCCCCACGAGGGCGGCGGCGCCGAAGCCGAGCACGATCGTCATCAGGTAGAAGCCGCCGATGAGTCCGACGGCCCAGACGACCGAGCGGCGTGCGGCGCGCGCGGTGGGGACGGTGTAGAAGCGGGACAGGATGTGCGGCAGCCCGGCCGTACCCAGTACCAGGGCCAGTCCCAGGCTGATGAAGTCGAAGCGAGCGGTCCAGTCCCCGCCGTACTTCAGCCCGGGCGCCAGGAACGCCTCCCCGTGACCGCTGCGCTCGGCCGCCGTGAGCAGCAGCCGGTCCAGGTCGCCGTGGAAGCGCATCAGGACGAGGACCGTGAGCGCGATGGTGCCGCCGAGCAGCAGAACGGCCTTGACGATCTGAATCCACGTGGTCGCCCGCATCCCTCCCAACGACACATAGATCACCATGAGCGCGCCCACGCCGATGACCGTCCATGCCCGCGCCGCCTCGCTCGTACCTCCCAGCAGCAGCGCCACCAGGCTGCCCGCGCCGACCATCTGCGCAACCAGGTACAGAACGGACACGGTGACCGAGGAGGTTCCCGCCGCGATCCGCACCGGCCGCTCCCTCATCCGCGCCGCCACGACGTCGGCGAGTGTGAACCGGCCGCAGTTGCGCACGAGTTCGGCGACGAGGAACAGCACCACCAGCCAGGCCACGAGGAACCCGACGACATACAGCAGCCCGTCGTAGCCGAACAGCGCGATGAGCCCGGTGACCCCCAGGAAGGAGGCGGCCGACATGTAGTCGCCGGCGAGGGCAAAACCATTCTCCATCGGTGAGAAGAGCCGCCCGCCCGCGTAGAACTCCTCTGCCGAACCGCGCCGTTTACGGCTCACCCACGTCGTGATCGCCAGCGTGACCGCGACGAACGCGCTGAACAGCAGCAGCGCCAGCGTCTGATGTTCACCCGTCACGAGACACCGCCGTTCGCTCCGCGCGTCAGTTCCTGTGTGTCCCAGCGCAGTTCGAGCGCCGCCCGGTCCCTGCGCAGCCGCGCGTGCCGGGCATACGCCCAGGTGAGCAGGAACGTGGTCAGGAACTGCCCGAGCCCCGCGGCCATCGCCACGTTCACCGCTCCGGCCACGGGCCGGGCCATCAGCTCCGGCGGCGCGGTCGTGGCAGCCACGACGTAGCCCAGGTACCAGGCGAAGAAGGCCACGAAGGCCGGCACCACGAACCTCCGGTACCTCCGCCGCACCTCCTGAAAGGCCGCACTGCGCTGCACTTCCAGGTACACCTCGGCCGGCGCGGGCCCGGTCTCGCTCTCGCCTTCCCTTCGCGCCGACGGCACCCCCGTCTGAGCGGGCACCCCGGCACCGGCCGACTCGCCCCAGCCGGAGGCAAGGGCGTCGTACCAGGGGTCGTCGTACCTGAGATGCCCGGCCTCTTCGGCCGGGACCGGGTCCTGAGCGTCGAGAGGCTCGACCCAACTTTCCTGACCGGCCCCGCTTCCGCGGGGACGGCCCTTGCTTGGCTGCATGCCCAAGGATGGACAGAACGGGAAGATCCCCGACTCTTCTTCCCTTTCCGCTTCACCCCTTCAGGTGACTCAACCCGCTGGTGGCCGCACGAGACCCTTTCCAGGGGCGTAACGCACCGCCTGGGGACGGTCCTTGATCCCTGCCTTGGCGAAGAGGCTCTTGGTGTGGGTCTTCACGGTCTCAGCTCCGCCAGGCGTAGCCGTCTCTGGATGCTCGGCGAGAGCCCCGCATCCCCGGACAGCACACTGTGCGCGGCCCGCACGATCTCGTCTCCGCCCGCATCCTTCGTGAGAGCCACCAGCGGCGCTCGCCGTCGATCCGGCTTGCGCGGAGCTGACAGGCGCTCACCACTACGGCACCGGCCGCGATCATCAACGCGTCCACCCGGGTGGATCCCGGCCCGGGCACCTCTCCACCCACGGGTGGAGAGACACTTCGGGCAAGGCCGGGGTCATGTCCGGACGCCCCATGCGCGCTGCTCGCCGGTCACCGACGCCCTGGCCCTGCCCGGCTACCGTCGGGCACGGCGGCCGCGGCCCGGCGCGGCGGCTACGCGTCGATCCGCGACCGGTCCAGCGTCGCCGCCGAGTTGGAGATGAACTCCTTGCGCGGCGCGACGTCGTTGCCCATCAGCAGGTCGAAAACCTGCTCGGCTGCCTCCAGGTCGGAGAGGTTGATCCGGCGCAGAGTGCGGTGGCGCGGGTCCATGGTCGTCTCGGCCAGCTGGTCGGCATCCATCTCGCCGAGACCCTTGTAGCGCTGGATCGAGTCCTTGTAGCGGATGCCCTTGCTCTGGAACTCCATGAGCTTGTCGCGCAGTTCCCGGTCCGAGTACGTGTAGACGTACTTGTCCTGGCCCTTCTTCGGCTGGACGATCTCGATGCGGTGCAGCGGCGGCACCGCCGCGAAGACCCGGCCGGCCTCGACCATGGGCCGCATGTAGCGGTGGAACAGGGTCAGGAGCAGGGTGCGGATGTGCGAGCCGTCGACATCGGCGTCGGTCATCATGATGATCTTGCCGTAGCGAGCCGTGTCGATGTCGAAGGTCCGGCCCGATCCGGCTCCTATGACCTGGATGATCGCGCCGCACTCGGCGTTCTTCAGCATGTCGGTCACGGACGACTTCTGGACGTTGAGGATCTTGCCCCGGATCGGCAGCAGTGCCTGGAACTCGGAGTTCCGGGCGAGCTTCGCCGTACCGAGCGCGGAGTCACCCTCGACGATGAACAGTTCACTGCGGTCGACGTCGTCGCTGCGGCAGTCGGCGAGCTTGGCCGGCAGCGAGGAGGACTCGAGGGCCGTCTTACGGCGCTGCGCGTCCTTGTGCTGCCGGGCGGCGATGCGCGTACGGGCCGCGGCGACGGCCTTCTCCAGCACGACACGGGCCTGCTGTGCGGCGTCCCGCTTCGTGGAGGTCAGGAACGCCTTGAGCTCCTTGGTGACCACGTTGTTCACGATCCGGCGGGCCGCCGAGGTGCCGAGCACCTCCTTGGTCTGGCCCTCGAACTGGGGCTCGGCGAGACGCACGGTGACGACCGCGGTGAGGCCTTCCAGAGCGTCGTCCTTGACGATGTCGTCCTCGGCGACGCGCAGGAGCTTCTTGGTGCGCAGCACCTCGTTCATCGTCTTGGCGACGGCCTGCTCGAAACCGGCGACGTGCGTACCGCCCTTGGGGGTGGCGATGATGTTCACGAACGACTTGAGCGTCGTGTCGTAACCCGTGCCCCAGCGCAGCGCGACGTCGACGCCGAGTTCGCGAGTGACCTCGGTGGGCGTCATCTGGCCGTGGTCGTCGAGGACGGGGACCGTCTCCTTGAAGATGCCCTGTCCGGAGAAGCGGAGGACGTCGCAGACCGGCTTGTCGTTCGCCAGGTACTCGCAGAACTCGCTGATTCCGCCGTCGAAGCGGAAGGACTCCTCGCCCTTGCTGCCGCCCTCGCCGAGCCCGTACTCGTCGCGCACGACGATGGTCAGGCCGGGCACCAGGAACGCGGTCTGGCGGGCCCGCTGGTGCAGCGTCTCCAGGGCGAGCTTGGCGTCCTTGAGGAAGATCTGGCGATCGGCCCAGTACCTCACGCGCGTACCGGTGCGGCTCTTCGGGATCTTCTTGGCCTTGCGCAGCCCGCCCTTGGCCTCGAACTTGGCGTCCGGGCCGTTCCCGGCGAAAGCGCCCGGGACGCCGCGCCGGAAGCTGATGGCGTGGGTGTGCCCGCCGCGGTCCACCTCGATGTCCAGGCGGGCGGAAAGGGCGTTCACCACGGAGGCGCCGACGCCGTGCAGGCCGCCGGAG
Organism: Streptomyces sp. NPDC044719; assembly: GCF_056433405.1. Taxonomy (NCBI): domain Bacteria; kingdom Bacillati; phylum Actinomycetota; class Actinomycetes; order Kitasatosporales; family Streptomycetaceae; genus Streptomyces; species Streptomyces sp. NPDC044719. Next base: position 469,103 of record NZ_JBWKHE010000008.1, read on the forward strand.
GCGGCGTAGGAACCGCCGCCGAACTTGCCGCCGGCGTGCAGCTTGGTCATGACGACCTCGACACCGGAGAGTCCGGTCTTGGGCTCGACGTCGACCGGGATACCCCGGCCGTTGTCCCGGACCTCGACGGACCCGTCGTCCTGGAGGATGACCTCGATGTGGTCGCAGTAGCCACCCAGGGCCTCGTCGACGGAGTTGTCGATGATCTCCCAGAGGCAGTGCATGAGACCGCGGCTGTCGGTCGACCCGATGTACATGCCCGGGCGCTTGCGCACGGCCTCGAGCCCCTCAAGGACGAGCAGGTGCCGCGCGGTGTAGTTGGAACCGTCCCGGTCTGCTCCTGCCAGCAGAGCTGTGGACGGCACGGACGTTTCGGCGGTCACGCGGTTCGCTCCTCGCTGAATTTCAGATGGGGCCCTCGTGGGTAAGGGCGCGGCTTCAGTCACCGGTGAGAGGGTACCGAGGCCTGGTAGAGCCGATGTAACGCCACCCTCGTCAGAGACTCAGACTAGTCCAGGCTCGCATGCGTGTTCGATCCCTCGATGGAGTGAAGTACACATCACGTTCCCTTCCAGGCATGAACCATTTAGGCTCCGGGCACGTCCTCATGAACAACCGGCAACCCAGCCGGGAGGACCGACCACCGAAACAACGCGAAGCCCCGTAAGACACATAGACACGCAATACGGCACATTCGCCGCCAACCGGCAGCAGACAGCCGCCTCGCAAGATTTTTTCGAGGAAAAGCCACGAGCGGGAACGTTTTATGGCTGGTTGGATGTTGACCCTGGTACGACAGCTCGTCGAGCTAGAGAAGAGGCGACGTGACTACTGTTCTGACCCCCGCGAGCCCGTTGACGGCCGCTGATCGCTGCGACCGCTGCGGCGCCCAGGCGTACCTGCGCGTCGTCTTGCTCAGCGGCGGAGAACTGCTCTTCTGCGCCCACCACGGCCGCAAGTTCGAGCCGGAACTCAAGAAGATCGCCGCTGAGATACAGGACGAGACGGAGCGGCTCACGACCGTTCCCGCGACCGCCTCCGAAGAAGAGCGCTGAGACCTCGCGTCCGACGACGAGCCAGCCCGGCACAGGCCGGTGAACGGGCGGCTGCCTCTGGAGAGCAGAGGCAGCCGCCCGTCCTCGTCCCCACAAGCCCGCCCAGGCTCCGCCGGACGCCCTTCGAGCCCTCTCACCTTCGTGCCCAGCCGAGCGTCCGCATGATGTCGGACACACGCATGTACACCCCGGGACTGCCGGCCCGCCCGCAGCCGATCCCCCAGGACACGAGCCCGATCAACCGCCCCTTGGCCACCAGCGGCCCCCCGCTGTCGCCCTGGCAGGCGTCCCGGCCTCCCTCCCGCTCCCCGGCGCACAGCATGCTCTCCGCTTCGTACGTGCCGTCGGATCCGCCCGGATAGGCGTCCTCGCAGCGCTCATCCGAGAGCACACGCACCCGCGCGGCGCGCAGACTGTTCGGGTACTCGCCCACGCCGGAGATGTCGCCCCACCCGTACACCGTCGCGACCCCACCCACTGCGTACGCGGGATCACCGTCGGCCGCCATACCGATGACCGAGCCGGCGGGCAGAGGTTCGGCCAGGGTGAGTACGGCGTAGTCCCCGAAGTTGCTGACACCGTCGTACGCAGGGTTCACCCAGGATCGCCGCACGGCGATCTCCCGGCCGCTGCGGTCCGAGAGCAGGTCCGTGCGTCCCGCTATGACCTTGAGGTCCCGCACACGCTCCGGCGCTACGCCCAGGACCTCCTTGTCCAGACAGTGGGCCGCGGTGAGCACCGTGCTGCGACCGACCACCACGCCGCCACAGAACTGCCCCGCACGCGTACCCCCGAACCGGTCACGGCTGGACAGGGCGACCGTCCACGGACTCTCGGACACATCGACCGGGTAACCACCTATGACCACGCTGTCGGCGGCCACAGGGGCGCTGGAGGCCACTGATATGGCGGATGCCGCGGCCGCCAGGACCAGCGGTCGGGCCAAGGCCCGGGCAAGGCGACGACGCATACGCACTCCTCACTCCATGCTGTTCACTGAACACCAAGAGTGATTCACCCGGCGCCGCGCCGCACCCGCGGAGAGACACGGAGAGACACGGCACGGCGAAGGCCCGGTCCCCTGAGGGAACCGGGCCTTCCGCGTCGTACGACCTGCGACTAGTCGAGGTAGTCGCGCAGCACCTGCGAACGGGACGGGTGGCGCAGCTTCGACATGGTCTTGGACTCGATCTGGCGGATCCGCTCGCGCGTGACGCCGTAGACCTTGCCGATCTCGTCGAGGGTCTTCGGCTGACCGTCGGTGAGACCGAAGCGCATGGAGACGACGCCCGCCTCGCGTTCGGAGAGCGTGTCGAGCACGGAGTGCAGCTGCTCCTGCAGGAGCGTGAAGCTGACCGCGTCGGCCGGGACGACGGCCTCGGAGTCCTCGATGAGGTCACCGAACTCGCTGTCGCCGTCCTCGCCCAGCGGGGTGTGCAGGGAGATGGGCTCGCGGCCGTACTTCTGGACCTCGATGACCTTCTCGGGGGTCATGTCGAGTTCCTTGGCCAGCTCCTCCGGGGTGGGCTCGCGACCCAGGTCCTGGAGCATCTGACGCTGCACACGCGCCAGCTTGTTGATGACCTCGACCATGTGCACCGGGATACGGATGGTGCGGGCCTGGTCGGCCATGGCGCGGGTGATCGCCTGACGGATCCACCAGGTGGCGTACGTGGAGAACTTGTAGCCCTTGGTGTAGTCGAACTTCTCGACCGCGCGGATCAGACCGAGGTTGCCCTCCTGGATCAGGTCCAGGAAGAGCATGCCGCGGCCGGTGTAACGCTTGGCCAGGGAGACCACCAGACGGAGGTTGGCCTCCAGCAGGTGGTTCTTGGCGCGGCGGCCGTCCTCGGCGATGATCTCCAGCTCGCGCTTGAGCTTGGGGGCGAGCTTGTCCGCGTTGGCCAGCTTGTCCTCGGCGAACAGACCAGCCTCGATGCGCTTGGCGAGCTCGACCTCCTGCTCGGCGTTGAGCAGGGGGACCTTGCCGATCTGCTTGAGGTAGTCCTTGACCGGGTCGGCGGTGGCGCCGGCGGCCGCGACCTGCTGGGCGGGCGCGTCGTCCTCGTCCTCGTCGGACAGCACGAAGCCCGCGTTCTCCGGCGTGCCCTCGGGCTCCTCGCCGGGCTTGCCGGGGGCTGCTTCCTCGAGCACCTCCTCTTCGAGGAGTTCGGCGTCGTCCTTCTTGGCGCTGGTCTTCTTGGCCGCCGTCTTCTTGGCGACGGTCTTCTTCGCGGCCGCCTTCTTGGCGGTCGTCTTCTTGGCGGCCGCCTTCTTGGCGGGCGTCTCTTCCTCGACGGCGGGCTCGGCGGCGGGCGCCGCCGGCGTGGCGGAGGCGGTGGCCTTCCTGGTGGTCACCGCCTTGGCCGCGACCGCCTTGGTGGCGGTGCGCTTGGCGGGACTCTTCGCTGCGACGCTCTTTCGGGTGCGCTTGGGCTCTGCGGCACTGACCATCAGCGTCACACCCTCTTCCTCGAGGATCTGGTTGAGGCTGCGCAGTACGTTCTTCCACTGAGTGGCCGGAATCTGGTCAGCTTCGAAGGCCCGACGCACGTCATCGCCGGCGATCTGCCCCTCAGCCTTTCCCCGCTCAATGAGCGCCATGACAGAGACGGACTCGGCGATCTCCGGCGGGAGCGTACGGGATGTGCTGGCCGACACGAACAACCTCTCGGAACGTTGGAAAACGGCTTCCGGCCCCGTCCACAGGGGACAGGAGCCGACCGCCGGCTTGGGGATGTGGGCCGACGGCGCGGGCGGGGGCCGGGAAGATGCACAGCGCCGTGAACGGCGTCCGTATTCCCTCCGCGGCTGTCACCTCTTAGGTCATCGCGTTCTTCCCGCGAGCGTTACGCCCAATCCGCGTGGCCCGAGTCACACCCCGTAAGCGAATAAAAACGGTCAGATACGGATAGAGGCTGTCACTCCTGGACGTGACTTTACCGCTGCGGCGGATGGGCGGCCCCCTTCAGGCCGTCGGACCCCGCGGGATCGCGAAGATCCCGCGGGGTCCGACGGGAGGCGGTTCACCGATCGGGCGCTGCCACAGGAGGGGGGTGGCACACCCGGCCGCGCCGCCCGCGGAACGCGGTCAGTGCTCGCGCGGGGCGGGCACTACCCGTTCCACCTCGGGGTGGACCGTGAGGAGTTGGCGCATCGCCGCCTCGGCCGCGGCTCCGTCACCGGCGCCGAGGGCGTCACAGATGCGGCCGTGGTGCGCCAGCGACGTCTCGTTCGGCCGGTCACAGCCCGTGACCGGACCGCCCGAGACCTGGAGGGCCGCGGACACGATCCCCGAGAGGTGCTCCAGCATGCGGTTGCCCGCGACCTGGATGAGCAGCGAGTGAAACTCGGAGTCGGCGCGGGAGAACGTGAGCGCATCACCCTGGGCCATCGCGTGCCCCATGATCTCGACCATGTCGACCAGGCGCTGCTGGACGTCCTCGCGCCCGTGGCCGGCGGCGAGGCGGGCGGCGAGCGGCTCGATCGTCCAGCGCAGCTCGCTCAGCTCGCGGCGCTGGTCGTCGCGCTGCGGCCCGAAGGCCCGCCACTCGATGATGTCCGGGTCCAGGAGGTTCCAGTCGCTCACCGGGCGCACGCGCGTGCCGACGTTCGGGCGGGCGCTCACCAGGCCCTTGGCCTCCAGGACGCGGAGGGACTCGCGGACGACGGTGCGGGAGACCTCGAAGCGCTGGCCGATCTCCTCGGGCACCAGCGGGCGGTCGGCGCCCAGGTCGCCGGAGACGATCATCTGTCCCAGTTGCTGAACGAGTTGTCCGTGCAGCCCGCGTCCGCGGCTGCCCGCGGCACGTCGGCCCACACGGCCCAGCTCGGGGTCCGCGCCGTCCCAGGCAGAGACCCCGACGCGGTCGACGGCGGGCGTCTCGGCGTACGGGTAGCGGTCGAGTTCGCCCGGGCTCGCGAGGCCGGAGTCAGCGGAGCGGGCGGCGGTCATCATGGTGTGCGCAAGGGTACTCACGCATCCTTTGTCGGCGCCGTCTTCAACTCCCTTGAGGTCTTTGGTGAAAAGCACACGAAAGGGTGATCGCTCACCCCGTCGCAATTGACGCCTTATCGGAAAGAAATGGGCGTTCTGCGGGGAGTTGTGCGCATGGCTGAACGGGGGGTTACGGACAGTCGTCACCGGAATCTGCTCCGCAGGGTGGTGAGCAGGTACGCGCAGAGCAGCGCGGCCAGCGACAACGTCATTGCGCCGCCGACGGGTTGGGACAGCACTCCGAGCGCGGCCTCCAGGTAACGCTCTCCTCCGAAGGGCCACCGCGGTACGAGGACCTCTCGCAGCCGCATGGGCAGCCCGGCCGCGGTTCGAACGGACGGTCCGTCCAGGACCTTGTGCACGACAGGTACGACGAGAAGGGGCACGGCGGCCACCGCGGCGAGCCCGGCCGTGGTGGACCGGAAGACCCCTGCGGCCAGAACGCCGGCCCAGGCACAGCCGATGACGAGGCCGACCCAACTCGCACTCAGCGGCAGCCAGTCGGCGGGAACCTGCGCGAGCTCCCGTCCGTAGACGAGATAGAGCACCTCGGCGTCGCAGCCGACGGTGAGGACCGCCAGCGCCAGGGCGGTGGCCGAGGCGACGAGCAGTTTGGCGGCCAGCAGCCCCAGTCGGCGGGGCACGGTGCCGCGGTCAGCGGCCAGGGCAGGGTGACGGAACTCGTCGCCGAAGGCCAGCGCGCCGAGCAGTCCCGCGCCGAGCGCCGCGGGCGGCAGGGGCAGCTCCCGCGGCCAGGCGGCCAGCAGGCGCGGCTGCGGGGTGTGCCCGATGCGGGCGAGCACGACGGCGGTCACGGCGGACACGGCTAGCACAACGGCCCCGGTGAGAAAGCCGGTGCCGATCCCGGTGGCACGGCGGATCTCGTAGCGGAGGGGACGGAGCGGGCTCGGGGCGGGACGGACGGAGATGGGAGGCGGCAGAGGAGGCAGTGCGTCGATGCTGCGAGCCATGCCACGGGCTTCGACGGCGTGCGGCGCAGGGGTCGTCTCCCCCTGGGGAGGGGCGGCTGCGTTGCTCGTACGACCCGCCGCGGGTGTGTCGGGGCGCTCACGAGGCTCGGCGACGGGCTGCGCCTGGCCGGAGGCGGGCAGCGGCGCGTCGGCGGCTGGTTCCGGTGGGTCAGCGGTCGGCAGCGGTTCGAGGGTGGGTCGCAGCTCACAGGAGGGCGTCCTCGTCTCCTCCTGAGGGGGGACGACGGCATTGCCCGGGTGGTCGGCCGGGGGCGCGTCCGGGCACTCGTCAGGGTCGACGGCGGGCTGCGCATGATCGGAGGCGGGCAGCGGCTTGACTGTGGCTGGTGCCGGTTGGTCAGCAGCAGGCATCAGCTCGATGGTGGGGAGCGGCTCAGGGGCGGTGGCCACCGTGTCCGATGTGGTCGGCGCCGACTCGTCGAAGGAGGGCTCCGGCTCAACGGCCAGGGGCGCGGCGGTTGGCCAGAGGGCGTTGGTGAGGCGCCTCGGCTGGGCAGGGACTCGCTCCGGCTCGGCACTGGCTCCCTCCAGCTCGACGCTGTCGTGGCCCTGCTCGGCGCTGTCGTGATGCTGCTCGGCGCTGTCGTGATGCTGTCCAACGCTGTCGTGATCGCGCCCGACGCTGCCATGATCCGGCTCGTCGGCGGAGTTTCGCCCCGTGTCACCCCGCTGCCGCTCGTCCGCCGGCTGCCCCGATTCGGCCAGGGCCCCAGCCGGCTCACGGTGCGGCTCACCCGGCTGCGCAGCGCCCGCACCGGGGCCCATGTCTCCGATCTCGTCGGCGAGTTGGTGGACGACGATGCCGTGGCGGAACGCGGTCTCCCCGACGTCCGCGCAGGTACTGCCGTACACGGAGAGGCGGTTGTTGCCCTCTCGTACGACTTCGACGGAGCGCTGCGCGGTGCGGGCCTGCTTGGCCAGGAGAGCAGCCAGACGGGCCGCGTGCGGGCTGCGTACGGCCACTCGGGGACGTAGGCGGGTGCGCGAGAACTCCGTGGCCTCCTGGTCGGCCACGAGCCTGCCCTGCTCCAGTGTGACGACGCGGTCGGCGGTGCGCGCGGCCTCCTTGGGGTCGGCCGTGGTGAACAGGACCGTGCCGCCGTGGCCGGCGTGTGCCCGGAGCATGCCGTGCAGCCAGTTGCCCTCGCGGACGGAGAGCCCGTCGGCCGGGTCGTCGAGGACGAGCGTGTGCGGGTCGGCCAGGAGGACGCAGGCCAGGCCGAGGCGTCGGTCCATGCCCCGCGACAGGGCGCCGAGGCGTTCGTCGCGCAGACTCACGAGCCCGACCGCCTCGAGGACTTCGTCCGCGCGCCGGACCGGAACCCCCGCGGCGGCACACAGCATGCGCAGATGGCCACGGACCGTGCGGGCCGGGTGCCCCGGCACGTCGCCCAGCAGCACGCCGACCTCGCGCGAGGGATGGGCGATGCGGTGCAGGGGGCGGCCCCGGAAGTAGGTGATGCCACGACCCTGTTGGAGCTCGAGCATGAGCCTGAGTACCGTCGTCTTTCCGGCGCCCGGTGCTCCGAGCAGCGCGGTGACGCGGCCCGCTCGCGCCTCGAAGGAGACGTCGTCGGCCGCGGGCGGAAGCTCTTTGCGAGGGTTGCTGGTCAGTCCGAAGGCCTGGATCACTCGCAGCAAGATAGCGCGCTATGTCCGTTTTTTCGGGCAGCGCAAGGCCGTCTCCAGTAGGGCAATCACCCTTGTCAGGGCTGCGGGCGGGTCATGTTCCAGGCCCGGCGTCACACCTCGGGGCGCAGCATCGGAGGGTTGAGCAGCGTCGCGCCACCTGCCCGGAAGAGCTGTGCCGGGCGGCCGCCCTGGCGGGTGGTCGTCCCGCCGGTGGGGACCAGGAAGCCCGGGGTGCCCGTGACCTTGCGGTGGAAGTTGCGCGGGTCGAGCGCCACCCCCCACACCGCCTCGTAGACACGCCGCAGCTCACCGACCGTGAACTCGGGCGGGCAGAAGGCTGTGGCCAGCGACGAGTACTCGATCTTGGATCGTGCTCGTTCCACTCCGTCCGCCAGAATCTGCGCGTGGTCGAAGGCGAGCGGGGCGACCGGCTCGGCGTCTCGCCCGTAACCGCCCTGCTGCAGCAGTTCCTCGACCGGAGCCCAGCGGGCGTTGCTGGCGTCGCCGCCCGCCCTGGGCGCGGGCAGGTCGGGAGCCAGAGCGAGGTGGGCGACGCTCACGACCCGCATCCTGGGGTCCCGCTTGGGGTCGCCGTAGGTGGCGAGCTGCTCCAGATGTGCGCCGTTGTCCTGGGCGGGTACGGCCGGGTCGTGGACGCGCAGCCCCGTCTCCTCGGCCAGCTCACGCGCGGCGGCCTGTGCCAGGTCCTCGTCGGCCCGTACGAAACCGCCGGGAAGCGCCCAACGTCCCTGGAACGGTGGTTCGCCCCTCCGTACCGCCAGCGCGCACAGGGCATGGCGACGCACGGTCAGTACGACCAGGTCCACGGTGACGGCGAAGGGCGGAAACGCTGACGGGTCGTAGGGCATGCGGCGATCATAGTCGTCTGCCTGACGATAAACACTCCCTTCGCGGCTCGCATCGCTTACTGATCCACTACTGATCCACTTCGGTCGGTTATGGGCTTCACTGTCGATTCCCGGTGATCCGGCGGTGATCCGTCGTGGCAGGTCAAGCCCCCAGCTGCAGTCCGTCGGCCGCCTCCTCGACCATGGCGAGGCCGAGCCGGCTGACCCGTACGGAGAACGGGGCGCCCACCACGCGCAGGCCGGTGAAGCCGACCTCGCCCAGGGGTGCGCAGCGCACGGGGCGCAGGGTGACGGTCCCGGCCGGGGCGTCGGGACGAATGCCGGCGAGTGTGGTGAGGAGGAGGACTCCGGCAGCCGCCGGGGTGGCCGCGGGGCGGCAGGCCGCCGGGTGCGGGAGGGGGGCGCTTCCCTCCGTACGCTGTTCCCCCGCATACATCTCGGGCAGGCGATGTGTGAAGGTCTCGGCGGCCTCGAGTACGCCGCGCAGCAACGAGCTCGCCTCCTTCTCGTAGCCTGCGGCGGCCAGACCGGCGACGGCGAGTGCCGTCTCCTGGATCCGTACGGCCCCGGCGCGGTGGCCGAACGGGTTGAATCCTGGTTCCTTCGCGCCCAGTCCACGCAGGCCCCAGCCCGAGTCCATGACGGGGCTGCCGAGCAGCCGGGCGAGCTTCTCCGTCTGGACCTTGTCGAGCAGACCGGGTGCCACCGCGCCCCCGCCCAGCAGGCCGGTGTCGAGAAGGTGGACGGCGGCAGCGCCCAGGTGAGGCACGGGCCTGCCGTCCGGGGCACGGGCTGCCGCGGGCCGTCCGCCCCCGCGGTCGTCGAGCCAGAAGTCCTCCCGGAACGCGGGACGTAAGGTCTGCGCCCACTCCCGGAGTGCCGCTCCGCCGGACCGGCCGCAGGCGTCGAGCAGATCGGCACCGAGCAGTGCGGCACGGTGGGCGTGGGCCTGTGTCTCGCAGCGGACGGGTCCGCCAGGGTGTGGGTCGCGCAAGTACGCGTCGTCTCCCACGGTGGTCCGCAGCCAGGTCAGGCAGCGCTCGGCGGCGGGCAGCAGTTCCTCCGTCTCCTGCTCGCCGAGCCCCCAGCGTCGGGCTTCTGCGAGCAGTACGGGGAAGAGCAGCGTTGCCTCCGTACCGGTGCACTGCGGCGGAAGGTACGGCCCGGCATCCCGTCTCGGGCCGGGGATCATCCCGGACTGCGCGCCCGGGCCGGTGAGTTGGGTCCGGGCGAGGATCCGCAGCGTCCCCGCTGCCAGACCGGTACCGAGCGGCAGGGCCATCCGGGCAGCGACGAGCGCATCGGCTGGTGCCAGACCGCAGCGCCAGGGCGCCCCGCCCGCGAGATGGGTGTCGGCGGGGTTGGCGGAGTCACGCAGCAAGAGGGCCTGGAGGTCCTCGATGCTCGTCCGCAAGAGGGCGGAGACTCTGGGGTCGTCGCCTTCCGCACACGCCGCGGCCAGGGGGCTGGTCGCGGCTCGGCCCACAGCTCGGAGAGGCCCCGCACCGTCCGGCCGCACCCGCAGTTCCACACTTCTGCTTCCGCCCGGCGGCAGGTCGAGCTCCCACCGCAGCAGCCCGGCCGAGGCCAGGGCGTCCGAGGGGGGCGGTTCGGCCGTCACGGACGCGTTGCCGGTGAGGCAGGACCAGCGCAGGCCGGAGCCGTGCACGCTGGCGGGGAGTTCGGGTCCCGCGGTGCCCGAGGCGATCGAACCGAGGTCGGCCAGGTCCGTGCCCAGGACCACCTCGACCGGCAGGCGCATCGGGCGGGGAGCCGCGCTGTGCAGGGTGATCCGCTCCGTGCCGTCCGCGAAACGGTTGCGTTCCACGATGACGTCCGGGTCCGGGCCGGCCTGCGGGGACATGCGGAGCGTGCCCACGAACCTGGCGCGGTCGGCCGAGGCCATGCGGGCCTGCACCGCGAGGGGTTCCCGTCCGCCCACTCGGATCTCGCACCGGGAGAGCACGCGCCGGCCGCCGCGATAGAACCCTTGCAGCCCCCGGCCGGTCATCTGCCCTTCCTCCGTCGAGATGGCCAGGCCGGGAAGAGCGACACAGATCATCGCGGTGTGGGCGGGCGGCAAATCTGCGGACCAGCGCAGGCCCGGGATCGTGGCACCCCGGGGCGGGGGCGCGTGCCCCGGGGGCGCCGACGTACGGCCCTGAGCCGAGGACGGTGCGGGTGAGCCGTACCCCGACGCGGACCCGGGGCGACGGCTCTGGCCCGCCCATCGGGGCGACGAACGGCCCGGGCCCGGCGGCGAGGGAGAACGAGAGTCCGGGCCGGTGGGCGGCGCGACGTCTGAGGCACCTCCGGGGAACCTGGGCCCGTAGCCGTCGACACGGGCCACTGGTCGCGGAGAGACGTCCTGGTCCCCCGGCCGCGGAACGCCGCCCTCGGACAGGCCGAGGCCAGACACGGAGGACGGTGGAAGCCCCTCTGTGGAGCGGCGGTCGCCGGCAGCGGAGGAAGGCGGAGTCGGCTGATGCATGGGAAGGCTTCCTCTGGGCTCTGTGCGCCTCGATGGGGTTCGGCGCCGGTGCCGGAGGGCTCCGACGGGGCAGGGGCGGTGCGGCGTCACCCCTTGTTCGGGCGTTCCGCCACTCAGGTGAACGCCGTGGACGTCCTCCGAGTCACGCCCGCACCCCGGCCCCCTCCGAGTCACACCCCCGCCTCGTCCCTTGTGCGTCAAGGCCACCCGGCGACAGGAGCGGCGATGAGTCACTCCTCCCCCTCCGTGCCGTGGCCGGGCTGAACGCCGTCCTGACCCGCGTCCCGGCAGGGCATGGCCGCCTTCCGTGAGGTACGCGCACGCGTGCCGCCCGCGCGGGCACTGCCGGACCGCGCGGGACCCGTCGTCGCACTCTCGGGGCGCATGCCCGTTTCCGGGGCACCGGCCGGGCGCGTGGCACCCGCCGGCTTACGCCCGAGCGCGGTCGGGGTGCTCGTGTCACGGCCGGCACGGGTACGGCCGGAGGCGGTGTCGGCAGCACCGGCGGAGCGGGAGCGGCGGCGACGGCGTGAAGGCGACGCCGCGGGCGTGGGTGCGGGGTCGGGCTGTGGTGCCACTGTCTCTCGCTCGACATCCTCGGCAACATGCGCACGGATCATGGCGTGGTCGACCACCGCTCGCCCTCGGCCTTCGCGCTCCGCTTGCAGGCAGGTGCGGATCGACTCCGGGTCGAGGCCTTCGTTGCAAGCCTGGTGCAGGAGACGGGCGAAGAGGTAGTCGGGATCCGCGCCCAGGGCCATGGCGAGGGCTTCCCGGGCCTCCAGTTCGTCACCGGTGGACCATGCGACCCAGCCCGCGAGGGTGAGCGGCGCGGCGGCATGTTCGCCATAGGGTCCGACGCAGCGGCGGGCCAGCGTCCGCCAGAGACGAAGGGCGCGTGCGGCTTCGTCGCCCTCCATCCATTCGGCCGCGCGGTCGCGGGTCGCGCGGTCCTGAAGACCGAGGATCAACCGGGCGGCCTCGTCGTGCCCCAGTAGTTCGTCGTCGCGGAGGTCCGCCAGAAGCATCCCGGAGACGGGCGGGGCCTCGGCGAAGCGGTCCAGGATCCTCCCGGCCAGTTCCAGCGTCTCGTCGGCCACGGAGGCGCGGCCCACGTCGTCCAGGATCCTTGGGACCAGCGCCATGCTGGCGGTGTCGAGGGCGGCCTCCTGTTCGAGGGCGGCAGCGTTCTCCCAAGGCAGCAGCCTGGCCCGTAGCTCGCGTAGCGTGCCGCGCACCTGGATCCCCGCGTAGGTGGCCGCGGCGGCCAGCACGGAGGTGCCGGGCAGGCCCATGGGGGCTCCCTCGGACGGGCAGCATGCCGCGTTGTCACAGCAGTACGACCAGTAGCGGCCCTCCGAGATGCACAGCGCCTCGACCACCACCACGTCCCGGGAACCGCACTCGACGCGCAGCCTCTGGGCCAGAGGCCTCAGCCGCTCCATGACCTGCTGCCCGGACTCGCCCTTCCGCGGCTCCTGGCAGAGGAAGGCGACCATCGACTCGGGCTTGGCCCCTCGGCGCTCGCTGCCCGTCACCAGGCCGTGGGCCAGTTGTCCGGCCGCGGACGGCCAGTCGTCCGCGTTGGCGGGGATACCGAGCCGGGCCCGCCCTCCGAACCGTCCGCGTCCGTCCTTGTCGTGCAGGGCGACGAGGACGATGCTGTCCTCCGGGCGGTAACCGAGCAGATACGGCAGGGCGTCGGCCAGTTCGGCCGGGGTGCGCAGGGTGACCTGGTGCTCGCCGCCGTGACCGTCGTGCGCGGGGCTGGGAACGTGCAGTCCCGCCGTGTCGGCCGCGTTCGTCTCCCGTTTCCGCTGCCCACCGTCCTTGTGCCTGCCTGACGCATCGGGCCCGGTGATGTCGCCGTTCTCAGGGGATCCAGTCGCTTCGCTGTGGTTCGTCATGCGGAGACGATCTCGCGGAATGCGCAGCTCCGGTTTGCCCTGTGGATAACTTCGATCAGGGACACGTCACCATAAATCTCCCGGCACCCGCCTCTCCCGGTGCGGCGATCCCGTTGTCACTGCCGTCCTGTTTCATGGAACGCATGGAGCACACAAGCAACGCGGATCTCCGGGCGGCGGCCGACACGGTCCTCGCCCGTCTCGTCGGGGATGCCTCGGGAGCGGCCCGGCTACGCGAGGACCAGTGGCGGGCGATCGAGGCACTGGTCGCCGACAGACGACGTGCCCTGGTCGTCCAGCGCACGGGCTGGGGCAAGTCCGCGGTCTACTTCGTGGCGACCTCGCTCCTGCGGGCACGCGGCAGCGGTCCGACGGTGATCGTCTCCCCGCTGCTCGCCCTCATGCGGAACCAGGTCGAGGCGGCGGCCCGGGCCGGCATCCACGCCCGGACCATCAACTCCTCGAACACGGAGGAGTGGGAGGCCGTTCAGGACGAGATCGCCGCGGGTGAGGTGGACGTCCTGCTGGTCAGTCCGGAGCGGCTCAACAACCCGGACTTCCGGGACCAGGTGCTGCCCCGGCTCGCCGCCGCCACCGGGCTCCTGGTGGTGGACGAGGCCCACTGCATCTCCGACTGGGGCCACGACTTCCGGCCGGACTACCGTCGCCTGCGCACCATGCTCGCCGACCTCCCGCCCGGTGTGCCGGTGCTCGCGACCACGGCCACCGCCAACGCACGTGTGACGGCCGATGTCGCGGAGCAGCTCGGCACCGGCGGGAGCTCGGACGCCCTCGTGCTGCGGGGTCCGCTGGACCGCGACAGCCTGAGCCTGAGCGTGCTGCGGCTGCCGGATGCCGCGCATCGGATGGCCTGGCTCGCCGAGCACCTCGACGAGCTGCCGGGCTCCGGGATCATCTACACGCTCACCGTGGCCGCCGCCGAGGAGGTCACCGCCTTCCTCAGGCAGCGCGGGCACACGGTCTCCTCGTACACGGGCAAGACGGAGAACGCTGATCGTCAGCAGGCCGAGGAGGACCTGCTCACCAACAAGGTGAAGGCACTGGTCGCCACCTCCGCACTCGGCATGGGTTTCGACAAGCCCGATCTGGGCTTCGTGGTGCACCTCGGCTCGCCCTCCTCGCCCATCGCCTACTACCAGCAGGTGGGCCGAGCGGGACGCGGTGTGGAGCACGCCGAGGTGCTCCTGCTCCCCGGGAAGGAGGACGAAGCGATCTGGAAGTACTTCGCGTCGCTCGCCTTCCCCTCGGAAGACCTGGTGCGCCGCACGCTCGATCTCCTCGCGCACGCGGAGAAGCCCTTGTCGCTGCCCGCGCTGGAGCCCTTGGTGGAACTGCGCCGCTCCCGCCTGGAGACCATGCTCAAGGTCCTCGACGTGGACGGCGCGGTCAGGCGGGTCAAGGGCGGCTGGGTCGCGACCGGGCAGCCATGGACGTACGACGCCGAGCGGTACGCGTGGGTGGCGCGTCAGCGGGAGACCGAGCAGCAGGCGATGCGCGCGTACGCGTCGACGACGGACTGCCGCATGGAGTACCTGCAGCGCCAGCTCGACGACGAGGCCGCCAAGCCGTGCGGTCGCTGCGACAACTGCGCGGGCCCGCGCTTCGTCGCCGATACGTCCGTGGAGGCACTCGACGCCGCGCGCGTGGACCTGGGCCGGGCGGGGGTCGAGGTGGAGCCCCGCCGCATGTGGCCCACGGGGCTGCCGGCGATCGGTGTGGACCTCAGGGGACGTATCCCGGCCGGCGAACAGGCGGCGGCGGGACGCGCCTTGGGGCGGTTGTCGGACATCGGCTGGGGCAACCGGCTGCGCCCCCTGCTCGCTCCCCAGGCTCCTGACGGGCCCGTTCCGGACGACGTGGCGAACGCGGTGGTGAACGTGCTGGCCGACTGGGCCAAGGGGCCCGGCGGCTGGGCTTCCGGCACGTCGGACGCCCAGCCGCGCCCGGTCGGCGTCGTCACCGTGACGTCCCGCAGCCGCCCCGTGTTGATCCACTCCCTGGGAGCACGCATCGCCGAAGTCGGCCGACTGCCGCTGCTGGGTGCCATCGAGTACACCGGCGAGGCGCACGCCGGATCCCGGAGCAACAGCGCACAGCGGCTGAAGGCGCTGGACGGCGCTCTGACCGTGCCGCCCGCCCTCGCCTCCGCTCTGGCCGAGGCCCAGGGCCCGGTCCTCCTCGTGGACGACTACACGGAGACCGGGTGGACCCTCGCGGTCGCCGCCCGCATGCTCCGACGCTCCGGTGTGCAGGGGGTGTTGCCGCTCGTGCTGGCCTTGCAGGGCTGACGACCGACGGTCCGGGGCGGAGTGTCAGCCCCGGAGCGCAGGGCACTCGCCACCTGATCACCTGCGCACACCTCTGGACGCCGCACACCCCCGTGACGTACGAACGTGTCGCGCTCGAACGCCCCATGGGTGGCCCGGCGGCGCACAGGGTAGGGATATTAGCCGCGCATCATCTGATAACGGTCGACGGCCTCAATTGCTCGTTGCCGCATTCAAGTTCGACAGGAAGAATTGGGGTCCGCTCCCGTACGGCGCGCCCGCCGATCCGGTAGGGCTTCGCTGCGGTGCGCGCTCCCAGGAATCCGACCTCGCCCGCAGTGTGGGCGCGTAGCCGAAGGGAGGACCGTGACCTTCGGATTCGCTCCGGCCTCGGCAGCGGCGTCGACGTCCGCCGCTTCCGCCAACCGCTTGCTCGAACCCGCGGAATGGGCCGCCGCCGGGATCCCACTGTTGCGCGACCCCCGTGAGGTCGTCAGCGGACTGCACGCCCGGCACCATCCGCAGCCGGCGACCGCCGTCGTCGCCGTGCTCGACCCGGACGAACGACTGCGGGCAAGCGCCTCGTTCGTACGCCGCCCGGCCCCGGCCGACGGCTGGATGTTCCGCAACGTGCTGCTCGCGCAGCTGCGCCGGGTCATCCCGCACGACCTGCGGCGCCGCACTCCGGTGCGGACCGCGGTGCTGCTCTACTGCCGTGAGGGCGACGCGCGTTGGACGGAGGAGGACGGCGCGTGGATGTGGGGCCTGCGCGACGCGTGCACCCTGCACGGGTTGCGCTGCGGGGCGTACATCACGCTGACGCGTGACGGCTGGCAGGTCCTCGGCGAAGGCCGCGGCGGTCGCCGCCCCCACTCGGGCTCGGCACCGGAGCCGTTCGCGACGTCCGAGGCGGCGCCACCACCTCCGCGCACCGGTGGCGCCGCCTCGGAGGTCCTGCGCCGCGCGGCGGCGGCACGCTGAAGTTCTCCGGCCAGACCATTTCGCACGGGTGCTGTGCCGTGCCCCCAAGGCACGGCATACGAACCCGTGCGTTCCGACCGGCGCAGGGCCGCAGGACGCATTCCGGGCCGAGCATGCCGCCGCCCAGCGCGGCCAGCGCCGCGCCCGCGACGAGCCAGAAGTCCCCAGCCGGGCAAGGCCGGTAGCAGCCACGACGTCGAGTCCTTCGGGCATGCCGAACCAGCCACCCTGCGGAGCCGCCGCAGCGGCGCCTGAAGCCCTCCCCAGCGCCCGACCGGACGCCGAGGAAGCGGCTCAGACGCCCGCGCCCAGCACCGAGTTGATCTGCTGCGGGTCGCCGCAGACGATCAGCAGGGTGCTCGCCCGGGAGTGGGCCAGGGACAGCGCGCTCGCGGCTGCGGCCTCGGACCCACCGTTGACGGCGACCACGACCACCGGACGCGACGCGGCGCGGGCCGCGATGGTGGCGTCCGTGTAGAAGACGTCGTCACGGGCGTCGTGCTGGGCCCAGTAGGAGGTTTCACCGAAGGACAGCTCGTGGGTGGCCCACGGGTGCTGTTCGCCGGTCGTGATCACCAGAACGTCGCTGGGGGCGCGACCGGAGTCCAGGAGCAGGTCCACGGCTTCCTCGGCAGCGTCGAGCGCGCCCTGCGCGGAAGCCGGGATCAGCTGGATCTGCGGGCCGGCCGGAGCGGCGGCACCGGCGGCGGGCCCGGTCGGACCGGGCTTGGCGGCTGTGTCACGCGGCGTACGCTGCACCGGCGGCGCGGGCCGGAGAGGGCCTGGACGACCGGGACGCGACGGAGCCGCGGGACGGGGGCCGGGTACGGGACGGGGGGTCGGCGCGGTGCGGCCGCTGGCCGGAGTGGCGCGGGGACCCTGGGCACTCTCGTGAATCTGAGGCTCCTCGGGAATGAGAGGCATGAGTTGATTTTTATCAAACGCTGGTACGGCCCGCGTCGGCGGGTGGCGCATGTGTGCGAACGAAACCGTCAGAAATCGAAGCCGAGCTGACCCTCGATTTCCGGAACACTTCCGTCCGCCCAGTTGCGGACCTTCTTGAGGTGCCGCCACTGGGGCAGCGCATCAAGATACGCCCATGACAACCGGTGGTGGGGGGTGGGGCCCCGCTCCGCCAGTGCGGCCTTGTGCACGGGGGATGGATACCCGGCGTTGTCCGCAAAACCGAAGTCTGCATGGTCGATACCCAGTTCGGCCATCATTTTGTCGCGCTGAACCTTGGCGATCACCGATGCCGCGGCCACCGCCACGCAGGACTGGTCGCCCTTGATCACCGTACGGACCCGCCAGGGCGCACCGAGATAGTCGTGCTTGCCATCGAGGATGACCGCGTCCGGGCGGACTGGCAAGGCATCCAGCGCACGCCCCGCCGCCAGCCGCAGCGCGGCCGTCATCCCCAGTTCGTCTATCTCCTCCGGGGAGGCATGACCCAGGGCGTACGACGTCACCCATGTCCGCAGCGCCTCGGCGAGTTGGGTGCGTCGCTTGATGGTGAGCAGCTTCGAGTCCGTGAGGCCCTCGGGCGCCCGGCGCAGTCCGGTGATCGCCGCGCAGACAGTGACAGGACCGGCCCACGCGCCGCGCCCCACCTCGTCGACGCCTGCAACGATCTTCGCTCCGGTCGTGGCTCGAAGGGAGCGCTCGACGGTGTGAGTAGGCGGTTCGTACGGCATGGCGCCCCTAGGTTACGCCGCCCTGAAGCGCCCGCGACACCCTGGCCCACCCCTGCGGCTTCACATCCCTCGCGAGCACCTGTCAGGAGCCGCTCGGCCGCAGCAGCGGAACCATCAACTGGTCGATCATCTCCTCGATTTCATGATCCTGCCATTCGCAGCCGCACATCTTGGAGCGGTACATCATCATCGCCGGGACGGCGTCGAAGACAAAGCCGTTCGCGGCGTCAGAGCGCACCTCTCCTCGCTGGATCCCGCGCTCGATGACCTCTCGAAGCCTCCTGATGGTGGGCTCCACGACCCCGTCCAAGATCACGCCATGAAACCGCTCGGCCTGCGTCGTATCGCATTCGTGAATCACCGAGCGAAGCGCGACACCAGGGCGGGAGAACATCGCGTCCCGGGCTCGCAGACACAGCGCCAAGAGGTCCTCACGCACCCCACCCTCGTCGGGTGCCGCGTCGAAATGAGGGAGACCGGCGCGCAGGGCGTCGGCGACAAGGTCCTCCTTGGACGGCCAGCGCCGGTAGACCGCGGCTTTGCCGGTCTGCGCTCCGGCGGCGACACCCTCCATCGTCAGGCCGTTCCAGCCGACGGTGCTGAGTTGGTCCAGTGCGGCGTCGAGGATCGCACGCTCGAGCACGGCGCCGCGGCGGCGGGCGGCTGTCTGAGCGGGGGCATCCGCCCAGCTCGGGGTAACCATCTGACTCTCTCCAACGAACAGAGAAGCGGGGGGTTTGGGGATGTGGGGGCGCGCCGGACGGCGACAGAGGGGGACACACCGAACAACGACGCCACGAGTGAACGCTTGCGTTCACTGTCGGGGACTCACTACCTTTGACGCGGCAGTGAACGCGAGCGTTCACTAACGCACTCGTGGGGGACCCATAGTGACAACCTCTCCATTGCTCAAGGACCAGAAGCCAGGTGCGGCCCGCCGGGAGGGACATCCCGGCATCGCGCTCACCGTCATCGCGGCCTGCCAACTCATGGTGGTACTCGACGCGACGATTGTGAACATCGCGCTCCCGCACATTCAAGACGCGCTCAAGTTCAGCACCACCGACCTCACCTGGGTCGTCAGCTCCTACACACTCACCTTCGGTGGTCTGCTGCTCCTCGGCGGTCGCGCCGGTGACATCCTCGGCCGCCGCCGGGTCTTCATGACCGGCATCCTGCTGTTCACCCTCGCCTCGCTGCTCGGCGGGCTCGCCCAGGAGCCCTGGCAGTTGCTGGCCGCACGAGTGCTGCAAGGAGTGGGGGGCGCCATCGCCTCGCCCACCTCGCTGGCCCTCATCACCACCACGTTCCCCGAGGGCCCGGAGCGCAACCGGGCCTTCGGGGTCTTCGCCGCCGTGTCTGCGGGCGGCGGCGCCATCGGCCTGCTCGCCGGCGGCATGCTCACCGAGTGGCTCGACTGGCGCTGGGTGCTCTTCGTGAACGTGCCGATCGGCGTGCTGATCGCCGTGCTCACACCGCTCTACATCAGCGAGTCCGACCGGCACACCGGCCGGTTCGACATCGCGGGTGCGGTGACCTCGACGACGGGCATGGCGTCCCTCGTCTACGGCTTCATCCGGGCGGCGGACGAGGGATGGCGGGACAGCCTCACCATCGGATCCTTCGGCGCCGCCGTGGTCCTGCTGCTGGCCTTCGGCATCATCGAGTCCCGGGCCAAGGAACCGATCACCCCGCTGCGGATGTTCACCGACCGCAACCGCTCCGGCACTTACGTGATCATGCTGAGCCTGGCCGCGGCGATGTTCGGCATGTTCTTCTACATCGTGCTGTTCGTGCAGAACGTGCTCGGCTACAGCCCGATCGAGGCGGGGCTCGCGTTCCTGCCCGTAACGGTCGTGATCGCGCTCGGCGCGGGTCTGTCGCAGCGGTTCCTGCCAGTGCTGGGACCCAAGCCGTTCATGCTCGCGGGCTCGGCCCTCGCGATGATCGGACTGGCCTGGCAGGCGCTCATCAGCTCCGACAGTTCCTACGCCGGCGGGGTCCTCGGTCCGATGCTGGTGTTCGGCTTCGGTATGGGACTGAACTTCGTCACGCTGACGCTCACCGCCGTCTCCGGTGTCGCCCCCCACGAGGCGGGCGCCGCGTCCGGGCTGCTCAACACGACGCAGCAGGTGGGCGGATCGCTGGGCCTGGCCATCCTGACGACGGTCTTCGGCACGGCGACCCGGGACGAGGCGGAGAAGCAGCTTCCGCAGTTCATGGCCGAGGGCTCCGCGGAACAGAAGGCGGAGTTCGCCCGTACGCAGCAACTGCCCGCACCGTGGGGGCACGAGGTGCTGGCCCAGGGCATCTCGGCAGCCTTCGTCCCGGCGGCGGCGATGGCCGTCCTCGCCCTGGCCACGGCCTGGCTGGTGATCCGGGTCCGCAAGAGTGACCTGGAGGCACTCGCCGGCTCGGCAGGGCCGGGACTCGGCTGACGCGACAGCACCACGAGCCGGCTTCGGCTGCTCGCCGACGGGCGTGACACTGGCCTGACGGCGGCCGCCGGGCCGGTTCGCGACCCGTTCGTTCCCCGGACGGCACGCGAAAGCGCCCCACCAGTGGATCAGAACCGCGAGCAGGACGCCCATGTTCACCCCCATTGCTGCACTCCGGTGCCTGCGCGCCCTGACGGCTCGCACAGCGGATGTCACGACAACGAGCGGGTGATTACGGAGAGTTCCCGCGAGGTACGGAGAGTTCGCGAAGGAAAGTACGGAGAGTTCACGAAGAGGCCCAAGAGCCCCTGCCGCTAGGCCGAAACAGGCACCCACTCAGGGAGCGGTTCGGTCCGACTCGCCCACTCGACGGGCGGCGTCCCCGCCTTGCCCGCGGCGATCACGCCGCCGACGATGGCGCAGGTGGTGTCGACATCCCCGCCGACCTGCGCGGTCGTCCAGAACGCCTGCTCATAGTCACCGAGGCTTCTCGCCGCCGACCAGAGGGCGAAGGGCACGGTGTCGTGGGCAGTCGTGCGCCGGCCGCACCCCAGTACCGCCGCGACCGTGGCCGGATCGCCGTAGTCGAGCATGTCCCGGGCCCGGCGCAGCCCCGCGCCCACCGCGCTCTTCGGCACCAGGTCGATGACCCCGTCGAGGAGTGCCTCGGCGCCGGGCGGCCCGCCGGGGTCGGCCGCGAACGAGGCGGCGGCGGCGACGGCCATCGCTCCGACGACCGCCTCACGGTGCTGGTGGGTGGTGTAGGCCGAGATCTCCGCCTGGTGGGTCGCCTGCTCCGGGTCGCCCGCGTACCAGGCGCCCAGCGGGGCGATCCGCATCGCGGCGCCGTTGCCCCAGGACCCCTGTCCGTTGAAGAGCGCGGCGGCGAGTTCACGCCAGTCCCCGCCCTCCCGGACGAGTCGCAGCAGGCGGTTGACCGCAGGGCCGTAGCCGCGGTCGAAATCGTGGTGCTCGGCGAAGGAGCGGGCCAGGGCGTCCTGGTCGACGCGGTGGTGGGCGGCCAGGACGGCGACGACGGAACCGGCCATTTCCGTGTCGTCGGTCCACTGCCACAGCCCGGACGGCACCTCGCGGCGCTTCAGCAGCGGGTAGTTCACCGGCACGAAGTACTGGGAACCCAGGGCGTCCCCGACGGACAGTCCGCGCAGGCTGGCCAGGGCGCGGTCCAGGCGCACGTCATGGGAGGAATCAGCGGTCATCGCCCTGCCACTCTATCCGGAGATCCCGTAGGGCTCGGGATCTCGCCAGCGGTCGAACGGCCGGTCGAGGGTGTACTTGCCGTCCTCTCCCAGAACGAGCATCCGCACCTCGCCGTTCCCCGGGTTCGACAGCGACTCGAACTCCGCGACCGTCCAGTGGAACCACCGCATGCAGAACAGCCGCATGGCCAGACCATGGGTGACGATGAGGACGTTCGGCGGATGGTCGGGGTCCTCGAAACTGCGGAACAGGCTCTCCAGGAAGCCGCCGACCCGGTCGTAGACATCGGCGCCGGACTCGCCCTGGGCGAAACGGTAGAAGAAGTGGCCGTACGCGTCCCGATAGGCCTTCTGGAGACGGACCTCGTCCCGGTCCTGCCAGTTGCCCCAGTCCTGCTCGCGCAGCCGGGGCTCCTCGCGTACGCGTATCAGCTCAGGGTCGAGGTGGAAGGCGCGCAGCGTCTCGTGCGTACGGCGGTACGGGGAGACGTAGACACTCACCCGCTCATCGCCGAACTGTTCACGCAACTGCTCGCCCGTCGCCTCCGCCTGCCACCGACCCCGTTCGGTCAGTGCCAGGGCGTGGTCGGGTTCACGCTCGTACACGGAGTCATCAACATTGCCCGTTGACTCGCCGTGCCGGACAAGGACGATGCGCCGTGGTCGTGCCATGCCAAGACCCTAGATCGGGTGAGGGCTCGTGGAGCACTCCTACCCCACCCATACAGCGTAGGTCACACAGATCCTGCACCACAGGTCACACAGGTCACGCCGGTCGGCGACCTGAACCGATCCGGCCAAACCATTCTGAATCAGACCGTCCGGCCGGCCGGGTCAGACGGTCCAGCTCGACTCCATGCCCACGATGTCCCCGGTGAGCGCCGCCACGTCCGCCTCCGTCTGGGCCCTCAGGGCGAGCCGCTCCACGCGCTCGGTGCGGTACTTGCCGTGCTCGGCGTCCGAGCGCCACATCGACAGCACGAGGAACTCGTGCCCGGGCGCCTCGCCGAACAGTCCGCGCACCATGCCGGGAGAGCCGGCCATCGCCGGGTTCCAGACCTTCTCCTGCATCAGCACGAAGTGCTCGGCCCGCTCCTGGTGGACACGGCAGAGCGCCACCCGCAGCAGGTCGGCGTCCGTGAAGCGCGGTTCGAAGCCCGTCTTCACGTCGAAGCGATAGTCGAAGAGCCTGACCTGGGCGTCCTTGAAGGTGCCCGACTGGGCCGACGCCAGCCGGTCGTGGGACCGCGCCATGAACGAGTCGTAGAAGGCACGGCTCTCCCAGAACGCGAAGATGTGCGCCACGTCCGGCCGCCCCCGGCTCCAGCCACCCCCCTGCCCGCGAAACCCCGGCTCCCCCAGAAGCCCCGCCCACTTCCGCTGCCCCCGCTCGAAACCGCGGCGGTCCACCACGGTGCAGCGAATCCACTTGACCAGCACCGCGCCATGGTAAGGCCACGGAGCGTGGCGCCGGTCACTCTCGGCCGGACCGCTCCCCCACGCGCGCACCCGCTCCCGTGGCAGGATGGACAAACAGTCGCAAGCGCCCGGCAGTTGGGGCGAACAGGCGGGTCGGTACGGGGAAGGGGACTCTGGTGGACGGGCTCAACAAGGGACTGAGCAAGATCGAGATCGCGATGAGGTGGGATCCCAGTCCGGCAGGGCAGCCGTCCACCGATCTGGACCTCGTGGCGGCGACGTATCCGGCGGACGACCCGCACGGCGATCCCGCCTATGTGGTGCACTTCGACAGCCGCTCCCCCGACGGCACCATCTACCTCAACCGGGACAGCAAGGACGGCCAGGGCTTCGGCTACGACGAGGTCATGACGCTGGAGCTCGACCGGCTCGACGACCGGTACGCGCGCGTGGTGGTCGGTGTCGTCATCCAGCAGCGCCCGGCGGAGCGCACCTTCGTCAGCGTGGTCAACCCCGGCCTGCGGATCCGCGAGGGGTACACGGTCCTCGCGGAGGACGACTTCGGCGGCGTCCTGGGAGCGACGGCTGCGACGGTCGCGGAGTTCACCCGGGACGGCTCGGGCCCGTGGGCCTTCCACTCCGGCCTCCGTGGTTTCGAGGGCGACCCCGTGGCCTTCACCAGGACGATGGGCGCGGCCCGCCGGGCATGAGCACCATGCCGTGACATCCGCGGCCTGTGACGACAAGAGGGGCTACCGCCCATGGGCGGTGGCCTGTGACAACAAGAGGGGCACCGCCCAAAGGCGGTGCCCCTCCGTCATCGGCTCAGGCGTTCGGCGTCAGCTGCAGCCGCTGGTCGAGCCGCAGCCCTCGCAGATGTAGCACGAACCGGCGCGCTGCATCTTCGTACCGCAGGAGAAGCACAGCGGGGCGTCGGCCTGGATGCCCAGCTGCATCTCCACCAGTTCGGCACTGGTGTGGGCCTGCTGCGGGGCGGGCTGGGGCGCCACTTCGCTCTTCGGAGCGGTGACGGCCTTCAGCTCCTGGGCGCGCGGCGCCGACTGGGCCAGACCCTCGACGTCGACCTCGTCCTCGCCGATGTTCTGCTCGTACGAACCCGTCTCCAGGTGGCGCTGGCGCTCCTCGGCGGAGTGGATGCCGAGCGCGGAGCGCGTCTCGAAGGGCAGGAAGTCGAGCGCCAGGCGGCGGAAGATGTAGTCGACGATCGACTGCGCCATCCGCACGTCCGGGTCGTCCGTCATGCCGGCCGGCTCGAAGCGCATGTTCGTGAACTTCGAGACGTACGTCTCCAGGGGGACGCCGTACTGGAGGCCGACGGAGACCGCGATGGAGAAGGCGTCCATCATGCCCGCGAGGGTCGAGCCCTGCTTGGACATCTTCAGGAAGACCTCGCCCAGACCGTCGTCCGGGTAGGAGTTGGCGGTCATGTAGCCCTCGGCACCGCCGACGGTGAAGGACGTGGTGATGCCGGGACGTCCCTTCGGGAGGCGCTTGCGGACCGGGCGGTACTCGACCACCTTCTCGACCTTGGCCTCGACGGCCGCGGGCTCCTCGGCCTTCTCCTCCTCCTTCTTCTTGGCGGAGAGGGGCTGGCCGACCTTGCAGTTGTCGCGGTAGATCGCGAGCGCCTTGACGCCCAGCTTCCAGGCCTCGAAGTAGATCTCCTCGACCTCCTCGACGGTCGCCGACTCCGGCATGTTGACCGTCTTGGAGATGGCGCCGGAGATCCACGGCTGGATCGCGGCCATCATGCGGACGTGGCCCATCGCGGAGATGGCCCGCTCGCCCATGGCGCAGTCGAACACCTCGTAGTGCTCGGGCTTGAGGCTCGGGGCGTCGATCACATTGCCGTGGTCGGCGATGTGGGCGACGATCGCCTCGATCTGCTCTTCCAGGTAGCCCAGCCGACGCAGGGCCTGCGGGACGGTGCCGTTGACGATCTGCATCGAGCCGCCGCCGACCAGCTTCTTGAACTTGACCAGCGCGAGGTCGGGCTCGACACCGGTGGTGTCGCAGGACATCGCGAGACCGATGGTGCCGGTCGGGGCGAGCACCGACGCCTGGGAGTTACGGAAACCGTTCTTCTCACCGAGGCGCACCACGTCCTGCCAGGCCTCGCTGGCGGCGGCCCACACCGGGGTGTCCAGGTCGTCCATGCGGACGGCCTTGTCGTTTGCGTCCGAGTGCTGCTTCATGACGCGCTTGTGGGCGTCGGCGTTGCGGGCGTAGCCGTCGTACGGGCCGACGACCGCGGCGAGTTCGGCGGAGCGCCGGTACGCCGTACCGGTCATCAGCGAGGTGATGGAGCCGGCGAGGGCGCGGCCGCCGTCGGAGTCGTAGGCGTGACCGGTCGCCATCAGCAGGGCGCCGAGGTTGGCGTAGCCGATGCCGAGCTGGCGGAAGGCGCGCGTGTTCTCGCCGATCTTCTGGGTCGGGAAGTCGGCGAAGCAGATCGAGATGTCCATCGCGGTGATGACCAGCTCGACGACCTTCTGGAAGCGCTCGGCCTCGAAGGACTGGTTGCCCTTGCCGTCGTCCTTGAGGAACTTCATCAGGTTCAGCGAGGCCAGGTTGCAGGACGTGTTGTCCAGGTGCATGTACTCGCTGCACGGGTTCGACGCGGTGATCCGGCCGGACTCGGGGCAGGTGTGCCAGTTGTTGATGGTGCCGTCGTACTGGATGCCGGGGTCGGCGCAGGCCCACGCGGCCTCGGCGATCTTGCGGAAGAGCGCCTTGGCGTCGACCTCCTCGATGACCTCGCCGGTCATCCGGCCGCGCAGCCCGAACTGGCCGCCCTGCTCGACCGCGGTCATGAACTCGTCGTTCACACGGACCGAGTTGTTGGCGTTCTGGTACTGGACGGACGCGATGTCGTCGCCGCCCAGGTCCATGTCGAAGCCCGCGTCCCGCAGGATGCGGATCTTCTCCTCTTCCTTGACCTTGGTCTCGATGAAGTCCTCGATGTCCGGGTGGTCCACGTCGAGGACGACCATCTTGGCGGCACGGCGGGTGGCGCCACCGGACTTGATCGTTCCTGCGGAGGCGTCGGCTCCGCGCATGAAGGAAACCGGGCCGGAGGCGTTGCCGCCGGAGGACAGCAGTTCCTTGGAGGAGCGGATCCGGGAGAGGTTCAGGCCGGCGCCGGAGCCGCCCTTGAAGATCATGCCCTCTTCCTTGTACCAGTCGAGGATCGACTCCATGGAGTCGTCGACGGCCAGGATGAAGCAGGCGGAGACCTGCTGGGGCTGCTTGGTGCCGACGTTGAACCAGACAGGGCTGTTGAAGCTGAAGATCTGGTGCAGGAGGGCGTACGCCAGCTCGTGCTCGAAGATCTCGGCGTCGGCGGGAGAGGCGAAGTACTTGTGGTCCTCGCCGGCCTTCCGGTACGTCTTCACAATGCGGTCGATGAGCTGCTTCAGGCTCACCTCGCGCTGCGGGGTGCCCACGGCACCGCGGAAGTACTTGCTGGTGACGATGTTGACCGCGTTCACCGACCAGAACTCGGGGAACTCGACGCCACGCTGCTCGAAGTTGACCGAGCCGTCGCGCCAGTTAGTCATGACGACGTCACGGCTCTCCCACGCCACCTCGTCATAGGGATGGACCCCAGGGGTGGTGTGGATGCGCTCGATACGCAGGCCCTTGTTCGCCTTGGTGCCCTTGGCGCGGGAACTCCGTGCCGGACCGCTCGCCGTCTCTGTCATGCCGCCTCCCTGTACGGGCGAAAACGCCCTGAAGTGCCCCGTTGTTCCCGTGGCACGGTGTTCTGTCTGGTGTTGCGGGCACCCACTCACATCGCCCGCAACAGGTCTTCACATCGCCGCCGCCCGGCCGGGCCCGGAGCTGCCGTCCGGGTCCGGCCCGCCGGTCAGTCGGCGGCGCCTGCGGGCTCGGGGACCTGTGTCGTCCCTCCGGGCCCGCGGTCGTCTTCCTGGCTCCCCGCACCCGTGTCCTCGCGGTCGCCGTCGTCCGCGTCGGTGCGTCCCGTCTCTTCCCTCAGTTCCGTGATGGCCGCCTCGAAGTCCTCGAGCGAGTCGAACGCGCGGTAGACAGAGGCGAATCGCAGATAGGCGACGAGATCGAGCTCCTGCAACGGGCCGAGAATGGCCAGCCCCACGTCGTGGGTGGTCAGCTCGGCGCTTCCAGTGGCCCGCACCGCCTCCTCGACCCGCTGGCCGAGCTGGGCGAGCGCGTCCTCCGTGACGGGCCGTCCCTGACACGCCTTGCGCACACCATTGATGACCTTGGTGCGGCTGAAGGGTTCGGTGACTCCGGACCGCTTGACCACCATGAGCGAGCACGTCTCCACGGTCGTGAAACGACGGGAGCAGTCAGGGCACTGGCGGCGCCTGCGGATCGACGTGCCGTCGTCGGTCGTACGACTGTCGACGACACGGCTGTCGGGGTGCCTGCAGAAGGGGCAGTGCATGAACTCCCAACCCTCCTCACAGCAGACTCAATGGCCTCGCGGGGCCTCTTGCGCCCCACGAAGCAGTCCCAAGCATAGGCGATGACCATGGGCACCGAGACCCGGGGGACCACAACTTGTGGGCTGCTGCTGCAATCCAACCACTAGATGTGGGGATTGGCTCATACATCCACGCCATCCACGCGTGTCGCACGCGTAGCCGCAGGTGAGGCCCGGAAGGCCGGGCCACACCGGCCTCCACCGCACACCGGCACCCGCCGTTCACGCGCGAACGCGCCCGCCACTCGCGCCCCGGAGGCATCCGTTGGCGCGCGGCCGTATCGCTACGGCACATGCGGAGATACCGTGGGCGCCGCGAGGAGGGGGCGTGGGACTCCCGCACAGATGGCCGCTGCCCCCAGGGCAGGGGAATGCCGGATGGCAGACTGGGGCAACAGTCCACGAGGCGATCACTCCGGCGGTGAAGAGTACAGCAATGGACCCTTTTGCCCGCCAGGACACACGGCAGCCAATACACCCGGACACATGATCGCGGCAGTCGATTCGCGATTTTTCACTCGAACGTGTGTTTGGCGCAACCTTTCGAAACCAACTACCGTTGTCCAGCAGGGAGACCATCGAGAGGGGCCGACGTGACCACCACCGCAGACAGTGCCACCATCACTGCCCAGGACCGCTCCCAGGGCCGACTCGAGCCGGTGCACGCGATGAACGAAGTTACGAACCCGGAGGGGCACAAGCGCTCCCTGCCGGGACGACCTCCCGGCATCCGGGCGGACAGCTCCGGACTTACCGACCGCCAACGCCGCGTGATCGAGGTCATCAGGGACTCAGTGCAGCGGCGCGGCTACCCGCCGTCGATGCGGGAGATCGGCCAGGCCGTCGGCCTTTCCAGCACCTCCTCCGTCGCACACCAGCTGATGGCCCTGGAGCGCAAGGGTTTCCTGCGCCGCGACCCGCACCGCCCGCGCGCGTACGAGGTGCGCGGCTCGGACCAGGCCGCCTCCGTGCAGCCCACGGACACCGCGGGCAAGCCCGCCGCGTCGTACGTCCCGCTGGTCGGGCGCATCGCCGCCGGTGGCCCGATCCTCGCCGAGGAGTCCGTCGAGGACGTCTTCCCTCTCCCTCGCCAGCTCGTCGGCGACGGTGAGCTGTTCGTCCTGAAGGTCGTCGGCGACTCGATGATCGAGGCCGCGATCTGCGACGGCGACTGGGTCACGGTCCGCCGCCAGCCCGTCGCGGAGAACGGCGACATCGTGGCCGCGATGCTCGACGGCGAGGCCACCGTCAAGCGCTTCAAGCGCGAGGACGGCCACGTCTGGCTCCTGCCGCACAACGCGGCCTACGAGCCCATCCCCGGCGACGACGCGACCATCCTCGGCAAGGTGGTGGCCGTGCTGCGCCGCGTCTGACGCCACGCACCGCGTCGGGTGGGCCCCAGCGGGCCCGCCCTCTGACCGGGCCCCGGAACCCCTGCGCCGGTTCCGGGGCCCTGTGCTGTCCGGGGCCGACCGGCACCCGCAGGTCGGCCTGCAGCCGGATGAGTGTCGGGGGCCGGGCCGGCCCCCGACACTCATCCGGCTTCCGTCTCCTGCGCCGCCGCGTCGATCGCCGCCAGCGACTTCCGCACCTGATTGCGGTCGGTCGTGACCCAGAAGTCGGGCATCGACGCCTTGAGATAGCTCCCGTAGCGGGCCGTGGCGAGCCGCTGGTCCAGCACGGCGACCACACCGCGATCGCCCGACGCCCGTACGAGACGGCCGGCGCCCTGGGCCATGAGGAGCGCGGCGTGGGTGGCCGCGACCGCCATGAAGCCGTTGCCGCCCGCGTCCTCCACGGCCTTCTGCCGGGCGCTCATCAGGGGGTCGTCGGGACGCGGGAACGGGATCTTGTCCATCACGACCAGCTGGCAGCTTGGCCCGGGGACGTCCACGCCCTGCCACAGCGACAGCGTGCCGAACAGACAGGCCTTCGGGTCCGCCGCGAAGTTCTTGATGAGCTCGCCGAGCGTTTCCTCGCCCTGGAGGAGGATCGGGAACTCCGGGATCCGGGAGCGCAGTTCTTCGGCGGCCAGCTGGGCGCCGCGCATGGAGGAGAACAGGCCCAGGGTGCGGCCGCCCGCCGCCTGGATCAGCTCCGTGAGCTCGTCGAGCATGTCGGCTCGATCGCCATCCCGCGCCGGGCGCGCCAGGTGCTTGGCGACGTACAGGATGCCCTGCTTGCGGTAGTCGAAGGGCGAGCCGACGTCGATGCCCTTCCACTGCGGGAGGTCGTCGCCCTCGGTGCCCTCGGGGGCGAGGCCGAGGGAGGCACCGACGCCGTTGAAGTCGCCGCCCAGCTTCAGGGTCGCGGACGTCAGGACCACGGAGCGGTCCGCGAAGAGCTTCTCGCGCAGGAGGCCCGAGACGGACATGGGGGCGACGCGCAGGGAGGCACCGAAGCGGTCGTGGCGCTCGTACCAGACCACGTCCCATTCGGAGCCGTTCGTGATCCGCTCCGCCACGTCGTGCACGTTCTCCACGGACGCCAGGGCCTGTTTGCGGATGGCGTCCTCGTCCTGGACGGACTTGTCGCGGGTCGCGCCCATCGCGGAGATGACGGTGCGGCACGCGTCGCGCAATGCCATGAGCGCGTAGCCGAGGTCCTCGGGGATTTCCTCGAGCCGGCCCGGCAGCGCCAGCTCCATCAGCCGTTCGAACCCCTCGGAGGCGGTCTGGAGCTGGTCCGCCGCCTTCTCGTTGACGAGTTTCGCGGCGCGGCGCACCGCGCGGTTGACCTGGCCGGGGGTGAGCTCGCCGGTGGCGACTCCGGTGACCCGGGAGACCAGCTCATGGGCCTCGTCGACGATCAGCACCTCGTGCTGCGGAAGGACCGGGGCGCCCTCGATGGCGTCGATGGCGAGCAGCGCGTGGTTGGTGACGACGACGTCGGAGAGTTTGGCCCGCTCGCGGGCCATCTCGGCGAAGCACTCCGCCCCGTACGCGCACTTCGAGGCGCCCAGGCACTCCCTCGACGACACCGACACCTGGGCCCAGGCCCGGTCCGAGATACCCGGCGTGAGGTTGTCCCGGTCCCCGGTCTCGGTCTCATCGGCCCAGTCGCGCACCCGCAGCAGATCCTGACCCAGCTTGCTGGTGGGCGCGGCCGCCTCGAACTGGTCGAAGAGGCCTTCCTCCTCGTCCTGCGGGACACCCTCGTGCAGACGGTGCAGGCACAGGTAGTTCGACCGGCCCTTGAGCATCGCGAACTCCGGGCGGCGGCGCAGCAGCGGGTGCAGCGACTCGACCGTTCTCGGCAGATCGCGCTCCACCAGCTGGCGCTGCAGGGCCAGGGTGGCGGTCGCGACGACCACACGCTCCCCGTGAGCGAGCGCGGGCACCAGATAGCCCAGTGACTTTCCTGTGCCGGTGCCGGCCTGGACCAGCAGGTGGGAGCCGCCGTCGATCGCTTCCGCGACGGATTCGGCCATGGTCACCTGACCGGGGCGCTCCGTACCGCCGACGGCAGTGACGGCGGCATGCAGGAGTTCGGGGAGTGAGGGCTTCGTCATAGCGCGACCACCCTACGACCCGGCACTGACAAACGGGTGATCAAGGCGGAGGCGGGGGACGGGATCAAGACCTTGGACTCCTCGGCGGGTGGGAACCACAGCGTCACGCGCCGCGTTCAATGAGTGATGGTGCGGTGACACAGCGCTACAGCAGATGCCGGAGGGACCGGTCTCGGACCATGAGGGCGGCCCGCTTCGAGGGCAGGTCGACCTCGGCGGAGAACCGGAAGCCGGCAGTCAGGAAAGCGGCGATGGAGGGGGTGTTGCGAATGTCGGGCTCTGCGATGACGCGTGCGCAGGAGGGCCGCTGCGCGAGAGCGAGATCGGCTACGGCTCGCAACAGCAGACCGCCCAGGCCACGCCTCCGGTCGGCGACGGCACCGACGAGGAGGTGGAGTCCCGTGTCATGAGGCCGGGCGGGATAGTGGCGGGCCAGCGGGTCGAGGTCCGCCCGGTAGATCTCCCAGTAGCTCATCGGCGTTCCGTCCAGCACGCCGATACACGGGACGCTCCGTCCGTCGTCGGCGAGCTGGGCCCGTAGATGCTCCTCGGTCACCGTCTGCGGTCCGGACAGCTCCCAGAACGCCGCGGCAGGGTCGTTCATCCATCGGTTGATGAGCGGAAGGTCACGGTCGACGCGCACTGGGACGAGGCGGAAGACGCCCGCGGAAGTGTCGGCCGGGCCCCAGTGGGCGACGCGGTCGAGGAGGTCGGCCGTGACGGGAACAGCGGTGCCGGCGTCGGTCATGGGGTCGGCGAAGGGCACCGAACGCTCCTCTCGGTAAGGGGGTGGGGCAGGTCCTCAGGGATGAAGGAGATCGGTCGTGGTCAGAGACGGCAGGGGCGGTCAGGAGTGCAGGGGGTTGGCAATGGTGACGTAGACGGACTGGGTGTCGACCGGGCCGACGAGTTCGTCGAGGCCGTGCAGCCGGGTCAGCAGGTTGGCCTTGCAGCGCAGGACCGGTGAGTCAAGCAGGCGGGTGGGCAGCGACGTGCGCAACCGGGCCGGACCGGAGGCGGCGTTTCCGAGGAAACGGCGGAAGGCGGCGAGCAGCAGCCGCTCGTCGGCCAGCCCCTGGGAGCCGAACGCGCCGATGAGGCCGAGGACGTTGTTGACGGCCAGGTAGTACACGAAGCGCTCGTCGGCGACCTCGTCACGGACGAACGTGTCGCTCTGCTCTCCGATGCCGGGCAACCGGGCATCCAGCTCCGTCCGCCGGGACTCGCGGAAGTAGTAGCCCTGGTTGTCGCGGTAGCGGCCGCCCGTGGGCCAGCCCTCGGCGTCCATCAGGAGCAGGGTGTTCTGCTGGTGCGCTTCCAGGGCGATGCCGGCCTCGGCGTCCAGCCACAGGACGGGGCGCACGACATGCTGGAGGTAGCGCAGGAACCACTCGGCGGCAACGGCTCCCTGCGGTCGGCCGGTCCGGCGGGCGAGGCCTGTGACGACCTCGGCCAGCCTGGACCGGAGTACTGGGCCTTGCGTCTCCGGGCGGTCCGGAACGGCCCCTGGCCCAGCCGGGGAGCTCGGGCGAGGCGAGACGAGTCCGGCGACGCAGGAGACGTCGTCGGAGGGGGCGAACGGGTTGTGGCGGATCACCACGTCCAGGCCGGGCAATGGCGCGCCGTCGGCATCGTCGACAGCCAGCCAGGCCGGGTCACGCACGATGTCGAAGCCCGGGTGCACGGCACGCCACTGTTGCGCGAGACCGCCGCGGAGCAAGCGGTGGACCTCGACGCCCCGGCGGAGTTCCTTACGGAGGTTCTCGCGGCGGGAGTTGGTGATACGCAGGCCCAGCGACAGCTTGAGCATCGCGGGGGCATCGGTTCGGTAGACGGTTCGTACGGAGGAGGTGGGCTGCCAGGGAGCGCCGTGCGTGCCGAGGTCACGGAGCAGCCCCGAGTCCAGCAGGGCAGCCGTCTCCGGACGGTGCCGGACCTCGCGCACCTGCCAGGGGTGCAGGGGCAGCAGGGAGTACCCGTCCGGCAGCGACAGGCCGGTCCCCGCCAGGCGTGCGGTGAGCCGGGCGGCGGGGACAGGGCGGCCGCGTTCGGTCCAGGCGGAGTCGGTGGCGAGGACGGAGGGAGCGACAGCGAGCCAGTGCAGAGGGAAGCAACCGCGCGACTCGGGTGAGTACAGCCGTGCTTCGGTCTCGGAGAGGCCCTCGCGGCTCTTCGGGGACGGGTGCAGAGGGTGTCCGAGGACGAGTGCCTGCTCCGCGGCGAGGAAGAGGTCAGGGCCGTCGGCCGGATGTTCCCGGCGATCACTGACGAAGGTGGCGACACGGCGTAGGGAGTCGGCGACACCTGCGACCAGCGCGACGCATCCTGGACCGTCACCGCCACCGTCACAGGCACCGGCACCGGCACCGGCACCGGCACCGGCAGCGCGGCCGGCCTCGGGGCTCTCCGCGAACGTCTCCCTGGTGAGCAGGGCGGCGACTGTGACGGCATCGGCCGGCGAGGCGTGTTCGGGGGCTTCGGCCAGCTGTGGCTGGCCGAAGCGGTGCCAGCCCGTCGGGGACCAGTAGCGGACCGGGGCGAGGAGGGCCGTGCCGCTGGCGGGCAGGGGGATGCGGAGGATCCCGTCGGCAGGGGCGGGCTGGTCGTTCTCACGCACCCAGCAGCGCAGCAGGTTCTCCACGGCGGCCGCTTGGGCGGCGATGTGCGGGTCGGGGTGGTCCAGGAGGTCGATGACGGGTCCGGCGTTCAGCCCCTCCGCGGGACGTGCCCCGGGCCTCGGGGCAGGGACCACCGGCTCGCCAGGCACGCCCGGCAGCCGGGCGTCGACCGCCCCCTCTCCCCGCATCGCGGCGTGTTCGTCGGGCTCGGGGATGGCGTTCAACACGGTTACCTCGCGGGGTGGTTCAGGGTCGTGCGGTCGGGGCGGGCGAGCCGAGGAGTGTTACTCGGCCGGCTGGTCGGAGCCCGAGGCCCAAGGCGTGCGGGCTCACCACGTGCACCCGCACGGCATGGAGGCTCACGGCGTGAACGGCGCCGCTGCCGCGCCCCCAGGGCACCGAGCGGCCGCTCGGACGGCGTCGGCCAGGCGGTCCAGCACGGCGGCCGCCTGTTCGTCGGTGATCGTCAGTGGCGGCAGCAGTCGTACGACGCTCGCGTGACAGCCGCCGAGTCCGACGATGAGGCCGCGGCGCAGGCACTCCCGCTGTACCGCGGCGGCCAGTCCGGGGGCGGCGGGAAGGGGCCGGGGCGCACGGTCCGGCATCACCGACGCTCCCCCGGCTCTCCCCTCGGGATCCACGAATTCCACCCCGATCATGAGCCCCTTCCCTCGCACATCCCCTACACAGGGGAACTGGTCTGCCAAGCCTCGGAGTCGGCCCAGCATGCGCGCGCCGAGAGTCGCGGCGCGCTCGGCGAGGTCGTTCTCGCGGACGTGGGCGAGAGTTGCCGTGCCGGCGGCCATGGCGAGCTGGTTGCCGCGGAAGGTGCCGGTGGGAGCGCCTGATTCCTCCGTGTCGAGGTCGTCGCGGTGAACGACGACGGCCAGCGGCAGGCTGCCCCCGATGGCCTGGGAGAGGACCATCACGTCGGGGGTCACTCCGCTGTGTTCCACCGCCCAGAAGGCGCCGGTCCGCCCGACGCCCGTCTGGATCTCGTCGGCGATCAGGAGGACGGACCGGTCGGCGGTGAGCTGCCGCATGCGCCGCAGCCAGGCGTCCGGTGCGGGGATCACCCCGCCCTCGCCCTGGACGGGCTCGACGATCATCCCGGCGGGGAGGGGCACCCCTGACCCGGGGTCGTCGAGGACGGACTCGGTCCAGCGGGCGGCGAGGTCGGCCCCGGCCTCTCCGCCGACTCCGCACGGACATGGGGAGTCCTGCCGGTAGGGCAGGCGGGTGACCCGTACGTCGTGGGCGCCCGGGGGCGTGTCGGGCAGCCCGGCGGTTCCTCCGTGGCAGGCGCCGGTGAACGCGATGAGGCCGGTCCGCCCGGTCGCCGCGCGGACGAGTTCGCAGGCGGTCTCCACGGCGTCGCTGCCGCCCGGTCCGCAGAAGCGCACCCGGGCCCGGCCGACGAGGCCTGGCGGCAGGGTGTGGAACAACTCGGTGATGAAGGCGTCCTTGACGGGGGTCGCCAGGTCGAGGACGTTCAGGGGCGCACCGGAGTCCAGGACCTTGCGGATGGCCTCCAGGACGACGGGGTGGTTGTGCCCGAGCGCGAGCGCGCCGGCGCCGGAGAGGCAGTCAAGGTAACGGCGGCCGTCGGCGCCCTCGATGGTCATTCCTCGCGCCCGCACCGGGACGATCGGCAGGGCCCGGGCGTAGGTCCGGGCAGCGGACTCGCGCGCGGACTGGCGGCGCAGAATCCCCTCCTGTGCGACACGCGTTCCTGGTGCCCTGTCGTCGTCGACCGCACCACCGGGGAGGGTTCTCACCGGCGTACGCCCCACAGCGGCCTCCTCTGACGCACATCCCCCACGGGTGGATTCCGCCACGACTTCCCTGACCTCCCACTGGGCACGGGCATAGAGGACCGCACACAGACAGCAGACCCCCCACCGCTACCAACCCCGGACCGCTCACCGGGTTACGGGTTGCTTCAAGATCCTTTCCGTGACGGAACTGTTGCGGTTCCGTCGGACTGCCCCCACAGCCACCGCATAGTGTGTGGTGCCGTTCCCGGGCGCCGGGAGGTCGGCCCGAACTCCCCGCGAGTTCGGTGGACACCGCGCCCGAGGCGCCGGTTCGTGCCAGTTCGTTTCACATCAGGGGGAGTCAGATCATGCGATCCATACGGCCGTCGTCCACCACCAGCCGAGGGGGGTGGACGCGCCGCAGGAACTCCCCCGTGCTGGTGGCCGTGACCCTTGCCTCGACGCTCGCGCTGACCGCCACCGCCTGCGAGTCGGGCGACGCCGCGGCGGGCGGTGAGGCCTCCGCGTCCGCCACCGCCTCCGACGACGGCAAGCTCAAGATCCCGGACGACATCAGGGACCGGCTCCGCGAGCACGGGATCGACGTCGACAAGTGGAAGAACGGCGCCTGGAAGAACTGGGACCGGGACGACTGGCTGCGCGAGGCCAACGAGTACATCAACCCGATCATCGAAGGCCTGTGGAACCCGGACCGCATGCGGGAGGCCGAGGAGCCCGACCAGGGCGTGGACGACAGCGATCTCGCCGGTGACCAGGGCGTGACCGACCCCACGCCCGAGCCCGTCGAGGCGCAGGCCGTGCCGCCGTCGTACCACGCCAACGCCCCCACGGCCGGGAAGGTGTTCTTCGACTCCCCCAAGGGTTCGGCCGTCTGCTCGGCGACGGTGGTGAAGGACCCCGCCCACCCGGGCAAGTCCAACCTGGTGTGGACGGCGGGCCACTGCGTGCACGCGGGCCAGAAGGGCGGCTGGTACCGCAACATCGCGTTCGTTCCGTCGTACAACGACGACGGCAAGCCGGTCGCGGAGCTGCAGAACGCCACCCGGGAGGACGTGGCTCCCTACGGAGTCTGGTGGGGCGACTGGGCGCAGACCTCGGACCAGTGGATCGAGCAGGGCGGTTCGACGGGCGGGGACGGCGCCGCGTACGACTTCGCGGTGATCCATGTGACGCCGGAGAAGGGCAGCGGCGGCAAGTCGCTGGAGGAGATGGTCGGTTCGGCGCTGCCGGTCGACTTCAAGGCTCCCGCCGTACCGAAGACGAAGAGCGTCACGGCGATCGGTTACCCGGCCGCGCCGCCGTACGACGGGCAGAAGCTCTACCGGTGCCAGGACCGGCCCGGCCGGCTGTCGGTCACGGCGTCGGATCCGACGATGTACCGCATCGGCTGCACCATGACCGGCGGTTCGTCGGGCGGCGGTTGGGTCGCGCCGGGGCCGGACGGCAAGCCGGCGCTGGTGTCCAACACCTCGATCGGCCCGGTGACATCGGGCTGGCTGGCCGGACCGCGTCTCGGCGGCGAGGCCAAGGGCGTGTACGACTCGGTGAGCGAGAAGTTCGCGGGCCACTGACCGCAGGCCGGTCAGCGCGGTGGCGGGGCCGGGGGCTCACGGAAACCTTCACCGGCCCACCGCTGTTCGCACCCAACTCCACGGGCATAGTGGGGAGTCACGCATCCGAGGCCACATCGCGGCCTCTGCGTGACAAGCACATGACATTCACAAGCGGCAGCACCTTTTCTGCACGCACCAACGGGGGTCATCGCACCATGCGTTCCACACGTACGTCCTCGGTACCGAGGCGCGGGCGGCGCACCGTCCTCGCCGCCACCGGGCTCGTCGCCGCCCTGGCGCTCACGGCTACCGCCTGTGACGGTTCGGCGGACTCGGCGAGCGACAAGCCCGACGCCACCACCTCGCAGGCCGCGGACGGCGGCGGCAAGGTCCGGATCCCGGCCGACCTCGCGGGCAAGCTCAAGGAGCACGGGATCGACGCCGACCGGTGGAAGGACGGGGGCTGGAAGGACTGGGACAAGGACAAGTGGCTCAGTGACGCCAAGGACTTCGTCAACCCGGTGATCGAGGGCCTCTGGAAGCCCGACCGGATGCAGTCCGCGAAGGAGGCCGACAAGACGGTCACCACCAAGGACGCGTCGGCCGGTCAGGGCGTCAGCGACCCGGATCCGGCGCCCGTCCGGGCACAGGCGGAGAAGACGCCGTACCACCGGAACGCGGCGCCGGTCGGCAAGGTCTTCTTCGACTCCCCCGACGGCCCGGCCGTCTGCTCCGGCACGGTCGTCAAGGACGTCAACCATCCGGGCAAGTCCAACCTGGTGTGGACGGCGGGCCACTGCGTGCACGCCGGCGGCAACGGCGGCTGGTACCGCAACATCACCTTCGTCCCCGCCTACAACGACTACGGCAAGTCCGAGGCGGAGCTGACCAACGCGAACCCGACCGAGATCGCCCCGTACGGCAACTGGTGGGCGGACTGGGCCTCGACCTCGAACCAGTGGATCAAGGGCGGTTCGGAGACCGGCGGCGAGGGGGCCGCGTACGATTACGCCGTGCTGCACGTGAAGCCCGAGCGGGGCAGCAAGTCGCTGGAGGAGACGGTCGGCGCCGCGCTGGACGTGGACTTCTCCGCCCCCTCCGCGGCCCAGGCACGCAAGATGGGCGCCTGGGGCTACCCGGCCGCGCCGCCCTACAACGGCCTGAAGATGTTCAAGTGCGTCGACATCCCCGGCCGGTTCTCGCTCAGTGCGACCCTGCCGACGATGCACCGCATCGGCTGCACCATGACCGGCGGTTCGTCCGGCGGCGGCTGGTTCCGGGTGCTGAACGGCAAGTCCGTGCTCGTGTCCAACACCTCGATCGGCCCGGCCGACAACACCTGGCTGGCGGGCCCGCAGCTGGGCCGCGACGCCGAGGCGCTCTATCAGAACATGAGCAAGACGTACGGCGGTCGCTGACCGAAGCACGCCGAAGGCCCGCTCCCTGCGGACAGGGAGCGGGCCTTCGGCGTGTTTGCTTGCGCGCTTGCGCTTACGTCAGAGCGCCGGTGCCGGAGCGTACGGCGCGAGCTCCGCCGCCAGCTCCTCGTGCACCCGCACCTTGAGCAGGGTGCCCTCCGGGGTGTGCTCCTCGGAGATCACCTCGCCCTCGTCATGGGCACGGGCGACCAGCTTGCCGTGCGTGTACGGCACGAGCGCCTCGATCTCGACCGACGGGCGCGGCAGCTCGTTGTCGATGAGCGCGAGCAGGGCGTCGATGCCCTGGCCGGTGCGGGCCGAGACGGCGATGGACCGCTTCTCGACGCGCAGCAGCCGCTGCAGGGTCA
Organism: Streptomyces sp. NPDC044719; assembly: GCF_056433405.1. NCBI lineage: Bacteria > Bacillati > Actinomycetota > Actinomycetes > Kitasatosporales > Streptomycetaceae > Streptomyces > Streptomyces sp. NPDC044719. The sequence continues at coordinate 507,821 of NZ_JBWKHE010000008.1, forward strand.
GCGGGTCGGCCGCGTCGGCCTTGTTGATCACGACGATCTCGGGTACGTCGGTGGCCCCGACGTCCCTGATCACCTCGCGCACGGCGGCCAGTTGCTCCTCCGGGAACGGGTGCGAACCGTCCACCACGTGCAGGATCATGTCGGACTCGCCGACCTCCTCCATCGTGGAGCGGAACGCCTCGACCAGGTGGTGCGGCAGATGGCGGACAAAGCCGACCGTGTCGGCCAGCGTGTACAGCCGTCCGCTCGGGGTCTCGGCCCGGCGCACGGTCGGGTCGAGGGTCGCGAACAGGGCGTTCTCGACCAGCACGCCCGCGCCCGTGAGGCGGTTGAGCAGCGAGGACTTGCCGGCGTTGGTGTAGCCCGCGATGGCGACCGAGGGCACCTTGTTGCGCTTGCGCTCCTGGCGCTTGATCTCGCGGCCGGTCTTCATCTCCGCGATCTCCCGGCGCATCTTCGCCATCTTCTCGCGGATCCGCCGCCGGTCCGTCTCGATCTTGGTCTCACCGGGACCACGGGTGGCGAGGCCGCCGCCCTTGCCGCCGCCCATCTGCCGGGACAGCGACTGACCCCAGCCGCGGAGCCTCGGCAGCATGTACTGCATCTGCGCGAGCGCGACCTGTGCCTTGCCCTCCCGGGACTTGGCGTGCTGGGCGAAGATGTCCAGGATCAGGGCCGTACGGTCGATGACCTTGACCTTGACGACGTCCTCGAGGTGGATGAGCTGGCCCGGGCTGAGCTCACCGTCGCAGATGACGGTGTCCGCGCCCGACTCGAGGACGATGTCCCGCAGCTCCTCGGCCTTGCCGGAGCCGATGTACGTGGCCGCGTCGGGCTTGTCGCGACGCTGGGTGACACCGTCGAGCACGAGCGCGCCGGCCGTCTCCGCGAGGGCGGCGAGCTCCGCGAGGGAGTTGTCCGCGTCCTGCACGGTTCCCGAGGTCCAGACGCCGACGAGCACGACCCGCTCCAGGCGGAGCTGGCGGTACTCGACCTCGGTGACGTCCTCGAGCTCGGTGGAGAGGCCCACCACACGGCGCAGGGCCGCGCGGTCGGAGCGGTCGAACTGGTCGCCGTCCCGGTCTCCGTCGATCTCGTGGCTCCAGGCGACGTCCTCTTCCATCAGGGCATCGGCCCGAAGACCCTCGGGGTGGCTCTGCGTGAAGCGCTTGGTGTCCTGGGAAGGGGAAGAAGAGGAGGTCATTGGATCCTTACGTAGCTGGGAAGCCGTTCACTGTTCAGAACGCACGAGCACTCCGGGAGATTCCCGGCGCTCCGTGCCGCGCCGACCCGTCGATAGTCGCACGGCACGGGGCGTCTCGTCACCGTGTTATCGGGCGGCCCCCGGCGCGGGCGCGCTCTGCTTCGCGGGCACAGCCGGTTTCGCGGACGCCAGAGGCTTCCAGTCAGGGTGTCCCGGCATCGGCGGGGTCTTCTCGCCGTACAGCCAGCTCTTGAAGAAGCCGCTCAGGTCGCGCCCGGAGATCTCGGAGGCGAGCCGGACGTAGTCCGCCGTCGAGGCCGTGCCGTCCCGGTAGCGGCCGACCCAGGCGCGCTGCAGGCGGTCGAAGGCGGGGCCGCCGATCTCCTCGCGCAGGGCGTACAGGACGAGCGTCGCGCCCTCGTACACGTTGTGCCGGAAGATGCCGGTCTTGCGGCCGGGCTCGGGAACCTTCGGGGCGGCGGGCGGGCCGCCGACCGTCCGCCAGCCGTCGGAGGAGCCGTACGCGGCCTTCATGCGGTCCCGCATCGGCTTGCCGCCCCGGGCCTCGGCGTACATCGCCTCGTACCAGGTGGCGTATCCCTCGTTGAGCCACAGGTCCGACCAGGTGCGGGGGCTGACGCTGTCGCCGAACCACTGGTGGGCCAGCTCGTGGACCATGATCGACTCGACGTACCACTCCGGGTAGGCGGACTGGGTGAAGAGCTCCCGCTCGAAGAGGGAGAGCGTCTGGGTCTCGAGTTCAAAGCCGGTGGAGGCGTCCGCCACGAGCATGCCGTACGTCTCGAAGGGGTAGCGGCCGAGCTTCCTCTCCAGCCAGGCGATCTGGGCGGGAGTCTTCCTGAGCCAGGGTTCGAGCGCCTTGCGGTCCCGGGTCGGCACGACGTCCCGTACGGGCAGCCCGTGCGGGCCGGTGCGGTGCAGCACGCTGGAGCGGCCGATGGAGACCTGGGCGAGCTCGGTGGCCATGGGGTGATGGGTGCGGTAGATCCACGTGGTCGAAGCGTCGGACCTGGCCACACCGGCGGGCAGACCGTTGGACACGGCCGTGAGGCCCTTGGGTGTGGTGACCCGGATGGTGAACATCGCCTTGTCGGAGGGGTGGTCGTTGCAGGGGAACACCCGGTGCGCGGCATCGGCCTGGTTGGCCATGGCGAGGCCGTCCGTGGTGCGTACCCAGCCGCTCTCACGGCCCTTGGCGGACACCGGGTCGCTGGTGTGCCGCACGGTGATCCGCATCCAGTCGCCCTCCGGCACGGCTTCCTGGGGCGTGATCACCAGGTCCTCGCCGGCGGTGCTGAACCCGGCGGGCTCGCCGTCGAGCTCGACCGAGTCGACCGTGCCGTTGGCGAAGTCGAGATTGACGCGGTCCAGGTCGGCGGTGGTCCGGGCCTTGATGGTGGTGACGGCCCGCAACGGCCGGCTGTTGCTGCCGGGATAGGTGAAGGAGAGGTCGTACGACGTCACGTCGTAGCCGGGGTTGCCCAGGTACGGGAAGAGGCGGTCGCCGACGCCGAGCGGGACGACGGGGGCACTCGCGGCGACGAGGCAGACGGAGACGGCCGAGGCGAGCAGCGCAGCGGTCGTTCTCCGACGACGCGAACGGGGGGCCTGGTTCTGGGGGGTGAGGAGCATGCCCCACGGCTATCAGCGCAGGCGAGCAGGGTGGGGACGGCGCGCGTCCGGCCGGTCCGGGGCTCACCCGCCCGGCCGTCCTTCCGTACCTGCTCAGCCGCCCGGTGCCTGCGGCTGCGCCCGGCTGACGTCGTACACCCCGGCCACGTCGCGCATAGCGCGCATGAGGGCGGGCAGGTGGGCGGCGTCCGGGAGTTGCACGGTGTACGTGTGCCGCACCTGCTGCTGGGTCGGGGGTTCGACGGTCGCGGAGACGATCTCGGCGCCTTCGAGGGCCATGGCCTCGGTGAGGTCCGCGAGCAGATGGGGCCGGACGAACGATTCGGCGACCAGTGTGACCCGGCACTCGGTGGTGTCGCCCCAGCGCACGCCGACCTCAGGACGCCCCGTGTCCTTCATACGGGCCACGGCGGCGCACTCGACGCGGTGCACCGTGACCGCTCCGCCGCGTACGGAGAAGCCGGTGATCTCGTCGGGCGGTACCGGCGTACAGCACCCGGCGAGCCGGACGGCCGCGTCGGGCAGGTCGGCGAGGACGTGGCCGGTGGCGGGGCGGGCGGACGTCTGTTCGGGAGCCGGCCCGTCCGTGGCGGAGGCGTCGCCGGTGGCGGGCCGGGGAGCCGCCGCGCGATCCTCGGCCTGCCGGTCCTCCTGGGCCTCGGTCTCCCGGGCCTCGGTCTCCTGGGCCTCGGCCTGCGCCGGGTGGGCGGTCAGCCACCGTTGGATGGCGATCCGGGCCGCGGGCGTGTGGGCGTGCTCCAGCCACTCCCGGGACGGCTCGGACGCCGGGTCCTGGCCCATGAGGAGCTGGACGGTGTCGCCGTCCTTCAGGACGGTGCTGAGCGTCGCCAGGCGGCCGTTGACCCGGGCGCCGATGCACGCGTGCGCGTCCTCGCCGTACTGCGCGTACGCGGCGTCCACGCAGGTCGCGCCGTCGGGCAGGCCGATCGTGCCGCCGTCGGGCCGGAACACGGTGATCTCGCGGTCCTGGGCGAGGTCCTCGCGCAGCGTCGACCAGAAGTGGTCCGGGTCGGGCGCCGCCTCCTGCCAGTCGAGGAGCCGGGAGAGCCAGCCGGGGCGGGTGGGGTCGACGCGCTCGCCGTCGGCAGGATCGTCGGGGGCCGGTGCGTAGGGGTTGCCGAGGGCGACGACGCCGGCCTCGGCGACCTTGTGCATCTGGTGCGTGCGGATGAGGACCTCGACGACCTGGCCGTCCTCGCGCGCCACGGCCGTGTGCAGCGACTGATAGAGGTTGAACTTCGGTACGGCGATGAAGTCCTTGAACTCGGAGACCACGGGCTTCATACACGTGTGCAGTTCGCCCAGGACGCCGTAGCAGTCGGCGTCCTCGTTCACCAGGACCAGGACGCGGCCGAAGTCGGAGCCGCGGAGCCGGCCGCGTTTGCGGGAGACCCGGTGCACGGAGACGAAGTGGCGGGGCCGGATGAGGACTTCGGCCGGGATGTCCGCCTCGCACAGCACGGTCCGCACCTCGTCGGCGACCTCCGCGAGCGGGTCGTCCGCGCGAGCGGCGTTGCGGACGATCAGCTCCCTTGTGTGCGCGTACTCGTCGGGGTGCAGGATCGCGAAGACCAGGTCTTCCAGTTCGGTCTTGAGCGCCTGGACGCCGAGCCGTTCGGCGAGCGGGATGAGCACGTCACGTGTCACCTTGGCGATGCGCTCCTGTTTCTCGGGGCGCATGACGCCGAGGGTGCGCATGTTGTGCAGCCGGTCGGCGAGTTTGATCGACATGACACGGACGTCGTTGCCGGTGGCGACGAGCATCTTGCGAAAGGTCTCGGGCTCGGCGGCGGCGCCGTAGTCGACCTTCTCCAGTTTGGTGACGCCGTCGACGAGATAGCGGACCTCCTCGCCGAACTGGTCGCGGACCTGGTCGAGCGTCACGTCCGTGTCCTCGACGGTGTCGTGCAGCAGGGACGCGGTCAACGTCGTGGTCTCGGCGCCGAGTTCGGCGAGGATCAGGGTCACGGCGAGCGGGTGCGTGATGTACGGCTCACCGCTCTTGCGCATCTGCCCTCGGTGCGAGGACTCGGCCAGGACGTAGGCGTGGCGCAGGGGTTCGAGGTCGGCGTCGGGGTGGTGGGCGCGGTGGGCCTCGACGACGTGGCTGATGGCGTCGGGCAGCCGGTCGCGGGCGGCGGAGCCGAGGAGCGCGGCGCGGCCCAGGCGGCGCAGGTCGATCCGGGGACGGGCCTTTCTGCGCGGGGCCGTCGGCGTCACCGGTGATGACACCGCGCCCGGCATCGGGCCTGGGGTCACGGAATTCGTGGCCTCCGCACTCATGGGCACCTCCGGCTGCGTGGACCGGCGGACGGGTGCCCCTGGGCGGACACGGCTCACGGGGCGACTTCGGTCCCCCGTCCGGGCCGGTGCTTGATGCTACCGAGCCCACCACGCCCGGCTGACCGCCTCTCGCCGAGCGTGAAACTGATCACCCATTCGAGGGATGAATGTGAGGTTTGTGCCCCGTTACGTCGCGAGCGTGACAATCACTTTTCCGCCAAGTGGCCGATTTTCACGGCGGTTTCGAGTCGAGTGGCCGAGCGCGAGCGGGTGTTTCGGGCCGATCGCCCCCTGCTCACGCGCCGATGGAGGTTTCCAGCCAGACCGAGTCGATCTCGCCCTCCGCCACGATCACGGCCGGGCCGGTCATCTCGATCTCGCCGTCGGGCCGCTCGGTGATCACCAGGGTGCCGCCGGGGACGTCCACCGTGTAGGTCGCCGGGACGCCGGTGGCCGCCGGGTCGGCACCGTCACGCCGGGCAGTGGCCACGGCGACCGCGCACGCGCCCGTACCGCACGAGCGGGTCTCGCCGGCACCGCGCTCGTGCACGCGCAGCGCGACATGCCGGGGGCCGCGGTCGATCACGAACTCGACGTTCACACCGTCCGGGTAGGCGGCGGCCGGGCTGAAGGGCGGCGGGGAGAGCAGGTCACCGGCGTGGGAAAGGTCGTCCACGAAGGCGACCGCGTGCGGGTTGCCCATGTTGACGTTCCGCGCGGGCCAGCTGCGCTCACCGACGCTCACCGTGACGTCGCCCTCGGGGAGCAGCGCCCTGCCCATGCCCACGGTGACGTCACCGTCCTTGGCGATGTGCACGGCCTTCACGCCCCCGCGCGTGGCGACGGCGATGTCCCCTTCGGTCACATGCCCGGCGCGCTGGAGGAAGCGCGCGAACACCCGCACGCCGTTGCCGCACATCTCCGCGATCGAGCCGTCGCCGTTGCGGTAGTCCATGAACCACTCCGCCTCGGCCGCCATGTGCCGGGCCTCGGGGTGCGCGGCGGACCGCACGACGTGCAGCAGTCCGTCACCGCCGATGCCCGCGCGGCGGTCGCACAGGGCGGCGACGGCGGCCGGGGGCAGGTCGATGGCGTTCTCGGGGTCCGGGACGATCACGAAGTCGTTCTCGGTGCCGTGGCCCTTGAGGAAGGCGATCCGCGTGCGCGTGCTCATGCCTCGATCGTACGGGGCGCTCCGCGGGGAGAGCCGGATCGGGGCGGTGCGGTCCCAGTGCGGTCCGTCGCGGGCTGCGGGTGCGTCGTGGCTGGTCGCGCCCACGCGGCGGAGCCGCATATTCGACGCTGCCCCGCGCCCCTTTGGGGGCGCGTGCTCTAGCGGAGCCTCGCCACCCGCCAGACGGCGAGGATCACCACGACCGCCACGACCAGAGCGTACGCGAGTACGACGCGCCAGTCCGGTCTGCGGCCGGAGCCGCGGGCCGGCAGGCCCGGCCAGGTGTGGCCGACGCGGCGGGCGGCCATCATTCCCCAGCCGGCCGCGCACGAGCAGATCAGCAGTCCGAGCATGGCGATGACGGCCCCGCTGTCGCCGAAGTCGAAGGCGAGCGGGAACGCGAACATCAGGGAGCCGAGTGCGGCCAGGCCGACGATGGGCGCGAGCTGCCAGATGCGGAGCCGGCGCTGCGGGCGCAGCTCGACCTCGACCTCCTCCGCGAACATCTCGTCGGGCTCGGGGCCGTCGTCCGTCACACCCTGCGTCTCGTCGTCGGGCCCGTCGGAGCTGAGACGGTCCGTCTCCTGCTCGGGGCCGTCCAGGCGCTCCGGTTCATCCCGGTCGGCGGTGATGTGATCGGTGCCATGTGCGGTGTCGCGAGGGCCGGCCTCCATCGCCACGCGCCCTCCCAACTAGGACTCACTCGGTCGATCGAAGCTCGATGATGGCACGCCGCCGGAGGCCCGGATGACGGCCTGGGCGTCCCGATGCCATGACGTGATCAGGCTGTAACCGGTCGTTCGACCAAGGACAGCGCGAGCTGCGGAAGTTCTGTGAGATCGGCCGCAGCCCCACTCAACCAGTGCACCCGAGGATCGCGCCTGAACCATGAATCCTGACGGCGCGCGAAGCGCTTGGTGGCACGCACGGTCTCGGCCCGGGCTTCCTCGATCGTGCACTCCCCGGCGAGCGCCGCGAGGACCTGCTGGTAGCCGAGCGCGCGCGAGGCCGTACGCCCTTCTCGCAACCCCTGCGCCTCCAGTGCGCGCACCTCGTCCACGAGTCCGGCGTCCCACATCCGGTCGACCCGGCGTGCGATGCGCTCGTCGAGTTCGGGGCGGGCCACGTCGACGCCGATCTGGAAGGTGTCGTAGACGGAGTCGTGACCGGGGAGGTTGGCGGTGAAGGGCCTTCCGGTGATCTCGATCACCTCGAGGGCGCGGACGACCCGGCGGCCGTTGCTCGGCAGGATCGCGCGAGCGGCCTCGGGGTCGGCGGCGGCCAGGCGGGCGTGCAGCGCGCCCGAGCCGCGCAGGGTGAGTTCCTCCTCCAGGCGGGCGCGGACCTCGGGGTCGGTGCCGGGGAACTCCATCTTGTCGACGGCCCCGCGCACATACAGTCCGGAGCCGCCGACCAGGATCGGCCAGCGGCCCTCGGCGAGCAGCGCGTCGATCCGCTCCCGGGCGAGACGCTGGTACTCGGCGACGGACGCCGTGACGGTCACGTCCCAGATGTCCATGAGGTGGTGCGGGACGCCGCCGCGTTCTTCGGGCGTCAGTTTGGCGGTGCCGATGTCCATCCCTCGGTAGAGCTGCATGGAGTCGGCGTTGACGACCTCGCCACCGAGACGCTGGGCCAGGAAAACGCCCAGATCGGACTTTCCGGCCGCGGTTGGTCCGACGACGGCGATGACGCGGGGGGCGGGGGGTGCACTGCTCACCGAGACAGTCTCGCAAACCTCGAACCCCGCTCTCGAACGAGTTACGTGACGCGACGCCTGTGGGGTCGTTGCCCGTTGCGAGGTTCCTGCCGCCGGATCACAGCGGCGGTGGCCCGGGCCGCGCAAACGGACGCACCGGGCAACGCGGGATTTCGCCCGCACGAGTAACGTATGGAGTGGATATGGGCGTTTTTGCACGACTTCTCCGACGGTCGAAGACCACGGCTGAGGCGCCTGCCGCCGAGGCTCAGACAGACACGGCGAAGACCGGTCCCGAGGCGGAGGAGGCGGCCGAGGCCCCGGAGGCGAAGGGGGCTGACGGAGTCACGGAAGCGGCCGAGGCGAGTGCCGAGGCCACCGAGGGCGAAGGCGTCGACATCCCCAAGCAGCAGTCCACCGACAAGGCTGCCGACAACGAGGCCGGCGAGGGCGCCCGTACGTGACCGCCCCGCGCGAGGGAAGGTGAAGCGATGGGTCTCCTGGACAACGTGAAGGCCAAGCTGGGCCCGGCCAAGGGCAAGGTCTCGGACCTCGCGCAGCGGCACGAGGGCAAGGTGCACCACGGTCTCGAGAAGGCCGCGCACGCCGTCGACAAGAGGACCAAGGGCAAGTACAGCGACAAGATCCAGTCAGGCACGGGCAAGGCCAAGGGCGCCATGGACCGGCTCGCGCACAAGGGCGACCACGGACCGGACGCGACCGGCACGGCACCGCCGCCGGATGCGGGCGGTACGACACCCCCGCCGAACGCGGGCGGCACCACCCCGCCGAACGCGCCACCGCCCGCTTCCTGAGCGCGCGTCGACGCATTGACTCTCTGAAGGCAGCACTTCTGAACGCAGCACTGAAGGGCACATCGGCGGACGGCCGCGGAGCACGAGGGCTCCCGGCCGTCCGCCGTATCCGTGCCTCGGCGCCCGGTCTACGACCAGGTGGCCACGAGGTATCCCACCCCGTACGGCGCGTCCTCGTACAGCAGCGCCCCCTCGAGGTCCGCGCCCTCGGCCGCGCCCGCCAGGACCTGCCAGGGAGCCCGGCCGGACGCCTTCAGCTCGTGCGCCAGCCGGGTGTCCAGGGCCGTGAGGGCGGCCGTGTCCGCCGCGCCGAGTGCTCGCGCGACCTCGGCGTCGAAGGGCGCCGCCCGTTCGTCGAGATAGCCCGGGGCCTTGAGCGTCCGGCACGCGCTGGCGTCCCCCATCACCAGCAGCGCGACCCGGTCGGCCCGTGCGGCGACGTCCCGTCCGGTCCGCGCACACCTCTCGGGCGTGGCGGGTTCCCCCACACCGAGCCCCTCGACCGGGGCGCCGGACCACCCGGTCCGCTCCAGCAGCCAGGCGGCCACCGCCAGCGAGTACGGCAGCCGCTGTTCTCCGCGCGGGCCCGGGGCCGGCCCCAGCCGTACGTCGAGATCGACTCCGAAGCTCCGGAACGAGCCCCGTGTGCCCTCCGGGTAGGTCCCGGGTCCGGCGCCCTCCACCGTCCCGCCCGGCCCGAGGACCACGAGCCGGTCGGGCCGGGCGGCGGCGAGCACACCCAGGGCGTCCGTGCAGGCGGCCCGCGCGGCGTCCAGCTCCGGTGCGGCGCCCGCGGCTACCTCGGGGACCAGAAGCGGCGGGCAGGGGCAGACAGCGGCGGCGACAAGCATGATCGGCAGGGTAACCCCGGGGACCCACTGGCACGCATCCCGCGCCCGGCGAACCAGGCTGTGGGTCTCCCGAGGCGGGACCGGTCAGTCCAGGCCGCAGCCGCTCGTCGCGACCGGCAGCGGCTCGGGCACGCCGATCTTCGGCAGGCCGAGCAGCACTCCCGCCGACTGGGCCGGCTTGCCCGACTTCTCGGCGTTGCGCTTCTCCCAGGCGTCGCCCGCGCGCGTGCGGCGCACGTCGAGCACGGCGCCCTCGGCGAGGAGGTGGTGCGGAGCGGCGTAGGTGATCTCGACCGTCACCACATCGCCGGGGCGGACCTCCTGGTCCGGCTTGGTGAAGTGGACGAGCCGGTTGTCGGGGGCGCGGCCGGACAGGCGGTGGGTGGTGTCGTCCTTGCGGCCCTCGCCCTCGGCGACCATCAGCTCCAGCGTGCGGCCGACCTGCTTCTTGTTCTCCTCCCAGGAGATCTCCTCCTGAAGGGCGACGAGACGCTCGTAGCGCTCCTGGACGACCTTCTTGGGGATCTGGCCGTCCATCTCGGCGGCCGGTGTGCCGGGGCGCTTGGAGTACTGGAAGGTGAAGGCCTGGGCGAAGCGGGCCTCGCGCACCACGTGCAGCGTCTGCTCGAAGTCCTCCTCGGTCTCGCCGGGGAAGCCCACGATGATGTCGGTGCTGATCGCCGCGTGCGGGATGGCGGTGCGGACCTTCTCGATGATCCCCAGGAAGCGATCCTGGCGGTAGGAGCGGCGCATGGCCTTCAGGACCGGGTCCGAGCCGGACTGGAGCGGCATGTGCAGCTGCGGCATCACGTTCGGCGTCTCGGCCATGGCGGCGATGACGTCGTCGGTGAAGTCACGCGGGTGCGGAGAGGTGAAGCGGACGCGCTCCAGGCCGTCGATCCTGCCGCAGGCGCGCAGCAGCTTGCTGAAGGCCTCGCGGTCGCCGATGTCGGAGCCGTACGCGTTGACGTTCTGGCCGAGCAGCGTGATCTCGGAGACGCCCTCGCCGACCAGGGCCTCGATCTCGGCGAGGATGTCGCCGGGGCGGCGGTCCTTCTCCTTGCCGCGCAGGGCCGGGACGATGCAGAAGGTGCAGGTGTTGTTGCACCCGACGGAGATCGACACCCAGGCCGCGTAGGCGCTCTCACGGCGCGTCGGCAGCGTCGAGGGGAACTCCTCCAGCGACTCGGCGATCTCGACCTGCGCCTCCTCCTGCACGCGCGCGCGTTCCAGCAGGACGGGCAGCTTGCCGATGTTGTGCGTGCCGAAGACGACGTCCACCCAGGGCGCCCGCTTCACGATGGTGTCGCGGTCCTTCTGCGCCAGACAGCCGCCGACCGCGATCTGCATGCCGGGGCGGCTCGCCTTCTTCGGCGCGAGGTGGCCCAGGTTGCCGTACAGCTTGTTGTCGGCGTTCTCCCGCACCGCGCACGTGTTGAAGACGACGACGTCCGCCTCGCCGTCGGAGCCCTCGGGGGCGCGCACATAGCCCGCGTCCTCCAGCAGACCGGACAATCGCTCGGAGTCGTGGACGTTCATCTGGCACCCGTAGGTGCGTACCTCGTACGTGCGCGTGCCGCCCACTGACTGGCTCCGGTCGATGCTGCTCATGGGGACAAGGGTAGGCGGTCGCCGGAAGTGGCTCGGTCGCCTGTGGACAACAGGGCCCGCGGGCCTACGGCTCGATCAGGCCGGCGCGGATCGCGTAGCGGGTCAGCTCCAGGCGGTCGCGCATGCCGAGCTTCTGGAGGAGGTTGGCGCGGTGGCGTTCGACCGTCTTGGCGCTGATGAAGAGGAGTTCGCCGATCTCCTTCGAGGTGTGGCCCTCGGCGACCAGCTTGAGGATCTCCTCCTCGCGTTCGGTGATGGCCCGTTCCGGCAGGCCGTCGCCCCGGTGCAGCCGCTCCAGGTAGGAACGGACGAGGGCCCGCTCGGCGCCCGGGTAGATGAACGGCTCGTCGCGCACGGCCGCCCGGCAGGCCTCGACCAGGTCGCGGTCGGCGACGGACTTGAGGACGTAGCCGCTGGCGCCGGCCCTGAGCGCCTCGAAGAAGTACTCCTCGTTGTCGTACATCGTCAGGATCAGGATGTGCAGGTCGGGCAGCCGGCGGGAGAGTTCACGGGCCGCCTGGAGACCGGTCATGCGGGGCATGGCGACATCGAGGACGGCCAGGTCCACGGCGGTGTCCCGGGCCCGGGCGACGGCCTCGGCACCGTCCCCGGCCTCGGCCACGACCGTCAGGTCCGGCTCCCCGTCCAGGATGAGGCGCACTCCTCGGCGTACGAGGGTGTGGTCGTCGGCGAGCAGGACCCGGATCGGGGTGGGGGCGGACATCAGCGGGCTCCTCGGCCTGACCGGTGTGGACACATCAGCGGGCTCCTTCCGTCACCGGTACGCGCAGGCGTACGTCGGTGCCCCGGCCGGGGGCCGGTTCGACGGTGAGGGCGGCGCCGATCAGCAGGGCGCGTTCGCGCATGCCCGTGATTCCGGCGCCCTCCGGGGCGTCGCCGACGCCCGTGCCGTTGTCGCGTACGAGGAGTTCGACGCCGCCGGGTACCTGCTCGAGGCGGAGTTCGGCGCGGTCGGCGGTGGCATGGCGGGCGGTGTTGGTCAGGCCTTCCTGGGCCACCCGGTAGACGACCAGTTCCGATTCCGGGCTCAGGGCGGGGAGGTCGCCGGTGACGTGGTGGCGCACGGTCAGCCCGTGGGTCGTGAACTCGGAGGTGAGCGAGCGCAGGGCACGGGCAAGCCCGAGCTCCTCCAGGACACCGGGACGCAGCCTGCGGGCGATACGGCGGATCTCGTCCAGGCCGGCGCGGGTCGCCTCCTGCGCCTGGCCCACCTCCTCGCGCAGGTCCTCGGGCGCCCGGTCGGCGACGCGCTTCAGCTGGAGCAGGACGGCGGTCAGCGTCTGCCCGACCTCGTCGTGGAGCTCCCGGGCGATCCGCTGCCGTTCGCTCTCCTGTGCGGACAGGGCCCGGGCGGCACCCGCGGCCCGCTCCGCCTCCAGCCGGTCGAGCATCGTGTTGTACGTCGTGATCAGCGCGGCCGTCTCCGCCGGGCCGGCGACCACCGGGCGGGTTCCCGGACGCAGCAGGTCGGCGGTGGCCATGGCCCTGCCGAGCCGTTGCAGGGGCGCGAGGCCGAAGCGCAGCACGAGCGCGTTGCCCGCCAGCAGCAGCACCAGCCCGACGAGCAGGACGAGTGCCTCACCCGCCAGAACGGGGGTGGACACGGTGACCGGACCGAGCAGCAATGCCGTGGCCACGACCAGGCCCGCGGCGTTGAGCGAGAAGATCCGCCAGAACAACGACACGCTCCTGGATCCGCCCCTTCCGGCCTTCGCGTACGGCACCTCCCGCTCCACCCTTTCCGGCGACCGGCCGCTGTGTATATCCGTCACAACACCCATGTCGTCACCGTACGGCCGGATGGCAGCATGCGGACTTGACCCGTCCGTTGATCGACAGCGTTCACGGCACCGCTCACGACACCGACACAGCACCACCAACAAGACAAACAAACCAAACAGCACGAAAAAGGGGAAGAAACGTGTCAGCTCCGCGCCTGAGGGCGACGCCGCTGCCGGGTATCGGGGTCCAGTACGACCTGGAGACCCGCGAACACCGCCATCTGTCGGTGGTGGCGCACCGCGACGGCACGCGCACGGTGAACGTGTACCGGGCCGACGATCCCGACTCCTGCGCGCATTCGCTGCGGCTGACCAGCTCGGAGGCGGGTTCGCTGATCGACGCGCTGAAGCCGTCCCACCACAGCCCGAGCCTGCTGTACACCACGGACCTGGGGCTGGTGGCCGAGCGGATCGAGGTGGCGGCGACCTCGCGCTGGAACGGGCGGGTGCTGGGCGACATGAAGATGCGGACGGAGACGGGCGCGTCGGTCGTGGCGGTGCTGCGCCGGGCCGAGGCCATTCCGTCGCCCGCGCCGGACTTCCGGCTGGCGGGCGGTGACACGCTGATCGTCGTCGGGACCCGTGAGGGCGTCGACGCGGCCGCGACGATACTCGGGCGGGAGTGAGCCTGTGCACTCCGCGGTCCTGCTCATCGAGTTCGGTTCCATCATCCTCGGCCTCGGCCTGCTCGGCCGGTTCGCCGCCCGTTTCCGGCTCTCGCCGATACCGCTGTACCTTCTGGCCGGTCTGGCCTTCGGCGAAGGCGGGCTGCTGCCGCTGGGCGCGAGCGAGGAGTTCGTCGCCACCGGCGCCGAGATCGGCGTCATCCTGCTCCTGCTGATGCTGGGCCTGGAGTACACGGCGAGCGATCTGGTCTCCAACCTCAAGACGCACTACCCGTCCGGTCTGGTCGACTGCGCGCTCAACGCGCTGCCCGGAGCGGCGGTGGCGCTGCTGCTCGGCTGGGGGCCGGTGGCCGCCGTCGTCCTGGCCGGTGTCACCTGGATCTCGTCGTCCGGCGTGATCGCGAAGGTGCTCGGCGACCTGGGCCGGGTCGGCAACCGGGAGACACCCGTCATCCTCAGCGTGCTGGTGCTCGAGGATCTGGCGATGGCCGTGTACCTGCCCATCGTCACGGCACTGGTGGCGGGCGCCGGGCTGATGGCCGGCAGTGTGACCCTGGCGATCGCGCTGGGCGCGGCCGGGCTCGTGCTGTTCCTCGCCCTGCGCTACGGCAGGCTCATCTCGCGGTTCGTCTCCAGCGACGACCCGGAGAAGCTGCTGCTGGTGGTGCTGGGCCTGACGATCCTGGTCGCGGGTGTCGCGCAGCAGCTCCAGGTGTCGGCGGCGGTGGGTGCCTTCCTGGTGGGCATCGCGCTGTCGGGAGAGGTGGCGGAGGGTGCGCACACCCTCCTCAGCCCTCTGCGCGACCTGTTCGCGGCGGTCTTCTTCGTCTTCTTCGGACTGCACACCGACCCGTCCAGCATCCCGCCCGTCCTGCTGCCCGCCCTCGCGCTGGCCGTCGTCACGGCCCTGACGAAGATCGCCACCGGCTACTGGGCGGCCCGGCGCGCCGGGATCTCCGTCAAGGGCCGCTGGCGGGCGGGCGGTGCGCTGGTGGCCCGCGGGGAGTTCTCGATCGTCATCGCCGGACTGGCGGTCGCGGCCGGCATCGAACCGTCCCTCGGCCCACTGGCCACGGCCTACGTCCTCATCCTGGTCGTCCTGGGCCCCCTCACCGCGCGCTACACGGAGCCGGTGGCGATGTGGTGGAGCGGCCGCCGCGAGACCCGCCGGGGAGCCCCGGAACCCGCGCCCCGGAAGGCCGAGGCGGAGGCGCCGGTGGGCGACTGAGGAGGGGGGTGGGTCACCTCGGCGGCCTCCGGTCACTGCCCGGAGCCCACCCCTGCCTCCGCAGCACCCCCGGCACATCCGGTGCCTCGTAGTGCTCGCCCTTGAGGACCTTGCCGTCCTCACGTCGGGAGACCGTGCCGTCGGGGCCGATCTTGGTCATGTTGGAGCGGTGGATCTCGGTCAGTACCGCGTCGAGGTCGATCCCATGGACGAGTGCGGTGCCGTAGGCGACGTAGACGACGTCCGCCAGTTCGTGGGCGAGCTTGTCGAGCGGGCCCCGGACCGACACCTCGGCGACCTCCGCGGCCTCCTCCGCGAGGAGTTCGCCGCGGTGGGCGGCGAGTTCCGGGGAGACCTCCGTCGGGGTACTGCGGGCGTCCAGGCCGAAGGCGAGGTGAAATTCACGGACCAGGTCAGCGGGCGAGGAGCTCATGGGGACGACAGTAGCGGCCGCCACTGACACTCCTCCCCGCCCCGGTGCCGGACCCCGCCCCTGGTCAGCGGGGCACCAAGGCTGGCAGGATCTCGCGCATGTCCAAGATGTTCCCCCGTATCGGCAGGCGCCTGGCCCTGCAGGGCGGCGCCGCCTCCCTCCTGGTCCTCGGGCTGCTGCTGTCGTGGCTGCGCCCCTGGGCCGAGGAGCCTCCGGGCGGGGCGATCACGTTCAGCACGGGCACGCGTGCCGGCGTCTACCACGAGTACGGCGAACTCCTGCGCTCCGAGATCGACCAGGACATGCCGGACCTGAGGGTGCGCTTGCTGACCAGCGCCGGCTCGCAGGAGAACGTCTCGGACGTGGCCACGGGCAAGGCCGACTTCGCGATCGCTGCGGCGGACGCGGTCGCCACGTACAAGCTCGACCACGGTGCGAGCGCCGGACGGCTGCGCGGTATGGCCCGCCTGTACGACGACTACCTGCAGCTCGTCGTACCGCCGGACTCGGACATCCGCTCCGTCGCCGACCTGCGGGGCAAGCGCGTCGCCATAGGGCTGCCGAACTCCGGCGTGCGGCTGATCGCGAACGGGGTCCTCAAGGCGGCCGGGATCGACCCCGAGAAGGACATCAAGCCCTCCTCGGACGGCATCGACACCGGTCCCAAGCGGCTGGGTCACGGCCTCGACGCGTTCTTCTGGTCGGGCGGCCTGCCCACGGACGGGCTCAGCCGCCTCGCCAAGAAGTCGTCCTCCGCCTTCCGGTTCGTGCCGATCGACGCCGGGCTCGTCGCCAAGCTGCACGACCAGGGCGGTGCCACGCGGTACTACCGCGCCACCAAGATGCCGGAATCGGCCTACCCCACCATCCAGCGGGGTGACCCGGTGCCGACCCTGGCGGTGTCCAACCTGCTGGTGACGCGCAGCGACATGGACCCCCGGCTCACCGAGTGGCTGACCCGTACGGTGATCGACAGCCGGGACGGCATCGGCGCGACCGTCCACTCCGCCCAGCTGGTCGACGTCCGCACGGCGATCTACACCGACCCGCTCCAGCTGCATCGCGGCGCCCAGCGCTACTACCAGTCCGTCAAGCCGTAGGACCCGACCTGGGCACCGTCACCGTCACCCGCAGCCCGTGCGGCTCGTGACGGTCGTACGCGATGGAACCGCCGCCCGCCGCGAGCAGCGCCCGCGAGATGGACAGTCCGAGGCCCGAACCCTTGATGTTCTGGTGGCGGCTGCTGCGCCAGAAACGGTCGCCGATGCGGGCCAGCTCCTCGTCGGTGAGGCCGGGGCCGTGGTCGGTGACGACGATGGTTGACGTGGCGCCGTTGGAGGCGACGGTCACCTCGACAGTCTGGTCCTCGGGCGTGAACTTCACCGCGTTGTCGATGACCGCGTCCAGCGCGCTGGACAGCGCGACCGGGTCGGCCCACCCCGTCGTGGGCGGGCAGTCGCCGATCAGGCGTACGCCCTTGGCCTCGGCGGTCGGGGCCCAGGCCGCGAGGCGTTCGGCGGCGAGCTCGCCGATGTCGGTGATCCTCAGGTCCGCCTCGGTGTGCTCGGCCAGCGCCAGATCCAGCAGATCGTCCAGGACCTGCGCGAGGCGCTTGCCCTCGGCCTGGACGGAGGCGATCTCCTTGTTGCCCTCGGGCAGTTCGAAGGAGAGCAGCTCGATGCGCAGCAGCAGCGCGGCGAGCGGGTTGCGCAGCTGGTGCGAGGCGTCGGCGACGAAGGCGCGCTGCTGCTCGAGCACGTCCTCGACGTTGTCCGCCATCTCGTTGAACGACCTGGCCAGACGCCGGAGTTCGGGCGGTCCGCCGGCGGCCGCGACCCGGGACTTGAGCCGTCCGGTGGCGATGTCGTGGGTGGTGGCGTCGAGAACGCGGACCGGCCGCAGGACCCAGCCGGTCAGCCGCAGTGCGGCGCCGACGGCCAGCAGCATCGCGGCCGCCTCGCCCGCGCCGATGACCAGCCAGCCGTGCAGGGTGCGCGAGCGCATCTGCCCGGTGGGCGAGTCGGTGACGACGACCGCGACGACGTCCCCGTCCCGGATGACCGGCGAGGCGACCACCAGGTTGTGGCGCTGCCAGGGCCAGACCTGCTTCGGGTCGTGGCTGCGGCGGCTGAGCAGCGCCTCGTCGAAGGCGTCGCGCACCTCGCCCTCTTCCGGCAGGGACCACCTGGCCGGTGCGTGAGCCATGGCACTGCCGCTGCGGTAGAAAACGCCGGCCCGGATGCCGTAGACGTCGTAGTAACTGTCGAGTTCGCTGCTGAGCGTGGCCAGGCGTTCGTTCTCGAACGCGCCGGCGGTGCCGGTGGGCGAGTCGGTGACGAACTGGGCGAGGGCGGCGAAGCGCGCGGTGTCGTCGATCCGGTCGACGACGACCTTCTGCTGCTGGGCCCCGGCCAGGCTGACGGCGAGCGGGACGCCGAGCGCGAGCAGCACGGCCGCCATCAGGATGATCAGCAGCGGGAGCAGACGAGTGCGCACCCGGCCCCGCTACCCGGCAGGCGCGACGAGCCGGTAGCCGACTCCGCGTACGGTCTCGATGAGGGCCGGCATGCGCAGCTTGGCGCGCAGGGACGCCACATGCACCTCAAGGGTCCGCCCGGTCCCCTCCCAGCTGGTCTGCCACACCTCACTGATGATCTGCTCCCGGCGGAAGACCACCCCGGGCCGCTGCGCGAGAAGGGCCAGCAGGTCGAACTCCTTGCGGGTCAGCTGGATCGCCGACCCGTCCACGCTGACCCGGCGGTTGGGCAGCTCGATGTGCACCGGGCCGAGCCGCAGCTCGGTCTCGATGCCGCTGGAGGTGTCCTCGTGGGAGGTGCGCCGGCTCACCGCGTGGATGCGGGCGAGCAGCTCCCCGGTGTCGTACGGCTTCACCACGTAGTCGTCGGCGCCGAGGTTGAGGCCGTGGATGCGGGAGCGGACGTCGGAGCGGGCGGTGACCATGATCACCGGGGTGCCGGTGCGCTTGCGGATCTTGCCGCAGACCTCGTATCCGTCCTGGTCCGGCAGGCCGAGGTCGAGGAGGACGACACCGAAGCAGTCGCTCTCGGGGACCAGCGCCTGGAGGGCCTCCTCACCGCTGCGCGCGTGCGTGACGTCGAACCCGTGCCGCGCCAGGACAGCCGACAGGGCGGCGGCGACGTGGTTGTCGTCCTCGACGAGCAGCAGTCTCATCCGAGCCCCCTTCGGTTCACTGGCCGTACGATCTATCTGTGTACAAAAACGCGTGCACGCGCGCGTGCACGCCTTGCAGTCACGCTGATGGATGAGGACGACGTCAAGAGGGTTCCGGTTGCGGAGAGCTTCCGTTACCCGGCCGATATGAGCGCTGCTCACAAGTGCTACGACACGTGTCCGATTGCTATCGGATCGTGATGCTCAGATTCCCCTCAGATGTAATGACGCAGGTCGTAGAGGGTAACTACTGTCCTCCGAAACCGAGGAGGACGGAGCCTGAGAGCGATGACCGAAGTATCGGTGGCCAAGGAAGATGTGGCCGCGACCGGCGAACTGGTCGTCCTGAAGAGCGTCAACAAGCACTTCGGCGCGTTGCACGTACTCCAGGACATCGACCTGACGATCGCCCGCGGCGAAGTCGTCGTGGTCATCGGACCCTCCGGGTCCGGAAAGTCCACCCTGTGCCGCACCATCAACCGCCTGGAGACGACCGACTCCGGCACGATCACGATCGACGGCAAGCCGCTGCCCCACGAGGGCAAGGAGCTGGCCAAGCTCCGGGCCGACGTCGGAATGGTCTTCCAGTCCTTCAACCTCTTCGCGCACAAGACCGTGCTCGAGAACGTGATGCTCGGCCAGATCAAGGTCCGCAAGAAGGACAAGAAGGCGGCCGAGGAGCGGGCTCGGGCCCTGCTCGACCGGGTCGGCGTGGGCGCGCAGGCCGAGAAGTACCCCGCACAGCTCTCCGGCGGCCAGCAGCAGCGCGTCGCGATCGCGCGGGCGCTGGCCATGGAGCCGAAGGTCATGCTCTTCGACGAGCCGACCTCCGCGCTCGACCCCGAGATGATCAACGAGGTGCTGGAGGTCATGCAGCAGCTCGCCCGCGACGGCATGACCATGATCGTCGTCACCCATGAGATGGGCTTCGCACGATCGGCCGCAAACCGCGTGGTGTTCATGGCGGACGGCCGAATCGTCGAGGAGGCTGCGCCCGACCAGTTCTTCAGCAATCCGCGCAGTGACCGTGCCAAGGACTTCCTGTCGAAGATCCTGCACCACTGACGGCGCGGGTCGCGCCGGACGCGCCCTACGTCGCCCGCCCTTCGTGGGCCCGCATCTCTTCACCAGTCAAAGGATGTTCATCATGAAGCTCCGCAAGGTCACCGCCGCCTCGGCCACCGTGTTCGCCCTCGCCCTGACCGCCACCGCGTGCGGTGGTGACAACAGCACGGGCGGCGACTCGGGCTCTGACGGCGGCGGCAAGTCGATCACGGTCGGCATCAAGTTCGACCAGCCCGGCCTCGGCCAGAAGACGCCGCAGGGTTACGCCGGCTTCGACGTCGACGTCGCCACGTACGTCGCGAAGAAGCTCGGTTACAACGAGGACCAGATCGAGTGGAAGGAAGCGAAGAGCGCCGACCGCGAGACCATGCTGCAGCGTGGTGACGTCGACTTCATCGCCGCGACCTACTCGATCACCCCGGAGCGCCAGGAGAAGGTCGACTTCGCCGGGCCTTACCTGCTGGCTCACCAGGATGTGCTGGTCCGGTCCGACGACAACAAGATCAAGTCGCCGGAGGACCTCAACAACGCCAAGCTCTGCTCGGTGACCGGCTCCACCTCCGCGCAGAACGTGAAGGACAAGCTGGCGCCGAAGGCTCAGCTGCAGCCGTACCCGACGTACTCCGCCTGCCTGCCCGGTCTGCAGAACGGTGCCGTCGACGCGCTGACCACCGACGACTCCATCCTCGCGGGTTACGCCGCCCAGTCGCAGTTCAAGGGCAAGTTCAAGCTCGGCGGCTTCAAGCTGACCAACGAGAACTACGGCATCGGTGTCAAGAAGGGCAGCGACCTCAAGGCCGACATCAACAAGGCGCTCGAGGCCATGGTGGCCGACGGTGCCTGGCAGAAGGCCGTGGACAAGAACCTCGGCCCGGCGAACTACAAGAACGAGCCCGCGCCGAAGATCGGCGACATCAAGAGCTGAGGCAACGCCTGACGGGTGCGCCGCCCTGCGGGGCGGCGCACCGGGGCATCCCTATACGCGGAAGCGCGGGAGATCGTGTTCGACTTTCTTGAGGATTACGACCTGCTGGGAGCCTTCTGGACGACAGTGCAACTCGCTGCGCTGTCGGCCGTCGGCTCTCTCATCTGGGGCACCATGCTGGCCGCCATGCGCGTCGGCCCGGTGCCGCTGATGCGCGGTTTCGGGACCGCGTACGTGAACATCGTGCGGAACATCCCGCTGACCGTCATCATCCTGTTCACGTCGCTGGGCCTGAACCAGACGCTGGGTGTCTCCCTCGGCGCCGATGACGTCGAGACGATCAACTTCCGGCTGGCGGTCCTGGGCCTGATCTTCTACACCTCGTCCTTCGTGTGCGAGGCGCTGCGCTCCGGCATCAACACGGTGCCGGTCGGGCAGGCGGAGGCGGCTCGGGCGATCGGTCTCAGCTTCCGCCAGGTGCTGGGTCTGGTCGTGCTGCCGCAGGCGTTCCGTTCGTCTGTCGTCCCGCTGGCGAACGTGCTGATCGCCCTCATCAAGAACACCACGGTCGCGGCCGCCATCGGTGTCGCCGAGGCGGCGGTGTTGATGAAGGAGATGATCGAGAACGAGGCCCAGTTGCTGCTGATCGCGGCGATCATCGCGTTCGGCTTCGTGGTTCTGACGCTGCCGACCGGTCTGATCCTCGGTTGGGTGGGCAAGAAGGTGGCGGTGAAGCGATGAGTTCCGTTCTGTACGACGCCCAGGGCCCTCGGGCCAAGCGGCGCAACGCCGTCCTCACTGTGGTCTTCGTGGCAGCCGCCGCGGCCCTGCTGTGGTGGGTGTTCAGCACCCTCGAGGACAAGGGCCAGTTGGAGTGGGCCCTGTGGGAACCGTTCTTCTCCGGCACTGAGGCCTGGTCCACCTATATCTGGCCGGGTCTGCTGAACACTCTGAAGGCGGCCGCCCTGGCGGTGATCATCGCGATGCCGCTCGGCGCGGTCCTCGGCATCGCCCGCCTTTCGGACCACGTGTGGGTCCGGGTTCCGGCCGCGATTGTGGTCGAGTTCTTCCGGTCCATCCCCGTGCTGGTCCTGATGATCTTCGGCCTCGCTCTGTTCGCCGAGTACACCAACGTCAGCTCCGACGACCGTCCGCTCTACGCGGTCGTCACCGGCCTGGTGCTGTACAACGCGTCCGTCCTCGCCGAGATCGTCCGGGCGGGCATCCTGGCCCTGCCCAAGGGCCAGTCCGAGGCGGCGCAGGCGATCGGCCTGCGCAAGGGGCAGCTGATGCGCCTGATCCTCCTGCCGCAGGCGGTCACCGCGATGCTCCCGGCCATCGTGAGTCAGCTCGTCGTCATCGTGAAGGACACGGCGCTCGGCGGCGCCGTTCTCACCTACGCCGAGCTGCTCTCCTCGGCGAACACGATGAGCGGCTACTACGGCGCGAACATCATCGCCAGCTTCACGGTCGTGGCTGTCATCTTCATCGCGCTCAACTTCGCCCTCACGTCCTTCGCGAGCTGGCTCGAGCGCCGGCTGCGGCAGGCCAAGAAGTCCACGGGCGCGGTCGTGGCCGCGGACGACGCGCAGATCGCCGGCACCACCGGGACCGGCACCGGAGGCACCGTCTGACACTCGGTCAACCCGGATGACATACTCAGGGGCAGTGGCATGATCGCCACTGCCCCTGGTCACTTGACGCAAGCACCGGCAATGGGTTGCATACGTTCTGTGATCGTGCACCCTGCTCCAACTTCGTGTTCACCTACGTCCCTCGGGACGTCACCACGGGCAGGGGGCGCCGCGCCGTGGACCCGGTGATCGTCGTCGGAGCGGGGCCCGTCGGGCTCACGCTCGCCTTGGCGCTGGCGCGTCAGGAGGTGCCGTGCGTGGTTCTCGACGAGGGGCCGGGCAAGGACGAACCCCGTGCGTCGCGCACCGTGGTCCTCCGCGAGGACACCACCGCCCTCATCGAACGGCTGACCGGCGTCCCCCTGGACCGGATCGGCGCCCACTGGGCCGGATGGCGGTCGGTGCGGCGCAAGCAGGTGATGCGTGAGGTCTTTTTCGACGGCACCGAGCCCGTCCCGCTGCACATCGCCCAGCACGAGCTGACCGGCGCCCTGCGCGCGGCCCTCGCGGGCGAACCGCTCGTCAAGGTCGCGGTGGAGAGCCGGCTCGACGGCATGGAGCAGGAGTCCTCGGGCGTCACGGCCCACACGCGCGGCCCCAAGGGCACGTGGTGGCGCGGCAGTTACCTGGTCGGCTGCGACGGCCCCCGCTCGACCGTGCGCAAGCTCCAGGACATCCGCTTCCCCGGCCGTACGGCGGTGGAACGTCACGCCGTCGCCGCGCTGCGGACGGAACTGCCCTGGTACAACGAGGCGTTGCTGCACCGCATGCCGCCGTGGCGCATGTCGGGCCCCTCGGCCGGCGAGGTCACCGCGCGCCCCCTGCCGGACGGCGTCTGGCGTCTGGACTGGCTCCTGCCGCCCGGAAAGGACCTGGTCACACCCGAGCTGCTGCTGACCCGCATCCGGGAGACCCTGGCGGGTTGGTCGGGCGGCACGACCCCGCCGTACGAGCTTCTGGACACCGGTGTGCACACCGTCCACCACCGGCTGGCCCGCCGCTGGCGTGCCGACCGCGTCTTCCTGGCGGGGGACGCGGCGCACCTCCACGGCTCCCTGGGCACGCACGGGCTGGACGAGGGCCTGCGGGACGCCGACAACCTCGCCTGGAAACTGGCCCTGGCCTGGCACCACGGGCCGCACGAGGCGCTCCTCGACAGCTACCAGACCGAACGCCGGGCGATCGTGGCGGCCCGGCTCCGCGCAGCAGACCAGGCCCTGCCCCTGCTGCGCGGCGGCGGAGGCCTGCGCTCCTACGTCCCCGGCTCGGCCCGGGGCCACGACTCGCTCCTCACGGACGGCCACTTGGGGCACGGCCAGCTGGGCGCGCCGGGGGCGTACGCCGACTCGCCACTCGCGCCCCCACCCCTCGAAGGAGAGGTTCCGGTCCGGACAGCTCCCGGCTCCTCGGTCATCGACGTACGAGTCACCGCGGAGGACGGCACCTTCGTCCGGCTGCGGGACCGGCTCGGCCGCGGCGCGCTGCTCGTGGTGCTGATCGCCCCCGGCACGGGCGTGTGGGAGCGCAGGCACTGGGTGAGCGCCGGCATCATGCCCCAGCTCGCCGCCGCGGTCACGGCGCTGCCGCACCACGCCGAGCTGCTGGTCGCCGAGAGCTATCCGGGTGCTGCCGCGCACACGGTGCTCCTGGTGCGGCCCGACGGGCATCTCGTGACCGCGCTGAGCGGAGTGCGCCCGGCCGATCTGTACACGGCGGCCGAGGCCGCGTTGGGCGGGCCGGTCAAGGCGCAGGCGGAGGCCGGTGCGTCGGCCGGCTCGCGCTGACGTCAGGCGCCGGATGGGTCGTGCTCTCTGTCACAGTGCGTCCGCATGGTGACAGTGAGTTGACCTGCCCGGACGGCCGTGGTGTACTCCGGTGCGTGACCGACACCTGTGTGCGCCTGTGGCGGAGGGTCCATATGGACCTCCTCCGCTATGCGGGCTGCGTGTGTCGCCCGTCCTGCTGACTTCGCATCCTTCTTTCGTCCGCGCGCGCCGCGCTCTCCCTGCCGGCCGACGCGCCTCCCGTGCGAACCCGCATCAGGACCTCCAGGACGGCACCCGTGTCTGTATCCCCCTCCGCATCTCCTTCCTCTGTCTCTACGTCCGGCTCCTCCACTGTCCCTACGTCCGGCCCCTCCACGTCTTCCGGACCCACCCAGGCCGACCTTTTCGACTTCGTCCGGCGTACGGCCGCCGATACCGAGCTGATCGAATCCCTGCCGCTCGACCCCGAAGGCCGTACCTGGGTGCGGCTGGAGGGGCCCGGCGGCAGTGAGGCCTGGCTGATCGGCTGGCCGCCCGGCACGGGCACCGGCTGGCACGACCACGCCGACTCCGTCGGGGCCTTTCTGACCGCGTCGGGCGAGCTCAAGGAGAACTCGCTCGCCGCACGGCTGCCCACCGACGGCTGGAAGACCCTGGAGCTCTCCGACGGTGTGGACCGGGAACGCCGGCTGTCGTCGGGCCAGGGCCGCGCCTTCGGCCGGCACCACGTCCACGAGGTGCTCAACGAGTCCCCCGAGCGGCACGCGATCTCCGTCCACGCCTACTACCCGCCCCTGCCGCAGATCCGCCGCTACAGCCGTAGTGGGCCGATCCTCCGGCTCGAGCAGGTGGAGCGGCCGGAGGACTGGCAGTGAGCGCCATACAGGAGCCGGTGAGTGGCAGCGGCGGCAGCGGCAGCTCCAGTGGCGACGTCCAACCTCCCGTCGGCATCGACGAGTTGCTGGAGCGCGTGCGCGCGGGCTACGAGCGGATCGAGCCGCAGGAGGCGTACGAGGCCGCCGAGACCGGTGACGCGCTGCTGGTGGACATCCGCTACGCGGCGCTGCGCGAGCGCGACGGCCTCATCCCCGGTGCGCTCGTCGTCGAGCGCAACGAGCTGGAGTGGCGTCTCGACCCGCAGGGCAGCCACCGTGCGGCCGAGGCCACGAGCCACTCCCTGCGTGTCGTCGTGATCTGCAACGAGGGCTACGCCTCCAGCCTGGCGGCTCAGTCCCTGCACCAGTTGGGCCTGTACCGGGCCACCGACCTGGTCGGCGGGTTCCAGGCGTGGAAGGCGTCGGGGCTTCCGGTCGTGTGATCACACCGCAGAATCAGAACTGTTCGTCCCCGAGAAAGTCCGGGTCCTCGCCCTCCTCCTCCAGTGCCTGCCGGACCACGCGCAGGGCCATGCCCTCGGAGTAGCCCTTTCGGGCGAGCATGCCCGCGAGGCGCCGGAGTCGCTTGTCGCGGTCGAGCCCCCGGGTGGAGCGGAGCTTGCGCGCGACGAGTTCACGCGCGGTCGCCTCTTCCTGCTCGGGCTCGAGCTGGGAGACGGCCTCGTCGATCAGCGTGGAGTCGACGCCCTTGGTCCGCAGCTCCCGGGCGAGCGCACGCCGCGCCAGCCCCCGGCCGTGGTGGCGGGACTCCACCCAGGCGTCCGCGAAGGCGCTGTCGTTGATGAGGCCGACCTCTTCCAGTCTCGACAGCACCCCCTCGGCTGCGTCGTCCGGGATCTGCCGCTTGCGCAGGGCGTCGGCGAGTTGCTTGCGGGTCCGCGGGGTCCCGGTGAGCAGGTGCAGGCAGATCGCCCGAGCCTGCTCGACCGGGTCCCCTGGAGGCTCCCCCTGCTCGGCCCTCGACGAAGAGGGGGAGCCTCCGTCTTCGGTAATCACCTCACCGAAGCCCTGCCGGCGACGTCCACGCCCACGACGCGCCCCGCCGTCACGCGAGCCGTCTCTGCGTGAACCTCCTCCGCGTGAGCCTGCGCCGGGTGAGTCGCTGTCGTGGGAGCCGCCCCCGTGCGGCCCCTCGTCCTCCCCGTACGACCCGTCGGTCCCGTACTCGCCGTCACCGTCCACAGCCGAGCCCGCGTCGTCTCCGGTGCCCCTCCCCCAAGGGCCACCGGAGGCGGTGTACTCGTACTCCGCCCAGTCGGTTCGTCGTGTCACGGGTCAGCTCTTGGCTGTGGCGGCCTTGGACTTGCCGGTCTTGGCCGCCGCCGGGGCGGGCACCGCGGGCGCGGCGTCGGCCGGAGCGGCGGAGACCGCGGCATCCGTGCCCGGCTCGGCGGCCGGCTCCTCGGGACGCACGCCGACGCCCAGCTTCTCCTTGATCTTCTTCTCGATCTCGTTGGCCAGGTCGGGGTTGTCCTTCAGGAAGTTGCGCGCGTTCTCCTTGCCCTGGCCGAGCTGGTCGCCCTCGTACGTGTACCAGGCTCCGGCCTTGCGGACGAAGCCGTGCTCCACGCCCATGTCGATCAGGCCGCCCTCACGGCTGATGCCCTGGCCGTAGAGGATGTCGAACTCGGCCTGCTTGAAGGGCGGCGCGACCTTGTTCTTGACGACCTTGCAGCGGGTGCGGTTGCCGACCGCCTCCGTGCCGTCCTTGAGGGTTTCGATGCGGCGGATGTCGATGCGCACCGAGGCGTAGAACTTCAGCGCCCGGCCACCGGTCGTGGTCTCCGGGGAGCCGAACATCACGCCGATCTTCTCGCGGAGCTGGTTGATGAAGATCGCGGTGGTCTTGGACTGGTTGAGCGCGCTGGTGATCTTCCGCAGGGCCTGGCTCATCAGGCGGGCCTGCAGACCCACGTGGCTGTCGCCCATCTCGCCCTCGATCTCCGCGCGCGGGACGAGCGCGGCGACGGAGTCGATGACGATGAGGTCGAGGGCACCGGAGCGGACCAGCATGTCCACGATCTCCAGGGCCTGCTCGCCGTTGTCCGGCTGGGACAGGATCAGGTTGTCGATGTCGACGCCGAGCTTCTTCGCGTACTCGGGGTCGAGGGCGTGCTCCGCGTCGACGAAGGCGACCTGACCGCCGGACTTCTGCGCGTTCGCCACCGCGTGCAGGGTCAGGGTCGTCTTACCCGAGGACTCCGGGCCGTAGATCTCCACGACACGGCCGCGCGGCAGCCCGCCCACGCCGAGGGCCACGTCGAGGGCGGTCGACCCGGTCGAGATGACCTCGATGGGCTCCTTCGTCCGGTCACCCATGCGCATGACCGCGCCCTTGCCGAATTGCCGTTCAATCTGTGCGAGCGCGGCATCCAGGGCCTTCTCGCGGTCGGTTCCTGCCATGGGTTCCACCCGATTTGCTTGAGTCGATCGCTTCACGTCAAAGACGCTAACGCCTGCCACTGACAATGCGCCCCGACGCACGTCCGGCCTGTGGATAACTCGGGCACTTCTCTACCCAAAGTACGTCGAAATGCTCGCCGTTGAGCCGCGCCGGAGACCCCATGAGAATGGATGTTCGATTTTCGTGTCAAGCACGCCAGGCGACGGCAGCCGATGCCACGTGGTGGCCCGGCCCCCCGTACGACGAGATCAGGAGGAGCCCTTGCCGGGCCCTCCGCCCTCCGGGTCCCCCGGGTTCTCCGGCTCCTCCGGTCGCTCCGCACCCGGCCGCCGTGCCCAGAGCCGCCTCGTGCGCGCCATCAGGCCCGGCCCCTCCCCCCGCCAGCGATGGCCGTGCACACGCGGGTCGTCCGTGACGGCGTAGCGCTTCACGTAGGCCCCCAGGAAGGCCTGGAGCGTGGCGATGGCCGGGATGGCGATCAGCGCGCCGACGGCACCGAGGAGCGCCGTACCCGCGATCACCGAGCCGAAGGCGACCGCGGGGTGGATGTCGACGGTCTTCGAGGTCAGCTTGGGTTGCAGCACGTAGTTCTCGAACTGCTGGTAGATCACGACGAAGATCAGCACCCACAGCGCGTACCAGGGGTCCACCGTGAACGCGATCAGCATGGGCAGGGCGCCCGCGAGATACGTGCCGATGGTGGGGATGAACTGCGACACCAGGCCCACCCACACCGCGAGCACGGGCGCGTAGGGCACGTCCAGTATCTGCAGCAGGACGAAGTGCGCCGCGCCGGAGATCAGCGCCATCAGGCCGCGCGAGTAGATGTAGCCGCCGGTCTTGTTCACGGCGATCTCCCAGGCGCGCAGCACCTCGGCCTGACGCGCGGGCGGCAGGACGGAGCAGAGCGCGCGGCGCAGCCGGGGACCGTCCGCGGCAAAGTAGAACGAGAACAGCGCGATCGTCAGCAGCTGGAAGAGGCCCCCGAGGACCTGGGCGGACACGTCCAGGACGCCCGTGGCGCTGTTCTGCACGTAGTTGCGCAGCCAGTCGGAGCGGAGCACACCTTCCTGGATGTCCACGCGCTTCAGGTCGGTCTTGAAGTGGGTGTTGATCCAGTGGATGACGGAGTCGAGGTACTCCGGGAAGCCCTCGATCATCTTGATGATCTGGTCCGCGAGGATGGAACCGAGCAGCGTGACGAAGCCCGCCGACACGATCACCACGCCGATGAAGACGATGAACGCGGCCAGTCCTCTGCGCAGGCCGCGCGAGGCCATCCAGCTCACGGCCGGTTCGATGGCGAGCGCCAGGAAGAACGCGATGAGGATGTTGATCAGCAGGCCGGTGACCTGGTGGAAGGCCCAGCTGCCCAGCTGGAACGCGGCGACGAGGGCAAGCGCGAGCACCATGGCGCGCGGCAGCCAGCGCGGCATGCGGCCGTTCGGCCCGGCGGACCCTCCGGCCGGGGGCCCGGCCGGGGGCGTCGTACCGAACGGGGAGGACTGCTGGGCTTCCTGCCCGGTCTCGTCAGTGGGTGCCACGAACCAAGTCTCGCCCACGCCACCGACAGCCGTCTGCCCGCCTGCGATCTTCGTGACCCGGCAGCGATCTTTTGACCGTTCAACCGTCCGCTCGACCGGTCAAGGGCCTTCGTGGCGAGTCGGTCAGCGCCTCTCCCGGGGCACGTCCATCACCCCGCAGACCACGTGCCAGACCTCCTTGGCGTCCCAGCCGGCCTCCAGCGCCTCGTGCACGGTGCGCCCCCCGAGCTCCGACATCACGTGGTCGCGCGCGAAGGTGTCGGCGTAGCCCGGACCGAAGTGCTCCGCCATCCGCTGCCAGAAGACCGTCAACCGCATGACTCCAGTATCCCGCCCCTGGGGGTGGGCCTGAGCCAGGACCGCCTGCGGGCGCCGCATTCCGCCCTACGGTCTGACCCATGGCCGAAACAGGAGCTTCCACACTCCCCCCGACGCCCGCGCCGCACAGCCCTGTCACGCGCGCGGAGCGGTTCGTCTGGCTCACCGCGCGCGTGCTGGAGCAGCGCCTCTTCGCCCACCACTTCCGTGGCGCAGCCGCCGACCCGGTGGAGACGGCGCTGGAGGCCTACCGCAATGAGGACGGCGGGTACGGCCACGCGCTGGAGCCTGATCTGCGCGGCCCGGTCAGCCAGCCGCTGCACACCGCCCGCGCCCTGCGCGTCCTGGACGCCGTGGGGCGCTGCGCCGGCCAGCGCGTGGAACGCGTGTGCCGCTACCTGACCTCCGTCTCCACGGCGGACGGCGCGCTCCCGGCGATCCATCCCAGCGGACGCGGCTACCCGACGGCCCCCTTCCTGCCGGTCGTGGCCGACCCGCCCGGCGACCTCCTGTCCACCGGCCCGGTGGTGGGGCTGCTGCACCGCAACGAGGTGTGGCACGCCTGGCTGTTCCGGGCCACGGACTTCTGCTGGCAGGCGGTCGAGTCCCTCGAGAAGTCGCACCCCTACGAGATCGAGGCCGCCGTGACCTTCCTGGACTCCGCCCCCGACCGCGCGCGTGCGGAGGCGGCCGCCGACCGCCTGGGCCGCCTGGTGCGCGCACAGGGCCTGGTGGCCCTGGACCCCGACCACCTGGACGAGAATCCGGTCTCCCCCGGCTGTGCCTCCGGCACGCACCCTTTCCCGTACGACTACGCGAGGACACCGCGCTCTCTCGCGCGCGCGTGGTTCACGGACGACGAGATGACCCGCTCCCTGGACCACCTCGCGGCCCAGCAGCAGGGAGACGGCGGCTGGCCCGTCCGACGGCGCCGCTGGTCCCCGGCCCCCGCCCTGGAGGCCGGCCCGGTCGTGACGATCGAGGCCCTGCGCACCCTCAGCGCCTACGGCCGCGCCATCGAGTGATCACCACGCCCCTATGGCCCGCGCCCCCGCGGTCACCACCACGGCCGCCGCGACGACGACCAGGAACGGGGCGCGCAGCACCAGTGCCACGGCCGCTGCTCCGAGCCCGGCGGCCCGCGCGTCCAGCACCAGCGTCTGCCCGTCGGCGAAGGTCTGCTCGGCCGTGAGGGCCGCGAGCAGCGCGACGGGCAGCAACGCGGCAAGCCGTTGGACAAGGGGCCGCTCGAGGGTCCCTGTGGGCACCAGCAGCCCGGCCAGCTTGACGGCGTAGCACCCCAGGACGGTCACACCGATCGCGATCCAGACGTTCACGCGTCGTCCTCCCGGGAAGCAGGCGCACCCCTGCGCCGGCCGTCCGCCCAGAGGACGACCGGCGCCGCCAGCGCCGCCAGCAGCACCGGGACGCCGGCGGGCAGTACGGGCAGCAGCCCGAGCCCCAGCACCACGGCCAGCCCGGCGACGGCCCGCTCGGTGCCGGTCCTCAGCATCGGCGCGAGCAGGGCCAGGAAGACCGCGGGTCCGGCGGCGTCCAGCCCCCACGCGTCGGTGTCCCCGATGGCACCTGCGCCCAGGGCGCCGAGCAGCGTGGTGAGGTTCCACAGGATGTACAGGCTCAGCCCGGTCACGACGAATCCGATTCGCGCACCGCGCCGCGTGGGCTGTGCGAGCGCGACGGCGGTCGTCTCGTCGATCACCCACTGGGCGGCGAACGGCCGCACCGCGCGCGGGAGGGCCAGCAACTGCGACAGCCGCAGGCCGTAGAAGGCGTTCCGTACGCCCAGGAAGAAGGCCCCGGCAGCCGCCGTGAACGGACTGCCTCCTGCCGCGAGCGCGCCCACCAGGGCGAACTGGGAGGCCCCGGTGAACACCAGAAGGCTGAGCGCGCATGTCTGCATCAGCGTGAGTCCGCTGCCTGCCGACGTCACTCCGAAGGCGAAGCCGGACAGCCCGACGGCCACCCCGACGCCCAGTGCGTCCCGTACGACGGCCCGGTCCGCTTTCCCACCGGTCCCTGTATCTCTGAGAGCTGTCCGATCCACCACGCCCCGCACGCTACGAGCAGCCGCTACCGCAGGTCTTGTACGTTCTTGCGCTCCCGCTGATACGCTCCCGGAGGCACCCCGACCATCCGGCTGAAGTGCCGGTTGAGATGCGGCTGATCTGTGAACCCCACGGCGACGGCGACCTCGGAGGGCGGCGTCCCGAGGTCCAGCAGCCGCCGCGCCCGCCGGACTCGCGCGTCCGTGAGCCACGCGTGCGGGGGCATCCCGTAGGCGTCCCGAAAGGCCCGCAGCAGTGCGAACGGACTGGTCCCGAGATCAGCCGCCAGCTGCTCCAGAGTCGGTGGCAGCGCCATCCGCTCCTCCAGCACACCACGCGCGCGTGCCGCGATCCGGGTCCCGGCCGTCCGCACCTCCTTCCGCGGCATGGGCCCGCCGTTCAGCCGCAGCAGCCTGGTCACGGCGACCCGCAGCAGCGTGTCCGCGGCCAGGGCGTTGCCCTCGTCGGCGGCCCGCAGCACCTGGTGCACCAACGCGACGGCGTACGGATCGTCCACCACCGGACTGACGAACCCCGGCGTCCCCCGCAGCGCCGTCGTCTCGGCCGCGATCTCCGCCACCACGTCGACCGAGGGATACACCGCCCCGTACCGCCACCCCTCGGGCACACCGGCCCGCCCGGTGTGCGGAGTATCGGGATTCACCAGCGCGAGAGCCCCTGCCCCGGCGTACTGATCACCACCGCCGTGGTGGAAGACCTCCACCCCGTCGGCGATGGCGGCGATCACGAAGTTCTCGTGCGTGTGCCGGACGAACGTCTTCCGTACGTACCGGGCCCGCAGCAGATCCACCCCGGGCAGCTCGTCGTACTGCCAATGCCGCGCGCGCTCCGTCATACGGCCATTGTCCGCTGTCCCGCCGCTGACTCCCCGGTCACCCGTCTCCGGCACCCGCGACGCCTGCGAAGACGCCCTGGCCAGACCGCCACCAGGCTCCGTTGTCAGTGCCGAGGTGCACGATGGACGCATGCCCAGCAATGCGCACCGAGCCCTGGACGGCTTCTCACCCGCGACCCGCGCCTGGTTCACGGGTGCCTTTCCCGCGCCCACCACCGCCCAGGCCGGCGCGTGGCAGGCCATCCACGAGGGCTCGGACGTGCTGGTCGTCGCCCCCACCGGCTCCGGCAAGACCCTGGCCGCCTTTCTGGCCGCCCTGGACCAGCTCGCCTCGACGCCTCCCCCGGCCGACCCCAAGAAGCGCTGCCGGGTCCTGTACGTCTCGCCGCTGAAGGCCCTGGCCGTGGACGTCGAGCGCAACCTCCGCAGCCCCCTGACCGGCATCCGCCAGGAATCCGTGCGGATGGGCCTGCCCGAGCCCGAGGTCAAGGTGGGCATCCGCTCGGGCGACACCCCGGCCGCCGAGCGCCGTTCCCTGGCCACCCGCCCGCCGGACATCCTGATCACGACCCCCGAGTCGCTGTTCCTGATGCTGACCTCCGCCACGCGCGACGCGCTGACCGGTATCGAAACGGTGATCCTCGACGAGGTGCACGCGGTCGCCGGCACCAAGCGCGGCGCCCACCTGGCGCTCTCCCTGGAGCGGCTGGACGACCTCCTGCCGAAGCCGGCCCGTCGCATCGGCCTCTCCGCGACGGTCCGTCCGGTCGACGAGGTGGCCCGTTTCCTCTCGCCCCGGCGCAAGGTGGAGATCGTCCAGCCGGAGTCGGGCAAGGAGTTCGACCTGTCCGTGGTCGTCCCGGTCGAGGACCTGGGCGAGCTGGGCGGCTCCCCCGTGTCCGACGGCTCGGAGGGCGCCGAGCGCCCCTCGATCTGGCCGCACGTCGAGGAGCGGATCGCCGACCTCGTCCAGTCCCACCGCTCCACGATCGTCTTCGCGAACTCCCGCCGCCTCGCGGAGCGCCTGTGCAACCGCCTGAACGAGATCGCGTACGAGCGGGCCACCGGCGAGCCTCTCGACGAGCACCACTCCCCCGCCGAGCTGATGGGCGGCTCGGGAGCCGCCCAGGGCGCACCCCAGGTCATCGCCCGGGCCCACCACGGCTCGGTCTCCAAGGAACAGCGCGCCCTGGTCGAGGAGGACCTCAAGGCGGGCCGGCTGCCCGCGGTGGTCGCCACCTCCAGCCTGGAGCTGGGCATCGACATGGGCGCCGTGGACCTGGTCGTCCAGGTCGAGTCCCCGCCCTCGGTCGCCTCCGGCCTCCAGCGCGTGGGCCGCGCGGGCCACCAGGTGGGCGCGGTCTCCACCGGTGTCGTCTTCCCCAAGTACCGAGGCGACCTGGTCCAGGCGGCGGTGGTCACCGAGCGCATGCGCACCGGCGCCATCGAGTCCCTCAGGGTCCCCGCCAACCCCCTGGACGTCCTGGCCCAGCAGGTCGTCGCCATGACGGCTCTGGACACCTGGCAGTTCGACGACCTGCTGGCAGCCGTCCGCCGAGCCGCCCCCTTCGCCTCACTGCCCGAGTCCGCCTTCACGGCGGTGCTCGACATGCTCGCCGGCCGCTATCCGTCCGACGCCTTCGCCGAGCTTCGCCCGCGCGTGGTGTGGGACCGCGTCACCGGCGAGATCACCGGCCGCCCCGGCGCCCAGCGCCTCGCCGTCACCTCCGGCGGCACGATCCCCGACCGCGGTCTCTTCGGTGTCTTCCTCGCGGGCGCCGATCCCAAGAAGGGCGGCGGCCGGGTCGGCGAGCTCGACGAGGAGATGGTCTACGAGTCCCGCGTCGGCGACGTCTTCACGCTCGGCACGAGTTCCTGGCGCATCGAGGACATCACCCGCGACCGCGTCCTGGTCTCCCCCGCCCCGGGCGTACCGGGCCGGCTGCCCTTCTGGAAGGGCGACCAGCTCGGCCGCCCGCTCGAACTGGGCCGGGCGCTGGGCACGTTCCTGCGCGAGGTCGGTTCGCTCCCCAAGGACGACGCCCGCCTCCGCCTGCTCGCCGCGGGCCTGGACGCCTGGGCGGCGGACAACGTGCTCTCGTATCTGGAGGAGCAGCGCGAGGCCTGCGGCCATGTCCCGGACGACCGGACGATCGTCGTGGAGCGCTTCCGCGACGAGCTCGGCGACTGGCGGGTGGTGGTGCACTCCCCCTTCGGCGCCCAGGTGCACGCCCCGTGGGCGCTCGCGCTCGGCGCCAAGCTCTCCGAGCGGTACGGCATGGACGCGCAGGTCATGCACGCCGACGACGGCATCGTGCTGCGCCTGCCGGACGCCGATCTGATGGGCCTGGACCTGCTGGACCAGGAGCCGGTCAAGATGGGCCGGGAGTATGACGCCGATCAGGCCCCCGTGGGCGCCGCCGACGTCGTCTTCGACAAGGGCGAGGTCGACCAGGTCGTCACCGACCAGGTGGGCAGCTCGGCCCTGTTCGCGTCCCGCTTCCGCGAGTGCGCCGCCCGCGCGCTGCTGCTGCCGCGCCGCAACCCGGGCAAGCGCACGCCTCTGTGGCAGCAACGGCAGCGCGCCTCCCAGCTCTTGCAGGTGGCGAGCGAGTTCGGCTCGTTCCCGATCGTCCTGGAGGCGGTCCGCGAGTGCCTCCAGGACGTCTTCGACGTCCCCGGCCTCGTCGAGCTGATGGGCGACCTGGAGGCCCGCAAGGTGCGTCTCGTCGAGGTCACCACTGCCGAACCGTCTCCCTTCGCGCGTTCCCTCCTCTTCGGCTACGTCGCCCAGTTCCTGTACGAGGGCGACTCCCCGCTCGCCGAGCGCCGCGCCGCCGCCCTGTCGCTGGACTCCCGGCTGCTGGCCGAGCTGCTGGGCCAGGCGGAGCTGCGCGAGCTGCTCGACGCGGAGGTGCTGACCGAGCTGGAGCGCGAGCTGCAGTGGCTCACCGAGGACCGCCGCGTCAAGGACGCCGAAGGCGTCGCGGACCTCCTCCGCCTCCTCGGCCCGCTCACGGACGCGGAGCTGGCCGAGCGGGGCGCGGAACCCCAGTGGGCTCAGGAGCTGGCCGGTGCCCGCCGTGCCATCCGAGTCCGGATCGCGGGCGGAGACCACTGGGCGGCGATCGAGGACGCGGGCCGGCTGCGCGATGCCCTGGGCACGGCCCTGCCGGTCGGTGTCCCGGAAGCGTTCACCGAGCCCGTCAAGGACCCGCTCGGCGACCTCCTCGCGCGCTACGCCCGCACCCACGGCCCGTTCACCTCGGCCACGGCGGCGGCCCGATTCGGCCTGGGCGTGGCCGTCACCGAGGGCGCCCTCCAGCGGCTGAGCGCGGCGGGCCGGATCGTCCAGGGCGAGTTCCACCCCGCCGGAATCGGCCAGGAGTGGTGCGACACGGCCGTACTGCGCCGACTGCGCCGCCGCTCCCTGGCCGCCCTGCGGCACGAGCTGGAGCCGGTGGCACCCGCCGCGCTCGCCCAGTTCCTCCCCCAGTGGCAGCACATCGGCAAGGGGCACTCGCTGCGCGGCATCGACGGGCTGGTGCGCGCCATCGAGCAGGTGCAGGGCGCATCCGTGCCGGCCTCCGCCCTGGAGAAGCTCGTCCTGCCGTCCCGGGTCGTGAACTACACCCCGGGAATGCTGGACGAGCTCACCGCCGCGGGCGAGGTGGTCTGGGCCGGGGCCGGTTCGCTCCCCGGCAAGGACGGCTGGGTCTCCCTCTACCTGGCGGACGCGGCTCCCCTGCTCCTGCCGCCCCCGCACCCCTTGGAGCTGACCGCCCTCCACCAGTCCGTCCTGGACACCCTCTCCGGCGGCTACGGCCTGTTCTTCCGCCAGATCGCCGACCAGGTCCGCGCCACCACCCACCCCGACGCCACCGACCCCCAGCTGGCCGACGTGCTCTGGGACCTGGCCTGGTCCGGCCGCCTGACGAACGACACGCTCACCCCGATGCGCTCCCTGCTCGGCTCGGGCCGTACCGCCGGGTCCACGGCTCACCGCGCCAAGCGCGCGGTCCCGCGCGGCCGGTACGGCTCCCTGACGGCCGCGGCCCGCCCCGCCGCGTCCCGCTCCGGTCCGCCGACCGTCGCCGGCCGCTGGTCCCTGCTCCCGTCCCACGAGCCGGATCCCACGGTGCGCGCCCACGCCCTCGCCCGCACCCTCCTCGACCGCCACGGCGTGGTGACCAGGGGCGCGGTCTCGGCGGAGGGCGTCGAGGGCGGGTTCTCGGCGACGTACCGCGTCCTGTCCGTCTTCGAGGAGAGCGGCCAGGCCCGCCGCGGCTATGTGGTGGAGGGCCTCGGCGCGGCTCAGTTCGCGATGGACGGCGCCGTGGACCGCCTGCGCGCGGTGTCCAACGCCCGCGACCGCGGCGAGGACCTGCCCGGCCCTCCGCCGGGCCCCGGCCTCGACCCGTTCCCGGCCCATGATTTCGCCGAGCCGGACGACCCGCCTCGCTCCAACGACCACACCGACGACCCGGGCCCCGACGGCTTCCCCGACTTCGGCCCCGCCTACGAGGCTCCGGCACCCCAGCCGTCCCCAGGCGACTACGTCTCGCCTCGCGACTACCCCCCGCAGGCCGCCCCGCCCTGGCAGAACGGCGGACGCGCGGCCTACGACGCCGGATTCCCGGGCCGCCGTACGCGCCCGGACCCGGCCTCCCGGGCCGTCGTCCTAGCCGCCGCCGATCCGGCGAACGCGTACGGCGCGGCCCTGGCCTGGCCTGAGCCCCCGAGCGGCGCCGGGCACAAGCCGGGCCGCAAGGCGGGCTCCCTGGTGGTGCTCGTCGAGGGCGAGCTGACGCTCTACATGGAGCGCGGCGGGAAGACCCTGCTGGCCTGGGCCGCCGACCCGGACGGCGCCCCCACCGACGACCCCCGCCTGCGCACCGCGGCGGAGGCACTCGCCGCAGCCGCCCGGGCGGGCTCCCTCGGCACGGTCACGGTGGAGCGGGTCAACGGCACGCAGGCCCTGACCTCACCCATCGGCACCCTCCTGGAAGGAGCGGGCTTCATCGCCACACCCCGCGGACTCCGCCTCCGCGCCTGACCCCACCACTCCCGGCGCACCCGCGAACGCCCCGTGCCACCCTTGACCCATGCCCGAAGGTGACACGGTCTGGCAGACCGCGAAGCGGCTGCACAGTGCCCTCGCGGGCAAGGTGCTGACCCGCAGCGACCTGCGGGTGCCCCGGTTCGCCACGGCCGACCTCACGGGCCGTACGGTCCTCGACGTCACCCCGCGCGGCAAGCACCTCCTGACCCGCGTGGAAGGCGGTCTGACGCTGCACTCCCATTTGCGGATGGACGGCTCCTGGAAGGTCTACCCGAACGGCCGGCGGTGGACCGGCGGCCCCGGCCACCAGATCCGCGCGATCCTCGCGAACGCCGACAGCACAGCCGTCGGCTACCGCCTCCCCGTCCTGGAACTCCTGCGCACCACCGACGAGCACCGCGCGGTGGGCCACCTCGGCCCGGACCTCCTCGGCCCGGACTGGGACCCCGAGCGGGCCCTCGCCCATGTCCTCCATGACCCCGCCCGCCCCCTCGGCGAGGCCCTGCTCGACCAGCGCAACCTCGCCGGCATCGGCAATGTCTACAAGAGCGAGCTCTGCTTCCTGCTCGGCGTCACGCCCTGGCTCCCCGTGGGCGATCTGCCCGCCGAACGCGCCGCGAAGCTGCCCGCGCTCGCCAGGAAGCTGCTGGAGACCAACCGCGACCGCCCGGTCCGCAGTACGACGGGCCGCCGCGGCCAGGACCTCTTCGTCTACGGCCGGGCTCCCCGCCCCTGCCTGCGCTGCGGTACCTCCGTCCGCGTCGCCGACCAGGGCGACGGATCACGTGAACGCCCGACCTACTGGTGCCCCACCTGCCAGCCGGGCCCCGCCCCGGCCCCGGCCGGACGCATCCGGCCCGCCCCAGACAATTGACGATCCGTCAGATCCGCTCGTACGGTCCCTACATGCCCGTCACGGCGTACGACCTCAGCGGCCGCACCGCGTTCGTCACCGGGGCCGCGAGCGGTATCGGCCGCGCCTCGGCCCTGCTGCTCGCCGAGGCGGGCGCGACCGTGCACTGCGCGGACCGCGACACCGAGGGCCTGCACGAGACGGCGACCCTGATCAAGGACACCGGCGGCAACGCCCACCCGCACGCCCTCGACGTCACCGACCGCTCCCGGATGAGGCAGGCGATCACCTCCTGCGACCGCCTGGACGTCCTGGCCGCGATCGCCGGCATCATGCACAGCAGCCCCGTGCTGGAGACCCGGGACGAGGACCTCGACCGGGTGCTCGACGTGAATTTCAAGGGCGTGCTGTTCGCCTGCCAGGAGGCGGCCCGTCTGATGATCGCCACCGGCACCCGGGGCAGCATCGTCACCATGGCCTCGGGCGCCGTCGACACCGGAGGACCCGGCCTGCTCTGCTACGGCGCGGCAAAGGCGGCGGTGGTCCAGCTGACGAAGACCCTCGCGACGGAGGTCGGCCGGCACGGCATCCGCGTCAACGCGGTCGCTCCCGGCTGGATCCGGACGCCGATGACCGACCGCCACGACAGCGAGGCCCAGTCGCACACGGAGTCCGTCATGGCCCGCATGTCACCCCTGGGCCGGGTGGGCGAGCCCGAGGACATCGCGCAGGCGGTCCTGCACCTGGCATCCGACGCCTCGGTCTTCACCACGGGCCAGATCCTCCGCCCGAACGGGGGCGTGGCGATGCCGTGGTAGCACCAGCCCCGCGCCCGCCCGCACCAGCCCCGCCTTCACCCGCGCCCGTCCCACACTCACCCGTGGCTGTCCCCCGATCACCCCGCACCCCCCAGACCCTCCGCCACCGCCCCGAACCGACCACCCCGCTCGCCCGCCCCTTCGGCACACAGTGCACCGGCAACACGCTCAGCCCCCACCCCCCGGCCGCGACCGCCGCCTCCAGCGCCCCGGCCCCGGGCACGACCGCCAGCCGGAGAACAGCCCACCACCACAGCGCCCCCAGCCCGAGCACGGCCCCTCGGACCCCCCAGCCCCGGACCCCCCAGCGCCCTATCCCCGCCACGGCCGCCACCTCCAGCCCGACGCTATTCGGCCGCTCGGAGCCGTCGGGAGGGCGCACCAACGGCACACAGGCGCACCGCGCACCACTCCGCGCACCACTCGAAGCCGGGCGGCATCCCGCCCGGCCGGCCCGTCACCCGGTTCCGTCACCCGTTCTCGGCCTGGAACATCCAGTGATGCTTCTCCAGGTCCGCCGTGATCCCGATGAAGATGTCCTGGCTCACCGGGTCCGGCTCGCCGGTCGCCTCGACCCGCTCCCGCATCCGCGCGATCACCGCGCCCAGCGCCTCGACGAGCGTCCCCACGGCGGTCGTGTCATCGACCCACCCCTCAGGGGTCACGCCGATTCCACTGCCGACGGCCACCGTCGCGGCCCGCCCGTCGGGCGGGATACCGAGCGCCGCGGCGCGCTCCGCCACGGTGTCGGAATACTTCCGCGCGGTGTCGACGACCTCGTCGAGCTGGAGATGGACGGAACGGAAGCGCGGTCCCACCACGTTCCAGTGAATCTGCTTCGCCACGAGGGCGAGATCCACCAGGTCGACCAGCGCACCTTGCAGCGCCTCCGACACGGTCTTCAAGCTCGCGTCGGACAACGGGCTCTTCACGACGTACATCCGCACCTCCGTGGACTGCCCCCGCCATCCCCTCAACGATGACCGCCGTACGCCCCACCGGCAAACGCACACAAATCGGGCATTCAACGCGGACCGCACGCACGCAAGCGAAAACCCCGGGCGCACCTCTCCGGATCTCCCGGAGAGGCCCGGCCGGGGCCTCAGCACCTATCGGCGCCTGGTCGGCGCCGTTCGCCTCATGCCGCGTACGCGAAAAAGCTCACGCGGCGACGACGTCCACCGCCTCGGCGGGCGCCTTGATCGTCACCCGTTCCGGTGGCACACCGGTCACCGATACGGAACCCAGCATCGGGCGAACCGGCGTGGGTACAGGCTCGCTGGGGGTGGCCGCAGCAGACTGGGCCAGCTCGGCGAGGGCGAGCTCGTCGCTCACTTCCCGCATGAGCTCGGACATCCGTACGTCCAGCGCGTCGCAGATGGCGGAGAGCAGCTCGGAGGAAGCCTCCTTCTGCCCCCGCTCCACCTCGGAAAGATAGCCGAGTGAGACTCGGGCGGACGAGGAGACTTCGCGCAGAGTACGGCCCTGGCGCTGGCGCTGCCGACGCAGCACGTCACCCAGCAGGCGACGGAGCAGAATCATCGGTGGCTCCCTCCTCGGACCGCGTAGCCGCATCCATTACGCCCCACCGTACCGCCTTGCGCCGCGGCCGTGCGGGGAGCGATGTCGTGTTCACTCAGGGCTGCAAACATCAAAACCCCCCGTTCCGTTCCGTATCCTGTGCCCGCTCATTCCCAGTCTGTTCGCCCGCAAGCCCCTTCGGGAGCACTGCGAGTACGCTCCGTACACTCTCTCTACGAATTTCCTCGCGGTCGCCGTTCAACCGCAGAGCCTCCACTTTTCCGCCGCCGGCAGAACCGGAATCGACTGCGAAGGGCCCGTCCACGGTGCCTGTGGGGCTCTGGAGGCCGATATGACCTCCGCCGTCGCGACGCGACCACCGGTCAGCGACTCCGCGACGGCGAACATCCTGCCCTTCACCGTGAGTAGTCGCGCCACGTCAGTGGCCGTGGAACTCACGCTTCCTTCTCCTCCAACGCGGCCTTGCGCTCGGCGATTCCCTGCCTGCGCAGCACAATGGCCTGTTTCACATAGTCGAGCCCGGTCGCCACCGTCAGAACGACCGCAGCAGCCATCACCCACCACCTCAGGGTGGCCAGCCACCCCGTCAGCGCCAGCACATACATGCCCACGGCCACGCCCTGGGTGAGGGTCTTGAGCTTGCCGCCGCGGCTGGCGGGGATGACGCCGTACCGGATGACAACAAAACGCAGCAGAGTGATCCCGAGTTCCCGCCCGAGGATGACACCGGTCACCCACCACGGCAGATCTCCGAGCGCGGACAGACAGATCAGCGCCGCCCCCATGATCGCCTTGTCGGCGATGGGGTCGGCGATCTTCCCGAAGTCGGTGACCAGGTTGTAGGTGCGCGCCAGGTGACCGTCGAAGATGTCCGTGATCATGGCGATGGCGAAGGCCGCCCAGGCGAGGGCCCGCCACGCCGGGTCGTATCCGCCGTCCGCGAGCATCAGCGCCACGAAGGCCGGTACGAGGACCAGCCGGAGCATGGTCAGGAGGTTGGCGATGTTCCAGACACTGGCCTGGTTGACGGCCGCGGCCGTCAGCTTCCCGCCCCGCGCGCTCTTCTCCTCGCCCTGGGCGTCGACACCGGCGCCGTCCGAGCCCTCACCGACGACAGCGCCACTGCCACCCGCAGCGTGCCCCGTACCGGACGTCCCGCCCTCAGCCGACCGCGCGGCCGTACGGCCGACCGCCGACCCGGGCGCCTTCCCCGAGGCCGGTCCGGCCGCGGGCCTCCTCGCGCCGGAGGCGCCTCCCGCCGCGGCTGCCGGGACACCGGTCATCTGCCCGCCTCCTCACTCCACGCAGGCGAGGCGAACGAACCCTGCAGGGGCTCGGCCACCAGGTCGACACCCTCCGTACCGACCACCTTCGCCTCGACCATACGACCGCTGCGGAGCCCCGCGCCGCTCGTGAGCAGCACCTGGCCGTCCGTCTCGGGCGCCTGGTGCGCGGCGCGGCCGTACACGCCCTCCTCGTCGACGGACTCGACGAGCACGTGCACGGTCTGGCCGACACGCTCCTCGGCGCGCTGCGAGACGAGTTCCTCGGCCAGCCGCGAGACCCGGGCCAGACGCTCGGCGACCACGTCCTCGTCGACCTTGTTCTCGTAGGTCGCCGCCTCAGTGCCCTCCTCGTCGGAGTAGCCGAAGACGCCGATGGCGTCCAGCCGCGCGCCGTTGAGGAACCGCTCCAGTTCGGCGAGGTCGGCCTCGCTCTCGCCGGGGAAGCCGACGATGAAGTTGGAGCGCACACCAGCCTCGGGCGCCTTGCTCCGGATGGTGTCGAGCAGTTCCAGGAAGCGGTCGGTGTCACCGAAGCGGCGCATGGCCCGCAGCACGCCGGGTGCGGAGTGCTGGAAGGACAGGTCGAAGTAGGGCGCGACCTTCGGGGTCGACGTCAGGACGTCGATCAGGCCGGGCCTCATCTCCGCGGGCTGGAGGTAGCTCACCCGGACCCGCTCGATGCCGTCGACCTCGGCGAGCTCGGGCAGCAGCGACTCCAGCAGGCGGATGTCGCCCAGGTCCTTGCCGTAGGAGGTGTTGTTCTCGGAGACCAGCATGATCTCCTTCACGCCCTGCTCGGCCAGCCAGCGCGTCTCGTTCAGCACGTCGCTGGGGCGGCGGGAGATGAAGGAACCGCGGAAGGACGGGATGGCGCAGAAGGAGCAGCGCCGGTCGCAGCCGGAGGCGAGCTTCACGGAGGCGACCGGGGTGCCGTCGAGGCGGCGGCGCAGGGGCGCGCGGGGGCCGGAGGCCGGAGCGAGGCCTTCCGGAAGGTCGGCGGGGGCGTGCCCGGGCAGCGCGACCTCGGCGGCGGACTCCTGTCGCTGCGCCGGGCTGATCGGCAGCAGCTTGCGCCGGTCGCGCGGGGTGTGCGAGGCGTGGATGCCGCCGTTGAGGATGGTCTGGAGCCGGTCCGAGATGTCCGTGTAGTCGTCGAAACCCAGCACGCCGTCGGCCTCGGGGAGGGCCTCGGCGAGTTCCTTGCCGTACCGCTCGGCCATGCAGCCCACCGCCACCACGGCCTGGGTTCTGCCGTGCCCCTTGAGGTCGTTGGCTTCCAGGAGGGCGTCGACGGAGTCCTTCTTGGCGGCCTCCACGAAGCCGCAGGTGTTCACGACGGCGACGTCCGCGTCCTCGGCGTCCTCCACGAGGTGCCAGCCGTCCGCCTCCAAACGGCCTGCGAGCTCCTCCGAGTCCACCTCGTTACGGGCGCAGCCAAGGGTGACCAGTGCGACGGTACGGCGTTCAGGCATGGGCTCAAGAGTACTTCGTCCCGCTGACACCCCACGTCGACGGGGTTGGCCGATCCCGGCCAACCCCGTACGACGGACACCCCTTCGGCACGGTTACCCGGCCTCGGGGTCGCCCTTCGTATATGTGAGACGTTCCACGGAGCCCGGCTGGAAGTCGTCTTCGATCTTCTTGCCGTTGACGAAGAGGTCGATCGCGCCGGCGTCGCCGAGGACGAGGTGCACCTTCGAGCTGTCCTGGAAGGTCTTGGAGTCGCCCTGCTTGAGGACGCCGTCGAAGAGCATCCGGCCGTTGTGGTCCTTGGCTGCGATCCAGCTGCGGCCGTCGGCGGCGGCCACCCGGACCGTCACCTTGTCCTGAGGCGCCGCGGCGATGGCGCTGTCGGAGGGCTTGGGCTTGGGGTCGGCGGGCTTCTTGGACTTGGTGGTCGGGGAGACGGACGCGCCGGGCGTGGAGCCGTCGGCCACATTGGCCTCGCCGCCGTCGCCGCCGCCCTGGAACATGGTGAAGCCGACGAAACCGATCACGGCGACGATCGCGGCGACCATGGCCGCGGTCCAGTTGGGCCCCCGCCGCTCCGGACGGATACGTTCCGCCTCGAACAGGGGAGCTGCCGGGGTCGGCGCCGGACGTCCGCCGTGCGTGTCGCCGTACTGGGCGAGCAGCGGCGCGGGGTCGAGGTGGACGGCCTTGGCCAGGGTCCTGATGTGCCCGCGGGCGTAGACGTCCCCACCGCAGGCGGTGAAGTCGTCCGCCTCGATGGCGTGCACGATGTTCATGCGGACCCGGGTGGCGCTACTGATGTCGTCGACGGTCAGTCCCGCGGCGATACGCGCCTGCTGCAGGACACGGCCGATGGAGGGGCGGGCTTCCTCGCGGTCGTCTTCGACGTGCTCGTCTTCGAACGGACGCTCGTCTTCAGGGGAGTTGC
This sequence comes from Streptomyces sp. NPDC044719, assembly GCF_056433405.1. Classification (NCBI taxonomy): domain Bacteria; kingdom Bacillati; phylum Actinomycetota; class Actinomycetes; order Kitasatosporales; family Streptomycetaceae; genus Streptomyces; species Streptomyces sp. NPDC044719. Next base: position 551,849 of record NZ_JBWKHE010000008.1, read on the forward strand.
CGATGGACACGGGGGCGCCTTTCGAGCGTGTAGCCGCCTGTGCTGGAAGTTCAGTCTAGGGGGGGTAGGAAAGGGTGAGGCAACCGGGCGGAGTCACTTTGTACGCCATCGGAATGGCCCGACGTTCCGATGGTGGGGTCGGTGCTTTTCGCCTCCCTCAACTTGACGTACGCCGGAGGGAAACGGTTGCTCGATGATCCCTAACGGGTGAGTCACGATCCGGACACCCGATTGCCGTACACGCCCCGCGAGGCGACCACAGTGTCCCGCTTCCCTACCCTTCAGACTCCCCCCGGATCAGCGCGAGCACGCCATCCAGCTCATCAGGCTTCACAAGAACGTCACGTGCCTTGGAACCCTCGCTCGGTCCGACGATGTTCCGGGACTCCATGAGGTCCATCAGCCGCCCGGCCTTGGCGAAACCGACGCGCAGTTTGCGCTGGAGCATGGACGTCGACCCGAACTGGGTGGAGACGACCAGTTCGGCCGCCTGGCACAGCAGGTCGAGGTCGTCGCCGATGTCCTCGTCGATCTCCTTCTTCTGCTTGGTGCCCACGGTGACGTCGTCCCGGAAGACGGGCGCCATCTGGTCCTTGCAGTGCTGGACGACGCCCGCGATCTCCTCCTCGGTCACGAAGGCGCCCTGCATACGGGTCGGCTTGCTGGCTCCCATCGGCAGGAACAGCCCGTCGCCCTTGCCGATGAGCTTCTCGGCGCCCGCCTGGTCGAGGATGACGCGCGAGTCGGCCAGCGACGAGGTGGCGAAGGCGAGCCGCGACGGCACGTTCGCCTTGATCAGACCGGTGACGACATCGACCGACGGCCGCTGCGTGGCGAGCACCAGGTGGATGCCGGCCGCGCGCGCGAGCTGGGTGATACGCACGATCGCGTCCTCGACGTCCCGCGGCGCGACCATCATCAGGTCGGCCAGCTCGTCGACGATGACCAGCAGGTACGGGTACGGCTGGAGCTCCCGTTCACTGCCCTCCGGCGGCTTGACCTTGCCCTCGCGCACGGCACGGTTGAAGTCGTCGATGTGCCGGTATCCGTAGGCCGCCAGGTCGTCGTAGCGCAGGTCCATCTCGCGTACGACCCACTGCAGCGCCTCGGCGGCCCGCTTGGGGTTGGTGATGATCGGCGTGATCAGGTGCGGGATGCCCTCGTAGGCCGTCAGCTCGACCCGCTTGGGGTCGACGAGGATCATCCGCACGTCCTCGGGGGTCGCCCGCATCATGATCGAGGTGATCAGGCAGTTGATGCAGGACGACTTGCCGGAGCCGGTGGCGCCGGCGACCAGCATGTGCGGCATCTTCGCCAGTGAGTGCATGACGAACCCGCCCTCGACGTCCTTGCCGAAGGCGACCAGCATCGGGTCGTCGTCCTCCGCGGACTCCGCCAGACGGAGTACGTCGCCGAGGTTGACCATCTCCCGGTCGGTGTTCGGGATCTCGATACCGACCGCGGACTTGCCGGGGATCGGGCTGATGATCCGCACGTCCGGGGAGGCGACGGCGTAGGCGATGTTCTTTGTCAGCGCGGTGATCCGCTCGACCTTCACGGCGGGGCCGAGCTCGACCTCGTAGCGCGTGACCGTCGGGCCGCGGGTGAAGCCGGTGACGCTCGCGTCCACCTTGAACTCGGTGAAGACGGTGGTCAGCGACTCGACAACAGCGTCGTTGGCGGCGCTGCGGGCCTTGCCCGGGCCGCCGCGCTCCAGCAGGTCGAGCGACGGCAGGGAGTACGTGATGTCGCCGGAGAGCTGCAACTGCTCCGCACGCGGCGGCAGGTCGCGGGGCTCGGAGGGCGGAGCCTTGGTGAGGTCCCGCACGCCCGCCTTCGGCTTCTCCTGCTCGGACTTGTCCTGCTTGAGCTTGTCCTGCTTGGGCCTGGCCTTGTCCTGCTCGGGGCGTGCGGCCGGGACGGGCGTCGGCGTGGTCGCCTCGCGGTCCCCGACCGTCACACCCTGGGTGAGGTCGGCGACGATCGGCGAGGGCGGCATCCCGTGCATGACGGCACCGTCGAGCGCGGCGGCGGCCGCGGCGGCGACGTCCACGGCGTCCATGGGCCGGTTCATGTCCGGCTGCGGCACGGCGGACCGCCGGGGGCGGCCGCGGCGCCGGGAGAGGGCCTCCTGCTCGGCGCTGTCGGGGTCGTACTGCGCGGGCGCCGGTGTGCGCCTGCCGCGCGGCCGGGCGGGCAGCGCCTCCCGCCACTGCTCCTCGTAGCGCTCGTCGTCCTCGCCGAACTCGTCGAACTCGTCCTCGGCCGGGTCGCGGACGATCCCGAGCCGCACCCCGAGCAGCCTCAGCCGCTGTGGGATGGCGTTGACCGGAGTGGCCGTGACGACCAGCAGCCCGAAGATCGTCAGCAGCACGAGCAGCGGTACGGCGAGCACATGGCCCATGGCGTACGACAGGGGCGTCGCCATGGCCCAGCCGATGAGCCCGCCGGCGTCCCTTATGGCCTGCATGCCGGCGCCGCGCGCGGGTGAGCCGCAGGCGATGTGGACCTGGCCGAGCACGCCGATGACGAGCGCGGACAGACCGATGACGATGCGTCCGTTGGCCTCGGGCTGCTCCGGGTGGCGGATGAACCGCACGGCGATGACGGCGAGCAGTATCGGCACCAGCAGGTCGAGCCGGCCGAAGGCGCCGGTCACCAGGATCTCGACCAGATCGCCCACGGGGCCCTTCAGATCGGCCCAGGTGCCCGCGGCGACGATCAGCGCGATGCCGAGCAGCAGCAGCGCGACACCGTCCTTGCGATGCGCCGGGTCGAGGTTCTTGGCGCCCTGCCCTATGCCGCGGAACACGGCACCGACGGCGTGCGCGACGCCGAGCCACACGGCGCGCACGAGCCGGTAGATGCCTCCGGTCGGGCTGGGTGCCGGTTTGGGCGCGGGCTTCTTCGCCGCGGCCTTCTTGGCGGGCGCCTTCTTCGCGGGAGCCTTTTTGGCAGCGGCCTTCTTCGCCGGAGCCTTCGCTGAAGCGGCCGCCTTCTTCGCGGGCGGCTTCTTGGCTGCGGAGGAACGTGAGGCCATGGGTGTGAGGTTACCGGTGGAGACGGCAGGGGACACGTGTGCCTACGGCTTCACCCGTTCGTGTCGCTCTGGGAGAGGCGCGAAACTGACGCGCGTTCATGGACGGGCAACCACGCCCGCCCGCGCGTCAGTTCTGCGAGGACACCGACGAGGTGCTTCCGGTGCCCGGCTCCAGCGCGTCCAGCGCCCGCCGCAACCCCGTGAGCTTGCGCTCCAGATGAGCCGCCGTGGCCACCGCGGCGGCGTCCGTCGACTCGTCATTCAGCTGCTTGGTCAGCGCCTCGGCCTGCTCCTCGACGGCCGCGAGGCGCGCCGAGAGCTCAGCGAGCAGCCCGGCCGACTCCTTGGCCTCGCCGTCCGCGCTCTTGTCGCCGCCCTCCAACTGGAGCCGCAGCAGCGACGCCTGCTCACGCAGCTGGCAGTTCTTCATGTACAGCTCGACGAAGACGGAGACCTTCGCGCGCAGCACCCACGGGTCGAACGGCTTGGAGATGTAGTCGACCGCGCCCGCCGCGTAACCCCGGAAGGTGTGGTGCGGGCCGTGGTTGATCGCCGTGAGGAAGATGATCGGGATGTCCCGGGTCCGCTCACGACGCTTGATGTGCGCAGCTGTCTCGAAGCCGTCCATCCCCGGCATCTGGACGTCCAGCAGAATGACCGCGAAGTCGTCCGTGAGCAGCGCTTTGAGTGCTTCCTCCCCGGACGATGCCCGCACCAGCGTCTGATCGAGCGCAGAGAGGATCGCCTCCAGCGCCAGCAGATTCTCCGGCCGGTCATCGACCAGGAGGATCTTGGCCTTCTGCACCATGGCCCGCCCTCCTCGCCCCGGCGTGGGGCCTCCCCTGTCCGCAGGACCTGGGGACGCACCGGTGGGTGCCGCCCCAGGGGACGACTCCCTTACGTCGCCCGTCCTTGTGCCGGTCATCGTAGCCGCACCCTGCCTGTCGCCACACCCTGTCACCGTGATGTCACTGTGCACGTAGCGGAAACGCAGCAGGAGACCAGAAGGTTCCCCAGATCTTGTACTTCTACACGACTATGCGCACATCGAGTCGGCAACTCCGCGTGAACACCGAACCTTCCCGCCATGGTTGCGCAACGACCCAGCGTTCCCCTCATTCCCCTCGCATCCACTGATCCATCACCGCGAGCAGATGATCGGGGTCGACCGGCTTGGTGACGTAGTCCGAAGCACCCGACTCGATCGCCTTCTCCCGGTCGCCCTTCATGGCCTTCGCGGTCAGCGCGATGATCGGCAGCCCGGCGAACTGCGGCATCCTGCGGATCGCCGTCGTCGTCGCGTACCCGTCCATCTCGGGCATCATGATGTCCATCAGGACGACCGCCACATCGTCGTGCTGCTCCAGCACCTCGATGCCCTCACGGCCGTTCTCGGCGTACAGCACCGACAGACCGTGCTGCTCCAGGACGCTGGTCAGGGCGAAGACGTTGCGGATGTCGTCATCGACGATCAGGACCTTCTGGCCGCCGAACCGGATGCCGCGCTGCGGCTTGGGCAGCACCTCCGGCTCGGCGGGCGTCCACTGCTCCGGCTGCGCGGGGCGCGGCAGCTCGGGCATCCTGCGGCGCCGCCGGAACAGGGCGGCCGGTCCGTTCTGCGTGTCGCGGTACGACTTCACCTCGGCCGGCGTGTCGACCTCCGCCTCGGACAGCTCCGACAGGTCGGACGACGACGTCACCAGGTCACCGGCCTCCAGGGCGGGCAGCTGCTGCTGGTAGCCCTGTGGCGGCAGTTCACTGGGGTGCAGCGGCAGGTACAGCGTGAACGTCGAGCCGCGGCCCGTCTCGCTCTGCGCGTAAATCTCACCGCCGAGCAGCTGGGCGATCTCCCGCGAGATGGACAGCCCGAGGCCCGTACCGCCGTACTTGCGGCTGGTCGTGCCGTCGGCCTGCTTGAACGCCTCGAAGATCACCCTCATCTTGCTGGAGGCGATGCCGATCCCGGTGTCCGTCACGGAGAACGCGATCAGCTCGGCGTCCGGGTCGGTCAGCGACCCGGTCTCCAGCAGCTGCTCCCGGATCCGCTGCGGCACGTCGTCCCGCGCCGGCCTGATGACCAGCTCCACCGACCCCGAATCGGTGAACTTCACCGCGTTCGACAGCAGGTTGCGCAACACCTGCAGCAGCCGCTGCTCGTCGGTGTGCAGCGTGGCGGGCAGCTCCGGCGAGACCCGCACGGACAGGTCCAGGCCCTTCTCCGCGGTCAGCGGGCGGAACGTGGCCTCCACGTAGTCCACGAGTTGCACGAGCGCGATACGCGTCGGGGAGACGTCCATCTTGCCCGCCTCGACCTTCGACAGGTCGAGGATGTCGTTGATGAGCTGGAGCAGGTCGGAACCGGCCCCGTGGATGGTCTCGGCGAACTCGACCTGCTTCGGGGAGAGGTTCCCCTCGGCGTTGTCGGCGAGCAGCTTGGCCAGGATCAGCAGCGAGTTGAGCGGCGTGCGCAGCTCGTGCGACATGTTCGCCAGGAACTCGCTCTTGTAGCGCATCGACACCGCGAGCTGCTCGGCGCGCTCCTCCAGGACCTGCCGCGCCTCCTCGATCTCGGTGTTCTTCACCTCGATGTCGCGGTTCTGCTGGGCCAGCAGCTCGGCCTTCTCCTCCAGTTCGGCGTTGGACGCCTGGAGGGCCTTCTGCCGCTGCTCCAACTCCGCCGACCGCTCCCGCAGTTGCTCGGTCAGCTCCTGCGACTGCGCCAGCAGCAGCTCGGTCTTGGTGTTGACGGAGATGGTGTTGACGCTCGTCGCGATCATCTCGGCGATCTGGTTGAGGAAATCCTTCTGGATCTGCGTAAAGGGAGTGAAGGAGGCCAACTCGATGACCCCGAGCACCTTGCCCTCGAACAGCACCGGCAGCACGATCACCTGCGCCGGCGGGGCCTCACCAAGCCCCGAGGAAATCCTCAGGTAGCCACTGGGCGCGTTCTCCACGAGGATCGTGCGCTTTTCCGTCGCGGCCGTCCCGATGAGCGCCTCACCGGGCTGGAACGACGTCGGCATGGACCCCATCGAGTAGCCGTACGAGCCGAGCATGCGCAGCTCGTACTGGTCGTCGCCCGCGGCGTTCTTGTCCTCGCCGTCGACGAGCGGCATCGCCAGGAAGAACGCGCCGTGCTGCGCGGAGACGACCGGCGTCAGCTCGCTCATGATCAGCGAGGCCACGTCCTCCAGGTCGCGCCGGCCCTGCATCAACGCCGAGATCCGGGCCAGGTTGCCCTTGAGCCAGTCCTGCTCCTTGTTGGCGATCGTGGTGTCGCGCAGGTTGGCGATCATCTTGTTGATGTAGTCCTGGAGCTCCTGGATCTCCCCGGACGCGTCCACGTCGATCTTCAGATTCAGATCACCACGGGTCACCGCGGTCGCCACGCGCGCGATGGCACGCACCTGCCGGGTCAGGTTCCCGGCCATCTCGTTCACGGACTCGGTCAGGTCGCGCCACGTCCCGTCGACGTCACGCACGCGTGCCTGCCCGCCGAGCTGCCCTTCCGTACCCACCTCGCGGGCGACCCGGGTGACCTCCTCGGCGAAGGAGGACAGCTGGTCGACCATCGTGTTGATGGTCGTCTTCAGCTCCAGGATCTCGCCGCGCGCGTCGATGTCGATCTTCTTCGTCAGGTCACCCTTGGCGATGGCCGTGGTCACCATGGCGATGTTGCGCACCTGGCCGGTCAGGTTGGAGGCCATGCCGTTCACGGACTCGGTGAGGTCCTTCCACGTACCGGCCACACCCGGCACATGCGCCTGCCCGCCGAGGATGCCGTCCGTGCCCACCTCACGGGCCACCTTGGTGACCTGCTCGGCGAACGAACTCAGCGTCTTCACCATCGTGTTGATGGTGTCGGCGAGCTGCGCGACCTCACCGCGCGCCTCGATGGTGACCTGCCGTGTCAGGTCACCGTTGGCGACGGCCGCCGAGACCTGGGAGATGTTCCGCACCTGTGTGGTGAGGTTCTTGGCCATCAGGTTGACGTTGTCGCTCAGGTCCTTCCAGATGCCCGTGACACCCGGCACGTGCGCCTGTCCGCCCAGGATGCCCTCCGTGCCCACCTCACGGGCCACCCGGGTCACCTGCTCGGCGAAGGAGGACAGCTGGTCGACCATCGTGTTGACGGTCGTGACGAGCTCGAGGATCTCGCCCTTGGCGTCGACGGTGATCTTCTTCGACAGATCGCCCCGGGCGACCGCGGTCGTGACCTCGGCGATGTTGCGCACCTGGATGGTCAGGTTGTTCGCCATGCCGTTCACGGACTGGGTGAGGTCCTTCCAGGTGCCGGAGACACCCTGCACCTCGGCCTGACCACCCAGGATGCCCTCCGTACCCACCTCACGGGCCACACGCGTGACCTCCTCGGCGAAGGACGAGAGCTGGTCCACCATCGTGTTCAGGGTGTTCTTCAGCTCCAGGATCTCCCCGCGCGCGTCCACGGTGATCTTCTGGGACAGGTCACCCCGGGCCACCGCCGTGGCCACCTGCGCGATGTTGCGCACCTGGCCGGTCAGGTTGGACGCCATGCCGTTCACCGAGTCGGTCAGGTCGCGCCACACACCCGCGACGCCGGGCACCTGCGCCTGCCCGCCCAGCCGGCCGTCCGTACCCACCTCACGCGCGACCCGGGTCACCTGGTCGGCGAAGGCCGAGAGCTGGTCGACCATCGTGTTGATGGTGTTCTTCAGCTCGAGGATCTCCCCGCGCGCGTCGACGTCGATCTTCTGCGACAGATCGCCGCGAGCGACGGCCGTCGTCACCTGAGCGATGTTGCGCACCTGGGAGGTGAGGTTGCCGGCCATCGAGTTGACGGAGTCGGTGAGCTCCTTCCACGTGCCCGACACGCCGTCCACCTGGGCCTGACCGCCCAGGCGGCCCTCCGTACCCACGTCCCGGGCCATCCGGGTCACCTGGTCGGCGAAGGACGACAGCTGGTCCACCATCGTGTTCACGGTGTTCTTCAGCTTGAGCATCTCGCCGGAGACGTCGACCGTGACCTTCTGCGACAGGTCACCGTTCGCGACCGCCGTCGTCACCTGCGCGATGTTCCTCACCTGTCCGGTGAGGTTCCGGAACGCCGTGTTGACGGAGTCCGTCAGGTCCTTCCACGTACCGGCCGCGCCCGGCACCTGCGCCTGACCGCCCAGCTCACCCTCGACACCGACCTCCCGGGCCACGCGCGTGACCTCGGCACCGAACGCGGACAGCTGGTCCACCATCCCGTTGACGGTGTTCTTCAGCTCCAGCATCTCGCCGGCCACATCGACGGTGACCTTCTGCGACAGATCGCCGTTGGCCACCGCCGTCGTCACGGCGGCGATGTCCCGCACCTGGGTGGTCAGGTTCCGGAAGACGGTGTTGACGGAGTCCGTGAGGTCCTTCCAGGTCCCCGCCGCGCCCGGCACGTTCGCCTGTCCGCCGAGCTGCCCCTCGGCCCCCACCTCGTTGGCCACGCGTGTGACCTCGTCGGCGAAGATCCGCAGCGTCTCGGTCATCTGGTTGATCGTGTCGGCGAGCTGCGCGACCTCACCGCGCGCCTGCACCGTCACCTTGCGCGACAGGTCACCGTTGGCGACCGCCGTCGTGACCTCCGCGATCCCGCGCACCTGGGCCGTGAGGTTCCCGGCCATGGTGTTCACCGAATCGGTGAGTTCCTTCCACACACCGGCGACCCCGGGCACCTGCGCCTGACCGCCCAGCGCGCCCTCCGTGCCCACCTCACGGGCCACCCGGGTCACCTCGGAGGAGAACGCCGACAGCTGATCCACCATCGTGTTGACGGTGTTCTTCAGCTCCAGCATCTCGCCGGCCACCTGGACCGTGACCTTCCGGGACAGATCACCCTTGGCGACTGCCGTCGTCACCAGCGCGATGTCCCTCACCTGGGCCGTCAGCCGGTACGCCATCGTGTTGACGGAGTCCGTCAGGTCCCGCCAGGAACCCGACATGCCGCGCACCCGGGCCTGCCCGCCCAGCTTGCCCTCGGTGCCCACCTCACTGGCCACACGCGTGACCTCGTCGGTGAACGTCGACAGCTGGTCGACCAGGTTGTTGACCGTCCGCCCGACCTTCAGGAACTCACCGCGCAGCGGATGCCCGTTCCCGTCCGGAGCCTGTGTCCGCAATTCCATACGCGGTGACAGATCACCCTCGGCCACCGCGGACAGCACCCGGCTGACCTCGGAAACCGGCCGCACCAGGTCGTCCACCAGGGCGTTCGAGTTGTCGATCGCCGTCGACCACGAGCCCTCGCAGGCCCCGGTCTCCAGCCGCTCGGTGAGCTTGCCCTCACGCCCCACCATCCGCCGCACCCGGGCCATCTCGCCCGTCAGATGCAGATTCCGGTCGGCCACTTCGTTGAAGACGGCCGCGATCTCGGCCATCACGCCGTCGCCGGACACCGTGAGCCGCTTGCGGAAGTTGCCGTCCCGCATCGACACCAGGGCCGCCATCAGACGGTTCAGGGCCGCCGTATCCACTTCGGTGGTGCCATTGCGCGCTTTGCCCTGGTTACCTGGGGACTGTTTGCCCTGGTTGCTCGGGGACTGTCCGCCTTTCGCGCGCGTCTTCGTTCCACGCGTCGCTGCGCCAGACTCCACTGTGTCCCTCCCGCAGGGGTCGACCGTCACTGCTGTGCTCGGGTACCGCGCTCGGCGTACCAGTTACTACTGCGTATTCTCTGCCCTGCATATCAGGCGCTTGCCAGAGGGCTGCTGCCCGCCGTACGCCCTGGGCACTCAGCCTGCCCGGACCTTCACAAGAAGCTTGCCCAGTGTTTCACCCTGGCCGAACCAGGCCATAACAGTTCGGCAGCTTCGCACATCGTCCGCACACCCTCCGGACGGAAACACTGCAGACCGGCACCCGAATGGACCGCGAAGGTAAGTAACCTTGCATCCGGCTGTCCAGCCGCGCCGGTCCGTCCGGCCTGGGCGGTGGCACGAAGACGAGCGGGCATCGGAGGGGCGGCCGCACACATGACCACCGGACTGATCCCGGGGGGACAGCCCCCGGACCCCCGGCCGACGGGCAGCCTGCCGCAACAGCGGCGCGAGCCGGTCGGCCACGCAGCCCAGCACGTCGAGAACCGGTCAAGGAGTTCTGTGATCACCGCGCGCGCGGCCGCCAGTTTCGAGCCCGTCGGGCGCTCGGTCGCGAGCGCCCGCTCCTTCGTTCGCGACACCCTCCAGGGATGGGGCTTCGCCGACATCGTCGACGACGCCGTGGTTCTCACGAGCGAACTGGTGACCAACGCCGTGGTCCACGCCGGCACCTCCGCCGAGCTGCTGTGCCTGCGCAGTGACGAGGGCGTGCGCATCGAGGTGGCCGACCGGTACCCCGAGCGGGAGATCCCGCTCCAGGCCACGGCCATCAACATGGGCAGCCCCGACCGCGAAGGCGGCCGCGGACTCCAGCTCTGCGCGGCCCTCGCCGGCCACTGGGGCGTCGAGTACACCCCCACGCACAAAACCGTCTGGTTCCAACTCGACCTGCCCGCCCGCGCCGTCGGCACCCGAGCGGCCGGACCGGCCCTCCCCGCCGACCTCCTCCCCCTCGCCGACGGCCGGGTCCGCGTCGCCGTCGTCCAGATCGACCGCACCGGCCACATCACCGCCTGGAGCGAGGACGCCGAGGAACTCTTCGGCTACCCGGCCGAGCAGGTCACCGGCAAGCCTCTGACCGACCTCGCGGCCTGGCCGCACACCCCGGGCACCAGCACCGGCATCGCCGAGGCGCTCCAGCTCTCCCGCTGGGAGGGCAGCTACGGCATCCGCGCCTCCAGCGGCCGCGTCACCCCGGTCTACGCCTCCCACCTGCGGGTCCGCGACACCGGCGGCGAGCCGTCAACCGTGTGCCTCCTGGTACGGGATCACGAACGGGCAGTTCTGCAGACTCCCCTGCGCGGCGCCGCCTCCGACACCTCCACCACATCTGAGGGCCAGAGCACCGACCCCTTCGAGGTGTTCATCGGTTACCCCGCCCCGGACGACCTGGACGGCCTCCTGCAGCGCACGGTGGAACGCGCACGCGACATGCTCGACGGCGACTCCGCGTTCCTCCTGCTGGCCACCGACGACGAGACGGAACTGGAAGTTCGCGCCTCCACGGGCCTGCCCTCCGCCCGCCAGCGCTTCGCCCGCGTCCCGGTCGAGGCAGGCTCCGGCCGCTACGGGTCCGCCCGCATGCCGGCCGTCCACGACGACCTGACGGCGGTTCCCGGCGCGGTACCGCTGCTGAACGGCACGGGCATGCGCTCGGTCGTCACGGTCCCCCTGAAGGTCGAGGGCCGCCTCACCGGCTCCCTGGGCGTCGCCGCCGAGGCCTCCGGCAGATACTCCAACGAGGAAGCCCTGCGCCTCCAGTTCGCCGCCGACCGCATCGCCCTCGCCGTCGAATCGGCCCGCCTGGGTGAACTGGAGCGCCTGCGCCGCGGCTCCCTGAACTTCCTGGTCGAGGCATCCGACCTGCTAGCCGGGACCCTGGACCGCGACCAGACGCTCGCCCTCATGGCCCAGATGACGGTCCCCACCCTCGCCACCTGGTGTGCCGTCTACACGATCGCCCACCAGGCCTCCGAGCCCTACCTCTCCTACGTCCTGCACGAGGACGAGGAACTCATCGACGGCATCAAGTCCCTGCTGTCGAAGGTCCCCCCGCCCGACCCGGTCCCCACCCCCGGCGCCCGCGTGTGGACGGCCCCCGGCGAGGTGGCGCACCAGGCGGCCCTGCGCAGCTCCATGCGCAGCCTCGGCCTCAGCGGCAGCCCAACCCGCCAGGTCACCCCCGGCATCGGCCCCACCCTCGCGACGGCCTCCGCCGTCGGCGGCGAGACCGTGGTCCTCCCGCTGGTCGCCCGCAACCGCGTCATCGGCATGCTGACCCTCGGCAAGCCCACCGACGAACATTTCCGCCAGGAGATCCTGGAACTCGCCGAGGACCTCTCCCGCCGAGCCGCCCTGGCCCTGGACAACGCCCGCCTCTACTCGGAGCGCACGGCGATCAGCCAGTCCCTCCAGCGCAGCCTCCTGCCCCCGGAGCTCCCCGTGATCGAGGGCGTCGAGGTCGAGGTCATCTACCGCGCCGCCGGCGAGGGCAACGAGGTGGGCGGCGACTTCTACGACGTCTTCCCCATCCGCGACGGCGCCTACGGCTTCGCCATCGGCGACGTCTGCGGTACGGGCCCGAACGCGGCGGCGGTCACCGGCCTGGCCCGCCACGCCCTGCGCCTCCTGGCCCGCGAGGGCCTCAGCGGCCCGGCGGTCCTGGAACGCCTCAACTCCGCGATCCTCGACGAAGGCGCCCGCAGCCGCTTCCTCACCCTCCTCTACGGCGAGATGCGGCCCCAGGAGGACGGCAGCGCGGAGCTGAAGGTCGTCTGCGCCGGCCACCCGCTCCCGCTGCGCCTGCGCCAGGACGGCTCGGTCGAACCGGCAGCCGAACCCCAGCCGCTCCTCGGCGTCATCGAGGACCTGGAGCTCTACGAGCAGACGGTCACCCTCGACCCGGGCGATGTCCTCCTGTGCGTGACGGACGGCGTCACCGAACGCCGCGAAGGCGCCCGCATGCTGGGCGACGACGGTCTCGCCGACGTCCTCACGACCTGCACGGGCCTGACGGCCGGAGCGGTCGCGGCCCGCATCATGCGCGCGGTGGAACGCTTCGCGTCGGACGCCCCGTCGGACGACATGGCGATCCTGGCCATGCGCGTCCCGGGCCTGCACAAGGACTAGGACATGCGAAAGGCCCCACCCGTATGGGTGGGGCCTTTTCTGCTGGAGCCCCCAAGCGGAATCGAACCGCTGACCTTCTCCTTACCATGGAGACGCTCTACCGACTGAGCTATAGGGGCCTGTCGCGTTGCGGTTTCCCGCGCGGCAACGGAATAGATCATACCCCGAACAGACCCGTGCTCCCAACCACGTCAGAAGGCGGGCTGCAGCAGCCCTCCAAGGGCGTTGCAGGCAGAGACGATCCGCTGCATGTCCCGCTTGGTCAGCGTCGCGTCGACCGGCAGCGCAAGCGTCTCGTCAGCAGCTCGCTCCGTCTCCGGGAGAGAAACACACCGCCGGAATTCGGGCAGCCGATGCACTGGGGTCTTCACCGGCACCCGGCATTCAACTCCCTTGGCCCGCACGGCCCGCGCGAAGGCGTCCCGGTCCGGTCGCCCGTTGCCCGGGACCCGCACGACGTACTGCTGATAGGTGTGCCCGTCACCGTCGTCCGGCGTCCGCACGCCCCTCAGCTTCGCGTCGAGGTAGCCCGCACGCTCCCTGCGCTGAGCTATCTCGTCGTACGGCGCCTCGGACTCTCCCTGCTCCAGCACGAGCAGTCCGTGCCGCGCTCCCAAGGTGTGCAACCGCGCGAGATCGGCGAGCCGCCCGAAGCGGTGTACGACAACTACGGCCGCGGTGCGCGGAGTTACCGCCGCTTCCACAGCGACGGCGTCGAGGCAGTAGGTGACGGGATCTATGTCGGCGAACACCGGCATCGCTCCGGCCATGGCAACGGCCTCGGCGACCTCGACGTTCCCGAAGGCCGGCACGACGACCTCGTCACCGAGTCCGACTCCGGCGGCCCTGAGCATTGCAGCAGTACCCATGCTTTGGATGCTGAGCGCGCAACGTGAACTTCAAGTGACGCGCAACAAAAAAGGGTTGGTCCCGTAACCGAAGTTACGGGACCAACCCATTCAATGATTGTTCGGCGGCGTCCTACTCTCCCACAGGGTCCCCCCTGCAGTACCATCGGCGCTGAAAGGCTTAGCTTCCGGGTTCGGAATGTAACCGGGCG
>NZ_JBWKHE010000009.1:0-510771 GCF_056433405.1 Streptomyces sp. NPDC044719
AACAACACGCCCCTCCCACCCCCAGCCCCCTACCGGAACTACCTCACCTGGCTCACAACCCAGGACCGCAACGCAGCCAAGAAGGCCTGGCAAGAGGCACTGGCCGGCATGGAGGAGCCCACACTGCTCGTCCCGGTCAGTTCTGCCCGCGACACAGTCCTCCCCGCGGACGTGACGGGTGAGCTGTCGGAGACGCTGACTTCGGCCTTGACCACCTGGGCCCGCCGACATGAGTTGACGCCGAACACCGTCGTCCAGGGGGTCTGGGGAGTCCTTCTGGGACGCTTGCTCGGCCGCACCGACGTGGTCTTCGGCGCCACGGTCTCCGGCCGTCCGCCGGAGGTCGCCGGTGTCGAGGACATGGTGGGGCTGTTCATCAACACCCTGCCCGTACGCGTGCGCTGGCACGAGACCGAGTCGTGGGCGAACATGCTGACCCGGCTGCAGGACGAACAGTCGGAACTGCTGGACCACCAGTATCTGGCGTTGGCGGAGATCCAGCAGATCGCCGGTGTACGCAGCCTGTTCGACACGACCACCGTGTTCGAAAGCTATCCGGTCGACACCGGGGCACTGGAGAAGACCGCCCCGGATCTGCAACTGGTCGACATCGAAGCGACCGACGGCACGCACTATCCGCTCAGCCTCACCGTGACGCCCGGTCAGGTCCTGCGGCTGCGGTTGCAGTACCGGGCGGATGTGGTGGAGCGGGATGCGGCCGAGTCGGTCATGACACGGCTGCGCCTGCTGCTTCAAGCGGTGGTCATGCGCCCTGAGCAGCCGATCGGGCACGTCGATCTGCTGACCGCCGAGGAGCGCGGCCGTCTCGTCCCGAGGCGCGGCAGCCATGAAGCACCCCTACCGCGGCCCGCTTCAGCGCTCGTCCCGAAGCCGGACAGTTCGCTCCCCGGATTGTTCGAGGCTCGGGCCAAAGAGTCGCCCGATGCCGTGGCCGTGCTGCACGACAACATCGGCATCACTTACGAGGAGCTGAATGCCCGGGCGAATCAGCTCGCCCGTGCGCTGCTTCGGGGCGGTGTCGGTCCTGACCGAGTCGTTTCCGTGGCGCTGCCGCGGTCGGCGCGCGCCGTGGCCGGCCTGCTGGCCGTGCTGAAGGCGGGCGGCGTGTACCTGCCGGTGGATCCGGAGTACCCGGCCGAACGGATCGCGTTCATGCTGGCCGACGCCCGGCCCGCCTATGTCCTCTCCGACTCCGTGACCGCGGCGCGGCTGCCGGACTTCGGCGACGTCCCCTCGGTGCTGATCGACCGGATCGACCTCGACCAGCAGGGCGGCGTCGACCTCACCGACGCGGATCGCCCAGCGCCCTTGGCACCGGAGCACCTGGCCTATGTGATCTACACGTCGGGATCAACAGGTCATCCGAAGGGCGTCATGATGTCGGGTGGCTCGTTGGCGAACTTGCTCGCGTGGCAGGCCTCGGCGACGCCGGTCGGCCCCGGCCTGCGGGTCGCCCAGTTCACCGCGCTCAGTTTCGACGTGTCGGTCCAAGAGATCCTCTCGACCCTGCTGTCCGGCGCGTGCCTGGTCATTCCTCCCGAGGGCGTCCGGCGTGACGCGGCGGCCTTCGTGGCGTGGCTGCGGCGACACGAGGTCGGCAAGGTTTTCGCGCCGAGCCTGGTCATCGAGGGGCTGTGTGAGGCGGCCGTCGAGAGCGGAGAGCCGTTGCCCGCGTTGGTGGACATGGCCCAGGCGGGTGAGGCGCTGCGGTTGGGCGAACCGGTCCGCCGCTTCCACCGGGTCCTACGGCGCCGGTTGCACAACCACTACGGGCCGGCCGAGACCCACGTGGTCACCGCCTTCACGCTGCCGGAAGAGGAAGCGGAATGGCCGGGCACGGCACCGATCGGCAGGGCGATCCAAAACGTCGAGACGTATGTGCTCGATGCCGGTCTGCGGCTGGTGCCCCCGGGCGTGGTGGGGGAACTGTATGTGGCCGGTGCCCAGTTGGCTCGCGGCTATCTGCGGCGCCCGGGGCTGACCGCCGGACGGTTCGTGGCGAATCCGTTCGGCGGCCCGGGGACGCGGATGTACCGCACCGGGGACCTGGTGCGGTGGGACTTCGCCGGGAACCTGGAGTACGTCGGCCGGGCGGACCGCCAGGTCAAGGTACGCGGGTTCCGTATCGAGCTCGGCGAGATCGAGGCGGCCGTCGCCCAGTACGAGGGCGTGGCTCAGGTCGCCGTGCTGGCCAGGGAGGACCGGCCGGGCGACACACGTCTGGTGGCCTATGTG
Organism: Streptomyces sp. NPDC044719; assembly: GCF_056433405.1. NCBI lineage: Bacteria > Bacillati > Actinomycetota > Actinomycetes > Kitasatosporales > Streptomycetaceae > Streptomyces > Streptomyces sp. NPDC044719. The sequence goes on from NZ_JBWKHE010000009.1 coordinate 2,257, forward strand.
GTGCCGGGGCCGGGCCAGCGGGTCCGGACCCCCGGGCTGCGCAGGCACCTTGCGGCAGTGCTGCCGGATCACATGCTTCCCGCGGCCGTGCTCGAACTCGACGCCCTGCCGCTGACCTCCAACGGAAAGTTGGACCGGGAGGCCCTTCCCGCGCCCGAGGCGGGAGCGCCGTCTACCGGCGTGGCCCCCAGGAACTCCCGGGAGGAGGTCCTGGCCGACTTGTTCGCCGAGGTACTGCGGCTGCCGGCGGTGGGGATCGAAGACGACTTCTTCGCGCTGGGCGGGCACTCTCTGCTCGCCACCCGCTTGATCAACCGGGTTCGGTCGGTATGGGGCGCCGAGCTGTCGGTCCGCGCCCTGTTCCAGTCCCCCACAGTCGCGGGACTGGCGGCGGCCGTCGAAGCCGCCGAGCGTGCCCCGGACGACTTGGGGGGCAGCGCGGACCGCATCGATTTCCGCGCTGAAGCGGTGCTCGATCCGGCGATCACGACTGTGGGTTGCCGGCCCGTGGACGCCCGGGTGTTCGCTGCTCCCCGGCGCATCCTGCTCACCGGTTCCACCGGGTTCCTCGGCTCCTTCCTGCTCCGCGAGCTGCTGGACCGGACCGAGGCCGAGGTGTGGTGTCTGGTGCGGGCGGCCAACGACGAAGAGGCAGGAGAGCGGCTGCGCAACGGCCTGGCCGCGTACCAGCTGTGGGACGCGGCCCTGCGCGGGCGGATCGTCGCCGTGGCGGGAGATCTGGAGAAGCCGCTGCTCGGCCTGACCGAGGAGCGGTTCGCCCTGATGGCGGACCAGATCGAGGTCATTTACCACAACGGCGCGCGGGTCAACATCGTCGACTCTTACGCGAGGCTGAGGGCGGCCAACGTTCTGGGCACGCGGGAGGTCGTCCGCCTGGCGGCCACCGCGCGGGTCAAGCCTTTGCACTACGTCTCCAGTTCCGCCGCCGGGGTAGGGCGGGACCGTACGCCGGATGTCGTCCGGGAAGAGGGCCGTGTCGCCCCGGACTGCGTCGCGTCGAACGGTTACGTCGCCACGAAATGGGTGGCCGAGGAACTCGTGCGGGCGGCCGGAGAGCGGGGGGTTCCCGCCGTGGTCTACCGGCCGAGCCGGGTGAGCGGACACACCGTCACGGGCGTGTGTACGACGGGGGACGCACTGTGGACGATGGTTCGAGCGATCATCGAGTTGGGTGCGGCGCCCGACAGGACGGTGCGGGAAGGGATGCGGTTCGACGTCGACCTGGTGCCGGTCGACCATGTGGCCAGGGCGATCGTGCATCTCGGCCGGCAGCCGGAGTCGGCAGGCAAGGTCTTTCACGTGACGAACCCCGAGCCGCTGGGCTTCGACGCGTTGATCGACTGTCTGCGGCGGTTCGGCTACGACGTGGCGAGCCTGTCCTACGAGGAATGGAAGCACTTGCTCCTCGGCACCGCCGACGGGAAGTCCTCGCTGGCTCCGGCAGCTCTGCTGGCACAGGCGCTGCGGGTCGGCGCCGCCAGCCCGCGCTACGACCGGAGCAATACCGAGCGCGGTCTGACGGGCTCCGGCATAGCGTGCCCCGTCGTCGGCGACGACCTCGTCGCCACGTACGTTCAGCACTTTGTCAGCTCGGGGTTCTTTCCGGAGCCGGCATCTACGACTGGCGACTGAGGGCTGGTCGCCTTGCGAAGAAACCACACGTTGCAGATGAGGAAGGACAGGACATGACCAATCCTTTTGACGACGACAACGGTCGTTTCCATGTGCTCGTCAACGACGAGGGCCAGCACTCGTTGTGGCCGGTCTTCGCGACCGTCCCCCAGGGCTGGTCCGTCGCCCTGGAAGACCAGGATCGGGCCGCCTGCCTGGAGTACGTCGAGCAGCACTGGACGGACATGCGTCCCAAGAGCCTCGTGGAGGCGATGAACGCGGCGACGGCCCGGCCCGATCCCGCGTGAGCTTGGAAGGAGGGCATCAGATCAAGGCCGAGTTGCTCATTGGCCCTTCTCGGTGAACAGGTTGATCAAACTCTGGGCCGTGTTGTCGGCGGAGTCGATCCCGGGCATCTCGTCGGTGGCGGATTCGGCGCTGCGGACGAACATGGCCTGCTCGTACTCGGTGAGCGCCGTCTCGATGTCGTCGGGGTGCGCGGCGAGGGCGGTGCCGAGTTCGGCGCCGTCGAGCATGGCCAGGTTGGCGCCCTCGCCGTTGGGAGCCGCCAGGTGGGCGGCGTCGCCGAGCAGGGTCACCCGCGGCACACGGTCCCACCGGTGCTCCGGCGGCAGGGGGTAGTGAGGGCGCAGTACCGGCGCGGTGTCGCTGTCGGTGATCAGCGCGGTGAGCTCCGGCGCCCAGCCGTCGAACTCCCGCGCGATCCGCGCGGTCGCCGTGGCGGCATCGGTGAAATCGATGGCGGCGAACCAGTCCTGCGGCTCGGACAGTCCCACGTAGGCGTGCAGAGTGTCGCCCTTCTCCCGGTGGGCGAAGATCTCCCTGCCTGGCGAAGGAGCGATCAGCATCCCTCCGCCGACCGCTTTCGCGGTGGCGGGGTGCCGGGTGTCGGCATCGAACAGGTAGGTCTCCACGAACGAAGGCGGCGGTCTCCGACCTCGTCGTCGCGGGTGCTCGTCATGCGGTGAGGCGCAGCATCTGAGAGCGGCGCTGAGCGACTCACGGCGGCCCGGCCCGGCGCGACGCCGTCCGTCCGGGGCCGGCCGTGGCTCATGCCCGGCGAACCGCGTACCCCAGATACGTCACCACCGGGCTGCCCTCCGGTTCGAGCACCATGTCGACGAGCTCCGGCAGCTGGTCGTCGGTCAGCGTGCCACGCCTGCGCCCGCGCGTCGCGCGTACCAGGTCGCGTACGTCGCGCGGTTTGAACGCCGAGACGTTCCTCGCGGACAGCCCTGCCCCGTCGAGGGACTCGGCAAGCTCCGCCGGGCGGCGCAGCCGGTGTGCGGCGTAGCGGCCCCGGGGCATGATCCGGGTGCCCGGGAAAGCCTGGAAGGCACCGAGGTAGACGAGTCGGGACACGGGGGTGCGGTTGACCGTGTCGTAGACGAAAGCCGCGCCGGGGCGCAGCACGCGCGCCGCGTCGCTGAGGACCGCCTCCGGCCGTTCGGTGATCTCGAGCGTGTCGGCGCAGTACACGAGGTCGAAGGAGTCGCCCGGAACGTCGAGTCGCTCCGCGGGCGTGGTCAGGTAGGTGACACCCAGCCCGTCGTCCCCGTCCAGGGCCAGGGCCGTCGCGGCAGGTGACGGATCGGCGGCGACGACCTCGAACCCGAGCCGGGCGAGGCCGCGGGCCAGGAGGCCGCGCCCGCTGCCGATGACGAGCGCCCGGCTGCCGGCCGCCGCGAGGCCCAGTTCCCCGAGCACGCGCCGCAGGTACTCCATCCGTACGGACTGGAAGGTCAGGGCCCGGATGTGGCGGCCGTCGATGGCCGCGGGTCCGGCCGAGTCCAGTGCGATGTGCGGGGCGGTGGGCATGGCACGCTCCCTCGGCGCTCGGGATCAGGTTCCCTCAAGGAACCTAGCATCGGCGAGTTCCCTCAGGGAACCCGTGACCGATATCGTCGAAGCGTGACCCGTACCTCCCTCTCCGATGTCGCGTGCTCGATCGCCCGCGCGAGCGACCTGTTCGGCGACGCCTGGACGGCCCTGATCATGCGCGATGTCCTCGTCGGCATCCGCCGCTTCGACGAACTGGCGCAGGACCTCGGCCTGTCCCGCAAGGTTCTCTCCGCGCGGCTGACCCGACTGGTCGAGGAAGGCGTGCTGACTCGTGAGCGGTACCAAGTCAGCCCGCCGCGCGAGGAGTACGTGGCCACCCGGAAGGGCCAGGAGCTCTACCCCGTCCTGCTGGCGCTGATGGCCTGGGGCGACAAGTGGTACGCGGGGCCCGAGGGGCCACCCGCCCGGATCCGCCACGACGCCTGTGGGCACGTCACCACGCCGGTCGTGGCCTGCGACGCCTGCCGGGAGCCGCTCACCGTGGCCGGCACTTCACAACTGCCGGGCCCCGGGGGGCGGCTAGGGCCGGGTACACAGCTGCTGGGGCCACTGATCGCCGCGCGGGGAGAGGAGGGCCCGGACCCGTCCACCACCACGGATCCCGCCCGGTCAGCTCCTTCCTGATCTCACTGCTGCCGGCCCAGGCCCGGTTCCTTGGGCGTCGCGCAGGGCCGCACCGCCGACGACACCTCGGTCAGGAGCCGCTCCACCTCGCTCCCCCAGCGTGAGGCGATCACCAGGTCGCGTGCCGGGTCCACCCACAGCAGGTGGTTGCCGCCGTTGCCGCGGGCGCAGCGGCCTGTGCGCGGGGCCCGGGGCCATACCGTGCCGTGGTCGTTGAGCCACCAGGACAGGCCGTACTCGGGCTTGACCGGGCAGGGCGTCCACAACTCCTCGATCCAGCGCCGCGACAGGACCCGCTGCCCGCCCCAACTCCCGCTCCGCAGGCAGAGCAGGCCGACGCGGGCCAGGTCCAGGGCACTGATCCACAGTCCGCCGCCCCAGTGCGCGCCTCCGGAGACCACGGGCACCTCGGTGCCGTCGAGGGTGATCACGGCGTGGTCGTAGCCGTGCCAGGACCAGCCGTCGGAGGCGCCGGCCGGTGTCATGACGCGGTCGCGGAGAACGTCCGGCAGGGGGCGGCGGAACAGGACCGTGAGCGCCAACGCGGTCAGGTTGACGCGCACGTCGTTGTAGGCCCAGCCGGCGCCGGGAGGTCCGCCCGCGGACTCCGTTCCCTCACGGGTGCTCTGTGCGTCCACCCAGGTCGGCTTGGACCACAGTTCCCCCTCCCACTGGCTGGTCTGGTCCAGCAGATGGCGCCAGGTGATCGCCTGCCCGTGAGGGGTGTCGAACCCGGGCAGGTCCACGGTCTTGCACACCGGCTCGTCCAGGCGCAGCACCCCGTCGTCGTAGGCGATGCCCGCCACCAGCGACAGCACGCTCTTCGTGGCGCTGTAGGCCATCTCGGCGCGCGTGGGGTCGCCCCACGAGGCGAGCACCGTGCCGGCCCGGACCACGACACCGCTCGCCCCCTGCCCGTCGAGGAGCGGGCCGAGGACCTCGCGGTGCGACGTGTCGGACACCTGGCGGGCGAGATACGACGCCATGTCGTCGATGCCCGCCACCGGCCGCCCCGCCTGCTCGCGCACGGCCCGTGCGAGTGCCGCCGCGTCCACTCCCTCCCAGGGGTCGCTGGTCTGATCGCCGGTCTCCAGGACCTCTCCGTCGTATCGCGATGCCGCTGCGTCCACGTCCGTCCTCCGCCGCCTGTCGGCTCATGTGTGCTCTGTTCGGCCGCCCCGCATGTCACGCGGTCCGGTACCGCCGGGTCAGCCGATCGCGTCCTGCAAGCTGCTTCTGCGCGGGAGCTGGGCGAGCTGGCCGCTGCCGAGGCGGATCCGGTCCTCGCTGATCATGACCCGGGCGGAGAGCACATCGCGTATCTGGCGGCTCAGGCTCCATTTGCTCGCCGACGGCTCCCGGTAGGCGTCCACTCCGATGACCTGGAACGAGTCCAGCACGCTCTCGTTGGCCCGGGCTGCTGCCGTCAGGCGCAGCGCGTTCGAGCGGCGCACCATGGTGTCGCTCGCGGTGCCTCGCAGCACCTCGTACCGGCCGGCGAGCGAGTGGATCTGCTCGGTGAGTTCGTCGATGGTGTCCGACGCCCGTCCCAGCCGCATGGTCCTGGCCGTGAGGACATCGGGGGCTGTCCTGCTCTGCTGGCGCCGGAAGGCGTCCTGTGCGGTGGCGAACGCGGACTCGGCGATGCCCAGCCAGCACGCGGCCCAGCCCAGGTTCGACAGGGGCATGATCACGCGGGCCGAGGCTTCGCTGAACGACTCCTCGAGGATCCGGTCGGGACGCGTCCGGGCCCGTACCCGGCCGCCGCCGCTGCCCGTGCCCCGCATGCCGAGCGCCTGCCAGTCGCGCCATTGGGATATGACCAGTTCGTCGCGGTTCACCAGCACCAGCGCCCCCTCGGTGACCGCGTCGTCGGCCGAGCGCCTGGCGACCAGCAGCCCGGCGTCGGCCTGCTGGAGGTAGGAGGAGACCGAGACGTTCTTGTCGATGACTATCCCGCCGCTGCCGTCCGGGTCATCGCGGCAGTGGGCCCGGCTCTCGCGGGGACTGGCGGCGCCGGTTTCCGACATCAGGCTCGCCACCAGTGGCTGGGTCTCCCACGCGGAGTCGAGGAACTCCTGCACCGGCTCACTGGTCTTGGGCTGGCGCGCGACCGCCTGGATCTGCCCCTGGTGCATCGCCCAGATCATGGCGGTGGAGGCGCAGGCCTGACCGAGCGCGTGGGCCACCGCGACGATCTGCGGCGCGGTCCACAGTCCCTGGCCCGGGACGGGCTCGGGGGCCAGCAGCCGGTGCTCCTTCAGCGCGGCGACCGCCTCGGCCGGGAAGCGGCCCTCGGCGTCCACGTCCTCGGCGTGGGTGCGGGCCACCGCCACGGCTGCGGCGACCCGTTCGCGCAGGGTGAGACGGTCCGCGCTGTCGTCGATGTGGTTCGTGCCTTCCAGGGCTTCAGTCATGGCCTCTTCCGTACGTGGGTGCTGTCAGCGGCTCGGCGGCGGGCTGTCGGCCCTGTCGGCTCAGTCACCGAACTCCATGAGCGTCTTCCGCAGGCGCGGCCCGGATTCGGCCAGCTTGTCCGGGTCGAGCATGCGCAAGTGCGGTGCGGCGGTCTCGATCGTGTCCTTCTCGCCCTCGAAGAAGCTCTCCCAGTACCGCCCGTCGAGGGCGGAGGTACGGTCGGCGGCCAGGAAGTGCGTGAGACCGCAGGACACCCTCGGCGGCGGTCCGGCGAGGTCGATGTCGGCGGCGTCGAACATCACCACGTGCTCGATCTGATGTCCGCGCTCCTGGAGTCCGGCCGCGACACCGGGTGCCAGCGCCGCGCCGATGGACCAGCCGACCAGCACGACCGGTCCCAGCACGTCGATGTCCTCCACGGCCGAGACGAACTCCTCCAGCACGGCGGCCGGATCGGCGGATCGCCCGTCCGCCTCGAGAAGCGGCGACAGGACACCGTGGACGGGCATGTGCTTCGGGAGATACGGCAGCAGCTGTACGAAGCTCCACGCGGTGCCGCTGACCGGCGGGAGGCAGATCACGGCCGGCTCGCCGCCCGCGGTCCGCAGCGGGACGGACGGCTCCGGAACGAACTCCGGACGCCCGAGCCGCTCGGCGAAGGTCCGCGGGGTCGGGTAGCGGAACACCTCGGCCGTCTCCAGGGTGACGCCGAACATGTCCTGGAAGCGCAGCACCATCTGCACGGCGAGCAGCGAATGCCCGCCCAGGTCGAAGAAGTTGGAGTCGCGTCCGATGTCGTCGCGTCCCAACAGGTCCCGGAACACGCCGCGGATCAGCTGCTCGTGGGGCGAGCCGCCGTCCTGGTCGGCCACCGGCGCCGGCTTGGTGCTGTCGGCCAGGCCGCGGCGGTCGAGCTTGCCTGCGGCCGACATCGGCAGCGCGTCCAGCCTGACGTAGAGGGACGGGATCATGTACGCGGGCAGCGTCCGGGAGAGCTGCTCGCGCAGTTCGGCCGCCTCCGGCAGGTCGTCGCCCTCGGGGATGATGCCGGCGATCAACCGGTCGGCACTCTCCTGATCGACGCCGACGACCGCGTCGGCGACGCCGGGGCACTCCGCCAGCCGCTTCTCGATCTCCTCCAGCTCGACCCGGAAGCCGCGCACCTTGACCTGGGTGTCGAGCCGCCCCAGGAAGCGCAACCGTCCCTGGGCGTCCCAGCGCCCCGCGTCCCCGGTGCGATAGCGGCGGTACCCGTCCGCCGCGATCCGGTCGAGCGGGAAGCGGCTGGCCGTGAGCTCCGGCTGCCCGACATAGCCTTGGGCCACCTGAGGGCCTGCCAGGAAGATCTCGCCGGGGACGTTGACGGGGCAGGGACGGTAGGACGCGTCCAGGACGTAGGCCCGGTTGAGGCCGAAGGGGGCGCCGACGCAGGAGGTCGTCTCGACCGGAGCGGCGTGGGCCTTCCTGTCTCCGCCGGAGTGCTGGACGGTGCAGTAGACCGTAGCCTCGGTCGGTCCGTAGAAGTTCCAGTACGCGAGACCGCGCCCGTCCAGGTAGGCGGCGAACTCGCCGGGCAGCGGTTCGCCGCCGAGCATCAGCCTGGTACCGGCGGCGACCTCGACTCCCGCCTCGCGCAGGGACTTCCACACGGTGGGAGTGCCACCGACGTACGTCACCGGTGGAGTCGTCGCCAGTGCCCGCCCGACCGCCGCCGGGTCGGTCGCCCCTTCCTCGAGCAGGTGGACGGAAGCGCCGGCCAGCAGCGGAACCAGGTACTCCAGCAGGGAGATGTCGAACGACGTGGTGGTCAGGCTCAGCGAGACGTCGTCGGCGGTGAACCCGAGGAGGTCGACAGCGGCCTCGCAGAAGGCGGAGAGCGCGGTGCGGGCGACTGCCACGCCCTTCGGATCCCCCGTGGAACCCGAGGTGTACATGATGTAGGCGGTCATCTCGGACTCGGTCTCCGGGCGGGCGGCCCGCTCGGCCGTGCGACCCCGCAGGCCGGCCGGGCTGACCGTGCGCACCCCCGCCATGGCCTCCGTGTCCTCGTCGGCCACCACCAGCCGGGCGCTCGCGTTGTCGAGGATGAACGCGATCCGCTGAGCGGGGTGCGTGGCGTCGAGGGGGAGGAAGACCGCGCCCAGCTTCCACACGCCGAGCACGGTGGCCAGGAAGTCGAGGTTGCGCGGCAGACGGACCGCGACCACATCGCCGCGGCTGATGCCCTCGGCGGCCAGGGCGTCGGCGAACGAGTCGGCCTTCCCGTCCAGTTGCCGGAAGGTCAGGGTGTCTTCCGAGGAGCGTGCGGCGATCCGGTCGGGCGAGGTTCGCACCGCCTCCGCGAACCGCGTCAGGATGTCCGGCACGGGCTGGGCGGCGGCTTCGACGGTGCCCAGCCCGGAGAACTCGCCGACCCGGGTCTTCTCCTCCTCGCAGGCGAGGTCGAGGTCCGCCACTCGCACCGTCGGTGTACCGGCGGCCTGAAGCAGGACCTGGCCGATGTGGGAGACCAGCGTGCGCATGGTGCCCTCGTCGAAGCGGGCCGTGTCGTACTGGAGCCGCAGCCGCAGGCCCCCGGCCTCGGGCACGAAGGTGGTCGTGAGGTCGTACCGCGCGCCGCTCAGCTCGACCCAGATGTGTTCGGTCGCCTCCAGACCCGCCAGCTCGAAGGGCAGGTCGGGCAGGTTGGCGACGGAAAGCGAGACCTGGAAGACCGGCGAGACGTTCTCCTGCCGCTGCACCGACAGGCCCTGAAGGACCTGGTCGAACGGGAGTTCCTGGTGTTGCATCGCCTTCAGGCTGGAGCCGCGGGTGGACTTGAGCAGGTCCAGGAAGGAGGCCTCGTCGTCGACCTGGACCCGGACCGAGATCAGGTTCAGGAAGAGTCCGACGGTGGACTCGAACTCCGTCCGGGTCCTTCCGGCGACCGGCGTGCCCAGCACGACGTCCCGCTGGTCGGAGTACCTGGTGAGCACCACGGACAGCGCCGCCGCCAGCACCATGTACAGGGTGCAGCGTGCCGTGGACGCGAGCTGCCGGGCCGCGTCGTGGACCTCCTCGGGCAGCATGGTGTTGATCATGGAGCCGGTCATGTCGCGGCGTTCGGGACGCGGCCGGTCCCAGGGCAGCTCGATCTCCGCGGGGGCTCCCTCGAGATAGCCTCGCCAGAACTCGACCTCCTCCCGGACCCGGTCCTCGTCGAGGTGCTCTCGCTGCCACGCGGCGAACTCGGGGTACTGGACCGTCACTTCCCGGGGTTTGCGGTCCGTGGCGCCGACTTCCCGGTCGTAGAAGAGGGCGATCTCCTCGATGACGTTGGTCAGGGACCAGCCGTCCAGCGCGATGTGGTGCCCGATCACGACCAGCGCGTGCAGCGTCGGGCTCCAGCGCAGGAGATAGGCGCGCATCGGTGACTCGGACGCCAGGTCGAACGGCCGGGCGGCGGCTTCCCGGACGAATGCCTCGATGTCCGGCCGCAGGGCGTCGGTGGACAGGTCCGCCGCGGACATCTCCACCACTTGCAGCGGTTGTCCGGCCCCCGGCTCGACCCACTGCATGGGCTCCTGGGCGCCGGTCGCGGGGGTGATCCTGGTACGCAGGGCGTCGTGCCGTTCGACGACCGTCCGGACGGCGGCGCCGAGCGCGTCGACCGCGAGCGCACCGCGCAGGATCCTGACGTCAGGGTTGATGTAGGCGACGTTCCCGGGCGCGACCTGCTCGACGAACCAGATGCGCTGCTGGCCGTAGGACAGCGGCGTCTCGATGCGGGACATACACGAGCTCCAGAGGTCAGGGCCGGTGGGCGTGGTGGGGGCGAGCGACGGTCCGGGGCGCGTCGCGGCCGGCGAGATCGAGCCGGATCGCGTCGAGCACCTCCGCGGTCCGGTCGTGCGGGAAGAAGTGACCGCTGTCGAACTCCCGCGTCGTCACCGACTCGGCGGCGCCCGTCCAGCGAGTGAGCGACTCGGGCGGGGCGAGCAGGTCGGTGCGGCCGGCGTACACGGCGCTGGGGGTGGTGAGACGACGGCCGTCCCATGCGAAGCCGCGCAGCGACGCGAGGTCGTTCAGGAGCATCGCTATGGCCAGTTTGCGCATGCCGGGGTCTTCGAGCACCTCCGCCGGTGTGCCGCCGGCCGTGCGCAGGAAGTCCAGTGCTTCCGCTTCGGTCCCGTTGGGCACGGGCAACGGGCGGTGCAGATGGGGCGGGTTGGTGGCACAGACCGCGAGCAGCGCAGGGACCGCGTGGGGATGGTGCTCCTCCAGATGCAGGACCGCCTCCGCGGCGATGAGTCCGCCGAGGCTGTGGCCCACCAGGACGTAGGGCTCGCCGAGTTCGGCCAGGGACCGGGCCAGCCTGTGTGCCCGGTCCCGGACGGTCGGCGCCGGAGACCCCCCGGCGGGCGTGACCGTGCGGGTGCCCAGCATCGCGAATCCTCGGGTCCGGGCCGGTGCCGTCCAGCCGCGGAAGGCGTGTGCGGTCCCGCCCGCGTGCGGTACGGCCACGAGCGGGAGTCCGGACGGCGGCTGCTGCCGCCGGCGCTCGGGGTCGAGTGGGAAGAGAACGGAGCTCATGCCGGGAACGCCTCCTGCTGTGGCTCGGAGCCGTCCTGCCGGCTGAGCTCGCGCAGCCTCGACCGGTCGATCTTGCCGCTGGCTGTCATCGGGAACCGGTCCAGGACGGTGAATCGGGTCGGGACCATGGCGGGTGTGAGATGGGCCAGCGCGTGACGGCGCAGCGCCGCCCGGCCGGGCGGGTCGCCGGGGTCGGCGACGAGACAGGCGACCAGTCGGTCCCCGCCGGGCTCCTCGATCTTCACGACCGCGCTCGCCCGCACCTTAGGGTGCTGGTCGAGAACGTGCTCGACCTCCCCCGCCTCGATCCGCACCCCATGGATCTTGATCTGCTGGTCGATCCGCCCCCGGTAGTCGAGGACCGCGCGGCCGTCGGCGGACGACACCGAAGTGGACCACCGGACGAGGTCCCCCGTGCGGTACATCCGTTCGCCCGGCGCGGTCGCGAAGGGGTCGGGAACGAATCGCTCGCGGGTGAGATCCGGAGCACCGGCGTAGCCCGAGGCGAGGCAGGCCCCGGCCAGATGGAGTTCCCCGACCGCTCCGAAGGGCGCGGGTTCACCGTGCGCGGTCAGCACATAGGCGCTGACGTTGGCGATCGGCTCGCCGATCGGTACGGCGGGTCCCGGCTCGGGAGTACGGCAGTCCCAGGCGGTCACGTCGACGGCCGCCTCCGTGGGTCCGTAGAGGTTGTGCACGCCGGCCCCCAGCATCGAGGCCGCCCGGTTCGCCAGCGCGGGCGGGAGCACCTCGCCGCTGCACACCACCAGGCGCAGCCGGGTGCACTCCGACGCCCGTGGCTCCCGCAGGAACTGCTCCAGGACGCAGGGCACGAAGTGGGCGACCGTGACCTCCTCCCGGATGACGGTCTCGGCCATCTCCTCGGGGTCGAGATGCGCCAGCGGCGGCGCCATCGCGAGGCGGGCCCCGGCGAGCAGCGGCCAGAAGAACTCCCACACGGACACGTCGAAGTCGAACGGGGTCTTCTGCAGGACGGTGTCCGATCCGTCGAGACGGAAGTGGTCCCGCATCCACAGCAGACGGTTGACGATGGCGCCGTGCGGAACTACGACGCCCTTGGGGTGGCCGGTCGAGCCGGAGGTGAACAGGACGTACGCCGGGTCGTCCGACCGGGCCCGGAGCCCGTCCGCCGTTGTGGGAACCGGCCCGGCTGAGGGCGGCGGCCCAGACAGCCGTACGCCGGAAAGGGCCAGTGAGGTCACATCCGGCGCGGCCTGCCGCACCTTCTCCACGGCTTCCTCGGCACATACGACGATCCGCGCCGCAGCCGTTTCGATCATGGTGCGGAGCCGGGCGGGCGGTGCCTCGGGGCTGAGCGGCAGATACGCCCCGCCGGCCAGGAGGATGCCCAGCAGCACCCCGGGCAGTTCCACGCAGCGCAAGGTGCTCACTGCGATCACGTCGCCCCGGCGGACGCCCTCGGCGCGGAGCCGGTCCGCGAACGCGCGGGCCTGGGCGAGGAGTTCGGTGTAGGTGAGCGACGCGTCCCCGGCGGTGACCGCCACCCGCGAAGGGTGGAGCTCGGCCGTCCGCACGATCAGTTCGTGCAGCGAGGACGGCGGGCGGGCCACTCGCGCTCCCCCGAGGGACAGGAGCATCCGGCGCTCCTCCGGGCCGGCGACCACCAGGTGATCCAGACCGGCCCCGGGAGTGGCGGCGAGTCGCTCCAGCACGGTCCTCGTCCGCTCGGGCGCCCATCGGGTGAAGGTCCCACCGCACCCGTGGACGACCGTCGGCAGCCCGTCCTGCCTGCCGTCCGGCAGTTCCAGCCGGCAGGGCCGGTGGTCTCCCACGCCGTCGCGGCAGCTGTCGCAGTGCACGTCGAGGCGAACCGTGCCATGTCGGCACCACTCGTCGATCGCTTCGGCGAGCCGGGTCACCGCCTCATGTCCGCCGTCCGCCAGGGGCACGCTGCTCGTCCCCTCGGCCGAGGTGCCCGATCCGACCCGGACGGTGACGTGCCCGGTGTGGCAGACCCGTGCCGCCACGGCTGCGGCCGCCAGGGCTGCCGAGGCCCGGTCGGGGGCCTCCACCGTGGCGCGCTGTGCTTCGATCACTTCGTGCTGCGTCACGGTCGGCTCGCTTCCCCCCGCGTACCGTCGGTCATCTCGTCGATCAGGTCGGCCATGGCCCGGGGCGTCAGGTCGACGCCGAGCAGGTTCCTCGCCGCGATCTCCAGGCCGCAGCTCCGCGACAGCCGGACGGCCAGCCGGACCAGCGTGAAGGAGTCCCCGCCGAGCATGTACAGGTCGGCATCCGGCTCGATGTCCGTGAACCCGAGCGTCTCCTCCCAGGCGCCCAGCACCACGGACAGCGTCCCGGCCGCAGCCTCGGCCTCCGGCGGCGCGAGGTCTTCGTTCCCGCCCTGCCGTCCGGTCGTGTCCGGGGCCCTGGGGCGGGGCGCCTCGATCCAGTGCCGTCGCCGGTCGAACGGGTAGGTGGGCAGGGGCGCCCGGCGGTAGCCCTCGGCGCCGTTGGCCCGTTCCAGGTCGACCCCGGCCCCCGCCGACCACAGCCGGCCGAGCTGGGTGAGGAAGGGCACCAGGCCCGCGGCGGGCAGCATCGGGACCACCTCGTACAGGCCGTCGTCCCGGACGTGCGGACGCAGCAGGTCGCTCAGCGACCGCCCGGGCCCGATCTCGACGACCAGTGCGCCCTTCACCATGCCGGTGAGCGTGCGGGCGGCGTCCGGGAAGAGCACGGGTCGCGGCGGCCCGGCGGTCCAGAAGTGGGAGTCACGGCCGTTGTGCTGATCCACTGCCCGGCCGGTGTTCGAGGAGATTACAGGCAGGGCCGGCGGCTTGAGAACGACACCTGCAGCCTCCGGGGAGGGCTTCGCCAGCAGGTCGGCGCCCGCGACGGCCGAGAACTCGCCGGCCAGGCAGGCCGCCGCGAACTCCCCGATACCGTGGCCCAGTACGGCGGCGGGCGCGACGCCCAGGAAGGTCAGGAGATCGGCGAGAGCCAACTGGGTCACATACAGGCAGACTTGGGCCAGTTCGGCCGAAGGCGCCGCGCTGTAGGTCCCGCCGGTCTCGTCGGTCCCGTCGGTCTTGTCCAGTAGGACGGCGCGAACCCTCGCTCCGTGCTCCTCACCCAGGTGGGCGAGGATCTCCTCCACCCGATGGCGCACCACCGCGTAACGGGAGTACAGGCCCGCCAGCATGCCGCGCACGCCGTACTCCTGGCCGCCGAAGGCCCACACGATCGGGGGCGCCTTCCTCAGTGCCCGCCGGGGGACGTCCTGGAGAGAGTCGCGGGCGAGGCCGTCCGGGGTGAGCACCGCGCCGAGGCGCACATGGAAGCGGCGCCGGCCGGAGGTGAAGGTGCGGGCGGCATCGCCGACCCGGACGGGAGCGGCCGCCAAGTGGTCCGCCAGGGCGTCCCGGTAGCGCAGCACGCCTTCCGGCCCCCCCGCCGAGAGCGGGATCAGCGCCGCCTCCAGATCCTGCTCCGGCGCGGGCCGGGAGGGCCGGTACTCCTCGACCACGACATGGCTGTTGGTGCCGCCCATGCCGTACGAGCTGACCCCGGCCCGTCTCGGCTGACCCGGCTGTGTGGCCCACGGCCGGGCGACGGGATCCAGCACGAAGCCGTCCGGCAGGTCGTCCGCGGCGGCATCGTCGCCGGCACCCACCAGGGGCGGCAGAACGCCGTGGCCCAGGGCCAGCACCGTCTTGATCAGACCGATCACCCCGGCTGCCGCGCCCGGATTGCCGATGTTGGCCTTGACCGCGCCGAGCGGCAGCGGTTCGTCGGCCCCACCACGGGTGAACACCTCTGCCAGCGCGGCGAGTTCGATGTCGTCGCCGACCTCGGTGCCGGTGCCGTGGCCTTCCAGGTATCCGACCGTCGCGGGGTCGACTCCGGCGTCCCGGTAGGCCGTCCGCAACACGTCGACCTGGCCCGCGAACCCCGGAGCGGTGTATCCGGCCTTGTCGCCGCCGTCGTTGTTCACCGCCGAGCCGCGGATCACGGCCAGGACGGTGTCGTTGTCGGCGATCGCGTCCCCGAGCCGCCGCAGGGCGACCAGGCCGAGACCGTTGCCCGGTACGGAGCCGTCCCGGCCGGTCTGGAACGGGCGGCAGCGTCCACTGCGGGAGAGCACGCTGCCCGAGGTCACCGAGTAGCCCTCGTCCTGCGGCAGTTCGACACTCACCCCACCGGCCAGCACCAGGTCGGCGTCCCCACTGCGCAGCGCCCGAACGCCCTGGTGCACGGCGACCAGAGACGACGAGCAGGCGGTCTGCACGGTCATCGCCGGGCCGGTCAGACCGAGCCGGTAGGCGATCTTGGCGGCGAGGTGGTCCCGGTCGTTGGCCAGGACGAGGGGCAGCAGCCCCTCCGCCTGCTCGATCGAGGGATCGGTGAGGATGTGGCGCAGCAGGTAGTAGTTCAGGCCCGCGCCGGCGAAGACGCCGATGCGTCCGCGGGTGCCGCGGCCGTCGCGCTCGCCGCCGGTGCCGTGCCCGGCCCGCTCGAGCAGCACCCACGCGGCCTCCAGCAACAGCCGGTGCTGAGGATCGGTCAGCTCGGCCTCCCGCGGCGGCATGCCGAAGGCTTCGGCGTCGAACTGCCCGACGTCCGCGAGGACTCCGCGCCGGGTGACCCGGCCGGGCCGGCTGCCGGCGGCGGGGGCGGCTGTCCCTTCCCTCATCGGCTCGGTGCCGGACAGGGCGGTCACCGCCTCCCGGCCCTCGGCCACCATGCGCCAGAAGGCGTCGAGATCGTCTCCCGTGCCCGGGGTACGGGCGTACACGCCGATGACCGCGATCGGTTCCGTCTCCGTCTCCCTCTCCCCTTCACGCACCGCGCATGCCCTCCCTGATGTGCGCCGCCAACTTGTTGACCGTCGGGGCCCGGTAGATGTCGACCGAGGTGATCCGGACCCCCGGGAATCGCTTGCGCAGCGCGTTGCGCATCTCGGTCAGTTGCAGCGAGTCGCCGCCCGCGTCGAAGAACGCCTCGTCGTAGTGGAACTCGTCGCCGCCGAGAAGGTCCCGCCAGACGTCTGCGACCTGCTCCACCAGAGCGTCCCCGGCCGGGCCCGGGGAGGGCGGGCGGGGTGCCGTCGGGGCCTCGGCCGGCACATGTACGGCCGGTGCCGGCGGGTCGGTCGGTGCCTGCGGGGCGGCCGGTGCGGGGCTCTCGGCCAGGAAACGCTGGGTCGTCAGCGCCCGGGCCTTCAGCGCCTCGGTGTCCACCTTGCCGTTGCCGCTCAGAGGCAGGGACGGCACCAGGCACCACAGGGCGGGCAGCGAGTACGACGGGAAGGTGTCCGCCAACGAGGGGATGAGCCGTTGGAGGGCGGACCGGTCGGGGCCGACGACCGAGGCGAGGACGGCCCGGTCGGTGTGGTCGTCGCCCACGGCGCTCACGTCCGCGTCGACGACACCCGGCCAGGATCTGATGCGAGACTCGATCGCCGCGAGCTCGACCCGATGGCCGCGAACCTTGATCTGCCGGTCGCGGCGGCCGCGGAACAGCAGCTCTCCGGCCTCGTTCCAGCAGACGATGTCCCCGGTGGCGTAGGCGCGCGTCCCGGCGAGCCAGGGCACCGCGGCGAAGGCCGCGGCGGTCCGCTCGGCGTCCCCGGCATAGCCGTGGGCCAGGCCGAGGCCGGTGGCGTACAGCTCGCCGTCGGCCCCGGGCGGGACCGGCCGGCCCGTCTCGTCGAGTACGAGAACGCCGGTGCCGAGGACTGGCCTGCCGATGGGAACGGTGTCGCCGACCTCGTCCGCGGAGGTCACATGGTGGACGGTGGTGAACGTCGTGTTCTCCGTCGGGCCGTACCCGTTGGTGACCCACAGTCCGGGCGAGGCCTCCAGGACGGTCCGGACATGGTCCGGTGAGACCACGTCCCCGCCGGTGAGCAGCTGGCGCAGCGAGCCGAGCGAAGCGGCGTCGTACCGGGCCACCAGGCGGAAGATCCCCGCGGTGAGCCAGGCGTGGGTGACCTGTTCGTCCCGCAGGAAGTTTCGGATCGCCTGGGGCGAGGCGGGCCCCGGTGGGAGGATCGCGATCCGGTCCCCGTTGAGGAGCGGGTGGAAGAGCTCCAGGGTCGAGGCGTCGAAGGCCAGGGGGGCCATGCGGAGCATCGAGCGTCGGCGACCGGGGTCCTCGTCGTCCGCCGGGCGCAGCAGGCCGGTGTCCGCGGCCAGGCGGATCACCGCACGGTCGGGTATCTCGACTCCCTTGGGCGTACCCGTGGTCCCGGAGGTGAACGAGATGTAGGCCGGGCTGTCCCCGGCGCGCGGGTGCGGTTCCGCGAGCGCCTCGGTCTCCTCGGGCTCGGCCGCCCCGGAGGACCACGGTGCCACCAGCCGCACCTGCTGCGGCCAGTCCCGGCGGTGATCGGCGAAGGCCACGGCCACCGTGGCCCCGGTGACGCGGAGCACCTCGTCGCGCCAGGCGCCGGCCGTCTGCTGCGGCACCGGGACGTAGCAGGCTCCCGTCCGCAGGACCGCCAGCACCGCGACGGTCTCCGCGGCCGAGCGGTCGACCTGGATGATCACCCGGTCCCCGGCTCGGACGCCCGCCTCCCGCAGGACGGACGCGTAGCACGCGGCGGCCTGTTCGAGCCGGCCGTAGGTCAGCGTGTGGCCGTCGGCGGGATCGGTGACGGCGACGGCGTCGGGGCTCCTCCGGGCGGTCGACACGAAGCGCTCCCACAGACCTTCGGGTCCGTCCGCCGTCTCGGGGGTGTGGTGCGCCGGCGCGGTGATCCGTGCTCGTTCGAGGGCCGACAGTCCGGCGAGCCGGCCGATCGGTGCGTCCGGGGTCCGCTCGAAGTCGAGCAGTGTCGCGAGCAGCGCGCCGGCGAGGGCGGTGGCGGTCTGGGGTCCGACCCGGGAGTGCGAGTACTCCAGGGCGAATGCGGGCTCACTCCCCCAGCGCCGGTGGTAGAGGATCGCGTCGAACACCGCGCCGCGGCAGTGACCTTCGACCACCTCGGCCGATGTTCCGGCGAGGTCGAGGGTGGCCGGGACGAGTTCGTCGTGCGCGGCGAACGCGAACTGGGTCAGCGCGTTGGAGCCGCGGACCGGGCGCGCGCCGAGGTGGCGCACGATGTCCTCGTACGGGGCCTCCGAGTCCCGTATCGCGGCGTCGTAGTCGGCGGCCGCCCGGGCTAGGTAGCCGTCCACGGTCAGCTCCGGTTCCAGCCGGAGCCGGACCGGTGCCACCCGGGTCAGCAGACCGACCGCGTCGAACTGGTCCGCGCGGAAACGGCCGCTCGTGGGCATCCCCAGCACGAGGTCGTCGACGCCTGCGCGGCGCCCCAGCACCAGGGCCCAGGCCGCCAGCAGGACGACCGGGCGGCGCACACCGGTCCGTCGCGCCACGGCCTCGACCGCGTCCCGCACATCGGGTGGCAGTACGAAGGGCAGACGGCTGCCGCTGGGGTCGAACAACCCGTCCTCTTCCCCGGCCGCCCGAGGGAGCCGGAGGTCGCCCGGCGCTCCCGCCAGCCGCTCGGCTACCCTGCCGAGGTCTTCGGCGAGCCGGCCCGAGTCCGCCCTGGCCTGGTACCGGGTCAGCGAGGAGTCGGGTACGGGGGTGTCCGGGTCCTCGATCCGGCCCTTGCCGTAACACTCCGCGAACTCGCGCAGCAGGACACCGATGCTCCATCCGTCGACGATCACATGGTGGAAGACCAGGGTGAGGACGTCTCCGGCATCGGCGGAGCGGCCGATGAACGCGCACCAGGGCGGCTGTTCGAAGGGCCGCAGGAACCGTCCGGCGGTCGGTCCGACCAGCCCCTCCATGCGCTCGGCGGGGCTGCCGCCGCTCGGCGGGAGTTCCAACTCGCGCAGCGGGACCCGCCACTGCGGAAGGACCCGCCGGGCGAACGCGTCGCCCTGGGCGACGAACCGCGTCCGCAGGGACTCGTGCCGTGCGGCCAGTGCCCGCAACGCCGCGGCGACACGAGCGGCGTCGAGGTCCGGGGCCTCCACGGAGAACATCAGCCGGTATGCCGCGTCACGTCCCGCCAGCTGAGCCGTCAGCATCTGCGACTGGCCGGGCAGCAGGGGACGGTCGCCGGGCGGCTGTACCGACACGGGCCGGTCGGGTACCGGCCGCGCGTCGGCGAGTACGTCGCCCAGCGGGGCGCCGCTCAGCAGCAGCTTCAGGTCCAGGGCCCGGCCGAGCCGCCGCTCGCCGAGCGCCACCAGGTGGTACGCCTGGAGCGATGAGCCGCCCAGCTCGCCGAAGCCGGCGTCGGCCCAGGTGCCGGGCGGACGGGTGGCGTGCCGCAGCGCCTCGTGGAGCAGCGGCTCCCAGGCCTCGGTCGTCGGCACGGGAGGCGATGCGTCGGTGCTCACTGGGTGTTGTCCCCCTCGCTGTCGGACACCGGCACCTTCCCGGCGTCGGGTTCGGGCCTCCGGGTCGCCGCCTCGATCGCCCGATCGGAGAGGTAGGCCCGGATCGGGATGATGGTCAGCAGGGTCAGGGCGGTGGACACGGCGAAGAGGGCCTGGGCGTCGACGGCGAGCGCTACGGTGCCGCCGATCGCCGAACCGACCGGGGTCATCCCATAGGTCAGCATCCGCGAGGCACCGCTGACGCGGCCCAGGTCCGCCCGGCTGACGGTGAGTTGCCGTACGGACATCGACTCGACCGACCACATGCCGCCGAGCGCGCTGCCGGCCGTCATCACGGCCGTCAGCAGGAACCCCTCGGCGAACAGCGGGCCCGCGAAGACCAGCGCCCAGCCCACCCGGGTGAGGGTGAGGGTCATGCTCCGGCCCAGCCACCGCTCCACCCGGTGGGTCATCAGCGCACCGACGGCCGCGCCCACCCCGATGGCGCCGACGAGGAAGCCGTACTGCGAGGCGGACAGTCCGAGGGGACCCGGTGAGATCGCGTACACCACGAGGAGGGTGAAGAAGATGCTGTTGGCGATCGTCGTCAGACCGCCCACGGCGACGATGGTCGCGAGGATCGGCTGGGAGAAGACGATCCGTGCCCCGTCCCAGAAGCCGGTGGAGCCCTCGTCCGAGTCCGATCGTGCTTCGGCTTCGGTGCGCGGCAGCTGGGCTGCGACCAGCGCGGCAGCCAGACATGCCAGACCGGACAGCACGCTGGGCAACACGTGGTCGACGTCGACCAGCACGCCCGCCAGGGCAGGCCCCAGGAACTGGTAGAACAGCCGGGTCGACACAGCCAGCAGACCGTTCGCCCGGGTGCGGCGCGAGTCGTCGACGGCGTTCGCCGTCACGACCTCGGCGGCGGTGTCGACCACGGTCTGGAGGCAGGAGACCACGAAGACCAGCGCCGGGACGGTGACCGCGAGCGCCACGTCGGCCCAGATCAGTCCCGCGAGGCCGAACATCGCGACGCAGCGTCCGAGGTTGGCGAGGGTCACGGCGCGGACCGCACCGATCCGGTCCACCAGGACACCGGCCGGGACCGCCACGATCAGCCACGGAAGAGTCGCCGCGACGGTGACCGCGGCCACCGCCATCGCCGAGTGCGAGGCAGCCGCCGCCGTGATCGTCGCCGCCACGGCGAAGACGCCGTTGGCGGTGTCCGAGACCGCGGTGGCGGTCAGGAATCTTCTGAACACGCCGCTCATCGGGTGGCCGCTGCGGCGCCGGCTCCAGCCATGTCGTCGCGGAGCCTGGCCAGCCGCCGTAGGCTGCCCAGTACCTGGCGCTGTGTCAGGCCGAAGTCGACCAGGGCGCCGATCTCGTTCACCCCGGCCTCCCGCAGCAGCTCGCAACGCGCTCGCACCGTGGCCGGATCGCCCAGCAGGGCCCGTTCGCCGCGGAACTTCCGGTAGGCGCGCCGCAGGATGGCGTCGACGTCTCTCGGGCTGGCCCGGTCCAGGTCGATCTGCTCCTGAGGCAGGGCGGCGGTGAGCGTGCCGAGCAACTGGGTGTGACTGCGCAGATAGCGCAGGAAGGGGTCGTGGCAGACCTCTTCCACCATGTCCTCCGACTCGCCCACGTAGCAGTGGACCATCAGGGTGACGCGGCCGGTCTCGGGGTCGTGCCCGGCTTCCTCGCGCGCCTTGCGATAAATCCGGATCTTGTCGGCGAGTTCTTCGGCCTTCAGCTCCAGCATGGCGGTGAGGAGGTTGACGCCCATCGCTCCGGCCCGGCGGAAGCTCTCGTCGTTCGAGGTCGCGGTCAGCCAGGTCGGCAGGACCGGCTGGACGGGCCTCGGGTACAGGGAGACCTGGATCCGGCCGCCCGTGCCGTCGACGGCATCTGGCGCGACACCCTCAGACCAGAGCGTGCGAAGCCGGCGGACATCGGCCTCGAAGGTGTCGCGGCGGCCCGCGTACCGGTCGGGGGCCAGCACGTAGTCGCTGGGGTGGAAGCCGGGGGCGAAGGACACGCCGATCCGGCCGCCCGAGATCCGGTCGACGATCCGCCAGTCCTCGATCAGGCGCAGCGGGTTGTGCAGAGCCGGGATGACGCTGCCCGCCCGGATGTGGATGCGCTCGGTGGCCGTCGCCAGTGCCGCGCTGAGCACCGCCGGGTTGGGGTACTGCGCGCCGAACTCGTGGAAGTGCCGCTCCGGTGTCCAGATCGCCTCGTAGCCGAGCGCGTCCGCCTCCCGGGCGGCGGCCAGGATCAGATCGTAGTCGGAGCCGTGGTCGCCCTGGGCGGAGGAGAAGAAGTAGACACTGGTGCTGAGGGCGCCGGTCGGCGCCGCCTGGCGGTACTCCCCCGGCACGGGCACCGGTGCGGCTGTCACCGACGCCGGCGCGACCGTGGCGGGTGCTGCCGGGGTCTGTGCGCGCGGTGGTGCGGTCGGTGCCGGTGAACCCAGCCGTTCCCACACGACCCGGGCCAGTCCACCGAAGGTCGACTCGTCGAAGAACGAGTCCAGACTGATCTCCAGTCCCAGGGCATCGCGTATGCGGGCGCTCAGCCGCAGCGCGGCGAGGGAGTGCCCTCCCTGGTCGAAGAAGTCGTCCTCGGGGCTCACCGCATCGACGCCCAGAACCTCGCACCACAGGGCGCTCAGCACCTGGTCGGTGTCCGCCGTCACCTCGCTCACGGCTGCCTCCTTCTCTTCCACGTCGCTTGGTTCGTCGATCTCCGTGTGCTGCGAAATACCTGACTCGCTCGGAGCGGTCCCGGTGCCCTCCGGCTCGATCCAGCACCGCTCGCGGGTGAAGGAGTACGTCGGGAGTGGCACTCTCCGGACGCTCTCGCCCTCGTCCCGCCACAGTTCGCCGAGCCCCGAGCGCCACAGCTCCCCGACGGCATCCAGCCCCGAGGTGAGGGACCCGCCGTTCCGTGGCCGGTCGAACCCGGCTAGCAGCGGCTTGCGGTCCCGCAGGATGTCGCTCACGAGCCCCTGCAGGGTGGAACCAGCTCCCGTTTCCCACCAGACCGCCGGCGAAAGCTCGTCCGAGGTGGCGCGCACCGCGTCGGAGAAGCGCACGGGCAGTCGGATCTGCGAGGCCCAGAACTGCGGATCGACAGCCTCGAAGTCACTGAGCCGGCGTCCCGTCGCGCCCGAGAACAGCGGTGTCCGGGGGACGTTCAGACCGACTCCGGCCATCAGGTCGGCGAAGTCGGCCGCGGCGGCGGCCATGCTCGGCGAGTGGAACGCGCGCGAGGTGCGCAGCCGTACGGTGGTCAGTCCGGCCGCCCGGCAACGGTCCGTGAAGGCGGCCACGCTCTCGGCCGGGCCGGAGACGACCGTCGAATGCGGTCCGTTGTGAGCCGCGATGACCAGCCCGGCAGCCTCCTCGTACGGTCCGCCGGCGCCGCCGGACATGCCCTTGCTCTTGCTCTTGCCCTTGCCCTTGCCCTTGCCCTTGCCCAGCAGCTTGGCCACTTCCTCGGCCGGTGCGACGACGGCCGCCATCGCACCCGGCGGCGCGGCCTCCATCAGCCGTGCCCGCGCGGTCACCACGGTCATCCCGTCCGCGAGGGTGAGGACCCCGCCGACGCAGGCCGCGGACAGTTCGCCGAGGCTGTGTCCGATGAGTGCCCGCGGTTCGAGTCCACGGGCGGTGAGGCTCCGTGCCGTGGCGACCTGGTCGAGGAAGAGGCAGGGCTGGGCGAGCAGGGTGCTCATGGTGTCGTCCGGGGCGTCGCCACGGGCGGTGTCCGCCCGGACGAGCAGCGCGTCCGCCACCTCCTGCCGGAAAGCGGGGTCGAGGGCTTCCAGTCCCTCGTCGACCCAGGAGCGGTAGACCGGGTCGGCGTCGTAGCGGGCACGCCCCATCCCCGGTCGCTGGGTGCCCTGTCCGGGGAACATCAGCACCGCGCCCGATCCGGCTCCGGCGCGGGCCTCGCCGAGTGCCGCCCGGCGCAGCAGGGCCGGTGCCCGAACCGTGTCCGGGGCGACGACCGCCGCACGCCATGGGAGGCGGGCCCGGCCGACGCGGAGGGTGTACGCCACATCCGCGAGGGAGAGGTCCGGGTTGGCCTCCAGATGGTCGGCCAGGCGGTGGACGGCCCGGCCCAACGCGGCCTCGTCGGCGGCCGAGAGCATCAGTAGCTGGGGGACTGAGGACGCCGTGGCCGCGGCGGAAGCAGCGGATTCGGCGTCCTCAGCGTTCTTGACGCCCTGGGGGTCCTTGGTGGGCGGTTCCTCCACGATGACATGGGCGTTGGTCCCGCCGATGCCGAAGGAGCTGATCCCCGCGCGCCGGGGCGTCGGCCCCTGCGGCCACGGCTGTGGCGTGGCCGGGAAGCGCAGTGCGGTGCCCTGTGAGGCGAGCCGTTCAGCGGGGCGGGTGAAGTTCGCGATCGGGGGCACCGTGCCGTGGCGTACGGCGAGTACGGCCTTGATCAAGCCCACCACTCCGGCCGCGGCGTCGAGATGACCGGTGTTCGACTTCACGGCGCTGACGTACAGGGGAGAGTCCTCCGTGTCCCGCGCTCCGCTGAGGAAGACTTCGCGCAGAGCCGAGACCTCCACCGGGTCGCCGAGTCTGGTGGCGGTGCCGTGCGCCTCCACCAGACCGATCGACTCCGCCGGTACCCCCGCCGCATCGAGGGCGGCGCGGATGACCCCGGCCTGGGCGGACGGACCGGGCGCGGTGTAACCGACCTTCCGGGCACCGTCGTTGTTGACGGCCGACCCGAGGATGACGCCGTGGATGACGTCCCCGTCGGCGAGTGCGTCCTCCAGCCGCTTGAGTACGACGACGCCCGCCCCGTCGCCGGGAATGGTGCCCTCCGCGTGCTCGTCGAACGGCCGGCACAGACCGTCCGGGGAGAAGATGCCGCCGGGCTCGTGTACGTAGCCGTGACGGGAGGGCGGCGCGAGCGAGCAGCCGCCCGCGAGAGCGAGGTCGCTTTCGTACGCCAGCAGGCTCTGCACGGCCATGTGTGTGGCGACCAGGGACGTCGAGCACGCGGTCTGGACCGTGACGCTCGGCCCCTGGAGGTTGAGCTTGTAGGAGATGCGGGTGGACGCGAAGTCCT
Source organism: Streptomyces sp. NPDC044719 (assembly GCF_056433405.1). Lineage (NCBI taxonomy): Bacteria > Bacillati > Actinomycetota > Actinomycetes > Kitasatosporales > Streptomycetaceae > Streptomyces > Streptomyces sp. NPDC044719. The sequence goes on from NZ_JBWKHE010000009.1 coordinate 26,790, forward strand.
TGTCGCTGGCGATGACCAATTGGAGGGGTCCGGCGTTCCGCGAGATCTTCGGGTCGGCGAGCACCTCCTGGAGATAGGCGTTGCCGCCGATGCCGGTGAAGACACCGGTACGGTTCTCCTCCGGCCCCGCAGGGGCGTATCCGGCGTGCTCCAGCGCGCGCCAGGCGCACTCCAGCAGGATCCGCTGCTGCGGGTCGAGCAGGGACGCCTCCAGCGGCGAGTAGCCGAACAACTTCCGGTCGAATCCCCGGACATCGTCGAGAACGGCCCGCACCGGCACATAGCCCGCGGCGTCGAGGACGCCGCGCGGCACACCGGCGGCGCGCAGCTCTTCCTCACCGAAGCGGGCGGCGGCGTGCTCACCGGACACCACCATCCGCCAGAACGCGTCCAGATCCTCGCCGGTGCCGGGCAGCCGTGCCGCCATGCCGACCACGGCGATCCGCTCGTCGGCGGGTCGTCGGCGCCCCGAGGGCCGACGGGCCGGCAGCGGCTCTGTCTCGTCCGCCGGGGAAGTGCCGTGTCTGCCGTGCAGGAACCGGGCGCAGGCTCGGGCGGTGGTGTGCCGGAAGAGATCGGTGACGCTGATCTCCAGACCGGCCCTGCCCAGCGCCTCGTGGACCTTCAGCAGGGCGAAGCTGTGCCCGCCCACGTCGAAGAAGTTGTCGTCCAGCCCGATGTCGGACTGCTCGAGCACCTCCCTCCAGGTCGCCAGCACGGTCCTCGTGAGGCCCGTGAGATCCGTGACGTCTGTGACGTCTGTGACGTCCCGTCCCCGGGAGGGGACCGGAGCGGTCCCGGACACCGCGGCTGCCCGGTCGTCGGCCTGCTGCTCCAGGGCCAGGACATCGAGCATGCGGGCACGGTCCGCCTTGCCGTTCGGTGTCAGCGGAACGCTGTCGAGCTGGACGAATCGACTCGGCCGGAGGTAGGGCGGCAGTACCGACCGCAGGTGATCGCGCAGTTCGGTCTCCGGCATGGGCCCGTCGACGACCACGAAGGCGACCAGGGTGTCGTCGTGAGCGAGGACGGTGCAGGCCGAGGGGCGGCGTCCGGGCAGCCGCAGTACGGCCCGTTCGATCTCCGCGGGCTCGACGCGGTAGCCCCGCACCTTGAGTTGGTCGTCGTTGCGTCCCAGATACTCGAGTTCGCCGCCGGTGCGCCAGCGGGCGAGATCGCCGGTGCGGTACATCGTTCCGCCGGCGTGGAACGGGTCGGGGATGAAGCGTTCCGCGGTCTGCGCTGTGTCGTTCAGGTAGCCGGCGGCGACGTGCCCGCCTCCGATGAAGAGCTCACCCGGCACGTCGAGTCCGGCGGGCTCGCGGTTCTCGTCGAGCACGTAGCAGCGGGTCTGTGGGAGCGGAACACCGATCGAGTTCGTCCGCACCGAGCCGAGTTCGAAGGTGTGGACCGGCCGTGCGGTGACGTGGACGGTCCCCTCGGTGATCCCGTACATGTTCACCACGGTGGCGGCGAGGCCGCTGTCCCCGAGCAGCAGGGCCAGCCGGTCCCAGTCGAGTGCCTCGCCGCCGAGCACGATGTACCGCAGCGTGGAGTCGTCCGGCCGAGCCGCGCCGGTCAAGGCGGGGGCGAGGCGGTAGAGCGAGCCGGGAGTCTGGCTGAGGACCGTCACCCCGCGCTCGGCGACCAGAGCGGCGAGCGCCGCAGGGTCGCGTACCTGGTCGGTCCCCGCGATGACGCAGGTGGCGCCGGTGGTCAGCGGACCCCAGATCTCCCAGACCGAGAAGTCGAAGGCGAACGAGTGCGTGCACAGCCACACATCCGTCCGGTCCGTCTCCAGCCCGGCGGGCCGATCGGCGAAGAGCTGGGCGAGGCAGGAGTGCGGTACCTCGACGCCTTTCGGCTCCCCGGTGGAGCCCGAGGTGAAGATGACGTACGCGGCCTCTTCGGGGGTGCTCTCCTCAAGTGACGGGGCCTCGACGACACCCGCGGGAGCTGCGGGAGCGGTGGGAGCTGCGGGTGGTGCGGGGTGTTCCTGGGCATCCACCACGAGGCAGTCCAGCGCGGGCAGCCACTCCTGGAGCACGGGTCGACTCGCGCGGTCGGCCATGACCAGGCCGATCCCCGCTCGCTCCGTGATCGACCGCAGGCGCTCGCTCGGGCCCACGGGGTCCAGTGGTACGTACGTCACCCCGGCCTTCCACGCGGCCAGCATGGCGACCACGGTCCAGGGGCTCCGCTGGCCGCATACGCCCACCCGCGCGCCCGGCGCCACTCCCGCGCTCCGCAGCTCTCGGCACACCCGGTCGGCGTGGGCGTCGAGTTCCGCGTAGGTCAGCGTGGTCGTACCGTCGGTCAGCGCCGAGTCGTCGGGATGGGATGTGCGGGCCCGCCGGAACCGGGCGAGCACGCTCTCGGTCTCGGCCGCGGCCGGTTGCGGGTTCACCCCGAGGGTGAGGTACTCCGCCTCCTCGGCGTTCACCATCCGGGGCGGCTCGTCGGGCGACTCCACGGCGTGCCGCAGTGCCGATTCCAGGTGGCGCACCAGGCTCTCGGCTGTGGGCGCGAGCAGGATGTCGGCGTCGTACTCGAGCCGCAGGGAGGGCTGCTCACCCGAGAGATCGACGGTCAGGGCCACGTCCCACTTCGCCCTGTCGCTGTGCACCTCTACTTCGGTGACCGCTACTCCGGCGAGCTCCGGCAAAGCCGCGTCGAAGTTCTGCACGGCCAGTGAGCACTGCATGAGCGGCGATCTTCCGGCGGCTCCGCGCAGGCCCAGTTCACGGACCAGCACATCGACGGGCACGTTCTGCCGGGCCATGGCCGGGAGTACGGCGCTGCGGGTCCGGCGCAGCAGGTCAGTGAAGCTCGGACGCCCGGAGATGTCCAGGCGCAGCGGGACCATATTGACCTGGCATCCGACGAGGGACTGCTCCTCCTCGGAGTTCCGGCCCGCGACCGGGCTGCTGATCACCACGTCGTCCTGGCCGGCGTACCGGCCCAGGACGGTCGCGTAGATCGCGGCGAAGGCCATGAAGACGGTGGCTCCCGCCCGTTGTGCGGTGTCGCGCAGCCGAGTGACCAACTCCTCGTCGAGGGGCACCAGCAGGGATCCGCCGGCGCCGCTGGGAACCGCTGGACGCGGCAGGTCGGTCGGCAGGGCCAGGGGGCTCATCCCGGCCAGGTGACCGCGCCAGAAGTCCAGATCGGCCGACGAGGTGTCACCCTCTGTCCACTGCGCACGCTCGTGCCCGGCCCACACGAGCGGGCTGGGTGCCTCGCCCTCGAAGAGCTGCTCTCCGCGGTCCGCCAGCCGCGCGGCGTAGGCGGTCTCGAGGTCGCGGAAGATCACACCGAGCGACCAGCCGTCGCACACGATGTGGTGGGCCACCATGACCAGCCCGAACTCCCGCGGGCCGAACCGGGTCAGCCCCCAGCGGACCAGTGGGCCTGCCGCGAGATCGAACGGCGACGCGCTCAGCCGTCCCGCCAACTCCCGCACCGCGTCGGACCGCTCGGCCGCCGGATCGGCGTCGGCGACCGGATCAATGTCGGTGACCGGAACAGTGTCAGTGACCGTCCACGAGGGCCCGGTCGAGCGGTCCAGGATCCGCTGGACCAGCGCACCGCCCTCGAAGACGAAGGTGGCCCGCAGCGAATCATGACGGGCCGTCACCTCCTGGACGGCCCGGTGCAGCGCCTCGACGTCGAGGTCACCGTCGATGAGCATCGCGACGGTCACCAGGTAGACGTCGTGCCCCTCCGCCTCGCTGGTCACATACAGCCGCTCCTGAGCAAACGTCATCGGTCCCGTGCTGGCTGACGCGGTCATCATGTCCCCCGTGGACTCAAGATCGTCGCTGCCTGCAAGCTACGTGCCCCGACTGGATGCAATCTGCACCCACGTTCGATATGACACGCATCACAGGCCACTTCCGCATCAGCTTTCACGGCCGCGGAAGCGCGGGCGCGCGGTCTGCCCCCGGTTGTGCCCCTGCGGACATCCCCGCTCCGGGCGCCGGTCGGGTAGGAGGAGAGGGCTCGCGTCCAACGGAGGGGAACCGCGAATGCGTAACCAGGCAGAGAACCGCTCGAGCGCCGAACGCGCCGACGGACGCCCCGCGTTACGGCCGACCGCCGCCCCACCCCCGCTCATCGCTCTCCAACAGGCCGCCGGGAACGCCGCGGTGACCCGCGCGATTCAGCGGGCACGGGGCACCGCTCCTGATATTTCACCGCCGGGGGCCGCCGTACCCGGCGAGGCGGTGCAGCGCAGTGAGAAGGGGGGCCTCACCGTCCAGCGGGCGGACCGGCCCGGGCCCGCGGCCACGACCGCGCCCCCGACCACAGCCCCACTCCCGGCCACGGCCGCGCCCCCGGCCATGGTCCGTCTGGCGCGGCTGCTCGTCGGCGGCGACCAGGAGATCAGGAACAAGGAAGTACGCGACGTCATCCACAAGCGTGTGCGTGGTGGCCCGAGGTTCACGGACGAGGAGCTACAGGCGATCAAGGCGGCGGGGTCCGAGGATCCCAAGTGGCTGAAGACCGTGGGCCTCTGCACCCACGCCGAAGCGGAGGCCTACATCAAGGCAGGCGATTTCCACAGCTGGCTCCAGCAGCCGGAAGGCAAACGCCTGCTCGTGGCCACCCTGCGGTGGCAGCAGAACATCGAGGATCGCGGCCAGGGGAAGCCGCCGGCCAAGCCCACCCGATCGGACTACCAGCTCGGCCGCCACATGGCCATGCACGCCGAAGACACCCCGGAATCCGAGAAGGATCAGCTCACGGGGGAACGGAACGAGCAGATCTTCCAGACTTTCATCAAGACCCTCCTCCCTCCCGGCATCAGCGACGACGTACCGGACGCCGACAAGCACCGGCAGCGGGTCGAGCGCGGCACCGAGCTGCTGACGAAGATCTTCCTGATCCTGAAGACGGGGCTGAAGGTCTTCAATCCGGAGGCGGGTATCCACGAGGACTTCGAGGACGACGTCGCTCACGCTCTGGCCTACGGCGGACGCGTCAACATCCGAATTCCGCAGCTGGCCCACGGCCAGCACGGCTACGAGCTGCCTCAGTGGCTCCATATCACCAAGGAGGACCGGAGGCCCTGGGAGCCCAAATCGACGCCGGAGGAGCCGGTGTACCGGCGCGGATTCGGCACGCATCACATGGAGATCGGGGACAACAAGGCTGACGGAACGCGGGGCGACTTCGTGGAGAAGGGCGAAATAGGTGCCACCGTCCAGAACTGGCTCGATCCCCACAGCCACCTCTACGGCCTGCCCATGGCCGTCGGAGGCATGGGAAACAACGACTTCCACGGCGACACCATCCTCCCGGACGAGTCGTACGGACACCTGTTCATGGGCTACAAGCCCCCGACCCGGAAGCGCGACGGGGCACTGCAGGTCGGTATCGAGACCGCCGGGCCGGGGGGCCGTACCCCCGATGGGTACGAACACGGCGTGACGAGCAGCGAGAAGAACAACAATCCCGTGAGCCAATTCGGCGGCCACAAGGACGACAAGCTCGCCGCCAAAGCCCCTCTCGGCTCGAGCCAGCGCCATGTCGACCTGCGAGAGTTCGGCGACTGGGTCCAGAAGCTGAAAGACCTGGAGCAGGACTGGAAGACCGAATGGGCCAAGGCGAAGACCCCGGAGGAACGCGCGGCCCTGTATCGGGACTTGATCGGAAAACGCAGTGGCCCTGCTTCGTGAGGAAACGTGCTGATTGTGTTATCACAGGCTATGACCTAATACTCCAGCCGTAGTTTGTGACCTTCCATGCCTGAGTGGCTTGTCGTCGGTAGCGGCTGATCTGGGATAGGGCCTGGTGTTCGTCCAGGGCGGCCAGGCCCTTGCCGGACTGGAAGCACTCCTCCACCCGCCACCTTGATCCAGCAACTCGCACCAGGGTGGTCAGCGGCACCGGTGCGGGCGAGTAGCAGCGGTAGTAGGCGAGTTCGCCGGTGCTGCGGTTGCGGCGGATGAGCAACTGGCGACTCCCGGGCGGGGATCGACGAGGTCGATGGCGGCCCAGTCGTAGAAGCGGTGGCCCTTGGCTCCATCCCCTGCGGACAGCTTCTGCCACGCCCGCTCGGGCACCTTCTTGGCCGAGGCGTCCTTCAGCGCGGTTCGCAGCGTCGGGTTGTCTCCGTGGACCTCGTCACCCGCAACCCATGCGGCCCGGTGGCCGGCGTCCAGGAACCGGGCGGCCATGCGAGCGGCCAACTCCGGCTTGGTCGCGACCCCTGTCTCCTACAGCAGGCCGAGTACCAACTGCCGGACCCGGCGCCGGGGTTCGACCCGCGAACCGGCCTGCGATCCGGCTCATCAGGGCCTCGAATGCCTCCTGCCAGCGGGCAGGGCCTACGCTGTGACCTGCGGCCACTGCGTGATCGTTTGTCTTCACACACCGATGATCAACGGTGGCCGCACTGTCTCCACAGCGCGTCAGGGTCGCGCAGCGTTCGCCTGCCGTCCCGTGTCAGGAGGACATGTGCAACGTGGCGAAGTCTGGTGGGTCGAGTTCGACGAGCGGCGGCTGGTTGTACTGCTGTCGGTAGACGACGCGTCCGGGATCCGGGCGATGCAGGTCGTCGCTCCGGCGGGCGTCGACATCAGCGGTCTGGGTGTCGAAGTGCGAGTTGGCGCCATGGAAGGACTGCCCTTTGAAGGCGTGCTCCGGTTCGCGATCCCGCGTCCAGGCTTGACCCCTTGCACGTGGCTGACCACCGTGTCCCGAGACGACCTGATCGAGCGGGCGGGCGTCCTGTCCTCCGCGAAGCTCAGCGAGATCGAGGATGCCCTCCGTCTCGGCGGCCTCGGGTAGGCGGAGAAGGAACCGACTCCCCCGATGGCGTGGGCGGTCTCGTCCAGATGAACGACGCTGGCCACCTGTCTCCTCGGCACCCCTCACCATCGAGATCACGAACTACGGCTGGAGTACAAAGGGTTGTCCCGCCGCCTTTCAGGCGACAGTCGCATGCTGTGGTCCACACCTGTCACGATCGGGATCGTGGCGTATCAAGAGCGGTCGTAGGGCGCCTTCTGAGGGCCGGACAGTAATCCGCGCTTTCGTGTGCCAGGCTCAGGGGCGGGCTTCGAGACGCTCTATGTGGTCCTCGCCCCATTGGCCGAGTGGAGTGAGAGCGGCGAGAAGCGACCGCCCGAACTCGGTCAGTGAGTACTCCACCTTCGGTGGCACCTGGTCATGGACCTCGCGGTGCACCAGGCCACTGGCCTCCAGCTCCCGGAGTTGCAGGATCAGCATCCGCTCACTGATGCCCACCACCGTCCGGCGCAACTCGCCGAAGCGCAGTGGCCCTTCACCGAGCCAGAACAGGATCAATCCCTTCCATTTTCCTCCCATGACGTCGATGGCAGCGTCCAGGCCGCAGGTATAGCTCCGCTTCCGCACCAGCACTCCCCCTAACAAAAATGTGGGTACCAGACAGAATTGTAGGTACTTGAAGAAATGTTGGCTCCACCGGGAGCATGGACCACGCGTCGCACCGAGAGGGCAGCAGCAACTGCGTGCGATGCCGGCCACTCCACCCGTTTCACGCTTCAGGTGAATCGCTATCAGGCAGGAGCAAACGCATGACCGGGCACTATCGCACTCCCGTGACCGTCGTCGGGCTGGGCTCGATGGGCAGCGCATTAGCAGAGGCATTCATTGCCGCCGGACACCGGACCACCGTCTGGAACAGGACGGCGTCGAAGGCCGATCCGCTCGTTTCCCAGGGTGCCGTTCACGCGCAGAAGGTGGACGAGGCAGTCGCGGCGAGTCCGCTGGTCATCGCCTGCATGACCACGTACGAGAACACCATCGAAGCCCTGGAACCGGCCGCTGCGGCGCTCAAGGGGCGGGCCCTTGTCACCCTGAACAGCGGTTCGCCGGCCGGTGCCCGTCAGATGGCTAGGTGGGCTCTCGGGCACAGCGCACGCTACCTCGGCGGTGCGATCAAGAATGTGCCGTCCGCCGTCGGAGCCGAGGACACCCTCCTGTATTACGGAGGCGACAACACTGTCTTCGACGAGTTCGGGTCGACGCTGCGGGTGTTGGGCGGCGACACCGTCTACCTCGGCCCCGATGCCGATCTCGCTGCCCTGTACGAGATGGCGGTGGGTGGCACCCTGCTGCCCGCGCTCGTCGGCTTCTTCCAGGGCGCGGCAGCGGTGCAGGCCCGTGGCCTCGAGGCGGCCTCAATGGTGCGGTTCAGCATCAAATGGTTCGAGATGATCAACTCGGTGCTGCCGGTCTTCGCAGCGGAGATCGACCGCGGCGACTACAGCAAGCCCGCGTCCTCGGTGAACCTGTTCCTGGCTGGAGCCGCCCATGACGAGGAACTCGGCAAGGAAGCAAACCTCGACATGGAGTGGCACAAGCCGTTCCATGACTTGCTGAAGCGAGCCGTCGAGGCCGGCTACGGCGACCACAGCATCTCCGCTCTCACAGAGATACTCAAGAACCCGGCGCCGAACGCATAATTCTCTCCATTGGGGCGGGGCGCGCATCCCGGCAACGTCATGTCGGATACAGGACAGTCATTGGCCCAAGTTCCCTGTCAATCACAGCCGTTGGAGCATAATGATCACATGATGGCTGTGCCGCTCTCCGTGCTCGAAGTCGCTATGGTCCAGACCGACACCAACCCCGTTGCCACGTTGCGGGACACGACCGAGTTCGCCCAGAAAGTCGAAGCGCTGGGCTATCGGCGGCTCTGGTACGCCGAGCATCACCACTCGCCCGCGATCGGCGCGTTCCCGCCCGTCGTGCTGATCGCCCACGCCGCCGTGTCGACGTCGTCGCTCCGGCTGGGCTCCGGGGGCGTCCTCGCCCCCAACCACGCCCCGATCATGCTGGCCGAACAGTTCGGCACGCTCGCCGCGCTGCACCCGGATCGCATCGACCTCGGCATCGGTCGCGGTCCGGGCACGCTGCACGAGCCGACCGCACGGGCGCTCAGGCGCGGAGGGGGCCCGACCACGGACGACGAGTATCGGGCCGACGTGGCGGCCACGCTGGAATACCTGGTCGATGAAGTCGCGCTCGACCCTCTGCCCGAACCGTGGCTGCTGGTCTCCAGCCCGGGCGGTGCTGCGCTCGCCGCCTCGCTCGGCCTGCCTGCCGCGTTCGCGCACCACATTCGGCCCGACAACACCGCAGCGGCGATCGACACGTACCGCACCCGATTCCAGCCCTCACGCTGGTGCCCCGGTCCGCGAGTCCTGCTGTGCGTGGAAACGGTGTGCGCGGCGACGCAGCAAGAGGCAGACTGGCTCGCCGGACCCATGAACGTCGTCAAGTCCGCGCTTCTCCAAGGCCGCGGCGACCTCCCCTTCCCCACGCCCGCGCAGGCAGCCGAGCACCCCTTCACCGACACGGAACGGCAGGCCCTGGCCGGCTTCCGTGCCCACCAGGCCTACGGCACCCCCGACGACGTGAGGCAGCGCCTCGACCAACTCGTCAGGACGACGAGCGCGGACGAGCTCATGCTCGTGACCCCCGTCTACAGGTTGGAGGACCGCCTCCGATCCTACGAGTTGGTGGCCCACACCAACGGCCTTTCCCGCTAGAGCTGCTCTGAGCTCGCCCGGCGGCTCGGTGTGGCAGCAGGCACGGCCGAATTGACCCATGATTGTGGCCCAGAAGTGCACCCTGCCATCGGTCGATCAGCTTCATAGAGTCGTAGCCATGACGACAATGAAGAACGAGACCACACACACCGCGCAGGCCATGCAGACCGTGGACTTCGTCCCGGTTCTCACCCGCGCCGGCGACGCCGAGACGACCCGTGACCCCAGCAGTGTCATGACACTTCTCGCCGACTCCGGTCACACCGGCGGGCGGCTCACCAGCTACCGGTCGACATTCGCCGAAGGCGCGGTAGGAGCACCTGCCCACCTGCACACCAAGGCCTCCGAGGCGTTCTTCGTGATCGACGGAGCGCTCCAGGTGCTGGTGGGCGAGGAGATCACCGTGCTGGAGGCGGGCGACCTCCTCGTCGTGCCGCCGCACACCCCGCACGCCTTCGCCGCGGCGCCTGGCAGAACCGCCGACGTACTGTTCGTCTTCACCCCGGGCGCCGGTCGCTTCGACTACCTGCGGCTCCTCGGCCGGGTGATGCGCGGCGAGGCCGACCCGCAGGAGATCAAGGACTCCTCGGAGCGGTTCGACAACCACTATGTCGACAGCCCGGCGTGGCGCGAGGCGCTCGCCGCACGCAGCTGAGACCCGCCCTCGGGGACTGATTGTGCTTCCGTCCGGATCAGGACCTGGCCCGGGCCGGGGGTGGGCACGGCGCCGTGCCGCATCCGGAGCCCTTCGGGATCCACCACGCCCGGCAGGACGACCTCGACGAGAACTCTGGCAATGGCCGCTGGCCAATCTCACCGACTGACGAGCCTCTCGAAGAAGAACTCGTGCTTCAGGAACGACGTCTCGTGCTCCGCCCCCGGGTACGGCGGTATGAGCTGGGCCGCCTGGAACAGCCGCCAGCCGTCCTCCAGGGCCGCCACGCCCGTCTCGTAGGGGGGCGCGTCGCTGTCGCCCGTCGTCGGGCGGGTGGTGCCCGTGCCGTCGTAGCGGGACCAGCCGATGACCTTGGAGTCGAGGGCGGAGGTGTCGAGGTAGAGGACGAGGACCTGCTGCCTGGTGGTGGTCACGCGGAGCTCCTTGACGCGGTGGGGCGGTTGGTGATGCGGGTGGCCCAGTGGTCGATGTCGAAGCCGGGATCACCGGTCAGACGGCGCCACAGCATGATCCGGTTGTGGATCTCGAGGCGGGCCGTGGCCTGTTCGTACCAAGGGAAAGTGCGCCGCAGCTCCTCCTTGACGGCCGGGGAGCCGGCGTCCTCCATGTCCCACAACCGCACCTGCGGCACCGTCGGGTTGAAGCGGATCTTGTACATGTGGCGGACGGTGTCGCTGTCGTTGCGCCGCCCGCCGTGCCAGATGCCGTGGTGCAGCAGGAGGACGGTTCCGGCCGGGCAGGTGAGACGCGTCTGACCGCGCAGGTTCTGGTAGCGGCCGGTGTCGGACTCATTGGTGCGGCGCATGTGGCTGCCCGGGACGACGAGGGTGCCGCCCATGTCGGCGGTGACCGCCTGCGGGTAGTACATCAGCTGCACGTCGAACGCCTCGGTCCGCAGGTCGATGACCGCGTCCGCGTGCAGTGGCTGCGCGCTGCCCTCGTGCGGCCGGCGGGTGTGCACGAAGTGGTGGTCGATCATCGGATCCCTTCCCACCAGGCTCTCCAACGCGCCCGCCACGGCAGGAAGTCCGACCAGTCTGCGGGCGAAGGCACCCTCCGGGAACGCCTCGGGTACGGGCGTGCCGTACGGGATGGAAGGCAGCCCGGCGGCGAAGACACCGAGTGCCTCCTCGCTCATCTCCCGGGGCACGACTTCGTCGAGACGCAGATAGCCGTGCGCCACGAATCGGGCGACCTGGACCGAGCTCAGCAATCTTGTTGTGGTTGGCATGAGGCAAACGTAGGGACAGCCGGCCTTGCTGTCGTGGGGTGTAATCGGCGAGCACTGGTAAATTTCCACCATGCCGTCATCCGTGGAACTGCCCCTCGATCTGCCTCCGGACCTCGTGCACGCCGGCGTGGGCGTGCACGGCTCCTCCGGGCCCCACGATGTGTTCCGCCTGCCGCACCTGTGGCAGCTGCACCTCTACGGCTACTCCGGCACACTCGAGTTCGGTGGTTCGCGGCACCCGATCCGGCCCGGGCACATCAGCCTCGTGCCGCCCGACACCGAGGTGCACTTCCACTACGACGCCCCGCGCTGCGAACACCTCTACGCCCACTTCCGGTTGCCCGGCAAGGGCGTGATGCGCCGCCTGCCGGTGATGCAGGACACCGGTGCCGACGCGGCGATGCTGACCGGCCTGCTGCGGCAGACGATCACGGCGAGTGCGCGGTTGCCGGCCCGGGCCTCCGCGGAACTGTGGACGGTGCTGTGGCGTACGACCACGCTGTCCGACGCCGCTGAGGAGTCCGAAGGTGTCCACCACCCGGCGCTGCGGGCGGCTATGGCCTTTGTCGAGGAGCACCTGGCCGATCCGGTGAGCGTCCCCGGGATCGCCCAGGCCGTCGGCGTGTCGCACACGCACCTGACCCGGCTGTTCCGCGAGGCGACCGGGCACACGGTCATCGGCTACCTCCGGCACCGGCGCATGGAACGCGCCCGCCACCTGCTGATCGCCTCGACCCTGGCGATCCCGGCGATCGCCGCGACCGTCGGCATTCCGGACCTGCAGGCGTTCAACAAGACGTGCCGCAAGGAGCTGGGTGCTTCACCGCGGGCGGTGCGGAGCAGCGCGAACGCGTGAAGGCTTGCTGCCGCCGCACCCTGCCGCTCGCGCCCGCTCCGGCGCGGCGCTCGGCGGCTGCGCCACACGGTTATTTCGATGACGCTGTCGCAGTGAAACGTCCTCGGCTGCCGCAGGCCTCGAGACGGACGGGGAAGTCACTCCTCCGGCCGGACGAACGAGACGGTCGTACAGAAGGAGAAGTCATGGCACAGCAGACCTTCGATCCCAACCGGCTCACGTTCGAGCAGGGGGTGGAGCGCATCAAGAACGCGGTGCGCGAGAGCGGACTCGACGTCGAGAACCGCATCGTCACGTCGAGGGACCCGGGGGTCGAGAAGGCGCTCAAGATCCTTGAGGTCGACAATGTCCCGCCGGGATTCCGCAAGTGGCAGCTTCCGGTGTACATGGCCTGTGAGTCCCAGCTCTTCATCACGGTTGCCGAACCGGGCGCGAAGGCATCCCCGCACGCGCACAACGACGGCGCCGGCATCCGGTTCATCGCGGGCGGGTCGATCGTCTACAACGGCCACGAGCTCACGGCCGGGGACTGGATGTACATCCCGGCGGCCATGGAGTACTCCTTCGAGGTCGGCCGTTACGGCGCGCTGATGTGTTACTGCTACTGCTGCTGTTGCGCCTGAGCAGGAGAACGCCGAACGTCACCGGGTCGCGCTCATTCTTCGCGCACATCCAGCAACGAGGCCACCAGGCGCGTCATGGCGGGCCGTGGGTCGGGCGTGCCTGGCCAGCTCGTCATCAGAAGGTGGTGGGCGGTGCCGACGATCGCGAGAGCCAAGGTGCCCGGGTCGACGGTCCCGGCCACCCTGCCGAGCGCCTGCTCGGCCTTCACGTAGCCGGTGATGGCCTCCTGGATCGCGGTGAATCCCGGTGCCCCGGCTTCCAGGGCCGTGCGGATGCGCGACGTGGCTGCCGGGCGAGTCATGGCCAGGCCTGACAGGGCGGGGCCGCCGTCGTCGAACAACGCGAGGACGACGGCGTCGAGGTTCCGCACCACCGTGCCCTGTCCGACCAGGCCCGGCAACGCCTGCGCCTTCGCCGCCGTCCGCGCGAAGCGGTCGAGGCAGAGTTCGGCCACGAAGTCGTCGAACCCCGCGAAGTGCGCGTGCAGCAGCCCTTTGGCGCAGCCCGCCTCGGTGGTGACGGACCGGCTGGTGAGCGCGCCGGGACCGTCTCTCTCCACGACTCGCTCGGCGGCGGCGAACAGTCGCTCACGCACGTCCGGCGTCGCCACTCCGCGCGGTGACATGGGCCTCTCTCTTCCCTTCCGCCGTCCTCGCCCGTAAGGGCACAACTCCTCGAATCGTAACGGGGATTGCCTGTATGGGCACGCGCCCATACAGTTTGGGCAAACGCCCATTCTCTGTCGTCCACCGTAGGAGGCACCCGTGTCAGAGGTCGTCAACACCGAACAGGCGAAGGCGTGGAACGGTCCCGAAGGCACCCATTGGGCACGTAACCAGGCCCGGTGGAATGCCGTGAACGAGGGCTTCAACGAGCCGCTGCTCGAGGCCGCCGCGATCACCGGGGCTCACCGGACGCTCGATTTCGGATGCGGCTCCGGGCAGACCACGCGCCTCGCCGCGCTGCGGGCACCAGGAGGGAGCGCGCTGGGCCTCGACCTGTCCGGGCCGATGCTGGCAGAGGCGCGGGTCCGCGCGGAGGAGGAGGGCGTCGCCAACGTCTCCTTCGCTCAAGGCGACGCGCAGGTGCACCCTTTCGAGCCGGGCGCGTTCGACGCGGCGATCAGCCGTTACGGGGTGATGTTCTTCGCCGATCCCGTGGCGGCCTTCGGCAACATCGGCAGGGCGCTGCGACCCGGTGGTCGCCTGGCGTTCGTCTGCCCAGCCGATGCCGAGCTGAACGGCTGGGCGGCGGCGATGGCGTCACTGCGTGAGGTCCTGCCGGTGGGCGACTTCGGCAGGCCGGGGCTGCCCGGCATGTTCTCCCTGGCCGCCCCGGACCACATCCGCGACGTCCTCACCGCGGCCGGCTTCAGCGGCATCACCATCAGTCGAGCGCAGGCGTACGGGGCCTGGGGGCACGGCGCGGAGGACGCGATGGAGTTCCTGCTGGGAACCGGCCCCGGCCGCCACCTGATGGAACACGCCGACGCGACGGCAAGGGCCCGCGCTCGTGACACCCTGACGGGTCATCTGCGCGACCACGAGGCGGCGGACGGTACGGTCCTGCTGCTCAGCACGTCATGGCTGGTCACGGCGGACCGCCCGGCCGATCCCTCGGGCAAGCCGTAGGCCTGAGCGACCCCTGACACGTGGGACGGGGTCCTGGGCCGGCCGGGCCAGGCTCCGGCTGTCAGGCGCTGGCGTGGCGGCGCCAGGCCGTCCTTCGCGGAGCGGCATGGGGTGCGGGCTCCCTGGGACCGGCGGCCTGCTGACGCCACAGCCACAGCGATGTCATGGACAGCAGAGCGGTGAAGACCACCAGGAAACCCACCGATACCCACATCTGCCGGCTTCCGGGATCGTCCCAACCCACCGATGCGGCCACAGCTGCCCACAAGGCGACGCCCCCGGCGTAAAAGGTGCGGATCCTGCGCAGTTGCCGCAGGGCCCGTACGGACTCAGCGTGATCAGTTTCCGTTGCCATGCGGACGCAGGTACCCCGATACGCGCCCTCCAACAACCCTCGGCAAAGCGCCCTCAGACTTTGGAAGCGGCCGTCCCGGTGTCGGTGAAGCGCATGGCGACGCCCGCCCCCAGGTACAGCACGGCCACGACCAGCAGCAGCGTCTGATAGCCCGTCACCAGGGCCAGGTACTCCAGCGCGCCCCCGGTCAGCGCGCCCAGCAGGTTCGCGCCGAACGCCGAGGTCGGGTCCGGGGCCAGGGCGAGGCGGTCCGAGAAGATGAGGTTGGCGCAGAAGATGGGGGCGAAGGCCAGGGCGATGGCAGCCGCGAGGCGGGCGGGGAACGGCAGGGACAGGACCGCCTCCGCCGGGACCAGCCAGGCTGCCGCGAGGGAGCCGAAGAGGAGAAGCTGCAGCAGCATCCCGTTGACGTGCCGTAGCTTGCGCCGGACTTCGACCGCCGCCAGGACCGCCAGGAGCACGCCGATGAAGACCAGGGCGTTGACCAGCCAGGTCGTGCCGAAGTAGAGCGCGAAGCCGATGACGTTCTTCGTCTCCAGCAGCATGAAGGCCGCGCCCAGCAGGAACATGTCGATGTAGCGCAATGTGCTCCGGACGCGCACCCCGGCCAGGCGAACAGACAGCAGCGTCACCAGCAGCATGGCGCCGAGCGCGCCCAGATAGAGCGTGGGGATGCTGCGGTGGAGCAGGTAGGGGAAGGGGTGGTCGTCGGTCGCGGCCTGCGGGACCGGGCCGCTGGGCCGCCAGACCCGCTCGCAGGACTGGTCGGCGGTGGTCATTCCGGCCACCAGCACGGCCGCGTTCCGTTTGAACGTCGTCACACAAGGGGCGTGGCCGTAGACGTCGTCGAGGGTGCCGGCGAAGCGGTCGACCAGCCAGCTCTTCCGGTAGTAGTTGTACATGGCGAACGCGCCGTCCGGCGTCAGATGGTCGCGCGCCGCCTCGAACGCCTCCCGGGTGAACAGATAGCTTTCCAGGCGCAGATTGCTCGCGCCGGCCACCAGCGTCAGCGAGTCCGGCAGCGCCAGGACGATGAGGTCGTACTTGGCGTCCGTCCGCTCGAGGAAGGCCCGGCCGTCGTCGATGTGGACGTGCACCCTGGGGTCGTCGTACGGCTTCGCGGGGTGCAGTTGGGCGCCGATCTGCTGCAGCCGGGGGTCGATCTCGACCGCGTCCACGCGCTCCGCCCCGTACGCGAGCGCGACCGCGACGTCATTGCCGTTGCCGGCCCCGATGACCAGCACGCGCTTGTGGGGGTTGCGGGGCGTCTGTTCGTACGCCTCCCGGTAGGGCGAGTTCTCGCGCATCAGCACCCGAAGCGGCGCGGTGCTCTGGTGCGGGACGCCGTTGGCGGAGATGTAGTAGGTCCGGGTGGTGGTCGGTGAGGGCTTGAGCTCGATCTTGTAGTAGGGCGACCAGGAGATGCCGGTCGTCGTCGACTCCAGGAACAGCACGGCGACCATCGCCGTCAGAGGGATGCCGTACGGCAGTGCGTTGCGCCGGCCGCCGAGGATCAGCAGGGCCACGGCGGCGAGTACGCCCCATACGACCGAGGGTGCGCGCAGCCAGGACAGTACGGCGAAGGACACCGAGCCGGTGAGGCTGCCGAGCAGGTCGTAGCGGTAGGCGTTGAGTGAGGGGAGCAGGCGGAACAGGTCTGCGGTGATCTTGCCGATCCCGGCCATGATCAGCGCGGTGAGCAGGAAGATGACCGGCAGCGTCACCCACTCGGGCAGGCCGGTGGTCTTCACCGCGGTGAAGTAGATGACCTGGCCGCTGCTCTGACGGACCTGCACGGGGAATTCGCGGACCAGGACGACGAGCAGCACGAGCGGGACCGGTGTCCAGCGTCTGAGCCAGTGTCCGCGCTCGGCGGGGATCAGGAATCCGATGCCGATGCCGAGGAACGATCCCAGCAGGATGAAGTTCGAGAAGTAGCTGAGGTGGACGACGTTGGCGCCCGCCCATCTGATCAGTGCCAGCTCGACGAAGAGCATGGTGCTGCTGGCCAGCATGAGTCTCAAGCGCACCGAGCTTACGGTTTGCCCGGTTTCGACCCGATTCATACGCATGCACAGTGCCAGCTTCGGAACGGCGAGTCGAGGTGCCTTGCCGGGGAGTGCTATGCCGCGTCGCTAGGCGGTGTCATGGCCCAGCGGATGCCCGAGGTCACGGCCGTGCCGAGCGGGCGGACGCACAGGCCCTCGGCCACGGGGAGCCGGGGCAGCCACAGTGCGCGCGAGGCCCAGAGCGGTAGGAGGGAGACGGCGTTGGCGGCGATGACGCCGTACGGGAGGCGGGCGAGGAGCGGGACGGGCGGGTTCAGCAGCAGAAACCGGGCCGAGCTGCGCGCCTCGTTCGTGGCGCGCAGCTCCCCGCGGTAGACGGCCAGGCGCGCGGCGAGTTCGGCTGCGTTCACCGGCGGGTCCGGGACGCCGAGCGCGGCGGCGATGCGTGCCATGTCGGCGACGTAGGCGTCGCAGCCCTCGTCGTCGAGGGGGTGCGCACCGTAGCGCTGATGGGCGCGCAGGAAGCTGTCGACCTCGGCGATGTGCACCCAGCACAGCAGATGCGGGTCCGCGGCGGAGTAGGACCGTCCGTCGGCGGTCGTGCCGCGCACCGTCTCGTGTACGGCTCGTACGCGGTCACAGGCCTCCTGGGCGCTGCGGGCGGTCCCGTAGGTGGTGACGGCCAGGAAGGTGCTGGTCCGCTGCAGCCGTCCCCACGGGTCCCCGCGGAACCCCGAGTGCCCGGCCACGGCTGCCATGGCCAGCGGATGGAGCGACTGGAGCAGCAGGGCCGACAGGCCGCCGATGAACATCGCGGCGTCCCCGTGCACCCTCCTGACGGGCCGGTCGGGGCCGAACCAGCGGGGGCCGGGTGTGCCGTGTATGCGCACCCGGTTGCCCGGGCCCTCCGGACCCGCCACACGGGCGAAGATCTCCCTGCCGAGCCGGTCACGCAGCGAGGGTCCGCCTTCCGGGAGGAGTTTCCTGGTCATCGCGTCCTCCTGACCACGGCGACGGACGGTTCAGTCCCCTATGACTTCTTCTGCCCAGGCTCACGTTTCGGAGGCCTCCTCCGGGCACGGTAGCCGGGTGCGGCGCGTGACCGGCTCCACTAGCCTTGACACTGCTCGACGAAAGTTCTGCACGGAACCTGTGCGTCCACCGCCGGCGGTCGGACGACCTAGGTGGGCGGATCATGAGGACACGGCCCGGGGGTGGGAGCAGGCGGCTCGGGCTGACGGGTACCTCGGTCCTGGCGAGCGGCTTCCTGGCGGTGCTGATCGGTGTCGCGTTCGCCGTCCTGCTGCAAGTCATCGGTGACGCTCGCGGCTTCACCGCCGACGCGCGGGCCTCTCGCGAGGCCATCACCGACGCCGGCACTCTGGAACAGCATCTGCTCGACCTGGAAACCGGGCAGCGCGGCTTCGTCATCACCCGGGACGAGACCTTCCTCCAGCACTGGCAAGCGGCACGGGACAGCTATCCGGCCGAGGCCAGGCGACTCCTGGCCTCCGCGACCTCCCCTGAACAGCGCCGTCTCGCGGGACTGATCAACAGGGACATCGACTCCTTCCTCACGGACTACTCGATACCGCTGGTCGAGGCGGTGCGGCGGGACGACCCCTCGGCCTCGAGTCCGGCGGTGACGGCTGAGGGAAAGCGGCGGGTGGACGCGCTGCGGGCCAGGTTCACCACGTACATCACCGATGAGCGGGCCAAGCTCCAGGAGCGCCAGGACGCCACCGACGCCAGCGCCCAGCGGGCCGTGATCGTGGCGTGTGCGGGACTCACCGGACTGACCGGGCTCATCGTCACGCTCACGGTGTTGCAGCACCGGGCCATCGTGCGGCCGCTGCGGCGCGCGGCCTCGGCGGCCGGACAGCTCGCGAAGGGCGATCTGGAGGTGCGGGTGCCCTCCAGCAGGGTGGCGGAGGTCGCCGCGCTGGCAGCGTCGTTCAACACCATGGCCGTCTCCCTGCAGGAGAGCCGCGCGCGGACCGAGGAGGCCCGTGAGCGTCTGGAGTCCTTGTACAAGCGCCTGGAGCTGCTGTACGGGGCGAGTGTGTCGGTGGGCACGGGGCTGGATGTGGAGCGGACGGCACGCGAGTTGGCGCGGGTCGCGGTTCCGGGGTTCGCCGACTTCACCACCGTCGACCTGCTGGAACCGGTCCTGCGCGGCGACGAGCCCACCCCCGGAGTCGACACTCGGCTGCGCCGGGTGGCGGCGGACGGTGTCCGGGACGATGCCCCCTTGCTGGGTCTGGCGGACCTGCCGGACCCGACCCCGGCCCCGCCTGAAGCCCGGGGGCCGCTCTCCGGACGGGCCAGGCTCGACGCGGACCTGCGGGACAGCACGGAGTGGGCGTCGGAGCAGCCGGAGGCGGCGGCACGCGTCCTCGCGTACGGCATTCACTCCAGGATCAGGACACCGCTGCAGGCCAGAGGGGTGACGGTGGGCACGGTGGACTTCTGGCGCAGCCGGCCCGATCCCTTCGGGCCCGACGACGTCGCCTTCGCCGAGGAGCTGGCCGCCAAGGCCGCGGTCGCCGTCGACAACGCGCGCCGCTTCACCCGGGAGCGGTCCACGGCGCTGGCCCTGCAGCGTCATCTGCTGCCGCAGCGTCTGCCCCATCAGACGGCCGTGGAGGTGGCCTCCCGCTACCTGCCCGCCTGGACGCGGACGGGGGTCGGTGGTGACTGGTACGACGTGATCCCGCTGTCGGGCAGCCGGGTCGCCCTGGTCGTGGGGGACGTCGTCGGACACGGTCTCCAGGCCTCCGCGGCCATGGGGCGGCTGCGCACCGCCGTGCGCACGCTGGCCGATGTCGACCTGCCGCCCGACGAGCTGCTCACCCACCTCGACGACCTCATCCTGCACCTGTCGGAAGGCGAACCCGTGCCCGGCGGACACGGCGACGACGACGAGGAGCACGGCCTCGGGTTCTCCTCCGCGGACCTCGGCGCCACCTGTCTGTACGCGGTGTACGACCCGGTCTCCCGCCGCTGCACGCTGGCCACGGCCGGGCACCCGATGCCCGCAGTCCTGGCTCCGGACGGCACGGCACACGTCGTCGCCGGTCATGTCGGACCCCCGCTGGGGATCGGCGGCCTCCCCTTCGAGGCCACCGATCTGGAACTGGACGCGGGGAGTGTGCTCGCCCTGTACACCGACGGCCTCGTCGAGGCGCGCCACCGGGACATCGACGTCGGGCTGGCCGAGTTGTGCCACGCCTTGGCGCAGCCCGCGCAGTCGCTGGAGGAAGCCTGTGACATCGTGCTCGGATCCCTGCTCACCGACCGGGCGGCGGACGACGTGGCGCTGCTGCTGGCCCGCACCCGCGCTCTGCCGGCGGACCATGTCGCGACGTGGCAGATCCCCGCGGAGCCGGTCCAGGTGGAGCGCGCCCGCAAGCTGGTCGTCGAGCAGCTCGACGCCTGGGGGCTGGCGGAGGCGACGTTCGTCATCGAGCTGGTGGTGAGCGAGCTGGTCACCAACGCCATCCGTTACGGGCAGCCCCCGATCCGGCTCCGCCTCATCCGCGATCACACGCTGATCTGCGAGGTGTCCGACACCAGCAGCACCGCGCCGCACCTCCGGCGTGCCCGGGCCTTCGACGAGGGCGGGCGCGGACTGCTCCTCGTCGCCCAGCTCACCCAGGGCTGGGGCACCCGGCAGACGACCAAGGGCAAGACGATCTGGTGCGAGCAGGCACTGCCCGCGTCGTAACGGCCCCCTGGGCCGGCGGATCGGGCCAGGGGGGCCGGTCGGGGCGCCGAACAGGTGCGTTACATTTTGCTGTTCCTTGACCGCGATCATTCACGATCTCTCACGCTACGGAGCCGCCCACCCATGAGCGACATCGTCAACGGACTTGGCAGGGCCACCGCTTACGGCGGACTGGGACTGGTTCTGCTGGTCCTCGGCATCGTCCTGGTCGACGTGCTCACGCCCGGAAAGCTGGGCCGGCAGATCTGGGAACAGCGCAACCGCAACGCCGCGATGGTGCTCAGCTCCGCGCTGCTCGGTATCGGTGGCATCGTGTTCACGTCCATCTGGACGACCTACGAGGACTTCGGCAAGGGGCTGGTCTCGACCGCCGCGTTCGGGCTGCTGGGTCTGGTGATGATGGCGGTGGCGTTCCTGGTGGTGGACCTGATCACGCCGGGCCGCCTGGGCGCGGCGCTGGTCGAGCCCGAGCCGCACCCCGCGGTCTGGGTGACCGCGTCCTGCAATCTCGCCGTGTCGGCCATCCTCTCGGCGTCCATCGCCTGACGCGGATTTACCGACGAGTGGTCCTGTCGGCCCCCTGCCGGACGTCGAGCGTCCGGCAGGGGGCCGGCCGCTACCCGGTCGCTCGGCCTGACCCGGCCCGCTCCCCCGCCGGCCGCGCCAGCATGCCGACGGCCGCGGAGAAGAGCCACGGCAGGCTTTGCGCGACGGGCACCAGCGCCGCGCGGGCGGGGAGGGGTCTGGTCGCGCCGAGCAGCGCGTGCGTCAGCCAGCGGTAGCGCCGGGTGAGCCGGCGCCACTCCCGCTCGTAGGCCGTCAGGTCACCGTCGGTGATGGCCCGGACGGCGGCGGATGCCTGCGCGAGTGCCAGCGCGATGCCCTCGCCGGTCAGCGCGTCGACGTAGCCGGCGGCATCGCCCACGAGCAGCACCCGGCCGGCGGTGCGCGCGCTCGCGGTCTGGCGGAACGGGCCCGCGCCCCGTACCGGTCCGGCGGGGTCTGCCCCGGCCAGCCGCTCCCGCAGCTCGGGGAATGCGGCGAGGTGGTCGTCGTAGGGGCGGCGGGCTGTGGTGAGGACCGCGACGCCCACGAGGTCGTCGGCCACCGGGGTCACATAGGCCTCCGCTTCGCGGGACCAGTGCACCTCGACGTGGTCGCTCCAGGGGGCGAGCGTGTAGTGGCGCCGCAGCCCGTGCCGGGGGCGGGTCCGGCGCGGCCGGTTCAGCCCGAGGGCGCGGCGGATCGGCGAGTGCAGGCCGTCGGCGGCCACGAGGTGGCGGGCGCGGGTGCCGTCGACCACCACCCCGTCCTGGTCCTGCTCGACCTGGAGCGCGGTGCGCTGGTCGACGCGTACGCCCGCCGCCAGCGCCGACTCGCGCAGCAGCGCGTGCAACGTCGTACGGCGGACCCCGCGGCCCGGGCCCGTCCGGAAGTCGGCGTCGGCCCGGCGGGGACCCGCGACATAGCGGATCCCACGCAGGTCGCGCCCTGGCGGGTGCACGCCCAGTGCCGCCAGGGCGGCGACGGCGCCGGGCATCAGGCCCTCGCCGCACGCCTTGTCGACGATGCCGGCGCGCTGTTCCCAGACCGAGACGTCGAGCCCCGCCCGGGCCGCGTGCAGGGCCGTGGCCAGGCCCGCGGGTCCGCCGCCGACGACGAGCAGGTCCATGGGTGCCTCCTCAGGCCAGCCGTGCCAAGGCGGCATCCTCGGCGCGGATGCGGGTGGCGAGCAGGGAGCCGTTCAGCGCGGTGAAGACGATCGCCGTGGCCCAGGCCGAGTGGACGAGGGGCAGCGCGAGCCCTTCGACGACGACGGCGACATAGTTCGGGTGCGGGATCCAGCGGTAGGGGCCGCCGGTCACGCGCGCGGCGCCCGGCACGACGATCACCCGGGTGTTCCACTGCCGGCCCAGGGTGGCGACGCACCACCAGCGCAGCCCCTGCGCGAGCACGACGAGGACGAGCATGGCCCACGCCAGGACCGGTACGGCGGCCGGCCTGCGGATCCACACCTCGCCGAGCGCGCCGACGAGCAGGCCCGTGTGCAGCAGCACCATGAACGGGTAGTGCCCCTGCCCGGATTCCACGCCGCCCCGCTGGAGGCTCCAGGCGGCATTGCGGCGGGAGACGGCCAGCTCGGCCACCCGCTCCAGGCCCACGGCCAGCACCAGGATCGTGAACAGGATCTCGCTCGTCACCGCCCACCGCCCGGGGCGCGGAGGAGCACGAGTTCGGAGCAGAAACCCGGGCCCATGGCGAGCATGAGTCCGTACGAGCCGGGCGGGGGCGGTCGGTCGGCGAGGGTGTCCGCCATGACGTGGAGCACCGACGAGGAGGACAGATTGCCGATCCGGCGCAGCGATTCCCAGGTCACGCTCAACGCGTCACGCTCGACGCCGAGGGCATCCTGCAAGGCCTCGAGGACCTTGGGACCGCCGGGGTGCGCCACGTACCAGCCGAGATCGCCGCAGGTCAGTCCGTGATCGGCGAGGAAGCCGCGGACGTCGTCGCCCACGTACCTGCGCACCAGGTCGGGGACCGCGGAGTCGAGCACGACCCTGAATCCGCCGGAGCCGATCTCCCAGCCCATCATGCGCTCCGAGTCGGGGTAGAGACGGCTGCGCGAGGCGAGCACTTCGGGAGCGGCGGGGTCGTCGGACTGTGCGAGGGGGTGCTCGCTCCCGACGGCGACCACCGCGGCGGCGCCGTCTCCGAACAGGCCGCTGGCCACGAAGTTGGCGACCGAGGTGTCGTCGCGCTGGAGCGTGAGGGAGCACAACTCGACCGACATCAGCACCGCCACCGCGTCCGGACGGCCGCGCAGCAGGTCGTGGAGGCGGGCGATGCCGGCCGCGCCGGCGACGCAGCCGAGGCCGACGAGGGGCAGGCGCACCACGTCGGGGCGCAGGCCGATCTCCGCCGCGACACGGGCTTCGAGGGAGGGCACGGCCAGGCCGGTCACCGTGCACGAGACGATGTAGTCGACGTCGGCCGGGGTGAGGTCGACGCTCTTGAGCGCGTCGACGACCGCGCGGCCGCCGAGTTCGACGCCGGCCCTGATGAAGACGTCGTTCGACTGGCCGAAGTCCTCGATGCGGCCGTACTCCTCCAGCGGGAGCACGGTGTGACGGGTCTCGACGCCCACGTTGCGGTGGAACCGTTCGACGACGCCGCGATCGATCGTGTTCCCGACCAGGGTGGTGGTGACGGACTCGGTGATCTCCTCCTGCCGGTGGCAGTGCTCGGGCAGGGTGCCACGGACGCTGAGGACGCGCATGGTCATGCTGACTCCTGGGATGGGGCGGTGGGGCCGCCGGGGCGGGCGCGACGTCTGCCGCGTCATCAGCCGGCCGCCAGCAGCACGACGTCGAGCAGGGCGATGGTCACCGCGGCACGGAAAGGAGCGCGCCCGCGGGCGAACAGCGTGAACACCGCGAGGACGACCACCAGGGCCAAGGTCGTCCAGGTCCACACGGGAGGGGACCCCGCGGGACCGGTCACCGCGAGCGCCGAGGCGGCGGTGAGCAGCACAGCGGCCAGGACGCGGGAGCGGTGTTCGCCGATCCGGTGCGGCAGGCCGCGGACACCGGTTCGTTCGTCGTCGGCGAGGTCGGGCAGCACGTTGAGCAGATGCGCTCCGACGCCGAGTGCGGCGCCGGCTGCGGTCATCCACCACGGCGCCCAGTGCGGTGCCGGGCCGGTGAGGGTGACGACCGAGGGCAGCGTCCCGAAGCCGCACGCGTACGGCGCCCAGGACCACCGGGTCGCCTTGAGCCCGAGGTTGTAGGCGTGGCCCGCGCCGGTGGCGAGGACGACATTGACCAACGCGCTGCGCCAGCCGGCGAGCGCGGACAGCACGAGGGAGGCGACGCCGGCCACGACCAGGGCGCGCACCACCCAGCCGGGCGGGAGGGAGCCGGCGGCCAGCGGCTTGTCGGTGCGGCCCACGGCGCGGTCGCGCGCGAGGTCGAGCAGGTCGTTGCCCCAGCCGATAGTGAGCTGGCCGGTGAACACCGCCGCCGTGACGGCGACGGCGTGGAACGGGTGCAGGCCGCCGCGGAGCGCCAGCAGGCCCGCGATGACGGTGACCGCCAGGGCGGGCCCGCCGTGGGCGGCGGCGAGCAGCGCGAGCAACAGCGGCGGTCCGTGGCGCGCCGGGGCCGCATCGGCGGTGCGGGCCGCATCGGCGGTGCGGGCCGCATCGGCGGTGCGGGCCGCCTCGGCGGTCACCGGCACCGCCGGGCCGTGTCCGGCGCCTGACAGGTCGTCCCGCCGCACGCCCCGGGGCCGCCGGGCCGCCGCCGGGCGTCACCGCCGGAGGCGTGCCCGGCCCCGGCCCGGGGGCGGCGTACGACGGAGCCGGTCTGTCCGGTCGACCCGGTGAGCACGATGCGCATGGAGCATCGGTCCCACGTTGCCGGGCCGCTCACACGAGGCGGTCAGGCATCCGGTGGAATCGGCGTGCCCGGAGCGCTAGGCGGCATCGTGGATGACGAGCTTGAACTCGGCCAGGGTCAGGAGGCGGGAGGCGGCGTCGTTGTGCGTGACACGGAGTGCGATCGGGGTGCCCGGGGCGACGAAGATGCCGTGGTTCTTGACGTAGTACTGGCCTCCGGGTGTCGGTGTGCGGTGCTCGGTGGCCGTGGTGTCGTTGGGGGTGGGCGTCAGGCCCAGCGGGTCGCGGACGTACTGGTCGCGCAGCTCGGTGTAGCCGCCCGTGCCACTGGCGGACTCCCACTGGATCATCGCGTGCAGATGGCCCCAGCCGGCCTTGGACGGCCAGATCAGGCCGCTGCGGTCGTCTGTCGCCCAGTTGCTCACGACGTAGCCGTCCGGCTGGACGGCCTGGTGCATCTCGAATCCGTCCGACGACTCCGCCGTGCCGAAGGGGAACCGCACGATCTTGTACGTGGTTCCCGGCGCGATCAGCTGGGGGGTGTCGACCTTGAGCGAGCAGACGTGAACTCCGGCCACGGCGCCACCTTCCTTTGACTTGGTTCAGCACTGCCCGCCGTCGGCCGACGGCATGCCCGCGCCGGGGTGGGGGTCACGAGCCCTCGAGCGATGCCACGACGAAGGTCAACGGCAGCGTGGCGAGCGCGAGAGCGAGTCCCGCGGCCGCCATCCCCGGCCGGATCTCCCGCTTGCCCCGGATCCCCAGACAGGCGGCGATCGGCGGCAGAACGCAGCTCAGGAGCAGGCTGAAGTGCCAGCCCTCTTCCGCGATGAAGAACGCCGTGACGGCGAAACAGGCCGGCACGAAACCGATGGTCATGACGCGGCAGCGCGAGAGGAAGAGCTCGAGGTCGTCGACCCCACCGAACACACTGATCACCTGGTGAAGACCTTGTCCTGGGTGTTGCCGGTGGAGCACAGCTTCTTCTCGTCGGCTGTCATCTTGCGGGACTTGACCACGACCGCGCTGTGCTTGCCGTCCGTGCCGTTCGGGGCCGGGCCGGTGACCACGTCGGGGACGAACCAGTAGTAGTGGCCCCACTTGGGGTCGTCGTAGTGGGTCTGCCATGTGCCGGATATCCGCTGCATCACCTGGGCGCGGGAGATCCAGCCCACTTCTCCCGGCTTCACGTTCACGGTGAAGGAACTCGTCTCGGTGTGAGAGCTCTGCCATGTGTAGTTGTACGTCGCGGTGACACTGGCGGTGATGATGCCTTCGATGCCTCCGCCGACGGTGACCGAGCCTCCCACCGAGTGGGAGGAACCGACGGTGTCGGCCCAGGACATCGTCTGGGCGGCGGGCGATTCGGTGCAGTTGAAGAGCAGTTCGGATACCTGACGCGGTTCACCGAGGTACGCCTTGCCGAGCTCCGGGGAGTTGAAGGAGCACTTGCCCTCTCCGGAAGCGCAGTCGGCCATGATCTGCTCCGCGGTGGGCTGTTCCTCGGCCGCCGCGGGGACGGCTGTCGCGATCACCCCGAGGGCCGTCGCCGTCAGCGCCAGTGTGCGGCCGCCGTACCGCAGGGTGTGATTCATCGTCATTTCGTTGGTGCCTCTCACCATCGCATGGGGGACAGTGACCAGACCCTCCTGTTACGGGAGGGTCTGCAGTCACCGCGTGGTGTCAATGAGGCTCACGTAAACCGCAGTTCATCTACACCAAGGAACAGTAAAGTTGTATTTGATGTTCAGAACTGCTGAACCGTCAACTGTGCTGTCAGTTGAACGGGTCGAGAGTGAGATAGGCCTGGCGTGGGCTGCCGTCGTGTACGAGTGACTCGTGGTGGCCCACGTCGTCGAAGGCGAATGCGTAAGCCTTGCCGTCGACCGTCTGCGCGTGGATCTTGCGGGCGTAGTGGTTGGTGACGCCGTCCTTGTAGAAGGCGTCGGCGCCGGAGTCCGGCTGGTTGGGGTTGACCAGCAGCGTGGAGCGGTTGAAGCCGGCGCACAAGGTGCGTGAGATCGGGCCGCGGACCAGGTCGTTCGGTGCGTCCAGTTTCCTGTGACAGCCGAAGATCGAGGCGGCGTCGGGCTTTTCGAAGCGGGTGACCGTGGCGCCTGCGCTGTTGGTGAAGTTCATGACGCCGCCCGAGACCCTGCCGTAGTACTTGGTGCCGGGCTGGTCGGCGAACGGGGTGACGGTCAGCGTCGAGGTGGAGTACTTCTGCCAGACGCGGTTGACGTAGTCGTCCATGACGGTGGCCGGCAGTGCGCCGGTCTCCAGTCCGTACAGCGGCGACAGGGCGCGCAGTACGGTGCCGTCGGACCGGGTCTGGATCAGATTGGCCCAGCCTCCGGGCTGTCCCCTGAGGGCGTTGAAGAAGCCGTTGTATCCGCCGGGCTTGAGCCGGCCGGTGCTCGCGGTGGATCCGTCGGCTCGCTGCACTCCTACCGCGTAGGGCGCGGAGAACATGTCGACCTGTGTGCTGTTGATCCACAGGCCCGAGTCGTTGAGTGTGTACTCCGACCAGTTGAACAGGATGTTCCGGTTGGGGTCGGCCGGGTTCTGGACGGCGGGCTGGACCAGGCCGCCGGTGGTCAGCTTGAACACCAGTTTCTGGCCGTAGGAGAAGTACACGCGGCCGGAGAACTTCGGCATGCGGATCGTCTTCGACTGGCCCGCGGCCGGGCCCGGGATCGACGCGTCGGGTGCGGGGACCGGCGGGTTTCCACCCGCCGGCCAGGGGTGGAAGGTGCCGCCCGCGTCGGCCCAGCCCTGCCGTCCGGTCGACAGTTCCGTGCCCAGGTTGTAGATGTACACCTGCTCGCCGCGGGCCGAGTTGTTGGTGATCTTCAGGGGGATCGTCGCCGGGACGGCGGCGTGGGCCGGCTCGGCGGCTCCGGTTGCGAGCAGTGAGCCGCCGAGGACCGTCGCGAGGGACAGTCCAAGGGCCGTGGCCCGGCGCCTGAGGGTCCGTAACATGCTCTTTCTCCGTTCGACGGGGGCCGATGCGAGAAGCTTTGAGAGCGCTCTCAGAGCGTGGCGTGTTGGTACGGACCTGTCAATGGGGGCGACGGGGTGGTGCGTGTCGCCGCCCCAGGTGAGGCGGCGACACGGACGGGAGTCAGTCCCCGAGCGCGTTGCCCGTCTCGTCGCGCAGGAGGGCGACGTAGTCACGGGTCCAGCCTTCGATCGTGGTGCGGTCCCAGAGGTCGGCCGAGTACTCGACGAAGCCCTGCAGCCGGTCCCCGGCAGGGACGAGACCGAAGGTGAGCTCCGTGCGGGACGCGGCGGGGGCGAGGTCCTCGATAGCCGTGGTCAGCCCGGGCAGTTCGATCTCGGCGTCCAGGGAGCTCTGGTACGCGAAGCCGACGTCCAGCCGGTCCGGCACGGCCACGCCCGTACGCTCCTGCAACGCGGGGGCGATCAGGCGTACCGGCATGGCCCGGTCCATGCACTCCACCGCCGTGCGGGCGATGCGGTCCGTCAGCCCGGTG
Organism: Streptomyces sp. NPDC044719; assembly: GCF_056433405.1. Taxonomy (NCBI): domain Bacteria; kingdom Bacillati; phylum Actinomycetota; class Actinomycetes; order Kitasatosporales; family Streptomycetaceae; genus Streptomyces; species Streptomyces sp. NPDC044719. The sequence continues at coordinate 55,340 of NZ_JBWKHE010000009.1, forward strand.
AAGGAACCGGTGGCTCCGTCGCGCACGGGCAGCGCGAAACCGGTGATCGTGCAGGCCAGCAGGGATTCGAACGCGCGGCGTTCCCGGTTGGCGTAGGAGATGTTGAACACGACGTCGCTCTGCCCGGACTTCCGCGCGAGCAGCCGGCCCAGGGCCGCCGCCGTAACCACGAAGGGCGTCGTGCCCCGCTGCCGCGCCAGCTGTTCCACGGCGGTCCGGACCTCGGCCGGCACGGTGAACATCACGGCGCCGCCCCGGCCGCTCGGCTTCTCGGGCCGGGGCCGGTCCAGGGGCAGGTCGACGTCGAACGGCACTCCGTCGAGTTCGCGCAGCCAGAACCGCAGCTTGCGTTCGTCGGCGGCCTTGTCCGTCTGGCCCCGCTGCCAGTGGGCGTACTCCGCCGGCTGGCACTCCACGGGAGGCAGGGTGTGGGGTTCACCCCGCACGGCGGCGCCGTAGAGGGCGGCCAGTTCCTTCAGGAGCAGGCTGACGGACCAGCCGTCGCAGGCGGAGTGGTGCAGGACGAGGAGCAGGACCGAGGTGCTCTCGCCGGTGCGCAGGAGGCGCACGGCCATCGGCGTGTCGTGGGCGGGGTCGATCGGTGTCTCGGTGGCTTCCGTGGCGGCGGTGTCGAGGGCTGTCTGCCGCTCCCCGGCGGGCCGTGCGGTGAGGTCCTCGACCGGCAGTTCCACGACGCGGGGCCGGAGCACCTGCTGCTCCCAGCCGTCCCCGTCGGGGGCCAGACGGGTCCGCAGTCCCTCGTGCCGTTCGACGAGGCCGGTCAGGGCGGTGCGCAGGGCCGCCACGTCCAGGTCTCCGGAGAGGGTGATCCGCAGGGCGACGTTGAACACTTGGGGCAGGAGGTGTTCGGCGTGCACCTTGGCGAAACGGGCCTGCTGGGCGGTGGCGGGTGCCCGGCGTTCCACCGAGCCGGGTCCTTCTCCGGAATCGGTCCCCGCGCCCGCCGGCGTCTCGCCCGCCGCCAGGGCCAGTTGGGCCGTCATGGCCCGCAGTGTCGGCTCCTGGTAGAAGCTCAGCATCGGGTAGTCGGTGCCGAACTCCTCCCGGACCTGGTTGACCAGCCGCATCGCGGTGATCGAGTGGCCGCCCAGGTCGAAGAACGAGGTGTCGGCCGCGATGGCGTCCGCGTCGATGCCGAACTCGTCCGCCCACAGCCGCCGTACGCGCCGCTCGACGTCCGTGCGGTGACCGGCCTCCGGAGCCTGGCCGACGGCGGTGCCCGGCCTGGGGGCCGGGGCCGTCGTGACGAGGTCGGGCGCCGGCAGCGCGGATCGGTCCAGCTTGCCGTTGCCCGTCAGGGGAAGGGCCGGCAGGATCCTCCAGGCTCGCGGTACCAGGTACTCCGGCAGCCGGGCCGCCAGTTCCTCGGCCACGAGGTCGGCGAACGCCTGCCGGTCGTCGGCCGCCGTGCCGACCGGGTCTGCGGGGACGGCGTAGGCCGCGAGGTACGCCTCGCCGCGGTCGTTGCGGCGGGCCAGCACGGCCGCCTCACGCACCCCGTCCAGGGCGTTGAGCACACGGGAGACCTCTTCCGGCTCGACCCGGAAGCCCCTAATCTTCACCTGGTCGTCGGCCCGGCCGCAGAACTCCAGCGTCCCGTCGCTCCTCCAGCGGACCAGGTCGCCGGTGCGGTACCGGCGGGCGTCCGGGCCGGCATGGGGGTCCGGCAGGAAACGCTCCTGCGTGAGTTCGGCGCGGTGCAGGTACCCGAGGGCCACACCGGGGCCGCCGACGTACAACTCCCCCGCCGTGCCGACGGGCACCGGGGTGCCCGACGCGTCGAGCACGCTCAGCGTCACATTGTCGACCGGACGCCCGAGCGCGATCGCGGTGGCGGTGTCCTCGCCCTGTGCGGGCACGGTGTGCGTCGTGCACAGCACGGTGACCTCGGTGGGCCCGTACACGTTCACCGTCTCGTACGGCGCCTCGGGCCGCGGCCGGGTGCGCAGCACATCACCGCCGAGCAGCAGGTGACGCAGGGGCGGCTGGTCGGCCGGGGGCAGGCGGAGCACCTGTTCGCCGAGGGCGGTGGGCAGGATCGAGAAGGTGATGCCCTGCTCGGCGTACCACCGGGCCAGCGACCTCGGGTCCCTGCGCAGTTCCTCGTCGGCGACGACGATCGACGCTCCCGCGGTCAGCGCCGGCCAGATCTCCAGGAGCGAGGCGTCGAAGCTCTGGCTGCAGACGACGGCACCGCGGTCGGCCCGGGTGAAGGCGAAGCGCCGGTGCTGCCACTCGCACAGGTCGACGACACCGCGGTGCGGCACCACGACGCCCTTGGGCGTGCCGGTGCTGCCCGAGGTGTAGAGGACGCAGCACGGGGACCGGTCGCCGGGGGTCGACGCACCGTCTTGCGAGCCTGGTGCGGTGTCGTCCGGCGGTACGACGGTTACGTGCCCGGGCAGCTTCAGGGCCGCCGCCTCCCCGCGCGACGACACCAGCGTCCGGGCCCCGCACTCGGCGATGACCTGCTCGGCGCGCACCCGGCCGAGGGAGGGGTCGAGCGGGACGTAGGCGCGGCCCGTCTTCAGCACGGCGAGCATGGCGACGACCAGGTCGGCGGAGCGCGGCAGCCAGAGGGCCACAGTCCCGTCCTGGTCGCTGCCCGTCGTGTAGCGCGCTCGCAGGGCGGAGGCCAACTGCTCGGCTCGGTCGTCCAGTTCGCGGTAGGTCAGTCGGCAGTCTGCGGTGATCACCGCCGTGTTGTTCGGCTGGGCGGCTGCCTGCCGGGCGAAGAGGGCGTGGACGGTGGTGTTCGCCGACGGGCGGGACGGGCCGTCCTGCCAGGACCGCGGTACGGGGTCGCCCTCGGCCGCCGTGTCGACGGCAGTCGCGGCGAGCTGGGACAGGGGTGCCTCGGGGGTGTCGACCGCGGCCGTGAGCAGGTCCCGGAAGGTGGCGAAGAACCGGTCGACGGTGTTCTGGTCGAACAGGTCGGTGTTGTACTCCAGATGGCAGCGGATGCCGTGCGGCTGGTCGGTGAAGTAGACGGTGAGGTCCGTGAGGGACTTGTCCGGGCCGGCGTCCAGGGGGGTGGCCTCGATGCCGGGGAGGTCGAAGCGGAACGGCTCGGCGCGCTGGAACTCGGCGAAGGCCTGGAACACCGGGGTCCGGTCGACCGCCCTGGGCGGGGCGAGCTCGCGCATCACCGTCTCGAAGGGCACCCGCGCGTGGTCGTACGCGTCGAGGGCGACCGTGCGCACGCGCTCCAGCAGCGCGGAGAACGCGGGGTCTTGGGACAGGTCGAGGCGCAGCGCGAGGGTGTTCACGAAGAAGCCGAGCAGGTGCTCGGCCCGCTCGGGACGGTCCGAGATCGGGGTGCCGACGACGATGTCAGTCTGTCCGGTGATCCGGTGCAGCATCGTCGCGTATCCGGCGAGCAGGGTCATGAACAGGGTGCTGCGGCGGCTGCGGCTCAACTCGCGCAGGCGGCGGGAGAGTTCCGGGTCGAGGGTGTGGAAGACCGCCCGGCCGTTGGAGGTCATCGTCGCGGGGCGCGGCCGGTCGGTGGGCAGGGCGAGGACGGGCAGCTCGCCGCCGAGGGTGCGGCGCCAGTGGGCCAGGTCCTCCTCTGCCTCGGGGCTGTTCGCGGCCGCCGCCAGTTCCCGGGCGTGGTCGGCGTAGCTCCAGGTGAGGGCGGGGAGGTCGGGTGTGGTGCCCTCGCGTGCGGCCCGGTAGAGGGCGGACAGGTCGCGGGCGAGGACGGTGGCGGAGGCGGCGTCGACCACGATGTGGTGCAGGGACAGCACGAGGACGTGCTCCGTCTCGGCGATCCTGACCAGCCGGGTGACGAACAGCGGGCCCTCGGCCAGGTCGAAGCGGCGTGTGCTCTCGGCCGCGAGGACGTCCTGGAGCGCGCCGTCCACGATCTCGAAGTCGGGCTCGGCGGACGTCCGCACGACCTGCCGGGGCTCCCCTCCGGTTTCGCGGAAGACGGTGCGCAGGCCCTCGTGACGGGCGACGAGTCCGCGCAGTGCCGCGTGCAGAGCGGGTACGTCGAGAGAGCCGGCGAGGCGGATCGCCTTGACCTCGTTGTAGGCGGTACGTCCCGGAAGGAGCCGCTCCAGGAACCAGATCCGTTCCTGGCCGGGCGACAACGGCGCGTCGCGAGGAGCGGAGGGAGCCGGTTCCCGGTAGCGGCGGCGCAGGGCGTCCAGGCGGGGCAGGCCCGCGCGCAGCGCGTCCTGTGCGACGCCGAAGTCGACGAGGGCGACGATCTCGTCGGCGCCCGCCGCGGTCACCGCGTCCACCACCGGCCGCACGCTGTCCGCCGTGCCGATCAGGGCGCGCTGGTCGCAGTAGCGGCCGTAGGCGCGGCGGAACACCGCGTCCAGGTCGTCCTCGCTCAGCTCGGCCAGGTCGATGCGGTGCCCGAGGCTGTTGGTGACGCCGCTGAACACGGACAGTGACGCGCGCATATAGCGGGACAGCGGTTCGTACGCCTCGGTCCGCGCGGTGTCGTGGTCGTCGGCGAGGTAGGTGTGCAGCAGGACGGCCACGCGCCCGGCGTCCGGGTCGAGGCCGTGCGAGGCCCGGGTGCGCCGGTAGAGGGCGATGTTGTCCCGGAGCTGTTCGACGGTCTGGGTCATCAGGTTGGTGACGATGCCCAGGTCGTGACGGGCGGCGAGTTCGAACGAGGCGGGGTTGCCGACCACCGCGGTGTACATGGGCGGGGCGTCCTGCACCGGCCGGGGAAAGAGCCGCACCTCGGCCTCGCCGTCCCCGCTGGTCCGGTGCAGGGCGTCGCCGCGCCAGAACTTCCGTACCTCTTCGAGCTGTTCGTACATCAGCTCCTTGTGCCGGCCGAACCGGTCGGGGAAGAAGACGAAGTCGTTGGCGCTCCAGCCGCTGGCGACACCGATGCCGACGCGCCCTCCGGAGAGGTTGTCGACCATCGACCACTCCTCGGCGACCCGGATGGGGTCGTGGAGGGGCAGGACGACGGAGCCCGCGTTGAGCCGGATGCGTTCGGTCTCGCGGGACAGGGCGGCGGCGAGCACCGCCGGGTTGGGGAAGAGTCCGCCGAAGGAGTGGAAGTGCCGCTCGGGCATCCACAGCGAGTGAAAACCGTGCCGGTCGGCGAACCGGGCGACGTCCATGAGGAGTTCGTACTGGCCCTGGCGGGGTGCCGGGGTGTCCTGCGGGTAGTCGCCGAAGAAGTACACGCTGAAGTCGGGGGTGCGCGGGGCGAGTTCTCTCGCGGGTTCCGTGCGAGGTGCTGTGACTGCCGCGGCGTTCCAGGCCATGGAGGCCACGGGGGCGGCGGTTGTCGGTGCAGGAGTGGCCTGTGCCGGTTTCGGCGGTGCTGCCGGGGGTGCTGTCTTCGACGCCACGGGCCGCGTTCCCGGGAAGAAGCCCGCCGACCGCAGTTCGCGAAGCGAGTCCTGCACGGCGTCGGCGATGAACTCGATGTCGCCGTCCGAGTGGGCGGTGGACAGGAAGAAGTTGCGCCACTCCCACACGTGCACGCCACGCAGCATCAGGTGGTGGTAGAGCAGCTCCATGTCGGCGCGGTGCTCGAAGCGGAACTGGGAGCCGAAGTGGCTCATCCGCAGCGGGTACTCCTCGGCCTCGAAGAAGGCGTTCAGCGTCGCGGCCAGTTCGGCGGTCCGAGCGTTGAGGCGCTCCTGGAGGTGCGGGCTGTGCTCCTTGAGGTGGGTCAGCACGGCGCGGGCGGCGACCATCGACACCGGGTGCTGGATGTACGTACCGCCGAAGAAGGTGGTGTCGGCGGGCGGGTAGCTGTCGTCGCCGTAGGACCAGTGGCCGCCGTCGACGCCGTCCATGATGTCGGCGCGGCCGGCGATGGCGCCGATGGGGAAGCCGCCGCCGAGGAGCTTGCCGTAGGTGGCGAGGTCCGGGGTCACGCCGTACAGCTCCTGCGCACCGCGCGGGGCGGGGCGGAAGCCGGTCAGCATCTCGTCGAAGAGCAGCACGATGCCGTGGCGGCGGGTCAGCTCCCGCAGCCTGCGCACGAACTCGACCGGCTGGAGCTCGGGGTGCCTGCTCTGCACCGGCTCCACGACGACCGCGGCGATGTCGCCGGCGTTCCGGGCGATCGTCTCCAGGGCCGCGTCGCTGCCGTAGTCGAGGACCATCAGATCGGAGACGGCGGCCTGCGGGATGCCCCGGGAGACGGGCACGGTGATCTGGTCGGTGCCGCTGTGCGAGGACCGGCCCAGGACGTTGTCGGCGTGGCCGTGGTAGGCGCCCAGGAACGAGACGATCTTGTCGCGGCCCGTGGCGGCGCGGGCGAGGCGGATGGCCGCCGAGTTCGCCTCCGTACCGGAGTTGGCGAAGGCGACCCGCTCCAGTCCGGTGAGGCCGGCGAGGAGTTCCGCCGCCTCGCCGGTCTCGATGGTGCGGGGGCCGAGCTGGATGCCCCGGGACAGGTGCTCGCGCACGGCCTCGGTGACGAAGTCGGGCTCGTGGCCGAAGAGCAGGACGCCGAAGCCCATGGTGATGTCGACGTACTCGTTGCCGTCGACGTCCTCGAGCCGTGCCCCGCTCGCCCGGCGGCCGGCGATGGGGTACAGCATCTCCTTCGTGCCGCTGCGGAAGCCGACGACCGCACGGCTGTCGGCCAGGACACGGCGGTAGCGCTGGGCGATCCGCTTCGAGGTCGGTGTTCTGGCGGTGTAGCGGCGCACGAGGTCGGTCAGGTGCTCCTGCTGGGTGTGCGGCGAGACGTCCTGGACCATGCCGGAGGATTTCGCGACCGTCACGCGGGGCCCGTGCATGCGCGGAGGCTGTGAGGCGGGAGCACCGGTCCCGCCCATCTGTTCGGCGATGCGCCGCGACAGCTCGGTCATGGCGGCCAGGTCCTGGTCCAGCGCCGCGGAGATGCCGTTCAGCCCGGTCACTTGGCCACCTTGCCGTTGAGCCGGTCGGTCACCGAGGCGGTCTGGAGGGCGAGCAGCTGGGAGAGCTGGGACATCATCTGCAGCTGTATCCGGGACATCTGCTGGATCTTGTGGGCGAGGTCCTCCAGCTCCTCGCGGGTCGCGTACTCGGGAGCCGAGGCCGTGCCGGCGGGGGCGGGCTCCGGTGCCGGTGCCGGTGGGGCGGGCTCGGGAGCGGGTGCCGGTGCCGGTGCCGGTGCCGGTGCCGGTGCCGGTGCCGGTGCGACAGGTTCCGGAGCGGGGGCCGGTGCTACGGGCCGCGCCGGCTCGGCCCCCGGCGCCGGGGATCCGGTCGGCGCTGTCCCGGTCGTGTCCGGCATGTGGGAGACGATGAACTCGGCCAGCCGACGCGGTGTGCCCGTCTCCTCGAGCAGCTGTCTCATCGTCACCTTGACGTGATGCGCCTGTTCCAGCTCCCGCAGCACACTGATCATCTGCAGCGAGTCGGCGCCGAGGTCGAAGAAGTTCGCGTCGCCGACGATCGCCGACGGATCCCCGCCGAGGTGCCGGGCGGTCGCCTCGACGATGCTCTGGAGTACTCGTGCGACCGCTGCCTCTTGCTGCACCACTTCGGTTCCCTTTCTCGCTGCTGTTCTCTTGCTCAGGGGCGTCGACCGGTGCCCCATCCAGTGGTTCTCGTGCTGGAATCGGTAGCCGGGCAGTGGGACGCGTCTGCCACCGCTGCCCGCCAGGAGCGCGTCCCAGCCGACGTCCGCTCCGGCGCAGTGCAGTCCCGCCGCCGCCCCCCAGAGGGCGCCGAGTCCGGTGCCGCGCCGCAGGGACGGCAGCGCCGGTACGTCGGGCAGGGCCCGGCGGGCCAGACCGCTGAGGGTGGTGTGCGGCCCTATCTCGAGCAGGACGCCGGGCGATTCGGTGCCGATGCCGCGCAACGCCTCGTCGTAGCGGACGGGTTCGCGGGTATGGCGTATGAGGTAGTCCGTGTCAGGGGTCCAGCCGGGCGGGCGGGTCGTGCCGTCCAGGGCGCTGACGAAGGGGATGCGCACCGGCCGGAAGTCCACGTCGTCGAGGACCTTCTCGAACTCGGCCAGCATCGGTTCCATCAAGGCGGTGTGGAAGGCGCGGGTCACCGGCAGCCGCCGGCCCGGTGTGCCGCGTTCGTCCAGCAGCGCGTACGCCCGGTCGACGGCGGTGACGGGCCCGGCGAGTACCTGAAGGCGCTCTCCGTTGGTCACGGCCGGCTCCAGTCCGGGGACCTCGGCGGCCAGGGCGAGGGCGGTGGCCCGGTCGACCGGCGCCGCGACCATCGCGCCGGGTACGCAGCGCTGCCGCATCAGCCGGCCCCGTTCGGTGGTGAGGCGCAGCCCGTCCTCCAGGGACAGGGCTCCGGCCGCGTACAGCGCGGCGTACTCCCCGACGCTGTGCCCGGTCACGGCGTACGGTTCGACGCCGGCGTCGCGCCACAGCCGGACGAGTGCGCACTGCAGGGCGAACAGCGCGGGCTGCGCGGTGTCCGTCTCCCCGAGCGGCCCCTCCCCAGGTACGTCCGCCGGGTCAGCCGTGCGCAGTGCGTCGAGCAGGGAGTCGCCGGTGAGGTCGCGGTAGTGCTGGTCGCAGGTGTCGAGCACCTGGCGTGCGGCGGGGAAACGCGCGTAGAGGGCGTCGGCCATTCCGGGGTATTGGCTGCCCTGCCCGGTGAACTGGAACGCCACGCGCGGGGTGCCCTCCCCCGAGGCCGTGCCCGTGGTGACCGTCGCCGGGGCGGTTCCGGTCAGCCAGGCGTCGAGGGCCTCTGCGAGGGCTGCCGGGGTGGAACCTCGGACCGCGAGGCGGTGACGCCCGTGGACCCGGCCGAGGGCGGCGGTGGTGACGAGGTCCGCCGGGTGCGGTGCGGGCGGCTGACGTAACCGGTCCCGGAAGGCACGGGCGTTGTCCGCGAGGGCTTCCCGGCTGCTCCCCGAGATCAGCAGCACATCCGGAGGTGCGGTGTCGCCGGTCCTGGGCGTCGGCTCGGGGGCCTGTTCCAGGATCAGGTGGACGTTGGTGCCGCCCACGCCGAGTGAGGTGAGGCCCGCGCGGCGGGGGCCGTCGCTCTTCGGCCAGGGCCGGGCGGCCCGGGGGATGTAGAAGGGGCTGTGGTCGAGGTCGATGAGGGGGTTGGGTTCGCTGAAGTTCGCCATCGGCGGGATGACACCGTGGCGCAGGACCAGCAGGGCCTTGACGAGGCCGGCCAGTCCGGAGGCGGCGTCGAGGTGGCCGATGTTGGCCTTGGTCGAGCCCAGGGCGCAGTAGCCCTGGCGGTCGGTGTCCTCGCGGTAGGCGCCGGCGGCGCCGTCGAACTCGATGGGATCGCCCTTGAGCGTGCCGGTGCCGTGGGTCTCCAGGTAGCCGATGGTGTCGGCGCCGACGCCGGCGCGTCGCAGGGCCTGGCGGATGGCCGCGCGCTGGCCCTGGGCGCTGGGGGCGGTGAAGGCCTTCTTGCCGGCGCCGTCGTTGCCGATGCCCCAGCCGCGGACGACGCCGTGAATGGTGTCGCCGTCGGCTTCCGCCCGCGCCAGCCGCTTCAGGACGACGGCCAGGACGCCCGTGCCTCCCACGGTGCCGTCGGCGCCGGCGTCGAAGGCCCGCAGGCGGCCGGAGCGGGACAGGATGGAGCCCTTGACGTAGCGGTAGCCCAGGACCTGCGGCACATGGACGGCGGTGGCGCCGACGAGGGCGATGTCGCAGTCGCCCATGAGCAGCGACTGCGCGGCCGACTGCAGGCCGACCAGGGAACTGGAGCAGCCCGTCTGGACGTTGACGGCGGGTCCGGTCAGGCCCAGCCGGTAGGCGACCCGGGTGGCGGTGAAGTCGGCGTAGTTGCCGACCGTGACCTGCATACCGGACGTCCAGTCGGGCACCGGCCCGCTGGGCAGGACGTTGTTGAGCAGGTAGTTCTGCATCGTGTAGAGGTGGTAGCCGGTGCTGGCCCAGACGCCGACGCGGGTGCCGTCCCGTTCGCCCGGGTAGCCGGCGTTCTCCAGGGCGTGCTGGGCGCATTCCAGGAACATGCGGTGCTGCGGGTCGGTGAGCTGGGCCTCGCGGGGGCTCATCGCGAAGTGCTGGGCGTCGAAGCCGGCGATGTCGTCGAGGAGCCCGGAGGCGCCGACGAAGTCCTCCGCCTCGTACTCCTCGGCGGGCACACCGGCGGCGGCGAGTTCCTCGTCGGTGAAGCGGGAGACGCAGTCCGTGCCGTCGCGGATGATCCGCCAGAAGTCCTCGGGCGTGTCGGCGCCGGGCAGCCGGAAGGCCAGGCCGATGACGGCCATCCGCGGGTCGGGCTCGCTGGTGCTCATCAGCCGCGTCCCTCCGTCACCGTCGGCTGGTCACGGCCGGCCGGTTCCTCCGCTGGCGGGCCGGGCGCTGTCCTGCCCCGGCGCAGAAGCCAGCCGAGCAGGATCAGGCACAGGACGATCGCGAGGCCGTGGAAGGCACCCACCACCTGCAGCGGCGAGAAGGCTTCCAGGAGGGCGCCGCTGACGAGCATGCCGAGCCCGAACCCGAAGTTCTCCACCGAGGCGGTGAGCCCGAAGAGGCGGCCGCGCTGCTCGTCGGGGGCGGTCTGCAGCCTCGACACGTAGACGATCTCGGTGAATCCGTCGGCGGCTCCGGCGACGAGCGCGGCGATGACGGCGGGCACGGTGGGCAGCCCGCTGAAGACCACGATGAAACCGGCCGACATCACACAGGCGCCGAGCGCGAACGCCCGCTCCCCCGGTGTCCGTCCGGACTTCTTGGTGACCCGGCCGATCACCTGCTGGGCCACGATGTTGCCGATGGCCCAGGTGGCCCAGAACTGGCTGATGAACGTGGCCGGATGGTCGGGGTCCAGGCTGCTGGAGTAGATGGGGAGGGCGACGTTGTGGGACGAGGAGCCCAGCCCGTCGACCGCCCTGACGGCGACCATCGCCATGAGTACCGGTGCGGTGCCCAGCAGCATCCGGGCCGTCCAGCGCGCGGCGCCGGAGTCCTTCGCGGAGCCGGCGCCCGCGGGGGCGTCGGCCGACCTGGTGCGGACGGGCAGCAGGAAGAGCATGGTCGCGGAGACCAGGAAGGTCGCGGCGTCGAGCGCGAACGCCGCGGAGTAGCCGAGTTGCGCCACGACCACGCCCGATGAGGCGAAGCCGGCGATCATGGCGAGCGAACGTCCGGTCACGAGCAGCCCGTTGGCCCGGACCCGGTGCTCCGCCCCGACGATCTCGGGGATGCTGCTGCGCAGGGCCACCTGGGAGAGCGTCGAGCAGCCGCCCGTGACCACGGCCAGGACGTACAGCATTCCGGGACGTATCCCGTCGGGGGCGAGCAGGAGCGACAGCAGGGCCACGGCCTGGCACAGGTCGGCGCCGACCATCAGGCGCTTGCGGTCGTAGGCCGAGACGAGCCGGCCGCTGACCCAGCCCGAGACGACACTGGTCGCCAGGCGTACGGCCATGAAGAGGCCGGCGGCCAGCGCGCTGCCGGTCGCGTCGTAGACGAAGACGTTCAGCGCCACCATGTTCAGATAGCTGCCGTACGCCGAGATGCCGTTGCCCAGGACGAGCAGACGGAAGTACCTCATGCACCTTCCTCTGGTCTGCATGAAGGGTGTGAATGGTGTGAGTCCGGGATCGCCCTGCCCGTCCGCTCAGTGGCGGTACGGGATCCAGGCGGACGGAAGGGGCCGGTGAGGTCGCCCGTCGTACGGCGTGTTCAAGCCCCGCTGCCGGCCCAGCACAGAAACCATTCCCCCCGATACGCCGCCGGGTGGCGGCCATTGATCCGCCACCCAAGCAGACCCGGACAGGCGTGTTCAAGACTCGGAAGTGGTCCAGACGACTTCCGGTCCGGATTTGGCGATTTCGGAGCGTTCAGCGTCTCAGGTCCGCGTTGTTCGCCGCCGTGACGACGCGGTCGCGTTCGGCGCGGGAGAGCAGGTTCTCGGACAGCCAGCGGTCCGCGAGGGTGCGTACGGCGCGTACGAAGGGGGCGGAGGTCGGGAAGGGGGCCTGCTGCCAGAGGACGTCGAGGAAGGTCTGGCCGTCGGGACGGGCGCGGTTGGGGACGCCCGAGTCGACCGCTCCGAACACGATGACGGGTTCGGAGCGCTTGAAGTAGGCGTGATAGGGGGCGACGTTGCCCAGGTGGAAAGGGGCGAGGGTGAGGTTGTGCGTGGTGAAGTGCAGCGGGCGGGAGGCAGGTCTGATCGCGTCGGCCAGGTCGCCGCGGAGGGTGAAGTCCCGGTAGAAGGAGAAGGTGCGGAACTGCTGCTCCGGGCTCTGGGCTGTCAGGAGGAGCGGGCCGTAGAAGAGCGCTTGGACGGTCCGGTCGTCCAGGGCTCGTTCGATGTGCAGCCGGTACGGCGTCGAGACGCGGATGCGGTCCCCTGGGCGCCAGTTTCTGTTCAGGGTGAGGTAGGTGCCGGGTGTGGCCCGGCCTCCTTGGGGGGTTCCGTTGACGGTGACCGTGACGCCTGTCGTGGCCCAGGACGGGATGCGGAGTCTGACGGCGAGTCGGCCGCCGCCCTCGCGGAAGGTCAGGGTGCGGACGCCCTCGGCCGGGTAGTCGCTCGTCTGCTCGATCACGAGGCCGCGCTCCGGCCAGCGCAGGGTGGAGGCCAGGTACAGGTTGACGTACAGGGTGTTGCCGTCGGCGGAGCGGAAGTAGACGGAGTCCTGGTACTTGGTGTGGTTCTCCATGCCGGTGCCGCCGCAGCAGGTGCCGGTGTTGCCGTATCCGCGTCGTACACCCGGGCCCATGCCGACGAAGTAGGTGACCTCGGGGCTGTCGATGCTGGGGGCGTCCCGGCGGGAGGCGAGGATGTGGTTGGTCAGGCCCCGCTCGTAGTAGTCCATGTAGGCGGGGTCCGGCTCGTGGAAGAAGAGCTGCCGGCTCAGTTTGAGCATGTTGTACGTGGCGCAGGTCTCGGCGTTCTTGTCGTCGAGGGTCGCCGCGATGGCGCCGCGGGCGCGGAACATCTCGCCCTGGCCGGTGCCGCCCAGGGCGTAGGTGCGGGAGCCCTCGACCATGCCCCAGAAGTTGCGGGCCGCGGCGGCGTAGGTCTCGTCCCCCGTATGGTCGAACAGGCGGAGGTAGCCGGTGAACTGCGGGATGTGCTGGTTGGCGTGCTTGCCCTCCAGGACGTCACGGTTCTCCGCGCAGGCGTTGAGCAGCGTGGTGTTGTCGAAGCAGCGGGCGGCGGCGAGGTGTTCCGGCCGGCCGGTGAGGGCGTAGAGGTCGGTCATGACCTCGTTCATGCCGCCGTACTCGCCCGCGATGTAGATCGACCACATGCGTTCCAGCTGCGCCTTCGGCAGCCGGCCCAGGCGGCTGTGCACCCAGTCGCCCATCTTCGCGGCGATGGTCAGCGCCTGCGGGTTGCCGGCCAGGGTGTGTGCGTCCAGGAGGCCACGCATGATCTTGTGGCAGGTGTAGTACGGCGCCCAGATGGTGGGGTACGTCGTGTAGCTCTCCAGCAGGATGAACTGGGTCTCCGGGTAGGCCGCCAGGTAGCCGGGATGGCTGGGTTTCGGGTCGCCGCGTTCGGCGAGGGCCTGCTGGCACTCGCCGAGGGCCGTGATCAGGTGGTCGAGTTTGGTCTTGAGGGCGGCCTCGCGGGTGTCGGCGTACGCCTGCGCGATGAGGCTGAGGAAGTGGCCGCCGTAGTGGCCGCGCAGGTTGCCGTCGGCGGTTTCCCAGCCGCCCGGCGGCCGTGCGCCGCGTGTGTCGAGACCGGCGTTCGCGCGGAAGACGGCCAGGATGCGGTCGGCCGGGTAGGCGCGGGCGTAGTCGAGCATCAGGTCGCGCTTGGCGCGGAAGACACCGGCGCCGAGGGTCACTTGATCCAGGCCGAAAGGCCGCAGTGCCCAGGTCGGCTGAGCGGGCAGCGCTCGCGTGGCGGTCTCGGCGGCCCCGGCGGCCTGGGCGGTGGAGCCGGCGGGGGCGGCTTGGGCCGGCGGGCCGGAGGCGATGAGCGGGGTCGCTGTGGCCGCGGCACCGGCGGTCAGGCTCAGCACGCGGCGTCGGGTGGGTGGCTGGAACATGGCGCACTCCGATCGTCGTCGGTCATCGGCGGGCAGGAGCGGTCCCGCCCGGTTCGGGCGGGGGTGTCACGGTGATCGTGGCCGTGGCGCGCTGGGAGGTGTCCGGCACGGTTCCTTTGACCTCGAAGGTGCCGGGTTTGGCGTACTGGTCCGGATCGACCGGGTCCCAGGTGACCTGTGTCCGGCTGTCCCTGGAGCCGTCGTTGTAGGTGGCGACCACCGTGGCGGGGAGCGTGGGGGTCCTGCCGGGGCGGGTGGTGGCGCGTTCCTCGGTGATGCTGGTGATCTCGACCGCGTCGGTGTGCCGTACCCACACGGTGGCGGTGACCGGCTGGGCGGTGCGGTCGGCGAGGCCGGTGACCGTGACGCTGGTGCCGCCCTCGGCGACCTGATCCTCGGTCAGGGCCGGCCAGGCCACGGGCGAGCGCGCCGTTGAGCCGTCGGCGTACACGAGCGTGACCTGCTCGGGCAGCTCGGGGACGGTGCCGCGGAGGGTGGGGATGTGGGTCTCGCGCACCGACTCCGGTGCCTCGGCGTAGACCTTCCATTCCTGTACGCCGAGGGCCAGGTTCGGGTGCCCGGTGAGCTTCGCCCGCAGTGCGGTGGTGGTGACCGGGCTGAACGTCGTCCGGTTGTAGAGGTTCTCGGCGGTGCCGTAGCCGCTGGGGGCGGGGACCTCGCGCCAGGTGTCGCCGTCGCGGTATTCGATCACCCACGAGGCCGGAACTCCCACCCCGTCGGCCGCGCCCGGCTGAGCGTCGCGGAAGAAGTACAGGTCGGAGCCGTCCACACGGACCGGGTCCTGCCAGCTGTACTGGATCCACTGGGTGTCCTTCTGGGGCCAGCTGCCCCAGCGCGGGACGTCCGACGACGAGGCCGGTTCGCGGCCGTCGTTGATCGCGGCCACCGACTCCCAGCCGGAGGTGTAGGACGCGGTGGGAGTCGCGGACGGTGCCAGGTTCACCCGGCCGTCGCCGAGTTCCTCGACCTTCACCACGACGCGCTTCGACGACTTCAGCGCACCGTCGTCGGCCGTGAGTTCGAGGGTGTAGGTGCCCGCCTTGGTGAACCGGGCGATCGTCGAGGGGGCGTGGGGGTCGTCGAAGATGACGGTGCCGCCGTCGGGGCTGTCTGCCGCGCTCCAGGAGCCGGAGAGCGTCCTCTTCGGCAGAGCGTCGTCCTCGGTGATGCCGGTGAGTCTGACCTGGCCCGGCCGGGTGTACGCCGGGTCCCGCCAGGCCTCGACGTAGGGAGGCCGGTTGCGGGCCGTCGGCGGGCGCGCGTCGGTGTCGAAGGCCTGGATCTCCTTCAGGCCGCTGGTGTGGCCGTCGCGGTGGCGCGTGAGCACGCGCAGCTTGCCCGTGGTCACCTCCTGGAAGCGCACCCGGTTGAGGTTGGCGCGCGGGTAGGCCGGTGACTTGGCGGGCCGGGCCACGTCCTTCCACTGGCCGGCCCGGTCCTGGTACTGCACGGTGTAGAGGGCCGGTTCGGCGTATCCGCCGGGCCGTTTGTCGCCGGCGAAGTGCAGCCGGACGTCGTCGACCGTGCGGTCGCGACCGAAGTCGATCTCGTACCAGTCCTCGGCGTTCCCCGAGCCGCGGGCACCCCAGTAGGGCTCGTTGACGGTGAAGCCGTCGACGGCACCGGCGACGCCCCGGCCCTCGGCCTCGTGGGAGGCACGGGCGGTGGCACCGTCGGCGAGGTTGTTCCCGGCCGTACCCGTGAGGTCCCGGCCGGCCTTGGCGAACAGGTCGGTGACGCGCTCCTTCGTGCCGTAGGTGACGTCCTGCGGCCTTGCGACCTCCGTGCGCAGGCCGGTGGTCCTCGCCTTGGCTCCGCCCCCGTCGGGGAAGGTGACCTTGCGGGTCGTGGGGTCGTAGACGAGGTGGGTGAGGCGGTCGGCGGTGAAGGCGAGCTTCCCGTCGAGGTAGAGGGAGTACCCCTCGGGGACCCTCTTGCCGTACGGGCGTTTCCCGTCGCCGGGTTCGTCCCACAGGACGGCCGCGTCCGTGCCCCGGTAGTTGATGTCGGTGACCGCGAAGTGCGGCCAGTCGACGTCGATCGGCCACAGCTCGATCTTCCGGTCGTCGCGCGGCCTGAAGCCCATCGCGTCCTCGATGACGGTCCAGTTGGTGGTGCCGAGGATGGTGTGGTGGATCCAGGAGCGGTAGCCGATCTTCTGCGGGTCGGCACTGCCGTCGGACCAGAACTCGTTCTGGTCGGGGTACCGGTTGTCGCCGTCGATGTAGTGGGCCCAGGCGTTCCAGGACAGCAGCTTCTTGTACCAGGTGCGGTCGATGTACTTGCTGGGGTACTTCCGCAGCACCGAGGAGAGGAAGCGGAAGGTGACGGTGGAGTTGATGACCGAGAAGTTGTTGCTCCCGGGGTGACCCTGCTCCGCCGCCTGCGCCTTGTCGGCCTGGTTGGCCGTGAAGAACGGGAAGACGGGGTACTGCTTCGCGTCGGCCCACAGCCGCAGCGCTTCGAGGTACTGCGGGTCTTCCTCCGGTGTGGGCATCAGGCCCACGCTGTACGGGTAGTAGTTGTTGATCTCCTTCCAGGGCACCAGGGTGTCGGTGGCGACGTGGCGGTGCTTGAGCAGCTTGTCCTTCGGATCCCAGAGGTGGTCGAGGACCGCCTTCCTGACCCGGTTCGCCGTTTCGCGCATCTCGTCGGCCTTCGTCTTCTCGCCGAGCAGGTCGTACGCGCGGGCAGCCGCTGTCGCGTTGCTGTAGACGTAGGCGGATTCGGCGCGGTCCAGGTTTCCGGACTTCCAGTCGAAGGAGACCGCGTCGGCGTCGTTGCCGGTCATCGCGCCCCAGTCGTACTCGATCAGCCCGTTGCCGTCCTCGTCGTAGTTCTCGAGCTGGCCGCGGACGTCCTTCTCCGCGTACCGGGCGAGGTTGCGCACGATGCCGTCGGGGCCGCCGTGCACCTGGTAGGAGCGCCAGGCCGCCTCGGAGATGTACTGGGTGTAGCTGTTGGACCAGTTCTCCGGGTCGCCCGGGTTGTCGGTGTACTTGCCGTTCCTCGAGACCTCTCCGGCCGAGACCCACGGGCCGTAGGAGTAGCTCGGGTCACGCAGGTACTTGAGGTCGTCGACGAACATGCCGACGGTGAGCGCGATGGCGTTGTTGTAGCCGAGCACGCCCTCCATGGAGGTGGGGAACTGGTAGTCGCTGCCCGGGATGTCGGCGTCGAGGTAGTTGTAGCGCAGCAGCCACCACCGGTAGTAGAGCGTCTTCTCGATGTTGTCGTCGGGGACGTCGAGGTAGGGCAGGTTCTCGGCCCACCAGCGGTTGTACGTCTGGACGTGCCGGCGGAAGGCGGTGGCCGGGGACGCGGTGCGCACGGAGTCGTACTCGGTGCGGGACTCGGTGATCTCCTCGGTGACGAAACCGAGTTGGACCTTGGTGGTGCGGCTGCGGCCTGCCGGCAGGGTCAGCGTGCGGGTCAGCGACTCGCCCTCGGCGGTGAAGCCGTCTCCGCTGAGGCGGGGGAAGACGGTCGTGAGGTTGTTCTTCGCGGGCACGGCGCCGGTGAGCTCACGGTCCTCGGCGGTCGTCGTGTACGGGGACGTGGCGCTCAGCCGGACCTCACGGCTCTCAGGGCCGGTGTTGGTGAGGGCCAGGTTCGTCACGGCGGCGTTCGCTTCGGTGATGAACTTGGTCTGTGTCACCTTCAGGCCGGTTGCCTCGTGGGTGAACTCGCCGCGCCAGTGGCTGGGGGTCTGGGTGCGGGCGCCGGTGTTCTCCCGCAGGGTGAGGTTCTCGCCGTCGACGTTCAGGGTGATGGTGTACGCCGACCGGTTGTCGATGCTCTCCCAGTAGGCGACCTTGCCGGCGAAGCCCAGCCGGGACGGTTCGTGTTCCTTCATGAACAGGGCGCGTCCCCGCGTGAACAGCCAGTCCCCCGCCGGGTCCTCGCCCTTGCGGGCCAGCATGCGGTCCATCCAGAAGTCGGTGCCGTCCCCGGCCCTGCGGTCGGCCTCGTACTGGGCGCGCAGGGTGCGGTGGACGGTGAAGCCGGCCGGGAGGGCGGGGACGGGGTCGGCGGTTCCCGAGTAGACGGGGTAGCCGATCGCCGAGTTGTCCGCGGCGGCCCCGGTGGTGGCGGCGAGCGGGGCCAGCAGGCCCAGGGCCAGCGCCCCGGCCAGGAGGCCGCGGCGGTGTCGTCTTCGCTGTGCGGGCACGGCTACCTCTCGGTGGGCGTTGTCGGGGGCTGGGTCGTCGGCAGCCACACGCGCATGGTCGAGGGGCCGCGGTTCGCCCAGGAGTGGTAGGGGACGAGGGTGAGGGCCTCGGGGCCGGTCGCGGGCGCGGTGGCTTCGTCGGCCGGCCGGTACGGCCAGGGTGTGTCGTGTGGTTCGGCGAGTTCGCCGGGCGCGAGGACCGTGTCGCCGGGCCCGTCCTCCAGAGCGGCGGACGGATCCACGCGGAGCGCGTCGACGTCGTGTCCGTCCGGCAGGTCGGTGGATTCGGCGCAGTACACGAGGGGTCCGCGCTGGACGGCCACCGTGCCGCGTGTCGCGTCGATGCGGGGGTCGGACCGGATCCAGCGCGGGGCGACGGGCAGTTCGAGGCGTATCTCGTCGCCCGGCCGGAAGACGCGGGTGATCTGCGCCGTGCCGGGGGCGACCGTACGGCGGTTCCCGTCCGGTCCGACCAGCCAGGCGGTCTCCCCCGCCGTCCACGAGGGGACGCGCAGGGACAGGGTCCAGGGGCGGGCCGGGGAGCGGCTGATCCGCACGGCCACGGTGCCGCCGGACGGGTAGTCGGTACGGACCCGCAGCGCGACGCCCTGTCCGTCGGCCAGGGAGGTGGCGAGTTCCGCGTCGGCGTACTGGTGCAGTTGCAGGCCGTCGCCGTCCGCCGTGGCCAGGTATGCCGGCAGCTGGGCGAGTGTGCGCGCCACGTTGGTCGGGCAGCAGGAGACGGCGAACCAGGGGGCGCGCAGGCCCGAGTCGGCGCGCGGGCTGACGCGGTCCGCCGGGGGCGCGGCGCCCCGGTGACGGCGGTGCAGGGTGTTGGCGTAGAAGAAGGACCGGCCGTCCTCGGACGGGGAGGCCGCGATCACGTTGAACAGGGTCCGCTCCGCCAGGTCCGCGAAGCGCGGCTCGCCGGTGGCGAGCAGCAGCCGCCAGGCGAGCATCACGGAGGCGACCCCGGCGCAGGTCTCCGAGTAGGCGCGGTCCGGGGGCAGCACGAAGTCGTCGCCGAAGGACTCGTCGCGGTGGTGCGAGCCCATCCCTCCGGTCAGATAGGTCCGCCGGGCGACCGTCGTCTCCCACTGCCGTACGACGGCGGCGAGCAGTTCGTCGTCCCCGGTCTCCACGGCAACGTCGACCGCGCCGGCCGCGAGGTACAGGGCGCGCACGGCGTGGCCGCGCAGAGCCGTGGCCCGGCGCACGGGCAGGTCGTCCTGGAAGTAGGCGCGGCCGAACTCGATGTCGGCGAGCGTGCCGTGGCCGCGCCGGCCCAGGAACAGCGCGGCCTGGTCGAGGTAGCGCTGCTCCCCCGTCAGCCTGGCGAGTTCCACCAGGGCCGTCTCGATCTCGGGGTGCCCGCAGATGCCCTGATTGCCGCCCGGTCCGAAGGCGGCGCAGAGGTGATCGGCGGCCCGGCGGGCGACCTTCGTCAGCTCGCCCTCTCCCCGGGCGCGGGCCTGGGCCACACCCGCCTGAATGAGGTGCCCATGACAGTAGAGTTCGTGGCCCCATTCGAGGTCGCTGTAGCGGGACTGCTGTCCGGGGTGGCCGAAGGCGGTGTTCAGGTAGCCGTCCGGGGCCTGGGCCGGGGCGATGATGTCGGTGAGCGCGGCGACGTCCCCGTCGTACGAAGCGCCTTCCCAGGACATGGCCTCGAGGAGCTTGTAGATCTCGGAGTCGGCGAACTCCCGGCCGCGCCGGTCGGTGTGCACCCTGCCCTCGGCGGCGGCCCTGAAGTTGCCGGTCCAGCCCTCGCGTTCCATCCAGTCGCGGCAGTGGCCGAGCGTCGCGGTCGCGTTGGTGTGGCGGCGCCCGGCCCAGAAGCCGCCGGTGATCCGGACCTCGTCCAGGCCGAGCGGGCGCAGCCGGCCCCGGGTCGGCGCCACCGGCAGCACGAGCGAGCGTGCCGTGTTCTCCCTCACCGGTCCATGCCTCCGTCCACGTCCTTCCGGTTGTCCGTCTTGTCCGTCGAATCGGCTCTGCGCCGGCTCAGCCCTTCAGGGCGCCGGACATGAAGCCCCTGATGTAGTGCCGTTGCAGCAGCAGGAAGAGGAGCAGGCAGGGCACGGCCAGGACCACCACGCCCGCCTCGGTGGCGCCGTAGTCGACGGCGCCCATGCTCTGCTGCCGCAGGTTGGCGACGGCGAGGGGCAGCGGTGCCTTCTCGCTGTCGGAGATGAGGATCAGCGGTGCGATGAAGTCGTTCCAGGCGGCGAGGAACGCGAAAAGTCCCACGGTGATCAGCCCCGGCCGCACCGCCGGCAGGAGCACGCGGCGCAGCGCGCCCGTCGTGCCGCAGCCGTCGACGAGGGCGGACTCCTCCAGTTCGCGGGGCACCGCCTCGAAGGAGATCCGCATCATGAAGGTGGCGAACGGCAGCTGGAACATGGCCAGGACGAGGCTCAGCCCGATCAGCGAGTTCTGCAGCTGGAGCCGGCCCAGCAGGACGTAGAGCGGGATGAGGAGGGTGGCGTAGGGGACCATGAGGATGGCCAGGGTCAGCAGGAACAGCAGGTTCTTGCCGGGGAAGTCGAAGCGGGCGAAGGCGTAGCCGCCCAGCAGGGACACCCCCAGGGTCAGGGCGACGGTCAGGGCCGAGACGACCGTGCTGTTGAGCAGGTACCGCCACAGGCCCGCGTCGTAGTCGAGCAGCGTCCGGTAGTTGCCGAGACCGTAGCCGGACTGCTGGGCGGTGCCCGGCTGGCCGCTCACCGACGCCCAGGCGTTCCACAGCAGGGGGAAGAGGAAGATGACGGCCAGAGAGCCGGCGACGACGTAGTGGGGCGTCCGGCCCAGGGCGCGGGTGAGCACCGTGGTGTCCCTTCTCATGAGGCGGCGGGTGTCATGACTCGTCGGCGCGGCGCAGGCCCCGGAACTGCAGGGCGTTCAGCAGGAGCAGCGCGGCCAGCATGAGGATCGAAAGGGCCGCCGCGGTACCGAGGTTCAGCCGCTGGAACGCCTCCCGGTAGATCAGCTGGACGACCGTGACCGTGCTGTTGTCCGGTCCGCCCTTGGTGAGGATGAAGAACTGGTCGAAGGCGAGCAGGGATCCGGTCACGCACAGCAGGAGGCACAGGGCGAGGGAGGGCCGCAGCAGCGGCAGCGTGATGGAGCGGAAGATCTGGGCGCGGCTCGCGCCGTCCATCCGTGCCGCCTCGTACACCTCGTGCGGGATGCGCTGCAGGCCCACGAGCAGGATCAGCATGTAGAACCCGGCGAACTTCCAGACGATCAGGAACACCGTCGACCACAGGGCCGAGGTCGGTGAGCCGAGGAAGGACACCGGGTCGTCGACGAGGCCGAGGCGTTCGAGGATGCGGCTGAGCGGGCCGGTGGCCGGGCTGTACAGGCCCCAGAACAGCAGGGAGGCGGAGGCCAGCCCCAGGGCGCCGGGCAGGAAGAAGACCGTGCGGAAGAAGCCCGCGCCCGGGCGCGACTCCTGCACCAGCAGGGCCAGGAGCAGCGCCAGGGCCAGCAGGACGACCGTGACGATCACGGTGTAGAGGAGGGTGAAGCGGATCGCGGGCCAGAACAGGGTGCCGCCGGTGATGCCGGTGTAGTTCTCGGGCGCGTTGACGCCCCGGTCTCCCGCGAGCAGCGGCCAGTCGCTGAGCGACATCTGCCCGACCAGCAGCAGGGGCAGCAGGAAGAAGACCGTGACGAACACCGCCGTGGGGGCCGCGTAGGCCAGGCCCTTGGCCTTGCGGGAGCGCCAGCGGGGCGGGGGTGGACCGGCCCGCCGCCGCGGCGGGGTCGGGTGCTCGGCCGTCGACCGGTCGGCCACTTTCACCGGCATGGCTCTCCTTAGCCGTAGGACGTCGGGAGGGTCGGTCGGTTCAGTCGGCCAGTGAGGCGGTGACGGCGTCGTTGTCCTTCTCGACCGTTTTCCCGTCGCCGAAGACGGCGTGGCGCATCAGCTGCAGCCAGGGCCCGTTGGGGTCGTTGAAGGTCTGGCCGAACTTCATCGCGTACGGGGTGCGGCCCTCGGCGACGAGCTCGTTGATGGTGACCAGGCGCGGGTCGGCCTTGGAGTGCTTGTTGGACGCCAGGTCGGTGCGGGCCACCACGTCCTTGTGTGCGGCGACCACGTCGACCTGGGCCTTGTCGCCCAGGGACCAGGCGAGGAAGTTCCAGGCCTGGTCGGCCGACTCGCTGGTGGCGGAGATGCCGATGGCGTCGCCGCCGACGAAGGTGGACTTGCCGCCGTCGGGCCCTGGGATGGGCGCGACGCCGAGGTCGAGGTCCTCGGGCATCAGCCCGAGCGTGGTCGACGGCATGGGCATCACACCGACCTTGCCCTTCGGGAAGATCCCGGTCCAGGTCGTGCCCGTCTCCTCGCGGGCGCCGGGCGCCACGATGGAGTCCCGCACCCAGCCGCGGTAGGTGTCGTAGACCTTCTTCGAGGCGGCGGAGGCGAGATTCGCCTCGGTGCCCTCCTCGTTCAGGACGTCCTCCCCCGCCGCCCACACGGACGGCCACCACGTGAAGACGCCGCAGCCGCCGCAGTTGCCGCCGAAGAAGGTGCCGTCGACACCGCCGCCGAGCGCGTCCACGGCCCGGGCCTGCCGGTCCCACTCGCGCAGCGTCATGGGCGGCTTCTCGGGGTCGAGCTTCGCCTTCCGGTAGAGCTCCTTGTTGTAGAAGAGCACCGACAGGTCGAGGGTGTGCGGGACCACGTACTTCTTGTCCTCGTACGTGCCGGCCTTGATGTGCGACTGGGCCAGGTGCTCGGCGAAGGGCAGGGCGTCCACGCGGTCGGTGAGGTCGGCGAAGAGGCCGCTGGAGGTGTAGTTGGGCACGAACACGACGTCGGAGGCGAACAGGTCGGGCAGGTCGCGTGATCCGGCCGCCGCGCCGACCTTGGCCTGGTAGTCGTCGGTGGGTACGACGGTCAGCTCGATCTTGTTCTTGTGGCCCGCGTTGTAGGCCTTGACCAGGGCCTCGCTCTGCGGCCGGGTCGCCGCGCGCGTCCACATCGTCAGCTTCGTGCCGTCGTCGACACCGCCGGCGGCGGACTTGCCCCCTCCCCCGCCGGAACCCTCGTTGTCCGAGCCGCACGCGGTGAGCAGGCTCGCGGTGGCGAGCAGGGCGATGGCGCCTGTGACGAGGCGGCGTATGTGTCCACGCGGTCCGGCCGTGCTCCCCATGGTCGATTCCCCTTGTGTCGCGGCGGGCCCGGTACGCGGGCCCTCCGGTCGGGACAATGATGTGGTGGCACTGAACTGAGTGGCGGAAACGGGCCGAAAAGGCTTTCTGAGACGCTAAGGACGCATCCCACAACCCGTCAATCCCCTTGCGTGAAGCGGTTTCTGAGTGGAACTCGAAAACCCGGACGAGGACAGGACCGAAAATTTCCGCGTACTGTTTGGGGTGCCCTCGACGGCGTCGGCAGGCGACGCGAGACAGGAGAAGACCCATGGCACAGGCCACCGGCCCCTCGCGTTCACAGCCCGCCACCCTCAGCGATGTCGCCCGGCTGGCGGGCGTGTCGATCGCCACGGCGTCCAAGGCCCTCAACGGCCGTAGCCAGGTACGGGCGGAGACCAGAACGCGCGTGATCGAGGCGGCCGAGCGGCTGGCGTTCCGGCCCAACCAGGTGGCCCGGGGCCTGCTGGCCGGCCGGACGGGCACCGTGGGTCTGCTGACCAGCGACCTGGAGGGCCGGTTCAGCATCCCGATACTGATGGGCGCCGAGGACGCCTTCGGGGCGGGCGAGGTCGCGGTGTTCCTGTGCGACGCCCGCGGGGACGCGATCCGCGAGCAGCACCATGTCCGCGCGCTGCTGGGCCGCCGGGTCGACGGGCTCATCGTGGTGGGCAGCCGGACCGACCCCAGGCCGTCCCTGGGACGGGAGTTGCCGGTCCCCGTGGTCTACGCGTACGCGCCGTCGGAGAATCCGGAGGATCTGTCCATCGTCCCGGACAGCGTCGGCGCGGGCCGGATCGCCGTGGAGCATCTGCTGGCCTGCGGCCGTACCCGCATCGCGCACATCACCGGAGACCCCGGGTACGCCGCCGCGCAGGAGCGGGCCGAGGGTGCCCGGGCCGCCCTGGCCGGCGCCGGCCTGACCCTGGTGGGCGAGCCGCGGTTCGGGGCGTGGTCGGAGGGCTGGGGGCGGGCGGCCACCGCGATGCTGCTCGACCAGCACCCGGAGGTGGACGCCGTGCTGTGCGGCAGCGACCAGATCGCCCGGGGCGTCATCGACGTCCTGCGCGAGCGCGGCCGGCGGGTGCCGGAAGACGTGGCGGTCATGGGCTTCGACAACTGGCGGGTCCTGACGTCCGCGTCCCGGCCGCCCCTGACCAGTGTCGACATGAACCTCGAACAGGTCGGACGGGCCGCCGCGCACGCCCTGTTCACGGCGATCTCCGGCGGCACGCGCCGCTCCGGGATCGAGACCCTGCCCTGCCGGGTGGTGATCAGGGGGTCGACCGTGCCGCTGTCGTGAGGCGCGGCGGCCGCTCGGGGCTCACGTCGCGAGTCGGTCGAGTGCCGCCAGGACCGGTGCCACGCCGTCCTCCCCGGCCAGGCGGCGCGCCACGTCCTGGGCCCGGTCGCGATGGGCCGGGTCGCCCACGGCCCGGCGCAGGGCGGGGGCGAGCGCGTCGGCGGTGAGGCGGCGCAAGGGAAGGGCGCAGGGGGCGGTGCCCAGGGCGACGAGCCGGGCCGCCCAGAAACCGGCGTCGAACTGCACCGGCACCGGAACGTTCGGGACACCCGCGCGCAGGACGGCGGCGGTGGTGCCGGCTCCGGCGTGGTGGACGACGGCGGCCGTCCGGGGAAACAGCGACGCGTGCGGCACATCGCCGACGGTGATCACACCGTCGGTGCGGGCGGCGAGGCCCGCCCACCCCTGCTGGATGATCCCGCGCAGTCCGGCCGCGCGCAGGGCGCGCACGATCTCGCCGCTGAGACGCTCAGGGTCCGGCACGGTGGCGCTGCCCAGCCCGACGAAGACGGGGGCGGGCCCGGCGGCGAGGAACTCCTCCAGTTCCCCGGGCAGGGTCCGGGTGTCATACGGCCACCAGTACCCGGCGATCTCCAGCCCGGGCCGCCAGTCCCGCGGCCGGGACACCACCACCTCGCTGAACCCGTGCAGCACCGGCCAGCGTGCCCGCTCGTGGGTCCGGCGGATCGTGGCGCGGCCGGGCAGGGTCATGCCGTGCCGAGTGCGCAGTCGGCGCATGGCCCGGGTGAAGACCTGGTCGACGGCGGTGGTGACGGCCAGTCCGCCCAGGCGGTTGCCCACGGTGCCGAGGGAGCGTCCGCCGAGCATGGGTGCCCCGAACTCCCGTGTCGGGTGCTGGGGTTGGAGGAACAGTCCGAGGCTGGGCAGGGACAGTCCCTCGGCGATGGCGCGGCCCAGCGGTGCCACGGCACCGGCGGCCAGCACGGCGTCGGCGCCGTGTGCCGCCCGGACGAGGTCGTCGGTCATCTCCTCGGCCGCCGAACGGGCCATCGAGACGACACGCAGCAGTTTGCCGAGTCCTGTGGTGCTGGCGTGCAGGCGGCGGCCGCGCTCGGAGTGCAACTCGGCGTGCGGGTCGACCGGGGTCGGATGGAACCGGACGCCGGAACCGGCGGTCAGCGGCTCGAACAGCCCGTGGGTGACGAGCGTGACCTCGTGCCCGCTCCGCGCCAGCCCCGCGCCCAACCCGGTGTACGGCGCGACGTCGCCGCGCGATCCCGCCGTCATGATCACCAGCCGCATGGGTCCCAGTGTGGCCCGGCGAGGCGGACGACACACGGTGTACGGCGGCAGGGGTCCGAGAATCGCCGGTGTGAGTGATGCGCGGAGTGGGTGGTGCGCGGAGCGGGTGGTGCGCGAAGTGGGTGGTGCGCGGAGCGGGTGGTGCGCGGAGCGGGTGGTGTGGGAAGTGGTTGGTGTGTCGAGTGGATGGTGCTGCGGTGGTTTCAGGCCTGTTGGCCGGTGTCCAGCGCCTCGAGGACTCTCGCGGCGGCCTGGCGCAGTCGTGGGGACGCGTCCGCGGTGAGGGCGGTCAGCCGGCTGTACGCTTCCTCGCTTCCCGGCGGCAGCGACCCCGTCGCCGTCACCCCGCGTTCGAGACCGAGGACGGCCTCGTAGCGGACCGCCTCGTGCGGGTCGTCCAGGCCGCGCAGGAAGCGTCTTATGTCGTGACGGGTGTGCTCGTCGGACTCGTCGTCACCGGCGAGCAGCGAGAGCGCCGCGGCTCGGACCTCGGCGGACTGGGCTTCGTCGGCGAGGCGCCGTACGGCGGGCAGGGCCTGGGTGAGGCCGTCGAGGGCGTTGCGGGTGCGCCAGGTGTGCTCCCCGCCGGCTTCCAGCCGTTCGACAAGAGCCCAGGCCACGGGGTGGCGCTCCCAGAGGCGGAGTCCGTTCTCGACGAGCGCCTCCAGTCCGTCGATCACGCCCGCGCGTAGCTCGTCGTCGGGATCGTCCAGGAGCGACAGCAGGAGCCACACCGCGTCCCATCGCGCCCCGGCGCCCACGGCCCTGGCGGCGGCGGCCCGGGTGCGGGCGTGGAGGGACTCGTCGGTCAAGGCCGTGCGCAGGTGCGCGGCGGCCGTCCCCGTGGCCGCACCGCCCAGGGCACGCGCGGCGGATGCTCCGGCCTCGGGATCGCGCAGCCACCGCACCGCCGGTCCGGTCACCCGCTCGTCGCCGAGCCGTCCGAGGCCCCGCAGTAGATGTGCGGCGACCTCGGGATCCCGCTCGGTCCGCAGCGCCGCGGCCAGGGTGTTCTGCGTCTGCGGCCGTGCCACGTCGAACAGCCGCCGGGCCACGGCGATCCGCACCTCACGGGACGGGTCGGCCAGTCCGGTGAGCAGCGAGTCCAGGAGCTGCTCGGTGCAGCGTTCCGGCAGCCAGTCCAGGGCCCGTGCGCGGGCGGCGCCCGTGCCTTGGCGGGCGGTGCGGAGCACTTCCGCCCGGACAGCCGTGTCGTCCTTCCATCGGTACACCAGGGTGCGGGCCCGGCCCCACACGGCGGGGTCCGGGTCACCGAGCAGCCCGACCAGGGTCGTGACATCCCCGGGTTCGCCCAGTGCGGCCAGTCCTTCCAGGGCGTTGATCCGCAGGTGGTGATCCGGGTCGGACAGGAGCCGGGTGAAGGCCCGTGTGACCGCCGGCCCCCGGAGTCCCAGTCTGGTGGCGGCGATCGAAGCCCTGCGCCGTACGACCGGATTCTCGTCGTCCATCAGCGGGGGCAGCACCTCACGGCCCGCCTCGGGGATCCCGAGCCGGCCCAGGGCCAGAGCGGCGGCCGCGCGCACCGAGGGGGCGGGGTCGTCGGCCGCACCGGCGACGACGTGGACGTACGCGGCCCCGCCCGCCTTCTCCAGCCCCTTCACCGCCGCCGCGCGGCGCGCCGGATCTGCCGCCGCCGACTCCCGTAAGAGGAAAGCGATCTGATGGTCCTTCCCCATGGACACCTCCGAGGAGGAAGACCTCCGAGCCGGGCGAAGGTTGCGTGACTCGGGGTCACGCGACGAGGCCGAGTCGTCTCCTGGGCCGGAGCAGGCGGTGTCACATGCTGGACCTGCTCCGAATCTGCATGCCCGGGCGGCGGCGGTGCACGGTCACGTAGGACAAGCCGCCGCTCCCCGCGGCCAGGCTGCGTTCGCTGCCGTGCGGCAGCCAGACCAGACTGCCGGGGGCCAGAGGCTGCGGGTCCGCTGCCGGGCCGAGGGTGCCGTCACCGGCGACGACGAGCAGGAGGACGTCGAGGTCGGGCTCGGTGTGCGGGTCGATACGCCCCTCGGGCGGGATGCGGATGAGGTTGGCGTCCAGCTGCCGTCCCGGCTCGGCCAGTCGCCACAGCGCGCCAGCAGGTGCCGAGTCGTCAGAGATGAGCGACGCGGTGTCGCACAGCACCCGCGGCAAGGGGACGCCGGCCGCGCCGGGGGTCGTCTCTTCGTCATTCATCGATCGGCCACCATCCGAGTACGTGCCTACTGCTGCCCCCGGCAGGGTACGGCCGACCGCCTCGCGGGGACCGGGTCTCGGCGGCCACCGCATCGTCATCGAGACGACCTACGAGATCACGGCGGACGGCGCACCCCTCAATGCGATGACCGCTCGCCGTGGTAGTGCTGGGCGAGCCGGGCCAGGGCGACCGCGCCGAGCAGAAGGCCGAAGTCGCGCAGCGCGATGTCGTAGTAGTCGGGGATGCTCAGCAGGTTGACGATGATGCCGGCCAGCCATCCGGCCACCAGCCAGCCCCCGAAGCGCGGGGCGATGGCGACGACGAGTCCCGCGACGATCTCGATGGCACCGACGGCGTACATCGCCGCTTGGGCACTGCCGGGCACGACGTCGTTGATCCAGGGCGCGAGGTAGCCGGGCCAGTCCACGAGCAGGTTGGCGAACTTGTCCAGCCCGAACAGGATCGGCGCCACGGTGAACCCGGCACGCAGGATGAAGAACGCCTGGTAGCCGGGGTCGGTGAACCCGGATCGCCGGGGGACGGCGGACGTGCTGGTCGCGGTGGGGGACGACATGACTGCCTCCTTCTATCGATGACTCTCGTTAACTATAGAAGCTCGCCAGGCCTCTTTAGTCAAGGGCTATGGGTTTTACACTGGTGTTCATGGAACACCCGCAGCAAGCGCCCCGTGCCGACGTCTCCGCGGTCGCCGCACTGGACGAGCCGACCCGGAAGCGGCTGTACGAGCACGTCGTGCGCCAGCCGGAGCCCGTCAGCCGCGACGAAGCCGCCGCCGCCCTCGGTCTCGCACGTCAGACCGCGGCATTCCATCTGGACCGCCTGGCGGACGAGTCGCTCCTCGACGTCGTCTACCAGCGGCGCAGCGGCCGCACCGGTCCTGGAGCGGGCAGGCCGGCCAAGCTCTACAAGCGCTCCACCAGGCAGGTCTCCGTCAGCCTGCCCGAGCGGCACTACGAGCTGGCCGGCCGGCTCCTCGCCCAGGCCATGGAGGAATCAGAGGCCACCGGCGAGCCGGTGCGTACGGTCCTGCACCGCAAAGCCCACGACCTCGGCGCCCGGCTCGCCGGCGAAGGCGACACGGGCGTGTTCGACCTGCTGGAACGGCACGGGTTCGAGCCCCGCCATGACGGTGACGCGATCGTGCTGGGCAACTGCCCCTTCCACGCGCTCGCCCGCGACCACACAGAGACCGTCTGCGGCATGAACCTGCGCCTGCTCCGCGGCGCCCTCGAAGGCCTCGGCACGAAGACCCTCCAGGCATGCCTGGCCCCGAGTCCCGGCTACTGCTGTGTTCGTCTGGAGCCGGCTTTCCCGCCCGGAGGCAACCCGGTCGGCGCGTAGGGCGTCCTCGCCAGTGAGCGGGATGTAGCTGCCCGCCCGACCTCCATGCGACGGGGACACAAGATGAGCGACAAGGCCCGCAAGCTGTTCGAGGCGCTCGACCTCGACCACGACGGGGTTCTCACCCGGCAAGAGGTGATCATCGCCCTGCGTACGAACGGACCGTCACTGGCCGCCTCGGGCGTACTGCCGTTCTGGGGAGTGCAGGACGTCGACGACTCCTCCGCGCTGTTCGACAGGGCCGACCAGAACGGGGACGCGGTACTGACCCTCGATGAGTTCGCCGCGGTGGTGGACCGGCGGTTCGGCTGGAGCTGACCACCACGCTGCGCAGCACCCGCGGGGCAGCTCAGCAGGCCTCGCGGGGTCACTCCCGCCTGCGTCGCGCCGCGCGGTTGGCGGCCAGCAGACAGACCCAGACGAGCACCAGGACGGCCGCCACCAGAATGCGACCCGCGCCGTCGCCGTCGATCACTCGCCACCCCAGAAGACCGACACTCAGACAGAGCATCGGCCAGTAGACCCACGGCCCCCATCGGCTGCCCGGCCTGGCCCAAGGCGGCGGATCACCGGAACCAGAACGACGCTTCATGCATGCCTCCCCTCCCCGGTCGCTTTTGCCCGCAACCACCGGCATCAATCTGCGGCTCCCTTGATGCATGGGCTCGGTCCGGCGACCGGCCGGGAGGGGAGGTCACGTCCCTGGTGCTCTCCCCGAAGCCCGACGGCAAGGGGCGCGTCATCTCCGGGGAGACCCGGCACCGGCCCGACGGCGCGGGAGCCGGGTCCGCCCCCCGTGGTGGGGCGGGCCCGGCTCCCGGCTGGTGCGATGGCTCAGGACGACTGGGCGCTCTGGTACAGGTTCTGCGCATCCGCGCCGAAGTACGGGCCGTACATGGCGTTCGGCAGGAAGTTGTACTTGAAGCTGTTCACCGAGGACTGCAGGCCGGTCCCGGTGGCCTCGTCGAACTGGGTGAACCACGGGCCTCCGCTGGAGCCTCCGGTCATGTTGCAGGTCAGACCGTGGTCGCTGGACAGCAGGAAGTCCCGGAAGGTGGTTCCGCTGCAGTAGATGAACTTCTCGCCGTCGTACGGAGCTGCGGCCGGGAAGCCGAAGGAGTACATGGCCTTGTTGTAGCCGGTGTTGAAGGCCAGTCCCTGGCCGCCGACGACATCGGTCAGCCGCTTGCCGTCCAGCGGGGCGACGACGGCGGCGCCGATGTCGTAGTTGATGTCCTCACTGGCCGTCCACTGCGGCGTGGACAGGGTCTTGGACGCGGCCCAGGTGCCGTACGGGCGCTGGCCGTCGTGGTAGCCGGGCACGAACACCCAGTTGGTGTGCCAGGCTCCCTGCATCTTCACGCAGTGCCCGGCGGTGAGGACGGTGCTCTTGTTGGCGCTGGTGACGGCGTTGCCGGAGCAGGAGGCGGTCCGCCCCTGGTAGGTGAAGAACACCCGCCCCGCGGTCTTGGTCACCGCTCCCCCGCCGGACCAGGGGCCGCCGCCGTGCGGAATAGCCAGGGGTCCCACGTCGGAGACGGGTGTGCTGGGTGCCACGACGGTCGTCTTGCCCTTGCGGGGTGCGGATGCCCGTACGTCGGAGCGGTCGACGGACAGGATGTCGAGCGGGGTGGCCGCGCGCATCCGCTGCGGGGTCCAGAAGTCGAGGGCGCTCTTCTGCGCCGAGGTTGCCATGACTCCCGGTTCGGGCGCGGCGCTCGCCGGTGCGGCGGTGACACCGGTCGCCAGGAGTGCGGCGACGCCGGCGAGTGTGCCGAGGAGGGTGTGGCGGACGCGGGTGGTGCCGCCGGACGATCGAAGGCTGCGGGGTCTGCCTATCACGCGGTCTCCTTCTGCTGTGGGGGCCGGGCGGCGGGGAACCGTCCGCCCGGTCAGGCAGGGGTGTTACTGCGGACAGTCAGAGGGCAGCGTGCCACCGGGAGACCGATATGGACAGGTGCATGTCATAACGATGACCGAATCATCACCTGCTCTCCGCACGCGCACGCAAAAAGGGACCCGGCCTCCACTGTGGAGGCCGGGTCCGGGACGAGCGTGAGGGTCAGAGGGCGGGGTCCGTGCCGCCGGGCTGGATGCGTCCGCGCCAGGCGCCGGACTCGGCTCCGCGCTCCTCGATGTACTGCTTGAAGCGCTTCATGTCGCCCTTGACCCGACGGTCGATCGTGCCCGTCATGTCCGCCGCCTTCTCCGCGGCTCCGCTGGGCTCGATGTCCATCACCAGCTCGACCCTGGTGTGGGTGTCGTCGAGGCGCTCGAAGCGGACAGAGCCCCTTTGATTGATGTCGCCGCTGGTCGTGCGCCAGGTGACGCGCTCGTCGGCCAGCTGGTCGACGATCTCGGTGTCGAACTCGCGCCGTACTCCGCTGATCTTGGTGGTCCAGTGGTTGTGGCGGTCGTCCAGTTGCCTGACCTCCTCGACGCCCTCCATGAACTTCGGGAACTCCTCGAACTGCGTCCACTGGTTGTAGGCAGTGTGGACGGGGACGTCGACTTCCACGGATTCCTTGACGGTGCTCATCTTCATGCCTCCGTTTTCACTGATCGACTGCGGGAGGCCCATCGGCCGCAGCACAGGTCCGGGCCCGTGGCGGGCGGGTACCCGAGATCGTGCGGTTGCCACATGGATCCGCGCCGGTCCGGAAAGGAAGCGGAACGGGCCCGGCCGCCGATCGAACGTGGATACGATCCCGGCGTGCGCCTTCCCCGCTCCGCCTCGGGCTGGACCATGGCCGTCTTCGGCGTGTTCGCCGCCGCCCTCGGGGCGGTGGGTCTGCTCTCGCCGGCCGCGCAGTTGACGCTGCTCGGGCTCTCCGCTCCGGGTGTGCGCGCCGCCGGGGATCTCACGCCCGCGTTCATGACGGCGTCGTCCATGGCGGCGCTCAACATGGGCGTGTACTACGTGCTGGCGGCCTTGGCCGACTGGCGGGCCTTCTTCCGGTGGACCGTGCCGTTCCGGCTGCTCACCTGCACCGTCTTCACCGCCGCCGCGCTCGGCGGGCGGGCGCCGGGTGTCTTCGTCGGGGTGGGCCTGTGGGAGGGAGCGGGGGCGGTCGCGACGGCTGTGGCGCTGCGGTACGAGCAGCGGCGCCCGGCACCCGTGGCGGGCGCGGCACACCCGGGCGACCGGTGAGCTGATCGCCGTAGGCGGGGCCGGAGGCGCTCACCGGTCGCGGTGCGGGTCACTGGAAGCGGTGGTGCTGCTGCTCCGGCTGACCATGCGTCTGACCACCCTGGCCGCCCGCGCTCTGGATCTGCAGCTGCTCCGCCTGCTCCTTGGTCACCTTCTGTTCCGCGCCGCAGAAGGTGCACTGCGTCAGGTACTTCGTCGAGATCGGGAACAGCGGCACGAAGAACAGCGTGAACTTTGTGACGCGCTTCCTGAGCGTGTGCGCGGCGGGGTTGCCGCACTGCACGCAGACCAGCGTCAGTATCGCCAGCTGGTACAGGTACCCCTTGGTGCCAAAGATGATCACGTGACGGTCCTTCCCGGATCGGATCTGCCCCCAGTGTCCTGTATCCCGGTCCGGCGGGACGAGTCGGCACCCGTACGGCCCGGGCCACGACGACGTGGCCCGGGCCGTGTGCGGTCCTTGTCGGTGGTCAGCCGCCCAGTGCCGTCAGCACCACGCTCTTGGCCTCCTCCTGGACCCGGCCGAGGTGGTCGGGGCCGAGGAAGGACTCGGCGTAGATCTTGTAGACGTCCTCGGTGCCCGAGGGGCGGGCCGCGAACCAGGCGTTGTCCGTGGTCACCTTGATACCGCCGATGGCGGCACCGTTGCCCGGGGCCTCGGTGAGGACGGCGGTGACCGCGTCCCCGGCCAGGGTGTCCGCACTGACCTGGGCCGGGGAGAGCTTGGCGAGCAGGACCTTCTCCTCGCGCGACGCCGGGGCGTCGATCCGGGCGTAGGCGGGCTCGCCGAAGCGGGCGGCCAGCGTGGCGTAGTGCTCCGACGGAGTCCTGCCGGTGACGGCCGTGATCTCGGAGGCGAGCAGCGCCAGGATGATGCCGTCCTTGTCGGTGGTCCACACGGAGCCGTCCCGGCGCAGGAAGGACGCCCCCGCCGACTCCTCCCCGCCGAAGCCGATGGTGCCGCCGGCCAGCCCGTCCACGAACCACTTGAACCCGACGGGCACCTCGACCAGTTCACGGCCGAGGTCCGCGGCGACCCGGTCGATCATGGCGGAGGACACCAGGGTCTTGCCGATGCCGGTGGCCGCCGGCCAGCGGTCGCGGTGGGCGTACAGGTAGGAGATGGCGACGGCCAGGTAGTGGTTGGGGTTCATGAGGCCCGCGTCCGGGGTGACGATGCCGTGCCGGTCGGCGTCGGCGTCGTTGCCGGTGGAGATCTGGAAGCGGTCGCGCTGCTCGATGAGCGAGGCCATCGCATACGGCGACGAGCAGTCCATGCGGATCTTGCCGTCCCAGTCCAGCGTCATGAACCGCCAGGTGGGGTCGGTGTGCGGGTTGACGACGGTGAGGTCGATGCCGTGCTGTTCGGCGATGCGGCCCCAGTAGGCGACGGACGCCCCGCCCAGCGGGTCCGCCCCGATCCGGACCCCGGCCGCGCGGATCGCGTCCAGGTCGAGCACGCTGGGCAGGTCGGTGACATAGGTGCCCAGGAAGTCGTAGCGGCCGGTGGTGGGGGCGGCGAGGGCGCGGGCGCAGGGGATGCGCCGTACGTCCTTCAGGCCGCCCCGGATGATCTCGTTGGCCCGGTCCTGGATCCAGGAGGTGGCGTCGGAGGCGGCGGGGCCGCCGCTGGGCGGGTTGTACTTGAACCCCCCGTCGGCGGGCGGGTTGTGGGAGGGCGTGACCACGACGCCGTCCGCGAGACCCGAGGTGCGGCCGCGGTTGTGGGCAAGGATGGCGTGCGAGACGGCCGGGGTCGGCGTGTAGCCGTCCGCGTCGTCGATCAGCACCGTCACCTCGTTGGCGGCGAACACCTCCAGGGCGGTGACGCGCGCGGGCTCCGAGAGGGCGTGTGTGTCGGCGCCCAGGAAGAGGGGGCCGGTGATGCCCTGATCGGCGCGGTACTCGCAGATGGCCTGGCTGGTGGCGGCGATGTGGTCGTCGTTGAACGCGCTCGCCAGGGACGATCCACGGTGTCCGGAGGTCCCGAACGTGACGCGCTGCCCCGGATCGTCCAGGTCGGGGTGGAGCGCGTAGTACGCGGTCACCAGCCGGGCCACATCGACGAGATCCTCGAAACCGGCCGGATTGCCCGCTCGCTCGTGCTGCATGGGCCCGCTCCTCCGCATGGGTTGATCCTTCGCTTGCTGTCTCATCCTTCCTCGTCACGGCGGTGCCGCGCGAGGGGGACACCACTACGAGGGCCGGATGTGCGCCAAACCACGCGAAGAAGACGTCTGGGACGGCGGGTGTTGTTATGGAGCACACGGAGGCGGTGCCTTGGGACGCCGGGGCGCGTCGGAGACCGCAAGGAGGCGGCGCCGCGGACCACCGGGACGTCCCGGTGATGCGCGCCGCGCCGCCTGTCCTCCGCGTGGCCGTCACGTCGACGCCCTTGCCGTGGTCAGATCCGTCCGCCGGTGAACCGGGTGACGGGACCGTGCGTGCCGCGTTCCGCGCGCCGTCCCACCGCGTACGACGCGGCGCTCAGGGCGGTCAGGCCGGCTCCGACGCCCGCGGCGACGAGCTTGCGGTGGGCGATGACCGTCCAGGCCGTCTTCGCCGTGGTCGCGACGTGGCCCGAAGCGGTGACGACCGCCTGGCGGCCGGCTTCGACGCCCTTGGCCGCGGTCTGCAGGGCCGCCGTCGTCGCCTCGGCGGAGCGCTCGGCGCCGGCCTTGACCGCTGACCCCGCGTCATCGGCCTTGGCCGCCGCGCGCTTCGCGGCCTGGGTCGTCGGCGCGGTCGCCTTGTCCGTGGCGTTGCGCGCCTTGGACTCCGTCGTCCGAATGGTGGTCGGCTTGTGATTCGTGCGCTTGTTCTGTTCAGTCATGGACACCGACTTGCCTCTGACTCCGTCGGCAAACACGTTCGGTCGTCCGCCGTCGGGGCGGGTGAGGGCTGAGCCCCTCTTCAAAGGGGTAGGCGGGCTACAGACAACAAGCACGTCAGACACGAGGGAAGGTGCCTCATGGCCAACATCCTGGATCGCATCAAGCAGTTCGCCCGGAGTCCGCAGGGGCGGCGGGCCGTCGAGCAGGCACGGCGGGCCGCGGCCGACCCCCGCAAGCGGGCCCAGGCCCAGCGTCTGCTGGGCAAGCTCCGCGGCCGCCGCTGACCGGACCCCGGCATCCGCACCGGCCGCGTCACGAACCTCCCGGTGGCCAACTCCTCGTACCGGCACGTGTGTTCATGCCCGGTTCGGGCACTTGGGTCGCACCACACCTGAGAGGAGCTGGTTCGATGAGCAGGGCAGGGAACGGCAGGAGGGTCTGCGCCTTAGGCGTCGCCGGTGTCCTGGCGGGAACGGTGCTGACCGGCTGCGGCGGTGACG
Source organism: Streptomyces sp. NPDC044719 (assembly GCF_056433405.1). Classification (NCBI taxonomy): domain Bacteria; kingdom Bacillati; phylum Actinomycetota; class Actinomycetes; order Kitasatosporales; family Streptomycetaceae; genus Streptomyces; species Streptomyces sp. NPDC044719. Next base: position 91,241 of record NZ_JBWKHE010000009.1, read on the forward strand.
GGGACACCGGCGACGGTGCGCGGGGTTCCTCCGCCGACGGCGGCACCCGGGAGCGGGGCACCCAGGCGGTGCGCTCGGCCTACGACAGGACGGCCGAGGAGGACACCGCCAAGGTGAAGCTGCGGGTGCGGACCTCGGCCCAGGGCGCCTCGGAGTCGGCCGACGGGCAGGGCGTCGTGGACCTCGGCGACGGCGACAGCGTCATGACGCTCACGGTGCGGGGGCAGCGGATCGAGCAGCGCGTGATCGATCAGGTGCTGTACCAGAAGATGCCGAAGGGGCAGGCGCCGGACGGCAAGCCGTGGATCAAGATCGACCTGGGGAAGGTCGCCGAGAAGCAGGGCGCCGGCGACGGCTCCATGAGCGATCCGGCGCAGTCGGCGGCGTACGCCAAGGCCATCACGGACAAGGACGTGACCGAGAAGGGCACGGCCACGATCGGCGGGGTGCGGACCACGCACTACCGCGTCATGGTCGACGTCGCCGAGCTGCCCAACGGCGACACACTCCGCAAGCAGGTCGGGCCGACTCTGCCGATGGACGTGTGGCTGGACGACGACGGCCGGATGCGCCGTCAGCAGATCGACATGACCCTCAAGGCGCCGACGTCGACGGAGCGGTCCTCCACCGATACCTCGTCCGCGCCGCAGAAGGTCACGGTGCGCACGGTCATGGACTTCACCGGCTTCGGTACCGAGGTGGAGGCGGACGAGCCGCCGGCCGGGCAGGTCACCGACATGACCGGCAAGGCCCTGGAGCAGGGCCAGAGGAAGAGCTGACACCGGCTCACCTCGGGTCGTGGCCGCGGACCCGCCGCACGAGGTCGTCCGCGGCCTCCGGCCAGCCGGGGTGATCGAAAGCGAAGCCCGCTTCGAGCAGACGGCCGGGGACGACGCGGCGGCTCTTCAGGAGCAGTTCGGTGTCCGAACGCAGCACGAAGGCGCCGGCCTCGGCCATCCAGCGCGTCGCGGGCAGCCCCACCGGCATCCCCCAGGCGGTACGCAGGGCGCGCATGAAGGCCCGCTGTGGCAGGGGCGTGGGAGCGGCGATGTTGACCGGGCCCGTGATGTCGTCCCGGGCGATGAGGAACTCCACCGCCCGGACGAAGTCCCGGTCGTGGACCCAGGACACGTACTGCCCGCCACCGGCGACCGGGCCGCCGAGGCCGAGCCGGGCCAGCCGCAGCAGGACGTCGAAGACACCGCCGCGGTCGGGGCTCATCACCATGGCGGCGCGCAGGGCCACCTTCCGGGTGTCCGGCGTGCCGGCCGTCTCCTGCTCCCGTTCCCAGGCCTTGGCGATGTCGACGCTGTAGGCCCAGTAGCCAGGGGTGCCGGGTTCGGCTCCGCCGATCACGCCGGTGGCTTCGTCGTTGGGCGCGTCGAAGCGGTGGGCGTAGATCGTCGCGGTGCTCATCTGGAGCCAGACCCGGGGCGGCCGGGCGGCTTTGGCGATGGCCTCGCCCACGACCCGGGCGGAGTCGACCCGGGAGTCCATCATGGCGCGGAGGTTGGCCGGGGTGTAGCGGCAGCTCACGCTCCGGCCGGCCAGGTTGACGACGGCATCGCTGCCGTCGATCTCCCGCACCCACGGCCCCGGACTCGCGCCGTCCCAGTGCACTTCGCCCTGGCGTGCGGGACGCCTGCTCAGCACCACGACGTCATGTCCTGCGGCGCTCAGCGCGCGCTTGAGGACCGTGCCGACCTGTCCGGTGCCGCCGGGTATCACGATCTTCATGAAGGTCTCCCCCTCGACGTGTGGGATCGACCCTAGCCCACATTTGAACGCGTTCAAAACCTCCGGCGCCGCAGGTCCCGGCCGGCGCGGATGTGCCATCGGGCAAGATGGAGCCATGAGCGTAGTCAAGATCAATGTGCTGACCGTGCCCGCCGAGCAGCGGGAGACGCTGGAGAAGCGGTTCGCCTCCCGCGCGCACACCGTGGAGAGCTCCGACGGGTTCGAGTGGTTCGAGCTCCTCCGCCCGGTGGAGGGCACCGACACCTACCTCGTCTACACGCGGTGGCGTGACGAGGCGTCGTTCCAGGCCTGGATGGAGGGCCCGATGAAGGCCGCGCACCAGGGCGGCGGCGAGGGCGGCGAGCGGCCCAAGCCCGCCGCGAGCGACTCGACTCTCTGGTCCTTCGAGGTCGTGCAGCAGGCGGGGCCCAAGGGCGCGTAACCCGCTTGATCGCACGTGAAAAGGTCCCCCCTGCCAGAAGCGGCAGAGGGGACCTTTCACATGGCGCCGGGCACGGTGCTCAGGTGCGCCGGGAGCGTGTGGGTGCGGCGGTACGGCCGACCGCGGCGGCCAGCTTGCGGAGCCGGCGCCAGTCCAGGCGCGGCGGCGCCTCGGGGACTCCGGGGCGATTGCGGGGCACCCGGACGCGCAGGGCCCGGCGCGCGATGCGGCAGTGGACGGGAGCGGGCAGGGTGAGCGCCTCGCCGTCGAGGCCGACTTCGAGATGCGGTTCGTCGGAGTGGACGACCACCTGCTGGGCGGTGAGCACGGTGAGGCCTTCCGGGCGCGGGGACAGCAGGAGTTCGGCCGCTTCCACGGCACTGTCCACACGGACGGCGAGCACGCCCAGCTTCCCGGAGTTGAGCCGCTCGCGGCGGCCGAAGCCGAACGGGTCGTCCATGCGGTAGGCGTTGTTGCTCACCAGGACGGCCTGCGGGTCGGTGATGGTGGTGCCGTCGGCGCTGGCCGTCAGACGCGGGCCGCTCTGCCGGGTGAGCAACTCGGGCAGCCGCTCCAGCGCGGCGCCCACCTTGTCGTCGCGGTAGCCGGGGCTCTGGACGACCGCCCCGTAGACACCGAACGACGCGTTGTTGACGAACGGGCGGTCGTCGGCGAAGCCGAGGTCGACGCGGAGTTCGACCCCGTCCGTGAGGGCGTCGAGGCACGTGGAGGGGTCGTCCCGGTCCAGGCCCAGGTCCATGGCGAAGTGGTTGCGGGTGCCGGCCGAGATGACGAGGAACGGAAGGCCGTGTTCCGCCGCGACGGCGGCGACCATCGCCTGTGTACCGTCACCGCCCGCGACGCCCAGGAGGTCGGCTCCGTCGGCCACGGCGGCCTTGGCCAGGGCGGTGACGTCCTGGTGGTGCTCCGGGTCGAGCAGGACGACCCGGGCACCCAGCTCCTCGGCCTTCTCCTTGAGGGAGAACTTCTCGACCTTGCCGCCGCCGGAACGCGGGTTGAGCAGGAGGAAGGGGCGCTGCGGCGGCGGTGTGCGGTACTCCTTGACCCGTACCGGCCGCAGACCCGTGCTGCGCAGGGCGTAGCGGCCGCTCCAGACCGCGACGCACCACAGCAGCAGCGAGGCGAAGACCACCCAGATCAGATTCGCGGCCGCGAAGAGGATGATGACGCCCACGGGGGCGGCGACGGCCAGGACGGCCGCCGCCATGCGTGCCGGTCCACGGCGGGACAGGACCCACCAGAGCGCCGCCGCGGTCAGGGCGAGTCCCGCCAGGCCGGCCAGGAGCAGCAGCAGTCCTTTCAGACCGCCGGAGACGAGGGGCAGCAACGCCGCCAGCGCGACCGCGGCCAGGGCTCCTCGGGCCGCCCATCTCTGCCGGCGGTGATCCCGCTCACCCATCGCCGATCCCATCTCGTCCTCCACTCGAAGGCCCGGGCGCACCCTCGCGGCCGCGCCCGGCCGTGCATCATGGTGCCCGCCGACGGATCGGCTCGGCCACTGCCGTCCCTGATGGCTCCCCCACCGGCGGGCACGTCAGACGTGAAGACCCCCCGGGGTGCAGCCATCGGTAGCGTACGCGGCCCCGCGAGCGTTGTTCCGCGCACCGGGGCACGCCTGCGCCCACCTTCACGGCCCGTTAAGGGCATGGACACACGCACCCTCTTGACCTGGTGAGTCTCATTACGCAACCCTGCTGCCCACAGTCCCTGTCGACGAGGAGGCCGGCACGCGATGGAGTGGACGGGCGCGCGGTACGCGGACCAACCGACGGTCGAGGTGACGACGTGGATCGCCGCTCCGCCCGGGAGAGTGTGGGCGCTGGTGTCGGACGTGACGCGGATGCCGGATCTGAGCGAGGAGCTGCAGTGGGCGGGGTGGGCCGACGGGGCCGCCGGGCCGTCCGTCGGGGCGCGGTTCACCGGCCGGAGCCGCCACGAGTCGCTCGGCGAGTGGGAGACGACCTCCACGGTCGTCGCATGTGACCCGGAGCGGGTGTTCGCCTGGGCGGTCGGTGATCCGGCCGAGCCCAGTGCCGTATGGCGGTTCGGGCTCGAGCCCAGGGACGGCGGGACCGAGCTGTCGCAGTGGATGCGGATGGGACCGGGGCGCTCCGGCCTCTCCTTCGCGATCGACGCCATGCCGGAGAAGGAGCAGAAGATCGTGTTCGTGAGGTTGCGGGAGTTCGAGCGAGGCATGACCGCCACGCTGGAGCACATCAGGCAGCGGGCGGAGGCGTGATGCGCACGGCGACGACCGTCGAGGCGGCGGCCCTCGGCTCCTGGTCCCGGCAGGCCGACTTCGTCGTCGAGGCGGAGAAACTGGGGCTCGACGTCTGCTGGGTTGCCGAGGCCTGGGGATCGGACGCGCCGTCCGCCCTGGGCTTCTACGCGGCCCGTACGGAACGGATGGTGCTGGGCTCCGCGGTCATGCAGGTCGGGACGCGCACGCCGGTGGCCCTCGCCCAGGCGGCGATCACCCTGTCCAACCTGTCCGGCGGGCGTTTCCTGCTGGGTCTGGGCCCGTCCGGACCACAGGTGATGGAGGGCCTGCACGGGGTGCCGTTCGCCCGTCCCCTGGCCCGGACGCGCGAGACCGTGGAGATCGTGCGGCAGGTGGTCGCGGGCGGCAAGATCTCCCATTCGGGCTCCGAGTTCAGGATTCCGCTGCCCGGCGGGGAGGCGGTGCCGATGCGCCTGTCGATGCGGGCCGAGCACCCCGTCCCCGTCTACCTGGCCGCGCTGTCGCCCGCCATGCTGCGGCTGACCGGCCAGGTCGCGGACGGCTGGCTCGGCACCAGCTTCGTACCGGAGGGCGCGGCGGAGGCCTACTTCGCCCCGCTGGACGAGGGACTGGCCGCCGCCGGGCGCGGACGCGCCGGGTTCGACGTCTGCCAGGGCGCCGAGGTCGCGTTCGCCCGGGACGAGGAGGCGCTCGGCGCCATGATCGCGGACCGCAGGAAGGAACTCGCCTTCAGCCTGGGCGGCATGGGTTCCGCGTCGACCAACTTCTACAACCGGGCCTACGGCCGTCAGGGCTGGGCCGAGGTCGCGGCGGAGGTACGGGAGCGCTGGCAGGCGGGCGACCGGGACGGCGCGGCGGGTCTCGTCACGGACGAGATGGTGCTGGCCACCACGCTCATCGGCACCGAGGAGATGGTGCGGCGACGGCTGCGGGTCTGGCGGGACGCCGGTGTGGACACGGTCCGTCTCTATCCGGCCGGGGAGACCCTGGACGACCGGCTCGACACCCTTGGCCGGGCGATCGAGTTGGTCCGCGAGACCGGCACCGGAGCCTGAACCCGGCCTGTCCGCCGCGCACAGCGGCGGACAGGTAGGCTCCCGTGCTGATCATCGGCCGACACGAACATCAGGGGGGCTCCGTGCGGGCCATGGCTACCGTGACGACGACCGCGCTCGCGTGCCTGCTGGCGGGCTCCGCCCTGGCCGGGTGCGGCTCCGGCGGCACCGGCGACGACAAGTCCGCCGGCGATCTCCTCGACGAGGCCAACGCGACGATGCGCAAGCTGGACTCCGTCACCGTCGACATCACCAACCGCACCACCAGAGGTACCGTCACCAGCCATCTGGAGACCGATCTGGACAGCCGGTGCCGGTCGAAGACCGAGATGCCCGGAGGCGCCGCTCTGGAACAGATCCGTCTGGGCCGGACCGACTTCGTCCGGCCGAACCGGGCCTACCTGCAGAAGTGGAAGAAGATCCCGGGGGTCACGGGCGAGCAGCGGATGTGGGTGAAGACGCCGGTGGACCCGGCCGCTTCGGGCAACGACCTCACCTCCTGCGAACGGCCCTTCGACTCGTTCGGCACGGCGAAGAGGGGCGGCTCCACCCGGGTCGGGGGCACGAAGGCCATCGAGCTGATCGTGACGGACAAGGCGGACAAGGAAGGGACGTACACCTTCTACGTGGCCGACGAAGGCGAGCCCTACCTGCTCAAGACGGTCTACAAGAACGGCGCACAGCACACCACCACCGCGTTCAGCGCCTTCGACGAGCCGCTCGGCATCCGGGCGCCGAAGGCGGGCGAGGTGCTGAGCCTGCCCGGCGGCAGCAACTGACCCGGTCCGGCAGGCAGAACGGCAGCGCTTTCCGTTGGATTTCGGCAGCAACTGGCCGAGCGGGGCGAATCGGCCCACAAGGGCTTGACGGGGGCGAGATGCGCTCGGCCTACTGGTAGGCGCAGCCGGCCAAGTCGGGGGGTCTGATGGTGCGGCGACGATGGGCAGCCGCGGTGGGTCTGGTGGCCTGCCTGCTGTTGCTGCATCTCGTCGTCCCGGGGCTCGCGCAGGACGAGCGCGCGGCGGGAGCCGTGGTCACGGCCGCCGTGGAGGCGCGGGCCACCGGCACGGCTTCGGCGCCCGAGGCCGAAGGAGCCGGGGAGCCCTGTCCGTGCGAGGAGGAGCCGTCGCTCCGGCACCCGGCGGCACGGACACCGCGGGCCACGGGTGCGGCCGGTGCCGGCGCTGTGGTGGCCGGGGCGCTGGCGGTGGCCCGGGGCGGCACGGACATCCGGACGGCGGAGACGAGCCGGTGTGCGGGGACGGCCGGATCCGCCCCGAACGCCGTCGAGCTCCAGACGTTCCGCTGCTGAGCGACGGCAGTACCGACAAAGGCCTGCGCCGTGCGGCCTGCGTACTGCCTGGTGCCGATTCGCGGTGATGTGCAGGCCTTCGTGTGTCCCCATGCCGATGACACAGGAGGCAGAGTTGCCTGGAAAGCGCGTTCTCGTTCTGAGGCCGGACGAACTGGGCCCGAACGACCAGAAGATGTGGCGGGAGATACGGACGGAGTCCGCGGCCCCCGCGAACCCCTTTCTCGACCCGGCGTTCACCACCATGGTGGGTCAGGTCAGGCCGGGAGCGAGAGTGGCGGTGCTGCTCGACGACGGCTCCCCGGTCGGGTTCTTCCCTTACGAGAGGGGGCCCCTGGGCCAGGGCCGGGCCATCGGGCTCGGCGTGTCCGACAGCCAGGGGGCCGTGTTACGGCCCGGGATCCGGCTCGACGCCCGTGGGTTGCTCCGGTCCTGCGCGCTGTCGTCCTGGGAGTTCGACAACCTCGAGGCCGGCCAAGAACTTTTCGTGCCGCACGCCGCCGAGGAGCTCGCCTCCCCGGTCGTCGACATCGGCGAGGGGTTCGAGCGGTACAGGGAGCGGCTGCGGGCGAAGTCGCCGGGCTTCCTGAGACAGATCCTGGCCAAGGAGCGCAAGCTGGCCCGGCAGGTCGGCGAGGTGCGGTTCGTGTACGACGCCCGGGACCCGGGCGCTCTGCGGGCGCTGATGGACTGGAAGTCGGCCCAGTACCGGCGGACCGGCCGGCGCGACCGGTTCGCGCAGGAGTGGATCACCCGGCTGGTGACGCTGCTCGGGGAGAGCGAGGAACCGGAGTGCCGTGGCGTGCTGTCCGTTCTCTACGCCGCGGACCGGCCCGTGGCCGCGCACTTCGGCCTGCGCTCGCGCTCGGTGCTGTCCTGGTGGTTCCCGGCGTACGACCGCGCCTGTGCCAAGTACTCCCCCGGTCTCGTGCTGCAGCTCAGGATGCTGGAGGCCGCGGCGGCCGACGGTGTACAGACGGTCGACCTGGGGAGCGGCCCCGCCCGCTACAAGGAGTCGCTCAAGACCCGTGACCTGCGGGTGTACGAAGGGGCGGTGGTACGGCCCGGGCCGGGCGGGGCCGTCCACTGGCTGGGCCGGGAGCCCGCCCGGGCCGCCCGCCGCTTCGTACGCAACCGGCCCCGTCTGGCAGGCGCCGCGGCACGGACCCTGGCGGAACTGGGGCGCGTGCGCGGCCGGTGAGAGCGGCCCCGGTCCGGCGAGCGCGACGGCCCTGGCGGATGCGGGCCCAGCGGCGCGCCCGGCTCCGGAGAACCGGGCGCGCCGCACCGTCACCTCGCGGCGGTCCAGCTGTGGGCGACGTCCACGATGACGCGGTCGTCCAGCTGCAGCACCCGGAAGGGCAGCCGGGCGCGGAGGCCGAGCCCGATCTGGGTCTCCCCCTCGAAGCTGCCGGCGAAGCGGGTGTCCCGGAAGGTGCGGTAGCCGGTGAGGTCCACACCCGGCAGCGGGCGCGCCACCCGGCCGGGATAGGTGGCGGCGCCGGTCTCCGGGTCGTAGGCGGGCGCTGCCACCCGCACCTCGAGGACGGCTCCGCCGGCCACGGGAATGTGGCGGCCCGACCCGTCCTGGTGGAGCCGGTCGACGTAGCGGACGGAGTAGCCGACATCGCTGCCCGCGCCGGGCAGGTCGATGACCATCCGGTCGAAGCAGGTGTGACGGCCGGTCCTGATGTCCTTCACCGGCGCGATCGTGGCGCTGGTGTCGGTCTTGGCGAGACTTCCCCAGCCGGTGGGGCACGCCGCGGCCTGGGTCGCCTGCCGGGTGCCGACCGCAGCCGCGCCGGCCGGGACCGCGGCCACGCCCACCGTGGCGCCCACGAGTGCGAGAGTCGCGCATGCAGTTCGGATTCGTACCATTTTCGCCCCCGAGGCTTATGTGTTGCTGATATCGGGTGAGACGGCCGCAACGACCGAAAGGTTGCGCTTGCCGCGCCGGAGTGCCGACCATGGCACATCCTGATGGGGAGCGATTGATGTCCGGTGCGTCCGTACCGGGAGGACGCGAGATGGATGAGGCAGCCGCCGTACCGGACGGGCCGCGGTCATCCGGCGGCCCGGGCCGGGGCGGGGGCGACGGCCGGGTCCGGACGGGGGACACCGGCCGGATCGAGGACGCCCTCACCGCTCCGCTGATCGCGGCCGTACGGGACCTCGGGGGGTACGGCGGTCTTGTCTACCTGCGCTCCCGCGACCGGCGCTCGCTGGTGCTGGCCCTCGTGACGGGGGTGCCCCGATCGCTGCTGAGGGCATGGTGGCGGGTGCCCATGGGCGGCGCGTTGCCCATGGCCGAGGTCTACCGGCGCGACGAGCCCCTGTGGCTGCCGGACGAGCGCGTCACCATGGTGCGCTTCCCGCAGTTCACCGCCGGGCTGCCGTACTCCTTCGGCTCCGCCTACCGGCCCGTCCGGGCCGGCGGGGAGGCCGTGGGCGTGCTGGTCGTGCTGCGCTCGGCCGCCCGGTCGCCGATGGAAGCGGAGGCGGTGGATCGAGCGCTGCGCCCCGCCGGGCGGGACATGGAGGAGCGCCTCGGCCGCCTCGCCGCCGGCCGGTCCGGCTCGGGCCCCTACCTGGTGGAGTACGACGACGAACCCGTCGGCGTGCGGCTGCCCACGGCCGCCGTCCACCCCGTGCGGGTCGGGCTGCTCGACTGGGACCTGGACAACGACCGGTGCACGCCGGACGACGAGGCCCTCGCGCTCCTCGGCATCGCCGGGGCGGACTTCGACGGCACCATGGCGGCCGTCGAGGCCCGGGTCAGCCCGGACGATCTGCACGAGCTGCGGGCGAGCCGGCAGGACGCGCTGACGAACGGCCGGGTCAGATCCCGTCACTTCCGGGTCCGTGACGAGTCCGCCGGCAGCGGGGAGATCAGCTACCGGCCCGTCGAACTGTGGGGCCATCTCGTGCGCGGCGGCACCGGCTCCGCCCGGATCCTGGTGGGCGCCCTCGTCGACGCGGCGGGCGGGCTCACCGCGGCCGAGGCGGCGGAGCGGCTGCCCGACGGGCTGTTCTCCCTGGACCAGGACGGCCGTCTGACGTACGCCAACCGCCGCTGCGAGGAACTGCTCGGCGCCGGGCGGGAGGAGCTGCTCGGCCGCTATCCCTGGGAGGTGATCACCTGGCTCCGGGATCCCGCGTACGAGGACCGCTACCGGGCGGCGATGCTGTCGCAGGAGCAGGTGTCCTTCCTCGTGCGGCATCCGGCCGGGAACTGGCTGAGCTTCGTGCTGTACCCGGACGTGCACGGGCTGACCGGCCGGGTCCATCCGACCGGCCCGCCCACCGGAGGCGAGGAGGCGCGCGAGGCCGGGTCGTCCGCCGGCCCCGTGCCGGGCGGCGCGGCCGTGGCGCCGCCGCCCGGGCCGGTGGCGGAGGCGCGGGCCGGGGCGCTGTACCACGTGGTGCAGATGGCGAGCGTGCTCACCGAGGCGGTCACCGTGCAGGACGTGTGCCGGGCCGTTTCCGAGCAGTTGCTGCCCGCGTTCGGTGCGCGGGAACTCGCGCTGTACACCGTCCGCGAGGGCCGGATGTACCTGCAGTGGGAGTCGGGGTACCCGGAGGGTTTCCTCACCCAGTTCGAGGGGGTCGCCCTCGACACGAGGCTGCCCGGCGTCCACGCGCTGACCACGCGGCTGCCGCTCTTCTTCGAATCGCCAAAGGACCTCTCGGTCGCCTATCCGGGCATCGCCCTGGACCGGATGAACGCCTGGTCGTTCCTGCCGCTGATCGCCTCCGGTCATTCCGTCGGCTCCTGCATCCTCGGCTGGGACACGCCGCACCGGTTCACCGCCGACGAGCGTTCCGCCCTCACGGCGCTGGGCGGGCTGGCCGCCCAGGCGATGGAGCGGGCACGGCTCTACGACGCGGAGTCCGCTGTCGCCCGCGGTCTCCAGGAGGGGCTGCTGCCGCACCGGCTGCCGGCGGTCGAGGGGCTGCGCACCACCGGCCGCTATCTGCCCGGCACCCAGGGCATGGCCATCGGCGGCGACTGGTACGACGTGATCACGACGGGACGTGGCGTGGCCCTGGTGATCGGGGACGTCGAGGGCCACAGTGTCGGCGCGGCCGCCGTGATGGGCCAGTTGCGCAGTGCGGTGCACGCCTTCGCCGCGAGCGAGCGGCCGCCGCAGGAGGTCATCACCCACACCAATCGGCTGCTGGCCGAGCTGGAGGCGGACGCCTTCGCCACCTGCTGCTACATCGAACTCGACCCGCGCAGCGGGCGGGCCTTCGCCGTGCGGGCCGGCCATCCCCCGCCGCTGCTGCGCCACCCCGACGGGCACGCGGAGACGCTGGACCTGGTGGGCGGGGTCATGCTGGGTGTGCAGCCCGACTCGGTCTATCACGTCACCGCCCTCACGCTGGCCCCCGGCAGCGTCCTCGCCCTGTACACCGACGGGCTCGTGGAACAGCCCGGCAGCGACATCGAGACGGGCATCGAGGAGGTCCGCCGCGTTCTCGCCGACACCCCGGCGGACTCGGTGGAGCACCTCGCCGACCTCCTGGTGAGAACGGCCCGCCGCGCCCCCGAGCGCCCGGACGACGTGGCCCTCCTGCTGACGGCATACCGCTGACGGCCGGGCCTTCCGGTCATGGCCCCGGCTTCACCGGCGGACCTGCCGCGTCCGGGCCCGTTGACGCCACCGCCCCCGGTCCGGTGGGTGCCGTCGTATCCGGAACCCGGCCGGTTTCGGCGCGTCCCGGGCCGGCCCCTCGTTTGGCCCGGCACCTCGGTGACGGTCGGTCGGTGCAGGCGCGGGGCCGCGCGGATGCGTGGTGTGGTTCGGAGTACGGTGGGCGGGACCGGGGAGCGAGGCGGTGGTGGCGGTGGAGTGGCAGCGGTATGCCGAGCAGATGGCCCAGCTCGCCCGGGATCTGGTGGCCCAGGATTCGGTGCAGGCGACGCTGGACGAGATCGCCGTGTCGGCGGTGAAGCTCGTCGAGGGCTGTGACGCGGCGGGGATCCTGACGGTGTCGAGGGGGCGGGCCGTGACGCTGTCCGCGTGCGGCGACATGGTCGAGGAGTCCGACCGGCTGCAGGGCGAACTGGGCGAAGGGCCGTGCTTCGACGCCGCCCGGCGTGTGGACGGCGAGCGGCTGTTCCGTATCGCCGACATGACCACGCCGCAGCCGTCCTGGCCGCGGTTCTCCCGGGCGGCCCGCGATCTGGGGATCGGCAGCATGACCGGTGTGCTGCTCTACACCGAGCAGGAGGACTTCGGCGCGCTGAACCTCTACTCGCGCCGCCCGGGGGCCTTCGGCAAGGACATCGAGGCCGCGGGCTGGCTGCTCGCCTCCCATGCCGCCGTGGCACTGGACACCGCCCGTACCGTCGACCAGCTCGAGCACGCCCTGGAGACCCGGCACGCCGTGGGAGAGGCCATGGGGATCCTCATGGAACGCCACCGGCTGAGCGAGGACGAGGCGTTCGGCGTGCTGCGGCGCATCTCGCAGAACCACAACATCAAGCTGCGCGACGTGGCCCGGCACGTCCGCCCGGACCCCGGCCAGGCCTGACCGGGAACGTCGAGGCGGCGGCCTCAGGCCCGGTGGCGGTCGGGGCGGTACGCGCGCAGCAGGAGCACCGCGATGTCGTCGGTGTGCTGGCCGGTGGGCGTCGTGTGGTGGCCGGTGGGCGTCGTGTGGTGGACGAGCCGGTCGATGAGCCGTTCCAGGTCGTGGCCGTCGGCGGCGTCCAGCTGCCCGGCGAGGTCGGACGTGGTCCGGGTGGCGTCGGCTCCGGGGAGTTCCACCAGACCGTCGGTGTAGAGGGCGAGGGTGGTGCCGGGGAGCAGGGGCGCGGTGGTGACCGGGTAGTGGTTGCCGGTGTCGATGCCCAGCAGCGGGCCGGGCTCGACGTCGAGGACCGCGGCGGGCCGGCCGGCGTGCCGCAGCAGCGGCGGTACGTGCCCCGCGCTGGCGAAGGCCACTTGGTGGCGGGCCAGGTCGAGATGGGCGTACAGGCAGGACACGAGCAGTTCGGAGTCGAGGTCGGCCAGGAGCCGGTTGGTGCGCACGAGGACCTCGTCGGGTGCGGCGCCCGCGGCGGCGTGGGCGTGGATGGCGGTGCGCACCTGGCCCATGAGAGCGGCGGCGGCGATGCTGTGGCCCTCCACGTCGCCGATGACGGCGGCCGCCGTCGTCTCGTCCAGGCGCAGGAGGTCGAAGAAGTCGCCGCCGACCTCGATGCCGTGGCCGGCGGGCAGGTAGCGGGCGGCGACATCGAGGCCGGACAGGTTCGGCAGGGCCCTGGGCAGCAGGGCGCGCTGCAGTTCGTGGACGAGACGGTGTTTGGTGTCGTAGAGCCGGGCGCGGTCGAGGGCCTGGGCGATCAGACCGGACAGGGAGGTCAGGACGGCGCGTTCGTCGGCGGTGAAGGTGTGCGGGTTGTCGTAGGACAGGATGCAGCAGCCCACCGGCCGGCCGGAGATGATCAGCGGCAGGAAGGCCCAGGCCTGTTTGCCGCTGATCTGGGGGGCGCCCGGGTAGTTGGCGGCCAGTTCGGCCGGGCTTGCGAAGAAGGCGGGGGTGCCGCTGGCGAGGACCTGGCCGGCCGGGGTGAGGTCGGTGTCCAGCGACAGGGCGTCGAGGCGTTCCATGACGTCGGCCGCGTAGCCGTGGTAGCCGGTGATCTTCAGACGCCCGGCCTCGGCGACGGACAGCACGAGGCCCTGGGCGCCGAACGCGGGCAGGATCTGGTGGGCGCTCAGCGCCACGAGGTCGCGCACGGTCACCGCCTCGGTGAGCGCGGCGGCCAGGTGCACCAGTTGGTAGAGGCGTCCCGTCGGGGCCGCCGCGGGGCTGCGCTCGGCGGCGGGCGGTGACGGGGCCTCGGCCCGCTCTCCGCCCGGGACGAGGCGGACGCTGATGCCGCTGGAGTCGGGGTAGAGCTGGAAGGTGAGCGACAGGCCGGGCGGGCGGAGCGCGGTGAACGACACGGGGGCGCGGCCGACGACCGCCGTGCGGTAGTGGTCCTCGTAGACGGGGTCGTCCAGCCAGGACAGGGACTGCCAGGGCCGGGTGCCGAGCAGCCGGTCGGCGCGGCAGCCGAGCAGACGGGCCGCGGTGGTGGTGGCGAAGGTGATTCGGCCCTCCAGATCGAGGGCCAGGGCGCCTTCGGGGAGGCGTTCGAGGTAGTCGGCGGCGGCCAGGCCAGTCTGCACGGGGTGGTGCGCGGCGTCGACGGGGACGATGCGCGGCTGGTCGGGCAGGACGGGCGGCCCGGCGGCATCGTCCAGCAGGCGGGCCATGCGGCGGGCGCTGGAGGTGATGTGGCCGCGTACGCGTGGCGTGATGCCGCGCGGCCGCACGGCGGGCCACATCAGCACGATGCCGCCCCAGCGGCGCCGCACGCCGGCCAGCGGGACGGCGGTCAGGGCGAACGGGTAGGGCAGGACCGCGGCGGCGCGGGGGTAGCGGCGGGCCATCTCCTCCTGGCTCGCGATACTGACCAGTGTGTCGTCGTGGATCGCGTCGGCGACCGGGACCGGCGCGGTCAGGGGCAGCCGCTGCCAGGGGGCGCTGAACGCGATCGGCAGGCCGCACAGCGCGACCAGCCGCAGCACGGGCTCCGCCTCCTCGATCAGGTACAGGCCGCCGATCGAGGCTCCGGTTCCGCGCACGGTGTCGGCCAGAGCCGTCCCCAGGGCGTCCAGCGTCCCGGCGCCCCCGGGCGGCTCGTTGCTCGCGGACATGCTGTCCCTCCCGCTCTTACCCGGACGCTACGCCTCGCGGGGCCTGCGGGCATGTCGTCGGGCATGACTGCGTGGATGACCCCGTGGATGAGTGCTACGGGCACGGAGCGTGGTGTGCGGGGGTGCCGTCCGACAGAATCGGAAGCCCTGGACGGCGATCGGGAGGCCGGCTTGCAGACGCTGACATCACAGGATCCGCTGGCCGTCGCCGTCACCGCGGCGATCCGGGCCGGGGATCTGCCGGGGCTCGGGCAGTTGCTCGCCGACCATCCCGGTCTGGCCGCGGCACGCGTCACCGAGCACGGCGAGGACGGCAAGGGCACCCGCAGTCTGCTGCACATCGCGACCGACTGGCCCGGCCATTTCCCCCATGGTCCCGAGGTGGTCGCCGCCCTGATCGCCGCGGGGGCGGATCCCGACGCGCGCTTCGGCGGCGCGCACACGGAGACGCCGCTGCACTGGGCGGCCAGTAACAACGACGTGGCCGTCCTGGACGCGCTCATCGCCGCCGGTGCCGACATCGAGGCCCCCGGGGCGGTGATCGCCGGTGGCACTCCGCTCGCCGACGCCCGCGCGTTCGGCCAGTGGCGTGCCGCGCGCCGGCTGGTCGAGCACGGCGCCCGCACCACCCTCCAGGACGCCGCCACACTCGGCCTGCTCGACCGGGTGCGGGCGTGTGTCGAGGCCGGGGAGCCTCCTTCGGCCGACGAGATCACCAGCGCCTTCTGGGGCGCCTGCCACGGCGGGCATCTGCCCACCGCGCGGTATCTCCACGAGCACGGCGCCGACGCCGACTGGTGCGGCTACGACGGCATGACACCGCTCGACATCGCCCGCGCCCACGACGCCGACGACGTCGTGCGGTGGCTGCGCGACCTGGGCGCGAAGAGCCGCTCGTAGGGTCGGGTCACAGGCAGTAGCGCACGAGCCACTCGTCCTGGTTGTAGGCGGTGCGCGCGGGGTCGGGGACACCCACGGCTCGTTCCTCGACCATGTCCTCCACGCGCACCGGCTCCGGCAGTGCGCCGAAGCGAGCCCGGCGTGCCGCCGCTTCCGTCTCGCTCCCCTGCTGCGACGTCGCGTCGTCCACCGCGATTCCCCTCTCTCGCCGGCTTCGAGGCCGATCGGCCTCCCTGGGCAAAGAGTTGACGCACGGGGCGGGCTCTTGGTTCCCACCCTGCGCTCGGCCGGCTCGTTCGGCCCTGAGAACTTCGCAAACTTCGCCTCTGGCGGTTCCCGGGACACGCGGACAGTGATAGGAAACCTTCCTATCAGTTCTGCACGGCCAGCTCTCCCACCCCCACTCTGTCTGGAGGCCCCGTGAGACACCCGACCCCGCGCCGCACCGCTCTGGCGTTGTTCGGCGCCGCCCTCGCCGCCGCCCCGTTCCTGAAGCCGTCGCACGCCGCGGCTTTGGTCCGTGCGATCGGGCTCGACGACCCGGCGAAGAAGGAGATCGCCATGCAGCTCGTGTCGAGCGCGGAGAACTCCTCGCTCGACTGGAAGGCGCAGTACCAGTACATCGAGGACATCCGCGACGGCCGTGGCTACACCGCCGGCATCATCGGGTTCTGCTCCGGCACCGGCGACATGCTCGACCTCGTCGAGCTCTACACCGACCGAAAGCCCGGCAACGTCCTGGCGAAGTACCTGCCGGCGCTGCGCGAGGTCGACGGTTCCGACTCGCACGACGGGCTCGACCCGGGCTTTACCGGCGACTGGCGCCGGGCGGCCCGTGACGCCGCGTTCCGGCGGGCTCAGGACGACGAGCGCGACCGGGTGTACTTCGGCCCGGCGGTCCGGCAGGGCAAGGCGGACGGGCTGCGGGTGCTGGGCCAGTTCGCGTACTACGACGCCATCGTCATGCACGGCGACGGCAACGATCCCCTGAGCTTCCGCAACATCCGGCGGCGTGCGCTGCGCACGGCGAACCCGCCGGCGCGGGGCGGTGACGAGGTGACGTACCTCGACGCCTTCCTGAACGCGCGGGTGTGGGCCATGAGGCAGGAGGAGGCGCACAGCGACACGAGCCGGGTCGACACCGCTCAGCGCGTCTTCCTGCGCAAGCGGAACCTCGACCTCGACCCGCCGCTGGACTGGAAGGTCTACGGCGACAGCTACCACATCGGCTGACCGGGAGGCGGCGGCCCGGGGCGGATTGGTCCAGGAAGCAGGCACGCCAGTGGACCTCCAGCCGGGCCGCCGCGCTGCCTAGCGTCGCCGGTATGAACGTCACCACCACGCGGGGAGCCCTGCTCGCCGCGTTCGCCTGTGTCCTCGTCGGAGCGTCCTTCACGGCCAACAGCGTCCTGGGCGAGTACCCGTACGCGGGCGGCCAGTTCCTGCGCTACGGACTGGCCTGTCTGCTGCTCCTGCCCCTGGCCGGGAAGGGCTCGACCGCCCGGCTGAGGGCGCTGACGCCGCGTCACTGGGTCCGTCTCGTCCTGCTCGCCGCCATCGGCATGGTCGGCTTCAACCTGGCCGTCATCGCCGCGGAGCGCACGGCGGAACCGGCGGTTCCGGGCGTGTTCGTGGGCTGTGCGCCGGTGGTCGTAGCCGTGCTCGTGCCGCTCCTGGACGGGCGCGGGCCCAGGCGGGCGGTGCTGTACGGGGCGTTGCTCGTGGCCGTCGGCGCCTGCGCGGTCCAGGGCTGGGGGCGCACCGACGGCGCGGGCCTGGCCTTCTCCGTGTGCGCCCTGGCGGGGGAGGTCGGGTTCGCCGTGCTCGCCGTACCCGTGCTGCGGCCGCTCGGGCCCCGGCTGCTGTCCGCCACGGTGTGCGCGGTCGCCGCGCTGGAGTCGGCGGCGGTCGGTGTGCTCGCCGACGGGGAGGGATGGCTGCGGCGTCCGGACGCCGCCGAGGCCGCCGCGCTGCTGTGGCAGGCGGTGGTGGTCACCGTCGTCGGGTTCGTGTGCTGGTACATGGGCATGCAGCGGATCGGCGCGGAACGCGCCACCCTGTTCTCCGGCCTCATCCCGGTCGCGGCCGCCGGCACCGCACCACTCGTCGGCACGGGCTCCTACGGCCTGGCGCAGGCGGCGGGCAGCGCGCTGGTCGGTTTCGGCGTCGCCCTGGGGTCCGGGGCGCTGAACCTGACCGCGGCGCGCCGGCGCATCGGCGGGCGAGCCCGGCGAGCCGCCCCGGCGACGACCTTTCGGGGGAACGCCCGCCCGGAGTGGCAGGGCGTCCGCGCGCCGGAAACGCCGGAGTGATCAGCCGCGCATCTAATGGACGGCACCTCATGTCCGAGCCGACACAGGAGCCACGTAGATGCCGCACTCCCGCACCGGTGAAGGGGACGAGAAGGCCGCGCGTGCGGGTCTGCTGCGGCGGCTGGGCGAGTGGTGCGCCCGCCACTTCGGGATCGTCATCGGGGCCTGGCTCGTGGCGCTGGTGGCTCTGCAGGTCGTCAACCATGTGTCCGGGGGCTCGTACTCCGACAACTTCTCCCTTCCCCAGGCGCAGGCGCAGAAGGGCCTGGACGTGCTGAAGGAGCACGATCCGCAGGCCGGCGGCTACAGCAGCCAGATCGTGCTGCACGACGACAGCCAGGACCTGACGGCGCTGGGCTCGCAGATGTCCACCACGGTCGCCGATTTGGAGAAGCTCCCGCACGTCCTGTCGGCCCAGAACCCGCTGACCGCCCAGGGTTCGTCCTCGCAGCAGTCGCAGCCCAACGTCGGGCCGCTGTCGGACGACAAGAAGACGGCGTACATCACGGTCCGTTTCAATGTGCAGCCCTCGACCCTCGGCGCCGGATACCTGAACGGCGTCGACTCCGCCGTGCAGCCGCTGCGTTCGGCGGGAGCGGAGGTCGAGTACGGCGGGCCGCTCGGCGAACTCGCGCGGCCGGCCGCCGACGACCGGGTGAGCGAGCTGATCGGGTTCGGCGTGGCCGTCGTCGTGCTGCTGGTCGGGTTCGGCAGCGTGATCGCCGCGGGTGTTCCGCTGCTCACCGCGTTGATCAGCGTCGTCGGCGGTCTCGCCATCCTCGGGTTGCTGGCCGCCGCGTTCACCTTCGCGACGGTCTCACCGACCCTGGCCACCATGATCGGCCTCGGTGTCGGGATCGACTACGCCCTGTTCATGATCACGCGTCATCGGCAGAACCTCATCGACGGTGCGGATCCGGTACGGGCCGCCGGGCAGGCGGCGAGCACCAGCGGCCACGCCGTCCTGGTCTCCGGCTGTACGGTGATCATCGCCCTGGCGGGCCTGTCCGCGTCCGGGGTCTCCTTCATCTCCCTGCTCGGTCTGGCCGCCGCCGTCACCGTGGTCTCGGCCGTCATCGGCGCACTCACGCTGGTGCCGGCGCTCCTCGGCCTCATCGGCCGGCACATCGACCGCTACCACGTGCGCCGCCCCGTCGCCGAGACCGACGCCGAGGCGGGTGAGACGGCGCAGGGCACCTGGCACCGGTACGCGCAACGGGTGGAGCGCAGGCCGCTGTGGTTCCTGTCGGGGGGCGTCGCCGTGATCGTGGTGCTCGCGATCCC
Organism: Streptomyces sp. NPDC044719; assembly: GCF_056433405.1. NCBI lineage: Bacteria > Bacillati > Actinomycetota > Actinomycetes > Kitasatosporales > Streptomycetaceae > Streptomyces > Streptomyces sp. NPDC044719. The sequence goes on from NZ_JBWKHE010000009.1 coordinate 110,261, forward strand.
GCTGTTCTCCATCCAGCTCGGCCACATCGGCGACGGCGCCGACCCGACCTCCTTCACCGACCGGCGGGCGTACGACCTGATGTCCGACGCGTTCGGGCCGGGGTCCAACGGTCCGCTGACCGTCGTCATCGACCAGACGAACGTACCCGACTCGCAGCGCGACGATCTGGCCTCGCGCGCCCAGACGACGCTCGACTCGGTCGAAGGAGCCGCCGCCGTCACGCCCCTGACACCCACCCAGGACGGGGACGTCCTGGTCGGCACGGTCTACTCGACCAAGTCCCCGCAGAACGCCGCGACCACGGACCTGACCAACCGTCTCGTCGACGACACGCTGCCGGACGCCGTCCAGGGGACCGACGCGAAGGGGTACGTCACCGGCACGACGGCGACACAGGTCGACTTCCGTGACATCGTCGCCTCCCAGCTGCCCGTGATCATCGCGGTCGTGGTGGGCCTGGCGTTCCTGATCATCCTGGCCGTGTTCCGGGGACTGCTCGTCGCCGTCAAGGCGGCCGTCCTGAACGTGCTGTCGATCGCCGCGTCGTACGGTGTGGTCGTCGCGGTGTTCCAGTGGGGCTGGGGCGGGCCCGCGCTCGGCGTGCACGGCAAGGTGCCCATCGAGAGCTATGTGCCCATGATGATGTTCGCCATCATCTTCGGCCTCAGCATGGACTACGAGATCTTCCTGCTGTCCCGCGTCCACGAGGCGTGGCGGCGCACCGGGGACGCCAAGGGGTCGGTGGCGCACGCCCTGGAGATCACGGCCCGGGTCATCACCAGTGCCGCGCTGATCATGGTGAGCGTGTTCGCGGCGTTCATCATCAGCGACAACATCGTGGTCAAGATGCTCGGCCTGGGGCTGGCGGTCAGTGTGCTCATCGACGCCTCGGTGGTACGGCTGCTGATGGTGCCGGCCGTGATGACGCTGCTCGGGCGGCACGCCTGGTGGACGCCGCACTGGCTGGACCGGGTGCTGCCCCACATCGACGCCGAGGGAGCACAGGCCGGGGCGCGTCCGACGTCTCACTGAAGTGTGCCCCAACTCCCTTGCGTAATCAGCGCCTTGCGAGGCTCCGCACCTCACCCTGAAGCCCTAGGCCCGAAAAATCCCCTTTTCCTGTTTTGGCCTAGTTGGTGTGGTTAATCGAGGAGAGTGCGTGTGGGACGGACGCCGGAGCACGAAGGGCCGGCGGCGAGCCCCCGGCACCCGGCCGGACGCGCCGAAGCGCGGCGGTGGACGGCGTATGCCGTCGCCGACGGCGCTCCGGGTTCCTGAAGAGATCGAATTACGGGCGGTGCCTGAGGGAGAGGACCCATGAGCGAGATGGCGAATGTGAGCACCGGTCGTGCTCAGCAGGCCGGGCAGACGGCGAAGCAAGAGACGTCGGTCACGGCCGGTAAGGCCAGAGAAGGGGCGAGTGAGGTCGCCGGCACGGCCACCGACCAGGTCAGAGCCGTCACCGGTGAGGCCAGGGCGCAGGCCGGCGCGATGGCCGGTGACCTGCGGACGCGGGTCAGCGAGGAGGCCGAGAGCCAGGCACGACGCGGAGCGCAGGTGATGCGGCAGTGGGCGGACGACCTGTCCGGTCTCGCGGACGGCGCTGACACGGACTCACCCGCCAAGAGCCTGGTGACACAGGCGGCCGACCGCGGTCACCGCGCCGCCGACTACCTGGACACCCGGGGCGTGGGCGGCCTCGTCGGCGACCTGCAGGACTTCGCCCGCAGACGTCCCGGCGCCTTCCTCGGCGGGGCGGTACTGGCCGGGTTCGCCGTCGGACGGCTCGCCAAGGCCGGGAGCACAGGCAACGGTTCCGGCTCGCACCCGTCGGAGCAGCCGGGCACCTCCGGCCCGCAGAGCCTGCCCGGGGACGCGGTGCCGCCGGAGCTGCCGGGCAGGGGGGCGTGAGATGTCGTCGCTCATGCCCCACGCCCCGCAGCGCCACGCCCCGAAACACCGCGGGCAGGAGGACAGCTCGATGGGGGAACTGCTGTCGACGGTGACGTCGGACGTGCAGCAGTTGCTGCATCAGGAGGCGGAACTGGCGAAGGCCGAGATCCGGGAAGAGGCCACCAAGGCGGGCAAGGCCGCCGGGATGTTCGGCGGCGCCGGTTTCGCCGGCTACATGGTGGCCGTCTTCCTGACCCTGGCGGCGGTGTTCGCCCTGGCGAACGTCATGGACGCCGGATGGGCCGCGCTGATCGTCACCGGCATCTGGGCGGTGATCGGCCTGATCCTCTACCTACGGGGGCGGGCGCAGATGCGCACCGTGTCTCCGAAGCCGGAGCAGACCATGCAGACGCTGAAGGAGGACATGCAATGGGCACGGCACCCGACCAGATAAGGGCCGACATCGAATCCACGCGGGAGAGACTGTCCGAGGACGTCTCCCGGCTGGCCGACCGCGCCCGCCCCCGCCGGATGGTACGGCGTCGCACCCGGCGCGTCCGCGGCGCCCTGCACGGGGTCACGGAGCGGGTGATGGGCAGCGCTTCGGAGATCACCGGGCAGACCGCCGACCGCACCCAGCAGGCCGCACAGTCGGTGCAGGACACCACCGGCCAGGCCGCGGACACCGCGCGCCAGACAGCCGGGAAGGTGACCGACACCGCCCGGCACACCGCCGAGCAGGCGACGGAGGCCGCACGACAAGCCCCGGAGCAGACGATGCGGCAGACCCAGGGCAACCCGTTGGCGGCCGGCCTGATCGCCTTCGGCGCCGGGTTGCTCACCGCCTCGCTGCTGCCCACCTCACAGGCCGAGGAACAGGCGGCACAGCGGGCCGGACAGGCCGTCGAGCCGGTGAAGCAGGCCGCGCTGGAGTCCGCGCAGCACTTGAAGGAGGACGCCGCCCAGGCGGGCCGCCAGGCCGCCCAGGAGGTGAAGGACACCGCCTCCGAGGCCGCCCGCACCACCAAGGAACAGGCCACGGAACAAGCCGGGCAGGTCGCCGACCAGGCCCGTCAGTCCGCGCAGACCACGGCCGAGGAGACACGCGGGCAGACCCGCAGCTCCGGGCCGTAGGCACCCCGCGGCGTTCCCGGTCGGCCGTGCTCCACCGGTGCGGCCCAGCCAAGCCCCATGTCCACGGAGGCGATCGCAGTGACGTCACCCACCTCCGGGTCGACACGGGTGTGATCGCCCCGCTGCCCGCCCCGGCCGACCATGCGCGGCCGGGACCCGTCAAGTATCGATATTCAGGAGTCGCAGAATGATCGCCCGAGAGCAGATTCCCACCGTCCTGGACCACCCCGTCCATGACGCCAGCGGCGCCAAGATCGGCGATGCCAGGCACGTCTTCTTCGACGACGTCACCGGCGAGCCCGAGTGGGTCAGCGTACGGACCGGCCTGTTCGGCACCAGCGAGTCCTTCGTGCCCATCCACGACGCGACCGTCGTCGAGGACCACCTCGAAGTGCCGTACGCCAAGGACCAGGTCAAGGACGCGCCGAACGTCGACATAGACGCCGGCGGTCACCTCTCCGAGCAGGAGGAGGAGCGCCTGTACCAGTACTACGGCATCAACTGGGACGCCGCCTGGCAGGACGCGCCTTCCGGCACCGGCCAGGCCGCCGGTACCACCGACGACGCGATGACCCGGTCCGAGGAGGAGATGCACGTCGGTGTCGAACGCCGCGAGGCCGGCCGGGCCCGGCTGCGCAAGTACGTCGTCACCGAAGAGCAGCAGTACACCGTCCCCGTACGCCACGAAGAGGTCCGCGTCGAACGCGAGCCGATCAGCGACGCCAACCGCGACAGGGCGATGACCGGCCAGGACATCTCCGAGGCGGAGCACGACGTCACCCTCTACGAGGAAGAGCCCGTGGTGGAGACCAGGGCGGTACCGAAGGAGCGGGTGCGCCTGACCACCGAAGAGGTCGAGGAGGAGGAGACCGTCACCGGCGAGGTCCGCAAGGAACGCATCGAGACCGAGGGAACCGACGAGCAGGAGGACCAGCGGCGCCGCCCCTGAACTCCACCGGGCGCCCGGGCGGAAGGACCGACGAGCCTTCCCTCCCGGGCGCCCTGCGCCGTCGGCGAGGGGAGGGCGGGATCAGCGGAGCACCAGGTGCACGAGGGCGATGGTGCCGACCGACACGATCAGGGCCCGCAGGACGGCGGGGCTGAAGCGGCGGCCCGTTCTGGCTCCGATCAGGCCGCCCAGCGCCGATCCCGCGGCGATGAGCACGACGGCCGTCCAGTCGAAATGGGCGAAGAACAGGAACAGCAGGGCGGCGACTGTGTTGACGACGGCCGCGAGCACGTTCTTCACGGCGTTGAGCCGCTGGAGCGTCTCGTCGAGCAGCATGCCCATCAGGGAGACGTAGATGATGCCCTGCGCGGCGGAGAAGTAGCCGCCGTAGACGCTGGCGAGCGTCAGCCCCGTGAACAGCAGCGGACCGCCGTCGGCACGGGCGCGGCCGCCGGTACGGCGACGGCGGCGGCGCACCCACCCGGCGATGAGGGGCTGGCAGGCCACCAGGACCAGGGCGAGGCCGACCAGGGCCGGGACGATCCGCTCGAAGGCCGCGGCGGGCAGGGTCAGCAGCAGCACGGCGCCCGCGAGGCCGCCCAGCACGGCGGCGATGCCGAACAGGAGGACGCGCCGTCTCTGACCCCGTAGTTCCTCGCGATAGCCGATGACCGCGCTGATCGAGCCGGGAACCAGCCCGAGCCCGTTGGACACGGTCGCCGTGACCGGAGGCAGTCCGGTGGCGAGCAGCACCGGGAAGGTGATCAGCGTTCCCGAGCCGACGACGGCGTTGACGGCACCGGCGCCCGTACCGGCCGCGAACACGGCCGCCATCTCCCAGGGCGTCATGCCGCGACTCCGACGCCGGCGCCGCGTCCGGCGTTCCAGGTGCTGTCCATGGGATCACGCTAGAGGGTGCGCACTTCGGGGTTCGCCGAAGGGTGCCGGACGCCGGAGATCGAGCTGGTCCTACGTATCGCCCCGGCACGACACGAGGGAACGGCGGCGGGATCCGAGGAGGGTCCCGCCGCCGTTCCCGGGGCGCGTCAGGGCGTCGCCGTGTCAGCTGCGCCTGGCGCGGCGGAGGACCACGAAGCCCGCCATGACGAGTACGGCGCCTGCCGCGGCCGGCCAGAGCTGGGCGCCGGTCTCGGCCAGGCTGCCGCTGCCGACCGCCTGGGGCTCGGTCCGGGGCGGGGCGGCCGGGGTCGCGGCGGCGCTGGTCGCCGTGCCGACGGCCTGGGACTGGCCGAGACCGTCCGAGTCCTCGCCGCTGCCGTCCTTCGAGCCGCCCTGTTCACCGGACTTCGCCGAGGGCGTCGCGTACACCTCGGCCTCGTCGGCGGGCGAGTCGCTCGGCGCCGGCTCGGGGGCCGGCTTGTCCGTCGCCGGTGGCCTGGAAGCCTCGCCCTCTCCGTCCTCTCCGTCGTTGCCCGTGTCGCCCGGCTTGCCGCCGGCGTTGCCGTCCTGCGGGGCGTCCGGGGTGCGGGTGGGCTGCTCCTGCGGAGCCTCGGGGGTCTTCGTCGGCTCCTGACTCGGCTCCTCGCCCGCCCCGGGCTCCTCACTCGGCTCCTCACTCGGCTCCTCGCTCGGCTCCTCGCCCGGCTCTGCTCCCGCTCCGGCTCCGCACTTTCGGCCCTCGTTGATGCAGTCGACCATCTCCCCCATCAGGTCCTCGTCGAAGACGTTGATGAAGTCGCCGTGGTCCGTGACCGGCTTGTGCAGCTGCTCGGGGAAGGAGTCCACCGCGAACAGCGGTGTCGTACGGCCGCCGTCCCGCAGGCTCGGCGCGTCGACGTCGTAGACGATGCGCTGGACCAGCTGCGGGATCGGCCGGAAGCCGGACGGGCACGCGCCGGAGGCGTCGGCGAACGCCACGTGGGTGCGATGGTTGGCGCTGTCGATGTTGCGGCCGTCCCAGCAGCTCTGGAACTTGAACGAGCGCACGACGTCGCTGCCCTCAGGGCAGAGCGGGTACTTGTCCTTCAGCTGCCGGTCCTCGAAGCCGGTGCAGCTCCAGGAGGCGTTGGCGTTGGCCGTGCCGTTGACGAACGCCTTGGCGTCGCCGGTGATGATGCGCAGCAGCCGAGGCATGGCGGTGACCTTGTCGCGCGGGTTCCCCTCGAAGTTCAGGGTGACCTGCTTCGGCGTGACGATCGCGCCGGCGTTGCCCTCGATGCCGCCGCCGGGCGAGTTGGCGTCCTGCTCCTGGGTGCCGTTCTGCAGGCGCAGGACGGGCCAGTAGTAGGAGGACTTGTCGCCCTGGTCGTCGCAGCTGGTCTCGGCGTTCGCCAGGTCCTGGTCGCTGGCGAAGGCGTTGTTGGCCTGGTTGCCGACGTAGTCGTGGAAGTGGTGGGCGCCGTTGGTGACACCCGGGGCCGCGATGATGTTGTCGGAGTTGAAGAGGCCGTTCTCGTTCACGCCGCAACTGGTGGCGAAGGTGCCGCGGGAGGCGTCGCCCTGCTGGCGGGGGCTGTTCACATTGGGCTGGACGCTGGTGATGTCCGCGAAGTCGGCGGCGACCGGTCCGTTGCCCGCCTGTCCGCCGTTGTTGCCCTGTCCCTGCTCCTGGCCGTTTTCCTGCTCCTGGCCGCCTTGGTCCTGCTCCTCGCCGGGCTGCTCCTCGCCTTCGCCGGCCTGGCCCTCGCCCTGCTCGGGAGCCTGGTTGCCGGATTCCCGTACGGTGCAGGCGGCGAGGGCGTCGAGTCCCTCGGGGCGGTCGCCCACCCGGTCGATGGCGATGGCGATGCGCTCGAGGGTCGCGCCCCGCTTCTCCTTCAGCGGGTTCATGATCGCGTTGTCGGCGAAGCCGGAATCCTGCTGGATCTGCTGCGCCGATTCGCTCAGCCGCTGGTAGGCCTTGGCGATCTGCTCGTCCAGGAGGGCGAGTTCCTTGTCGACCTCCGTCCTCGCCTGCTCGGGGACCGAGGTCAGCTTGCTGCCGACGTCCGGGCAGTCGATGGTGGCGCCGGCGGTCCGCACCCCCGTACCGGACCGCGTCTGGGCGGACTCACCGCCCGAACCGCCGTCCGTGGCCGAGGCGTAGACGTTCGCCGCCATCAGGCCGCCTCCGCCCAGCATCAGCGCGACTGCGGCGAAGGTCGCGCGCCGTGGGCCTGTAGGGCGTCTTCGCGAATTGCGTGCCAAGGGTGCTCTCCTGCGCTTGAGGCGTGCCGGGCATGAAAATCCCCTCGCCCCATACGTGCGCGAGCACCGGAGCGTTCAGCCGCTCCTGAAATTCTTCGGGAACTCTCAGAAAGCCCGCCCGGCCGTACCCCGCCGGACTCGCCCCGTCCGGCGGGGTACGGCAGCCGCAGCCGCAGGTCAGCGGAAGTTCACGTCACTGCACAGGAAGTAGGTCTGGTCCATGTGCGACGCCTGCCAGATCGTGTAGACGACGTGCCGGCCGCTCAGCCCCGAAGTGCTCACCGGGATCTCGTAGTTCTGGCTGGGCGCGTACTTGCCGGTGCGGGTGACGAGCCGGAGGTCGTTCCAGGTCAGCGGCTGGGTGGCGGGGTTGAAGCCCTGCCGCGTGACGTACACCAGGAAGTAGTCGGCGCCATGGCTGGCCTGGTCGTAGAGCTTCACGGTGAAGTTGCCGCCGATGTCCGTCGTCTTCCAGGCGCCGACCGTGTCGAGGGAGTTGTACCGGCCGCCCTCGGTACGGCCGCCGCTGCACAGTTGGCCGTTGGGCACCACGGCCTGGAAGTTGCCGCCGGAGCCGTTGCGGTACAGGCCGTTCCAATTCCACATGGCGTTCGCGTCGCTCCGCCATGCCTGCCAGCACATGGGGTCCTGCTGGGCCATGGCGGGATTGAGGTGGTCGTTCCCCCAGCGCAGCCAGCAGCCGTAGTTGCGGGATGCCGGGTCGACGACCGAGCCGTGGGCGACTGCGGTGCCGCTCCATGGGATCAGGCTGAGCAGCGCGGCGACCAGCACGCTCAGGGCGAGCGTCAGACGGGACCTGACCGAACGGGCTTCTTTACGAGCATGACCATGACAATTCATGATCTCCTCTTTCGGATGTGGGGGTTGCGGTGCTTGCGGTGTGCCGTGCGTGGGGAGTGCGGGCGCGGCGTGGGAGCGCTCCCGCATTCCCACGCTGCGCCCGATGGCACCAGTCGGCAACACACGATTGCGCCACTTCCGTCAGAGCCGGTCGAGTTCGCTCGTGGTGCGTCCGAGGTAGGTGGCCGAGCCGGGCTCGGGCACCTTGATCTCGCGGAACCCCAGACGGTCGTAGAAGGCCCTGGCCTCGGTGTTGGCGGTTGCCATGGCCAGATGGACGGCCGGCACTCCCCTGTCCTGAAGGGCCCCTAGGAGCGTCCGCATCAGGCGGCGTCCGTGGCCCCGGCCCTGCCAGCCTGGCAGCAGGTCGATGTGCAGATGCGCGGGATACGCGGCCAGTTCGGGCAGCACCATTCGTTCCGGGTGGTGCAGCAGATGAGCCATCTCCTCGTCCGGGGTGCGTGGCGGCTCGGGCGGTTCCGGGTAGTGGCCGGCGACGAGGGGCAGCCATGTCGTGCGGAACTCCGCAGCGAAGCGCGGGGTGTCGGCGGCGCCGAGGATGTAGCCGACCGCCCGCCCCTGGCCGTCGTCCAGGACGAAGGCCAGTCCCGGCTCCAGACGGACGTAGGGAGCCGCGAAGGTCACCGGGAAGATGCCCGGGTCCGCGTAGTGGGGGCGGCTGTCCTGGCCTGCGTGCGCGGTGCGGATACAGATGTCGTCGAGGGCCGGACGGTCCTCGGGGCGGTACGGGCGGATGGCGGGGGACGCGGTCATGGCGGCATCGTGCACGGTGTGGGAGCGCTCCCTCAACCCGCTGTGGCGAGGGCGGCGACCTGCGGCTCGGCTTAAGGGCCCGGACCGGGGTTACCCGGCCCACATGGTGAAGCTGCATATTCCGGGACGAAAAGAACATCACGAGAGCGAGACCGCGCCCTCGGAGCCGTCGGAGAGCCCTCCGCCGGCGCCCGAGGCGGCCGGGCCGGGGCCCGAGGTGGAGCGTGCGGCGCCCGACACGCCGAGTGAGCTGCCCCGGACGTCGTGGGGCGCGGTGCTGAAGGGGAGCGTGCGGGAGTTCAAGAAGGACGAGCTGACCGACCGGGCGGCGGCGCTGACGTACTACACGGTGCTGGCGATGTTCCCGGCGCTGCTCGTCCTGGTGTCGCTGCTGGGGATCACCGGCAAATCCACCACGGACAAGGTGCTCGAGAACATCCAGCAGTTCGCTCCCGGCGCGGCGCGGGACATCATCACCCGCGCCGTCGAGCAGTTGCAGGGCAACGCCGGTGTCGGCTCACTGATGGCGATCGTCGGTCTGCTCCTGGCGGTGTGGTCGGCCTCCGGCTACGTGGCGGCGTTCATCCGCTCCGCCAACGCCGTCTACGACATGCCCGAAGGGCGGCCGGTGTGGAAGGTGCTGCCGGTGCGGGTGGGGGTGACGGTGGTGCTGATGGTGCTGGCCACGATGAGCGCGCTGATCGTGGTCTTCACGGGCGGGCTGGCCCGTCAGGCCGGGACGACCCTGGGCATCGGCGACACCGCGCTGACCGTGTGGTCGTTCGCCAAGTGGCCCGTTCTCGTCGTGCTGGTCACGATCATGATCGCGATCCTGTACTGGGCGACCCCGAACGCCAAGGTGAAGGGATTCCGCTGGGTCACACCGGGCAGTGTGCTGGCCCTGCTGATCTGGCTGGCCGCGTCGGCGGGCTTCGCCGTGTACGTGGCCAACTTCGCCTCGTACAACAAGACCTACGGCACGATGGCCGGTGTCATCGTCTTCCTGGTGTGGCTGTGGATCACCAACCTGGCGATCCTGCTGGGCCTGGAGTTCGACGCGGAGACGGTACGGCAGCGGGCCGTCGCCGGTGGGCATCCGCCCGAGGACGAGCCGTACACCCAGCCGCGTGACACCCGTGCGTGGGACGAGGAGGACCGGCGCCGGGTGGAGAAGACCTGACCCGGTCAGCCCATGAGTCCCGCGGCGACCGTCGCGCCCAGTTCCCAGCACCGCTCGATGTCGCCCTTGTCCGGCTCGCCGGTGACGGTCACGGCCGCGGCGGCGCGGCGCCAGCCGAGGCCCGTCGTGATGGACTCGATGCCCCGCACCGCTCCGGTCACGTCGTTCCCGCCGTGCACGTAGAACCCGAAGGGCCGGCCGCGCGTCGCGTCCAGGCACGGGTAGTAGACCTGGTCGAAGAAGTGCTTGAGGGCGCCCGACATGTAGCCGAGGTTCGCGGGGGTGCCGAGGATGCAGCCGTCGGCCGCGAGGACGTCGGAGGCGGTGGCGGACAGCGCGGGCAGGCGTACGACCCGGACGTCCTCGATCTCGGGGTCCGTCGCCCCGGAGACGACGGCTTCGAACATCGCCTGGCAGTTGGGCGAGGGCGTGTGATGGACGATCAGCAAGGTGGCCACGGCACCCGACCTTACAAGTCGTCCGGAGCAGGAGTGGTCGGCGCGGGATCTGGTACCCGTCCGTCGCTCTCCGTACGAGAAAGGGAGGTACCGCCTTGTCACAGGTAGAGGAATCCATCGAGGTCCGCGTCCCGGTGCACACCGCGTACAACCAGTGGACCCAGTTCGAGGACTTTCCCCAGTTCATGGAGGGTGTCGAGCGCATCGAGCAGCGCACCGACACGCTGACGCACTGGGTGACGAAGGTCGGCGGCCAGGAGCGGGAGTTCGACGCGGAGATCACCGAGCAGGTTCCCGACGAGCGCGTCGCCTGGACGACGGTGGGCGGGGAGGCCAGGCAGGCCGGTGTGGTCACCTTCCACCGCATCCAGGACGACACGACCAAGGTCATGCTGCAGCTGGAGTTCGATCCCGTCGGGCTGACCGAGACCGTGGGCGACAAGCTCGGGTTCGTCAAGCGGCAGGTCTCGGGTGACCTGCGGCGGTTCAAGCAGTTCATGGAGGCCCGGGGTTCGGAGACGGGCGCTTGGCGCGGCGCGGTCTGAACCGGCGACAGCGGGCGGCCGCCACCACTGCACGCGGTGGCGGCCGCTTTCTGCCGTGCGTGCCCGCCCGCTACGCCACCACCGGCCGGGCGATCCCGCTCTGCAGCAGTTCCCGGGCCTGCTGGGTCAGGTCGCCCAGGCGCAGGGCGAAGCGGGTCAGGGCCTCGTAGAGCAGATGGACGGCACGGAGGCGTTCCAGGCGCGGGGCCAGGGCCGAAAGGGCGATGGCCGCGGCCACGCCCGCCCAGGCCACCGGGCCGAGCGGGGTGCAGCCGAAGAAGTGGCTGACGCCGGGAGTCTGGACGAGCGCGGCGAGTACGGCGGCCGAGCCGAGGGCCGTCACCCACACCAGCGTGCTGTGGCGGCGGCCGGAGAGGGTCTGCACGAGTTGGGCGCCGACGACACCGCACAGGGCCATGGTGGTGGACCGGCGTTCGGTGCCCGGGGTGAGGCGGCCGATGAGGTACGCCGTGACCGCGCCGAGGCAGGTGGTGATGCCCCGGCGCCGGATGGAGCGCAGCAGCGGGGCGCCGAGGACGCCCAGGCCCATCGGGCCGGTCGCGGCGTGCTCCGCCGTCGAGGGGTCGTCGCTCGGCGTGACCGCCACGGCCATGGCCGGGAACATGTCGGTGAGCAGGTTGACCAGCAGCAGCTGACGTGTCGACAGGGGTGAGGCGCCGGCGAGCAGGGTGCCGAGGACACTGAAGCCGACCTCGCCGGCGTTGCCGCCGATGAGGATGCTCACCGCGTCGGCGACGCTGCGCCACAGGGCGCGGCCCTCGGCGACCGCGTCGACGAGGACGGACAGGTCGCCCGTGGTGAGCACGAGGTCGGCGGCGTTGCGGGCGGCCGCGGAGCCGCGGGACTCGACGCCGACCCCGACGTCGGCGGCGCGGATGGCGGCGGCGTCGTTGGCACCGTCGCCGGCCATCGCCACCACCCGTCCGGCCTGTTGCAGGGCCTCGACGACGTGCAGCTTCTGCTCGGGTGCGACCCGGGCGATGACGCCCGCGCCGCGCAGGACCCGGACACGCTCGCGGCGTTCCATGGCCACGAGTTCGTCGCCGGTCACCGCCTCGGTCTCCTCCGGCCAGCCCAGTTGCAGGGCGATGGCGCGGGCGGTCTCGGGGTGGTCGCCGGTGAGCATGACGGGCAGGATGCCGGAGCGGCGGAGTTCCGCGAGCAGGGCGTGCGAGGTGTCGCGCGGGACGTCGGCGAGGGCGACGAAACCGCTGAACTCCAGGTCCGCCAGCGGCGCGTCGAGTTCGGCCTCGGCGTCGTCGGCCCGGCAGGGGCGCCGGGCGACGGCGAGGACACGCAGCCCCTTTCCCGCCAGCTCGTGGGCGGTGTCGGTCGCGTGGCCGGGAAGGTCCCGGCAGGCCGGCAGGATCGTCTCCGGGGCGCCCTTGACGACGAGGAGTTCACCGAAGTCCGGGTCGCCGTCGCGGCCGACCGCCGCGGCGTAGCCCCGCCGTGTCTCGAAGGGCAGCTCGCCGGTCGGGTCCCAGCCCTCGTCGGGCGGGGCGACGTCGAGGACGGCCTCGTCGGTGGCGTGCGCGACACGACGGCCCTCTCCCGTCTCCTCCTGCGGGCAGGCGCGCGCGGCCAGGCGCACGACGGGCAGGGCCTGTTCGGTGCCGGTCTCGAGGACGGTGCCGTCGGCGGTGGCGACCCGGACCAGTCGCAGTTTGTTCTCGGTGAGGGTGCCGGTCTTGTCGAAGCAGACGGTGTCGACCCGCCCGAGCGCCTCCAGGGTGCGCGGGGTGCGGACCAGGACGCCGCGCCGGGACAGCCGCCGGGCGGCCGCCATCTGCGCGACGGTGGCGACGAGCGGGAGTCCTTCCGGCACGGCGGCGACGGCGACCGCGACACCGCCGCTGACGGCGCGTCGTACGGGACTGCCGCGCAGCAGGGACAGTCCGGTCACGGCGGCGCCGCCCGTGAAGGTCACGGGCAGGGCCTTGCGGGTCAGTTCCTGCAAGCGGGCCTGGACGCCGGCGGGCGGCGGGGTGCGGGAGGCGAGTGTGACGGCACGGCCCGCCTCGGTCTGGTCGCCGGTGTCGACGACGAGCGCGGTGGCGCGTCCGGCCACGACGGTCGTGCCCTCGAACACCATGCAGGTGCGCTGGCCCACCGGCAGTCCGGGCGTGGCGTCGACGGCCTTGGTCACCGGCAGGGACTCGCCGGTGAGTGCCGACTCGTCGACCTCGAGACCGTCGACCTCCAGCAGCCGGGCGTCGGCGGGTACGACGTCGCCGGCATCGAGGCTGATCTCGTCGCCGGGCCGCAGCCGGGCGGCGTCGACGGTGACGGTGCGCCGGCGCCTGTCCTGCTTGCGGGCCTTGGGCTGCTGCCGGGCGGCCAGCCGGGCCAGTGCCTGTTCGGCGCGCAGCCGCTGGAGTCCGCCCGTCACGGCGTTCAGGTCCATGGCACCCACGACCAGCAGGGCGTCGACGACCGAGCCGAGCAGCGCGGAGGCGACGGCGCCCGTGGCCAGGACGGGGGTGAGCGGATCGTCGAGTTCGCGGCGTACGGCACCGGCCGCCTGCCACGTCCAGCGGGCGGGGGTCACGGCCGGGTGGCGGATCAGGCGTCCGGCCTGCTGTCGTGAGCGGTCGGCGAGCAGGGCGAGTCCGCGGGGCTCGTCGTCGCGTCGGTTGCGTCCCAGCCGCTCACGGGCCTCGTGCGGCTCCAGGGCGTGCCAGGGGATGTGCAGTCGTGGCGGAGGCGGGGTGGCCCGGGCCACCCGGACGGCCGCGAGCCAGCCGTTGAGCAGGGCGCTGGCGGCGGCGATGTTGACGGGGGCGTGCCGGGTGAGGGGCCACATGCCGAGTCGGCCCAGGCGCTGTCCGCCGCGGGCGACCAGGAGCCCCGACAGGGCGGCGCCCGCGCGGGCCAGTGTCTGGGACCGGCGTCCGACGCGCCGGGCCGCGGGGATCGCGGTCAGCAGCCGCCAGACGTCGGCGAGGCCGCCCGGGGCCAGTGCGTCGACGCCCCAGGAGACGGCGGCCCGTCCGTCGGCGAGGGCGATGGCCACGTCGCCCGCGGGCAGTCCTTCCGCCACGTGCCCGTCGCCGGACGCCCTGAGGCGGGCGACGGTCACCACCACGTGCCCGTCCTGCTGCAAGGCCCGTACGACGTCGCCGAACGGTTTCGCGCCCGGGGCGACCTCGTCGGCGAGCCGGGTGATGTCCTTCAGGTCGGAGCCACCGGCGATCACGACGTGCAGTCCCGCCCTGCGGGCGGCGTCGAGGACGGCCTCGGCGAAGGGGTGGACCGGGTCGTCGGGCAGCCCGTCGCCGTCGCCTTCGGTGTCCTCCCGCCTGCTGCGCAGGGCATCGGCGTGCAGGACCAGGGCGTCGGCGATCTCCAGCTGCCGCAGGCGCTCCCCGTTGCGCAGGAGGATCCCGGCGTGGGCGAGGAAGGTGCCGAGGGTGGCGCCGAAGGCTGCTGGTCCGTACCGGGCCGCCTTCGGGGATCCCGCGAGGATCGCTTCGGCCGCGTCGCTCGCCCTGTGCGTGACGAGGAGGGTGGCGGCGGCGCCGGCGACGCTGCCCGTGCTGGCGTGGGAGGCGTACTCCGCGGCGGGCGTCACCTTGAGCGGCGGCCGGGTGTCCGGCGGGCAGGGCAGGCTGGTGCGCCGTTCGTGGAGGATGTCGTCGTGCAGTGCCTCGAAGGCCGCGGCCCTGGCCACGGCCTCCGTCAGCTGGGTGCCGCGCAGCACGCCGTCGAGCAGGAGCGCCAGCGGGGTCTGGCCGGCGCCGTGTGCGGCGGCGTTGGCGGCGGCGAGGACGAGTTCCATGCCGGAGCCGCCGAAGCGGTCCCGGAGCAGGGCGCGGAAGCGGGGGTTCTCGCGCAGCAGGGTGACGGTGGCGGTGATGACGCGTGAGGTGGGCGGCAGGCGCAGGGACCGGCCGGCCAGGGCACCGGCCGCGCCGGCGACGTCCAGCAGGATCGCCGCCGCGGTGACGCGCACCTCGGTGGGGTCGCCGGGGTGACTGGTGTCCCGGGCGTTCGGGTCGGCGCCCTCCTCCAGGCCGAAACGGGCGGCGAGTGCGGTGGCCCGCTCGGTGACCCGGTCGGTGGCGGCCTCCTCGGCCACGGTGATCACCATGCGGGACAGCCCCTCGTCCCAGTACGCCATGAGGACGTCCGGGTGGTCGAGCAGTTCCCCGGCCAGCTCGCGGGCGAGCGTGCCGGCCCCGCCGTCGGAGCGCCGCAGAGCGAGGTGGACGTACTGCCCGGCCTTCCAGTGCTGTTGGCCGGTCAGAGCGTTGCGCGCGACGTTGCGCACGCGCCGCGTGGTGTCGTAGACGGACGTCATGCCCTGGGCGGTGCCGCGGACGGCCCCTGCGGCCGCCCCGGCCACGGCCCCGACGAGCGGGGCGACGTCGAAGCGTGTGAGCATCTGCCGATGTCCTGACTCAGCCGGCGGACCGGCTGTCGTGTCCCTGTGGGTGAGCGTGTTCCCGGTCCGGTTCCTCGCCGTGCGCTTCGTGGTGGGCGGTGGCCTCGGCGACCTGCTTCAGCGCTGAGGCGGTGGCGGTGTCGCCCACCTTGGCGGGCTGTTCGTGGACGTGCTGTTCGGGCCGGTCGTGGCGGTCGTGCCGGTAGTGGGACGCGGCGAGCCTGCCGCCGGGGCCGTACGCGGAGGTGTCCTGGTCGTCCGGCGTGTCCTGGGTACCGGTGCCCTCGCGGCGTTCACCGGCCCGGGCGGTCCGCGTGCCGCCGTTCGGTGACGCGCCGTCGGGTTCCTGTCCGGGCCGGGGCCGGGTCAGCCAGGCGACGGCGGCGCCGGTCAGCGCCACCGGCCACTCCACCACTCCGGCCACACCGAGCACACCGGCACCGGCGTAGACGGCCATCCGGCGGCCGCGCGGCGACACCGCGCCGACCTTGTCCAGGGCTCCTCCGGCCACCTTGCCCACCTGCTCCGCACCCGGCAGATGCCTGAGGCCCGAGGCTACGGCCCGCAACGGCTGCGGAAGATCAGACGAACGTGATGTCTCCTGGTTCATGTCGACCTCCACGGGCGCGTTTTTTATCCGGCTTCAACCGGTTCTCCAGCTTCTCGCCCCATATTCCGTCGTCGACGGTGTGAGCGCTTGTCTTGTTCGGCCGGAGCAGGCAGTCGCAGCCTTCCGTGTCGGCACGGGCGCGCTGGGTACTCAGAGCGGGCACGCGGGCCCGTGAGGCGGCGGAGTGTCCGGTTCGGCGAAGGGAGTGGTCATGACGGAGAACGGTGATGACGCGACGCTCGTCCGGCGGCCGGGTACGCCCGACCTCCGACTGGCTCCGGACCGGACCGAGCCCGCGCCGCCCCAGGACCCGCAGGCCGGCGAGCCGCCGCACGAACTGCCCCTGGACCGCAACCAGGCGATTCTGGAGGCGGCCAAGCAGGTCGGTTCCCTGCTGAAGCGGAAGGGACATCTCTTCGCACTGGCCGGGAGTGTGGCGGCCTACGCGCACGGAGGCGAGAAGAACCTCCAGCACGACGTCGACTTCGCCATCCGCCCCGAGGACGCCGAGGCGGTGGCGGTCACGCTCCGGGACGCGGGACTGACCGTCTACACACCACCGGAGGACTGGCTGATCAAGGCGACGTGTTTCGGCCAGCCCGTCGACATCATCTTCGAGCTGGCGGACCGGCCGGTCGGCGCGGACATGCTGAAGCGGGCGGAGGAGATCTCCGTCGACTCGGTGCGCATGCCCGTGCTGGCCCCGACGGACCTGCTGTGGAGCCTGGCCGCCGCCTTCTCCGAGCACCACTGCGACTTCGGCGCCGCCCTTCCCATCGCGCGTGCCCTGCGGGAGAAGGTCGACTGGGAGCGGGTGCGGCGGGAGTGCGGGGACGCGCCCATGCCCGCCGCATTCTTCTTCCTCCTGGAGCGCCTCAACGTCATCTGAAGGAGCACCCATGAGCACCCACGGTTCCCAGGAGCCGGGCGGCGCGCCGCCGGCACAGAGCCTGGACTACCGCATCGCCCACCTCCAGGACCGGCTCGCCTCCGGCGAACTCGGTGAACTGGGCGTACGGGCCGAGGCCCGCGGCGGGACGGTGCTGCTCACCGGCACCGTACCCTCGGCCCCCTGCCGCGACGAGATCCTGCGCACCGCCCTCGAGGAGCTCGCCGGAATACCGGTGCACAGCGACCTCGTGGTCACCGAGGCGTCCTCCCCCGACCACGCGGAGGAACTCTCATGATCCGCATCGCAGCCGTCGGAGACATCCACATGGGGCCCGACAGCCAGGGCCTGCTCCGCCCCGCGTTCGAGACCCTGCCCGAGTGCGCCGACCTCCTGCTGCTGGCCGGGGACCTCACCCGGCACGGCACTTTGGAGGAGGCCCGGGTGGTGGCTCGGGAGATCCAGGGCCTCGGGGTGCCGGTGGTCGCCGTCCTGGGCAATCACGACCATCACGACGACAAGCCCGACGAGGTCACGGCCGTGCTCAGGGAGGCCGGAGCCCATGTCCTCGAGGGGCAGGGGACGGTCGTGCGGTGCGGCGGGGCGCGGATCGGCGTGGCCGGCACCAAGGGGTTCGGCGGCGGCTTCGTCGGCCGCTGCGCCGGGGAGTTCGGCGAGCCGGTCATGAAGGAGTTCGTCAGGCACTCGCGCCGCTGCGCCGACGGCCTGCGGGCGTCCCTGGAGCAGCTCGGCGAGGAGGGCTGCGACGCGCGGATAGCCCTGACGCACTACTCCCCCGTCCCGGACACGCTGGCGGGCGAACCGCTGGAGATCTATCCCTTCCTGGGCAGCTATCTGCTGGCCGAGGCGATCGACACGGCCGGCGCCGATCTCGCGGTGCACGGGCACGCCCACGCCGGCACGGAGCACGGCATGACGAGCGGCGGCATACGGGTGCGCAATGTCGCCCAGCCGGTCATCGGGCGGGCGTTCCACGTCTACCACCTGCCGGTCGCTGATCACGCGACCACCGGTGCCGCCGCCCAGGCAGCCCGCTAGCTCCCCGGGGCCCCTGTCGGCTCCCCCCCTGCCCCTTCACTCTCCGCCGCCGGCCGACGCCGGCGGCGTTTTCCGTGTTCCACGACAGGTGACGCGAGGTGCCGTTCCCGTACCGCCTCTGGTGTGAACGCCCCGCAGGTCGCGCCCGCTTCAGGCATTTTGTCTGCTTAGCATGCATGCTCCGCGCTCCCCACGTCGGCGATGCCCCACGCGTCCGTCCGGGGCGCCCTGCCCCGTACGAGAGGACACCAGATGGCGCTGACGGGCCGTCGAAGAGCACCGTCCGAGCATGCCTTCTCGCCGCACGACGCCGTATTGCGCACCGCGGCGCCGCACGTCGCCCGCCGCCGCTTCCTGACCGTCACCGCGGCGGCGGCGATGCTCGCCTTCAGCACCAACCGGCCGGCCCGCGGCGCCGCCGCCGCTCCGGAACGCGACGCCGCCCGGGTCTCCGACGACCCCTTCACCCTCGGCGTGGCCTCCGGCGATCCGCTGCCCGACTCGGTGCTGATCTGGACGCGACTGGCCCCCGAGCCGTTCACCGCGGACGGCGGCCTGGGCCAGGAGCGGGTCGCCGTCTCCTGGGAGGTGGCCGTGGACGAGTGGTTCGCGCTCGTCGAGCAGCGGGGTGTCGCCACGGCGCATCCCGAGTACGCCCACAGCGTGCACGTCGATGTCAAAGGCCTGAGGGCGAACAGCCACTACTACTACCGGTTCCGGGTGGGCAGCTGGATCAGCCCCACGGGCCGGACCCGTACGGCACCGGCCGCGGGCAGCGCCACCGCCGGCATGCGGCTGGCCGCCGTGGCCTGCCAGGCCTACCAGGACGGCTACTACACGGCCCACCGGCATCTGGCGGAGGAGGACGTCGACGTGGTGTTCCACCTCGGCGACTACCTGTACGAGTACCCGGTGGACTCAGCCGGCGGGGCCCGCCGCTACAGCGACCGCAAGCTGCCCGACGTGTTCAACCGCGAGACGATCACCCTCGCCGACTACCGGCTGCGCTACGCGCTCTACAAGAACGACCCGGACCTGCGGGCCGCGCACGCCCGGCACCCGTTCCTCGTCACCTGGGACGACCACGAGACGGAGAACAACTACGCGGGCGGCTTCGACGAGAACGGCACCTCCCCGGACCAGTTCCTGGCACGACGCGCGGCCGCCTACCGGGCCTACTGGGAGAACCAGCCGCTGCGCGCCGAGCAGCTGCCGCAGGGCCCCGACGCCCGGCTGTACCGCCGGCTGGCCTGGGGGTCACTCGTCCAGTTCGACCTGCTCGACACCCGCCAGTACCGCTCCGACCAGGCCTACGACGACCGGCCGCACGCGCCGGGCACCGAGTCGGACGACCCGGCCCGCACCCTGACCGGCGCCGCTCAGGAACGCTGGCTGCTGGACGGCTGGCGGAACTCCTCCGCGCTGTGGCACGTGATGCCGCAGCAGGTGTGCTTCTCCCAGCGCAAGTTCGACGTGACCGGGCCGGCCCGGGTCTCCATGGACGCCTGGGACGGCTACCGCGCCTCCCGCGACCGGGTCACGGCGGGCGCGCAGGCCGCGGGCATCGACAACTGGATGGTCCTCACCGGCGACGTCCACGTCGGATACGCCTTCGACATCAAGGACGACTTCGACGACCCGCGGTCGAAGACGCTGGGCACGGAGTTCACCTGCACCTCCATCTCCAGCGGCGGCAACGGGACCGAGAAGCCCGACAACTGGGACACCTACCTGCGGGCCAACCCCCACATGAAGTACTACGACGGGCGGCGCGGCTACGTCCGGGTGGAGCTGGGCCGCGCGAACGCCCAGGTCGACTTCCGGACCGTCCCGTCCATCACGCAGCCCGGAGGCCCCGTCTCGACGACCGCGTCCTTCGTCACGGAGGTGGGTTCGCCCGGCCTGAAGTCCGCGTGACACGCCCGGCGACCGCAGTACTGCACTTGGCGCCCTTCCCCGCGCCCAAGCGCGAACCGGGGCGGACCGGGACATCACTCCGGGCCGTTGCGGCAAGGCCTATGGCTTGCGGCAGTTCCACCGTGATCGAAGGAGACACATCGCATGGTCCACAGACACGCCGTGACCGGCCGCCGGGCGGCCCTGACCGCACTCGGCCTGCTCGTCGCCACCGGGCTCCCCTCCGCCGTGGCGGCCGAGCCGACGCCCCCCGCGGGTCCGCTGCCCTCGGCCGCCCAGACCCTCGGCGCCGACCGGCCGTCGGCTCAGGTGCTGCGCGCTCTGGAGCGCGACCTCGGGCTGACACCGGCCCAGGCGTCCCGGCGGCTGGTCAACGAGGCGGAGGCGGGCACCCGGGCGGGGCGGCTGCGCAACGCCCTGGGCAGCCGCTTCGGCGGGGCCTGGCTGCGCGGTACGACAGCGCAGGAGCTCGTGGTGGCGACCACCAACACCGCCGACGTGCCCGCCATCAAGGCCCAGGGGGCCAAGGCCGCCGTCGTGAAGAAGACGCTCCGGGACCTGCAGGCGGCGAAGAGGAAGCTGGACGGGGCAGCGGCCCGTGCCAACACCCGGGACACGCCCCTGTGGTACGTCGACATCCCGGCGAACCGAGTCGTGGTGCAGGCCCGGAGCAAGGCCGCGGCCGCAGCGTTCGTCAAGGCCGCGGGCCTCGATGCCAAGAGCGTGGGCGTCACGGTGACGGCGGACCGGCCGCGCCTCCTGGCGGACATCACCGGCGGCGATCCCTACTACATCAACGGCAGCGCCCGCTGCTCGATCGGCTTCTCCGTCACCAAGGGCGAGCAGCAGGGCTTCGCCTCGGCCGGCCACTGCGGCAAGAAGGGCGCCACGACGACCGGGTTCAACCAGGCGGAGCAGGGCACGTTCCAGGCCTCCACGTTCCCCGGCAAGGACATGTCGTGGGTGGCCGTCAACGACCAGTGGACGACCACGGCGAACGTGAAGGTCGAAGGTGAGCAGAAGGTGCAGGTCACCGGCTCGGTCCAGGCGCTCGTCGGGGCCGCCGTCTGCCGCTCCGGCTCCACCTCCGGGTGGCACTGCGGCAAGATCGAGCAGCACGACGCCAGTGTCAGCTACGCCGAGGGCCGGGTGGACGGGCTGACCCGGACGACGGTGTGCGCCGAGCCGGGCGACTCCGGCGGGCCCTACGTGGCGGGCGTCCAGGCGCAGGGCGTGACCTCCGGTGGCACGGGCGACTGCAAGAGCCGGGGCACGACCTTCTTCCAGCCGATCAACGCGCTCCTCAGCGACTTCGGCCTCACTCTGAAGACCGCGGTCGCCGAAGCCGCGGCGCCGCAGGGCAACGTCGCGCAGACCTGGGCCGCCGGCCGTGTCTACGAGGCCGGCGTCACGGTGAGTCACGCCGGGGTGCGCTACCGGTGCCTGCAGACCCACCAGGCCCAGGGCCCGTGGGCGCCCACCCGCACCCCGGCCCTGTGGCAGCGGGTGTGACGAAGGGGCAGGGCGGTCCGGCGCCGGCACGGCACACGCCGTCGGCGCCGGGCCGGGCCCGCTACTCCCCCGTCAGCAGCGCATAGGCGGACGCCAGGAACGGGTCGTGGCCGCGGAAGCGGCGAGTGCACACCGCGGCCAGGGCCGTGCCGGTGCCGGGGCAAAAGCCCAGGAACGCCTGCTGGCCGAGGGTCGCCCCGCTGTGGAAGTACATCGGCCCGCCGCCGGTCGGGTGACGGAACCAGGCTGTGGTGTGGACGTGCCGGTGCCCGATGCCCCGGCGGAGCACGGGCCGGCGCACTTCGCGCAGGGCCGCGGTCAGTTGCGGTGATCGGCCGGTGGGGTCCAGATGGGCCTCCAGGAACGTGAGCAGGTCGTGCGGCGTGGCCCGCACGGCACCCGCGGCCTGGAAGCCCCCGGCGTCGAAGGGGGGCACGGGCGACCGGCCGTCCCTGCCGTGCCCGAGCGCGTCGAATCCGGAGTCGTCCGCGCGCAGGGTCGTGCCGTCCAGGCCGAGCGGGTGCAGGACCTGGCCGGTGAGCAGGTCCTCCCACGGTGTGCCGGTCGCGGCGGCGAGCGCGTGTCCGAGTACGGCGACGCCGTAGTTGGAGTAGCGCCACCGGGTGCCGGGGCGGTGGCGCGGCCGGTGACGCAGAAAGGCGTCGACGACCCGGGCGGCCGGGAAGCGGCCATAGGGGTTGGTGTGCCAGGCGGGCAGGCCCCGGAGCAGGAAGCCGGGCGGCAGGGCGGGCAGTCCGGAGGTGTGGGTGATCAGATGGGCGAGCGTCACCGGGTGGGCACCGGCCGGCCGCCCCCTGTCCAGGAAGGCGATGGCCGGCTCGCCGCCTGACAGCCGTCCGCTGTGGATCAGCCGGGCCAGCAGCAGCCCGGTGAACGTCTTGGCGGCCGAGCCGATCTCGTACCGCAGCTCCTCCCGGGGCAGCGGCGGTGGCGGGGCGGTGCCGCCGCTCAGGACGATGCGGCGGCCGTGCCGTGAGAGGGCGAAGACGACGTCCGGGGCGTCGGCCGCGGTGACGGCGTCCGCGAGCCGGGCGCCGAGCGCCACGTCGTCCGGGGGGAGTTCCGGTGACCGGACGGGCGGGGCGGGGTGAGCGGCCGCGTCCGTGGCGCGTGGGTCGTCGAGCGGTTCGCCCTGCCGCGGGGCGTGCCGGCGGGTCGTCACGAGGCGTGTGCCAGGCGGGACAGGGAGCGGGACGTGGCCAGGACGGAGGCGTAGGCGGCGACCAGGGTCGGGTGGTAGACGATGTCGAACACCTCGTCGGGGTCGCCCTCGGGCATCGTCCGTAGCGCCGGCATGGCCCCGTCGGGCTGCTGAGCGGCGGCGAAGCCCTCCCAGGCCCGTTCGTCCAGCGTCGGGCGGGGCAGGCAGGCGTCGACCACCAGCAGTTCGCCCAGCAGGTCCCAGCGCTCGAGGTCCAGCCAGTCGTCGATCCAGACGGGCAGCCAGGTCGCGAGGTAATCGGCGGTGTCGGGCGGCAGGCCGTCCGGGTTCTCTCCCCAGTCGGTCAGGTGGAACACGTTGTGCGTGACGTCGTAGGCGATGTGCCCCTCCACCGTCCAGGGCTCGGGGGTGCGGGCCAGCCAGGTGGTCTCCCGCAGTTCGGCCTCCGCAGGACGCGGCGGGAGGCCGAACCGGCGCTGGAACGCGGACAGTCCGAGCCTGCGGGTGGGGGTCGCCTCGAACGCCACCCAGCTGTCCAGCCGGTGGTTCAGGGCGGCCGCCCGCTCCACCTCCGGCTGGCTGTAGCCGAGTTCCTTGAAGGGCAGGTACACCTCGAACGGGATGGGGGAGATCGGCTCCGTGAGCTGCCCGCGCACCAGCATGCGGCCGCCGTCCAGCGTCTCGCGCCAGGCGTGGTCGACGAGTTGCCGGGCCAGCTGTGCCTGGCGCGATCCCGCGACGCCCTCGCGGAACAGCACCTTGCAGATCATGGCGAGTTCGCCGATGGGTTTGAAGCGCTCCAGGAATCCGACCTCCGGGTCGACGTCGGGTTCCAGCTCGAATCCGTCGCGGTGGGCCCACAGCCATTCCAGGGCGCCGGCCCCGACGTTGTGGATCAGGCGGGTGTCGGTCATCCCAGCACTCCTTGTCCGCCGGGCCGGTGGTGCGTGCCCGCCCGGGCTCCGTCCTCGAGACGCCCTGTGGTGAGGGTTGCCGCGAAGGCGGCCATGAGGGTGGGGTGGTAGTGGGTGAGGAAGTCCGGGCCGCCGTCGTGGTCCGTTCCGCCTCCTTGCTCGGGGATCGCGCCGGAGGGGTGCTGTACCGCCGCGACCCGTGCCCAGGCGTCCTCGAGGACGGCGGGTTCGGGCAGCAGGGGCAGGCTCGCCGCCACGGCCAGCAGCTCGCAGCCGAGGTCCCACATCCCGGCGTCCAGACAGGTGTCGAGCCAGGGCGGCAGCCAGTCGGCCAGGTAGTCGGCGACGTCCGGTGGTACGCCCCCGGGCCCGGCGCGTCCCCAGTCGGTGAGGTGGAAGACCACGTGGGTGAGGGAGTAGCCGGAGGACTGCTCGAAGGTCCAGGGCTCGGGCAGCCCGGCCAGCCAGGTGTGCCGCAGCGCCTGCGGCATCGCGTCGGAGGGCCGGATGCCGCTGCGGGTCTCGGCGTTCAGGACGCCGAGCCGCCGGGTGGGCTCCTGCTCGGTGAGCCGCCAGCCGCGGGTGCGGGCCACCGTGGCGGTGGCCGCCTCGTAGCCGGGGTGCCGCAGGCCCGCCGCGGCCATGGCCGCGTACACCTCCAGCGGGTAGGTGGCGAAGGGCTCCAGCCGTTGCAGGCGCACGAAAAGCTCCCCCCGGCCGGTCTGTTGCCACGCGAAGGCCATCAGGTCGGCCGCGCACGCGTGGAGCGGATCCGGGGGCGCGGTGTGTTGGGAGACGGTCGCGCACACCTGGGCCAGTTCTCCGAGCGGTTTCCAGCTGCGGTTCACCTGTCCGTCGGCGGCCAGCGCGTCCTCGCCCAGCGCGAACTGCTCACGGTGTGCGGACACCCACGCCAGCGCGTCCTCGGCCACCTGGCGTGGCCCCCGTACGTCGCTCACACGAACGCTCCCGTCCGTGTCAGCCGTGCCGCCCGTACCTGCAGTGCCACGAGCGGGTCCTGACCGCCCATCAGCTCCACGAAGTCCAGGCCGTTCTCGAGCCCCAGCGTCCGCGGTACGCCGTCCAGCAGCGTCAGCCAGCGTCCGGCGCCGGCCGCCTGCCGCCAGTCCCTGCGGCGTACGGCCCGCACGAAGCCGCGGGCGACGTCGACCGGCCGGTGCACGGCCGCGCGGGCGACCGCGCTGTCCTCGCCGGGCAGGGCGAGGGCGGCCAGCACCGCGAGCTGGTGCGTCAGGAGTTGCCAGCTCGCGCCCTCGAGCCAGGCCGCGTCGGGTTCTTCGTCCGGGCCGACGGCGTGGCCCGGGTCGAGCCGCCGCAGAGTCCGTCGCATGGCCCAGTGGCTCCACACGACGGTGGGGGCGGCCCCGGCGCCGGGCGGGTAGGCCTCCACGGCCTTGTGGAACACGGCGAGTTCGTCGGGCGGGGGCGGGGTGTGCTGAAGGGTGCTCGGCAGCAACGCGTCGGCTCCCAGCACACGTACGGCCGCGAGGGCGAGGCCCTCCGCTTCCGGGTCGACCGCCACGGGGGCGGCCGCACGAGCGTGGTCTCCGCTCCGAAGAGCGGAGACCACGCCGGAAGCGAGGTCCTGCACCGCGTCCTGCAAGAGAGACGAAGTGCCTGACTGCTTCATGGTTGCTCCTGTCGGTCCACTCAACCCTTCTTGGGGCGCGGGGTGGGCGGCGACAGGAGGAGACCGAATCCGCCCTTGAACAGCGCGAGTGCGGCGCACTCACGGCTGTCGCGGTAGATGCCGTCGGTCTCAGCCGGGTCGAGCGCCGCCTCGATGTCGGCACTCTGGATGCCCGTCAGTTCCTTGGTGACCTTCTCGGTGGGGGACATTGCACCATCTCCTTGAGGGAAGCGGATGCTTTCCTCCTCTAGTGCACCTGATGGGAACAAATCATGCCAACTTACCCATGAGTTTATTTACATCACATGTTCAACATCCGGCGCACGCGTATCAGCCCCACGGCGCGACCCGGGTGCGTGCTTTCGCCCCTGACGGGGAACCCGGCGAACGCTGTACTCACCGACACGTCTGGAGAGGACCATGAGCCTGTTGCGTGTGCTCGGCCGCCCCATGCTGGCCTCGATGTTCCTGACGGGCGGCCTGAGTTCCGTCCGTGCCCCGGAGGAGGTCGCCCCGGTCGCCGAGCCTGTCGTGCAACCGGTCACCGAACGTCTCTCGGCGCTGCCCGACGGCACCGAGCAGGTCGTACGGCTGAGCGGCGCCGTACAGGTCGTGGCGGGCCTGATGCTGGCCACGGGCCGTATGCCGCGTCCGGCCGCGCTGGCCATCGCGGCCACGCTGGTGCCCACGACGCTCGCGGCGCACCGCTTCTGGGAGGCGGAGGACCCCTCGGAACGGGCCCAGCAGCGCATCCACTTCTTCAAGAACATGTCGATGCTCGGCGGGCTGCTGATCGCCGCCGACGACACCGGCGCCCGCCCCTCGCTGCTGTGGCGCGGCACCCATGCCGCCCATGGCCTGCGACACGACGCGGGACTGGTGCGCCGCTCCGTCCGTGCCACCGCACGGCCCGCCGCCGCGGCCGGCCGGGTCCGGGCCAGGCTGCCCGTCTGAGCCGCCGGCGGTGCGGGTCCGGGATGGCGCGTTAGCCCATTCGTGGCAGGGGGGACCCGGGGACTGGAGGTGAAGGACATGGGACACGGAGGAAACGTCATCGACGAGCTGGTGACCGATCACCGCGAAGTCGAGGAGATGTTCGGCAGGATCGAGGCACTGCCGTCCGGTCACCAGGACCGCAAGGTGTACGCGGACCAGGTGACGATCGAGCTGGTACGGCACTCGGTGGCCGAGGAGGCCTATCTGTATCCGGCCGTACGCGAGCACGTGGCCAACGGGGACGCCCTCGCCGACCGGGAACTCGCCGACCACGCGACCGCCGAGCGCATCATGAAGGACCTGGAGGGCTGCGACGCGGGCGACGCGGACTTCGACCGGCTGATGGGCATGCTGATGAGCGAGATCCGCTCCCACCTCGCGGACGAGGAGGGGACCCTCTTCCCCGCGCTGCGGCAGGCCTGTCCGATGGACACGCTCAACGAGCTGGGCGAGAAGGTCCGCAAGGCGAAGAAGACCGCCCCGACCCGGCCCCACCCCGCCGCGCCCGACAAGCCTCCGGCGAACAAGCTCCTGGCTCCGGGCACGGGGATGGTCGACCGGCTGCGCGACGCGCTGACCGGCCGCGGCAAGTTCGACTAGGGCCTGTCGTTTGGATCAGGTCGCAGGGAATCGGCGGCACCTTGTCAGCGCCGGTGAGCGGGGCCTGGTGCGTGCAGCTGCAAGGCGGAGGAGGGCGTCGGCGCGATGGGGGTCCCTCCCGCGCGAGCGAAGCCGAGCGTGGGGGAGTCGGCAACCGACGACAACGCGGCAGATGTGCGTGCCAGGCCCCGCGTCTACGGCGTGATCCAAACGACAGGCTTTAGGGCACCGCCGCACGCCGAGGAGAGCGGGGCGCGGTGGTGCCCGCGGCGAGGAACCGGTGCCCGCGGCGAGGAACCGGGGCCTGACCGGGTGGGTCAGCCGTTCGTCGCGTCCTCGCGGAACCATGCGATCGCGCGCCGCAGCCCTTCCTCGGCGCGTATCTGCGGCTCCCAGCCGAGTTTGTCGCGCGCCAGCGTGATGTCCGGGCAGCGCACGGCCGGGTCGTCCACGGGGCGGGCGACGGGGCGGATCTCCGAGGAGGACCCGGCGAGTTCGACGACCAGGCGCGCCAGGTCGAGCATGCTGATCTCGGTCGGGCTGCCGATGTTGACGGGGCCGCGCATGCCGTGTGCCGCCGCCGCCAGAACGCCGCGCACGGTGTCGTCGACGTAGCACAGCGACCGGGTCTGCCGGCCGTCGCCGCTGACGGTGAGAGGCTCGCCCGCCAGGGCCTGCCGCACGAAGGCGGGCACCACGCGTCCGTCCTCGCCGCGCATCCGGGGGCCGTAGGTGTTGAACAGCCGCACGATGCAGGTGTCGGTGCCGCGGGCCTCCGCGTGGGCGGTGGTCAGCGCCTCGCCGAAGCGTTTGGCCTCGCTGTAGACGCTGCGCGGGCCGACGGGGTTGACGTTGCCCCAGTAGCGCTCGTCCTGGGGGTGCTGCCGCGGGTCGCCGTAGACCTCGGAGGTCGAGGCCAGGACGAAGCGGGCCCCGGCGGAGTGTGCGAGGTCCAGGGCGTTGCGGGTGCCGAGACTGCCCGTGTCCAGGGTGTGCAGCGGCAGCCGCAGGTAGTCCGCCGGGGACGCCGGGGAGGCGAAGTGCAGGACGAGGTCGGGCCGCTGTCTGACCGGCAGGTCCTCCGCGACATCGGCCTGCACCAGCGTGAAGCCGGGTCGTTCGAGCAGCGGCGATATGTTCTCCGGTCTGCCGGTGCTGAAGTCGTCCACACAGGTGACGGCGGCGCCCGCGTCCAGCAGGGCCGCGCACAGATGGGATCCGACGAACCCGGCACCACCCGTGACGACGGCGTGTTCCCAGCTCCGTGAGAGGGCGGTGGTCATGTCGGTCTCTCCTCCGTCGGCGGCGTTGCCCCCGCTCAGCGTCCGCCGCCCGTGCGGATGGGGCACGGTCGTGAACGGCAAAGGGGTGAGTGACGGAGGGTGAGGGACGGGCGCCGTCCGGGGCGCCGTGTCAGACGATCAGTGTGCGGCCCGGGTGGAGGCGGTCCAGGAGCCGGGAGTGGTGCAGGCCGGCCACCGGGGCGAGCAGGTCGGGGTGGCGCAGCAGGACGGCGGCGCGGCGGTCGCCGTCGTCGGGGGCGAGGAGCCTGCGGAACTCGGCCGGTGTGCCGGTGCTGTGGCTGCCCTCGGCGAGCGTGGCCACCGCCCGGTCTGCCAGCTCCCCGTCGCCGAGCAGGCAGGCCGCCCAGCTCGCGACGACCTCGTCCACCCAGGTGCGCCACGCGGCCGCGTCGTCCTCGTCGTCGCACGGGGCCGCGTCGGTGCCGGTGACCCAGTCGAGCCGCGCGGAGCCGCCCGGGCCCGCGATGCCGAGCAGGGCGGCGTCCGTCTCGGTCGGGTACCTGAGCCATGCCGCGACCGTCACGGCCTGCCGGGCCTGCACCTCGCACAGGGCGGAGGCCAGCGCGCCGCCGGAGGCGGGGTAGGCGCGGGTCAGCCACTGGGCGGTCGCCGCGATGACAGGGGAGAGATCTGCTTGCACTGCCTGGCCGTCCGAAAGGGTGGGGAAGTGGGGATCCGCTCGTAGACGGTAGCCGCCGTCGTGCTCGCCCGGGCGTGACAGGGACCTCGTCCTTGACGTGGCCTCGGCCACATCCCGGAGCCCGGGGGGAGTGGCTCCGGTGCCGTTTCGCCGCGGAAGGGCCGGGCACCCGGCCCGTGTGCTCTTCCATGGGCCCGGTGAGTCCGGCGAACCCAGTGGTCAGGCCCGGCGTACCCGAACCCGATCCCGGTCGCCGCTGCGCACACTGCGCTTCGACGGCTGGATCGCGGGGATCGGAACGGCGTCCGGCGCCCGTGTGGTGCTCGGGCACTGGACCAGGTCGCCGTTCGGGCCGTTCAGCGACGTGATGTTCGAGGCGCCCGGCGGGCCACGGCTGCTGCTGGCGCCCTCACGGGAGACCGCGGACTTCGTGGCCGGTACGTATCTCTTCGACGAGGTGCGGGACGTGCCGGTAGGGGTGGACGTCACCGGCCGCCGGCACTGGGCCGTCTCGGCGCCGCCGCTCGACCTGCGCTTCAGCACCGGCCGCAGGGGCCTGCCGGGCCTCGCGCTGCGGGCGGTGCCGGGCCGGCTCGCCACCAGCCCGGGCTGGATCGCGCTGTGGGACCGGCCCGCCCGGCTGCTGCTGGGCGCGCGCACCCACGGCAGCGCCCGGGCCGGACGGCACCAGTGGTACGGCGTCCGGGACCTGCACCCCGTCGCCTCGGCCACCGTCATCTACGAGGGCGAGAGCCTCGGCGCCCTCGCCCCGGTCGAGCCGCCCGTGCGGTTCGGGCCCGGCTCGACGCCCCGCAATCCCTGCGTCGTACGCGTCACCACGCGGGTGGCCGTGGCACAGGGCCGGAGCAGGACAGGAGCAGTGCCATGACGGAACAGCGAGCGGACCCGCCGGGCGCACCGGGTGCTCCGGCGACGGACATGGCCCTGCTGGGCATCTACCTCAACGACCATCTCGCCGGTGCCACCGCCGGGGCCGCCCGAGTGCGCTATCTGCTGCGCTCGTGCGGTGATCCGGCGCTCGCCGACGCCCTGGCCCCGATCTCCGACGAGATCGGCGAGGACCGGGCGAGCCTGCTCCACATCATGCGGCGGCTCGATGTCCCGGTGCGGCGCTACAAGGTCTACGCGGGCCGGGCGGCCGAGCAGATGGGGCGTCTGAAGAGCAACGGCAGCCTGGTACGGCGTTCCCCGCTGAGCACGCTATGGGAGCTGGAGGCGCTGCGGCTGGGAGTGGACGGGAAGACCGCGGGCTGGCAGGCACTTCGCGCCCTGGCCGGCATGGACCGGCGCCTCGACGCGCGGCAGCTCGACGACCTGGTCGAACGGGCGCGGCGGCAGCACACCGCACTGGAGGAGCTGCGCCGCAAACAGGTCGACGTCGCCTTCCGCGCGACCACCTGACGCGCAGGCCCCCGGACGATCGGCCCAGGCTTCACCAGAATCTGCTGCTGAGGGCGGGCTGATGCGTCAGATCCACGGCGTCGCGCAGCCGCAGCGCGACGCTGATGGTGGCGCGCAGGGCCGAGGGGCGTACGGTCTGGGCGGTCTCGGTGGCCAGGACCAGCAGACAGGCCGCCGCCTGCTCGACGACCGGCACGGGAAGGGTGAAGTCGCTGTCGGCGGCCGCGCGGAACGCCTTCAGGGGCACCGCGGCTCCGTCGATGGCCCGTTGCGCGGCCTGCTCCAGGTGCTGTGCGGCCTGTTCGCACACGGGGGCGGGCAGGGCGATCGTGCGCTGGAACGGTGAAGTCGTCATGCCCCGACTGCTCCCCCGGCGGCGGCCGGTTCTGTCGGTGGGCGGCGGGATTTCACCGTCCCGCGTGACCGGCGCGTGGCGAATGTCCCGGAATCGAAACGGCCGTCGAGACGGGCACAACGGCGGCCGGACACGCGAGGTCTCCTCCTGCGACCGGCTTCCCCGGCGAACGGCCGCGCCGCGGCACGGGGAGCACGTCGAAGAGACCACAACGGGGGTATCCACATGTTCCGCAACACCGCGCGCCCTGCCAGGTGGCGCACCTACGCCGTCGGCTGTGTCGCCGCTCTGGGCATCGCCGCCGCCGCTGTCCCGGCCGCCGCCGCACCCGCCGCGGACGGCAACGACCGGTACACCGCCGAGGAGATCCACACCTTCCTCGAGGACTTCTACGGCGAGCACGGTCCCGGCGACTTCGCCCGCAAGTACGGCATCTCGCCGCAGCTCAAGGAGAAGGTCGCCGACAACCCGGAGTTCGACGTCCTGCTGTGCGCCCAGAACACCCCGGCGTCCATCGACATCGGCCCGGTCACCACGGCCCAGTCCGCGCGGGTCGGCTGGGCGACCGTGAGCACGCACTGGAACGGCGGATCCGGCAAGGCCGACTTCACGGCGTACGTCGACCTGGACGCGACGCGGCCGATCCAGCTCCTCGACGTCGACTGCGATTCCGGGAGCTGAGCGGTTCCGCCGCGACCGTACGCTGGTCGGAGATCAGCCGCGGAGTCGAGGAGGACCACGAATGACCGCCCGTACGGACGCCGCCGCCCGGCTCACCGGACGGGTGGTCACCGGCGAACGGCCCCTGTCCGGGGCCCTGGCGGAGGTCACCCTCGACGACGGGCGGGTGGTGGTCGTCAAGCGTGCCGACGATCCGGGGGCGACGCGGGCCGAGGCGGCGGGGCTGCGCTGGCTGGCCGGCGCCGGGGCGGTGCGGGTCCCGGGCGTGCACGGCCACGACGGGAGCTGGCTGGTCATCGACCGGGTTCCGCAGGGGCGGGCGAGCCGGGAGGCGGCGGCCCGTTTCGGCCGCGACCTCGCCGCCCTGCACGCCGCCGGGGCGCCCGCGTTCGGCGCGCCGCCACCGGACGGGCCCGCCGACGCGTACATCGGGCTCGCCCCGATGCGCAACGAGCCGGGCACCGACTGGCCGGGCTGGTACGCCGGGCAGCGCGTCCTGCCGTATCTGCGGCGCGCCGTCGACCAGGGCACCGTCCGCCCCGGTGAGGCGACCGTCGTGGAGCAGCTGTGCGAGCGGCTGCCCGGGCTGGCGGGGCCGGCCGAGCCGGCTGCCCGGCTGCACGGCGATCTGTGGAACGGCAACGTGCTGTGGGGGTCCGACGGGCAGGTGTGGCTGATCGATCCGGCCGCGCACGGCGGGCATCGCGAGACCGACCTGGCGATGCTGCGTCTCTTCGGCTGTCCCCACCTGGAGGCCGTTCTGGAGGGCTACCAGGAGCGGGCGCCGCTCGCCGACGGGTGGGCGGACCGGGTCGGCGTGCACCAGCTGTTCCCACTGCTGGTGCACGCCGTGCTGTTCGGCCGGGGCTACGCGGAACAGGCCCTCTCGGTGGCCCGTGGCGCCCTGGCGGGGTGACCCGGTCGGCAGGTCACGGCGTGCCGTGGAACGGGCCTGCCGGGCGTCACACGTGCGACGGCGGCCCCCCTCCTGGCGCGGGAAGCGCTGGTCGGCTCCCGGCAGGGTCGGCTCGGGCAGGGTGGCGACCTCCTGCTGAACCGCTCCAGGAACCGCAGCGCGGAGGTGGGGTCGAAGGGCTCGGAGACGACCCAGCCGCCGACCGTCCACGGCGAGACGATGACGGCGGGGACGCGGAAGCCGCCGCCGATCGGCAGCTCCGTTCCCGGTGCGTTGCCCGGGCTTGGGGGACGGATGGTCGGCGCGTGAACCGGGGCGCGGTCGGGGGCTCGGCCGGGGGCAGGACTACGAACGCCGCCCCTCGACCGCGGACCGGACCTCCGCGAGGAGCGCCGGGTGGTCCTCGCCGTACGTGACCACGGCCGCGTACACCGCGTCGAGCGCCGCCTGGAGGGGGTCGGCTTCGGCGGCGCCGGTGAGGGCGGGGAGGGCCATGTGGGGCTGCGAGATGCGCAGGGACGGGTCCGGCGGGCCGAAGCTGATCATCACGGTGTACGGGGCGGAGCCGGAGGCCGGTGGATTCGCCTCGGTGACCGGCGATTCGGCCTCGGTGATTGACCATTCGGCCTCGGTGATCGGCGATTCCTCGGCGGTCCATGATTCGGGCATGGAGGTCGGCCGTTCCGCCTCAGCGGTCGGTGATGCGGCCCCGGCGGTCGGTCGTTCCGCCTCGGCGGACGGCAGCGGTCGGGACTCCGCGATCGCCGTTCTCGCCACGGCCGCCGCCGGGCCGACCACGACCTGTGCCGCCTCCTGGGGGTCCAGGCCGCGGTCCCCCGGAGACAGAGGCGGCCGGAAGGGGGGCCGCTCGGGCGGGACAGCGCGGCCGACGGTGCGGTCCGGGACGCGTGGGTCGCCGGCCAAGGTCTGCCACATGCGGGCGTCGTCGTCGAAGGGCGGCGGCAGGGGGCGGCCTTCGGCCAGGGCCGTGAGCGCCTCGGCGACCCAGTCGAGGGTGGTGAGACCGGCCGCCTCACAGGCACGGCGGGCGGCGAGCAGGGCGACCGCTCGCTGGGTGACGGGACCGGCGGCGTCGAGGGCGTGAAGCAGGGCGGGGTCGAACGGGAGGAGGCCACGGACGTTGCCGCCGACGTCGCGCAGGGCCTGGCTCGGCGACTGTCCGCCCCACTCCCAGCGCCCACGCGCGAGCAGCCGCTCCCGTCGCGCCGTCTCCTCGGCGACACGGGCCCGGCGTTCGGCTTCGGCGCGTTCGGCCGGGGTGGGGGGCGGCGGCAGTTCGCGGGCGTAGCGGTGCGAGTGGGCGGCGCTCAGCGAGGTCTGCTTCAGGACGCGGTCCGGCTCGGGCGGGGCGGGCCAGAACTGCAGGAGGTAGCGGTCCAGTTGGGGCTCGTCGTCCAACCGGGTGTCGCGCTCGCCCGCCCGGTCCATGCCCTGGGCGCAGTACCGCACGCGATAGTCGGTCTCCTCCAGGCCGAGCGGCCAGGACGCCTCGCCCGCCCACTGCACGAGCGCGGTGTCCCGCGACACCGGACGGAACGACACCTCCACCACGTCCTCCCAGGCCGGGTCCAGTGGCGGGGCCTCCTCACACACCTCGACCGTGAAGCCGACGTCGCCGGTGTGCAGGCCGGTGCTCAGCCACAGGAAACCCGGTGACGCCGCCCCGCACAGCCCTCCGCTCTGCCCGGCGAACGCCTCGGCGAGGCCCGGCCCGTAGCCGTCCGGGTCGCTCTCGACATAGATCTGGCCATAGTGCACATGCACCTCGCCCTCGACCGGCCTGCGCACGATCAGCTCCTCCTCGCAAGGGGGTGAAATGGTGAGCTGTCGGCATCGTGGCATCCGCCACTGACAATCAGGGCTCGATCAGGGGAGAGCGGAAAGATGCGGCACGTCTACTGGATCGGGGGCGGCAGCGGTGCGGGCAAGTCCACGATCGCCCGCCGCCTCGCCGATCGGCACGGCTGGCGTCTCTACCCGACGGACGAGGTGATGCGGGATCACGCGCGACGGACCACCGCCGCGGAAGCGCCGCTGCTGCACCAGTTCATGGCCATGGACATGGACGAGCGGTGGGTGAACCGGTCTCCCGAGACCATGCTCGAGACGTTCCACTGGTTTCACGGCGAGGCCTTCGGGCTGATCGTCGAGGACCTGCTGAGCATGCCGCGGGAGACAAATGTCCTGGTCGAGGGGTTCCGCCTGCTGCCGCACCTCGTGAAGCCCCTGCTCACCGCACCCGGGCACGCCGTCTGGCTCCTGCCCACCCCGGATTTCCGCCAGGCCGCGTTCCGGAGCCGGGCCGCTCCGGACGGAGGATTCACGGCCGGGACCAGCGATCCAGAGAGGGCCGATCGCAACATCGCGGTGCGGGACGACCTGTTCACGAGACGCCTGCACCAGGAGACCGCACGCCTCGGGCTGCCCGCCATCACCGTCGACCTCCCGATGCCGGAGGACGAACTCACCGAGCGGGTGAGCAGGGTCTTCCGGCTCTGACGGAACATGAAAAGGGTCCGGACCCCGCCCACCGGCGATGCCCGGACCCCGCCGCCCTGCGGCCGGTTGCGCCTCAGCCCTCGCTGAGGCGGGCGCGCAGGAGCTCCTTGCCCATGGCGGCACCCTTGCGGCTGTCCGCCTGGGCCTTGCGGAACAGGTCCGCGACCTCGGTGTCCTTGGCTCGCTCCGCGTCCTGGATGTAGCCCTCCAGGCGCAGCGCGTTGTTCAGGCATGCCTCCACGTACCAGATCAGGTTGTAGTCCTTGTCCTGGGTACCGGTCACGCCGCCGGTCTCCGTCTCACTGGTCATTCGGATCTCCTCCTCGCGGAGCTGACCTCTTCAGGCGTGAGGCGAGTACCCCTCCCCCGGTCGGACACACAGCCCGCCGAAGCGCTGTCCGTCCCCCTGCCATCGGCCGGAACCGTACACACCGCCAACTCCCCTGCCCTGCACGGCAATCCCGACAGTTGCCCCAGATACGAACAGACAGCGATCACTTTCGGAACGAAGTGGCGCTCCACCGTGCGAGATCAGTCGATGACGGTGTGTACTGTGCTGCGGGTAGCTCGCCAGAGCACCTCGGACCCCGCCCTGCCCGACTCTCCCTGGAATCTCTTCGATGATCGAACTACCGGACCTGGCCGTCGGTGGTCTCGCCCTCGGCACACTGTCCGCGTTCGCCCTCGGCGGCGGGCTGCTGCGCTCGCGGCGGCAACTGGCCGCCCAGCGCGCCAAGACCGCCGCGCTGCGGGCCCAACTCGACGGAACCTCACGGGCGTTCACCGCCGAGGTCGAGCATCTGGCGGCGCGGCGCCTGCCCTCCGCCGCCCGGCAGGTCGCGCATCCCCACATCGCCGTGCCCGGCCCGCTGAGCCCGCAGCTCGTGGGTTCGCCCCTGGGATTCGCACTGGAGCAGGTCTTGAAGGGTCTGCACGCCGAACTCGCCGCGCAGCGCACCCGGATCGACGCCGCCGCGCAGGCCGGGATGCGCGGGGCGACACGGGAGATCCAGGCGGCGCTGTACCGGCTGCAGGACGCCCTGCGTGGTCTGCAACAGCGCTACGACGACCCCGAGCTGGCGCAGACCCTCTTCGAACTGGACCACGAGAACGAGCAGTCGCTGCGCCGCGCGCAGATCGCCGCGGTGGTGTGCGGGGCCTGGGTCGGGCTCGCCCGGGAGGAGTCGCACCTCGTGGACGCGGTGACGGGCGGTCAGGCCCGGCTCGCGGGCTACCAGCGCGTCCGTATCCACAACCACCTGGAGGCTGGCACCGCCCTGGTGTCCCACGCCGTCGAGCCGGTCGCCATCATCGTCGCCGAACTGCTCGACAACGCGCTGCGGCACTCCGCGCCCGACACCGGCATCGTGGTCAATCTCGAGGCCGTCCACCACGGTGTCTGTGTCACCGTGGACGACGCCGGGCTGGGCATGACACAGGACGAACGGGCCCGGGCCCAGCGGCTGGTGGGCGGCCGCGAACCGATCCTGCTCACCGAGCTCGGCGACCCGCCGCGCATGGGACTCGCCGCGATCGGCCAGCTGACCCGGCAGTTCGATCTGAGCGTCGACCTGTCCTCCCCGTCCCCGTACGGCGGTGTGCGGGCGGTGCTGCGGGTCGACCGTCATCTGCTGACGCGGATCGATCCCGAGGAACTGCCCCCGGCGGCCAGCGCCCCGCGCTCCACCCGCAAGGAGGCCGTACCGGACACGGCGGGCGGCTTCGCTCCGCCCCGCGGCGCGGAACCGGCCGCGCCCGCCCCGTCTCCGTCCCGCGGGACCGAAACGGCACCGGCCACCGCGTCCGGCGGGCTCCACGGGTCCGCTGAGTCCCACGGGTCCGACAAGCCCCACTCGGCCGCTGGGCCCCACGGAGCCGACGAGCCCCACAGGTCCGACCAGTCCGAGCCGACCGCCGCGCCCCAGTCGCCCGAACCGACCACCGGCCACGAGCCGCCCGAGCCGACCCCCACCGCCGCCGACCGGGAGCACGGCTACGGCACCGACCAGGACGACCGTGAGGCAGCGCCGGCCCCGGGTCATCACAGCCCCGGTGACAGCGGCGGCCTCCCGCAGCGCCGTCGCCGCAGCCGGGCCACTCCGGCGCCGGACACCCAGGGCTTCGCCTCCGCACCCGCGCCGCAGCGCCGGCCCCGGCGCCCCGAGGAGTCCGCCGCCGCCCTCGGCGCGCTCCAGTCCGGCACGGCCGCCGGACGTTCCGCCGCCGCCAGGCCGAACACCGGGGCCTTCCCAGCCGTACCTGAGGGTGCCCCGGCCGAGACCACGGCCGACGCGGCATCCGACGACACCGGTCACGACCGGAACGACCACGAAGGGGGAACGGCTCGATGACCAGCCGCGCAGCGGGGGACACGGCATGGGTGCTCGAACCGGTCCTGGAGGTGCCGCACGTCGTGGCCGCCGTCCTGCTCACCCGGGACGGGCTCGTGACGGGCTACACCGACGCGCTGTCTCAGCCGTCCGCCGAGCGGGTCGCCGCCATCACCAGCACGGTGCAGGGCGCCTGCCGTACCGCGGCGGCCGCGTTCGCCGATACCGACCGGGCCGAGATACGGCAGGTCGTCATCGAGTCGGACCACGGCTATGTGCTCATCGTGCCGACCGACCACGGGACCTGCGTGGCCGCGTACGGCGATCCCGAGGTGCGTCTCGACCTGCTCGCCCACCGGGTGCACTCGCAGGTCGCCCGGCTGGGCGAGAAGGCCATGGCCGCCGGGCCCCGAGGTGCCGACGGCGGCACGCCGGCATGACCGGCCGCAGAGGCGGCCGCCCCCTGGTTCCCGCGTACCTGTCGACCGGCGGGGTGGCGCGGCCCAGCCGTGCCCATCTGGAACGGCTGTCCGTACTCACGGGCAGCGGTGCGCCGGCGCCGCCCGATCTGCCCGCCGCCCAGGCGGCCCTGCTGGAAGAGCTGGAGTACGGGTCCCTGACGGTCCTGGAGGCCGCCGCCCTGCTGCGGCTGCCGGTCTCCGCCGTGCTGGTGCTCGCCGCCGGCCTCGTCGACCGTGACCTGGCAGTGGCCCGCGCGCCCATCCCGCCCGCCCGACGCTTCGACCCCGACCTGCTGAAGAGAGTGGCCGATGGCCTCCGCGACCTCAAGCACCGTTGACGCCCAGCCCGGCGACACCGACATCCACCTCCCCGACACCGCGCGCGACCTGGTGAAGATCCTGGTCACAGGGCCTTTCGGAGTGGGCAAGACCACCCTGATCCGCTCCGTCTCCGAGATCCGCCCGCTGCACACGGAGGAGCAGCTCACCGAGGCGTCCGCGCGGGTGGACGATCTCGCCGGGGTGCGGGACAAGACGACCACCACGGTCGCCATCGACTTCGGCCGGATCAGCCTGCCGGGCGGGATCGTGCTGTATCTGTTCGGCACGCCCGGCCAGGAGCGGTTCCGGCCGCTGTGGGACGACATCGCCTACGGGGCGCTCGGCGCGCTCGTCCTGGTCGACGCCCGCCGGATCGACGCCTCGTTCGACGTGCTGGGGCTGGTGGAGGAGACCGGGCTGCCGTACGCCGTCGCGTTCAACACCTTCCCGGACGCGCCCCGCCATCACACGGCCGAGCAATTGCGCGCCGCCCTGGACCTGGAGCCGACGACCCCGATGGTGACCTGCGACGCGCGGGAGGCGAACTCCTCGATCGACTCCCTGCTCGCCCTTATCCAGCACCTGATCGACCATCGACCCGCGGAGCACCGGTGAACCGTCCGTCCCCCGCCGAGCAGGCCTTCGCCCTCGCGTCGCCCGTACGCCTGTGGGAGGACGCCTTCGCCCGCGACCCCTCCCCCTACTACGCCGCACTGCGCGCCCACGGCCCGGTCGGCTGGGCGGAACTCGCGCCCGGTGTGGCGGCGTACGTCGTCACGGACCGGCGGGCGGCGCTGGACCTGCTGCACGACACGGAGACGTTCTCGCACGACCCCCGGCCGTGGGAGGCGACCGTCCCCGACGACTCCCCCGTGCTCGGGATGATGCGCTGGCGGCCCAACACGCTGTTCGCCGACGGCGCCGCCCACATCCGCTACCGCACCGCGCTGATCGACGCCTTCGACCTGGTGGAGCCGCACGATCTGCGGGCCCGGATCCACCGGGCGGTGCATCTGCTGGTGAGCCGGTTCGGGCCGCGGGGCGAGGCCGATCTGGTCGGCGAGTTCACCAGGCCGCTGATGGCTCTGGTGTTCAACAGCCTGTTCGGGCTGCCGGACAGCGCGAGCGACCGGCTCGACTCCGCGCTCGGCAAGCTGATCGAGGGCGGCGCGCAGGCGGCGGAGGGAGAGGCCGAGTTCGGCGGGTACGTGCTGGAGCTGATCGCCGCCAAGAGCGAGCGGCGCGGCGACGACCTGCCGAGCTGGCTGCTGGACCATCCGGCGGGGCTGACTCCCGAGGAGGTCACCTGGCAGGTGTTCCTCACGCTCGGCGCGGGGCACGAGCCGACGGCCAACCTGGTGTCCAACGCGCTGTCCAGGATCCTCGGAAACCCGGCCTACTACTCGACGCTCACCAGCGGCGCCCGCCCCGTGACGGACGCGGTGCTGGAGGTGCTGCACCACGAGACGCCGCTCGCCAACTTCGGCATCCACTACGCCCGCACCCCCGTGACCTTCCACGGCGTGTGGCTCAGGGCCGCGGTGCCGGTGGTGATCTCCTACGGGGCGCTGGCGCAGGCCGCCGAGCAGGAGCGCGGCACGGACCGGCACCCGGGGGATGCCTCCCACCTGTCCTGGTCGGCGGGCCCGCACGCCTGTCCGGTGAAGCAGCACACGCTGCTCATCGCCACGGAGGCGATCGAACGGCTCACCCAGTGGCTGCCCGACCTCGAACCCGTGCTGCCCCGCGAGCGCCTCACCTGGCGCCCCGGGCCCTTCCACCGCTCGCTGACGGCGCTGCCCGTGCGTTTCAGCCCCCGCTCCCCCGACCAGCCTGGAGGACGACCGTGACCGTCACCGACCGCATCGCTCTCGACCCGTTCGGCGCCGACATCGCCGGCGAGAGCGCCCGGCTGCGCTCCCTCGGCCCGATCGTGCCCGTGGAACTGCCCGGTGGCATCCCCGCCTGGGCCCCCACGCGCTACGGCACGCTGAAGGAGCTCATCCTCGATCCGCGGGTCAGCAGGGACCCGCGGCTGCACTGGCGGTTGTGGCCCGAGATCGGCGAGCACCCGTCCTGGGGCTGGATCCTGGGCTGGGTGGGCGTGGTCAACATGCTCTCCACGTACGGCGCGGACCACACGCGGCTGCGCAAGCTGGTGGCGCCCAGCTTCACGCACCGGCGCACCGAGGCGATGCGGCCCCGCGTGGAGGCCATCACGGCGGAATTGCTGGACGCGCTCGCGGCGGCCGACGACGAGGTCGTGGACATCAAGGAGGGGTTCGCCCATCCGCTGCCGATGCGGCTGATCTGCGAACTGTTCGGTGTCCCGGACGCGTTGCGCGAGGACACCGCCCGGATGATCGCGGACCTCATGGACACCACCGACCCCAGCCCGGAACACGCGGAGTCCGTCCAGCGGCAGATCGGCACGGTGCTGCCCGCGCTGATCGCGCACAAGGCCGCGCACCCCGGCGACGACATGACCACCGAGCTGATCCGGGTGAGGGACGAGGACGGCGACCGGCTCAGCGACGAGGAACTGCTGTACACGCTGCTGCTGGTCATCGGGGCCGGCTTCGAGACCACCGTCAACCTGATAGGCAACGCGGCCGTGGCCCTGCTCCGGCGCCCCGAGCAACTGGCCGCCGTACGGGCCGGGGAGATCGGCTGGGACGCCGTCGTCGACGAGACGCTGCGCGCGCACCCGTCGATCGCGTCGCTGCCGCTGCGGTTCGCCGTCACCGACCTCACCGTCGGCGACGTCACCGTCCCGGCCGGTGACGCCATCCTCACGACGTACGCCGCCGCCGGACTCGACCCCGAGCACTACGGTGCGGACGCCGACACCTTCGACGCCACCCGCGCCGCCGACGACCATCTGGCGTTCGGGATCGGGGTCCACCGGTGCATCGGCGCACCACTGGCCCGCCTGGAGGCGCTCACCGCGCTGCCCGCCCTGTTCGACCGCTTCCCCGACCTGTGCCTGGCCACCGGTGACGAGGGCCTGCGGCAGGTGCCGTCCTTCATCGCCTTCGGCTGGCAGGAGATCCCGGTGCGGCTGCGAGGCTGAGCCGGGGGACGGACAGCTCGCGGGAGCGCGACCGGTCCCCCGTTCCGGTCGTGCCCCCGCGGTGCGTTGAACTTACGTCCATGGCAGAGGCCTTGTGAACCGCGTCGATGCCCGTTGCACAGTCAACAAGGCTCACCCGTGCACAGCTGAGTCCGGTTAGCCCGGTTTCGTCCCGCCTGGACCTGGCCAACCGGTTGCCCCTGAGGCAAATCGATCAGTCGTGGCGGTGGAAAACCGGCAGGTCGAGGTCACCGACGGCCAGGTGCGCGAGCACGACCTCGTACAGGTCGGTACCGGCGGCCAGCAGCTGGCGCTCCAGGACGGGTTCGGCGCTGCGGACGTGCTCGCGCACGGTCTGCGCGTGCACACCCAGGGTCTGCGCGGCCCGTTCGGCGTTGCCGCCGGCGGCGATCCAGGTGCGCAGGGTCCGGCGCGGGTTCCTGGCGTCCGCGTCCAGCCGGCCCAGCAGGTCCTGTGCCCAGGTGCGCACGGCGGGGCCGGACAGCAGGTCGGAGAGCCGCAGTCCGGGGTTGCCGGTGTCGCCCGCCGGGTGGGCGTCGGGCAGGCCGATCCGGGTGTTGAGTGCCAGGTGGACGACGGCCCGAACGGTGAGGTCGGCGAAGTCCGTGCCGAGCAGGCCCTCGACGCGTTCCATGCGGGCACGGACGGTGTTGCGGCTCACGCCGAGGACCTTGGCGGCGTTGACGGCGGTGAACTCCAGGCCGAGTCGGTTGGTGGCGAGCAGTTCGGCGCGGGTGTGGTGCGGCAGGGTGTCGAGCGGGCGCAGCACCCGGGACGTCCAGCCGCGCAGCGCCACCGGGTCCATCAGGCGTTCCGGGTGGGTGCGCTCGGCGTACACGGCCGTCTTGTCGGGCCGGAAGTGGGCGACGGCGAGGGCGCTGACGGCCTGTCCGTACGCGGTGGCGGTGCGGGCCAGGCTCTGCCGGACGCTCCCGCCCAGGAAGAGGTCCGGGTGCCGTCCCACCAGTGACCGCAAGGCCTCGCGCGTGCCGTCCCGGGGGCTGACGACGATCACGTGCCCGTCCATGGCCGGACAGCGCACGACCAGGGCTTCCTCCCCGGTGCTGTCCAGGCACTCCTCGGCGATGCGGTCGCGTACGGCGGGGGCGGACTCGACCACGTACACGCACGCCGTGTCGGCGTCGAGCAGCCCGGGCCAGAGCCCGGCGGCGACGCGACGGGCGGCGACGGTGTCCTCGACCATGAGCAGCTGCAGGATGGCCAGGCGCAGGTCGGAGGTGGCCCGCCGGAGCCGGTGCCCTGCCGCGGTCGACTCGCGCGCCGTCAGCAGGAGCTCGATCACCTGGGCGGTGTGGGTGACCACGTCGGAGGCCCGCCGGTCGAAGGGGGTGGCGCGGGAGACGGCCAGTACGCACGCGTGGGAGGGGTGCTCCACCCGGACCAGGCGCAGATGGCGCTCCCGGCTCTCCCAGGCGGCGGAGGCGATCCGGCCCGCGGTGATGTCCGTGACGAGGTCCTCGTCCAGCGGCAGCCGGTTCCCCGCGATGAGATTCCCGGCGGCGTCCTGCAGGGCCACCGACCCACGCACGGCGCGGGAGAGCCAGGCGACGACCCTGCGGACGTCGCGTCCCGCCGGGCGCAGATGCTCGAGCAGTTCCTCCGCCCACGCCGGACCCGCGCCGGCCGGCGTCTCCTGCTGCCGGTTCCCGCCCTCTCGGCCAGCCACCTCGGCCTTCCCCTCGCTCCTCGCACCGCCTCCGGCGCACCGGTCGGGGACGTTACCTCACGTGTGCCACGCACTCATCCCGGGCCGAAACCCCACCCTGCGCCACCGGCCCGCTCGGGCGGCATAAGCTCGGCAGATGGCGAAGTACTACGACGTGCACCCCGACAACCCCCAGCCGCGCACCATCGGCCAGATCGCCGACAGCATCCGCGCGGACGC
This sequence comes from Streptomyces sp. NPDC044719, assembly GCF_056433405.1. Classification (NCBI taxonomy): domain Bacteria; kingdom Bacillati; phylum Actinomycetota; class Actinomycetes; order Kitasatosporales; family Streptomycetaceae; genus Streptomyces; species Streptomyces sp. NPDC044719. The sequence continues at coordinate 152,892 of NZ_JBWKHE010000009.1, forward strand.
TCTTGTCGCCTACCCCACGGACTCCTGTTACGCACTGGGCTGCCGCCTGGGCAGCCGGGACGGCATCGACCGGATCCGGTCGATCCGCAAGCTGGACGACCGGCACCACTTCACCCTCGTGTGCCAGGACTTCGCGCAGCTCGGCCAGTTCGTGCGGGTCGACAAGGACGTGTTCCGCGCGATCAAGGCCTCGACGCCCGGCAGTTACACGTTCATCCTTCCGGCGACGAAGGAGGTGCCGCGCATGCTGCAGCACCCCAAGAAGAAGACGGTCGGCGTCCGGATCCCGGACCACGTCGTCACCCAGGCCCTGCTCGCCGAGCTCGGTGAGCCGTTGCTGTCCAGCACGCTGCTGCTGCCCGGCGAGGAGGAGCCGATGACGCAGGGCTGGGAGATCAAGGACGAGCTCGACCACGTCCTGGACGCGGTGGTCGACTCCGGCGACTGCGGCACCGAGCCGACGACGGTCATCGACTTCTCCGGCGGCGAGGCGGAGATCGTGCGGCACGGCGCGGGAGACACCACACGGTTCGAGTAAAGGGCACGCCAAAGGCCGTTCACGGTTGAACCGTGTGCGGGGGGTGGGTGAAATGCCCCGGGAAAGCGCGTGTCACGATGCCCGTGATCCGCCCGGTCACGCGGACGGGTCCCCGGCCGGGATCCCGCGGGTCCGACACCTCTCGGGTCCGGGACCCCGCAGCTCCGACACCCCGCAGAGAGGCAGCCCAGCCATGACCGCCGTACAGGGAACCGCTGTCGACATCCGCACCGAGGACGGCACCGCGGACGCGTATCTGGCCCGTCCCGACGACGGGGCCGCCCATCCGGCGGTCCTGCTCTACATGGACGCCTTCGGCCTGCGTCCGCGGCTGCGCTCCATGGCCGACCGGCTGGCCGGCCAGGGCTACACGGTGCTGGTGCCGAACGTGTTCTACCGGCACGGTCGCGCCCCTGTGTTCGAGCTGCCCGAGTTCATCGATCCGGGGGCGCGTCCGGAGATATTCGAGCGCATCATGCCGGTCATGCAGGCCCTGACGCCTGACGTCGCGATGCGGGACGCCGCCGCCTATCTCGGCTGGCTGGCCGAGTCTCCCGCCGTGGCCGACGGCCCGGTCGCGCTGACCGGCTACTGCATGGGGGCCCGCCTCTCGCTGCTCACCGCCGGCACCTACCCGGAGCGGGTCGCGGCCGCGGCCGGCTTCCACGGCGGGCGGCTGGCGACGGACACACCGGACAGCCCGCACCTGGTGGCCGGCAGGATCACCGCCGAGCTGTACTTCGGCCACGCCGACCAGGACCCCTCGCTGCCGCCGGAGCAGATCGAGCGCCTGGAGGAGGCCCTGACGGCGGCGGGCGTCCGCCACCGCTGCGAGGTGTATCCGGGCGCGCCCCACGGCTTCACGCAGGCCGACACGGCGTCGTACCACCAGGAGGGCGACGAGCGGCACTGGGCGGCTCTGCTCGACCTCCTGAAGCGCACATTCTGACCGAAGTCGACTGTCGATGAAAGTAAGTTGTCGATCTACCGACGGTAAGGGCTTGCTTTCACGTGTCCACGGCACGTAAACCTTGCCTCCACACCAGCCAGGACTCTGGGGGGAGTTGGCTCATGGACGGCACGGTCGACGGGTTCCGCTACGGTGCGGTGACCCCGGTTGCGGCCTATTTGATGGCTTGTCTGGGAGGGGCACTGGGGCTGCGGTGCATCGTGCGCTCGCTGCTCAACGAGCGATCCTGGAAACCCGGTTGGCTGGCGTTAGGCGCCGCCTCCATCGGGTGCGGCATCTGGACGATGCACTTCATCGCCATGATCGGCTTCCACGTGGAGGAGACCCGGATCCGCTACGACGCGGCCACGACGGTGCTCAGTCTCGTCGTGGCCGTTGTCGTGGTGGGCATCGGCGTGTTCATCGTCGGCTACCGCGGCACGGGCCTCCCGGTCCTGGCGGTCGCGGGTACCGTCACGGGACTGGGCGTCGCGACCATGCACTATCTGGGTATGGCGGCGATGCGGCTGAACGGCGACGTCGGCTACGACCCACTCGGTGTCGCGCTGTCCGTGCTGATCGCCATCGCCGCGGCGACCGCCGCGCTGTGGTCGGCCGTCACGATCCGCAGCCTGCTGATGAGCCTCGGGGCGAGCCTCGTGATGGGTGTGGCGGTGTCCGGGATGCACTACACGGGCATGGCCGCCGTCAGCGTCCATGTGCACGACACGGCGGGCGGGACATGGGCCGGCGACTCGCCCATGTCACTGCTGCTGCCGATGCTGATCGGACCGGTCGTCTTCCTCCTGCTGGCCGGGGTCGTGGTGATGTTCGATCCGCTGCTGGTGCTGGGCGAACGGCCCTCCGTATCGCACCCGGGCACCTCCGCGAAGGACTCGGTGCCCAACTCCGCGGCTTCGCCCAGCAGTTCGCGACCCACAGCGGGGTGGCCCGCCCGTAAGCGGTGAGGCACCCGCCGCGGACGGCTTCTAGATCGATTGTTACGGTGCACCGGTGTCTGACTCCTCACGCGATACCGCCGAAGGCGCCGGCTGGAACAGCACCGAACGCGGCGCGTACCAGCAGTTGATGCCGCCGCGGGTCGAGAAGATCTCCTGGCTGAACCCGAAGACGCTGTGGGCCGCCCGCAACGGCGTGCTGGCCTCCTGGTTCGGCGACCCCACCGGCCGGATCCGCGGCCGGTGGGTGGCACAGCGCGAGGCGACGGGCGCACCGGCCGACAAGGTGATCCGGCGCGAGGAGCCGGACCGGTTCTCCTTCCTCGTCATCGGCGACACCGGCGAGGGCGACGACCCCCAGTACGCCGTCGTGCCGGGCTTTCTGAAGACCGGTCAGGACACCAGCTTCGCCGTACTGGCCAGTGACGTGATCTACCCGGTGGGCAGCGCGGACGACTACGACACCAAGTTCTTCCGCCCGTACCAGGACTACCAGGCGCCCATCTACGCGATACCCGGCAACCACGACTGGTACGAGGACCTCGGCGGCTTCATGCGCGTCTTCTGCGACGACGCCCCGCCGCTGCCGCCCGAGCCCCGGCCGCGCCCCCTCACCCGGGCCTGGCTGCGGTCCCTGCTGTGGCACAGGCCGCGCCCGGACGACGGGCAGCACCTGGCCGAGGCCCGCAAGTTGCGCTCCTCCCCCGCTCAGCAGGCGGTTCAGCCGGGCCCGTACTGGGCGATCGACGCCGGACCGGTGCGGATCATCGGCATCGACACGGGTCTGCTGGGCACCCTCGACGCCGAGCAGGGCGCCTGGTTGCGCGAGGTCTCCCAGGGTCCCCGCCCGAAGATCCTGGTCACCGGCTCGCCCCTGTACGTGGACGGCAGGCACGAACCGTGTGCCATCGAGGGAGGCGGCACGGTCGACGGCATCGTCCGCGACCCCGCGCACCACTACGTGGCGGCGATCGGCGGCGACATCCACAACTACCAGCGCTACCCGGTCCGGCTGGACGACGGACGCACCCTCCAGTACGTGGTCGCGGGCGGTGGCGGGGCGTTCATGCACGCCACCCACACCATCCCCCGCGTCTCCGTCGCGAACGTCACCGAGCAGGACTTCCGCTGCTATCCGCTGCGCGGTGACTCCCTCGCCTTCTACAGCCGGCTGTACGGCCGCCGGCTGCGCATGCGCCGCTTCTTCACACTCACCGAGGCCGAGGCGACGGCCGTGATCGCCGAGCGCCTCGGCATCCGGCCCGCCCGCTCGCCGGCCACCTCGACCCGTGTCACCCGGCGCGTCCGCCTGGTCGCCGGGCTGCTCGGCACCGGTCGCCGGCCCGACAAGGCCAAACGGTTCCGGCTGCCCGTACGGAAGATCTACACGTCGCTGTTCTCACCGAGCTCGGCGACCTACAGCCCGCCGTTCTTCAAGTGCTTCCTGCGCCTGGACGTCTCCCCGGACTCGGTACGCCTGCGCTGCCACGCGGCCACCGGCGACCGCGCCCAGGAACTCGCCCCGCCGATCGAGGACGAGGTGACGATCCCGCTGCGCTGACCCGGTGCGGCGGGAACAGGGCGGACGGTGGCGGGGTTGGCACAGGCGTAGCCATTGAACGTTCAATGATGGAGGGTCCGTGCCACCGACCTCACGACCGCTGCGCAAGCTGGGTTTCCTGACCATCGGGCTGTTCGACGAGGCGGATCCACGCCGTGGCCACGAGACGACGCTGGAGATCATCGAGCTGGGCGAGCGGCTCGGCTTCGACAGCGCGTGGGTACGCCACCGCCATCTCCAGTACGGCATCTCCTCGCCCGTCGCGGTCCTGTCCGCGGCCTCCCAGCGCACCCGCCGCATCGAACTCGGCACGGCGGTCATCCCGCTCGGCTGGGAGAATCCCCTGCGGCTGGCCGAGGACCTGGCCACCGTCGACCTGCTGTCCGGCGGCCGCCTCAACCCGGGCGTCAGCGTGGGCCCGCCGATGCACTACGACCAGGTCAAGGGCGCGCTCTACCCGGACACGGCCGACACCGAGGACTTCGGCTACGGGCGAGTGGAACGGCTGCTGGACTTCGTCCGGGGCAAGCCGGCGACGGACTTCAGCGGGCGGGAAGGCTTCGAGGTCTTCTCGCAGCGGGTGCAGCCGCACTCCCCCGGCCTGGGCCGCCGCATGTGGTACGGCGGCGGCAGCCTGCGCTCGGCCCGGTGGGCGGGCGAGCACGGCATGAACCTCCTCACCAGCAGCGTCGTCAAGGCCGAAGACCCCTACGGCCCCTACGACTTCGGGGAGATCCAGCTCTCCCACATCCGCGCCTTCCGCGCCGCCCACCCCGACGGCGAGGCCGCCCGGGTCTCGCAGGGCCTCGTGGTCATCCCGACGGACTCGGCCTCGCCCGCACAGCGCGCCCGGTACGAGGAGTACGCCGCCGAGCGCACCCCCCGTACGTCCGAACCACAGGGCCCCGCGCGACTGCTGTTCGCGCCGGACCTGGTGGGCACCTCCACGCAGATCGCCGAGCGGCTGCACGCGCACGCCGCGTTCCGGGAGGTGGACGAGGTGGCGTTCGCACTGCCCTTCACCTTCGAGCACGAGGACTATCTGCAGATCCTCACCGACATGGCGACGAAGCTCGGGCCGGCGCTGGGGTGGCGGGCGGGCGGCTGAGTTCACCAACGGCCCGGCTCACTGCCGGTGATCACCTCGGACGGCTTGCCGTCCACCCCGACGGGCACGCCCCCCGCGAGCATCACCCGGTGCATGATCCGCGGATGGTCGAGGTGCGCGGTGTCGCCGGGGGCCAGGTGCATGGTGGCGCGGTTGTCCCAGAACGCCACGCTGCCCGGCTCCCAGCGGAACCGCACCGTGTACTCGGGCCGGACCGCCTGCTCCAGCAGAAGGTCCAGGATCGCGCCGCTCTCGGGCCGGGAGAGGCCGGCGATCTGCTCGACGTAGTAGCCGTTGACGTAGAGGATGCGTTCCCCCGTCTCCGGGTGGACACGCACCAGCGGGTGCAGCGAGGCGACCTGGCGGTCCAGCAGGTGCCGGACGTACGCGTCATCACCGGGCCGGGGCTGGTAGCCGACGCCGAGCCGGTGCTCGGCCCGCAGCCCGTCGACGAACTCCCGCAGCGGCGCGGAGAGTCCGGCGTACGCCGCCGCCAGGTTCGACCAGGTGGTGTCGCCGCCGTAGGGCGGTACGGTCTCGGCGCGCAGGATCGTCGCGGCGGGCGGGTCGACGCGGGCGCCGTGGTCGCAGTGCCAGCCGCGCAGCAGGGTGTGCCGGCGCCGCCGCAGCCACTCGTCGTGCTCCATGCCGAACCGCCCGCCCAGTTCCAGCCGGTCGGCGGTCGTCTCGATCTCGGGGAAGCCGGGCGGCGAGGCCTTGCCGCGCCGGGGCAGCACCACGATGTCGCCGAACCGGCGCGCGAACGCCACATGCCCGGTGTGGTCCAGCCGCTGTCCCCGGAAGAACACCACCTTCCATCGCAGCACCGCCGCCCTGATCGCGGCGATCACGGCGTCGTCGAGGTCCGCCGCCAGGTCGACGCCGCTGATCTCGGCGCCGATGTGCCCGGCGACCGGCCTCACCTCCACCCCGGCCTCCCGCGCCGCCTCGTCCGTGATCGGGCCGTCCGTCGTCATGAGCGCTCCGCTGGTCGTGGGCGAGTGTCTGCCGTCCCGAAGATCGTGACAGTGATCTCCGCCCGGGGCGACACCGCGTCGGCGCCCCTCACACCCTGAACTCCCGGACCACCGTGTTCCGGAACACCGCCTTCCCGTCGATCGTGAAGAGCGCGAGCCCCGTGTCGACCAGATAGGGGAAGGCCGCCGAGGAGTGCACGTACCGGCCGTCGTCCACGAACATCTCCACGGACGTACGGTCGACCAGGATCCGCAGCTTCACCGCCCGCCGGGCCGGGTCGAAGGGGCTGTGGCTCTCCTGCCATCTGCCCGACATGTCCGGGGAGACGGAGGGGCGGCGGTTGAGGTAGGCGTAGTCGCGGTGGACTCCGGCGTCGATGTGCCGGACGCCGTCCGGGGAGCGCCGCAACTGCACTCCCGCGCCTGTGAGCTGCTCCCAGGTGATCTCACAGGTCAGTTCGTAGGCGGTGCCCCGGTAGTCGAGGACGCGGGTGCCGTCGACCGCCAGGTCGCCGAGCCGCACCGTGCGGGAGACGTACCGGTCGAGCGCGGCGACCGGCCGGGACACCAGGTGGAAGGTGCCGTCGGCGGCGCGCTTCAGCGTGATCTCGCGGACGATCGAGTCGGTGCCGTTGAAGCCGTCGCTGTCGATGGTGGGCGTGATGTGGGCGTAGTCCCAGTTGTTCAGCCAGCCGATCGCACAGCGGGTCTCCTCGTCGGGCGTGCCGTCGGCGCCGCGCTGGTCGAAGGTGACGGCTCCGTACCAGTCCCAGCCCTGGTCGAGCCACTGCGGCTCGGTGGCGTCGGCGGTGAACGCGCTGCCGTCGAAGGAGCCCGTCCAGTACGCGTACGTGTTCGGCAGCCCGGCGGCCTTGCCGTTGGCGCTCACGCCGAGCACCCACTTCACGGTGCCGTCCCCGGCACGGATGCGGAACAGGTCGGGGCACTCCAGCACTCCGATGCCGCCCCTGACGAAACCGCTGACGTACGTCCAGGACTTGAGGTCGGCGGAGTGGTAGAAGCCCACCTTGTCGTTCTCGGCGAGGGTCATCACCCACCGCCCGCGCTCCTCGTCGCGGATCACCTTCGGGTCGCGGAAGTCGCGCACACCGGGGTTGGGCAGCACCGGGTCGGTGCCGTGCGGGGTGAACGAACGGCCGCCGTCGGTGGAGTAGTACAGGTACTGCGCCTGGTCGCTCGGGCCGTCGTGCGGCGACATCGTGGCCAGGACGACGACCGCGCCCGCCCCGAAGCCCGCGGTGTTCTCCGTGTCGACCACCGCCGAGCCCGACCAGACGTCGCCGTTGGGGTTGATGTCCTTGGGCACGGCGATCCCCCGGTCCGTGAAGGAGACCAGGTCGGTGCTGGTGGCCAGACGCCAGGCGGTGCCGACCTCACCGGAGAGGTAGTCGGCGTTGTGGAGGTAGTAGTAGTGGTACGCGCCGTCGATCCAGACCGGGCGCTGCGGGTCGTTCTTCCACTGTTCGGGGACGGTGAAGTGATAGGCGGCGCGGTAGCTCGCACGGGCCGCCCTCGGCCTGGCTGCGGCCGGGCCCGCCGCGGCGGGCAGTAACGCGCCGGCCGTGCCCATGGCCGAGCCGGCGAACAGCGCTCTCCTGGTGATCCCGCTCATCACACTCGTTCCTCTCGTCGGAAACGGCGGCTCATGGGACCAGGACTCTCGGACCTAACTCGTTAAAGGTCAAGCGGTCACACGCCTTGACAGGTCGGTTCGGTCCTCACATCATCTGGGGCATCAACCCTCGTCTAACACGAGTTAGGCCCCACAGATGACCGACTCGCACCTCACCCGCCGCGCTCTGATGCGGTACGGCGCCTATGGCGCGGGGGCCGCCGCCCTGGCCGGCACCGCCGCGAGCTGGGACCGGCTCACCGGAGCCGACATCCCCGGCCGGGACGACGGCTCCCTGGTCGTCGCCACGCTGGGCCCCGCCTACGGGCCGGAGGCCATCCGCACCCTTCAGGAGGGCTTCCGCGAGCTGCACCCCGACATCAAGCTCCGGATCAACGCGGTGCAGGCCGTCGACTGGTCGGACTTCTTCGCGAAGATCCTCACCCAGGTCGCGGCCGGCACCGCCCCCGACCTCGTCTACGTCGCCACCGAGGGCGTGCAGTTGTTCGCGCAGCGGCTCGGCGTGGCCCTGGACAAGTGGGTGCGGCGGGACGCGGCCGAGCTGAAGGAGTACTTCGCCGACGTCCACCCGTCACTGGTGGAGTCGATGATGTACGAAGGCAGCCTCTACCAGCTGCCGGTGGAGTTCAACGCGGCCGACATGTACTTCAACCGGCAGGTGCTGCGCCGGGCGGGGGCGGATTTCCCGCCGGCCGACTGGACCCGCGACGACTTCACCAGGCTCCTGCGGGACATGAAGGAGTCCGGCGGGCGCCGCTTCACGCCCTACTTCTGGACCAACCGGCTCTGGGGCGGCGTGGTGCCCTGGCTGTTCGCGAACGACACCAACCTGCTCACCGAGTCCAAGGCGCCCGGCGGGCAGTGGCTCTGGGACGGCTTCTATCCGGCGGGCCGGCGCAGGGGCCGCGGGGGCGGCTTCCGCTGGACGACGCCGCAGGCCACCCACGACCGGGTGGAGGAGGTCTACGACTATCTCGCCTCCCTCATCCAGGAGGGCCTGTGCACCCGCCCCGAGGGCGGCAACGGCCAGAACCTGATCGGTGTGTTCTCCACCGGCCGGGTCGGTGTCACACCGGCGGGCGGCTTCTGGGCGGGCGGCCTGCATCTGGCGGGCATGCGGCGGGACGGGTTCGACGTGCAGTACTTCCCGCGCTGGCGCACCCAGCGCATGCAGTACGGCGCGGCGGGCTACGCGCTGCTGCGCACCTCGAAGATGCAGGACGAGGCATGGGAGTTCATCAAGTACGCGGCCCGCAAGGACACCCTCGAGCGGCTGTTCGCCACGAACCAGACGACCCCGGCCCGCCGCTCGCTGCTGACCGCCGCCCGTTACGAGAAGACGGGTCCGGCCCACTGGCCGGTCTTCTACGACACCCTCGACCGGTTCCCCGACACCGGCCCGATCCCGGCGCCGCCGCAGGTCGCGGAGGTCGAGCAGGTACTGCTTAAGCACACAGGTACGGCCCTGGCCTCCCCGCGCTCGGTGCGTCCCGCGCTGCGCCGGATGCAGGGCGATCTGGAGAAGGCCATGGAGCGTGACGCGTGACGAACACCCAGACACCGCCCGCACGGGCCGAGCGACCCGCGGCCCCGCCTGCCCCCGCGCCGAAGGGCCCCTCGGCCCGTGACCGCGGCACCCGGCTGCTGGCCACGCTGTTCCTGACGCCGACGATCGTGGGCATCGTCGTCTTCACGGTCGTCCCGATCCTCGGCTCGGTGGTCCTGAGCCTGTTCCACTGGAATGTCATCGACTCGCCGTCCTACGCCGGGCTCTCCAACTACGGTGAGGTGTTCGGCGACGAGACCGTCCTGGTGTCCTTCCGCAACACGCTGGTGTTCATGGTGTTCGCGGTGGCACTGCAACTGCTGATCGCGCTGGCGCTCGCCCTGACCCTCAACGGCCGGATGCCGGTGTGGCTGCGGTCGGTGTTCCGCTCAGCGTTCTTCTTCCCGCTCGTGCTGTCCGCCGCGTCGATCTCGGTCGTGATGAAGTACCTGTTCAACCAGGACTTCGGGGTGGTCAACTGGCTGCTCGGCTTCGTCGGGATCGCGCCCGTACCGTGGTTGACGTCGGAGAACGCGGCGATGGCGACCGTGGTCCTGGTCTATGTCTGGCAGCAGTTCGGCTTCTCGTTCCTGCTGTTCATCGGCGGCCTGAACAACATCCCGAAGGAGATCCACGAGGCCGCCGCCCTGGACGGCGCGACCGGCCTGCGCAAGCACCTCACCGTCACCCTGCCGCTGCTGTCACCGACGCTGCTGGTCGCCTCGGTCGTCGGCATCATCAACGCGCTGCAGGTCTTCGAACAGCCCTACGTCCTCACCAACGGCGGTCCCGGCGACTCCACCCGCACGGTCGTGATGGTGATCTACGAGACGGCCTTCGAGCAGCTGCGCTTCGGTGAGGCGTCCGCGGTGGGTGTGCTGCTGTTCGTGCTGATCATGGCGGTCACGGCCCTCCAGTTCCGGCTCAGCCGGCGTTTCGTCCACTACCAGTGAGCCGGGTGAGTCCTCTCATGAGCCAAGCAACCCTGTCCTTTGGCCGTGTGCGGTACCGGCTGGCGCCCTGGGCGCGGATCGCCGGTCTGGCCGTATGCGCGCTGCTCACCCTCGGCCCGGTGGTGTGGACGGTCTCCACCTCGCTGCGCACCCCTGCCGAGGCGTTCGACCTACCGCCGCAGCTCGTCCCGACGAACCCGTCCACCGAGGCGTACCGGGGCGTGTTCGACCAGATCGACGTCTGGCTGCTGGCGCTGAACTCCACCCTGGTCACCGGGCTGATCGCGGTCGGCCAGATGATCACGGCGGGCCTTGCCGGATACGCCTTCGCACGGCTGGAGTTCCGCTTCAAGAAGCCGCTGTTCGGCCTGGTCCTGGCGACGATGATGGTGCCGTTGCAGGTCACCATCGTGCCGGTGTTCCTGGTGCTGAAGTCGATGAGCCTGACCGACACCCTGCTGGGATTGATCATCCCGGCCTTCCCGACCGCCTTCGGCACGTTCCTGATGCGCCAGTACTTCCTGGGCATGCCCAAGGACCTGGGCGAGGCGGCCATGCTGGACGGCGCCGGGCCCTGGCGGACCTTCCGCTCCGTGTACGCCCCGCTGGCCGCGCCCGGCCTCGCGATCGTCGGCGTGCTGGCCTTCAACTACCACTGGAACGAGTTCTTCCGGCCGCTGATCCTCGAGACCTCGGGGCAGAACTACACCTTGCCGCTGGGTCTGGTCTCCCTCCAGGGCAATCTCGGCACCGGCTCGATCTCCGTCGTGCTCGCCGGTGTCGTCCTCTCCATGATTCCCGCCGTCGCCGTGTTCGTCGTCGGCCAGCGCCCTCTGCGCGAGGGCATCACCTCCGCAGGAGTCAACCGTTGAGCCTCACCGCTCCCCCGCAGGACCCGAACGCCCCGCGCTACCGGGTCCGCCCGCCCGCCAACTGGATGAACGACCCCAACGGGCCCTTCCGCTGGCGTGGCCGCCACCACCTCTTCTACCAGCACAACCCGGACGCCCCGGTGCACGCGAACGTCCACTGGGGGCACGCCTCCAGCCCGGACCTCGTGCACTGGGAACACCACCCGATCGCGCTCACCCCGACACCGGGGGGCCCGGACGAGGCGGGTTGCTGGTCGGGGTGTGTGGTCGACGACGACGGCGTGCCGACGGCCGTCTACACCGGTGTCGACCGGAACCACACCGGCCTCGGCACGATCTGCCTGGCCCGGGCGGCGGACCCGGACGACGAGACGCTGACCGAGTGGGCTCCCCTGCCCACTCCGGTGGTGACGGGCCCGCCCGAGGGGCTGGACGTGGTGATGTTCCGCGACCCGTTCGTCTTCCGCCACGACGGGAGGCGCCTGGCGCTGGTCGGCGCGGGGCACGCCGACGGCACGCCGTCGGTCCTGCTCTACGACTGCGACGACCTGGCCGACTGGCGCTTCGCCGGTGTGCTCCTGGACGGCCGGGACCCGGCCGCCGCGGCGGCGTTCGGCGACCGGGCGACCGGCTGGGAGTGCCCGCAGCTGTACGCGGCGCGGGGCGGCGAGTGGGTGCTGGTGGTGTCGTTGTGGGACGGCCACCCCTGGACCACCGGATATCTGACGGGCCGTCTGGACGCGGACCTGCGCTTCACCGTGCGGACGGGCGGCCGGCTCGACCACGGCCGTGACTTCTACGCGCCCGCGGTGCTCCAGGAGCAGGGCCGGGCCCTGATGTGGGGCTGGTCGTGGGAGGCCCGCGAGCAGGGCGGGAGCGACTGGGCAGGTGTCCTGACCGCTCCCCGCGTCGTCGACGTCCATCCCGACGGGGCGCTGCGGGTGGCCCCGGCCCCGGAGCTGCGCCGGCTGCACGCCGCGGAGCCGTTCGTCACCACCCCCGGCCGGACCGCGCTCCCGGCGGCCTACGACCTGACCGTCAGCGCCCGCGACCGCACCACCGTGACCCTCCTGCGCTCGGCCTCAGGAGCCGGGCTCACGGTCTCTCTCGACCCTGAAGAGGGCGCCGTGACACTCGACCGGGGGGACTGGCCCCGCGAGGAGGCCGAGGCGGCCGGGCCGATCGTCGTCCATGTGCCGCCGTACGAGGAGCTCACGGTGCGCGTCCTCGTCGACGGCTCGCTGTACGAGCTGTTCGTCGGCGACCGGGCCATGGTCACCGAGCGGATCTACCGACGTCCGGACGACGTGGGGGAGTTGAGCGTGACGTCCGGCGCGGCCGTCACCGGATGGGAGCTGGTCCCACCGAGGCGCGACTGATCACCGGGCAGGCCAGGCGCCGCACGGTGGCGGGCGGCGTGCGTCCGGTGGCGATGGCTTCGAGGAGGAGCCCGGCCGCGGCCTCCCCCATCGCCCGGTGGGGCAGCGCGACGGTGGTGAGGGGCGGTGCGAGGTAGGCGGCCATGTGCTCCTGGTCGTCGTAGCCCACCACCGACAACTCGCCGGGCACGGAGATCCCGAGCCGGGTCGCGGCGTGCAGGACGCCCGCCGCGACCCGGTCGTTGTAACTGAAGATCCCGGTGGGCCGCCGGTCGGCCGGGGCCCCCTCGAGGAGACGGACGGTGCCTTCGTACCCACCGGAGATCTCGCCGCCGGTCCGCACGACCCATCCCCTGGGCACGGTGATGCCCTCGGCGCGCAGCGCGTCGCGGAAGCCGCGCAGCCGCTCCACCGAGGCGATGTCGTCCTGCCCGCCGACGAGCGCGACCCGCCGGTGCCCCTGCTCCAGCAGCAGCCGGGCCGCCGTACGGCCGCCCGCGCGCTCGGCGGGGATGACGGCGGGCAGCGAGTCGTCCTCGGGCAGACAGTTGGCCAGCACGGAGTGGGTGCGGTGCAGTCCCTCGGGGACGCGGACGCGGCGCAGGGACATGGCCGCGTAGATGATGCCGTCGACGCGCCGGTCGAGGAGCTCGGCGACGGCCGCGTCCTCCTTGGCCGGGTCGCCGCCGGAGTCGACGGTGAGGACCAGGTGCTCGCCGGCCCAGGCGGTGTCCATGGCGCCGCGCAGCAGCCGTCCGGCGAAGGGCGAGGAGGCGATCTCGTCGGTGACCAGGCCGATCACGGCCGTACGGCTGCGGCGCAGGCCGCGGGCGACGGGGTCGGGCCGGTAGCCGAGCTGGGTCGCGGCCTGCCGGATGCGTTCCTGGGTGGCGGGCGAGAGGTTGCCGTCGGCCCGGCCGTTGAACACGAAGGACACCGCCGTGTGCGACACGCCGGCGAGCCGGGCCACGTCCCGCGAGGTGGGACGTCCCGATCCCGTCACCGGCTTCTTCTCGGCGCTGTCCATACCGTCCGCCGTCCCCATCCCCCACCTGTCCGGTTGATCATCGCCCACCCTATCCGTGACGCTGGAGGGACGACACGGTCAGCAGTCAACGGGAAGGTCCGGCAGTGATCAGCATCCCGACGCACACACTCAACGACGGTACGACGCTCCCCGCCCTGGGCCTCGGCACCTGGCCACTGGGCGACGACGAGGCGCAGCAGGCGGTGCTCTCGGCCCTGGAGGCGGGCTACCGCCTGATCGACACGGCGACGAACTACCGCAACGAGACCGGGGTGGGCCGCGGTGTGGCCTCCGGCGTGGTGCCGCGCGAGGAGATCGTCGTGACGACGAAGCTCCCCGGCCGGCACCACGGCTACGAGGAGACGCTCGCCTCGTTCGAGGAGTCCCGGGCCCGCCTCGGCCTGGAGTACGTCGACCTGTACCTGATCCACTGGCCGCTGCCTCGCGTGGACCGGTACGTCGACGCCTGGAGGGCCATGATCAAGCTGCGCGAGGAGGGGCTCGTCCGCTCGATCGGCGTCTCCAACTTCACGGCCGCGCACATCGAGCGACTGGAGAAGGAGACCGGTGTCCTGCCTTCCGTGAACCAGATCGAGCTGCACCCCTTCCTGCCGCAGGACGAGCTGCGCGCCTTCCACGCGGGCAAGGGCATCGTCACCGAGAGCTGGAGCCCGCTGGGCCGGGGCACGCCCCTGCTGCGGGACCCGGCCGTGGCGCGGATCGCCGAGGCGCACGGGGTGTCGGCCGGGCAGGTGGTCCTGCGCTGGCACACACAGCTCGGCGCGGTGCCCATCCCGAAGTCGGCGAACCCCGAGCGGCAGCGCGCGAACCTCGACGTCTTCGCCTTCGAGCTGAGCGAGGACGAGCTGCGGACCGTCGCCGACCGGGCGCACCGGCGCGTCGGCGGGGACCCCGAGGTGCACGAGGAGTTCTGACGGGTACCCGGGGTCCCCAGGCAGGAAGGAGCGGCTCGTGGCCGATCGGGACCGGCTGCGGGACTACCGCGGCAAGCGCGACTTCGGCCGGACCGGCGAGCCCCGGGGGCGCGGGGCGGCCTCCGGGGACCGGCCCCGGTTCGTGGTGCAGATCCATGACGCGAGCACGATGCACTTCGACTTCCGGTTGCAGGTGGACGATGTGCTGAAGTCCTGGTCGATCCCCAAGGGCCCCTCGGCGGACCCGAAGGACAAGCGGCTGGCCGTGCCCACGGAGGACCATCCGCTGGAGTACGAGGAGTTCGAGGGCGTGATCCCGCACGGCGAGTACGGGGGCGGCACCGTGATCGTCTGGGACCACGGCACGTACGAGCCGCTGAGCCATGACCGCGGGGGCAGGCCCGTGGACTTCGCCAAGTCGCTGGAGCGCGGGCACGCCACGTTCCGGCTGAGCGGGTCGAAGCTGCACGGCGAATACGCCCTCACCCGGTTCCGGGATGGTTCGGACGGGGGCGAGGAGGCCTGGCTGCTCGTGAAGCGGACCGGGGGCGCTCGTACGCAGGGGGCACCCGATCCGCGCCGGGCGCGTTCGGCCAGGTCCGGCCGCACCCTCGCCCAGGTGGCCTCGGACGCGGCCGGGGAATGACGTTCCGGGGCGTGGTCAGAACAGCGGGGTGAGCGGCTGCTCGCACCAGATGGTCTTGCCCCTGGTGGTCTGCCGGCTGCCCCAGCGCTGAGTGAGCTGGGCGACCAGCAGCAGTCCGCGCCCGCCCTCGTCGTCCTGGTGGGCCCGCCGCAGGTGCGGCGAGGTCGAACTGCCGTCGGACACCTCGCAGATGAGGTTCTGGTCGCGGATCAGGCGCAGCTGGATGGGCGGGGCGCCGTACCGGATGGCGTTGGTGACCAGTTCGCTGACGACCAGTTCGGTGACGAAGGCCGTCTCGTCCAGCCCCCACGCGGTGAGCTGGTCGGTAGCGGCCTGCCGGGTGGCGGCCACCTCAGCGGGGTCCCCGGTGACGTCCCAGGTGGCGACCCGGTCCGCGCCCAGCGCCCGGGTGCGGGCCAGCAGCAGCGCCACGTCGTCGCTGGGCTCCTCGGGCAGTACGGCCTTCAGCACGGTGTCGCAGAGGGCGTCGAGCGAGTCGGCGGGCACGGTCAGGGCGCGGCACAGCTCGTCGGTGGCGTGGTCGATGTCGCGGTCGCGGTCCTCGATGAGTCCGTCGGTGTAGAGGGCGACGACGGAGCCCTCGGGCAGTTGGAGCTCCGTCGCCTCGAACGGCAGCCCTCCGACGCCCAGCGGGGGCCCCGCGCTCATGGGGATCAGCCGGGCGGATCCGTCGGGCAGCACCAGGGCGGGCGCGGGGTGCCCGGCGGCGGCCAGGTTCAGGCGGCGTGTGACGGGGTCGTAGACGGCGTAGAGGCAGGTCGCGCCGAGTTCGGCGACCTCGTCGCCCTGGTCGTCCGACGCCAGATGGGTGACCAGGTCGTCCAGGTGGGTGAGGAGCTCGTCGGGCGGCAGGTCCACGTCGGCGAGGGTGCGTACGGCCGTGACCAGCCGGCCCATGGTCGCCGAGGAGGGGATGCCGTGGCCCACGACGTCCCCGACGACCAGCGCGACCCGGCTGCCGGACAGCGGGATGACGTCGAACCAGTCGCCGCCGATACCGGCCGCCGAGCCGGAGGGCAGATAGCGGTGGGCCACCTGGACGGCGGCCTGGCCGGGCAGCCCCCTCGGCAGCAGGCTGTGCTGGAGGGCCAGCGCGGTGGTGCGCTCCCGGGCGAAGCGACGGGCGTTGTCGACGCAGACCGCGGCCCGGCTGGCGAGTTCCTCGGCGAAGACCGCGTCGTCGGCGGCGTAGTCGTCTGGCTGCTTGATGCGCACGGCCACGGCGACGCCGAGGGTGGTGCCGCGGGCCCGCAGCGGCACCGCCATCATCGAATGGACGCCCTTGCGGTAGGGGCGTCCTTGCGGGGCGCGCGTGTTGCGCTCGGCGACCCAGCGCATGAAGGACGGCTCCCCTGCCTGGCTGAGGATCGCGCGGCCTTCCCGCATCGCCCGGGCGATGGGTGAGAAGGCGGGGTAGACGTCCACTTCTCCCAGGCGGACGGCGGCTTCCGGGGTGCCTTCGGTGTGGGAGCCGTGAGCGACGCGGCGCAGCGCGATGTCGTCGGTGGGCACGGTCGGCGACTCCTCGGCGCCGAGGACCCAGTCGAACAGATCCACGCTGGCGAAGTCGGCGAACCGGGGTACCACGACCTCGATCAGTTCCTCAGCCGTGCGCACCACGTCCAGGGTGGTGCCGATGGTGGCCGCCGCCTCGTTCAGCAGGGCCAGCCGCTGCCGGGCCCAGTACTGCTCGGTGCTGTCGAAGGCGGCGAGTGCGGTGCCGAGGAGTTCGCCGGAGGGGTCGCGGACCGGCCACATCTCGGTGACCCAGGCGTGCTCGCGGTTCAGGGCCGGGGCGCCGGTGTAGCTCTCGTAGCGGAGCGGGCGGCCCGTCTCGATGACGTGCCGGAGGTGCCAGTTGAAGCCCTGGCTGTGCTCCGCTTCCGCCACGGTCTCCGGGAAGTGCCGGCCCAGCAGGGTCTCCTCGGACACGCCCATGACGTGGCAGGCCGCGTCGTTGAGCCGCATGTACCGCTGGCCGATGTCGAACACGGACATCGACATGGACGCCTGCTGGAACGCCTGCCCGGCCAGGGACGTCTCCTCCCCGCCGGGCGGCTCGGCGGTGATCACGAATCCGCCGGACTCCCCGCCCGGGCCGGTCACGGCACACCCGCTGACACGGAGCCCGACCAGATAGCCCTCGCGGTGCCGCACCATGACGGTGCCCGACCGCGCGGACACCGCCTCGGGCGGTACGTCCTCGGCGAGCAGTTCCCGTCCGGCCCGGCCCACGGCCTCTTCGGCCGGATAGCCGGTCAGCCGCCGGGCACCCTCGCTCCACCCCGTCACAATGCCGCGCGCGTCGATGATCGCAGCAGCGGAGGCGTCCTCCATTCGTCCAGGATCATCCCTTTGCCGCCCGCTATCAACCGCGGCGGTGCTTTCGTGACGGTGTCAGCTCCGGTGAGCGCGCAGGGCGGCGAGCGCCCGGTCGGCGTGGGCGTTCATGCGCAGCTCGCTGCGGACGACGTCGAGGACGGTGTGGTCCTGCGCGATGACGAACGTGGTCCGTTTGGTGGGTGCCAGGGAGAAGCCGCGCTTCACGCCGAACCGCTCGCGGACCGTGCCGTCGGCGTCGGACAGCAGGGGCATGCCGAGGGCGTGCTGTCCGGCGAACTCCTGCTGGCGTTCGACGGTGTCCCCGCTGATGCCGACGGGGCGTGCGCCGGCGGCGGCGAACTCGGCGGCGAGGTCGCGGAAGTGGCAGGCCTGGGCGGTGCAGCCGGGGGTCAGGGCGGCCGGGTAGAAGAAGAGCACGACCGGTCCCTCGGTGAGCAGCCCGGACAGGGTGCGGACGGTGCCGGTCTCGTCGGGCAGCTCGAAGTCCTCGACCTTGTCCCCGGCCTCCACGCGCGCGCTCACGAGCGGCCCTCCGCGTTCCGTGCGACGCCGCGGGCCCAGAGCACGAGGGGCACCTGCAGCGGCAGGCGTCCGAAGGCGGCGGCCTTCTGGGGCGTGGGGCGGTGGCGCCAGTCGGCGGCCATCTTCACATTGGCGGGGAACACCCCGACGAAGAAGGCCGCCGTGGCCAGCGCGGCCGCCTTGCGGGTGCGCGGCGCCGCCAGGCCCGCGGCCAGCGCCAGCTCGGCGGCGCCGCTGGCGTAGGTCCAGGTCCTGGGCGTGCCCGGCAGGCCGCGCGGAATGGTCGCGTCGAACGAGCGTGGGGCGGCGAAGTGGGCGACCCCCGCGGCGGCCAGCAGGCCGGCGAGCAGCAGGGGCGAGCGTTCGGACCGGGACACGGTTCCTCCTCTGATGGCCTGCCGCGCGATATTACCGGGCGGTAAAGGGGCGGGCGGACCGGGGGGTTCACCAGGTCAGGTGCGGCGGTTGTGCGCGCCCGGGGTGTAGCCGAACGAGCGGCGGAAGACGTCGATGAACGCGCTGGCGGAGGACCAGCCGCAGCGGTGGGCGACGGTCGTCACGGGCAGGCCGTCGGCGAGCATCCGCAGGGCGTGGTAGAGCCGCGACTGCGTGCGCCACTGCGGGAAGGTCATGCCGAACTCGCCGCGGAAGAGCCGGCTGAGGGTGCGCTCCCCCACCCCGGTCGCGGCACCGAGGGCGGCCAGGGTGCGCGGGTCGGCGGGGTCGGCGTGCACGAGGGCGCAGACGGCGGCCAGCCGCGGATCGGCGGGCGTGGGCAGGCGCAGCGGCTGCTGCGGCGAGTGGCGCAGCTGGTCGCGCAGGACGTCGCGCAGCCGGCGGCGCTCGGGGCTGTCGTCGCCGGGGTCGCGGGTGTAGGCGAGGATCAGCTCACGCAGCAGCGGGCTGACGGCGAGGACGGCGGGGTGGTCCAGGGCGAGGGGGTTGTCGTCGGCGGGCAGGCCGACCAGGTGCAGGTCGAGGCGGCCGTGGGCGCGGTGGGCGTGCACGGTGCCGGCGGGCACCCAGATGGCACGCGTGCCGGGCGCGAACCAGGTGCCGGAGTCGGTGGTGACGGCGACGACGCCGGAGCCCGCGTAGACGATCTGGTGGTCGTCGTGCCGGTGCGCGTCGATACGGTCCCCTGCGGTCAGCCGCTGGGCACGGGTCGGCGCCTCGGGGGTGTGGCGGATGTTCGGCACAGTCCGGCAGATTATCGGAAGCGAGCCACGGGCGCCGCCGACGACGATCGCCAGGTGACTGCTTCGAAACACGACCGACCCGTCCTTCTGATGTCCCTGGGGCACGCCTGCGTGGACGTGTACCAGGGAGCCGTGGCCGCTCTGGTGCCGTACTTCGTCGCCGAGCGCGCCTACTCCTATGCCGCCGCTTCGGGTGTCGTCCTGGCGGCCTCCCTGTTGTCGTCGCTGGTGCAGCCGCTGTTCGGGGTGCTCACCGACCGGTGGGCGATGCCGTGGCTGCTGCCGCTCAGCGCGCTGACGGCCGGGGCCGGCGTGGCCTTGAGCGGGGTGACCGGCTCCTATGCGCTGACTCTGGCGGTGGTCGCCGTGTCGGGGGCCGGCGTGGCCGCCTACCATCCGGAGGCCGCCCGGGTGGCGCGGGCCGTCGCGCGCGGCCGGCACACGGGGATGAGCTGGTTCTCCTTCGGCGGCAACGCCGGTTTCGCGCTGGCACCCCTGCTGGTCTTCGCCGTGGTGGCCACGGGCGGGCTGGATGCCTCTCCTTTCCTGGTCGTCCCGGCCCTTGCGGGAGCGGCCCTGTGCGCGGCGGCGGTGCGTTCCGCCGGGTCCGGCGCCGAGGGCGGCGGCGCGTGCGTCGCCCCGGGTGAGGACGACTGGGCGTCCTTCCTGCGGATGTCCGGTGCGGTGGTGTGCCGCTCGGCCGTGTTCGTCGGCCTGAGCGCGTTCGTCTCGCTGTACGTGCGGGAGCGCACCGGCGGTGGGGAGGCGGCCGGTACGGTGGCGCTGTTCGTGCTCTACGCCGGGGGTGCGGTGGGCACGCTGGCCGGGGGCCGGCTGGCCGAGCGGTACGGGCGGCTGGCGGTGGTGCGCCGGTCGTACGCCCTGACGGTCCTGGCCGTGGCCGGGCTGGTCCTGGTGCCCGGACCGGCGGTGTATCCGTTCGTTGCGCTGACGTCGGCGGGCCTGTATGTGCCGTTCTCGCTGCACATCACTCTGGGCCAGGACTTTCTGCCCCGGCGCGTGGGCACGGCCGGCGGTGTCACGCTGGGCCTGACCGTGAGCGTCGGCGGCCTCGCCGCTCCCGCGATCGGAGCCCTGGCCGACGCCACGTCCCTGCGGACGGCGCTGCTGCCGCTGATCGCGCTGCCCGCCCTGGGCCGGCTGCTGTTGTGCCGGCTGCGCGAGCCCGCCCCGCCGGGTCCCGCGGTCGCCGAGCCGGCGGATCCGCGCGACCCGGCCGCACGGTGAACCGGGTCCGGCCCGTGCGAACGCCGTCGCGGCCGTCCGCGGGCGCGGGGATCAGGCGCTGCTCTCCTGGATGGTCTGCGACTCGGGCTCCTCCTCGGCGGCGTAGGCCAGGAAGTCGTCGACCATGCGGTGGAAGAGGCCGGCGAGCTGCCGCAGCTCCTCGGGCGACCAGTCGGACAGGGCGAGCTGCATGCCGCGGACCCCGACCTCACGGATCTTGGTGATGGCCTGCCGCCCGGCGTCGGTGAGCTCGATGCGCTGGGCGCGGCGGTCGTCGGGGTCGGGGACGCGGGTGACGTGGCCGGACTTCTGCAACTGCTGCACCGTGCGCGTGACGTGTGAGGCCTCCACACCCAGCCGCGCGGCGAGTTCCCCCGGCCGCAGCGGCTCGGAGTCGGCGACCTGCCGCAGCAGTGCGACGGCGGCCCGGTCGAGCAGCACGCCCGCCAGGGCCATCAGCCGCTCGTGCTGGCGGGCGCGCGTGCTCAGATACGTGATACGGGTGAGCGCACGCTCGATCTCGATCACTTCCGGGGAGGGGACGTCGGGGAGCGGTGGAGTGGACATGGGAGCCACTTTACCATCTCGTTGCGTAACTCAAGTAAATCACTCGATGAGCCGGATCGCGGCGGCCAGACAGCCGGTTTGGGTCGGCAAAGGCGGTGGGGTCACGGTTGGCGAGGTCGTTGGGCATGACCATGCCCTCACCGGCCCGGATGACCTGTCCGCCGATCTCGATGTCCTCGAGGGCGGCGCGGCGGCGGCCGTTGTGCACGATGGTGAGATAGCGCAGCAGTTCCTCGACGGCGGCGGCGACCCGCTTGGGGTCGTCGGTGTCGCGCAGCCGCTCGAGCTGCCCCGGTTGTTCGAGCAGGGCCAGAGTGCCGAGCGCATGTTGGCGGTGGTCTCGCGCCCGGCGATGAGCAGGAGCACGCCCATACGGGCCGATCCGAGCCGGGACAGTTCCCCGGATCTGACCCGCTCGACGAGTCCGGAGAGCAGGTCGTCGGCCGGACGGGCCATTTTCTCGCCCATCAGCTCATCCAGGTAGGCGATGAGCCGCCCGTGGACCGCCATCCGGTCCTGAATGGCCGTGTCCCCGGCCCTGGTCCGGCGAGCATGTCAGGTCGTCCACCATCTTCTGCACGCCGGGCCGCATCGCCTCCACGCGCTTGATCGCGAACGGCGCGGTCACCATGCGGCGCAGCCGGGCGTGTTCCGGGTTGTCCATGAGGATGAAGCCGGCGTTGTTCTCACCACCGCCGGCGGCGGCGGCCTGGAGCGGGTATCCGGTCCGGGTGATGTCGGCGCTGACCCGGGGGTCGAGGAGCAGGGCGCGCTGGTCCTCGTACCGGGTCACGAGCCAGGGCGTACTGCCGTCCCAGAGGCGGACCTTGACGAGCCGGCCCTCGTCCTGCCGGGCGGTCAGGTCCGGGGGCGGGTCGAAGGGGCAGCCGGCGGCCCGGGCCATGGGGTACTCGTGGACCGCTGCCGTGCCGGCGAGGGTATCGGCCATGCTTCTCCTCGGCCGTAGGGGGCGGAGCGCGTTGTCGAGGCCTCGGTGAGCCCATGCAAACAGAGGGGGCTGACGCGCTCCCGTCAGTCACCTGACAGAAAGCTGACGTGACCCGGCTCACAGGGCGTCAGGGTTCGAGGTCGGCGCGCCCGAGCCAGTAGCCGAAGCCGCGGCGGGTGTGGATCAGCACCGGTGCGTCCTGGTCGACCTTGCGGCGCAGCCGGGAGACGAGCTGCTCGATCGCGTTGCCGCCACGCGGGTCGCCCCAGACGATCCTGCCGATCTGCTCCTTGGAGAGCACCCGGTGCGCGTTGACCAGGAGGTGACGCAGCAGGCGGTACTCCGCCGGGGTCAGGTCGAGCGCCCGCGCCCCGCGGCGCGCCCGGCACCGGGCGTCGTCCAGGACCAGATCGCCGTAGCCCAGCTCCTCGGCACGGCCCGGGCCGGGGACCGAGGCACGCAGTAAGACATGAATCCGGGCCAGGACTTCGGCCACGCGGAAGGGCTTGGTGACGTAGTCCGTCTCCCCCGGTCCGAGTTCGGGCAGCAGACCGGGCAGGGAGTCGCACACCGTCAGCAGGAGGGCCGGCGGACGGTGGGTGAGCACGGCGGGGCGGCGCCGGCCGAGCTCCGCCATGTCGGGCAGCTCGCCGTCGAGGACGACGAGATCGAACCGCCGCCGTTCGACCTGCGCCAGCGCCTCCATCCCGGAGCCGACCAGACTGATCCGGTATCCCGCCAACTCCAGCGTGGTGGACAGCAGTTCCGCGAGCTCCGGCTCTCGCGCGACGACCAGCACACGCTGCCCGTCCCCGCGCGCGAGCCTCGACGTCTCACAGAGAGTGCCGTACGGCGACGAGGTAGCCATACGTCCACCCTACCGCCCTACTTGCCTAACTCAAGCAATACCGTCCATCGCCGGCCTCGGGCATCGACGCCGTTCAGGCGAAAGACCCGGAAAACGCGCGTGACGGCACCCCGGTACGTCCACACCTCAACCCGTGGACCTACCGCTGATCCCGCCCATGCTCGCCACGCCCGGCACCCTGCCGCCCGCCGCGCAGGACGCGCGCTGGGCCTATGAGACCAAGCAGGACGGCCAGCGCGTGGTGGCCTATCTCCCCGGGGACGGCAGCGTGCTGCTGCGGGCCCGCTCTGGGGAGGACATCACGGCCGCGTACCCCGAACTGCGGCCCCTGGGCACCGCCCTCGGGCCCACGCCCGCCGTACTGGACGGGGAGATCCTGGCCCTGGACGAACAGGGCCGTGCGAACTTTCAGTTGCTCCAGTCCCGTATGGGCCTGGCCCACGCGCCGGCCAGGGCGGCGCGGCGGGCGGCGGAGGTGCCGGTCCACCTCGTGCTGTTCGACCTGATGCACCTGGAGACCCACTCGCTGATCCGGCTCCCCTACGCGCGACGCCGCTCGGCGCTGGAGGAGCTCGGGCTCGCCGGGCCCGCCTGGTCGACCCCGGCCGCGTTGGTCGGCCACGGCGCGGAGGCCCTGGCCGCCACCCGGGCGCACGGCTTGGAGGGCCTGGTCTGCAAACGGCTGGACTCGGTGTACGAGCCGGGGACGCGCTCCCGTGCCTGGATCAAGATCCGCAACATGCGCACCGAGGACGTCCTGGTCGGCGGCTGGCAGCCCGGCAAGGGGCGGCTCACCGGACTGCCGGGTGCGGTGCTGGTCGGGCAGCGTGCCGCCGGGCGGCTGCGTTACGTGGGGAGCGTGGGCACCGGCTGGAGCGAGGCCGAACGGACGGAACTCGCCGGGCTGCTGCGGGCCGCCGCGAGCGACGTCTGCCCCTTCGACCCGGCCCCGCGCGCTCCGGGCGCGCACTGGGTCGTCCCCCGGCTGGTCGGCGAGGTCCGCTACAGCACCCGCACCCGGGAGGGCCTGTTGCGGCAGCCGTCCTGGCTGCGGCTCCGGCCGGATCTCGCGCCCGGGGAGGCGGCGGCCGACATCCCGGACGACCTGGTCTGAAACGGCGCCGGACTCCGGCCGTTGGGCAGTGATTCACTCCTTGGATCCCTCGTCCCTCTTGGCATGGACGCGTTCAGCCTGGAAGCTGAACCTCCCTTTCCCCCACAGCCGTTGGGCTGCGCCCAAGAGGAGGACGCAGTGTCGTCACGCCCGTTCGCTCCCCGCAGGAGATGGCTCACCGGCCTGGCCGGTGCCGCCACCCTCGTCCTCGCCTTCCCCGCCACGGCCTTCGCCGCGCCGCCACGGGCGCTGCCCGCCAACGCGGAGTCGCTGGAGCAGACGTACCAGCCCGCTTACGACTACGACACCGACGGCTGTTATGCCACGCCCGCCATCGGCGCGGACGGCACGGTCAACGGCGGGCTCAACCCGACCGGCGCCCTCAACGGCGACTGCCGCGACGCCTCGGACCTGGACAACACCAACGGCTACTCGCGCTACAAGTGCAACAACGGCTGGTGCGCCATCCTGTACGCCCTCTACTTCGAGAAGGACCAGGCCGTCGCCGGGAGCAGCATCGGCGGCCACCGGCACGACTTCGAGCACGTCGCGGTGTTCGTGCAGGACAACCAGGTCAAGTACGTGTCGACGTCCGCCCACGGCTCGTTCGACGTGCACGCGGCGTCCGCGGTCCGCTTCGACGGCACGCACGCGAAGATCGTGTATCACAAGGACGGCGTCAGCACGCACTGCTTCCGCCTGGCCAACTCCAACGACGAGCCGCCGGAGAACCACGAGGGCACCTGGCAGTACCCGCCGCTGGTCGGCTGGAACGGCTATCCGGCGGGTGTGCGCGACAAGCTCTCCGCGTACAACTTCGGCAGCGCCAATTTCGGCCTGAAGGACGCCAACTTCGCCAACCACCTGGCCGCGGCCAAGCCCTCCGGCATCGCGTTCGATCCCTACGCCTGACCCCGCCCGGCCCGACCCGGGGCCCAGGTCCCCGGCCGGGTCCGGCTTCCCGCCCCGCGTCCGATCCGTCGGCGCGGGGCGGCGCGTAGCGTCCCGTCATGGACGGCCGGCCAAGGTCCGTACATCACTGGATGGATCGGTACCGGCACAAACCGGAGGACTCCCCCGCTCCCCTTCCTCCCGTGAGCGACGCCGGCAGGCGGGAATTCAGGGGTGGATCACCAGGCCATCTCACCGTGACGGTCACGGAAGGTTCCGGTCGGTCCGTCAGCCCCGATGGTGGCGAGTTCGACGATCGCGTCGGTTCCCTCGGTCACCGTCTGCGGGCCGCTGTGCCCGTTGAAGTCGGTCGCGGTGTAGCCCGGGTCGGCCGCGTTCACTTTCACGTCCGGCCAGGACTTCGCGTACTGCGTGGTCAGCATGGTCACCGCCGCCTTGGACGCCGTGTAGAGCGGCGCGAGGTTCCTCGACTCGACGCGCCCGGGGTCGTGGGTGGCCGCGAACGACCCCATGCCGCTGGAGACATTGACGATGACCGGGCTGGCGGACTTGCGCAGCAGGGGCAGGAACGCGTGCGTCACCCGGACGGTCCCCACGACATTGACCTCGAACACCTCGGTGGCGTCAGCGGCCGTGATCTGGTCGGCCGGGCTGTGCGTGCCGAAAACGCCGGCGTTGTTGATCAGGACGTCGATGCTCCCCTCGCGAGCCTCGATATCGGCGGCGGCCGCGGCCACCGACGCGTCGTCCGTCACGTCGATCTGGACGAAACGGGCCCCGAGTGTCTCGGCGGCTGCCCGGCCGCGCTCCGGATCACGAGCGCCGATGAGGACGGTGTGGCCGGCCTCGATCAAGCGGCGGGCGGTCTCATACCCGAGGGACTTGTTGGCTCCGGTGATGAATGTGGTCGTCATGCGTCCACTCTCGGCCCGTGACGAGAGGACAACCAGTGCTCTCCGTGACGGTAGGACAGCCAGTACCAGGCACGACGACGGCCCGGCGGACACAATGGCCGAGTGGACGAGACCCTGGGCACGGCACTGCACCGCTGGCGCGACCGCCTTTCTCCCGCCGACGTCGGACTGACCTCACGGCCCGGACGACGCGCGGTGGGGCTGCGACGCGAGGAACTGGCCGAACTCGCCGGACTGTCGGTCGACTACGTGGTCCGCCTGGAACAGGGCCGCGCCAAAAGCCCTTCGGCGCAGGTCGTCGCGAGCCTGACCAGGGCACTGCAACTGCAGCCCATGGAGCGCGATCACGCCTACCGGCTGGCCGGCCTCCTGCCTCCCCAGGAGGGAACGGTCTCCACGCATGTTCCGGCCGGGGTCCAACGGATGCTGGCCCGCCTCGGGGAATTCCCCGTGGGCGTATTCAGCGCCGACTGGACCCTGCTCTCCTGGACCCCCGCATGGTCAGTGCTGATGGGCGATCCCAGCGCACGGACACACGACGAGCGCAACCTGGCACGGGCGGTCTTCACCACAGGGCCCAGCCGGCTCGCGTCCTGGCCCGTGCTCCAGGACGGCGACGCCCTGAGACCCGCCCTCGTCGCCGACCTGCGCACCGCTCTCATCGACTACCCCCGCGACCGCGGCCTGACCGACCTGGTCGAGGAACTGCGGTCCACCAGCGCGGAGTTCGCCCGACTGTGGGACGAGGGCACGGTCGGCCCGCACGTCTCGGCCCGCAAGACCGTCGTACACCCCCAGGTGGGTGAGGTGATCTGCGACTGCGACGTTCTCACCGTCCCAGGCTGCGACATCCGACTCGTCGTCTACACGGTGGCCGCGGGCTCCACCGACGCGGAGAAGCTGGAGTTCCTGCGGGTCACGAACCGCGTCCGGGCCGACGGCCCCGCGCTTCCGGGACCCGGCCTGTTCTCCACGCCGTAAAGGTCCGCCATGCGGTTTCTCACAAGCAGGTCGAGGCGTTCGCTGAGCGAGCCGTTCGCCTCGAACTGACGTGCGCCGACGGGCGGTCGGGGGAGGTACGGCACGAACGCGTCCGCGGGAGGGTCTATCGTGTCCGCATGTCCGTCCCCGAACTGATCCGCATCGTCTCCCGCGACTCGCCCATGGCGCTCGCCCAAGTGGAGCGCGTCCGGGCCGAGTTGGCCGCCGCCCACCCCGGAGTGCGCACCGAGGTGGTGCCGGTGAAGACCACCGGCGACAAGTGGATGGGCGATCTGTCCCAGGTCGAGGGCAAGGGCGCGTTCACCAAGGAGGTCGACGCGGCACTGCTGGCCGGGGAGGCCGATCTCGCCGTGCACTGTGTGAAGGACGTGCCCGCCGACCGGCCGCTGCCCGCGGGCACCGTGTTCGCCGCGTTCCTCAAGCGGGACGACATCCGGGACGCCCTGATCCATCCCGGCGGGCTCACCCTGGACGAGCTCCCGGTCGGCACCCGGATCGGCACCTCCTCGGTGCGCCGGGTCGCACAGCTGGCCGCCACGCATCCGCACCTGGAGTGCGTGCCGTTCCGCGGCAACGCCAACCGTCGCCTGGCGAAGCTCGCCGCCGGAGAGGCCGACGCGCTGCTGCTCGCGGTGTCCGGCCTGGAGCGCATCGGCCGCGAGGACGTGATCAGCGAGATCCTGTCCACCGAGGCGATGATGCCGCCCATCGGCGCGGGCGTGCTGGCGCTCCAGTGCCGCGAGGGCGACGCCGACCTCATCGACGCGGTGAGCGGCCTCGGCGACCCGGACACCTACCGGGAGACGACCGCCGAGCGCATGTTCCTGCATGTGCTGCAGGGGCACTGCAACAGCCCGATCGCCGGGTTCGCACGGGTGGACCGCAGTGGTGAACTGTCCCTGCGGGCCTGTGTGTTCACCCCGGACGGCAAGACGCGGCTGAACGCCCACGAGTGGGCGGGCCGGCTGGACCCGGCCACGCTCGGCACCTCGGTCGCCGTGGCCCTGCTGCGTCAGGGCGCCCGCGAGATCATCGACGGCATCCCGCACTGACCGGCGGGATGCCGGCCTGACGCCGGATCAGGCGGTGCCTTCCTCCGCCTGGTCTCGCAGGAACACGCTCACCTGGTGCGCCAGACTGTCCCGCACCGCACCCTGCTGGGTCCCCGCGGGGCCCTCGTGGACACCGATGCCGCCCGACCACAGCCGGCGGTCGGTCCACTCCTCCTCGACGCGCAGCTGGACCTGGACGTCCACCAGGCTCAGGGACGCCTCGGTACCGGCCGCGTACAGCACGGCGGTGGCCCGGCGCAGCGGATAGACGTCGAAGCCCTCGATGAACTGCGAGTTGCGCCAGTCGAGGAAGGCACTCTCCCCGTCCGGGCCGATCCGCACGTCGATCTGGCCGTCCTCGAGGTGGACGCCGAGGTGCCGGCGGCCGCGGTTCTCGACCGTCACACGGAGGCAGAAGTACGTCAGCCCGTCGGCGGCGTCGTCACGGCCGCGGGGCGGCTCGGCCGGTTCCAGACGGTGGACGCGGACCCGCAGACCGGCATGCTCGTCGTACTCCTGCCAGTCCCCGACCACGTTCGGCTCGTACACGGTGCCCCTCTCGACCTCTGGAAGCTGCTTCCTATCTGTGGTCTCAGCGCACTGTCAAATGAGCAGAATGCGCTGTGGCCAGGCACTTCACCCCATTTGATCGACGATCAAGCCGTGCCCAGCGGTTATCCGGAAACAGCCGGAGAAAGCGGTTGCCGAGGCGTGCCGCACATCACTTTTCCGAGTGAAGATCAACGGGCCAGCCGGCCCAGCAAGGCCGATGCCGCGGCGACGCCGAGCGCGGCGGCCACGAGCAGCACCGCGAAGTCGGAGGCCAGGTGGTGGGGCGTGCCGAGCAGGAGCCCGCGCAGGGCGTCGACCTCGTAGCTGAGCGGGTTGGCCTTGCCGACGGCCTGGAGCCAGCCCGGCATCACGGACAAAGGTCGAGCCCGTCCACGGCGCTGGTGTCGCCGAAGGCGTAGGCGAGCCCGGTGCGGGCGACGGCGTCGGCCTGGGGCGGTGCGGTGTCCCGGGTCATGACTCCTCGGCCTCCTCGTGCAGGGTGTCGGCCAGCTTGCGCAGGGCCGGGATCGCCGCGTGCAGCGCCTGGCGGTCCGTCTCGTCGAGGCGGGACACATGGCGTCGTACGAGGGCGGCGTGGCGCCGGCGCCACGCGTCGAGCCGTGTCCGTGCGGCGGGTGTGGGCAGCAGCCGTGCGGCCCGCCGGTCGGCCGGGTCGGTCTCGCGGACCAGGTAGCCCGCACCTGCCAGCTGGTTGACCAGGGTGGACACCGAGTTGGCCGCCAGTCCGAGGTCCTTGGCGGCGTCGGAGATGCCGATCCCGGGCCGTGTCACGACCAGCCGCAGCAGCTCCGCCTCCGCGCCGCGCAGCGGCGGGTCGGGCATCTGGCGCCGCAGTCGCCGCCTGACCAGCCGCTGGACCCCGACGAGCGCGTCGGCCAGCTCTTCGGGGAAGGTCTCCGGCTCCATGCGGCCGAGATCAGCTCTGTAGGAGAGCTAATCGATCCATGGCGAGGTCAAGAGAAGTCAAGAAAGGCCAAGTGGGCGTATTGTCTGAATTGTTTCGTAATCTTCCCGCCCGGGAATGGGCTGTGAAGTGCTTCGGACAGGAGGCACGTCCGTGGGAGCCGCCCGGGCCCCCGGTGCCTGCCGCGAGGTCCGAGTCCGCGCCTCCCACGGTGTCTGTCCATTCGGCACCTGCTCAGGGAGGTGCGCACCATGCGTATCGCTGGCAGCACCAGAACGCACCCCCACGACGACGCCCCCGACACCGCCGCGGCGTTCGAACGTCTCGCGCGGCTGTCCGAGGGGCCCGAGCGCAAGGCCCTGCGCGACGAACTGGTCGAGGCCTGGCTGCCCATGGCCGAGCGGATCGCCGTCCGCTTCCGCGGCCGGGGCGAGGCCCTGGAAGACCTGTACCAGGTGGCCGCCCTCGGCCTCGTCAAGGCCGTCGACCACTACGACCCGGCGCGCGGCAACGCCTTCGAGGCCTACGCCGTACCGACGGTCACCGGCGAGATCAAGCGCCACTTCCGTGACCACATGTGGACGCTGCACGTGCCCCGCCGGGTGCAGGACCTGCGCAACCGGGTGCGGCACGCCGCCAAGGAGCTGTCGCAGACCACCCCCGGCCGCTCCCCCACGGTCGCCGAGATCGCCGAGTACGCCCACCTCACCGAGGGCGAGGTGCGCACCGGCATGGAGGCCCTGGAGTGCTTCTCCGCGCTGTCGCTGGAGGCGGAGATGCCGGGGACGGACGGCTACGCCCTCGGGGACGCGATCGGCGGACCCGACCCGGCCTTCGACACCGTCGTCAACCGGGTGGCCGTCAGGCCTTGCCTGGAAGCGCTGCCGGAGCGCGAGCGGATCATCCTCTACCTGCGGTTCTTCAAGGGCATGACGCAGAGCCGCATCGCCGATCAGCTCGGCATCTCGCAGATGCACGTCTCCCGGCTGCTCAGCAGCTGCTTCGCCCATCTGCGCGAGGAGCTGCTGACCGAGACCGGGTGAGCGACTCGGGCCGCCGGAGCTCACGCCTCCGGCGGGGTTCCCGGGATCTGCGTCGGTCCGGCACGGTCGAGGGCGTCTTCCAGGGCGGCCCGGATCTCCTCGGGCATCATGCCGGTGCGCCCCCAGACGAGGATCAGTTCCGCGACGTTGCGCAGCTTGATGTTGGTGTGCTGCGAGACCTCCTTCAGCACGGCCCACCCCTGGTCGGGCGAGATCCGGCCGAGTGCCACGACCATTCCGATCGCCTGGTCCACGACGGCGTGGGAGACGACCGCCTCCTTCAGCTGCTGGATCTCCTCCAGCAGCTCGAAGATCCGCTCCGAGCCCCCGTCCGTGGGCATGGTCACCTCCGGGTCCGGTGCGCCGCTGTCCGTGTGGCCTCACAGGGTGCTTGAGTGCCTTGACGCAGTGTCCGACCCCTCCATCGTCGTCACTCGGCCCGCCCGGTGCCACCGGGGCGGACCAGGCCGGTTCAGGACACCGTTTGTGCGTCGCCGCCGGGGTACTCGGCAGGCGCCCACAGCGGTTCCGGTTGGACACTGGGTGCAATCCTCCGGTGGCTGCCAGGCCGACGAGATCAGGACGCGACACCATGAACCACGACATGCCCGCCCCCTCCGGCACGAGGGACGTCGTCTCATCACACTCCGTGGTCGGGGCGCCCTGCTGGGTGAGTCTGACCAGCCGGGACGTCAAGGCGACGGAGGAGTTCTACAGTGCCGTGCTGGGCTGGCAGTGGCGGCCGGCCAAGCTGGGCGACCGGCACCGGATCGCGCTGGCGGACGGCTCGCCGGTGGCCGGGATCGCGGGCGTGGCGACCATGTGGCAGATGGCCGTGGCGTGGACGCCGTACTTCGCCGTACGCAGCGCCGACGAGGCGGTGGCGCGGGTGCAGGAGCGCATGGGCACGGCCGCGGTCGGGCCGATCTCCCTGCCGCCGGGGCGGGCGGCGCTGCTGGCGGACCGGGACGGGGCGACCTTCGGCATCTGGGAGGGGGACCTGTTCACCGACTGGGAGACCTGGCGCAACGCCCAGCCGGTCTTCATCACGCTGCACACGCGTGACGCCTTCGACGCGGCCATCTTCTACGGCGAGGTCCTCGACTGGGCGACGCAGCGCCCCGGCTGCTGCGAGGTCCACTACGAGGGCGAGGAGGTCGTGCTGCGCAGCCGCGGTGACGTGGTGGCACGAATCGAGTCGGGGGCGCTGGAGGCGGCCCCCGACCCCACGATCCGGCCGCACTGGCAGGTCCACTTCACCGTCGACGACGTGGGGGCCTGCGCCCGCACCGCCGAGCTGCACGGCGGCAGCGTGCTGTCCAAGGGCGGCGACGAGGCCGTGCTGCGCGACCACGACGGCGCCCAGTTCACGGTCACCTCGCGCCGCGGCCGCTGATCCGGCTCAGCGAGTCTTCCGCGACGGCCGTGACAGCAGGACCAGGCTGCGTGCTCCGACGGTGAGGCCCGTGCTCGCCTTGCGCTCCGCCTCGTCCGGGATGCCCTCGGGTTCGGCGGTGTCGATGAGCGCCGTCCAGCGTTCGCCGTAGGCGGCGTCCGGCAGCCGGAAGTCCACCGGCTCCCAGTGGCTGTTGGTCAGCAGCAGGAAGGAGTCGTCGACGACGGGCCGGCCGCGGGGGTCGGGTTCGGCGATGGCGTCGCCGTTGAGGAAGACGCCGACGCAGTGCGCGTCACCGCGCTGCCAGTCCTCGTCGGTCATCTCCCGGGCGTCGGGCGCCAGCCACACCAGGTCCGGCAGCGGCTGGTCCGCGCGGATCAGGGTCTCGCCCAGGAAGAAACGGCGCCGGCGCAGCACGGGGTGCCCGGTGCGCAGCCGGATGACGTACCGGGTGAACTCCAGCAGCTCGCGCTGCTCCTCGGTCAGCCGCCAGTCGATCCAGGAGATCTCGTTGTCCTGGCAGTAGGCGTTGTTGTTGCCGCGCTGGGTGCGTCCGATCTCGTCGCCGTGGGAGAGCATCGGGATGCCCTGGGACAGCAGCAGCGTGGCGAGGAAGTTGCGCTGCAGGCGGGTGCGCAGTTCCCGTACGGCCGGGTCGCGGGTGGCGCCCTCGGCGCCGCAGTTCCAGGACCGGTTGGTGCTCTCGCCGTCCTGGTTGTCCTCGCCGTTGGCCTCGTTGTGCTTGTCGTTGTAGGAGACGAGGTCGCGCAGGGTGAAACCGTCGTGCGCGGTGACGAAGTTGACGCTGGCGCGTGGCCGGCGCCTGCTGTGGGCGTAGAGGTCGGAGGAGCCGGTCAGCCGGGAGGCGAACTCGCCGAGCGTATGGTCCTCGCCGCGCCAGTAGTCGCGGACGGCGTCGCGGTACATGCCGTTCCACTCCGACCACAGCGGCGGGAAGTTGCCCACCTGGTAGCCGCCCTCGCCGACGTCCCACGGCTCGGCGATCAGCTTGACGCGGCTGATCACCGGGTCCTGCTGGATGAGGTCGAAGAACGCCGAGAGCCGGTCCACCTCGTGGAACTGCCGGGCCAGTGTGGCCGCGAGGTCGAAGCGGAAGCCGTCGACGTGCATCTCGGTGACCCAGTACCGCAGCGAGTCCATGATCAGCTGGAGCACGTAGGGGTGGCGCATCAGCAGGCTGTTGCCGGTGCCGGTGGTGTCGTAGTAGTGCTCCCAGTCGCCGTCGACCAGGCGGTAGTACGAGCAGTTGTCGATGCCGCGGAAGGACAGGGTGGGGCCCTTCTCGTTGCCCTCGGCGGTGTGGTTGTAGACCACGTCGAGGATCACTTCGAGCCCGGCCGCGTGCAGGGTCTTCACCATCGACTTGAACTCGGCGACCTGCTGGCCGCGGGTGCCGTGCGCGGCGTAGGCGTTGTGCGGGGCGAAGAAGCCGATGGTGTTGTAGCCCCAGTAGTTGGCCAGGCCGCGGCCCTGGAGCACGCCGTCCTGGACGAACTGGTGGACCGGCATCAGCTCCACGGCCGTGACGCCCAGCGAGGTGAGGTGCTCGACGGCCGCGGGGTGTGCCAGTCCGGCGTAGGTGCCGCGGAGCTCGGCGGGCACCCCGGGGTGGGTGCGGGTGAAGCCCTTGACGTGGGTCTCGTAGATCACCGTGTCGGCGTAGGCACGGCTGGGCGGGCGGTCCTCGCCCCAGTCGAAGGCCGGGTCGGTCACCACGCCGAGCATGGTGTGCCCGGCGCTGTCGGCCGGGTCGGGGCCGTCCGGGTTGCGCTCGTGGAGCGAGGGGTGGTTGTCGATCTGCCCGTCCACCGCGCGGGCGTACGGGTCGAGGAGCAGCTTCGCCGGGTTGCAGCGGTGGCCGGCGGCCGGGGCCCACGGGCCGTGCACGCGATAGCCGTAGCGTGTGCCGGGGCCGACGCCGGGCAGGTAGCCGTGCCACACGAAGCCGTCGACCTCGGCCAGCGGCACCCGGGTGTGGGTGCCGTCGTCGTCGACGAGGACCAGTTCGACGCGTTCGGCGACCTCACTGAAGAGGGCGAAGTTGGTGCCCTCCCCGTCGTAGGACGCGCCCAGCGGATAGGGGCGCCCACTCCAGGCGGACGCCCCGTTCCGGTACTGCAGACGGGTCACCGGGCCTCCTCCAGGACCTCGTCCGGTGTGCCGGCGGGGCCGGCCAGCTGCGCGACGCGCACCTCGCGGGGCACGTCGAGACCCTCGCTCAGTCGCGGGGCGGGCGCGGTCGGCACCAGCGGGACGCGCTCGCCGGCGCGGGCGCGCTGCGAGAACCAGATGACCTTGCTGCCGGTCTCGGTGGCGCAGCAGCCCCAGCCGTCGCTCATCGCCGCGAGGTGCTCCAGACAGCCTCGCAGTTCCTGGTCGGGGCGCAGGGCGCGGTCGTTGTCCCCGATGGCGGTGATCAGGTGTTGCCCGTTCCACCACATCTCGATCGAGGTGTTCTTGTCCGTGGCGTGTTCGTCGATGGCCTCGAGCAGCATCTCGGCACCGCCGCAGACGGGCTGGATCAGGTTGTCCAGGTCCCAGAACTTCAGGTGAGCGGCCAGAATGCGGCTGACCTGTCCCACCCGTTCCGGGCTGACTTCCACGTCGAGGTGGTAGTAGCAGGGCACTGCGGTCTTCATCGGTCGGCTCCTCACCGCGAGGCTCAGCTCCTCCTCGCTCCCGCAGTCCTGCGGGACGAGCCCCGAGCACGGAACGTGAGCGTGTATCGCTTCTGAGTCACCCTCAGAGTGAGGGGGCTAGCCCGTTCGTGCAACACGAGCCCACCACCGGGGCGGTCGGGGCGGTGGGGCCTGCGACCGAACGGACCCCTACGGCCGTAACGGATCACCCGGACGCGTCACTGGTTGAAGCTCCAACAGGACGTTGCGTTGTCACCCATGCACCATGTGTGACAGAACTCGATCGCCGGGACGGGTCCGTGTCGCTCTGCGCGCGGCCGCCGTCCGACCGTCGGGAGACCGTGCCCCTCGAGCCCGAAAGGTGATCGGCGCCATGCTGCTACCCGCCAAAGCCGAAGTCGCCCGGCAGTTGCGGCGTTACCGGGCCTGGGAACGCGTGATGCTCGCGGCACCCAACGACCGCACGGTGCGGACCACGTTCGAGGACTCCGGCTACACGCTCTGCGTGCTGATGGGCAAGCGCTGCGCGCGGGAAGCGGCGGACGCGGCCGAGCGGTATCTGCGCACCAACCAGCTCACGTATCTGCAGGAACAGCAGGTCAGCTGTCTGCAGGAACAGAACGAACGGCCCCGTCCGGCCACCGCGGTGCGACGAAGACCGCCGAAGGCGGAGCGGCGGTACCCAGCGGGAAGGTGAGGGCCTTCCCGCACATCTTGTCCCCATGAACCGGGCCCTGGGGGCCCGGTTTCGAGCACGGTGGAGGTGAGGACCATGAGTAGGACCCGGGCCATCGGCCGTATCCCGGTACGGGATGTCCGGCCGGCCGTGGAGAGCGGCAACCGGCCGGCGAAGGCGGTCGTGGGGGAGGCGTTCGAGGTCACCGCCACCGTGTTCCGGGAGGGGCACGACGCGGTGGCCGCCAATGTCGTGCTCAAGGACCCCGAGGGCCGCCCCGGGCCGTGGACGCCGATGCGGGAGCTGGCCCCGGGCAGCGACCGCTGGGGCGCCGAGGTCACCGCCGACGCGGTCGGCCGCTGGTCGTACCGGGTGCAGGCCTGGAGCGATCCGGTGGCCACCTGGCGCCGTGCGGCGGGCATCAAGGTGCCTGCCGGCATCGACCCGGGCCTGGTCCTGGAGGAGGGCGCCGAACTCTACGAGCGGGCAGCGGCCGGCGTGCCGAAGGGCGACGGCCGCGGTGTGCTGCTCGGCGCGGCGGAGACACTGCGCGACGACTCGCTCTCCCCTCTGGCGCGGCTCGCGGCCGCTCTGGCGCCGGAGGTGGAGGAGGTGCTGGCCCGGCATCCGCTGCGGGACCTGGTCACGACCTCCGAGCCGTTGCCGCTGCTGGTGGAGCGGGAGCGGGCCCTGTACGGCTCCTGGTACGAGTTCTTCCCCCGCTCCGAGGGGACCCGGCAGCAGCCGCACGGCACGTTCCGCACCGCCGCCCGCCGGCTGCCCGCGATCGCCGCCATGGGCTTCGACGTCGTCTACCTGCCCCCGATCCACCCCATCGGCACGACCTTCCGCAAGGGGAAGAACAACACCCTCTCCCCCGGCCCCGACGACGTCGGGGTGCCCTGGGCGATCGGATCCCCCGAGGGCGGCCACGACGCCGTCCACCCCGCCCTGGGCACCCTGGAGGACTTCACCTGGTTCGTCGGCCGGGCCCGCGAGCTGGGGATGGAGGTGGCGCTGGACTTCGCCCTGCAGTGCTCCCCCGACCACCCCTGGGTACAGAAGCACCCCGAGTGGTTCCACCACCGCCCCGACGGCACCATCGCCTACGCCGAGAACCCGCCCAAGAAGTACCAGGACATCTACCCCATCGCCTTCGACGCCGACATGGACGGCCTGATCGCCGAGACGGTGCGGGTGCTGCGGCACTGGATG
The DNA here is from genome assembly GCF_056433405.1 of Streptomyces sp. NPDC044719. NCBI lineage: Bacteria > Bacillati > Actinomycetota > Actinomycetes > Kitasatosporales > Streptomycetaceae > Streptomyces > Streptomyces sp. NPDC044719. The sequence continues at coordinate 189,174 of NZ_JBWKHE010000009.1, forward strand.
GACTGCGGGGTGCGGATCTTCCGCGTGGACAACCCGCACACCAAGCCGGTCGTCTTCTGGGAGCGGGTGATCGCGGAGATCAACCGCACCGACCCGGATGTGATCTTCCTGGCCGAGGCGTTCACCCGCCCGGCGATGATGGCCACCCTGGCCCAGATCGGCTTCCAGCAGTCCTACACCTACTTCACCTGGCGCAACACCAAGCAGGAGCTGACCGACTACCTCACCGAGCTGTCCGGGGAGGCCGCGTCCTATATGCGGCCGAACTTCTTCGCCAACACCCCCGACATCCTGCACGCCTACCTCCAGCACGGCGGCCGGCCCGCCTTCGAGGTCCGGGCCGTCCTGGCCGCGACCCTCTCGCCGACCTGGGGCATCTACTCCGGCTACGAACTGTGCGAGAACACCCCCCTCAGAGAGGGCAGCGAGGAGTACCTGAACTCGGAGAAGTACCAGCTCACCCACCGCGACTGGGACGCCGCCGAACGCGAGGGGCGCACCATCACCCGGCTGCTGACCAGGCTCAACACCATCCGCCGGGAACACCCGGCACTGCGCCGGCTCAGGAATCTCCGCTTCCACCACACCGACAACGACTCCCTCATCGCGTACAGCAAGCGCACGGGGGACGACGTCGTCCTGGTGGTCGCCAACCTCGACCCCCACCACGCCCAGGAGGCGACCGTCTCTTTGGACATGCCGCAACTCGGCCTGGACTGGCACGAGTCGGTGCCGGTGCGCGACGAGCTCACGGGCGAGACCTATCACTGGAGCCGGAACAACTACGTGCGTCTCGAGCCGGGGCGGGCTCCCGCGCACGTCTTCCACGTCCTGTCACCGCCCGCCGCGCAAGCGATCGGAGGGACAGGAACGTCATGACCGTGAACGAGCCCGTGCTGGACACCTTCGAGGACACTCCCGTCAGGGACCGCGACCCGGAGTGGTTCAAGCGCGCCGTCTTCTACGAGGTGCTCGTCCGCTCGTTCCAGGACAGCAACGGCGACGGTGTCGGTGACCTGAAGGGCCTGACCGCCAAGCTCGACTACCTTCAGTGGCTCGGCGTCGACTGCCTGTGGCTGCCGCCGTTCTTCAAGTCGCCCCTGCGCGACGGCGGCTACGACGTCTCCGACTACACGGCCGTGCTGCCGGAGTTCGGTGACCTCGCCGACTTCGTGGAGTTCGTCGACGCGGCCCACCAGCGCGGCATGCGCGTGATCATCGACTTCGTCATGAACCACACCAGCGACGAGCACGCGTGGTTCCAGGAGTCGCGCAAGGACCCCGAGGGGCCCTACGGCGACTACTACGTGTGGGCCGACGACGACAAGGGCTACCCGGACGCCCGGATCATCTTCGTCGACACGGAGACATCGAACTGGACGTACGACCCCGTACGTGGCCAGTACTTCTTCCACCGCTTCTTCTCGCACCAGCCGGACCTCAACTACGAGAACCCGCGCGTCCAGGAGGAGATCCTGGCCGCGCTGAAGTTCTGGCTGGACCTGGGCATCGACGGCTTCCGGCTGGACGCGGTGCCCTACCTGTACGCGGCCGAGGACACCAACTGCGAGAACCTCCCGCAGACGCACGACTTCCTGAAGCGGGTGCGCAAGGAGATCGACGCGCAGTACCCGGACACGGTGCTGCTCGCCGAGGCCAACCAGTGGCCCGAGGACGTCGTCGACTACTTCGGCGACTACCCCAGCGGCGGCGACGAGTGCCACATGGCCTTCCACTTCCCGGTCATGCCCCGCATCTTCATGGCCGTACGGCGCGAGTCGCGCTACCCGGTCTCGGAAATCCTGGCCAAGACCCCGGCCATCCCCTCGGGCTGCCAGTGGGGGATGTTCCTGCGCAACCACGACGAGCTCACGCTCGAGATGGTCACCGACGAAGAGCGCGACTACATGTGGGCCGAGTACGCCAAGGACCCCCGCATGCGCGCCAACATCGGCATCCGGCGCCGGCTCGCCCCGCTGCTCGACAACGACCGGCACACCATCGAGCTGTTCACCGCTCTGCTGCTGGCCCTGCCCGGCTCGCCGATCCTCTACTACGGCGACGAGATCGGCATGGGCGACAACATCTGGCTCGGCGACCGCGACGCCGTCCGGACCCCCATGCAGTGGACCCCGGACCGCAATGCCGGGTTCTCCACCTGCGACCCGGGCCGCCTCTTCCTGCCGGCGATCATGGACCCGGTCTACGGCCACCAGGTGACCAATGTCGAGGCCTCCATGTCCTCGCCGTCGTCACTGCTGCACTGGACCCACCGCATGATCGAGATCCGCAAGCAGAACCCCGCCTTCGGGCTCGGCACGTACACCGAACTGCCCTCCTCCAACCCCGCGGTGCTGGCCTTCCTCAGGGAGTACGAGGACGACCTGGTGCTGTGCGTGAACAACTTCGCGCGGTTCGCCCAGCCCACCGAACTCGATCTGCGCGAGTTCGCCGGACGCCATCCGGTGGAGCTGTTCGGCGGGGTGCGCTTCCCGGCCATCGGCGAGCTGCCGTATCTGCTGACCCTCGGCGGTCACGGCTTCTACTGGTTCCGGCTCACCCGAGTCGCATCCCGCATCGGCCGGCGACTGTGAGCACGCGCCGGGACAAGGAGGCGTGACCATGCCGAAGACCGCATCCCTGCGCCCGAGCCTCACGCGCCTGGCCGAGCCCATGGAGTCGCTCGGCGCTCTGCTGCGCGACTGGCTGCCCCGCCAGCGCTGGTTCGCGGGCAAGGACCGGCCCGTCACGGAGCTCGGCCTGCTGTCGATGACCGAGCTGTTCCCGGGCTGTCTGCACCTGCTGGTCCACGCCGGGCACGCCGGGCACACGGGCGTGCCGTCGCCGGGCGGTGCTCCCCCGGCCGGCGACTGCTACCAGCTCCTGCTGGGCGTACGGGAACACCCGTCACCGCGCCTGGGCCGGGCGCTCATCGGACAGGTGCAGGACGGGCCGCTGGCCGGTCTGACGGTCTACGACGCGCTGCACGATCCCCGTTCGGCCCAGCTGCTCCTGGACCGGCTGCGACAGCCCGGCACCGCCGGCCCGCTGCGCTTCGACCGCGACCCGGACCAGGAGGTGCCCGCCGGGCTGGTGCCGCGGCTGCTCGACGCCGAGCAGTCCAACTCCTCGCTGGTGTACGGCGACGAGTACATCCTGAAGATCTTCCGGCGCATCCAGCCGGGCGTGAACCCGGACCTGGAGGTGCCCGGGGCGCTGGCCCGCCAGGGCTGCCACCGCGTCCCCGCGCCCGTGGCCTGGTTCCAGATGAACCATCCCTTCAAGGCCACACTCGGTGTGCTCCAGCCGTATCTGCGGGACGCCTCCGACGGCTGGACGCTGGCGCTGCACGCCCTGGCCGCCGGGGACGACTTCACGGTCCAGGCGCGGGCGCTCGGCGCGGCCACGGCGGATGTGCACCTCGCGCTGGCCTCGGCCTTCCCGGTCGGGGCGCCCGGGGAGAACGGGCGTACGGCGACGGCGATGACCGAGCGGCTGGACGCCGCGGCGCACTGCGTGCCCGCGCTGCGGCCGTTCGTGCCGGGCCTGCGGACCGCGTTCGCCGCCCTCACCACCTGCGACGCCGGGCCGCCAGCCCAGCGCATCCACGGCGATCTGCATCTGGGCCAGGTGCTGCGGGCCGGGCGGGAGTGGTTCGTCATCGACTTCGAGGGCGAACCGTCCCGGCCGCTCTCCGAACGGCGCAGCGCCCACTCCCCCGTGCGGGACATCGCCGGGATGCTGCGCTCCTTCGACTACGCCGCCCGGCAGCGCCGCCCCTGGCGCCCGGAGTGGGCGCGCCGCTGCCGCGAGGCCTACTGCGCGGGCTACGCCGCCCGCGCCGGCTGGGACCCGCGCAAGAAACACGGACTGCTCCGCGCCTACGAGACGGACCGGGCCGTGTACGAGGTGCTGTACGAGGCACGGCACCGCCCCGACTGGCTGCCTGTACCGATGGCGGCGATCGAGCGCCTCGCTGTGAGAGGAGACTGAGCCGTGGCCCTGCGAGACACCTCAATCCCGGAGCCGTCCGGCCCGGTCCCGAGCGCGACCGCGCCCCCGCTGAGCCCGGAGGACCGCGGGCGTCTGCTGGCGGGCGCCCACCACGATCCGCACGCGCTGCTCGGCGCCCATCCGGTCCCCGGCGGGATCGTGTTCCGGGCGCTGCGCCCCTTCGCCCGCTCCGTGAGCGTCGTGGTCGACGGCCGGCGTACGGCCCTTGTCTCGGAAGGCGGCGGCCTCTTCTCGGGCGTGCTGCCACTGGAGGCGATCCCCGCGTACACGCTGCAGGTGGCGTACGAGGGCGGCGAGCAGGAGACGCACGACCCGTACCGCTTCCTGCCCGCGCTCGGCGAGCTCGACCTGCACCTGATCCGCGAGGGCCGGCACGAACAGCTGTGGCAGGCGCTCGGCGCGCAGCCCATGACCCACGAGGGCGTGACCGGCACCCGGTTCACGGTGTGGGCGCCGAACGCGCAGGGCGTGCGGGTCGCCACGGACTTCACCCACTGGGACGGGACGCAGTTCCCGATGCGGTCGCTGGGCGCGTCCGGGGTGTGGGAGCTGTTCCTGCCGGGCGTCGGCGAGGGCACCGCGTACAAGTTCGAGATCCACTCCCGGTACGGGCACCGCTTCCTCAAGGCGGACCCGATGGCCCGCCGTGCCGAGGAACCGCCCAACACGGCGTCGATCGTGACGGCCTCGCACCATGAGTGGGCCGACGCCGAGTGGATGGCCCACCGTGCCGACACGCCGGTGCACGAGGCGCCGATGTCGGTGTACGAGGTGCATCTGCCGTCCTGGCGCCCGGGGCTGACCTACCGGCAGCTCGCCGAGGAGCTGCCCGCGTACGTCAAGGACCTCGGCTTCACGCACCTCGAGCTGATGCCGGTCGCCGAGCACCCCTTCCACGGGTCGTGGGGCTACCAGGTCACCGGCTTCTACGCGCCGACGGCCCGGCTGGGCTCCCCGGACGACTTCCGGTTCTTCGTCGACGCCTGCCACCGGGCCGGCATCGGCGTGATCATGGACTGGGTGCCGGCGCACTTCCCGAAGGACGACTGGGCGCTGGCCCGGTTCGACGGGGACCCGCTGTACGAGCCCGGGGACGGGCGGCGTGCCGAGCACCCGGACTGGGGCACCTACGAGTTCGACTTCGGCCGCACCGAGGTGCGCAACTTCCTCGTGGCGAACGCGGTGTACTGGTGCGAGGAGTTCCACATCGACGGCCTCCGCGTGGACGCGGTGGCCTCGATGCTCTATCTGGACTACTCGCGTGAGGACGGCCAGTGGGAGCCCAACGCCTACGGCGGCCGGGAGGACCTGGCGGCCATGGCGTTCCTGCAGGAGATGAACGCGACCGTGTACCGGCGCGCTCCCGGCGTGGTGACGATCGCGGAGGAGTCCACCGCCTGGGGCGGCGTGACCCGGCCGACCGACACGGGCGGGCTCGGGTTCGGGCTGAAGTGGAACATGGGCTGGATGCACGACTCGCTGGAGTACCTGAGCCACGAGCCGGTGCACCGCAAGTACCACCACCACGAGATGACGTTCTCGATGGTGTACGCGTACAGCGAGAACTACGTCCTGCCGATCTCCCACGACGAGGTGGTGCACGGCAAGCAGGCGCTGGTGTCGAAGGCGCCGGGCGACTGGTGGCAGCGGCGTGCCACCACCCGCGCCTACCTCGGCTTCATGTGGGGCCACCCCGGCAAGCAGCTGCTGTTCATGGGGCAGGAGTTCGCGCAGGGGGCCGAGTGGTCGGTGGAGCACGGGCCGGAATGGTGGCTGCTCGACGACGGCTACCACTCGGCGGGTGACCACCGGGGCGTGCGTGATCTGGTCCGCGACCTGAACACGGCGTACCGGGCGACGCCGGCGCTGTGGCAGTGCGACACCCGTCCCGAGGGCTTCCGGTGGGTGGCGGTGGACTCGGCCGACGACAACGTCTTCGCGTTCCTCCGGTACGACGCCGAGGGCAGTCCGCTGCTGGCGGTGTCGAACTTCTCCCCCGTCGTCCGGCACGACTACGGCCTCTGGGTCCCGGCGGACGTCGTCGCCTGGCAGGAGATCCTCAACACCGACGACACGCGCTACGGCGGCAGCGGCGTCACCAACCCGGACCCGGCCAAACCGGAGGACGGATGTGTCCGGATCACGCTGCCGCCGCTGGCCACCGTGTGGCTGACGCCGTTCGCTCCGTGAAGTCCCAGGGGCGCACCAGGTGTCCGACCCGCCCGTGAGGGGCACTGGGGGTCGTACCAACGGGAGAACCCGGTGGTACGACGCGGCAGGGTCACAGAAGGGCGGGCATCAGGTGCGCACCGTCGGAGTGGAGGAGGAGCTCCTCCTGGTCGATCCGGAGACCGGCGAGCCGCGGGCGCTGTCCGCGGCGGTGCTCGCCCGGGCCGCGCAGGACGACGCGGATCAGGACGTCTTCGAGAAGGAACTCCACGAGCAGATGCTGGAGTTCGCCACGCATCCGCAGTCGTCCATGGAGAGCCTGCGCGCGGAGATCGTCCGCTGCCGCAAGGAGGCCGCACGGCACGCCGGTGAGATCGGCTGCACGGTGGCGGCGCTCGCCACGTCCCCGCTTCCGGTCAGCCCCGCCGTCAGCATCAACCGTCGCTACCAGTGGATGGCGGAGCAGTACGGCATCGCCACCCGGGAGCAGCTCGTCCTGGGCTGCCATGTGCACGTGGCCGTGGAGTCCGACGAGGAGGGTGTCGCGGTCGTCGACCGGGTGCGGCCCTGGCTGCAGGTGCTGCTGGCGCTCAGCGCGAACTCGCCCTTCTGGCAGGGACACGACTCGGGGTACAGCAGCTACCGCAGCCGGGTGTGGCAGCGCTGGCCGTCGGCCGGCCCGACCGAGATCTTCGGCTCGGCCGAGCGGTACCACCGGCTGGTGGCGGAGATGGTGGCCACCGGGACCATCCTCGACGACGGGATGATCTACTTCGACGCGCGGCTGTCCCGGCAGTATCCGACGGTGGAGGTCCGGGTCTCGGACGTCTGCCTGCACTCGGGCACGGCCGCGCTCGTCGCCACCCTGGTCCGCGGACTCGTCGAGACCGCTGCACGCGCGTGGCGGGCGGGCGAGGAGCCCCTCGGCCACAGCGTCAGCCTGTTGCGGCTCGCCCACTGGCAGGCCGCCCGGTCCGGTCTGGCGGGCGAGCTGCTGCACCCCGCGACCATGCGGCGCCTGCCCGCCGAGGCAGTCGTCCGTGCCCTGCTGGACCATGTCGGTGAGGCCCTCGAGGACACCGATGACTTCGAGCGGGCCCGGGCCGCCTGCGAGGAACTGCTGCGGGAGGGCAACGGCGCACAGGTGCAGCGCGAGCTGATGGAGCGCACGGGCAGCCTGCGGGACGTCGTCACCGAGTGCGTGCGCCACACACAGGCGTGAGGCGTCCCGCCTTGGTCGATACGGGCGGGCAGCGCCGGGTGTTCAGAGGATCAGGACGAGGGCGTAGGCCAGGAAGAACGCCGCGATCAGCACCACGAGGACGATGATCAGGGTCATGGGTGCCTTGGCCCAGCCTTTGGTCGGGTTGTGCGTCTCCCGGGGGCCCGCCTCGGGCAGGCTGCTCTCCGCGGGCGGGGTCTCGCCCGGCGGTACTCCGCCGCCGGGTTCCAGGCCGGGGGTGCGTTCGGGTTCGGGATCGGGACTGATGTGAGTCATGCCTCCCGGGTCCCCCGATCACGCCGAGATCATCAGCGGTGCCACTTCCGTATTTCCCGACCCCGAAGGGTCCCGACTCGACTACATTCGAGCACCGCCGATGACGGTACCCGTCGGCAATGTCACACCCCGTACACGTCAGGAGCATGCATGCGCGACACGGCCCTGGCTCCACCGGCCTTTTCGCCCCTGACCGGCGGGCTCGCCGACAGCGTCTTCGAGACGGCGGACCACGAGCCCACCCGGCCGATGCTCGCCCGCCGCACCGACCCCGCCTCCGCCGTGTGGGAGGAGGTGACGGCGATCGAGCTGCGCGACGAAGTGGTGGACGTGGCCAAGGGTTTGATCGCGTCCGGGATCGCGCCGGGCCACCGCGTGGCGATCATGGCGCGCACCCGGTACGAGTGGACCGTTCTGTGCTACGCGCTGTGGGCCGTGGGCGCCGAGGTCGTCCCGGTCTACCCGTCGTCGTCGCGCGACCAGGTGGAGTGGATCCTGCGGGACTCCGGCTGTGTGGCCGTGGTGGTCGAGGACGAGCAGGGCGTCATGACCGTCGGCTCGGTGTGCGCGGCGCTGCCGCTGCTGAGCCACGTCTGGCAGCTGGACGCGGGCGCGCTGGAGGAGCTGACGGTGCGCGGGAAGTCGGTGCCGCTCGCCACGGTCGACTCGATGCGCCGCATCGTGCTGCCGGACTCCACGGCCGTCATCGCCTACACCTCCGGCACGACCGGCCACGCCCTGGGCTGCGCCCTCAGCCATCGCAACCTGGCCGGGCCCTGCGACACGTTGCTGACCGGATGGGGCCGGACGGCGGCACCGCGCGGCGAGCAGGGCTCCGTGCTGGCCTTTTTGCCCTTCTCCCATGTGTACGGGCTCATGATCCAGGGCCTGTGCGTGCGCGGCGGCCTGCTGATGGGGCACCAGGCCGACCTCGGCGGGGAGGCGCTGTTCGCGGCGCTGCGCTCCTTCCGTCCCACGTACTTCTACGCGGTCCCGTCGGTCTTCGAGAAGATCTACAAGAACTTCCTGCGCACGGCGCAGCAGGGGGGCCACGGCGGGCTGTTCGAGCGGGCCGCCGAGACGGCGCGGGACTTCGCCGCGGCCCTCGAACGCCAGCGGCTGGGCCGGGGCCGCGGACCCGGTTTCGATCTGCGGCTCCAGCACGCCCTCTACGACCGCACGGTGTACCGCAGGCTGCGAGCCGCTCTGGGCGGCCGGGTACGGCGGGCGACCTCCGGCGGCTCTCCCCTCAGCCGCGACCTGTCCCTCTTCTACGAGGGCATCGGCATCTATGTGAACGACGGCTACGGCCTGACGGAGACCAGTGGCGGGGTGACGATGCAGCCGCTGGGCCGGGAGAAGTCCGGGACCGTCGGGCAGGCGCTGCCGGGCACGGAGATCCAGGTGGCCGACGACGGGGAGATCCTGGTGCGCGGCCCGTCGGTGTTCCAGGGGTACGTCGGTGACGACGCCGGCACCCGGGCCGCGCTGCGCGGCGGCTGGCTGGCCACCGGTGACCTCGGGCGACTGGACTCGGAGGGCTATCTGACGATCACCGGGCGCAAGAAGGACATCATCGTCACGAGCAGCGGCAAGAGCGTCGCCCCGGCTTCCCTGGAACAGCGGCTGCGGATGCATCCGCTCATCCATCAGGCGGTGGTGGTGGGCGACAACCGGCCCTGTGTCGGCGCCCTGATCACGCTGGATCCGGAGTTTCTGGCGCACTGGCGGGCGGCGCTGGCGTTGCAGGGCGAGATGCGGGAGGCGCGGGAGGAGAACGCGCTGCGGGAGGAGGTCGCGCGGGCCGTGGCCGCGGCCAACAGTGCCGTGTCGCGGTCGGAGTCGATCCGGGTGTTCCGGGTGCTGCCGGAGCCGTTCGACGTGACCAACGGGCTGCTGACGCCGTCGATGAAGCTGCGCCGGGACGAGATCGTGCGGCACTACGCGGCCGAGATCGACGCGATGTACGAGTCGCGCAGGCGTCCCGGGCGGCCGAGCACCCCGGAGGATCCGTCGCACTGGGACGACTCGGACAACGTGTTCCGCTGAACGCGGACCGGACGCGTACTCCGCGCTCGCACGGGAACACGACAGTGGCGACGCAAGAGAAAGGACGACAGCCCTGACGACAGCCCTTGCTGACGACCGGGCCGGAAAGGCGATATGTCAACCGAGCCGCGTGGGGACGACGCACTGACCTCCGAGGACATCCCGAGCCGCACGAACAGCTTCGTGGGCGAGCCGCACGACGTGACCGGAGCGCGGCTGGCCGCGGAGGGGTTCTTGCGTGACCTGGCGCGATCCTCGCCGCCCTCCGCCCCCGAGTACTGGGACGACATCCTGCTGGTGGTGACGGAACTGGCCGCCAACGCGGTCCAGTACGCCCCGGGTCCGTTCGCGCTGCGGATGCGCCGGACCTTCGACGGGGTACACGTGGTGCTGCACGACACCAGCAGCACGGAGCCCGCTCCGCGGCCCTTCGATCCGCGCAGCGGTGGCGGCGGTATCGGCTGGCATCTGATCCACACCTTGTGCGACCAGGTCAGCGTGGTGGCCGACGACCGCGGCAAGGACGTGCACGTGTTCCTGCCCTGGTGAGCCGCCCTGAGAAGCCGGGAGCGTCACGGGCGCGGTACGCCCGTGACCGGCTCGGACCGGCTCAGATCGAAGTCGTCTCGCGTGGCGGCAGCCGGTCGTAGTAGTCGCCCACGGCCGTCAGGTACTTCCGGTCCCTGGTCTCGCTGTCCGTCTGGAAGCGGGGGGCCGCCTTCGTGTCGCCCCTGGTGCAGGCCAGTGTGATCTTCCGCGCCTGTGTGTCGATGCCGATGACGACTCCGGCCGGAACCAGCACGCTGCGGCCGAAGACCCAGACTCCGGTGTCGACGACCAGGTGCCGCATGCCGTGCGGAGCGGCCTCGCGGTCCAGGTGCCCGATCGTGCCGTCGGTCGCGGCGACGGTGAACCCGGTCAGGTCCTGCCCTTCGACGTGACCGCTGTCCGGCGCGTACGACCAGATTCTGTCGATGGCCACGCTGCTCCATCCTCCCTCGCGGTGTGCGGATAGCGGATTCCTGGCGGACGGTCCCGCCCACCCGGCTCCACAGCAGCAACTACCCTCCTGCCGCAAGCGCATTCGGCGCACACCCCTGCCACCGTACGACGCGGAGCGGCAGGTCTCGCAGAGGTTCGGGGCAGAGTGAATGGAGGGCGGATTTCGGGGTAATCGCGGGGCGCGGTGAAAACGGAGCCCGGTGGCGAAGGGAGGCACATGAGACACGGCATCCGAGCCCGTCCCACGACCGGCGTCGCCCCGTACCGCGGTCACCCCTGAGAGGTGACCAGACCAGGCCGTAGCACTTGTTGGAGGTACCCGTGCCCCTCGCCCAGAACCCGCTGTCCGTGGAAGTCGAGCTGCCCCGGGAGGACGTGGCCCTGATCACGGTCGACGGCTACCTGGACGTCGACACCGCGACCGAGTTCCAGGCACATCTGGCCAACCAACTCCACCACGGCCGACGGCACTTCCTGCTCGACCTGTCGTCCGTCCCCTTCATGGACTCGTCGGGGATGAACATCATCCTCCGGGTGTACCAGGAGACCCGTAAGACCGCCGGCAGTGTGCACGTCATCAGCCCGACGTCCGCCGTACGACGCATCCTCGACCTGACGGGCGTCAGCATCACGGTGCCGATATCGGAGAGCGTGGACGAGGCCCTGGCCCGTGCCGACGACGTACCGGACACCCCCGAGGAGCCGGGGGAAGCGGGCGCCTGACGACCGATCGCCCTCGGGCGGGGCCGCCGTCCGGACCGGCGGCCCGGTGCCCTCGCTCCGCGCTGCCCGTGCGGCGGACCGCCCTGCGCGCCACGGCCGCCGGCGGTGGCCAACCGCCGTTCCCCGGAACCGGATCACTTGCGCCGGATCAGGTGTCGTACGAGGTCGGGGCATGGTTAGAGTTGTCGCCCGGCAAGTGTCACCACGCCGTTCTCGTTTCCGAAGCGGGCTCGGTCGACGCAACGCGGATGAGGAGAGAAGCAGGTGCCGGAGCACGAAGCGGACGGACAGCTCGCCACGCCCACACACGAGGTCAGGGACTTCCTGCACCGCCGGCGGGAACAGATCGCCCAGCGGTGGGCGGACGAGCCCCTGTTCCGCACCGTGTTCACCGTCTCGCGCGACGAGGCGGTGGAGGCGGGCAAGGTGGTCGTGGACGCGCTGGCCCAGGTGGCCGACTCGGACCAGGTGGAGGACCCGGACTCCGCGGGGTTCAGCGGGGTGCGCGAGCAGCTGGCCCGGATGGGCGTGGCCCGCTCCCGCGCCGGGCTGTCCAACACCCAGGTGTCCAGCGAGCTGGCCGCCCTGCGGCCGCCGGTCGAGAACCTGCTGGCCGCCGATCTGGAGCAAGCGCCGCCCGAGCACCTGCGGGCGTGTTCGACCGCGCTGACCGTGCTGATGGGCACCCTGCGCCTGGTGGCCATGCAGACGGCGCTGAGCGAGTGGCAGGCGCTCAGCGACCGGCAGCGGCTGCAGCTGATGGAGGTGGCCACGCCCGTCATCCGGCTGTGGGACGGCGTCGTGGCCGTGCCGCTCATCGGGACGCTCGACAGCGCCCGAAGCCAGATCGTGATGGAGACGCTGCTGAACGCGGTCGTCGACCAGCACGCCAGGTTCGCGATCCTCGACATCACCGGTGTGCCCACGGTCGACTCGCTGGTGGCGCAGCACCTGATGAAAACGGTCGCCGCGGCGCGGCTGATGGGCGCCCAGTGCATCGTCTCCGGCATCCGTCCCGCCATCGCGCAGACCATCGTCCACCTCGGTCTGGATCTGGACGTGATCACCCGCGCGAACCTCGCCGACGCGCTGGGGTACGCGCTGCACGAGCTCGGTGCGGACATCGTGAACGCGGGTGCGGGACAGCGGTGAGCGACGCCTACCTCCGTCCCGTCCCGGGCCATGTGCCGGTCCTGCGGCTCAGCGACGTCCTCCTGGTCACGCTCCAGGGGGACCTGCACGACAGCACGGCGCAGCAGCTCCAGCAGGACCTCGCGGAGACGATCTCCCGTACCGGGGTGCGCGGTGTGCTCATCGACATCTCCGGCGTGGAGATCGTCGACTCCTTCCTCGGCCGGGTGCTGGCCGAGATCGCCGCGCAGGCCAAGCTGCTGGCCGCGCGGACCGTGGTGGCCGGCATGCGCCCGGCGGTCGCCATCACCCTGGTGGAACTGGGGCTGACGCTGCCGGGGCTGCGCACCGCGCTCAGCACCGAGGCGGGCATGGAGCTCCTCGCGCAGCAGACCCCGGTGACTCGTCCCGGCGGCCCGCGTCAGGAGAGTTTGTGATGCACACTGCCGCGGGCGTGGAGGCCTGCCTGCCCATCCGGTCGGACATGGACCTGGTGTGGGTGCGGCAGCACGTACGGCAGGCCGCGGCCGGGCTCGGCTTCGGCCTGGTGGCACAGACCAAACTGGTCACCGCCGCCAGTGAGCTGGCCCGCAACACCCTCGTGCACGGCGGTGGCGGGCACATGAACGTGACGCGGGTCAGCAGCGCGGGTGCGCAGGGCCTGCGGCTGGCCTTCACCGACGAGGGGCCGGGCATCGCCGACCTGGACCGGGCGCTCAGCGACGGCTACACCTCCGGCGGCGGGCTGGGGATGGGGCTGAGCGGCGCGCGGCGCCTGGTGCACGACTTCCACATCGACAGCACGCCGGGCGACGGCACCACCGTGCGGGTGACCTGCTGGGTCGCCCAGCCGCCCCGTCCGCGCGAGGAGGCCTGATGCCGCGCGTGTGGGACGTCCCGGTGCGCGACTCGACGCGGGTGCGCGACGCGCGGGTCGCCGCGGAGGACGCGGCCGCGATGGCCGGTCTCGACGAGCGGCGCACCGCGGCCGCCGCGCTGGTCGCGACCGAGCTCGCCACGAATCTGCTCAAGCACGCCGAGGGTGGTCAGGTGCTCATCGAGGTCGTGGCGCCGCCCGTGCTGCGGGAGGGTCGTGAGGAGTCCCGGGTCGTGCAGATCGCCGCGATCGACCACGGCCCGGGCATTGCCGACGTGCCCGCGGCGCTGCGCGACGGTTTCTCCACGACGCGCTCGCTCGGCGCGGGCCTCGGCACATGTCTGCGTCTCGCCGACGACTTCGGTCTGCACAGCACCCCGGGCCGCGGCACGGTCGCGGTGGCCCGGGTGGGCGTCACGCCCCGCGGCGACGGCACACCCGCCGGGCCGGCCGTCCGGGTGTGGGCCGACGGGGCCTCGGGGAGCTGGGGCGGCCCGCCCGGGCCCGGCACGCCGGGCGGTGCCGTCCCGGGGTGGTCCGGCGGCGGGGTTTCCAGCGGCGGGCCGTGGCCGTCGGGCGTGCCGGAAGCTGTCCCGGGGGATGACCGGCCAGTGGTCGGAGCCCTGGCGTGCGGCGGCCTGACGGGGCACGCGGCGACGGCCGGCGGCGCCCTCGGGAGCGAAGCCGGGAACGAACCCGAGCACGGTCCCTGGTCCCGGCCGGTCCCCGGTGTGCCGGGGGGTGACGTGCGTCCCGGCCGCTCGGACGACAGCCCGGCGCCGGTCGCCGGTGTGCGGGCCGGCGGCGTGAACATCCCCTACGCCGGTGCCGAGTGCTCGGGCGACGCCTGGGCCTGGGTGCGGGCCGGGGAGCGGGTGACGCTGATGCTGGCGGACGGTCTGGGACACGGTCCGGAGGCCGCTCGTGCCTCGTCCGCCGCGGTCGGGGCGCTGCACCGCTGGTCCCACCTCTCCCCCGCCGACGCGCTGCGGCGGCTGCACGACGTGCTGAAGGGCACCCGGGGCGCCGCCGTCGCCGTGGCCCAGCTCGACCTGCGGGTGCGACGGCTGCGGTTCGCCGGCATCGGGAACGTGGGGGCGCGGCTGCGCACGGACGGCACCTGGCGCCATCTGCTGTCGCGGCCCGGCATCGTCGGGGTCCACCGGCCCGGCACCCTCCGCGAGGAGGAAGCCGACTGGGCGGACGACCGGCTGCTGATCCTGCACACCGACGGCCTGCCCAGCCGGTGGACGCCGCCGGCCGACCCCGGTCTGCCCGCGGCCGACCCGGCCGTGACGGCCGCCGTGACGATACGTGACGCGAGCAGTCCCGCCCGGCCGGTGCGGGACGACACCGCCGTGGCCGTGCTGACTCCGACCCCGCCGGAACTCCCATGATGCGCACTTGGCAGATCACCACCGTCACCGACGCGGCACGCGCCCGCATCGCTCTCGCGCGCCTGGCCGCCGCGTACGGGGTGTCCACCGTCGAACGGACGAGGCTGGCCACCGCCCTCAGCGCCCAGCTGCGCCAGTGCCTCACCAAGGGCGGCACCTGGCTGCTCACCATGGACCTGGCCGGTTCCCCCACCGAGGAGGGGCTGCTGCACGCCGTGGTGACACCGTCGCCGGACGCGTCCGCAGCGGCCGGGGAGCCACCGTGGGAGGTCACGGTCCCCTGCCCCGAGACGGCCCGGGCAGGGGACAGCGGCACGGTCGAGGACGACCCGGCGGCTCTCGCGGAGGCGCTGCTCGGCGCCGACGAGGACACGGCCGTGGTGCTGGACAAGCTCACCGAGCAGGAGGACCTGGTCTCCTTCCACCGGGAGGAGCTGCACCAGACGAACCAGGGGGTCCTGGCGCTGCACGCGGAGCTGGACGCGGCCGGGCGGGCCCAGCGCGAGGCGTTCGCCGCCGAGCGCAGCGCACGCAATGAGGCCGAGAGCGCCCGCCGCAGGCTGACCTTCCTCGCGGACGCGAGTGCCGTGCTGACGGCGTCGCTCAATCACGAGGAGATCGTGCGCCGGCTGCCTGACCTGCTGGTGCCGGAGTACGCGCGCAGCGTCGACATCTGGCTGTTCGACCACGAGGACGACCGGCACGGGTCGGCGCCGCATCCGGCAGCCGCCGTGGTCGCGGCCCGGACCGGCCGGCCCCAGTACGCCGCCGACCATCCGGGAGGCCTGCCCGGCGTGGAGGACCAGCCGCCGTCGGCGCTGGATCCCGGGACGCCGCTGCTGTGTGTCCCGCTGCCGACGCGGCGGGCGCCGCTGGGAGTCCTGACCCTGTCGCCGCCCGGTGCGCGCTGGGACCCGGACGACGCGGTGATGCTGATCGAGCTGACCCGGCGGGCCAGCATCGCGATCGACAACGCCCGGCGCTTCGAGCACAACCGCGACATCGCCGAGACGCTGCAGCGCGCCCTGCTGACGGAGCTGCCGACGACGCCGGGCCTCAGCCTGGCCGCGCGGTATCTGCCCGCCACGCACGGGATGAACATCGGCGGTGACTGGTACGACGCGTTCCGTCAGCGGGACGGCGGTCTCATCACCGTCATCGGCGATGTGACCGGGCACGGGCTGCACGCGGCCGTCATGATGAGCCAGCTGCGCACCGCGCTGCGGGCGTACGCCGTCGACGGCGACAGCCCGGGCCGGCTGTTGACCCGGCTGCACCGGTTCCTGCACCATCTGCAGCCCGATCTGTACGCCACGGCCGTCATCGCGCGCTTCCACCCGGACGAGCCCACCCTGACCTGGGCCGCCGCGGGGCATCCGCCGCCGGTGCTGCGGCTGCCCGACGGGACCGTGCGCACGCTCGACGCCAAACCCGGCGCCATGCTCGGCATCCCGCTCACCCAGGAGATCGCCGACCACACGGAGCATGTGGAGCCCGGCTCGACGCTCGCGCTGTACACGGACGGGCTGGTCGAGCGGCGCGCGCAGGGCATAGACCCGGGTATCGAAAGGCTGGCCGCTGCGCTCGGCGGCTTCCGTTCCGCGGAACTGGACGCGGATCTGGAGGGCTCGGCGGACCGGCTCCTGCCTCCGCTGCTGAGCGATTCCGAGCGCGACGACGACGTGTGTCTGTTGCTGTGTCACCTCCGCGGGGACGCCGCGTCCTGACGGCAGGTCCGGCCGGCCCGGCCTTGCACGCGTTCTTCACTCCCGCCTGGTGCTTTTCGGCCACGAGGCGGGCATGGTGGTGATCGACGCGTTCGTCTGCCTGCCGCGTCCGGCTGGCGTGCCGGCCGGACACACGGTGGGATCGAAGGGGTGCGAACCAGCGATCCATGGGCAGTCGAAAGGCGTTCGAGGCAGACCGCCTGGAGCCGCAGAAAGGGATGAACACCGTGACACGACCCAGGATCCTGGTGGTTGGCGCAGGCTTCGCCGGCGTGGAGTGCGTCCGCCGTCTGGAACGGAAACTCTCCCCGGACGAGGCCGACGTCACTCTGGTGACGCCGTTCGCCTACCAGCTCTACCTGCCGTTGCTCCCCCAGGTCGCCTCCGGCGTGCTGACGCCGCAGTCGATCGCCGTCTCCCTGCGCCGCAGCAAGAAGTACCGCACGCGGATCATTCCGGGCGGGGCCATCGGCGTCGACCTGAAGTCCAAGGTCTGCGTCATCCGCACCATCACCGACCAGATCGTCAACGAGCCGTACGACTACATCGTGCTGGCCCCCGGCAGCATCACGCGTACCTTCGACATCCCCGGCCTGACGGACCACGCGTTCGGGATGAAGACGCTCGCCGAGGCGGCGTACGTCCGTGACCACGTCATCTCGCAGCTGGATCTGGCCGACGCGAGCCAGGACCCGGACGAGCGGGCCTCGCGGCTGCAGTTCGTGGTGGTCGGCGGCGGCTACGCGGGCACCGAGACCGCGGCCTGCCTGCAGCGCCTGACGCACGCCGCCGTCAAGCGCTATCCGCGGCTGGACCCGGGGCTGATCAAGTGGCATCTGATCGACATCGCGCCGAAGCTGATGCCGGAGCTCGGCGAGAAGCTCGGCAACAGCGCGCAGGAGATCCTGCGGCGGCGGGGCATCGAGATCTCGCTGGGCGTCTCCATCGCCAAGGCGGGCCCCGAAGAGGTCACCTTCACCGACGGCCGGGTGATCCCGACGCGCACGCTCATCTGGACCGCCGGGGTGGTCGCCAGCCCCCTCATCGCCACGCTCGGCGCCGAGACGGTCAAGGGACGGCTCGCCGTCGCCCCCGAGATGAACCTGCCGGGCGACGACGGGGTGTTCGCGCTCGGCGACTCGGCCGCCGTGCCCGATCTGGCCAAGGGCGACGACGGCGCCATGTGCCCGCCCACCGCACAGCACGCCCTGCGGCAGGGCAAGCATGTCGCCGACAACGTGATCGCGACGCTGCGGGGACAGGTGATGCAGCCGTACGTCCACAAGGACCTCGGGCTCGTCGTCGACCTCGGCGGCACCGACGCGGTCTCCAAGCCGCTGGGCATCGAACTGCGCGGCCTGCCCGCCCAGGCCGTCGCCCGCGGCTACCACTGGTCCGCGCTGCGCACCAACGTGGCCAAGACGCGGGTGATGACGAACTGGCTGCTCAACGCGGTCGCCGGCGACGACTTCGTACGCACCGGGTTCCAGACCCGCAAGGCCGCCAGGCTGAAGGACTTCGAGTACACGGACGCCTATCTGACGCCGGAACAGGTGCGGGAGCACATCGGCGGGACCGCTCGGCGGGACTAGGCAGGGTCGAAGGGGAGCTTCTGATTCCGGCATGACATGCTGAGATGCGGATCTTGGTGTGAGTCGGGAGAGAGTGCGGCGGAGTGAGGGCAGCAGGACGGTCGGTGTGGACAGGACTGCGGGACCGGATCGCGGCGTCCGACCCCGGACTGCTGCGCCTGACGGCCGGGTTGCGCACCGTCGGCGCCATCGCGCTCACCCTCGCCGTGCTCAGCCTCTTCGGGGCCGATGTGCACCAGCTGGTGGCGGGGGCCATGGCGGCGATGGTCGCCACCTTCGCCATCCGGGAGAAGCAGCTCGGCCCTCAGGCCGTGACGCTGGCCCTGGGGCTGCCGGTGGCGCTGGCCTCCGTGTCCCTGGGCGCGTATCTGAACGCGCGTCTCTACGTCGGTGACATCTTCTTCGTCGTCCTGATCTTCTGCGCGGTCTACGGCCGCCGGTTCGGCGACCGCGGCACCGCGCTGGGACTGATCGGCTTCCAGATCTACTTCCTGTCCCTGTTCGTCGGCGTCACCGTCTCCTCGCTGCCCGCGCTGTGCGGCGTCATGGCCGTGGCGTTCTGCTCCAGTGCCGTCATGCGCTTCGCGGTGGTGCCCGCGACGCCCACGGGCGTCCTCATGCGGCTGCGACTGGCCTTCCGCGCCCGGCTGGCCCAGTTGGTGTCCGCGCAGGTCGACCTCCTCGACGCCGACGGGGACGAGATGGACAAGGCCCTGGACGCCGTGCGCGAGGGCACCGCGCGGCTGCACGAGACAGCCATGATGATCCAGGCGCAGCTGGACGAGGGCACCCCGGACGAGTCCGTGGCGCGGCTCGTGCAGCGCCGGGTCGCGGACGCGGAGATCGCCGCCGAGCGGCTCGGTCTGCTGTTGCTGACCGCCCGCACCGCCGAGCGAGCCGACACGCTCACTCTGCACCTGCCGGGCGCGCCCGCGCCGTCGCTGAGCGCGCCGGCGGTGCCGGACGAGGCCACCGCCACGCTCCGCCGGGATCTGCAGGCGCTGCACACCCTCGTGCTGCGGGCCGGGAGCGGCAGTACGGGCACAGGTCTGGCCCACGTACGCAACCGGCTTCTCGGCTACCGGGACGAGGAGAACCTGCCGGCCGCGCCCGCCGCCGTCCAGGACGTCTTCCGGGGCATCGGCGAGTCGGCCCGCGCGGTCATGGGTCTGCGGATCGCGCTGGACGGCCCGCAGGACGAGTCGGACGACACCCCTGCCACGGCCCGCTCCCGCGAGGAGCTGGACGCCGAGGACGCGGCGATCGACGGCGGCGGCGAAGAGCCGACCGTGGAGGAGGAGACGGGTCTGCGGCGGCCCACCACGCGTGCCGCGGTGCAGGTCGCCGTCGGCTCGACGCTGGCCATCGTGGGCGGCGAGCTGCTGTCCACACAGCGCTGGTACTGGGCGGTGCTGACCTGCTGGATCGTTTTCCTGAACACCGCGTCCACGGGCGAGATCCTGGTCAAGGGCTATCGGCGGCTGCTCGGCACGGTGTTCGGCGTCGTGGCCGGAATCGTGCTGGCGGGCCTGGTCGGACAGCACACCTGGACGGCGTTCGCGCTGGTGCTGGTGCTGATCTTCGCGATGTTCTACTCGGCGCCGTTGTCGTACACGCTGATGTCGTTCTTCGTCACGGCGATGCTGGGGCTGCTGTACACGCTGCTGCACACCTACAGCCTCGACGTGCTCCTGCTGCGGGTGGAGGAGACCGCCCTCGGTGCGGCCTGCGGCGTGGTCGCCGCGGCCCTGGTCCTGCCGGTGCGGACCGACCGCCGTACGAACGAGCTGCTCGGCACGGTGCTGGAGCGGCTGGCCGACGTCACCGAGGCCGCCGTCGGGCAGCTCAGCGGCGGGCCCGCGGACGAACTGCTGGACAAGGCACGTGACCTGGACCAGGCGCTGGCCGATCTGCGGGCGGCCACGCAGCCGCTGACCCACCCGGTCACGCCGCTGCGGGCCCGGCGCCACACGGCCCGGTACGTGGTGGCGCTGCTGGAGACGTGCGCGTACCACGCGCGGACGCTGGCGGCGACCGCCGAGCTGCTGCCCACGCATCCCTCGATCGCGGCGGACCCGCGGTTGCGCGGGGCCGCGGCGCGTACCGTGCGCAACATCGGGACCATCGCGGCCCGGGTCGAGGACGAGCACACCGGGGCCCGGGTGGAGACGGGCCCGAGCATCGCCTCGCTGCTGGGGTCCGACGCCGGCACACCGCGCTACGGCAGGATCACCGACCGCGTGCTGCGGCACCTGGAGCGGCTGGACGAGGCCGTGGTGGGCCTGGCCCGGCCGCTGGGCGTGCCGGTGGCGGAACCCCGGGGCTGAGGCCGGTACCACTCAGAAGTACCCTCAGGAGCCCGGCCGGTCCCGGTCAGAAGTCCGTGGGCAGTCCGCTCACCTCGGCGATGCCCCGGAGCTCCTCGGTCTGCTTGTGCCGTTCCTTGATGTAGTCGGCTATCTCGCCGAGGCGGTCCGGGTCGGACGCGGTGGTCGCGTCCGTGACGATCCTGACCGGGCCGGTCTCGTCGACGTCGAGTTCGACCACTTCGTTGTCCAGGCGGCCGGTGACGGCGGTGGCGATGACGAGGGCCACCTCGTCACGCACCTCTTGGGGCAGCTCGTCGCCGGCCCCTGAGTCGAGCGCGAAGTCGAGGCTGGACAGGCGCTCCTCGTCGATCGCCTCGAGGACCGGTTCCACCACGCGCATCAGGAGGCGGTAGTCCTCGGTGTCCATCCGGATGCGCAGGAGGTCCAGGTACATGTCCACGGGCCGGTCGTCGCCATGCGGAATCTCGGAATCGCTCATTGGCTTCGTGTTCCCCGCACGACGCGGCTCAGACGCGTCGCCAGCGGGCCATGGCGAAGGAGAACACCCCGAAGAGCACGAGCCCGGCCGCGACGCAGACCAGCAGCCAGGGGCCGAGGGGGGTGCCGGCGAAGGTGCGCAGGGTGTCGTCGAGGCCCTTCGCCTTGTCGGGTTCGTAGTCGATCGCGGCGCGCACGGCGAAGACACCGGCCACGGCGAAGACCAGCCCGCGGGCGGTGCCGCCGGCCACGCCCGTGATGTCCACCAGCCGCCGGGTGCGGGGGCCCATCTGCCCGAGCCGGAGCTTGTCGTGGTACTTGCGCAGGACCGCCCGTACGCCGATCCACCCGCCCGCGGCGACGATCGCCATCCCGGCCGCGCCGACCAGCCACTGCCCGGCGGGTATCTCCAGTGCCCTGGCGGTGGCGTCCCGGGACTGCTGGTCGCTGGAGCCGCCACCGCTCTGGTCGCGGCTGGCCGCGAACGACAGCACGGAGTAGGCGACGAAGACGTAGAACGCGAAGCGGACGCCCGCCATCAGTCGCTTGCGGGCGCTGCGGCCGTCCTGCCCGACGGAGCCGAAGAACACCTCGGACAGCCGCCACAGGGCCATGCCGACGAGCCCGATGCCCAGGGCCCAGAGCAGCACCGCCCCGAACGGCTTCTGCGAGATCGCCGCCAGGGCTCCCCCGCGGTCGGCCTGCTCCTTGGTGTCGCCGAAGGCGATCTGCAGCGCCAGCGCGCCCACGAGCAGATAGATCACGCCCCGGGCGGCGAGTCCCGCCCGTGCCGCCCCCTCCGTCACCGAACCCCGTGCCACCCGTCGGGCCCGGAACCGTCCGGTCTGTGCCAGCGCACTCGTGTTCATGTCGACCTCCCGGCGTTCCGGATGCCCCGGCTCGGCGGCCACACACCCGGCCGGCCGCCGGACCAGCGCGTTCCGGCCTGACCGCCCTCGGCGACCCGGGCTTCGCGGGACGCGAAAGGGCCCGGCCGCGGCTGATGCCGTCGGCCGGGCCCCTGTCCCGCCGTTGTCAGGTGGCCAGGGCAGCGGTCTCCCGGGCCGGTGCGGGTGCGGTCGCGAGCCACTGGTGAGCGACGTCCAGGGCTCGTCCGACGTCCCGGGTGCCGGTGGACACGCACAGCGTGTACGCCAGGTCGCGTGCCCGCGGACCGGTCTCCGCCGGTGCGTTTCCGGCCTCGACGGCCGGCACCAGTGCCTCGTACTCGTCGACGAGGCGGCGCAGCACCGCGGGATGGGGTCTCAGCATGTGGTTCTCGCTCCTCATGGGTCGGATGGTCAGGCCGTCGTGGAGGTGCCGCCGCTGTCCCGGGCGCCCGTCCGCTGCCCCATGGCCTCGTCGCGCACACGGGCGCAACTGCGGCTGATGAGGCGGGAGACGTGCATCTGGGAGATGCCGAGGTGGTCGGCGATGCGGCTTTGCGTCATGTCCTCGAAGAAGCGCATGTAGAGAATGGCCCGTTCGCGTTCCGGCAGGCGGCGCAGGCCTTCCTTGGCGGACTCACGGTCGACCACGACGTCGTAGGAGGCGTCCGCCGCGCCGAGGGTGTCCGCGAGGCTGTAGCCGTCGTCGTCGGCCGAGAGCTCGGCGTCCAGCGACAGGGTGCTGAAGCTCTCCAGCGCTTCGAGCCCGGCGCCGACCTCTTCCTCGGTCAGGCCGGTGCGGGCGGCGAGGTCCGCCACGGAGGGCTCGGGGCTGCCCGGGTTCTGGGTGAGTTCACGGCGTGCCATCCGCACCTTGTTGCGCAGTTCCTGCACCCGGCGGGGGACCCGCAGGGCCCACATCCGATCCCGGAAATGCCGCTTGACCTCGCCGGTGATGGTGGGGACGGCGTAGCTCTCGAAGGCTCCCCGGCTCGGGTCGAACCGGTCGACGGCCTTGACCAGCCCCAGGGCCGCCACCTGCTTGAGGTCCTCGAGCGACTCGCCGCGCTCGCGGAAGCGGCCGGCGATGCGGTGGGCCATGGGCAGCCACAGCGTGACGAGCTCGTCACGAACGGCCTCCCGCTCGGGACCCTCCTCCAGTTCCGCCAGCCGGGTGAAGAGGGCCGCGGTGTCCGGAGCGTCGTCGTGCCGCCGCCGGGTGGCGGTGGTCGTGGTTCCGGGCGTGTCGGGGCCGTTCGTGGGCGTGTCGATGAGCATGCGGATTCGCTCCTGACAACGGTGATTTCAGGGTCTACCGCGGGAGGGCCGCTGCCCGGATCGCCTGGAGGGCCTCCGGGGCAGTCATACCGCTCCCGCTGGCGCGCCTCCGGTCCGAAGCACGAGATTGCGACTGCCCTGCCCCCGGTGGAACAAACTCCACTTTGCTGTGCAATCTGCCCGGGAGCCGGCAACCGGGTTTCAGACGAGGGGTACGACGGCGGTGATGCACTTGCCGCCGGCAGGCAGGTCCGCGACGCGGACGTCGCGGGAGAGCCGGCACACGATGGGCCAGCCGTGGCCGCCGTGCCGCAGCCGTCCGTGCGGATCCACGGGGGGCGCGGTCACGGGCAGTTCGTCACTGCGGTCACTCACCGACACTCGCACGCCGGGCCCGTCGATGTCGACCCGGAAGTCGGTGACGCCGCCGCCGTGCAGGATCGCGTTGGTCGTCAGTTCCGAGACGACGAGCAGCGCGTCGGACAGGGCGTCCGCGTCGCACGGCGTGTGCGTGGTGCGGCAGCGTTCGGCCACGGCGCGCTCCACGGCCCGGCGCGCCTCAGCGGGTTTGCACGGCCGGTCCCGGTCCGGGCCGAACGACCCGAGTACGGATTCGATCATGTGCTCGTCGCACATCCTTCAGCTCCCTGGTCGGTGAAGACGGAAGCCGGGTCCGGCCCACGTTCCACGGCCGCCCGCACGGGCACCCCTGGGGCTCACGGTGCCCGCTGCTTCCTTCAACCTGCCGCGGCGTTCGGGGCGCGCACCTCGCGAGCGCCGCGGGTCTCTTCTCTTCGGCTGACCTCTCCCCGCACCTGCAAACCTCCGGTCCGCCTCCTCCTGCCGAAAAGCGCCCGAACAGCCGCCGGCCGGGGTGCCATCCCGGCGCGTTGCGTGGGTAGGCGGGGTGCATGACCGATGTGGTGGACTCGGACGAACTGCTGCGGCGCATCCGGCGTGCGAGGGCCTGCGCGATGCGCGAGGAGCGGACGTGGCGGGCCAGGAGCGAGGAACTGAGCGCGACCGACCCGAAGGGGGCCAGGGACGCGACCGTACGAGGGATGTCCTACGAGGCGGTGGTCACGGTGCTGGACGAGATCCTGACGCCGGGCAAGCACGGTACGGAGGGCTGACCGGGCGGGTCCGGGTCCGTACCCCGTACCGGAGAGCGGCCGATTGCGACGGGACGCGGCGGGAACCCGGCGCGGATGAGAGTCGACCACACGCGAGCACCGGTTCTGGAAGCCCTGGACGAGTACCGCCGCAAAGGGCATCTGTCGTTCACGCCGCCCGGGCACAAACAGGCGCGCGGCGCCGATCCGATGGTCCGGGAGGTCCTCGGTGACGCGGTGTTCCTCGGCGACGTGCTGGCCTCGGGCGGTCTGGACGACCGGCTCTCCCGGGGACAGGTGCTGCAGCGGGCACAGGAGCTGATGGCCGACGCGGTGCATGCCGAGCACACGTACTTCAGTACGTGCGGCAGTTCCCTGTCGGTGAAGGCGGCCATGCTGTCGGTCGCGGGGCCGCACGAGAAGCTGCTGATCGGGCGCGACGCGCACAAGTCCGTGGTGGCGGGGCTGATCCTGTCCGGTATCGAACCCGTCTGGGTCGATCCCCGCTGGGACGCCGAGCGGAAACTGGCCCATCCGCCGTCCGCCGAGGACTTCGAGCGGGCCTTCGGGGCTCACCCGGACGCGCGGGGCGCGCTGGTCACGAGCCCCACGCCGTACGGCGGTTGCGCGGATCTCCGGGCGATCGCCGACGTGTGCCACCGGCGTGCGCGGCCGCTGATCGTGGACGAGGCCTGGGGCGCGCATCTGCCGTTCCACCCCGATCTGCCGTCCTGGGCGATGGACGCGGGCGCGGACATCTGCGTGACCAGCATCCACAAGATGGGCAGTGGCCTGGAGCAGGGCTCCGTATTCCATCTGCGGGGCGGCCTGGTCCCGCCGCAGTTGCTGGGGATGCGCGCGGACCTGCTGGGCACCACCAGTCCGTCGGTGCTGATCTTCGCGGGTCTGGACGGCTGGCGGCGGCAGATGGCGCTGCACGGCGAGGAGCTGATGGGCGGTGCGCTGGCTCTCGCGGCCGAGGTCCGGTCCGCCGTCGAGGAGATCGACGGGCTGCACGTCAACGATCGGCAGGACTTCTGCGGCCCGGGTCTGTCCGACGACTTCGACCCCCTGCCCGGCGTCATCGATCTCACCGGGCTCGGGATCACGGGCTTCCAGGCGGCGGACTGGCTGCGCGAGCACCGGCACATCGACGCGCATCTGGTGGACCACCGCCGCATCGGCATGCAGATCACCCACGGCGACGACCGGGAGACGACCGGGCAGCTGCTGGAGGCGCTGCGCGATCTCGCCCGGGCCGCGCGGGATCTGCCCCGGGCGCAGCGGGTGGAGGTGCCGTCGTCGGCCGAGCTGCGGATGGAGCAGGTGATGCTGCCCCGCGACGCGTTCTTCGGCCCGGCCGAAGACGCGCCGGTGGGCGAGGCCGCCGGACGCGTCGCGGCGGAGATGATCACGCCGTATCCGCCCGGCATCCCGGCCGTCCTCCCTGGTGAGCGCCTCACCGAGCCCGTGCTGGCGTATCTGCGCACCGGGCTGGCGGCGGGCATGCACCTCCCCGATCCCACGGACCCGCAGCTGGATACGGTCCGTGTCGTCGCCGGCGACGCGCGGTGACTCCGACGTGAAACGGGTCACCCGGCCCGGTCCGGGGTGCACGTACGACCCCATGATGGTTTACCGTTCATTCATACGTGACGACGGGGTCGAACCCGCGTTCCTCCGTCCGTCACCGCTAACGGCCCTGGCTGGTCTCCCCCGTCCAGCCAGGGCTTTTTCATGCCCGGAGAAAGTTGCCCACGCCGAGGTGCCCGCGGCCCCGGCAGCGGCTGAAATGGGCGTAGGGAGAAAGCACCGGAAGTCGACCGCCCGGCGAGGAGCTCCGCATGACCAAAGCGATCAAACTCCTGACCGCCCTGCCTCCGCCCCAGCGGCACCGTCTGATGGCGCTCGCGCGGGAGGTGTCCTTCCCCGAGGACACACGCATCTTCGAGGCGGGCGGCGCGGCCGACCGCTTCTGGGTCATCCGCTCCGGCGCGGTCTCCCTGGACCAGGAGGTCAACTCCCTGCAACGGGTGACCGTGGCCAGCCTCGGCGCCGGCGACCTGCTCGGCTGGTCCTGGCTGTTCCCGCCGCACACCTGGGACTTCGGCGCGGTGGCGTTCAGTCCCGTACGCGCCTACGAGTTCGACGCGGCGGCCGTGCTGGAGCTGTGCGAGGAGGATTCCCAGCTGGGCCTGTTGCTGGTGCGGTCGGTCGCCGAGGTGCTCGCACACCGGCTGGAGATGACCCGCGGCAAGCTGATGGAGCAGTACACACTGCACCGGCGAGGGGCCCTGTAGGACTCAGATCCGGTAGCGGCGCAGTGCCGGTACCGCCGCTGCCAGGGCCAGCATCACGGCGACGACCAGCAGGCCGCCGCCCGTGACGGCGGTGCGGGGGCCGAAGGCGGAGCCCGCCGTGCCGTGCAGTACGTCGGCGAGGCGCGGGCCGCCCGCCACGACGACGGTGAAGACGCCCTGCATGCGCCCGCGCATCTCGTCGGTGGCGGCGGACAGCAGGATCGCGCCCCGGAAGACCATCGAGACCATGTCGGCCACACCGGCCACGGCGAGGAACGCCACCCCGACCCACAGACTGGTGCTCAGCCCGAAGCCCGCGATGGCCGCGCCCCACGCGACCACCGCCCAGATGACCATCCAGCCGTGCCGGCGCGCCCGGGAGAAGGTGCCGGAGAACAGTCCGCCGAGCACGGCGCCGATGGGGATCGCCGCGAACAGCAGGCCCAGCGCGAGCCCTTCGCCGTACGGCGCGTAGGTCTGGGCGGCGAGCTGCGGGAAGAGGGCGCGTGGCATACCGAGGACCATGGCGACGATGTCGGCGAGGAAGGACAGCAGCAGCACGGTGTGCCCGGAGATGTAGCGGAATCCGGCGGCGATCTCCCGCACGCCCGCGCGGCGCTTGCCCGTGCCGGCCAGGGGCGGCAGCGACGGCAGCCGGTACACCGCCCACACCGTGACGCACAGGGCCAGGGCGTCGATCAGATAGAGCTCGGGGAGACCGATCACGGGGATGAGGGCACCGGCGAGCAGAGGACCGGCCACCTGGCCCGTCTGCATCACGGTCGAGCCGAGGGCGCCCGCCGCCGGCAGTTCGTCCTCGGGGACCAGACGGGCGATGGAGGCGGTGCGGGCCGGGGCGTTCAGGCCCCAGAAGGCCTGCTGCACCGCGAGCAGCACCATGAGCGCGGCGACCGACTCCAGGCCCGCGAAGGCCTGGAGCCAAAACAGCAGCGAGGTGACGGCGATGCCGCTGTTGGTGATCAGCAGCAGCTTGCGCCGGTCCATGCTGTCGGCGATCGCCCCGCCCCACAGCGCGAACACGATCAGGGGCACGAGCCCGGCCAGGCTCGCGGCGCCGACCCATGCCGAGGAGCCGGTGATGTCGTAGATCTGCTTGGGCACGGCGACGGCGGTGAGCTGGCTGCCGACGGCCGTGACGATGGTCGAGCCCCACAGTCGCCGGTAGGCGGGGCGGCGCAGGGGGCGGGTGTCCATGGCCCAGCGCCGCCAGCCGCGGCGCCGCGGTGCCTCCGGCACCGGATCCTGCTCTTCCGTCCTGCTCTCGCTGGTGTCCACTCGCCGCTTCCTGGATGCTCGCTACACCTGTCCGGCCGGGGGTCACTATCCCACCAGCCGCCGAGCGCCCCGGAGTCGAGGTCTCAGCTTCCGGCGATGAGCGCGGCACCGAGCACGATCATGGTGGTGGCGAGCACGCCGTCCATCACGCGCCAGGCGGCGGGCTTGGCGAGGTGACGGCCGAGCAGCCGGGCGCCGAAGCCGAGGGCGGTGAACCAGCACAGGCTGGCCAGTACGGCGCCGAGACCGAACGTCCAGCGCAGCGGGCCGTGGTCGGCGGCGACGGAGCCCAGCAGGAACACGGTGTCGAGGTAGACGTGCGGGTTGAGCCAGGTCATCGCCAGGCAGGTGAGCACCGCCCGGCGCCGTGATCCGGCCGCTTCCCCCTCCGCCCGGAGGCCGCCGCCGCCCGGCCGGAACACCCGGCGGGCGGCCAGGGCGCCGTAGCAGAGCAGGAACGCGCCGCCGATCCAGCCGACCGCCGTCAGCACGCCCGGCCACGTCACCACCACCGCTCCGACCCCGCCGACCCCGAGGGTGATGAGGGCGGCGTCGGACAGGGCGCAGATGCCGACGACGGCGAGGACGGCCTCGCGGCGGATCCCCTGGCGCAGGACGAAGGCGTTCTGGGCACCGATGGCGACGATGAGGGACAGGCCGGTGCCGAAACCCGCGGCCGCGGCGGTGAAGGTGCTGGTCATGACCTTGACGCTACGGACGGACCCGGCTCGGGTACAGCTAAAGATTCTTACGTATCATTAGCGCACGTGATGACTACGGCGATGGCGGACCTGCCTCTGGACCAGGTGCGGACCCTGCTCGCGGTCGTGGACGAGGGCACCTTCGACGCGGCGGCGGCCGCGCTGCATGTGACGCCCTCGGCGATCAGCCAGCGCGTGAAGGCGCTGGAGCAGCGCACGGGGCGGGTCCTGCTGCTGCGGACCAAGCCGGTGCGGCCCACCGAGTCGGGCGAGGTGCTGGTGCGGCTGGCCCGCCAGGTGGCTCGGCTGGAGCGCGACGCGTACGCGGAGCTGGGCCTGAGCGGTACCGGCGAGCCGACCCGGGTCTCGGTGGCGGTGAACGCGGACTCGCTGGCCACCTGGTTCCTCGGGGTGCTCACCCGCGTACCGGAGGAGCTGCGGCTCTACTTCGAGCTGCGCCGCGAGGACGAGGACCACACGGCCGCGCTGCTGCGGGAGGGGGTGGTGATGGCCGCCGTGACCTCGTCGCCGGACGCCGTGCCGGGCTGCTCGGTGCGGTCTCTCGGCCGGATGCGCTACGTCCCGGTGGCCGCGCCGGACTTCGCCGCACGCCACCTCGGCGGCCCCCTGGAGGAGGTGCTGCTCGACGTGCCCGTCGTGACCTTCGACCGGCGGGACGACTTCCAGGACGGCTTCGTCCGCCGGCTCACCCGGGGGCGCAGCGGCGCGAGCGCGCTGCGGCACTACGTACCGACCTCGGAGGGGTTCGTGGACGCCGTGGCCGCCGGACTGGGCTGGGGCCTGGTGCCCGAGGCCCAGGCGGACCCGCTGCTGCGCACCGGCCGGCTCGTGGGACTCGCCTCGGGCCGGCCGGTCGACGTGCCCCTGTACTGGCAGCAGTGGAAGCTCGACTCGCCGGCGCTGGCGCAGGTGGCGGAGACGGTGACGGCGACCGCCGCGGAGGCGCTGCGCAACTGAGGCGTGCCGCCCTACGCCTCGATGCCGTCCAGCTGCGCCGCCGCGCTGTGCAGCAGCATGTCCAGGGCCGTCGGATAGGCACTGGTCAGCATGCGGGTGGCGAGCAGGGGTGCCGCTTCCGCGATGCGGGGGTGGGTGGTGGCGGGCAGACGGGCGTACGTCGAGCGCCACATCTCCTCGTCGGCGCGCAGTGAGGCACGGGGCAGCGCCAGCGAGGCGGCGTCGAGTGCGGCGAAGGCCAGTGTGGTGTCGACGAAGGCGTGGTAGATCCGCACCGCGTCCGGCAGCGGGAAGCCCGCCGTGCGCAGGACGTCCAGGACCGCCTCGTCGGCCGCGAGTTCATGGGCCCGGCCCGAGACACGGCTGGCGGTGAGCACGGCCGCCTGCGGATGCGCCACGTACGCGGCGTGGATGCGCAGCCCGACGGCCCGCAGGTCCGCCCGCCACTCCCCCGCCGGTGCCCAGCCGCCGAGCGCCTGCCCGATCAGCGCGTCGCCGATGGCGAGCGTCAGGTCGTCCATGCCCCGGAAGTACCGGTAGAGCGTGCTCGGGTCGGCGTCCAGGGCCAGGCCGAGCCTGCGGGCGGTCAGTCCCGCGCTGCCGTGTTCGTGCAGCATGCGCAGGGCCGTCTCGACGATCAGCTCTTCGGACAGCACGGTGCCGCTCTTGGTGGGCCTGCGCCGACGGCGTTTGTCCTCCGGCACCACGGGCTTCGGCACGACGGCTCCCTCCTTATGCCAACGCCATTGACCTTAAGACAGCGGGCGGCGTTTCATCTCCCCAAGGGCCCGTCACGTTCTTCGCACATTTCGCAAATAGGGAGTTTCTGCCATGCGTGTACTGCTCGTGGGTGCCGGCGGTGTGGGCGGCGCGATCACCCGGATCGCGGCCCGGCGGCCGTTCTTCGAGGCGATGGTGGTGGCCGACTACGACCCGGCCCGGGCCGAGGCGGCGGTCGCGGCGCTCGGCGGCGACGCGCGGTTCACCGCCGAGCGCGTGGACGCCGGTGACGAGGCGGCGGTGGCCCGACTGCTGGCACGGCACCGCTGCGACGTCCTGCTCAACGCCACCGACCCCCGCTTCGTGATGCCCCTGTTCCACGCGGCCCGCGCCGCGGGCGCCACCTACCTCGACATGGCGATGTCGCTGTCCCGCCCGCACGAGGAACGGCCGTACGCGGAGTGCGGATTGAAGCTCGGCGACGAGCAGTTCGCCGAGGCGGCCGACTGGGAGAAGGAGGGGGTCCTGGCGCTCGTCGGCATGGGGGTGGAGCCGGGCCTGTCGGACGTCTTCGCCCGCTACGCCGCCGACGAGCTCTTCGACCGGATCGAGGAGATCGGCATCCGCGACGGCGCGAACCTGACCGTCGACGGCTACGACTTCGCGCCCTCGTTCAGCATCTGGACCACCATCGAGGAATGCCTCAACCCCCCGGTCGTCTACGAGGGCGACCGCGGCTGGTTCACCACCGAGCCCTTCAGCGAGCCCGAGGTCTTCGAGTTCCCCGAGGGCATCGGCCCGGTCGAGTGCGTCAACGTGGAGCACGAGGAGGTGCTGCTGGTCCCGCGCTGGGTCGACGCGCGCCGCGTCACCTTCAAGTACGGCCTGGGCCGGGAGTTCGTCGAGACGCTGAAGACGCTGCACCTGCTGGGTCTGGACCGCACCGACCCGGTGACCGTGCCGGGGCCGGACGGCCCGGTGGCGGTCTCACCCCGGGACGTGGTCGCCGCGTGCCTGCCCGACCCGGCGACCCTGGGCGAGCGGATGCACGGCAAGACGTGCGCGGGCACCTGGGTGCGGGGCGTCAAGGACGGGAAGCCGCGCGAGGTGTACCTGTACCACGTGGTCGACAACCAGTGGTCGATGAAGGAGTACGGCAGCCAGGCCGTGGTGTGGCAGACCGCCGTCAACCCGGTCGTCGCGCTCGAACTCCTCGCCACCGGCGCCTGGTCCGGCACGGGCGTGCTCGGCCCGGAGGCCTTCCCGGCCGGCCCGTTCCTGGACCTGCTGACGGCCTACGGCTCACCCTGGGGCATGCGCGAGATGTGAACGGCTGTCCGTCCAGACACTGTTTCACGAGGCATCGACAGGTGACCCGAAATGGAGTAAGCATCCGAACGGGCACGTTTCTACTGTGATGCAGGTGACTTCGATGGACAACTGGCGAGACCACGCTGCCTGCCGGCACGAGGACCCCGAGCTTTTCTTCCCGATCGGCACCACGGGACCGGCCCTGCTGCAGACGGAGCAGGCCAAGTCGGTGTGCCGGCGCTGCCCCGTCCAGGACGAGTGCCTGCAGTGGGCCATGGACACGGGGCAGTCCATCGGGGTGTGGGGCGGCACGAGCGAGACGGAACGGCGTGCGCTGAAGCGGCGCGCGGCAGCCCGGCGCCGCTCCGGCTGACGTCCGTCCGGCCGTTCGGCGCGGCCGGGGTTACGCTCGCGGCAGACCCGTCCGTCGCAGAAGGGGCCGGCCATGAGCGTGCGCGTCCGTCGTGTCTACGATCCGCCCGAGCCGGACGACGGGACGCGCGTCCTGGTCGACCGGCTGTGGCCGCGCGGGCTGTCGAAGGAAACGGCCCGGGTGGACGAGTGGCCGAAGGCGGTCACCCCGTCGACGGAGCTGCGCCGCTGGTACCACGCGGGCGAGGCCTCCTACGAGGAGTTCGCCGAGCGGTACGAGGCGGAGCTGGCCGGCGACGAGGCCGCCGAACTCCTCGGCCGGGTGCGGGACCTGGTCCGCGAGGGTGACGTGACACTGCTGACCGCGTCCAAGACACCGGAGCGGAGCCACGCGACGGTGCTGGCCCGCCTCCTCGAAGGCTGAGGAGACGGGCCCGGTCCCGTCAGGCGGTCTGCTTCGCCGCCGCCCGGCCCGCCGCCCGCCCCGAGAAGAGGCAGCCGCCGAGGAAGGTGCCCTCCAGGGCGTTGTAGCCGTGGACACCGCCGCCGCCGAAACCGGCGACCTCCCCGGCCGCGTACAGCCCCTCCACCGGCTTGCCGTCCGCCCCGAGTGCTCGGGAGTCGAGGTCGGTCTGGATGCCGCCCAGGGTCTTGCGGGTGAGGATGTGCAGCTTGACGCCGATCAGGGGCCCGGCCGCCGGGTCGAGGATGCGGTGCGGGGTGGCCACCCGGCCGAGGCGGTCGCCGATGTAGCGGCGGGCGTTGCGGATGCCCTGCACCTGGGCGTCCTTGGCGTAGGGGTTGGCGATCTGCAGGTCGCGGGCCTCGATCTGGCGCTTGATCCCGGCCGCGTCGAGGAGCGGCTTGTCGGTGAGGTCGTTCATCTTCGCGACGAGCTGTTCGAGGCCGGCCGCGGTCACGAAGTCGGCGCCCTTGCGCAGGAACGCGTCGACCGGTCCGGGCGCGCCCTTGCCGAGGATGCGTTCCTTGAGGAATCCGGCGCGGTCCTTGGCGGTGATGTCGGGGTTCTGCTCGGAGCCCGACAACGCGAACTCCTTCTCGATGATCTTCTGGGTGAGGATGAACCAGGAGTGGTCGTACCCGGCGATGTCCTCGGTGGTGCGCAGGTGTTTCAGGGTGCCGAGCGTGTCGTAGCCGGGCAGGTACGGCCCGGGCAGGCGGCGGCCGAGGGCGTCGAACCACATGGAGGAGGGGCCCGGCAGGATGCGGATGCCGTGGCCGGGCCAGATCGGGTCCCAGTTCCGCAGCCCCTCGGTGTAGTGCCACATGCGGTCGCGGTTGACCAGCCGTACGCCCGCCCGGGCGCTGATGTCGAGCATCCGTCCGTCGACGTAGGCGGGTACGCCGGTGACCATCTCCTGCGGCGGGGTGCCGAGGCGTTCGGGCCAGAAGCGGCGGACGATGTCGTGGTTCGCGCCGATGCCGCCGCTGGTGACGATGACGGCCTGGGCGGTGAGTTCGAACTCGCCTGCCGGGTCACGGTTGGAGGCGACACCGCGGGGTGCGGAGTCGTCGGCCAGGACCGTGCCGCGTACGCCCCGGGCGGTGCCGTTGTCGACGACCAGTTCGTCGACGCGGTGGCGGTGGTGGAAGGTGAGCAGGCCGTCGCGGGCGGCCTGCTCGGCGTAGCGGACGAACGGTTCGACCACGCCGGTACCGGTCCCCCAGGCGATGTGGAAGCGGGGCACGGTGTTGCCGTGCCCGTGCGCCGTGAGGTCGCCGCGCTCGGCCCAGCCGACGGTGGGCAGGAACGTGATGCCGTGCCCGTCCAGCCAGGACCGCTTCTCCCCGGCGGCGAACTCGACGTAGGCGCGCGCCCAGCGCACGGCCCAGGAGTCCTCGTCCTCGAGTCGGTCGAAGCCGGCGCTGCCGCGCCAGTCGCTCCAGGCGAGGTCGAAGGAGTCCTTGATGCCCAGGCGCCGCTGCTGCGGCGAGTCGACGAGGAACAGCCCGCCGAAGGACCAGAAGGCCTGTCCCCCGAGGTTGGCGGCGTTCTCCTGGTCGACCAGGGCGACCCTGCGGCCCTTGCTGGTCAGCTCGTGTGCCGCGACCAGGCCGGCGAGGCCCGCTCCTACGACGATGACGTCGGCATCCATGGCGACCGTTCCCTTCCTCAGTTCTGATCGGGGGTGCCGCTGCCGTCGGTCAGCAGGGCCGTGAGCAGTTGCTTCAGCCAGACGCGGGCGTGTTCGACGTCCCGGTCCAGCAGCAGTTGGGTGGTGACGCCGTCGTACGCCGCGACCACGGCGTGGGCGGCGCCGTCCGTGTCGCCGAGCACGGCGGGCAGTGCGGTGTGTCCGCGGGCCCGGCCGAGCCGTTCGGCGATCGCCTGCCGCAGCCGCGCGCGGTGTTCCAGCAGGCTGCGGGCCACGTCCGGGTCGCGGGCCGCGTGCACGAGGAAGTCCGTCTTCACCAGGAGCCAGTCCCGGTCGAGGAGCAGCACGTCGGTGACGCGGTCCACGGCGGCCGGCACGTCCAGGCCGGGGCCGTCGAGGGCGAGGGCCCCCGACACCTGCTCGGCGATCAGGTCGGCCCGCTCGCGGTAGAGGGCGAAGAAGAGCTCGTCGAGGCTGGAGAAGTTGGAGTAGAAGGCGCCCCTGCTGTAGCCGGCGGCCTCGCAGACCTCCTCGATGGAGACGTGCCCGAAGCCCTTGGCCGCGAACACGGAGAACGCCGCGTCCAGGAGGTTGGCCCGCGTGCGCACCCGGCGCCTGGTCACCCGCCCCGTCGTTCCCTCCACGGCCATCTCCGGCCCCCTTTCGATACGTGACTGTATTCGATACACCGATGTATCGAAAGCCTCATGACATGGAGCCCTTCCGATTCGATGGAACGTATTTTCGATTTCGGAGTACGCTGGGGTCATGCATCTCCAGGGCTCCCTCTTCGACCAGACCGACGAGCTGCGCCTCGGTCCTCTCGACGGGATCAGCCGCACCGACCTCGGATTCGGCGCCTGGCTCGACGTCCTGCCGGCCTGGCTCAGCGGTTCCGACGACCTGTTCGAACAGCTGGCCGCCGAGGTGCCGTGGCGTGCGGAACGGCGCACGATGTACGACCACGTCGTCGACGTCCCCCGGCTGCTCGCTTTCTACGGCGCGGACGATCCGCTGCCGCACCCGGTGCTGGACGAGGCGCGGGACGCCCTGTCCGCCCACTACGCCGGCGAACTGGGCGAGCCGTTCACCACGGCCGGGCTCTGCTACTACCGCGACGGCCGGGACAGCGTGGCCTGGCACGGCGACCGGATCGGACGCGGCGCCCGCACCGACACGATGGTCGCCATCCTGTCGGTGGGAGCACCCCGGGATCTGCTGCTGCGCCCGATGCGGGGCGGTCGCGACACCGTGCGCCGCCCACTGGGCCACGGGGACCTCGTCGTGATGGGCGGCTCCTGCCAGCGCACCTGGGAACACTCCGTCCCCAAGAGCACGCGGGCGACCGAGCCGCGCATCAGCGTCCAGTTCCGTCCGCACGGCGTGCGGTGAGGCGACCTGACCGCCCTGTCGCACAGGTCCGTTGACCGCGGACCCGGTGATTCCGCCGGCCGCGGGGTCTGCTTTCCTTCTCCCGACGGGCTGGGACCACGGAACGCGGGGCGATCATGCGGGCAGACGTACAGCAAGTCGCGGACGGCACCTACCTGGTGCACGGCTCCAACACCAACTGGGTGATCCTCACGGAGGGGGACGCCGTCACGCTGGTCGACACCGGCTACCCCGGCGACCGGGAGCAGGTCCTCGCCTCGCTCGCGCAGGTGGGCAGCTCCCCCGAGGCGGTCGCGGCCGTACTGATCACGCACGCGCACAACGACCACCTGGGTTCCGCCGAATACCTGCGCGCCACGTGCGGCACGCCCGTCTACCTGCACGAGGCCGAAGTACCGCACGCGCGCCGGGAGTTCCTGCACCAGGTGTCCGTCGGAACGGTGCTGAGGAACGCCTGGCGGCCCGGTGTGCTGCCGTGGGTGGTGCACGCGCTGCGCTCCGGCGGCACGGAGCACAACCCGGTCACGGCCCCCGAACCGTTCCCGGCGGCGGGCGCCCTCGACCTGCCGGGCCGACCCGTGCCGGTGCACACACCGGGCCACACCGACGGGCACTGCGCCTATCACGTGCCGGGCACGGGGGTGCTGATCTCCGGCGACGCCCTGGTCAGCGGGCACCCCACCTCGCGGATCGAGGGGCCGCAGCTGCTGCCGGACATGTTCCACCACGAGCGCCCGCGCGCCGTGGCCTCCCTGGACCTGCTCGCGGAACTGGAGGGCGAGCTGCTGCTGCCCGGGCACGGGCCTGTGCACCGCGGTCCCGTGCGGGACGCCGCGCACCGGGCCCGCGAGCTCGCCCTCTAATCTGATGTGACGACCGGCGGCGAGACAAGGACACCCGGCCCATGGCACTGCAGATCAGCGCGACCAACCCGGAGCATCCCGCGCTCTTGCTGGAACTGCCGTGGGACGTGCCCCTCGAGGAGTGGCCGGAGGAGTACCTGGTGCCGCTGCCGCGCGGTATCTCCCGGCACGTGGTGCGCTACTCCCGGGCCGGCGACGAGGTGATCGCCGTCAAGGAACTGGCCGAGCGCCCCGCGCAGCGCGAGTACGACATGCTGCGCGACCTGGACCGGCTCGGCATCCCGTCGGTGGACCCCCTCGCCGTGGTGACCGGGCGCACCACCGCGGACGGCGCCCCGCTGGAGAGCGTCCTGATCACCCGGCATCTGGGCGGTTCGATGCCGTATCGCTCGATGTTCGAGACGACCATGCGCCCGGCCACCATGCACCGGCTGATGGACGCGCTCGCCGTGTTGCTGGTGCGGCTGCACCTGGCCGGGTTCGCCTGGGGTGACTGCTCGCTGTCCAACACCCTCTTCCGGCGGGACG
Source organism: Streptomyces sp. NPDC044719 (assembly GCF_056433405.1). Taxonomy (NCBI): domain Bacteria; kingdom Bacillati; phylum Actinomycetota; class Actinomycetes; order Kitasatosporales; family Streptomycetaceae; genus Streptomyces; species Streptomyces sp. NPDC044719. Next base: position 226,015 of record NZ_JBWKHE010000009.1, read on the forward strand.
CGGGTGCCTACGCCGCCTATCTGGTGGACGCCGAGACCGGTGACCTGCATCCGCGGCTCAGCGTCGGACAGCGCGAGTACGACCTGGACCTCGCCCGGGTGAACATCAGCGGGGAGCTGCTGGACCTGGAGGCGTCCGGGGCGCTGCACCCGTCCGTGGATCCCATCGAGTTCGGCATGGAGATCTGTGCCCGCTACCGCGGCCTGTGGGACGAGCTGACCCGCACCTCCGTCTATCCGGCCGGCCAGTACCACTACATAGAGCGCCGGATCCGCCGTCTGAACGAACTCGGCTTCGACGTCGCCGAGATGCAGATCGAGCACGCCTCGAACGGTGACACGGTCAGCTTCGTGCCCAAGGTCGTCGACGCGGGCCACCACCAGCGGCAGTTGCTGCGTCTGACCGGCCTCGACACGGAGGAGAACCAGGCCCGGCGGCTGCTGAACGACCTGGAGAGCTGGATGGCCACCCAGGACGACTACGCGCCGGGCGATCCCCTGGGCGCCCGGCCGGAGGTACTCGCCCACCGCTGGGTGCGGGAGGTGTTCCGGCCGACCGTGCGGGCCGTGCCGCCCGAGCTGCGCGGCGCCGTGGACCCGGCGGAGATCTACCACCAGCTCCTCGAACACCGCTGGTACATGTCCGAGCGGGCTCAGCACGACATCGGCCTCGACACCGCGGTCGAGGACTACATCGAGAACGTTCTGCCCAAGGCCCGCAAGACCCTGCAGCCGACCGCGGACTGAGCCGCGGCGGCCGTCAGGCGTGCGGCACGACGGCGACCGGGCAGTCCGCGTGGTGCAGCACCCCGTGCGCCACCGAGCCGATCCGGGCCCCGACGGCCGTACGGTGCGCCCGACGGCCCACGACCATCAGCTGCGCCGTCCCGGCCACCGACAGCAGCACCTGGCCGGCACTGCCCATCTCCACGTGTTCCGTCACCGGTACGTCGGGGAAGCGTTCCCGCCACGGCCGCAGCGCCGCGTCCAGGCTCTGCTTCTCGTACGGCTCCAGTCCCCCGGCCTCGTCGAGGAGCTTCAGCGAGCCCGGGCTGTAGGCGAACACCGGCGGCAGGGTCCAGGCCCGCACGACCCGCACGGTCGCCCCGCGCGCGGCCGCCGTCTCGAAGGCGAACCGCAGCGCGTCGGCACTGTCCTCCGGGTCGCCCTGCTGGCCCACGACGATCTCGCGCTCGGCGGCCTCGGCCGAGGCTTCGTCGCCCGCGCGGACGAGGACGACGGGCCGGGCGGCTCCGGCGATCACCTGCTGGCCGACCGAGCCGAGCAGGAATCCGACGATCCGCCCGTGCCCGCGCGAGCCCAGCACCAGCAGCTCGGCGCCGGCAGCGGCGGCGACCAGGGTGTCGACGGGCGGCCCCTCCACGACGTCGGTGGTCACATCGAGGTCCGGGTGCCGTTCGGTGACGGTCCGGACGGCCCCGGTCACCGCGCTGTGCACCCACTCCGCCTGGCTGTCGGCGTCCCCGGTGATCGCTGTCTCGACCATCTCCGGCGTCTGCACCCGCCACGCGTGCACCACCCTGAGCGGGATCCCGCGCCGCACCGCCTCCCTCGCCGCCCACGCCAGGGCGGCGATGCTCTCCTGCGATCCGTCGATCCCTGCGGTGATCGGGCGTGTCATCCGGCTGCCTCCTGTGGGAAGTCACTGCGTGCTGCTCAGTCTTCACTACCCCCGTCGGTGAGCCGAGGCAGCCGGAGCTGATCTCCGTATCGGAGCGCGGCGCGGCGATCGAACATACGATGGGCGGAGGTCGGTGCGGTGCCCCGGGGCGCCGTACCGGTAGTCGACCGCCCGGTGTGGGGGGACGTATGGCACAGGCCGCCGACGCGGCACGGACCGTCATCATGACCGTGGACGACGACCCGGGGGTCTCCCGGGCCGTGGCCCGGGATCTGAGGCGGCGGTACGGCGCGTCGTACCGGATCGTGCGCGCGGAGTCCGGCGAGTCCGCACTCGACGCGCTGCGGGAGCTGAAGCTGCGCGGTGATCTCGTGGCGGTGATCCTGGCCGACTACCGGATGCCGCAGATGAACGGCATCGAGTTCCTCGAACAGGCCCTGGACGTGTACCCGGGCGCTCGGCGGGTGCTGCTGACGGCGTACGCGGACACCAACGCGGCGATCGACGCGATCAACGTCGTCGACCTCGACCACTACCTCCTCAAGCCGTGGGACCCGCCCGAGGAGAAGCTCTACCCGGTGCTCGACGATCTGCTCCAGGCGTGGCGGACCAGCGACTTCCGGCCCGTGCCCAGCACGAAGGTGGTCGGGCACCGCTGGTCGTCACGCTCCTCGGACATACGGGAGTTCCTGGCCCGCAACCAGGTGCCGTACCGCTGGTACTCCGCCGACGAACCGGAAGGGCGGCGGCTGCTCGCCGCGGCGGGCACGGACGGGATGCGGCTGCCGGTGGTCATCACCCCGGACGGGACGCCCCTGGTCGAACCCGAGGCCGTCGACCTCGCCGCCCGGGTCGGGCTGGCGACGACCCCGACGGCCGACTTCTACGACCTGGTCGTGATCGGCGGCGGCCCGGCAGGGCTCGGCGCCGCCGTCTACGGCGCCTCCGAGGGGCTGCGCACCGTGCTGGTGGAGCGGTCGGCGACCGGCGGGCAGGCGGGGCAGAGCTCGCGCATCGAGAACTACCTGGGCTTCCCCGACGGCGTCTCGGGGGCGCAGCTCACCGACCGGGCACGGCGGCAGGCTGCGAAGTTCGGCGCGGAGATCCTCACCGCGCGCGAGGTGACGGCGCTGGAGGTCAACGGCGCCGCCCGGATCGTGCGGTTCTCCGACGGCTCGGCGGTCGCCGCGCACAGCGTGATCCTGGCGACCGGCGTGTCCTACCGGCAGCTGGCGGCGCCCGGCTGCGACGACCTGACCGGGTGCGGGGTGTTCTACGGGTCGGCCCTGACGGAGGCACCCTCCTGCCAGGGGCAGGACGTGTACATCGTGGGCGGCGCCAACTCCGCAGGGCAGGCGGCCATGTATCTGTCCCGGGGGGCCAAGTCGGTGACCCTGCTGGTGCGTGGCGAGTCGCTGTCGGCGTCGATGTCGCACTACCTGATCCAGCAGATCGAGGAGTCGCCCAACATCCAGGTGCGCTCCCGCACGGTCGTCGAGGCCGCGCACGGCGACGGCCACCTGGAGCGGCTGACCTTGCGCGATGTGGACAGCGGGCACACCGAACAGGTCGACGCCCAGTGGGTGTTCGTGTTCATCGGCGCGGCCCCGCTGACCGACTGGCTGGACGGCACGGTGCTGCGGGACGAGCGCGGGTTCATCCTCGCCGGGCCCGATCTGACGGCCGACGGCCGCCCGCCGCGGGACTGGGAGCTGGACCGGCCGCCGTACCACCTGGAGACGAACGTGCCCGGGGTGTTCGTGGCGGGCGACGCCCGCGCCGAGTCCGCCAAGCGCGTCGCGTCCGCCGTCGGAGAGGGAGCCATGGCCGTGATGCTCGTCCACCGGTATCTGGAGCAGTCATGAGCGGGCAGTCGATGCCCTGCAACCCCCAGGAGATCGGGGCACTGTTCCTGTTCGAGAAGCTCACTCCCGAGCAGCTCGGCAGGCTCTGCGGCGAGGGGCGGGTCGAGCGGTTCCAGCCCGGCCCCGTGTACACCGAGGGCGACCCGGCCACCTGCTTCTACGTGATGCTCGAGGGCACGGTCGTGCTGTACCGCCGGGTCGGCGGGGACGACGTGGAGGTGACCCGGACCTCCCAGCGCGGGGTGTACGCGGGGTCCATGCAGGCGTATCTGGGCGACCGGGTGCGGCAGGTCTACAACAACTCCATGCGCGTCACCGAGCCGACGCGGTTCTTCGTGCTGCCCGCCGACACCTTCGCGGACATCATGCAGGAGTGGTTCCCCATGGCGGTGCATCTGCTGGAGGGGCTGTTCTTCGGTTCCAAGAGCACCCAGCGGGCCATCGGGCAGCGCGAACGGCTGCTGGCGCTGGGCTCGTTGTCGGCGGGGCTCACGCACGAGCTCAACAACCCCGCCGCCGCGGCCGTACGGGCGACCGCGACGCTGCGGGAGCGGGTCGGCAAGATGCGGCACAAGCTGGCGATCATCGCGCAGGGTTCGTACTCCCCCGAGGTCATGGCGAAGCTCATCGACATCCAGGAGCGCACCGCCGAGCGGGTCGCCAAGGCCCCCACGCTGAGTCCGCTGGAGGCCTCCGACCGGGAGGACGCGCTCAGCGACTGGCTCGACGACCAGGGCATCCCCGACGGCTGGCGGATCGCGCCCACCTTCGTCCAGGCCGGTCTGGACGTGGACTGGCTGGACCAGATCGCGGCGGCCGTGGACGCGGAGATCCTGCCGAGCGCGATCGGCTGGCTCAACTACACGGTCGAGACCGAGTTGCTGATGGACGAGATCAACGACTCGACCACACGCATCTCGCATCTCGTCGACGCGGCGAAACAGTACTCGCAGCTCGACCGCGCGCCCTTCCAGAACGCGGATGTGCACGAACTCCTCGACTCCACCCTGCTGATGCTGTCGGCCAAGATCGGCAAGGAGATCAAGGTCGTCAAGGAGTACGACCGGACGCTGCCGAGGATCCCGGCGTACCCCGCGGAGCTCAACCAGGTGTGGACGAATCTGATCGACAACGCGGTGTCGGCCATCAACAGCGCGGGCGGCCAAGGGACGTTGACCGTGCGGACGGCTCCGGACCACGACCGGCTGCTGGTGGAGTTCCGGGACACGGGCGTCGGTATCCCGGCGGCGGACCGGGGGCGGATCTTCGATCCGTTCTTCACCACGAAGCCGGTGGGTGAGGGGACCGGGCTCGGCCTCGACATCTCCTGGCGGATCGTGGTCAACAAGCACCACGGGAGCATTCAGGTGGAGTCGGAGCCGGGGGACACACGGTTCCAGGTGCTGCTTCCGCTCACATCGGTCGAGGAGGAGCCTTCATGAGTGGCGACAGTGGTGTCATTGGGATCGACCCGGGGGTGCCGCCGAGCGGCAACGGGTGTCTCGACTGCGATGCGGCCGGCGGGTGGTGGTTCCATCTGCGGCGGTGTGCGCAGTGCGGGCACGTGGGGTGTTGTGACAGTTCGCCGGCGAAGCACGCGACGGGGCATTTCCGGGCTACCGGGCATCCTCTGGTGCAGAGCTTCGAGCCCGGGGAGAACTGGTACTGGGACTACTCGGCGAACGAGTTGTACGAAACCGGGCCTGAACTGGCTCCGCCTGCGAGTCATCCTGCGGATCAGCCGACGCCGGGGCCTGCGGGGCGGGTGCCGGTTGACTGGGCGAAGGTGTTGCGGGCCTAGGAGCCCGGGGCTGTCCGAGACACGGCGGAAAAGAGAGTTGGTTTCGTTGCCGCAGGCTTCATCGGCCACGCCCGTTGTCGGGCGGGATGCCGAACTCGAGCGGCTCTCCGGCGTACTGGAGCGTGCACGTGCCGGTGAGGCCCGGGCCGTGCTGGTCGCCGGGGATGCCGGAGTCGGTAAGACGCGGGTGCTGGACGAGATGGCCGGGCGGGCCGCCGAGAGCGGCATGACCGTGGTCACCGGGCACTGTGTGGATCTCGGGGACGTCGGGCTGCCGTATCTGCCGTTCACCGAGATTCTCGGGATGCTGGCCGCCGACGAGCGGTTCGCGGGCGCTCTCGCCGCGCATCCCGTGGTCGAGCGGTTGCTGGGGGCCGGGACCGGTGGCGTGCGCGACGTGGACGGGCGGTTGCGGCTGTTCGAGGGGATGGCGGGGCTGCTGGCCGGTGCGGCGGACGTCGCCCCGTTGCTGCTCGTGCTGGAGGATCTGCACTGGGCCGACCAGTCGTCGCGGGATCTGCTGCGGTTCCTGCTCGGCCGGGGTGTCCTCCGGCACCGGCTGGCGGTCCTCGCCTCGTACCGGGCCGACGACCTGCATCGACGGCATCCGCTGCGGCCGCTGCTGGCGGAGCTGATACGGCTGCCCGCCGTGGAGCGGCTGGAGCTGCGGCCGCTGGCCGATCCCGATGTGGCCCGGCTGGTGCGTGCCCTGGAGCACCGGCCGTTGCCGGACACCACCGTGCGGCGGATCGTGGAGCGCGCCGAGGGGAACGCCTTCTACGCGGAGGAACTGCTGGCGGCCTCCGACTCGGACCCCGGCGCGGTGCCCGGCGGACTGGCCGATGTGCTGCTGATCCGCTTCGAGCAGCTCTCCGACACCGCGCAGCAGGCGCTGCGGACCGCGGCCGTCGCCGGGCGCCGGGTGGAGCACGATGTGCTGCGGGAGGCGGTCGGGCTGCCCGAGGAGGAACTGGAGTCGGCGCTGCGCGAGGCGGTGGGGCGGCAGTTGCTCGTGGCCGGGGACGACGACACGTACTCCTTCCGGCACGCCCTCGCCCGTGAGGCCGTCTACGGGGATCTGCTCCCCGGGGAGCGGGCGAGACTGCACGGCGCGTTCGCACGGCTGCTCGCCGGGCGGGGCCGGACCGCCGAGAGCGCCGCCGAGCGCGCGCACCACTACCGGGAGAGCCACGACCTGGCCGAGGCGCTGGCCGCCTCGCTGGAGGCCGCCGACCACGCGCAGCGCGTCGGTGCGCCCGCCGAGGAGCAGCGGCATCTGGAAGCGGCCCTCGATCTGTGGCCGGCGGTGGCTCCCGAGGCCCGGCCCTCGGGCGGGGGCGTCGACCGGGTGACGCTGACGCTGCGCGCCTCGGCGGCGGCCGCGCACGCCGGGGAGCTGCACCGCGCGGTCTCCCTCAGCCGGTCCGCGCTGGCCGAGCTCGGCCAGGACGCCGACTCCGAGCTGGCCGCCCGGGTCCGCTACACCCTCGCCGGGAATCTGCTGAGCGTGGACAGCCTGACGGCGGCGTTCGCCTACAGCAGCGAGGCCCTGGGGATGATCCCCGAGGACCCTCCGTCGCGTACATGGGTGTGGGCGGCGGCCACCCATGTCCTGGCCGCACGCCACGTCGGGGAGAACGAGACCGCGCTGCGGGTCGCCCGCCGGGCCCTGGGGGTGGCGGAGCGGCTGCGGGTGACCGACGCCCAGGCGGACCTGCTGATCTCCCTGGCCGTCTTCGACGGGGACGGGCGGCGTGGTCCGGAGGGCCGTGAGCGGCTGCTCAAGGCGCGGGATCTGGCGCGGAGTTCGGGCAACGCCTCGGTGGAGCTGCGGGCCCTGTTCAACCTGGCGATGGGCTGCTACGAGTCCGGTGCCCTGGCGGAGTGCGTGCCCTGGCTGACCGAGGGCCTGGACCGGGCCCGGCGTGCCGGGCTGCTGTCCTCGCCGTACCCGCTGGAGATGCGGTATCTGCGGCTGATGGTGCTGCATGTGCTGGGCCGCTGGGACGAGTGCGTGCGCGCGGCGGCGGCCGACGCCGAGGTGCTGCCGGCGGCCGGTGGCTACACCGTCGGTCCCGCGCTGTCCGTGATGCTGGCGCGCGGCGATCTCGCGGCGGCCGACCGGGCGCGTGCCCTGCTGGAGGGGCCCTTCGACTGGATGGCCACCCTGGTCGCGGGCATCGTGCTCACCGACGCCGCGGGTCTGCGAGGTGATCCCGAGGACGCCGTGCGGTGGATGCGGTCCACGGTCACGGCCCTCGCCGACGAGGCGGTCCCCCGCCCGAACGCCACGGTCCGGCTCGCCGCCCTGGCGCTGTCCGCGGTGGCCGACGAGGCCGCCGGGCTGCGGCTGACCGGCGACGAGGCCGGGACCCGCCGCTGGACGGACACCGCGACCGAACTGGTGGAAATGGCGCGGGCCACCGCCACCCACGGCGAGAACGGCACGCCCCAGGGTCCCGAGGGACAGGCATGGCTGGCCCGGGCGGAGGCGGAGTGGCTCCGCGCCGTGTCGGGCCCGGACGCGGCAGCCTGGTCGGAGGCGGTGAAGGCCTTCGGCTACGGCGATGTCTACGAGCAGGCGCGCTGCCGGTTGCGGTACACCGAGGCGCTGGTGGCGGCCGGGCGTCGAGAAGAGGCGGTGGCGGAGGCCCGGGCGGTCCGGGAGACAGCCGACGCCCTCGGCACTACGCCGCTGCGGGAGCAGGTCGACGCCCTGGTCCGGCGCGGTCGGCTCTCGGACACACCGGACACCGGCGACCGGGCCGGCGCGCTCACCGCACGCGAGCAGGAGGTGCTGCGGCTGCTCGCCCTCGGCCGCAGCAATCGGCAGATCGGCGACGAACTGTTCATCAGCGGCAAGACGGCGAGCGTCCATGTCTCCAACATCCTCGCCAAGCTGGGCGCGTCGAGCCGCGGCGAGGCGGTGGCGATCGCCTACCGGGAGGGTCTGATCACCCCGGAGCCGTCGGCGTCCGGCTGACCGGCACGACCGGCCTTCCGGCCGGCTGCCGGGCGGGCCTGGGCGGCGGGCCCCCGCGCCTTCGTGCCTTCGCCACCGTCTCCCCGGGCGGCAACGGGGCCATCACGTCGTCAACGGACCGGGGCGGGCCGTCCGACTCGGCGACGAACGTGGCGAATCCGGTCGCCTATCCCTGACCGGGCTGACGGCTCCCGCAGTCGAGGCTCTCGAGATCGACGGCGTCGGCCATCGCCCGCATCCCCTTGTCGTTGGGGTGCAGATGGTCGCCGCCGTCGAAGACGGGCTGGATCCGCTCCGGGTCGGAGGGGCTGCGCAGGACGCTGTCGAAGTCGGCGACCGCGTCGAACTCGCCGCTGGTACGGATGAAGGTGTTGACCTCCTGGCGCACGGCCTCCCCGGAGGGGTCCCATTCCCGCCAGCCCTTGAAGGGGGCGATCGTGGCGCCGACGACGCACTTGCCGGCCGCGTGCGCCCGGTTGACCAGGGCGCGGTATCCGGCGATCAGCCTGGCGGCCGTGGCGCCCGGCTCGGCCTTGATGTCGTTGACGCCCTGGAAGAGGAACACCGTGCGCACGCCGGGCAGCGAGAGCGCGTCCCGCGAGAGGCGGTTCAGGGCGCTCTGCCCGGGAACATCGGTCAGGACCCTGTTGCCGGCGATCCCCGCGTTGGCCACCCCTTCGACGGTCGTCGTGGGGGACTTGGCCAGCCGGCGGGCGAGGTAGTCGGGCCAGCGCCGGTTGAGGTCGGTGGTGGACTGCCAGCCGTCGGTGACCGAGTCGCCGAGGGCCACCACGGCGCCCGCCGCGGACCGTGGCCGCACGGTGACGGCGTCGAGGTAGAACCAGGAGCCGGTCCGCTGTTTCCAGTGGGCCGCGCTCTCCTCGGCGGTGTGATCGCCCTCGGCGGTGTACGACGTCTGCATAGCCATCCAGTGCCCGGTGAGCGCGCCTCCCGCCCGGGGGACGTACAGGCTGACGACGAGCGAGCTCGCGGCGGGGACATGGCCGGGCAACGGGTCGCTGTGAACGATGCCGCCGGCCGGGACGGTGACGGAGCGCGATCCGTCGAAGGTGAGGCGTCTGTTGCTGCCCGGGACGAGGGCGGCCCCGTCCCGCTGCAGGCCGGCGTGGACGTTGCCGAAGGTCACCGGCTGGTCGCCGAAGGCGTTGGACAGCCGCACCCGCAGGCCGCTGCCGCCGATGCTGGTGTGCACCACCAGCCGGTAGCCGCGGCCGTCGACCGCTTCGCCGATGCGGTCGGCCGAGGAGGCCCAGGTGACCACGCCGTCCCCCGGCTCCGCCGGGGCACTGGGCGGCCGGGCAGGCCCGGCCCCCTGGGGCGCCGCACCGGCTCCGCAGCCCAGCACGAGACAGATCGAGAGGGCGGCCAGGGCGGTGCGGGGGCGTGCGGCGCGGGGCATCGTCGGCGCTCCTTCGGCCGGTCGGCGGGCGTTCTCATGCGCGAGGCGGGTCGTCCGGGGTGGTCCCGGCGTACGACACGGTAACGGTGCGGCCTCCGACGCCGTGCGGGTGGAGGGGCCGGACAGGGGGTTCGTGTCCGCCCGGGTGCCTCCTGGGCCGGTCAGGACGGCTTCACCGCCGCCCAGGGGTGACCACCTCGCGGTCGCCGGAACGGGCCTGGCAGTCGGTGGACCCGATCCTCCGGGCCGGATCACTCCGGTCGTGGCGGTGCCGCGGGCGTCCGACGGTGGGAACCCTCGTCCCCCCAGGGCCGTTGTCCGGGCGTGGCGAGCGAGTTGGTCCCCGGTGGCAATCTGGCGTTGCCGGGCGGTGCGGTCACCGTCCGGGTGCCCGGGCCGTTCGACGTGTCCGCGCTGATCACCGACGACAGCGGAAGGGTCGGGGGCGACGGCGACTTCGTCTTCTACAACCAGCCGACCGCGCCGGGAGCCGTGCTGCGGGGCGACACGCTCACCGTGACCCCGGCGAGGTTGCGTGCCGGCGCCACCCGGGTCACCGTCGCCGTCAGCCCCGCCGAGCCCGGCACCGCCCTCGGCCGCCTGCCCTCCCCCACGCTGCACGTCAGCGACGCCGCCGGCCGCCCGCTCACCCGGTTCACCCCTCCGCGCCCCCGCCAGGAGACGGTGCTGCTGCTCGCCGAGCTCTACCGGCGCGGCGACCGCTGGAAGCTGCGGGCCGTGGGCCAGGGGTACGCCGACGGACTGGCGGGCGTCGCCCGGGACTTCGGTGTCGACGTCGTGGACGACACAGCCGCGTCCGGGCCGGGCTCGGCAGGCGGGGCGCCGGGCGCGCGGCCCGGACCGCTCGACCGCGGGGCGCGGCAAGCGGCCTTCGCGCCCGCGGCCGGGCAGGCGCGGGTTCCGGCCGCGCGGCAAGGGACCGCCACCGGACCCGCCGCCCATTCCCCCGGCCCTCCCGCCTACGCTCCCTCGGCACCAGCCCCCGACGGTTTCGTGGCCCTGGTCAACTCCGCCCGGGCCGAAGCCGGTTCACCGCCGACCGCCCTCGACGCCCGCTTGGCGGCCGCGGCCCGGGAGCACGCGGCCGCCATGGCGATGACGGGGCGCCTCGGCGTCGAGAGCCGGGACGGTGTCTCCGTCTACCAGCGCGTCACCGGCGTCGGGTACGCGTATCTCACCATCGGCGAGCACCTCGTGTCCGGCCCGCGCTCACCCGCCGAGTTCGTCGCGTACTGCCTGCGCACCGGCCCCGCGCGCCGCACCCTGCTCGACCCGGCGTTCACCCACACCGGACTGGCCCACGTCCACGACGGTCCCTCCGGTGACACCTACTGGACCGCCCTGTGGGCCGGGCCGTTCACAACGGACGGGCTGCGGGCCACGGCATCAGCGGTCACGGACCTCACCAACCGGGAGCGGGCACAGGCCGGGCTCCCGCCCCTGGCCGTCGACCCTCTCCTCACCGCCGCCGCGCAGGCGCACAGCGCCGACATGGTCGCCCGCGCCTTCTACTCGCACACCGCGCCCGACGGCAGCCGGCCCTGGGACCGCGCCACCGCGGCAGGATCCGCCCGGCGTTCCATCGGCGAGAACATAGCCTGCGGCCAGCGCTCCCCCGCCGACGTCGTCGAGGGCTGGATGAACAGCCCGGGTCACCGGGCCAACATCCTCAAGCCCGGCTTCACCCACATCGGCATCGGCTTCGCGGGCGGCGGCCGGGCAGGCACCTACTGGACGCAGCTCTTCGGCGCCTGACACCGCATCACCGCGCCCCGCAACCGTCAACCCCGCCCGCGATCTTGGCGGAGGGAAACGCTCCGGGCGAGGATGCCGGTATGAAGGGTGACCTCTTTTCCAATGAGCACATGGCACAGCCGGCCGTCGCGGCGGGCATGACGGTCGAGAACGCCAAGTGCGTCCGGTACACGGTGAACGGCGAGATGCTCGCCCGGCAGGGCGCGATGATCGCATACCGCGGCAATCTCCAGTTCGAGCGCAAGGGCCAGGGCGTGGGCGGCATGCTCAAGCGCGCGGTCACCGGGGAGGGACTGCCGTTGATGGCGGTGCGCGGGCAAGGCGAGGCCTGGTTCGCCCACGAAGCGCAGAACTGCTTCATCGTCGACGTCGAACCCGGCGACGAGTTCACCGTCAACGGCCGCAACGTGCTGTGCTTCGACGCCACGTTGTCGTATCGCATCGCGACGGTGAAGGGCGCCGGCATCACCGGCGGCGGTCTGTTCAACAGTGTCTTCACCGGCCACGGCAAACTGGGCCTGGTCTGCGAGGGCACCCCGCTCGTCATCCCCGTTTCCGCGCAGTACCCGGTGTACGTCGACACCGACGCGATCGTCGGCTGGACGGCGGGCCTGCAGACCTCCCTGCACCGCTCCCAGTCCATCGGGTCGATGCTGCGCGGCGGCTCCGGCGAGGCCGTTCAACTGCTGCTCCAGGGCGAGGGATACGTCGTCGTACGGCCGAGCGAGGCGACGCCGCAGAAACCCGGGCAGCACTGATTCCGGCACCGAGGCCCCCTCGGGTGATCTACGCCTCACAGGCAACCCGGTCCGTTCCGCCGACGTCTTGATCGGCAACAGGTGATGCCCTGGCCCTTGTGGCCAGGGCCGGTTTCCCCCCTTCTATACGCACCATGTATACGCAGTGTGTATACATGGTGCGCATACGGACCGAAAGGCATCGATGTACGGCAAGGCATTCGCCCCGGAGTACCAGGGCGCGCTCACCACCCTGTCCGTCAACTCCTCACTGACCGACGTACTGGCCGCCGGCACCGAGCAGTTGAGGGCGGCCGAGCGCGCCGGCGAGCCCGGGGAGGTGGCGCGCTCCGGACTCGCGGTGGCGGAGGCGCAGCGCCGGCTGGGCCGGGTCGCGGACGCGGACCGGGCCTGGAAGGCGAGTTACCGCGCCGCCCGCGAGGCCGAGGACACCGGGGCGATGGCCTGGGCCCTGTGGAGCGGCGGCACGCTGGCCCGGCAGCGCGGCGCGCTCCCGCTGGCCCGCCGCCTCCTCCAGCTCGCGGCCGACCTGGGCGAACGCGGCGGGGACATCGTCGTACGCGGCTACTCGCTGGCGGGCCTCGCGGAGACCGGCCGCATCCAGGGCGACTACGAGGCCGTCGGCCGGCTGCACGAGCAGTTGCTCGCCGAGGCCCGGCGGCGCGGGGAGGCGCGGCACACGGTGTGGGCGCTGGAGGGCATCGCGCAGATGCACCGCAACACCGGCAACTACGACAGGGCGTACGCCCTGTTCGAGGAGTCCGCCGAGATCGCCGCCCGCGCCGAGGACCGGCGCGGACACGCGTGGGCGCTGCGCGGACTGGCCGACGTCGTGTCGGTGCGCGACGGGGACACCGAGCGGGCCCTGGAGCTGCTGAGCGAGGCGGAGACGACCTGCCGCGCGATGCGGCTGTCCAGCGCGCTGGCGTACAACCACAAGATGCGCGGCAACGTGCTGTACCGGGCAGGGCGTTACACCGAGGCGCGTGCCCTGTACGAGCAGGCGCTCGCGGAGTTCCGCGAGATGAGCGAGCCGCGCGGGGAGGCGCTCTCGCGCCTCGGGCTGGCCAAGTCCCTGGCCCGGCTGGGCCGCGACCGCGGCGAGACGGCGGCCGAACTGGCCGACCTCGCCGGCGTGCTGGAGCGGATCGGCCTCCAGCACGCCCGCACCATGGTGGCCCGCGCCCATGAGGAGCTCGGCATACCGGACAAGGGGCTCGCCCTCGCGGGTGCGACGGAGGCGGCACGATGACGGCGCTCCCCACGACGGTACAGACGGCACGGCGGGACACGGCGGTACGGGCAGCGCGGCAAGACACGGCGGCGGAGTCCCCGACCACCGCGCACGCGATCCGGCAGGACACCGCGACGCCCGGCGAGCCGCAGGGGCTGATGGGTGACTCCGGCCGCTCCGGCGACGCCCACGCGGTCCTCGATCGCTGCCGCGCCCTCGTGCGCCCCGCCCTGGCCGAGGCCGTCGGGCGGCTGCATCCCTGGGTCGGCGAGATGGCCGCGTACTCCTTCGGCTGGTGCGAGGTGGGCGGTGCCCCGGCCGTCGCCTCCGGCGGTAAGGGCGTACGGCAGGCACTCGCGGTGCTCGGCGCCGAGGCGGCCGGTGCGCCCGGCCGGGCCGGGGTGGCCGCGGCCGTGGCGGTGGAGCTGGTGCACACCTTCTCCCTGCTGCACGACGACATCATGGACGGCGACGCGGACCGGCGACGCCGCCCGACCGTGTGGAAGGCCTACGGCACGGGGCCCGCGGTGCTCGCGGGTGACGCCCTGTTCGCGCTGGCCGTCGAGACGCTCGCCGCGCAGCCGGGCGGCGCCGGTGCCGTACGGACGCTGTCCGGAGCGCTGGGCGACCTGGTGCGCGGACAGGCGGACGACCTGCTGTTCGCCGAACGGCCCTGGAGGGGACCGCGGCGGGTACGTCCCGACGAGTACCGGACGATGGCGGAGCACAAGACGGGCGCCCTGCTGGGCTGCGCCGCCGCGCTGGGTGCCGTGCTAGGAGGTGCCGCCCCGGAGACTGCCACCGCGCTCGACCGTGCGGGCCGGCACCTCGGGGTCGCCTTCCAGATCGTCGACGACGTGCTGGGCATCTGGGGTGACCCCCGGGTCACCGGCAAGCCGGTCCACGGCGATCTGCGGGAGCGCAAAAAGACTTTCCCGGTACTGGTCGCGCTCGGCTCCCCGAGCGGCGGCAGGCTCGCCGCGCTCCTGGAGAGCGGCGAGGAGCCCGATGCGGCGGCGGCGCTGATCGAGGAGGCGGGCGGCCGTTCGGCCGCACTGGCCGAGGCCCGGCATCACCTCGCCGCCGTCGAGACGGCGCTCGCGGGGGTGCCGTTGGCGGCGGGAGCGGTCGGGGAACTGCGGTCGCTGCTCGGCTTCCTGGTACGGCGCGACGTCTGATCCGAATGCGTCCGCCCGGCCGTGATTGACCTCGGCCGGGTCGGCGGGCGAGGGTTGTGACCAGGCGCGTTCCACGACCCCGCGCCGGAAGGACGACAGCCGTGATCGGCATCTCGGAGATCGAAGCAGCGGCCGAGCGGATCGCCGGGCGTGTCGTGCGCACGCCGACCGTGCCGAGCCCGGGGCTGTCGGAACTGCTGGGCGCCCCGGTCACCACGAAGCTGGAACTGCTGCAGCGCACCGGCTCGTTCAAGGCGCGCGGGGCGGCGGCGAAGCTGCTGTCGCTGGGCGAGGCGGAACGGGCCGCCGGGGTGGTGGCGGTCAGCGGCGGCAACCACGGGATCGCCGTCGCGGTCATGGCGGCGGCCCTCGATGTGAAGGCCACGGTGGTGATGCCCCGCTCGGCGCCCTCCCGTGCCGTGGAGATCGCCGAGGCGTCCGGCGCCTCGGTGCGGCTGACCGACGACATGGACGGGGCGTTCGCGCTCATGACGCGGCTTCAGCAG
Organism: Streptomyces sp. NPDC044719; assembly: GCF_056433405.1. Taxonomy (NCBI): domain Bacteria; kingdom Bacillati; phylum Actinomycetota; class Actinomycetes; order Kitasatosporales; family Streptomycetaceae; genus Streptomyces; species Streptomyces sp. NPDC044719. Next base: position 241,177 of record NZ_JBWKHE010000009.1, read on the forward strand.
GAGGGGCTGACCCTGGTCCACCCCTTCGACGACCCGGTGGTGATCGCCGGGCAGGGCACGGTCGGCCTGGAGTTCGCCGACGACGCCGGGGAGCTCACCGACGTGCTGGTCAGCATCGGGGGCGGCGCGCTGATCTCCGGTGTCGCCGCGGCACTGCGGGCCCGGCGGCCCGGGGTGCGGGTCTGGGGCGTGGAGACCGAGGGCGCCCAGGCCATGTCCGAGGCGCTGGCGGCGGGCGGCCCGCTGCCGGTCGCCCTGTCGTCGATCGTCTCCACGCTCAGCGCCCCGTCCGTGTCGCGGTTGACGTACGACCATGTCTCCGCCCTGGTCACCGAGGTGCTCGTGGTCCCGGACCGGGAGGCCGTGCGGGGCTCGCTGGAGCTGGCCGACCACGCCAAGGTGTGGGCCGAACCGGCCGCCGGCTGTCTGCTGCCCGCCGCCCGGCAGGTCCTGGAGCGGGTCGATGACGGAGCCCGGCTCGGTCTGGTGGTGTGCGGGGGCAACGTGACCACGGAGGACATGACCGCGTGGTCGCATCGCTTCGGTCTGCGCTGAGGATCGGGCCCGCCTCGCGGGGAATCCGTCGCGGAATTCATCGGAGGGCTGCGAGTTCAGATGTTGTACACCGCCACATTTACCGGCGGTTACCACCAGGCCAGCCCGGAATTCGCGAATCCGGGGGCGGTGGCGGGGCGAATTCTCCGCACCATGGAGGCCCGGGCGGCCGAGGTAAGGAGGCCCTGAGCGCGTGAAAGACCGTTTTTCCTCGGGCACTTGCCCCCACCTCTTGAACAAAAGACAAGAATGAACACGGAGTTGCTCTCCGATTGAACGGAGTGCGCCTCACTCCCCGTACCTCTGGAAAAGGTTGAAAGCCAGGTTTCCAGTCGAGGGATGGCCATGGGCAGGGCGCACGTCTCCACACACCAGTTGGTCGCCGGCCGGTACCGGCTGCTCGAGATCATCCAGCGCGAGACCAACCGCATCTGCTGGTACGCCGAGGACACCGGCGCCGGCGAGGTCTCGCGGCCGTGTCTCGTCACCCAGATCGGGCTTCCGGACGACCCGCTCGAGCCCGAGCGCCGGGCTTCCGCCCGGCTGCTGCGCACGTCCGAGAACATGGCGCTGCTGTGCCCTGGCCGGATCGCCACGGTCGTCGACACCGTCGAGGAGGCCGGCGCCCTGTGGACCGTCAACGAGTGGATCGACGGCACGCCGCTGGGCGAACTCCTCTCGGAGCAGGGCACGTTCAACTACGTGCGGGCCGCGCGCGTCGGTCTGGAGCTGCTCGACGTGCTGGACGCGGCGCACGCCGAGGGCATCACCCACGGCGAACTCAGCCCCGGCCAGGTGTTCGTCCGCGAGGACCACTCGGTCGTCGTCACCGGCTACGGCCTGGCGGGCGCCACCCTCGCGCCCCGGCTCACGGCCCCCGCGTACGCCTCTCCGGAGCAGGCCCGGGACGAGCGCATCGGCCCGGCGGCCGACCTGTGGGCGCTGGGCGCGATCCTCTACACGATGGTCGAGGGACGCCCGCCCTTCCGTGACCGGGGGCGCCCGGAGAACACCCTGAAGGCCGTGGACCGGCTGCCGCTGCGCTCGCCGGTGCGCACCGGGCCGCTCACCCAGGTCGTGCAGGGGCTGCTCCGCAAGGACTCACGGGAGCGTCTGACCCGCCAGGTGGTCCGTGAGGCGCTGACCCGCGCGCTCAGCGAGGACCCGGAAGCGGCCCTGGGGTCGGTGCAGGCCCCGCGGCTGCGCGGCTCCTACGCGGCCATGCTGCCGGGAAACCCGGCCTGGAGCAGACGGACCATGGTGGCCGGGACGGCCCTGGCCGTGGTCACCGTCGCGGTCGCCGTGCTCGCCGCGACCCAGGGGCTGCCCGGCAGTGACACCGGTAGCGAGGCGGCCGACTCGCCGCCCCGGCCGCCGGCCTCCGCCGCCTCGCCGGGCGAGAGCGCCGGCGGCGACGCTCCCGAGCCGTCCCGGACGCCCAGCCCGACGGAAAAGCCCTCCTCCCCCACGCCCACCCCGTCGCCCCCCGAGCCCACGCCGTCCGCCCCGGCCACCGGCCTGCCGCCCGGCTTCCAGCGCTACCACGCGCCGGAGGGCTTCTCCGTCGCGCTCCCCGAGAACTGGAAGCGGCTGGACACCGACCGCGAGGGCCTGGCGTACCGGGTCGTCTTCGGCGCCGAAGGTGACGACCGCACGCTGGCCGTCACCTACAGCGCGGACGCGGGCCCGGACCCCGTGGCCGTGTGGCGGGACGACGTCGAACCGAACCTGAAGCAGTCCGATGGCTACGACCGGATCGGCGCGATCCACGCGACGACGTACCAGGGGCGCGAGGCCGCCGACATGGAGTGGACGGCGGACATCGGCGACACCCGCGTGCGCACCTTCGGCCGGGGCATCCTGCTGGGCGGCGGCCGGAGCTTCTCGCTGCGCTGGACGACCCCGGCCGCCGACTGGGAGGACAGCGCGAACGAGCAGACGTTGCGCACCGTCCTCAAGACCTTCCGGCCGGATTCAGACTGAGCCGCGCGGTGCGCGCTGGGCGGCGATCCGGTCGCTCTGGAGCGGCTGTGTGCGCCAGCGCGCGGTGAGCGTGCGGTCCGCGAGGGAGCAGGTCAGGCCCAGGCGGTGCGGGGTCTCCAGGAACACCACCTCCACGGCCAGCGTGCCGGAATCGGTCCAGCCGCCGCTCACCGCGGTCGGGAGCGGCCCCTCCGCCACCGTCCAGCCCCCTGCCCCGATCCGCAGGTCCAGCCGGGCCTCGCCCTCGGTGAGCCCGAGCGTCCAGCCGTCCGCGTCCCGCACGAGCCCGGCCGACCGGGCCGGACCGTCCTCCTCGGAGGAGACGAACTCGGCGGCGGCCCAGTCCTCGGCCCGTTCGGGCGGTGCGGGACTGCCGGGGGCGGGCGGCAGCGCGAGCCCGGCGAGGCGCTGTTGCAGGGCCGCGTCGTCGGCCTCCCGGCCGGACAGCGGCTCGGGGCCGAAGGCAGGCAGCAGGTGCTTCCAGACGAGGTTCAGGAAGTCCTGCATCCGCTCGGTCGCCGCGGTCGTCGCGATCACCGCGTCGTGCTCGGGCAGCACCAGGCAGAACTGTCCGTAGGCGCCGTCGCCCCGGTACCCGTGCCGGGAGGTCCAGAACTGGTAGCCGTAGCCCTGGTCCCAGTCCTGCCGGTCCGCGTCTCCCATGGCACCGGCGGTCGCGACGTGCGGGTGCGCGGCTCGGGCCACCCATCCTTCGGGCAGCAGCCGCTTGCCCTCCCAGACCCCGTCGCGCAAGTACAGCTCACCGAGCCGGGCGACGGCGTCGGTGGTGGCGTGCAGACCGCTGAAGCCGATCTGGCGGCCGGTGCGGCCCCGCTGCCAGAACACCTCGCCGACACCCAGCGGGTCCAGCAGCCGCGGGCGCAGGTACTCGGTGAGCGGCTGCCCAGTCACCCGCTGGACGATCGCCGCGAGTGTGTAGGTGGTGGGCTGGTTGTAGGCGAAGACGGTGCCGGGGTCGCGGTCCGGCGGCAGCAGCAGGAACCCGCGCACGGGCTCCGCCCGGTCCAGCTCGAAGACCTCGTCGACCGTCTCCCGGTCATGGCCGCTCGACATGGACGCCACGTGGCGTACGAGCATGGCGCGACTGCGGGGGTCGGTGATGTCGGCCTCGAACTCCGGGAAGTAGGAGATCACGGGCGCGTCGAAGTCGAGCAGCCCCTCGGCCTCGGCCAGGGCGGCGGCGGTCCCGGTGAAGCTCTTGCTGAGCGAGTACAGCAGGTGGGGGCGGTCGGGGGTGTAGGGCGCCCACCAGCCGGAGGCGACGAGATGTCCGTGCCGCATGATCATCAGGCTGTGCGGCTCGATCTCCGGGGCCGCTTCGAGGGCGTCGAGAAAGGCGTGGACGCCGGCGGCGTCGACGCCCTGGGCGGCGGGGCTGCCGGTGGGCAGGGCGGAGGCACTCATGGAGGCATCCTCCCCCTGCCGGCGAACCTTGATCGAGCCGTTTTCACGCCCGCTGTCCGGGGACTCGCCGGTTATGGTGCAAATCGGATACACGATGATGACCGAGCAGACCGGCCCCCGAGAGCTCGTCGACCATGTGGTGCGGGCCGAGGAGGCGGGTTTTGACTTCTCGGTGACCTCTGACCACTACTTTCCGTGGCTGCGCTCGCAGGGCCACTCGCCCTACGCGTGGGCCGTGCTCGGAGCGGCCGCCCAGGCCACGTCACGTATCCCGTTGATGACGTACGTGACGTGCCCGACGTTCCGTTACCACCCGGCGGTGGTGGCGCAGAAGGCGGCGACGCTGCAGTTGCTGTCCGAGGGCCGGTTCCGGCTGGGTCTCGGCTCCGGCGAGAACCTCAACGAGCACGTGGTGGGCGGCGGCTGGCCGTCCGTCGACGTACGGCACGAGATGTTCGAGGAGGCCGTGGAGATCATCCGGGCCCTCTTCAAGGGCGGCCACGTCAACCATCGCGGCACGCACTTCGACGTGGAGTCGGCCCGGCTGTGGGACCTGCCGGACGAGGCGCCGCCCATCGGTGTCGCGGTCTCCGGGGAGCGGTCGTGCGAACTCGCGGGCCGGCTCGGCGACCTGGTGATCGCCACGGAGCCCAAGGCGGGGCTGCTGGAGGCGTTCGACCGCCACGGCGGCGCGGGCAAGCCCCGCATCGGCCAGCTGCCGGTGTGTTACGACCCCGACCGGGACACGGCCGTCAAGCGCGCCCACTCCCAGTTCCGCTGGTTCGGCAGCGGCTGGAAGGTCAACTCGGAGCTGCCGCACCCGGATTCCTTCGAGGCGGCCACTCAGTTCGTCACGCCCGACGACGTGGCCGACGCCATTCCGTGCGGTGACGACCCGGACGCGTTCGTCGATGCGGTCCGCCCGTACGCCGAGGCGGGGTTCACCGAGATCGCCCTGGTCCAGATCGGCGGCGAGTCGCAGCCGGCGTACCTGGACTGGTCGGAGAAGACCCTGCTGCCCGCCCTGCGTGACGCCTTCGGCTGAGGCCGGTGGCGCGAAAGGCTCTCCGCCGGTGGGGATAGGCTTCCGGCCTGCACGTACTCGATGCAGCCAACCCCCTTCAGGAGAGTCGTCCGTGACCGTAGCCATCACCCCGCCCGAGACCTCCCCGTCGCCCGTCTCCGACCTGGTCGCGCTGGACGCGCGGGAGTTCGGGGCGTACGCCCGGACCGGAGGGTGGGCCTTCGGGCTGAAGGTGGCGCGCAGCGTGCGGCCCGGCGGGCAGGGCGCGGACGAGACGCCGAAGGTGTCGGCGAAGGAGTTCGCGGAGCTCGCCGGGTGCTCCGCGGACCGGGTCATGCGCTACTACAAGGCGTGGGACCGGGCCGCCGACGACGGCCTGGTCCCGCACTTCGAGGCGCTGACGCCGGGCCAGGACGTGGAACTGCCGGACGCCGACGTGTGGCTGAGCTACTACGTCTCCCGCAACAGCGCCACCTCCGAGCGCGGCACCGCCATCACCGAGGCCGCCGAGGCGGAGGGCATCCGGCCCACGAAGGCGCTGGAGGTCGCGGAGAATCCCACCGCCCTGCGTGCCGCGATCCTCGCCGACCCCTCCACCGCCCGCGCGGCCCGTCAGGCCCTGCTGGACCGGGTCCGGGAGGACCCCGGCCTGCAGGCCGAGCTGGCCCGTGACGTCGTGCGCACCGACGAGCTGAAGAAGGCCGTCGCCGGCGAGAGCAGGGCGGCCGACCGCATCGGATACGTGCGCCAGATCGCCGAGTCGGGGCAGATCAAGACGCCCGCGGGGCAGACCCTCGACGCGCCGGCCGAGCTGCGCCAGGAGGCCGAGCGGCATCTGTCGCTCATCGACGAGCTGGATGAGAACGAGGATGCCGGTGAGTGGGCCACCGAGGCGTACGACACCATGAAGTCCCTCGTCGTCGAGACCGTGGAGACCGACCCGGGGCTGCGGGTGCGGGAGCGGCGCACGAAGTTCTACAGCAGCCTGCAGAAGGCGACCAAGGTGTTCGAGGAACTGACCTTCGACGACACCCCGGAGTTCTACGAGGACGACATGGTGGAGCGCCTGGAGGAGCTGCAGCGGGCCGTGGCCGTGTGCATCGAGTCCCTGCGCGGTGCCCGCGGGAATCACCCGGAGGGCTGAGCATCTTGCGCGTGTGAGGGGTACTAGAGGGCTCTACGTCGGTTCATCCCGGAGGCCCTTTCGTGAACTCCTTCGTGCACAAGACCCTGGTGGTGCAGCTCCAGGCCGGTGACACGGACCGTTTCTCGGTACTCGCCCACCTGAGCTACGACGCCGCGGACCCGTTCGCCGTGACCCTTGTGTTCAGCCACGACGGGCGGGTCCTCGCCCGGTGGCAGCTGGACCGCGAGATGCTCGCCGAGGGGCTGCGGCGTCCGGTCGGGATGGGCGACGTGCGGATCCGCCCGGTGTCGCGGGGCATGTGGCAGGAGCTGCGCCTGGAGTTCCTCGGTGACGCCCGCCCCGACGGCGGCCGCCATCACGCCCTGGTGTTCGCGTGGGCCCCGGGGTTCGCTGCGTTTCTGCGCGAGACCCACGAGATGGTCCCGCCGGGCCGCGAGGAGGTCCATGTGGACGATTTCCTGGCGGACGTCATCGCCGGGGGCTGATCCCCGGAGCCATGGGCCGGCTCAGCGGTACCGCCGTCACTCCGACGTATGGCGGTACCTGGTCCACAGGGGCAGGACGAACCAGCACAGCAGGTACCAGCAGACCACTCCGGCGACCAGGTAGGGCACGAAGCCGTCGTGCGTGGCCACGCGCAGGATCAGCAGGAGCGAGGCCGTCATCGTGGCCAGCAGCAGAAGAAGGCCGAGCAGCGTCAGCCGGGATGCCAGCCGAACCGCCTGCGGCTTGACGCGCCGCCCGGAGACGAGGCGGTGCAGCGATACCGGCCCTATGAGGGCCCCGGTCGCGCACGCGCCGAGGACGACCGTCACGAGGTAGATCGTCTGATCCGTGCTGGTCAGATCGTCATATTTCTCGGTGAACACCACGGTGAGCAGAAAACCGAACAGGATCTGCACGCCCATCTGGGCCACGCGGACCTCCTGGATGAGCTCCTGCCACATCCGGTCCGCTCTCTCCTCCTCGGTCTCGTCGCGCCCCCGGCGCCTGGCCCCGCCCTCTGCCGTGTCCGACACTGTTCCTCCCGCTGTGAGACCTCGCGTCCTTCTCTCCCGCGAGTTCCCCGTAAAACGCCGTCGTCCCGGGTCGCGCGGCGGTTTGAGCGATCAGGCGCCGGTTACACGGACGACGCGAAGAACGCAGAACCCGAGGAGGTCGTGGACGCATGTCCGGAACGCAGCTCACCGTGACGCTCAGCGGCGGTGGCACGGACGACGCGCGAGCGGTCGTCCGTGCCCTGGAAGGCACGTTCGGGGCGCCGGACGAGCTTCCCGCCGACGAGAACGCGACGGTGCACATGGCGACCTTCGGCGACGCGGAGGCCGGTGACGCCGGAAGCCCCGCGGCGAGCGGCGAGCGCTTGTCCGCGCCGGTGACCGTCACCGTGCAGGGCACCCCGGAGGCGGTGCGGCGGGCGAGCGACACGCTCACCCGGGCCTTCACGGCCCGCGACGACGGTGTCGCCTCCGGCGACCAGGAGCAGGAACGGCAACTGCTCCTGGTGCCGTGACGGATCCCGGGCGGGAGGCCGGCTCTACCAGCGGGATTCGACCTGGTCCTTGATGCGCCGCTCGTAGAGGTCGCGGACCGCCGCCAGCGTCTCGCCGGACAGCTCCGGCAGGCGCGCGGCGTTCGCGTTGGCACGGGCCTGCTCGGGTGAGCGGGCGCCGGGGATCACGGTCGTGACGCCGGGCTGCTCGACGATCCAGCGCAGGGCCAGCTGGGCCGGGGTGTATCCCTCGGGAGCGAGCGCCGCGAACTCGGCGGCCGCCCCGACACCGGTGGCGTAGTCGACGCCGGAGAAGGTCTCGCCCACGTCGAAGGCCTCGCCGTGCCGGTTGTAGGCGCGGTGGTCGTTCTCGGGGAAGACCGTCTCCCGCGTGTACTTGCCCGACAGCAGACCGGAGGCGAGCGGGACACGGGCGATGATGCCGACCCCTGCCGCACGGGCGGCCGGGAGCACCTCGCGCAGGGGCTTCATACGGAACGGGTTGAGGATGATCTGCACGCTCGCCACGTTCGGCCGGGCGATCGCGGTCAGCGCCTCCTCGCAGGTCTCGACGCTGACGCCGTACGCGGCGACGCGCTCCTCCTCGACCAGGGTGTCGAGGGCGTCGAACACCTCGTCCGTGGAGTAGACGGGCGTCGGCGGGCAGTGCAGCTGCACGAGGTCGATCCGGTCGACGCCGAGGTTGCGCCGCGACCGGTCGTTCCAGGCGCGGAAGTTGTCGAGCACGTAGTTCCCGGGGATCTGGTCGACCCGGCGGCCCATCTTGGTGGCGACCAGAACGTGCAGGTCCGGCCTGCCGCTGAGGAACGCGGCGATGGTCTGCTCGCTGCGTCCGTCGCCGTACACGTCGGCGGTGTCGAAGAAGGTCACCCCGGATTCGGCCGCCGTCTCCAGTACCGCGAGGGCTTCCTTGTCGTCGACGTCCCCCCAGTCGGCACCCAGCTGCCATGTGCCCAGGCCTACGACGGAAGCGTGCTGACCCGACCTGTCGAATGTGCGCTCGTCCATGGGCGTCAGTCTGTCATCCGTCACGGGTCCGCGCGGAAGGTGCCGCTCCGGCCGCCGAACCCGCCAAATTCACTCACACGAGTGAATAGATGCGACATGAATATGTCACGTGTCAACCGGCGCCTAGCGTGACTCGACGTGACTACTGGTTCAGTGAGCAACCTCCCTTCGCGGGACCCGCGTTGGACGCGCCGGCGCTTCCTCGGCACGGCGGCCGCCCTGGCAGCCGTGCCGGGCTTGCCCGCGGATCCGGCGGTCGCGGCGGCGGAGTTGCCGGACTTCCCGGCGGACGTCGCCCTGTACCGCTCCGCGTACCGGAACTGGGTCGGCGAGATCACCGCCGACGGTCTGTGGGCCTGTGCGCCGGCGAGCCCGGAACAGGTGGCCGACGTCGTCAACTGGGCGTGGCGGCACGGGTGGCGGGTGCGCGCCCGGGGCGCCTCGCACGGCTGGTCACCCCTGACCGTGACCGAGGGGACGCCGTCCGGCGCGCCGGTCCTGCTCGTCGACACCACGCCCCGCCTGACCGGCCTGGCGCTGGACTCGCCGACGGCCGTGCGGGCCGGAACGGGCGTGACCATGGAGGCGCTGCTGACCTTCCTGGAGGAGCACGGCCTGGGCGTCACGGCCGCACCCGCTCCCGGTGTCCTCACGCTGGGCGGGGCCCTGGCGATCGACGCGCACGGCACGGCCGTCCCCGCGCGGGACGAACACCGGCCGGCCGGGCACACGTACGGCTCGCTCAGCAATCTGATCCTGTCCCTGACGGCGGTCGTCTGGGACTCCCGGGCCGACGCGTACGTGCTGCGCACGTTCCGCCGCGACGAGGCGGACTGCGCCGCGCTGCTGACCCATCTCGGACGGTCCCTGGTGACCGAAGTGGTGCTGCGGGTGGGCGCGAACACGAACCTGCGGTGCGTGAGCCGTACGGACATCCCGGCGGGCGAACTGTTCGCCGCACCCGGCTCCTCCGGGCGTACCTTCTCGCGCTTCCTGGACGAGGCCGGGCGGGTCGAGGCGATCTGGTTCGCCTTCACCGAGCATCCGTGGCTGAAGGTGTGGAGCGTCTCCCCCACCCGGCCGCTGACCTCGCGGCCCGTGACACGGCCGTACAACTACCCCTTCTCCGACAACATCCCGGCACCGGTGGCGGAGCTGGTGGGGCGAATGACGTCGGACGCTGCCTGGTACCTGGCACCGGTGCTGGGCACCGCGCAGTACGACGCGGCCGCGCTCGGGCTTGTGACGACGCTGTCCGCCGACCTCTGGGGGCCGTCCAAGAACACGCTGCTGTACCTGAAGCCGACCACCCTGCGGGTGCACGCCGACGGGTACGCGGTGCTCACCTCGCGGGAGCAGGTGCAGCGGGTGGTCTCCGAGTTCGCCGCCTTCTACCGGGAGCGGCTGGCGGCGTACGCGGCCCGGGGCAGCTTCCCCGTCAACGGCTCGGTGGAGATCCGGGTGACCGGCCTGGACGAGCCGGGCGACGCCGGAGTGGCCGGGGCCCGCCCGCCGCTGCTGTCCGCGCTCCGGCCGCGCGAGGACCACCCCGAGTGGGACACGGCCGTGTGGCTGGACGTCCTGACGCTGCCGGGCACGCCGGACGCGGAGGCGTTCCTGCGTGAGATCGAGCAGTTCCTGCTGCGCACCTTCGACGGCGGCTTCGCACTCACGCGGGTGGAGTGGTCCAAGGGGTGGGCGTACACGGACGACGGGGTGTGGAGCGATCAGGAGGTGCTCGGCTCGGTGGTTCCGGCCGCGGTCGGTCCGGCCGAGTGGGCCGAGGCGGACGCGGCGCTGGACCGGCTCGATCCGCACCGCGTCTACGGCAACGCCTTCCTGGACCGGCTGTTCGGCCAGGGCGCTACGGGGTGAGGTGCGCCTGCACCGAGGGCGCGTAGCGGTCCACCAGGGCGTCGACCGTGCTCACCCGCACCTCGGTGCCGCGGGCGATGCCGTACATCACGCCCAGGCCGAGCAGGGTGGCGACGGCCAGTTCGGCGCGCAGACCGGCGTCGGGCCCGGAGAGACGGTCGGTGAGGCGGTCGGTCACCTGGGTGCGGAAGTTGGCGCGCAGGATGTCGCCCTGCTCGCCGTGCAGGGGCGCGAACACGATCCGCAGCAGCGGGTCGGCGCCCTGCTCCAACTGGCTGACCAGGACGTGCCGGACCATGTGCGGTCCGAGTTCCTCGAGCGGCGCGGACAGCAGGGCTGCGGCGTCGCTCTCGAAGGACATGACCCGGGCGAACAGCGTGTCCTTGTTGCCGAAGTACTTGAGGATCAGCGGCGGGCTCACACCGGCGCGCTCGGCGACCGCCTTGAGCGTGATGTCGGCGTGCGCGTGCCGGGCCAGCAGATACCGGGCCGCCTTCAGGATGGCCGCCTTGGTCGCCTCGGCGTCCCTGCGGGCCGGCGTGGGCGTGACGGGTGGAGTGCTCACGGCACTCATGCTCCCTCCATCGCCCGGTCGTGCGCGCCCCGGGTGCGGCCCCCGCCCGGTTCAGGACCGCCCGGTTCGCCGGACGCGGAGTCGCCCGGGATGCACAGCGCCGCCACGACGGCCAGGAGCGCGACCGCTCCGGCCATGGCGAAGGCCAGCAGGTACCCCTGCAGGGTGGGGACCGGGGCCCCGCCGATCAGGCTGGTGTGGTGCACGAGGACGGCGGCCACGGCGGCGCTGGAGCCGGCCTGGCCGATCGTCCGCATCAGGACGTTGACGCCGTTGGCTGAGGCGGTCTGCCCGGCCGGCACGGCACGCAGGATCAGCGTGGGCAGCGCCGAGTAGGCCAGGGTGGTCCCGGTCGCGACGACCGTGGCCCCCGCGATGATCATCCAGAGATCGCGGCTGTCGGCGATACGGACCGCGTACCCGGCGGCGATGACCGCCGCTCCGAGGGCGAGGGTGACGCGCGGGCCGCGCGCGGCGGAGATCCGGGCGGATACGGGTGACAGCAGCAGCATGACCACGCCGCTGGGCAGCAGGCACAGGCCGGTGGCGACGATGGACAGACCGAGCCCGTACCCGGTCGTCTCGGGCGCCTGCACGAGCTGGGCGGTCACCAGGGTGTTGGCGTAGAACGCGAATCCGGCGAGCAGTGCGGCCACATGGGACAGTCCGACCCGGGGCCGGGCCACCAACCGCAGGTCCACCAGCGGCTGTTCGGCCCTCAGCTGCTGCCACCACCACAGCGCGAGGACGACGGCGGCGGCCAGGAACAGGCTGACGACGCGCGGACTGCCCCAGCCCCACTGCCCGCCCTGGGAGACCCCGAGCAGCAGGCACACCAGGCCGACGGCCAGTCCCAGCGCGCCCGGCACGTCGAACCGGCCCGCCTCGCGCACCGGCGACTCCCGCACCGCCCACCACACCAGCGTCACGCCCGCGGCCCCGAGGGCGCTGGTCACCCAGAACATGGTGTGCCAGTCCGCGTACTGCACGATCACCGCGGCCAGCGGCAGGCCGAGCGCGGCGCCGATGCCGACGGTGGAGCTCATCAGCGCCACGGCCGAGCCCCGGCGCTCCGGCGGCAGCTCGTCCCGCAGGACGCTGATGGACAGCGGAACGACCGCGGCGGCGGCGCCGGACAGGGCGCGGGCGGCGATCAGCACGCCGATGTCGGAGGTCAGGGCGCACAGGACCGAGCCCAGGGTCATCAGTCCGAGGGCCGCCATGAGCACCCGTCGCTTGCCGTACATGTCGCCGGCCCGGCCCAGGACCGGGGTGAGGACAGCCCCGGACAGCAGGGTGGCCGTGACCATCCAGGAGACCGTACCGGCCGAGGCGCCGGTCAGCCGGGGCAGGTCGGGCAGCAGGGGCACGACCACGGTCTGCATGACGGCCATGAGGATGCCGCCGAACGCGAGCACCGGGACGGTGAGCCGGTTGCGCATCGCGGCGGTCCGGTCCATCGGCTCTCCAGTGGGCGGCGCCCGGGCGAGGCGGCGGGTGAATGACAATTCACCTTAGCCGGTGAATTGTCATTCACCCAAGCCGGGAGGTCAGGTCCGGCCCCGAGGACACGCCGGGAGTCCTGACGACCGGACCGCCGGATCGCGCCACTTTCGCGGCGTGATGTGCGCCACGGGCAGCGGACCACGCGGGGAGGAACAACCACCCCGGCACCCCTCGCGGGCGGAATTTCCCCTTCCGCACCCGCTCCCCCACCCCTGGGAGCAAGATCACCTTCGTTCAATCTTGCATGACATAAGGGGAATTGCCCGGATCGCAGCCAACCGGCTCGCGCGGATTTCTCCCGGTACCGGACGGACCGGTAGGCATGCCCAGGTCAACCCCCGAACCGACCCAGGAGGTCCGCATGCCGGAACTCAGCCGTCGCCGCGCGCTCACCGCCGCGGCCGTCCTCGCCGGGACGGCCGGCGTTCTGCCCGCCGTCGTACCCGCCACGGCCGCCACCGGGCAGCACGACTCCCCCGGGACCTTCGACGAGGTCTACAAGGGCCGCCGGATACAGGGCCGACCGGCCACCGGGACCGGTCATCACCACCACGGCGCCGGATACGCGGTGTTCGTCGACGGTGTGGAACTGCATGTGATGCGCAACGCGGACGGCACCTGGATCAGCGTCGTCAGCCACTACGACCCGGTGGCCACCCCGCGCGCCGCCGCCCGCGCCGCGGTGGACGAGCTGCAGGGCGCGCCGCTGCTGCCCTTCCCCGCCAACTGACCCGCACCGAAAGGCTCTGGAGCACCCGCACATGACCGTCCGCAAGAACCAGTCCGCCCTGACCACCGACGAGAAGCGGCGTTTCACCGCCGCCCTCATGGAGCTGAAGCGCAGCGGCCGCTACGACGAATTCGTCACGACGCACAACGACTTCATCGTCTCCGACACCGACAACGGCGAGCGGACGGGCCACCGCTCACCGTCCTTCCTGCCCTGGCACCGAAGATTCCTTCTGGAGTTCGAGCGGGCACTCCAGTCGGTGGACGCGTCGGTGGCACTGCCGTACTGGGACTGGACCGTCGACCGGACGCCGCGTGCCTCGCTGTGGGCGCCCGACTTCCTCGGGGGCACCGGGCGCGAGCGGGACGGCCGGGTGCCGGACGGGCCGTTCGCCGCGTCCGCCGGCAACTGGACGATCAACGTACGGGTCGACGGGCGTACGTTCCTGCGGCGCTCCCTGGGTGCCGGGGGACGCCAGCTGCCGACGGCGGCCGAGGTCGAGTCGGTGCTGTCGATGCCGACGTACGACATGGCGCCCTGGAACAGCGCCTCGGACGGTTTCCGCAACCACCTCGAAGGCTGGCGCGGAGTCAATCTGCACAACCGCGTCCATGTCTGGGTGGGCGGGCACATGGCCACCGGCGCCTCGCCCAACGACCCGGTGTTCTGGCTGCACCACGCGTACATCGACAAGCTGTGGGCCGAGTGGCAGCGGCGTCACCCCGGCTCCGGCTATCTGCCGACCGCGGGCACGCCGAACGTGATCGACCTCAACGAGACGATGCGGCCGTGGCACGACACGAGCCCGGCGGATCTGCTGGACCACACGGCGCACTATACGTTCGACGCCTGATCAGGCGGTCGCGGCCGTGCGGCAGTCCGGGTGCCCCCAGCCGCTGTCGTTCTTGGCGATGGACTCGCCCGCCGCGTAGGAGCGGCCGCACTGGCAGCGGCCGGGGAACTTCGCCTTGATGGTGCGCGAGGAGCCCTTCGATCCGGAACCCTTCGCGGTGCGCGCCGAGCCGCCGCGGGGCCGGGAACGCGGAGCCTTGGCCGGAGTGTCCGGGGCGGGCGGCGGCTCGGGGGATCCGAGCTCGCTGCCCGCGGGCTCCTGGACGGTGGCGGCCTGGCTGGCGGCTCGGTCGGCGAAGTCGTTGAGCCGGTCGCCGTCGACCTGGTGGGCGGGCACGTAGCGGAACTCCACCGAGCGGCCGTCCAGGAGCTCGTCGATGCGCACGACGAGGTCCTGGTTGGCGACCGGCTTGCCGGCGGACGTCTTCCAGCCGTTGCGCTTCCAGCCGGGCAGCCACGTGGTGACGGCCTTCATCGCGTACTGCGAGTCCATCCGGATCTCGAGCGGTACGTCCGGGTCCGTCGCCGCCAGCAGGCGCTCCAGCGCGGTCAGTTCCGCGACGTTGTTGGTGGCCTTGCCGAGCGGCCCGGCCTCCCAGCTCACCGGGCTCTCGGAAGCGTCGGCGACGACCCAGGCCCAGCCCGCGGGCCCCGGGTTTCCCTTCGAAGCCCCGTCGCACGCGGCCACAACACGTTCACGCATGGGCTCGATCATGCCATGGCCGCACGGTCCGCCCGGCCGGGAGGGCCGGGTGGCTACGACACGTCGGTCAGCTTCGGCATGTCTCCCTCGGTCGTCGTGGTGTCGATCACCGAGAAGTTCGCGCCCTGCGGATCGCTGATGGCGGCGAACCGGCCGAACGGCGTGGTCATGGGGCCGAACCGCAGGACGCCGCCGAGCTTGGTCGCCTTCGCCACGGCGTCGTCGCAGTCCCCGACGGCGAAGTAGACGTTGATGTACGGCGGCACCTCGGGCGGGAATTCCTCCGTCATCTTCATCCGGCCCAGGACGCTGCGTTCGCCGAGGTCGTAGATGCGGAAGTCCATCTCACCGTCCTCCATGTCCCGCTGCCGGTAGGAGAAGACCGCCGGGAAGAACGCGTCGGACTTCTCGGGCTCGCGGGTGAAGACCTCGGCCCAGGTGTAAGCGCCCGGTTCGGCCATCACCTCGAAGCCCTCGTGGGTGCCCGCCTGCCAGACGCCGAAGACGACACCGCTCGGGTCGCGGGCCAGGCACATGGTGCCGAAGTCGCTGACCTGCATCGGCTCCATCAGCACCTCGCCCCCGTTGTCGCGGATCCGGGCGGCGGTGGCGGCCGTGTCCCGGGCGGCGAGGTACAGGCACCACTGCGACGGGGCCTCCGGCTGGCCGGGCATGGGCGGGACGACGGCGGCGACCGCCTTGCCGTCCGCGTAGGCCTGGGTGTAGTTGCCGTACTCCGCCGAGGCCTCGGCGAAGGTCCAGCCGAGGACGTCTCCGTAGAAGTTCTTGGCGCCTTCGAGGTCACTGAACATCGCGTCGGCCCAGCAAGGGGCTCCTTCTGGTTGCACGGCCATGGCTGCGGCCCCCTCCGGATGGGTGGATAGTCCGTTTCCTCACGCTAGTCACCCTCGGGTCGGCCCGCGCGCCGAACGGGCGGTTCCGCCGGTACGTGCGGACGACGAGTTGCGGGCGCGGGTGCGCGCCTGCGGAGTGTGCCGTACCGATCTGCATGTCGACGAGGGCGATCTGCCCGTTCGCCAGGTGGGTGTCGCGCCCGGCCACGAGGTCGTCGGGAAGGTGGCCGGGGCGGGCGCGGTGGTGCACGGCATGGCGGTGGGCGATCGGGTCGCTGTGGCCTGGCCGCGCCGCACGGACGGCGACTGCGCATCCTGCGCACGCGGCGCGGAGGACCTCTGTCCCGAGTGTCCGAGTACACGGGCTGGCACGCCGACGGTGGCTACGCGCAGTACACGACCGTACCGGCCGCGTTCGCCTATCGGATGCCGGACGACGTGCCGGACGTGACACCGGCGCCCTCCTGTGCGCGGGCATCATCGGCGACCGCGCGGTGCGGCCGCGAGGCGGCTGGAGCTGGGCGCCACGTCCGCGCAGGACGCATACGCGAGGCCGCCGGAGCTGCTGGACAGCGCGATCCTCTGCGCCCCGGCCGGCGAACTGGTCCCGGCCGCCCTCTGACGCCGGCGGCCCGCTACGGCGTCCGCGCGACCACGCGTCCCTGCCCGCTGTCGCGGGCCGCGGAGGCGCTCGGGGAGCTGAAGGCGGGGCGGTTCGACGGGGCGGCGGTGCTGGTGAACGACTGGCGGTGAAGCTGGGCCCTCGGTGGGGCCGGCGTCTGTGCGTACGGGGCGGGTCCGGCGTGTGAGTCGCGGCGGGGTGTGCGCCGGAGGAGGCCGGGAGGTGGCTCCGGCGATACGCGGCGTCCGTGCGCCCTGTGCGCCGGGCGGCACGAGGTGGGCGACCGGCGTGGGGGCAGCCGCCCGCTGGTCCTCCACACCCATCGTTGGTTTGCCACCTCCGGCGCGAGAAGCCGCCCCCTTCACGCGGTTATCCGGCCGCCTCTGCCGCTGTTTGGCTATGCCTCGCGGCTCGTCCGGCTCACCGGCGCCACGAGACCGCCGCCTTCGCCGGCCACCCCACCGTCCCTGCCACCACTCCGTCCGTCCCAGCCGACCACTCCGCTCAGGCCCGGGGCGGAACAGGGCGCACCCGTGTCCCATGCCACCCCTGTTCAGCAGGGACTCCGCCCCGCTCACTCAGCGAACAGCCCGTTCGATCCCAGGGAGGGAATGTGTCCGCCCCCGAAAGCACCACCGGCCCCGCCACCGAGGACCCCGTCCCCGACCCCGCTTCCGCCGCCGGCGCGGCCGAGGCTCAGCTCACCAGTCTCAGCACGCAGGCGGCGCGCCAGCTCGCCACCACCACCAAGTCCGTGCCGCAGATGCAGGCCATCACCTCGCGCTGGCTGCTCAAGACGCTGCCGTGGGTCGACGTCAGGGGCGGTGCCTACCGGGTCAACCGGCGTCTGACGTTGCGTCTCGGCCGGGGCCGGGTGCAGTTCGAGCAGAACGGTGCCGACGACATCAGGGTCATCCCCCAGACGCTCACCGAACTTCCCGTGCTGCGCGGCTACTCCGACGGCGAGGTGCTGAAGCAGATCGCGTCGCGCTTCGAGGTCCGTGAGGTGCGCGTCGGCGAGGTGCTCTTCGAGGCCGGCCAGCCCGTCACCGAGGCCTACCTGATCGTGCACGGCCGTTTCACCCGGTACGCCGCCGGCAAGTACGGCGAGGAGGAGGTCATCGGGGTCGTCACGGACGGCGAGGGGCTCGGTGACGAGGCCGTCGGGCGGGCCGACCCGCTGTGGCTGACGTCCGTACGGGCGGAGACCTCGGGTGTCGTGCTGGTGCTGTCCTGGGACGCCCTCCGGGAGTACACGGACCGCGTCCCGTCCCTCGCGGCCCATCTGCAGGCCTACGCGGAACAGCAGAGCAAGCCCATGAACCGCAAAGGCGAGGCGGATGTGCCGGTGCAGGCCGGGCACGTGGGCGAGCCGGTGCTGTCCGGCGGCTTCGTCGATTACGAACTCGCCCCGCGCGAGTACGAGTTGTCGCTCACACAGACCGTTCTGCGCGTCCACTCCCGGGTCGCCGACCTCTACAACGACCCGATGGACCAGACCGAGCAGCAGCTCCGGCTGACCATCGAGGAGATCCGTGAGCGGCAGGAGTGGGAGCTGGTCAACAACCGCGAGTTCGGGCTGCTGCACAACATCGACTACAGCCAGCGCATCAGCACGTTCTCGGGGCCGCCGACCCCGGACGACATGGACGAGCTGTTGTCGATGCGGCGCAAGACGCGGCTGTTCCTGGCTCATCCCAAGGCGATCGCGGCGTTCTTCCGGCAATGCAACAAGCGCGGTCTTGTGCCCGGCACGGTGAACGTCGACGGGCACGAGGTACCCGCCTGGCGGGGTGTGCCGTTCTTCCCGTGCGGCAAGATCCCGGTCAACGACCACCACACCAGCAGCATCATCGCGCTGCGCACCGGCGAGGCCGACCAGGGGGTTGTCGGACTGTTCCAGACCGGTATCCCGGAGGAGTACCAGCCCGGCCTGAACGTACGGTTCATGGGCGTCGACGAGACGGCGATCATCCGCTACCTGGTCACCGCGTACTACTCGATGGCCATTCTGGTGCCCGACGCCGCGGGCATCCTGGAGAACGTGCAGATCGGCCGGACGGCCGGCTGACGGGGTGGACTCGAGTACGCCGATGAACAATCCCTCGTCCCCGGGTTCGCAGCTTCCCGCCGCGGACACCAACCAGCCCTCCGACCTGGAGCCCCACCCGACGCCCGGCCTTCCGGCCCTGCCATCAACCGGCTCCCCGGTGCCACTGCCCTCGGCCTCGGCGCCCCGACCTGACGCGCGGGGACCAGAGGCTCCGGCCCCACCACACCCCGGCTTGCCGACCCCATCGAACGCCGAGTTCCCGGCCGCACCGCCCTCGACCTCCGCGCCCCAACCCGGTCCACCGGGGCCAGGGTCTCCGACTCCACCGAGTTCCGCACAACGGGCGGACTTCCGGCCTCCGTCCCCGCCGGTCTTCGGTTTCTCAGCCCGGCCGGCCCTCAGGTCTCCGGTGCCGGCGCCACTGCCCGCGGACTCCGCGATCACCCCGGGCTCCGAAGCCCGTCCAGTCGGCGCACCTCCGGGCCCAGCATCCCCCCGCCTCGCAACGACGGCAGAACCTGCGGCCCCTCCACCACCGAGTTCCGCGACCCGCCCGGCCTTCCGCCCGCCCGCCCCGCCCACACTCAGCTTCTCCTTCTCAAGCCCCCCGGGCTCAGCGGCCCTCGGGCCCCGGGCTTCGGTGCCCCCGAGCCCAACGGCCCGACCGACCCCCGACTCCCCGGCCCGGTCCACCCCCCGCCGCACCCCACCCGGCCCCCCGAGCCTCGCCCGTGACGGACGGGCCCGGCGTGGTGGGCCCGTGCCCGGGCTTCGGTATCAGGCCGCCGTGCCCGCCGATCCCGAGAAGGTCAAGGAGGTCGACCGGAGGCTGGAGGCCTGGGCGCACGGTCTCGATCTGTTTCCGCCGGCGTGGACGGGGGACTTCGCGGGGTTCCAGTTCGGCCGGGCCGTGGTGCTCCAGCATCCGGGCGCCGCCGATCTGGACCGCCTCACCGTCGCAGGCGAGCTGCTGCTGGCGGAGAACCTGGTCGACAGCTGCTACTGCTCCGAGGACGAGGACCGGGGCGGTTCCTCCCGCGGTCTCGGCGGACGCCTGGTCATCGCCCAGTCGGCACTCGACCCCTTCCACGGCCCACCGGAGGCGGAGAAGGAGTGGCGCCAGGGGCTGACCGCCGACGGGCCGTTGCGTTCGTACCACCGTGCGCTGCAGGACTACGCCGGGTTCGCCACGCCCAGCCAGACCGACCGGTTCGTGCACGACATCGCCCGGCTGCACCTCGGCTACGTCGCCGAGGCCGCCTGGGCGGAGACCCGGTACGTGCCGCGCGTCTGGGAGTACCTGGTGATGCGGCAGTTCAACAACTTCCGCCCCTGCCTGTCGATCGTCGACGCCGTGGACGGCTACGAACTGCCCGAGGCGGTCTACGCCCGGCCGGAGATCCAGCGGATCACGGCCCTCGCGTGCAACGCCACCACGATCGTCAACGACCTGTACTCCTTCACCAAGGAGCTGGCGGCCGAACCCGACCACTTCAACCTGCCGCTGGTCATCGCCGCCGACGAGCAGTGCGGACTCAAGGCCGCCTATCTGAAGGCCGTCGAGATCCACAACCAGATCATGGACGCCTTCGAGGAGGAGTGCGCGGTCCTGTCCGCCGCCTCACCGCTCGTCGAGCGCTACGCCCGGAGCCTGGCCGCCTGGGTGTCCGGCAACCACGAGTGGCATGCCACCAACACCCACCGCTACCACCTGCCCGACTACTGGTAGAGCACAGTCCCTTGACGTCACGCGAGAAGCACGAGGAGCCGTCCTTGACCACCACCGCCGCCACCCCGGCAGCACTGCAGTCCCCGTCCGCCGCCCACTCGACGTACCAGACCCGCGTGGCCGACTACTGGAACGCCGAGGAGAACCCGGTCAACCTCGAACTGGGGAAGATCGACAACCTGTACCACCATCACTACGGCGTCGGAGACGCCGACTGGTCCGTGCTCGACGAGCCCGACCCGGCGCTGCTGCGCGAGCGGGTCACCAGCGAACTGCACCGCCTGGAGCACGCCCAGGCGGAGTTGCTCGCCACCCACCTCGGCCCCCTCTCCCCCGCCGACCGTGTCTTCGACGCCGGCTGCGGACGCGGCGGCGGCAGCGTCGTGGCGAACCTGCGATACGGCTGCCGCGCCGACGGCGTGACCCTCTCGGCCAAGCAGGCGGACTTCGCGAACGAGCAGGCCCGGCAGCGCGGCATCGACGGCAAGGTCCGCTACCACTGCCGGAACATGCTCGACACGGGCTTCCCGTCGGGCGCGTTCGCGGCGTCGTGGAACAACGAGTCGACCATGTACGTGGAGCTGGACCTGCTGTTCGCCGAGCACGCCCGGCTGCTGCGCCGCGGCGGACGCTACGTGGTGATCACCGGCTGCTACAACGACACCTACGGGCGGGCCTCGCGCGAGGTGTCCCTGATCAACGCCCACTACATCTGCGACATCCATCCGCGGTCGGAGTACTTCAGGGCGATGGCCCGCAACCGGCTGGTTCCCGTCCATGTGCAGGACCTCACCGACACGGCCATCCCCTACTGGGAGCTCCGCAAGCGGGCCGACCATCTCGTCACGGGCATCGAGGACACGTTCCTGACCGCGTACAAGAACGGCAGCTTCCAGTACCTGCTGATCGTGGCCGACCGCGTCTGACGGATCGTCATGTCGTCGGCCACAGGCACCTCGTGGCCGACGCACGTCTTCCGCCCCGGGCCCGGCTGTGCTTGCCTGGGGAGCCGTTTCACCGGCCGGGGCGGGAGTTGCCGTATGCGCGGACCGTGGATCGTGGGTGTCCTGCTGGCCGGGCTGCTGCTCGGGGCGTGCGGGGATCCGTCGTCCGGACCTGGCGCGTCCCCGCCGTCCGCGCCGGAGGGGTCCACCACCACGCACCAGCGGGCCCCGGCCTCACCCAGCGCCCGGGCCCCCGTCAAGGCGCCCCGTGTGCTGTACCTCGGCGACTCGCTCGCCATGGAGAACCAGAAGGTCCTCGGCCAGGAGCTGCGCCGGGACCTGCGCGCGAAGTACACGAGCGCCCCCTACTCGGGCACCACCCTGTGCGACTACCTGGAGGGCACTGCGGAGCGGTCGCTCGTGCCGGCACGGGACAAGGCGGCCGCCCTGGTGCGGTCGCTGCGGCCGGACTTCGTGGTGCTCCAGTTCTGGGGCAGCGCCTGGGACTTCACCTGGTGCATGGACAAGATCACGTACGACGGTTCGCGAGAGCGGTACTTCAAGCGGTACGAGGCCGACGCGCGCCGGCTCGTCGAGCAGATCGCGACGGCCGGCGGGGCGCGCCGGCCGCGGATCGTGTGGGTGCTCCAGGGCCCGGACCCGATCACGCCCGACCGGGTGCGGCGCGTGAACGGGCTGTACGAACGGCTGGCCGCCGACTCGGACGACGTCGTCGCCGACGCCGGGCGGACGGTGAGCCCCGGCTCGGACCGCTACACATGGACGCAGCACCTCCCCTGCACGGCCTACGAGCGGGCCCACCCCGACTACTGCACCCAGCCCGGCCGCGACCGGACGGCCCTGCACCGCGACGACGACTACCTGCACTTCTGCCTGGCCCCCACGACGTCCACGCCGAAGCCCTGCCCGGTGCGTTCCCCCGGCATCCTGCGCATCGCGCGGGAGATCACCAAAACCATTCGACAGTCGGCCGACTGACCGCTCGAATGGGCGTCATGTGCGCTGTGCGAATGCATGAGGACGAGCGGGACGTCGACGTCCCGCTCGTCGCCCGGCTGATCGCCGGACAGTTCCCGCGGTGGGCCGGGCTGCCCCTGCGGCGCCTGGAGTCCTCCGGGACCGAGAACGCCATGTTCCGCCTCGGCGCGGACAAGGTCGTGCGCCTCCCCCGGCACCCCCGCGCCGTCGATGCCATCGCGCACGAACTGCGCTGGCTGCCCCGGCTGGGCCCTGGCCTGCCCGCCGCCTCGCCCGAACCCCTGGGGCGGGGCGAGCCCGGCGAGGGCTTCCCGTGGCCCTGGTCGGTGTTCGGCTGGCTGGACGGCCGCAACCCGGTGCCCGGCGCCCTGGACGAGCCGGGACTGCTGGCCGAGGACCTGGGCGCCTACGTCGCGGCCCTGCGCCGGATCCACCCGGCGCAGGGCCCGACCGGTTACCGGGGAGTTCCGCTGGCGGCCCGGGACCGCTTCGTGCGCGAGGCGCTCGCCCGACTGGCGGGGCGGATCGACACCGCGGCGGTGACGGAAGTGTGGGAGGAGGCCCTGCGCGCACCCAAGTACACCGGGCCGCCGATCTGGGCGCACGGCGATCTGATGGCCGGGAACCTGCTGGTCACCGGCGGACGGCTGAGCGCCGTGATCGACTTCGGCACGGTGGGGGTGGGAGATCCCGCCGTCGACCTCATCAGCGCCTGGTGTGTGCTGCCCGCCGGGGTCCGTGGCGTCTTCCGTGCGGCCACGGGCGCCGGCGAGGCAGAGTGGGCGCGAGGCCGGGGCTGGGCCCTGTCGATCGCGCTCGTCGCGCTGCCGTACTACTGGGACACGAACCCGCCGGTCGCGGAGAACTCCCGGCATGTGATCCGGGAGATCCTGGCCGAGACGGCGTAGGGGCGGGCAGGGTCCTGCCCCTCGACCGGAGTGCGCTCCTCACTCGCCTGCGTAGGCCTTGTCCAGGGTCGCGATGTCGAACTTGCTCATGGCCATGAACGCCGTGGTCACGCGGGCCACCTTCGCCGGGTCCGGGTCCGTGATCATCTCCTGGAGCCGGTCGGGGACGACCTGCCAGGACAGGCCGTACTTGTCCTTGAGCCAGCCGCACGGGCCGGGCTCGCCGCCGTTCTCGGTGAGCCTGGTCCAGTAGTAGTCGATCTCCTCCTGGTCCGCGCAGAAGATCATGAAGGAGACCGCCTCGGTGAACTTGAACTGAGGGCCGCCGTTGAGCGCGAGGAACTTGTGGCCGTTGGCCGTGAACTCGACGGTCATGACGGTGCCCGCACGGTGGGGCGTTCCCTCGGGGTAGCGGGCGACCTCGCCGATGCTGGAGTTCTTGAAGATCGAGACGTAGAGGTGGGCGGCCTCCTCGGCCTGGTCGTCGAACCAGAGGCACGTGGTGAAACCGTCGGTGGTCATGAGTCCTCCTGGGCGCGTGGAACGCTGTCACCACTGTCGACCGGCCTTGGCCCCGGAACTCATCGGCCGGCCGGCGGGCAATTC
This sequence comes from Streptomyces sp. NPDC044719, assembly GCF_056433405.1. NCBI lineage: Bacteria > Bacillati > Actinomycetota > Actinomycetes > Kitasatosporales > Streptomycetaceae > Streptomyces > Streptomyces sp. NPDC044719. The sequence continues at coordinate 264,787 of NZ_JBWKHE010000009.1, forward strand.
AGGTGGCCGCTACACCGTTCGGACCTAGCATCGCGGTCATGACGTCCACGCCCGCCGACAGCGGCATCCTTCCCTTCCGCATCGACACACCGCAGAGCGACCTCGACGACCTCCACGACCGCCTCGACCGGGCCCGGTGGCCCGACGAGCTGCCCGGGGTGGGATGGACGTACGGCGTTCCGTCGGGCTATCTGCGGGAGCTGGTGCGGTACTGGCGGCACACGTACGACTGGCGGGCGGCGGAGGCGCGGCTCAACGCGTGGCCGCAGTTCACGACCGAGATCGACGGCGCGCGGGTGCACTTCGCGCACATCCGCTCCCCCGAACCCGACGCGACCCCGCTGATCGTCACGCACGGGTGGCCGGGTTCGATCGTCGAGTTCCTCGACATCGTCGGGCCGTTGTCGGACCCGGCCGCGCACGGCGGCGATCCGGCCGACGCCTTCCACGTGGTGCTGCCGAGCATTCCCGGCTTCGGGTTCTCGGGGCCCACCCGGGAGACCGGCTGGGAGGCGCGCAGGATCGCCGACGCGTGGGCCGAGCTGATGACGCGCCTCGGCTACGAGAGGTTCGGCGCCCAGGGCGGCGACTGGGGTGCGGCCATCTCCCGCGAACTGGGCCGCGTCCATCCCGGCCGGGTCCTCGGCATCCACCTCAATCTGCTGCCCGGCGGACAGGCGGCCACCGAGCCGACCGCCGAGGAACTGGACGCGCTGAGCCCGGCGGAGCGGGAGCGCGCGCTGACCTCGTGGCGCCGGTGGGAGGAGTGGTCCCGCGACGGGACGGGCTACTTCCATGTGCAGTCCACCCGGCCGCAGACCCTGTCGTACGCGCTCACGGACTCACCGGTGGGCCAACTCGCCTGGATCGTGGAGAAGTTCCGGGAGTGGACGGACTCCGAGGAGCTGCCCGAGGAGGCCGTCGACCGGGATCTGATGCTCACGAACGTGATGCTGTACTGGCTGACGGGCACGGCGGGTTCGTCCGCCCGGGTCTACTACGAGCGCGCTCACGCCCGGGGGGAGCGGATCGCCGCCCCGCACGAGCCCTCCACGGCACCGACCGCGGTGGCGTCCTTCTCCGGCGACCCGCAGATCCCGCTGCGCCACAAGGCGCAGCGGACGGAGAACATCGTCCGCTGGACGGAGTTCGAACGGGGCGGGCACTTCGCGGCGATGGAGCAACCCGGCCTGCTGGTGGAGGACGTACGGGCGTTCTTCCGGGAGCTGCGCGAGAAGGGCTGACGCCCGCTCTGCCCGTGGCGAATCTGCCGCGGGCAGAGAATCCGTACGACGGCGTCGTCCGAGGTCAAGAGTGGAGTCGAGGGCATCCCCGACCACGAGGAGAACCGATGACTTTACTCATGACACTCGCCCCACGGGCGGAGGAGGGCGACACCCCTCCGACCCGGTTCGACGACCAACTGGCGGCCCAGTTGCTCGCGCAGCGCATCGTGCTGCTGGGCACCCAGGTCGACGAGGTCTCCGCGAACCGGGTCTGCGCCCAGCTGCTGATCCTGTCCGCCGAGGACCCGCGCACCGACATCAGCCTGTACATCAACAGTCCCGGCGGGGCGGTGCACGCGGGCCTGGCCATCTACGACACCATGCGGCTCGTCCCCAACGACGTCTCCACGCTGGCCATGGGCTTCGCCGCGAGCATGGGCCAGTTCCTGCTCAGCGTCGGCGCGCCGGGCAAGCGCTACGCCCTGCCCAACGCGCGGATCATGATGCACCAGCCGTCGGCGGGGATCGGCGGCACCACCGCCGACATCGAGATCCAGGCGGAGAACCTGGAGTTCACCAAGCGGACCATCGAACGGATCACCGCCGAGCACACCGGCCAGAGCGAGGAGACGATCTCCCGGGACGGCGACCGGGACCGCTGGTTCACGGCCGAGGAGGCCAGGGAGTACGGCATGGTGGACCGGGTCGTGGAGTCCCTCGCGGACGTCCGCCCGACGGCCGGCCGGCGAAGGATGGGGCTGCAGTGATGGGGAGCTACACGATTCCGAACGTCGTCGAGCGCACCCCGCAGGGCGAGCGGTCCTATGACGTGTTCAGCCGGTTGCTGTCCGAGCGCATCATCTTCCTCGGCACGGAGATCGACGACGGCGTCGCCAACGTCGTCATCGCGCAGCTTCTCCACCTGGAGTCCTCGTCCCCGGAGAGCGAGATCGCGATCTACATCAACTCGCCCGGGGGCTCGTTCACTTCGCTCATGGCCATCTACGACACGATGTCGTACGTGCGGGCGCCGATCTCGACGTTCTGTGTCGGGCAGGCGGCCTCCACAGCGGCCGTGCTGCTGGCCGGCGGGGACCCCGGACGGCGGTTCGTGCTGGAGCACGCGCGCGTGCTGCTCGGCCAGCCGGCGAGCGGAGGGCAGCGCGGCATGGTCTCCGACCTGGCGCTCCAGGCCAGGGAGATGGTGAGGATCCGCTCCCAGGTCGAGGAGGTGCTGGCGCGGCACACCCAGCACGAGGTGGCGACCCTGCGGGCCGACATGGACCGCGACAAGGTGTTCACCGCGCAGGAGGCGGTGGGCTACGGGCTGGCCGACGAGGTGCTCAGCCGGCGCCTCGTGCGGGTCTGAGGCGCCGGCCGGCAGGCGGACTCAGGCGGCCAGGCACATTCCGTCGTACGACGACGGGGACGCCGCCCCGCGGCGGCTCGCGCTGCCCGTGTACCGCGAGGTGACGCGGGTCAGTTCGCCCTGCGTCCTCGACAACAGGTCGCCGAGGCCCAGTCCGAGGGCGCGGGCGGCGGCCGCGAGGACCTCCGAGGAGGCCTCCTTGCGGCCGCGCTCGACCTCCGACAGATACGGCATGGAGATCCGTGCCTCGTCGGCGACGTCCTTCAACGTACGCTCCTGCGCGAGGCGTTCACGGCGCAGGACGTCGCCGACCAGGTCGCGCCAGAGCGGCTCCTTCACGGCGGGGGGCGGGGGGCTCGCACCTTGCGGGCGCAGCGGGATGACGCGGGCTTCGTTCGGCACGTGGTTGGTCACCTGTCCAGCCTAGGAGCGCCGGACGCGGAGGGAAGGGACCGGCGTTGCGCCCTGAGTGGAATCATGGGCGGGGCACGTCTCTTGCCCACAGTCGGCCGAATGGGTGAGCATGAACGGACCGGAATGCCGTGCTCCATCGTTTTTCCGCCGCACGGCATTCGCGGGCATGTGTTGCGCCTCCCCGGGTACCCGCAACCCGGAAGGACCTAGGCAGATGTAGCCGTGACTTCGTGGGGAGAGGTAATGGAGACCGCCGTGATCCGGTCGAAGGCAGAGGTCGCCGGGGAGAACGCCGAGGCCGGGACGGGTGACGGAGCACTGCCGGTCGTGGACCCGCGTTCCGTGGCCCCGCGGGACGCCAGGGCGCTGTCCCGCCAGTTCTTCCAGCGTCTGACGGAACTCGAAGAGGGCACGCACGAGTACCAGTACGCGCGCAACACCCTGATCGAGATGAACATGTCGCTCGTGCGGTTCGCGGCCGGCCGTTTCCGGGGCCGCGGCGACGACATGGAGGACATCGTCCAGACCGGCATGATCGGCCTGATCAAGGCCATCGACCGGTTCGAGCTGTCGCGCGAGGTCGAGTTCACCTCCTTCGCGCTGCCGTACATCGTCGGTGAGATCAAGCGGTTCTTCCGGGACACGACCTGGGCGGTGCACGTGCCGCGGCGGCTGCAGGAGCTGCGCGTGGAGCTGGCCAAGGCCCGCGAGGAACTCGCGAGCCGGCTGGACCGTGAGCCGACCGTCGCCGAGCTGGCCACGCTGATGAACATCTCCGAGAACGAGGTCGTCGAGGGGCAGATCGCGGCGAACGGGTACAACTCGTCGTCGCTGGACGCCGCGCTCACCGGCGACGGGCCGGAGGGCGGCGAGGCGGTCCTGGCCGACTTCATCGGCGTCGAGGAGGACGGGCTGCGGCTGGTCGAGGACTTCCACTCGCTCGCCCCGCTCATGGCGGAGCTCAGCGAGCGCGACCGGCAGATCATCCACATGCGGTTCGTGGAGGAGGCCACCCAGGCGGAGATCGGCGAGGAGCTCGGCTGCTCGCAGATGCACGTCTCGCGCCTGATCAAGCGGATCATCACCCGGCTGCGCGAAGGCATGCTGGGCGAGCTCGGCTGCGCCTGAGACAGTCGGCGGGCCGGCCGGGCAACGGCGACCAGCGGGTGCTGTCCCCCATGCGGGAGGGGACGGCACCCGCGACCGTGTCGGCTCACACGGCGTGAGAAGCACCCCCATGGCGACGCCTCATCCGGCAGGGGGACGCCTCATCCGGACGGTTCAGGCACTGGTGGCTTCGGCGAGCGGCAGCACGGCGCGCACGCGCTTGCCCACCGGGACCCGCTCCACGCTGACCTGCTCCGCGAGCGCGTGGACGATCTCCAGGCCGTGCCGGCCGACGCGCTCCGGGTTGCGCGGGAAGATGCGGGGCAGGGCCGAGCTGCTGTCGTAGACCGACACGGTCACGGCGGTGTCCGTGCCCACGAGCTCCAGGATGTACGGCCCGTTGCTGTGCCGGTCGGCGTTGGTGACCAGCTCACTGACCACGAGCTGCACCGCGCCGTCGGCCCGGTCGTCGACGCTCGCGCACCACTCGGTCCGGAGCTGATCGAGGAAGAGCGCGGCGAAGGACCGCGCCTCGGCGATGCATCCCTGCTCGCCCGAATAGTGTGCCGCCCGCCTCAGCGGTTCAACGGGCACGTCGAAACCAGTCGGTATCACTGCCCCGTCCAGGTGGTCGATCATTCGTTTCTTTCTGGGAAGAAGCCGGACTGGCCGGACGCTCTGCACCAGTGCTCGTACCCCGAGTCGGGCTTCGCAGTCCTGACACGTTTTCGCCCGTCCCGTGCCCTGGGCATTGTCCCCCGCGCGCGGGGCACTCGGAAGGAATCAGGACCGGCCGAGGGCGGCCGGGCCGGATCGCCGGAGGTGTGCGGTGGCCTGGTGGACGTGGCTGGTCGTGGTGGTCGCGGCGCTCGCCGCCGTCGCCGTGCTGACGCTCGCCGTACAGGCCGGCCGGCGGTCGGGCACGGTCATCGCGGTCCGGCGCCGGCCCGGCGGGAAGGGTCTGCGATGAACCAGCTGATGGCGGCACGGAGCCTGACGACGCTGCCGGTGGTCACCCTGGGCGGTGACGCCGTCGCACAGATCAAGGACACCGTCTTCGACGCCGCGGCCGGGCGTATCACCGGCTTCACCCTCAGCGGCAGGGGCCTGCTGTCGGGTCCGCTGAGGCAGAGCCTGCCCTGGCCGGCGGTGCACGCGCTGGGCCCGTACGCGGTCATGGTCGTCGACGCCGGCGCCCTGGCGGAGACGCCCGTGGTGGTGGCACGCCGCGAGGCCCAGCAGGGCCGGGTGCTGCACGCCAAGGTGCTGACCGACGAGGGCGCCGAGGTGGGCACGGTGCTCGACGTGGTCGTCGAGGGCGGTACCAGCGGCCGGGTCGTGGGGTTCAGGATCGCCGCGGCCAAGGAACTGGTGCGGGCCTCCCGGCGGCGCCGGCACCGGGTGTACGTACCGCGCGGCGAGACACTCGCGGTCTCCGGCCGCGCCCTGGTCATCCCGGCGGACGCCACCCGCTACGTCGCCGACGACCTGCCGGCCTTCGTCGCCCGGGTGGGCGCCTTCCAGGAGGGGCACGAGGAGACGCCGTCATGATGCTGTTCTCGCAGGCGCGGGGCCTGCCGGTGCTGACCCTGGCCGAGGCGGACGAGCTCGGCGTCGTACGGTCGCTCACGGTCGACGCGGCGGCCGGTGTGGTCACACATGTCCGGGTGCGGGGCCGGCACTCCCGCAAGGAGACCGTGCTGGCCTGGGGTGCCCTGCACGCGCTCGGCCCGGACGCCGTGCTCGTCCGCTCCGCCGCCGTCCCGGCCGAGGTGCCCTCGCACCACGAGCTGCCGGGCCTGAGGATCCTCACCGAGACGGGCGACTATCTCGGCACGGTCCAGGACGTCGCGTTCGAAGCGGACACCGGCCGCATCGAGGCGGTCGTCACCGCCCAGGGCGATGTGCCGGCCGATCGGCTGCTCGGGCTCGGGGACTACGCCCTGGTCGTCCGCGCCGGCTGACTCAGGAAGCCGGGGCCTGGTCCGTCGCGCCACCCCCGGTGTCCCGGCCTGAGTCGTTCGCGGGCGGGGGCGGTGAGTCGTCCGCCGGCGGCGATTCGTCGGTCGGCGGCGATTCGTCGGTCGGCGGCGATTCGTCCGTCGTCGGTCCGGACGTCTCCGTGGTCGGCGGTTCGCTCGTGGTCGGCTCCGACGTGGGCGAGCCGGTCGGCGTGGTGACGGTCGCCGACGGGGTGGGCTTGCTCGGCGGAGCGGTCTTGCGGTCGTTCTCGCCCGTGTCGCCCTTCTCGCGCTTGAACCACTCGCCGTCTGGCTCGCACATGACGAAGACGTCGATCGGCTCTTCGGCCGGCCTGACCTCGACGACGTCCGACGCCTTGTACCCCGGCCACTTGTCCCCGGTCGTCTTCTTCTGCTGGGCGACCGGCGGCGTCAGCGGGTTGCCGCACGCGCAGCGCACCCGGGGCACACCGCGGTCGTCGACGAGCACGGCCGTGCCGGCCTGGAGGACCGCCTGGTACTGCGTGGGGCGGCCGTTCTTGTAGCCGTGATTGGTGACCCAGGTGTCCATGCGCAGTTGCACGGGGGTGAGCGAGCGCAGGTAGGCGGGGACCTCGGACGGGTCGATGCGCTGGACCGACGCGAACGCGCGCTGCTTGTCCGGAGCCTGCTCGAGGTACTTGATCTGCTTCTCCACGTCACAGCTGGCGACGTTGCGGGTGCCGCCGTACAGGCCGGGTGCCCCGCCCCGTACGGCCTGGACGGTGTTCGGCGACGCCGATCCGGCGGACGTCGGCTTGACCGACGGGCCTGAACTCTCCTTGGCCGTCGAGTCGGTGAACGGGTCCGGGCCGGTGTCGGCCGCGGGCTGCAGCAGGACCTCGCCGTCGGAGGTGCTGGTGGTACCTCCGTCGGACGCGCCGGTGCCGCCGTCGGGGCGGGTGAACACCACGGCCAGCACCACGGCTGCCACGACCGCGCCCGCGATCAGCGCGACACGGGGTACGGAGCCCCACCACGGGCGACGGGGCTCCGGCGGCTCACCACCCCCGCTCGGAGGTTCGGGGGGCGGGCCGCCACCCCCCGAGGGCGGCTGGGAGGGGCCCGACAGCGGGCCCGAGGGGGGTCCTGTGGGGCGACCGGACGACGGCGGTTCGACGCTCACGAGCTCTTCTTCCCACGTGGGTTCTGTGCGGCCTTCGCACACCCGAGGCGATCAGTCCTGGTATATACCGCTTTTTCCACTACGAGTTCATTGTGTGCCCCGGTCCCGTCCGGCCCGCAAGCCGACGCGGACGGACCTCCCGGCGGGCGCCCGGCGCGGGCGCTGCTTAGCGTGGCAGCGTGAGTTCACGCACCTCCTCCGGCCAGGCACGTACCTCCGCGCGGGCCGTCGCCCGCCACGGCTGGGTGCACGCCCTCGTCACGGTGCTCGGCGGGCTGCTCGCCATGACGGTGGTGGCCACGCTCGGCCTGTGGGCCGCCGGGGCCGCGGACCTTCCGGACGGGGCGTTCGGCCCGGTCGTCATGGCGACCGTGGTCACCGCCTTCGGTGGCACGGTGAAGCTCTCCGGAAGTGCCGGTGACTTCGCCGACACACAGGCGGGACTGACCGTGATCCCGCTGTCCGTCACACTCACCGGGGCGCTGGTGATCGCCTGGGGCTTCCTGCGGCCGCTGCGCCATCGCGCGGTCGCCGGCGCCGCGGAGCTGGCCGGCTGGGCCGCCAGGATCGCGGCCCTGTGGCTGCTCGCGCTGATCGGCGTGACCCTCGCCGCCCGCCACACGTTCGACATCTCCCTCGGCGACGAGCAGCTGGGGGACCTCGGCGACCTGTTCGGCGCCTCACCGAAGATCGGTTTCACGACCGACGTTCCGCTGTCCGTGTTCGTCGGCCTGGTCTGGCTGGCCGGCGTGCTGGTGCTGGCCCTGCTGGTGTCGCGCGGCGCCCCGCTGCCGGCCGGGCTGCTGCGCTTCCAGGCCTCGGTGCGGCCGGCCGCGTACGCGATGGTCGCGCTGCTGCTCGCGTACGTCGCCATCGGCGTGGTCATCGCGCTGGTCGTCGCGGCGACGCGGGGCCACGCGGCGGAGACGTTCGCCGTGATTCTGCTCGGCATGCCCAACCTGGTGTGGCTGGCGCTGACGATCGGCCTCGGGGCGACCTGGACGGGCCGGGTGGAGGGGCCGTTCGGGCTGCCCATGCCGCAGGTGCTCGACGAGGTGCTGCGCACTCCGGACATCTCGGAGCTGAACCTGCGGACGCTCTCCGAGCACGACGGCCGGGTGTGGTGGCTGCTCGTCGTCGACGTGGTGCTGCTGCTGGCCGCCGCGTTCGTGATGGCGGCCCGGTCACCGGCCCGGGTCCGGGCCTGGCAGCACGCCGTGCACATGGCGGTCGCCCTCATGCTCACGGTGTTCATGATCTGCCTCGTCGGACGCATCTCCGCGCACTACGGCCTGTCCGTGCTCGGCATCGGAGACCTGGGCGGGAGTCTCGGGGGCGAACTCTTCCTCAGACCCCGGCTGTGGGGTGCCGTCGGCCTGGCCGTCCCCTGGGGGCTCCTGACCGGATTCGCCGGGGCGCTGCTGGCACGGCACGTACGGCGCCGAGGTGAGGTCCGCTCCGAGAACAGGAGCTGACGCCGGGGCGCTACGTCCGGTGCGGGAAGACCGGTTCGGCCCAGCGAGGCGGTGGCTTCGGCCGCTCCTCCCCCGGCTCCCGGCTCACCCGGGCGGGGACGTGCCCCACGCCGGGCGCGTCGCCGCTCGTCGCGGCGCGCAGAGCGGCGACGAAGGACAGGCAGGACGGATACCGGTCGTCGGGGCTCTTGGCGAGGGCCCTGGCGAGGACGGGGTCGACCTGGGGGTCGAGGTCGGGCCGGGCCTCGGTCAGCGGCGGCGCCTCGTCGTACTGGTGGGCCCACAGCAGGGCCATGTCGTCGTCCCGGCGGAAGGGCGGATGGCCGGCGAGGATCTCGTAGACGACACAGGCGAAGCCGTACACGTCGCAGCGGGCGTCGACCGGGCGGCCCGAGATCTGCTCGGGGGCGACGTAGTCGAGCGTGCCGACGAACTGGCCGACCGTGGTGAAGCCGGTCAGGGACAGCGACTTCTTCGTCAGGCCGAAATCGGTCAGGTAGGCGTGCTCGGGGTGGTCGCTGTCGGTGCCGCGGGCCACCAGGATGTTGCCGGGCTTCACGTCCCGGTGCACCAGACCGTGGTCGTGGGCCGCGTCGAGCGCGGAGGCGACCTGGGCTGCGACACGCAGGGTGGTGGCGGGCGACAGCGGGCCCTCCCGGTCGAGGAGATGGCGCAGATCGCTGCCGACGACGTACCGCATGGCGATATACAGCACGCCGTCCGTCTCACCGGCCTCGAAGACCGGCACGATGTGCGGGTGGTCGATCGCGGCGGCGGCCCGGGACTCGTGGGTGAAGCGGCGCCGGAAGGTGTCGTTGCGGGCGAGTTCCGGGGCGAGCAGCTTCAGCGCGACGGTGCGTTCCAGACGCAGGTCGCGGGCCCGGTACACGACGGCCATGCCGCCGCGCCCGATCTCCTTCTCGATCCGGTAGCCGGCGATCTGCTGTCCGAGCAGCTCGGAGGGCCGCCCGGAGAACAGGCTCGTCTCGCGGGTCAACGGGTGTCACCCTCGGGCGACACGACCCGGGTGGGCTCGGACCCCACGACGCGCGTGGGCGGCGCCTCGGCGGGGCGGTCCGGCTCCTCGGCCTCTTCCTCCGTTTCTTCAGGCGACACGACACGCGTGGGCGGGGCGTCCGCGGGGCGGGCCGCCTCCTCGGCCTCCTCGGGAGACACGAGACGAGTGGGCTCGGGGGCGTCGGGAGACACGAGACGTGTCGGCTCGGGCGCCTCGGGCGGCGCTGCCCGCGTCGGCTCAGGCGCCCCAGGCGACACCACCCGCGTCGGCTCAGGCGCCCCAGGCGACACCACCCGCGTCGGCTCAGGCACCTCGGGAGACACCACCCGCGTCGGCTCAGGCGGAACGCCCGGCGTGGACGGCTCCCCGGCCGGATGCGCTTCCTCTGCAGCCCGATGTCTCTCCTCAACCCGGGGCAGCTCTTCGGCCCGATGTGGTTCCTCCACCCGGAGCTGCTCCTCGACCTGATGTGGCTCCTCCACCCTGAGCTGCTCCTCCACCCGAGGCGGGTCCTCGACCCCCTCCGGAGGCACCACCCGAGTGGGTGTACGCGCCGGCACCGGGGTCTCGGACGGCCGGGACTCCGGATGAGAACTCGGTGTCTCGTCCGTCGCGTACGTGGTCGCCCGGGTGCCGTCCGCGTACACCCAGTGCCCGTGCGCGGCGTCATAGAGCCACACCGACTCGCCGTCGACGACGACGCCGATCCGCAGCCCGTGGGTGCGGGAGTGGAAGGACTCCCGGTCGAGGCCGCCCGCGAGGTCCTCCACCGCGGACCGGTAGCGCGCCAGGGCCTCCTGCGCGCGGGTCAGCAGCGGACGCGGATCGGCGGTCCGGGTGAGCGGCCCGTCCGCGGCGGGCGGATCCTGCGGTACGGCGACCAGGCGGCGGCCGTCGACCCAGGCCGACCAGCCGTTGAAGCACAGCACATGCCCCCAGTCGCCCTGCTGTTCGACGAGCTGCACCGGCAGCAGAGGGTCGAGGTCCACGGTGGGCCGGGCCGGGTCGGGGGCCTCCCAGGCGGGCATCCCGTGCTGCGGGACGACGTGCGTGGGCCGGAAGCCGGGAGTCGTCATGGGGGCTCCCTACTTCCGCATCACGGCCGGTTCGTGCCGGCGCAGCAGCCGGGACACGAGGAAACCGAAGAGCGCCGACAGCACGACCAGCATCCCGATGTCGAGCAGCCACATGCCCGCCGAGTGCTCGAAGAGCGGATCCTTGGTCAGATCGTCGGGCACGATCCGGGCCAGCCCGACGGTGCCGGCCATCGCGGCCAGCGCCCAGCGCGCGGGCACCAGCCAGCCGAGCTGCTCGAGCCCGGGCACGCCGTCGAGCTTCAGCAGGGCACCGCAGAAGACGACCTGGACGATGGCGACGAGCACGAGCAGCGGCATCGTCACCTCTTCCTTGCGCACCAGCGCCGAGATGAGCAGCCCGAGCATCATGGCCGTGAATGCCAACAGGGCGACGGCGACCGCGATTTCCACCAGGGGCGGCATCAGCACGCCTTCGCCGCCGGGCGCGCCGAGGTCCACGCCGAGCAGGGCGACGAGGGTGAGCACCACCGCCTGGAGCACGGTGATGACGCCGAGGACGACGACCTTCGACATCAGGTACGCCGACCTGGACAGGCCCACCGTGCGTTCCCGCTGGTAGATCACGCGTTCCTTGACGAGTTCGCGCACGGCGTTGGCCGCGCCGGTGAGCACCGCGCCGACGCACAGGATGAGCAGTGTGTTCATCGCGGTGTCGAAGCTCAGCTTGCCGCCCGACAGGGCCCGGGCCATCACGCCCATCACGAACGGCAGGGCGATCATGATGATGAGGAACGTGCGGTCGGCGCTGAGCGCGGAGGCGTACCGGCGCACCAGGGTGCCCAGCTGGGCGGCCCGGCTGCGCGGCCGGGGCGGCGCGGTGATGACGACGGGCCCGGACCGGGGCTGCCGGGGCTGGGCGGTGGCGTCGGCGACGTAGTGGTCCCGGAACGGCGAGGCGCGGTAGTCGCCCGCCCAGTCCCGGTCCTTGTCCCGCTCGAAGGCCTCGAAGGCCTCGGGCCACTGCTCGAAGCCGAAGTAGGCCAGGGCGTCCTCGGGCGGCCCGTAGTAGGCGATCTTCCCGCCGGGCGCGAGCACGAGGAGCCGGTCGCACACATCCAGGCTGAGGACGCTGTGGGTGACCACGATGACGGTCCGGCCGTCGTCCGCGAGGCCGCGCAGCATGTGCATCACCGAGCGGTCCATGCCGGGGTCGAGGCCGGAGGTCGGCTCGTCGAGGAACAGCAGCGACGGCTTGGTCAGCAGTTCCAGGGCCACACTGACGCGCTTGCGCTGGCCGCCCGACAGGCTGTGCACGGGCTGGTCGACGCGCTGTTCCAGGCCCAGTTCACGGATCACCTCGTCGACCCGGGCGCGCCGTTCGGCCTTGGCGGTGTCCTGCGGGAAGCGCAGCTCCGCGGCGTAGGAGAGGGCTTTGCGGACGGTCAGCTGGGCGTGCAGGATGTCGTCCTGCGGGACGAGGCCGATGCGCTGGCGGAGCTCGGCGTAGTCGCGGTAGAGGTCGCGGCCGTCGTAGAGGACGGTGCCGTGGTCGGCGGGCCGCTGGCCGGTGAGGGCGTTGAGGAGCGTGGACTTTCCGGCGCCGCTCGGGCCGACGACGGCGAGCAGGCATTTCTCCCCCACCGGGAACGACACGTGGTCGAGCAGCGTCTTGCGGCCGCGGTCGACGGTGACCGCGAGGTCCTGTACGTCGAGGGAGATCTCTCCGGTGTCGACGTACTCCTGGAGTTCGTCGCCGACGAGGCAGAAGTCCGAGTGGCCGATGCCGACGATGTCGCCCTGGCGGACGGGGGCGCTGGTGACGCGGCTGCCGTTGAGATACGTGCCGTTGTGGCTGCCCAGGTCGGTGATCTCGTACGTGCCGTCGGGCAGGGCGCGCAGCTCGGCGTGCCGGCGGGAGACCACCAGGTCGTCGATGACCAGGTCGTTGTCGGTGGCGCGGCCGATGCGGACGGTGCGGGCGGGCAGCGGCCGTACGGTGGTGGGCTGCCGGTAGGTGCCGGTCGCCGCCGGCATGGAGACGGCGGAGGGGCGTTCCGGGGCCGGTGCGGGGCGGCCCAGCAGGATCACGCGCGGTCCGTCGGCCGGGTTGCCGAAGCGGATGACGGTGCCGGGGCCGACGGCCCACTCGTGGATGCGGCGGCCCTCGGCGTAGGTGCCGTTGGTGCTGTTCTCGTCCTCGAGGGTCCAGTGGCCGTCGGTGGGCCGCAGCACGGCGTGGTGCCAGGAGACCCGGTCGTCGTCGATGACGATGTCGCTCAACGGGTCGCGTCCGACGTGATAGTCGTGACCGGGAATCATCACGGTGGAGCCCGTCTCGGTCTCCAGGACGAGTTCTGGTGCTACCGACGACTGCGCCATGACCAAGATTCTACCGATTTGCCCGATGCGTGCCTCTGCGAGCGGGTCAGGCCACGGGGATCCCCAGACCGGGGGCCGTCCGCTGCATCCGGAGGGCGTCCACGGACTCGGCGAGCAGTTCGTACTCGGTGGTGTCGTCGCTGGTGGCGATGCGCACCAGCCGTCCGGCCGCCAACTCCTCGGCGACCCGCTCCTGGTAGCCGGGGTCGGCACACCAGGCGCGCAGCTGTGTGGGCACGTCGGGCACGGTGTCGGCGACCGGCACGAGCGCGCCCGGCGGTAAGTGCTCGGCGTCGGGCTGGGGGTCGAGACGCTGGGCGATCCAGGAGGCCCGGTCGCGCAGCCACCACAGGGCGAGGGCGAGGGTGGGCGCCCGGTAGGTCCCCAGGGGGACTCCGATGCGACGGCCGTCGCAGACCCCGTACGCAGTGACGTGACACAGGAACTCGTCGTGCACGTGACCTCCCCCGATGCCCTGCCCGCCCGCCGGACTCGCCTCCGCGGCTCGCGTGCTGTGCGTGAGGGCGCCGTCGCTGGATGTGAAAACGCTCTCGCAGGTCAGTATGTTCACTGCTGAAACACTGTCACCAGTACTTTCCGGCCACTCTCCTGGCATATTCACACCCCGAGTTGGCCGAAATTCCGCAGGCCACCCCAGAGCGCATGACTCCGGAGGTAATCGACGGTCCCGCCCGGCGCGGGCAGGGTGGTGCGTACCGGGTCCGCCGCGAACGTGATCCGGGCCCTGACCAGCAGACACGACCTTTCCGGAGGCTGATCTCCCATGTCCGCACCCGCCCAGCGCTACGAGAACGCCGTCGCCCGCTACTTCGAGGCCTGGAACGCCGAGACCCCGTCGGCGCGAGAGAAAGCGGTCGCCGCCGCCTGGACCGAGGACGGCGGCTATACCGACCCGCTCGCCGACGTCCGGGGCCACGAGCAGATCGCCGGGTTGATCGCGGCGGTCCGCGAGCAGTTCCCGGGCTTGGTGTTCAGGCTCGCCGGGGCCGTCGACGGGCACCACGACACCGCCCGCTTCTCGTGGGAGCTGGTGAGCGAGACCGACGGCTCGGCGCCCGTCGCGGGCTCGGATGTGATCACGCTGGACGGGCAGGACCGGATCAGGGCCGTTCTCGGATTTCTGGACCGGGTCCCCGCCGGGGCGTGAGGCCGGCGATGAGTTCTCCGGTGTCCGGCGGTCTGATGTGTGACAGGCCGCCGAGCACCGGAGGACGCCATGGCCACGACCGCAGATCTGGACGCGGAGTTCACCGCGGTCCTGCGCAAGAGCCCCGCCGAGGGCGGCTGGACCTACCTGGTCTGGCCCCGGTCCGTCGAGTTCTTCGGCACCCGCGGCCTGGTCAAGGTCCGCGGGACGATCGACGGGCACCCGTTCCGCAGCTCGTTCATGGCGCTGGGGGACGGCACGCACAAGCTGCCCGTGAAGGCCGGCATCCGCAAGGCCATCGGCAAGGAGGAGGGCGACACGGTGACCGTGCGCCTGGAGGAGCGGATCAGCCCCTAGACGGCTCGGCCGGGGGCGGCCACCCGCCCCCGGCCGAGGAGACCGCTACTGCTTGACGATCGCGTCGATCCGGGCCAGCTCGTCCGCGTCGAAGTCCAGGTTGCGGATGGCTCCGACACTGTCCTCGATCTGCTGCGGGCTGCTCGCGCCGACCAGCGCGGAGGTGACCCGGCCGCCGCGCAGCACCCAGGCCAGCGCCATCTGGGCCAGGGTCTGGCCGCGCGACTTGGCGATGTCGTTCAGGTCGCGCAGCCGTCCCACCAGCTCCTCGGTGAGCGCGTCGGAGTTCAGGAACGGGCTGTCGCTCGCGGCCCGGGAGCCCTCCGGGATACCGTCCAGGTAGCGGGCGGAAAGCATGCCCTGCTCCAGCGGGGAGAAGACGATGGAGCCGACCTGAAGCTCGTCGAGGGCGTCCAGCAGGCCCCCGTCCTCGGGGCGGCGGTCCAGCATCGAGTAGCGCGGCTGGTGGATGAGGAGCGGGGTGCCCAGCTCGCCCAGGATGCGGGCGGCCTCGCGGGTCTGCTCGGCGGAGTAGTTGGAGACACCGACGTACAGCGCCTTGCCCTGCTGCACCGCCGAGTGCAGGGCGCCCATCGTCTCCTCCAGCGGAGTGTCCGGGTCGGGGCGGTGCGAGTAGAAGATGTCGACGTAGTCCAGGCCCATCCGCTTCAGGCTCTGGTCCAGCGAGGACAGCACGTACTTGCGCGAGCCCCACTCGCCGTACGGGCCGGGCCACATCAGGTAGCCGGCCTTGGTGGAGATGACCAGCTCGTCGCGGTACGCCGCGAAGTCCGACTTCAGGAACCCGCCCAGCGCGGACTCGGCGGAGCCGGGCGGCGGGCCGTAGTTGTTGGCGAGGTCGAAGTGGGTGACGCCGAGGTCGAAGGCGCGGCGCAGGATGGCGCGCTGGGTCTCGACGGGCCGGTCCGGGCCGAAGTTGTGCCACAGGCCGAGCGAGAGCGCGGGGAGCTTCAGGCCGCTGCGTCCGGTGCGCCGGTAGGGCATGTCCGCGTAGCGGTCGGGGTGTGCGGTGTACAACGCGACTCCAGAGGGGTTGGCTGGCGCGGTCGGATGAAACCGCTGTCCACTCTGGCGTGACCTGCGCCCATGCGTCCAACAGAAGAATCCGATGGAATTCAGCGGTTACGCTTCTCAGTCATGGAACTGCGCCACTTGCAGCACTTCGTCGCGGTCGCCGAGGACCAGCACTTCACCCGGGCGGCGGAACGCCTCCTGGTCTCCCAGTCGGGCCTGTCGGCCTCGATCCGGGCGCTGGAGCGGGAGCTGCAGACGCCGCTGTTCGTGCGGACGACCCGCCGGGTGACGCTGACCCCGGCCGGGCGTGCGCTGCTCGGTGAGGCGGAGCGGATCCTGGCGCAGGTGCGGACGGCCCATGAGGCGGTGGCGGCGGTGCAGGGCGTGCTGCGCGGCATGCTCGCGCTCGGCAGCGAGCAGTGCATCGCCGGGGTGCATGTGGCGGGGCTGCTCGCCGCGTTCCGGCACCGTCATCCGGACGTGGAGATCTGTCTGCGGCAGGCCGGGTCGGGCGCCCTCGCCGAGGACGTCGCGGCGGGCCGGCTCGACCTGGCGTTCGTCGTGCGGACCCAGGAGGACAGCGACCAGTTGCGGTCGGTGTCGCTGACCAGCGAGCCGATGACGCTGCTGTGCCACTCCAGCCACCGGCTCGCCACCGCCGGTGCGGCCGTCACACCGGAGGAGCTGGGCAGGGAGGTGTTCGTCGACTTCCACCCGGACTGGGGGCCGCGCCGGAGCACCGACACGGTGTTCGCCGCCGCGGGCGTACGGCGGACCGTGGCCCTGGAGGTGAACGACGTGCACACCCTGCTCGACCTGGTCGACGAGAACCTCGGCGTCGCGGTGGTGCCGCGGCACTTCGCGCACAAGCGCGCCTCCCTGACCGCGCTGCCCGTCAAGGGCACGGGCGAGGCGGTGTACGAGACGGTGGCCCTGCTGCCGCCCCCGGGGGCCACCAGTCCTGCGGCCCGTGCGCTGATGGGGCTGCTGGAGACCACCGGCGCGTGAGCGGGGGCGCACGGCGCGCGGTGATGCGCGATGGTGGAGCCATGCATGCGAAGGACATCCTCATCGACGGCTACGACCGCATCCGCGAAGAAGTCCACGCCACCGTCGAGGGCCTGGGGCCCGACGAACTGGCCGCCCGCCCCTCCCCCGACGCCAACTCCGTCGCCTGGCTCGTCTGGCACCTCACCCGGGTCCAGGACGACCACATCGCCGACGCCTTCGGCCTCGAGCAGGTGTGGCTCTCCCAGGACTGGGAGAAGCGCTTCGCCCTCGGCCTGCCCCGCCACGACACGGGCTACGGCCACAGCCCCGCCAAGGTCGCCAAGGTCCGGGTCGACTCGGGCGAGATGCTGACCGGCTACTACGACGCCGTGCACGCCCAGAGCCTGGACGCCCTGCGCGGCCTGGCCGCCAAGGACCTGGAGCGCGTCGTCGACGAGCGCTGGGACCCGCCGGTCGCCCTGGGGGTCCGGCTGGTCAGCGTCCTGTCCGACGATCTCCAGCACATCGGACAGGCCGCCTACCTGCGCGGGCTCCTTCAGAGCGCGGCTTCGTAGCCGGGCAGCACGACGTCCCGGATGAGGGCGTTCCGCTCGTCGAAGGGGAGGAACGCGCTCTTCAGGGCGTTGACCGTGACCGTGCGCAGATCCTCGACGCCCCAACCCGCCTGCTCGACCAGCAGGGACATCTCGCGGGTCATCGTCGTGCCCGAGACCAGCCGGTTGTCGGTGTTGAGGGTGACGCGGAAGCCGAGGTCCTTCAGCGCGGTGATCGGGTGCTCGGCGATGGAGGTCGCGGCGCCGGTCTGGAGGTTGGAGGTCGGGCACATCTCCAGGGCGATGCGCCGGTCGCGCACCCAGCCGGCGAGACGGCCGAGCTTGCCCGCCTCGAGGTC
Organism: Streptomyces sp. NPDC044719; assembly: GCF_056433405.1. Lineage (NCBI taxonomy): Bacteria > Bacillati > Actinomycetota > Actinomycetes > Kitasatosporales > Streptomycetaceae > Streptomyces > Streptomyces sp. NPDC044719. The sequence continues at coordinate 282,401 of NZ_JBWKHE010000009.1, forward strand.
GGGGATGTCGTCCGTGATGCGCACGCCGTGCCCGATGCGCTGGGCACCGCACACCTGGAGGGCCTGGTGGATGCTGGGCAGGCCGTGCGCCTCCCCGGCGTGGATGGTGAACGGCACGTTCTCGCGGCGCAGGTGCTCGAAGGCCTCGAGGTGGTCGGCGGGCGGGAACCCGTCCTCGGCACCGGCGATGTCGAAGCCCACGACACCGGCGTCCCGGAACGCCACGGCCAGGTCGGCGGCCTCGCGCACCCGGTCGAACATCCGCATCCCGCACAGCAGGGTGCCCACCTTCACCGGCGTGCCCGCGGCGGCCGCCTTGGCCATGCCCGCCGCGAGGCCCTCCTGGACCGTCTCCACGACCTCGGCCAGGGTCAGCCGGCCGTTGAGCATCAGCTCGGGGGCATAGCGCACCTCGCCATAGACGACACCGTCGGCGGCGAGGTCGAGGACGTACTCCTCGGCGGTGCGCAGCAGACCCTCGCGGGTCTGCATGACGGCCAGGGTGTGCTCGAAGGTGGCGATGTAGCGCACCAGGTCGCCGGAGTTGGCGGCCTCGTAGTACCAGGCGGCGAGCTCGTCGGGGTCGGTGGTGGGCAGGGCGTGGCCGACCGCGTCCGCGAGTTCCACCACGGTGGCGGGGCGCAGTCCGCCGTCGAGGTGGTCGTGCAGCACGGCCTTGGGGAGGCGGCGGATCAGGTCGTTGTCTACGCGCGTAGCAGTCATGGCGGGGTCTTTCCTCGATCGTGCGGTTCGAAGCGGCGGGGAGCGTCAGCCGGCGGGCTGGAGGAGATCCCAGCGGTTGCCGTACAGGTCCTGGAAGACGGCGACGACGCCGTACGGCTCGTGCCGCGGCTCTTCCAGGAAGGAGACGCCCGCGGCGGTCATCCGGGCGTGGTCGCGGGCGAAGTCGTCGGTGTGCAGGAAGAACCCGACCCGCCCTCCGGTCTGGTCACCGACGCGGGCGGCCTGGGCCTCCCCCTTGGCGCGGGCGAGCAGCAGGCCGGTGCCGGCTCCCCGGGCGCCGGGTTCGACGACGACCCAGCGGGATCCGTCGGGCCGGGGCGCGTCCTCGGTGAGCCGGAATCCGAGGGCCTCGGTGTAGAAGCGGATCGCCTCGTCGTAGTCGTCGACGACGAGGGTGACCAGGGCGATACGTCTCATCGGGACCTCTCGGAGCGTGCGGTTGACCGGAGAGGTTATACGTAAAACGCGCAGGACGCCAGCCGCATTGCGGATCCCTGTAACTACTAGTATGTACACTCACGATCGACGACACCCCGGAGGTCCCATGCCCTTGGTCCGTATCGACACGCTCCGCGCCGGCCCGGAGCGCCTCGCCGCGATCGGCCGCGCCGTCCACGACGCCCTGAGGGAGACGATCGGCATTCCGCCCGACGACCGGTTCCAGATCCTGCGGGACCACGACGGCACGAACAGCACGCTGCGGTACGACGACTACCTCGGCGTGCACCGCGACGACGGCATCGTCTACGTCGAGATCACACTCCGCTCCGGTCGCACGCCCGAGCGGAAGCAGGCGCTGTACCGGAGGATCGCCGAGCTCGCCCAGGCGTACGCGGGCACCGAGCCGAGGAACGTGTTCGTGGTGCTGACCGAGAACGAGTCGGCCGACTGGTCACTGGGCGAGGGGGTGGCGCAGTACCTCGATTCCGCGAGGGCCTAGGCCCTCGGCCTACGTCTTCGGCCCGAGGCGGGAGAGCCGGCCCGACCGCTAGCGTCCCGTCCATGAAGATCACCGAGCCACCTCGCACCCCCGAGCAGCGCAAGGCGGACCTGCTGGCCCGGCTGGAGCGGGACATGGACATCTGGGTCGCCACGGCCGACGGCGAGGGGGTGCCGTGTCTGGTTCCGCTGTGGTTCGTCTGGCACGACGAGGCCGTGTGGCTGTGCACCCGGTTGACCAACCCCACCGGCCGCAATCTGCGGGACGGCGGGCGGGCCCGGCTGGCCCTCGGGGACACCCGGGACGTCGTGCTCGTCGACGGCGAGGTGGAGACCTTCACATCCGCCGGGGTGCCGCCCGCCGCGGCCGAGGCGTTCCTCGCGAAGACCGGCTGGGATCCGCGCGAGGACCACGCGTCGTACGCGTACTTCCGGGTGCGGCCGTGTGCGGTGCAGGCGTGGTGCGAGGTGCGGGAGTTGCCCCGCAGGCATCTCATGCGGGACGGGGTCTGGGCGCTCTAGCCGGTCTGCCCGGCCCGCTGCCGCGGTGCGCCCAGCCGGTCCAGTTCCTCACCGGTGAGGCGGATGGCAGCCGCCGCCACGTTCTCCGCGAGGTGGTCGGGGTCGCCGGTGCCGGGAATGGCGAGGACATGCGGGCCCTGGTGCAGCGTCCAGGCCAGACGGATCTGCGCGGGGCTCGCACCGTGGGCGCGCGCCACGGCTCGCACCTCCTCGTCGTGGGCGGTGGTGGCACCGTGCTCCCCGCCCTCGCCGGCGACGGCGTAGAACGGCACGAAGGCGATGCCCTGTTCGCCGCAGATCCGCAGCAGTTCGTCGGTCGCGGGGTCGGGACGGTCGAGGGCGTACCGGTTCTGCACGCAGACCACGGGCGCGATGGCCTGCGCCTCGGCGAGGTGGCGTGGCTCGATGCCGGAAACCCCCAGGTGCCGGATCAGGCCCGCCTCCCGGAGCCGCGCGAGGGCCCCGAAGTGCTCGGCGATGGAGTCGTACTTCGGCATCCGCCGCAGGTTGACGATGTCCAGGTGGTCTCGGCCCAGCTGGCGCAGGTTCTCCTCGACGTGGCCGCGCAGATCCTCGGGGCGGGCCGAGGTGCCCCACTCCCCGTCGTGCGTCCGGTGCGGGCCCACCTTGGTGACGATGACCAGGTCGTCGGGGTAGGGCCCCAGCGCGGTGTTGATGAGCTCGTTGGCGGAGCGCAGCGACGAGAAGTAGAAGGCGGCCGTGTCGATGTGGTTCACGCCGAGGTCGATCGCCTTGCGCAGGACGGCGATCGACCTGCCGCGGTCGCTCGGTGTGCCGTGGTGGAAGGCGGCGCTGCCCGTCAGCCGCATCGCGCCGTAGCCGAGGCGGTGGACGGGCAGGTCGCCCAGGTTCCAGCTGCCCGCGGCGTCCGCGGTGATCGTCTGTGAGCTCATCGGCGGATTCTCACACACCCGGCGCGGACCGGTGGAGCCGCTTTACGGATAGGTGTACGAGTTGAGGGTGGCGACGGCTGAGGCCGGGTTGCCGCGGTCGTAGTGGTCCACGGCGAGGAAGTTGGGCTTCTTGCGCGCGGCCGGCTGGCAGAACCGGCGGGCGCGGTCGGCGAGTTTGGTGTTGTCGGTCGTGGCCGTGGAGGTGATGCCGGCGTCACGGAAGTGGTTCATGACGAACAGCGGGCGGAAACCGGGTTCGGTGCGGGTCAGCGGGATGTTCGTGCCGGCGTCGTACCAGCGGCTGTAGCAGGACCAGTCCGAGGAGCCGATGCCGGAGCCCATGGACCAGTAGTTCTCGACGGTCCACTCGCGCTGGTACAAGACGCCGAAGCTGTCCCGGGTCAGGCCCGCCGCCTGGTCGGCGGAGCGGCTGTGGTCGGTGAAGATCAGCAGCCGGTCGCCGGCGGCGGCCAGGTCCGCCATCGTCGGCCAGCCGTTCTGCCGTACGCCGGTGAGGTCCGGCCGGTACAGCACGTCCGACAGGCCGTTGACGCGGGCGAGTTCCGCGCGCAGGACGCCCGGGTCGACGTAGTCCTCGAGGAAGACGGTGACGAACTGGTCGGGGTGGGCCTTGAGGAAGTCCACCATGCGCTGGAGGTCGACCCAGAGGGCGACCGGCCTGCTGACGAGGGTGCAGCTGTTGTGGCAGAGGATCGCACCGTCCGGGGTCTGGTGGATGTCGAGCATGAATCCACGGACACCGTCGGCGAGTTGCCGCTCGATACCTCGGGTCTGGTTGGGCACGAGGTTGATGAAGGGCGGCGCGAAACCGCCGTCGACGCCGTTGGCGTAGGCATTGTGCGAGGTGAGGAACGTGACCTGGTCCAGCGCGCGTTGACCCTGCGGCGGCGTGGGGCCGGTGGCGGGGTCGACGGGGGTCAGGTACCACGCTGCGAGGTCGCCCGCACCGCCGACTGCGAGCCGGGCGGGGTAGTTGGCGTTGGGCGGCTTGGGGGCCACCGCGAGGTGACGTGCTGTGCCCGGTGCCTTGAGGGTGTAGCGGTCGGTGCCGGCCGGGGTGATCTCCCAGGCGGCGTCGGCGCTCGTACAGGCGACGGTCGCGGCCTGGTCGCCGTTGCGGCCGAGGCAGTTACCGGGCGCGACGGTGTTCTCCAGGAGATAGGACGACCCGCTCGGCTTCAGCTGCCACTGCTGGCGGTCCTCGTTGCCGCGGGGTCTGTGCTGCTCGACCGCGCCACCGTTGTCGGCCGCGTTGAGCCCGGTCGTGGCGCTCTGGACGTAGTACGTGCCCGGGGCCGGAACGGCGGCGGCAGCGGCGGGCGGCGGAGCCACGACCGCGGCGGCCAGCGCGGCGGTCGTGGCGAGCAGGACGTGGGGGGTGCGCAGACGCATGAGGGATGTCCTTCCTCGTACTGATCAGAGTGACCGCTGATCAGGTGCATGACATCCTGCATGACACCACGCCCTGGGGTCCGGCGTCAGCAGTAGAGGTTGCCACCGGGTGACGTCCCGAGGATCTGCGTGAACCGCTGGTAGTTGTTGACGCGGCTCTGCACCTGCGCCGGGTTCTTGCCGTCGCACTCCAGGGAGCCGTTGATGCTGCGGATGGTCTGGCCGAAGCCGGCGCTGTTCACCATGGCGTTGTGCGGGGTCATGGTGCCGGGGCCGGTCTGGGTGTTCCAGTACCACAGGGCGGTCTTCCAGGCGACGGCCGCGTCGTTCTGGACCAGCCAGGGGTTGTTGAGCAGGTCGATGCCGAGCGCGTCGCCCGCGGCCTTGTAGTTGAAGTTCCAGCTGAGCTGGATCGGGCCGCGGCCGTAGTAGGCGGCCTGGCCGGCCGGACAGCCGTAGGGGCGGCTCCAGTCGCAGTAGTGCGGGTAGTTGGCCTGGTTCTGCTCCACCACGTGCACCAGACCGCCGGTCTCGTGGCTGACGTTGGCGAGGAAGGCGGCGGCCTCCTGCTTCTTCACCGTGTCGCTGCCGGTGTTGGCGAAGCCGGGGTAGGCGCTCAGGGCCGCGGTGAGCCCGCTGTAGGTGTAGAAGGAATTCCGGTTCGGGAACATCTGGTTGAACTGCGCCTCGGTCACGACGAAGCGGGCGTTGGGCGTGCCCGGCCCGCTGTCGCAGGCGTACGGCTCCCAGTACCAGGTGCTGATGACCGGGTCGTAGCCCGGGTTGGCGTGCTCGGCGATGTACGCCTTGCCGTCGGTGTAGCGGACGATGTTGCCGGCCGCGTACGACTTGCCCGCCACCCAGTTCGGGTAGCTGGAGCACGCGGCGGCGGAGGCGTTCGATGCGGGCAGCAGCACGGGGGCAGTGCCCGCGAGGGCGAGGGTGACCAGGACGGCGGACACACGGCGTCTCGACACGCGATCAACTCCTTTGCGGAGCACGGCCGCACCCCGCGGGGCAGGGCGAAGCAGAGCCTTGGCGCACGCGTCGGCGAAGCCGGTCACGGCGTGGGCGCGGCCGTGGTGGGGGGGTTGTGGAGGCACACTCAACCGCGTTGGTCTGTACCAGTCAAGGGTGTAGACCAGTCATCCGCGATCGCGGCTGACGGAGGCTCATACGGGGGCCGACTCCGCCAGTGCCGCCGCGAGTCGGTCCAGCAGGGACCGCAGCAGTTCGTCGTCGCCGTCGCCGAGCGTGGGCCGGCCGGCCCGGACCGCTCGGTCGACGCGCTGCCAGTACTCGCGGCCGCGCGGGGTGAGGTGGGCGAGGATGCGGCGGCGGTCGAAGGGGTCGACCCGGCGGTACAGCAGGTTCTGGTCGACCAGCTGGTCGACCAGCTTGGTCAGCGTCGGAGGCGGCAGGAAGGCGGCCTCCGCGATCGCCGTCATATGGCGCCCCTCGCCGTCGGACAGCAGGGCCAGCACGCGCCACGCGTCGAGCGAGCAGCCCTCCTCCTCCAGAACGGCCTGCAGCCGCCCCGCCGCGAGCCGCTCGGCCCGCGTCAGCAACTGCACCAGGTCGTCGGGCCGACGCGGGGGTGGGGTGGGCATGCCGCTCCTAGGGCCTGTCGTTTGCATCATGTCGGGGGCGCGGGGCGTGGCACGCACCTCTGCCGCGTTGGCGTCGGTGGCCGACTCCCCCACGCTCGGGTCGGTTGAAAGGCGCAGTCTCTCTCAGCCGACCCGATCCGAACGACAGGCCCTGGCTCAGAGGTGCGTCCATGGTAAGAGACGCACTGGAGTTCGTACGGTGGAGCCGGGATCATGACGCCATGTTCCGGCACGACCTCCCCGCGCCCGAGTGGTTCACGGCCGACGGCTCCGTGCTCGGCGTGGCTCTGGTGTTTCCCCTGCGGGGCCCGGCCGGGATCTTCGGGCCGACGTGCGAGCTGTGCGCGCGGATGGCCGCCGAGGAGGTCAACCGGGACGGCGGCGTGCTCGGCAGGGAGCTCCGGTTGGTGCCGGTCGACGGCTCGGGTCCGCCGCACGAGGTCGCCGGCCAGGTGGAGACGCTGGTGGACCTGGGCGTCGTGCAGGGCGTCACGGGCTGGCACATCTCCTCGGTGCGCCAGGCGCTGGCGCCGAGGATCGCGCACCGCGTCCCGTACGTGTACACGGCGCTGTACGAGGGCGGGGAGGACACGGCGGGAGTGTTCCTGACCAGCGAGACCCCGCGCGATCAACTGCGGCCCGCGATGGACCTGCTGGCGCGCGAGCGCGGGGTGCGGCGGTGGTTCGTCGTCGGGAACGACTATGTGTGGCCGCGGCGTACGGCCCGGGCTGCCCAGGCGTACGCCCGCGCGTCCAGTGGGAGTGTCGCGGGTGAGGCCTATCTCCCGCTCGGCACCGACGACTTCGGGCCGGTGCTGCGCCGAGTCGAGCGCGCGGACGCCGACGGGGTGCTGATGCTGCTCGTCGGCAGCGACGCGGTGCGCTTCAACCGGGCGTTCGCGGCGCACGGCCTGCACGCCCGGTGTCTGCGGCTGAGCACGCTGATGGACGAGAACATGCTGATGGCGAGCGGCCCGGCGGCCACCGAGGACCTCTACAGCACGGCCGGGTTCTTCGCCTCGCTGGCCAACCGGGACACCCTCGACTTCCACGGGCGGTACGCCACCCGCTACGGCATCGAGGCACCCGCCCTCGGCAGCCTCGGCGAGTCCTGCTACGAGGGCGTGTTGTTGCTGGCCGCGCTGCTGAGGAGGGCCGGGACGCTGGACGTGTCGGCGATCGGCGCGGCGGCGGGCGCGGTGTCGTACGAGGGCCCGCGCGGGCTGCTGCACCTCCAGGACGGTCATGTGCGCCAGCGCATCTACCTGGCCCGTGCCGACGGGCTCGACTTCGACGTGCTCACGGAGCTGGACGGCCGTCCCTGAAGGGGCCCTCCGCCCGGCGCCGCCGTACGAGCGCCTCTCTGCGGCGGTCGAGGAACGCGCCTTCCGCCGGGTTCTCCGCGAGCGCGATGGCCGCCTCGTACGCCCGTACGGCCTCGGTGTCCCGGCCCAGACGGCGCAGCAGGTCGGCGCGGACGGCGTGCAGGACGTGGTACCCCTCGAGGTCGAGGGCGTCCACCAGGGCGAGGGCAGGCCCGGGGCCCTCGGTCTCGGCGACGGCGACGGCCCGGTTCAGGGCCACCACCGGGCTCGGGGCGAGGGCCATGAGCTGGCCGTACAGCTGCCGGATCTGGGCCCAGTCGGTGGCGTCCGCGCTCGGCGCGTCGCTGTGCACGGCCTGGATGGCGGCCTGGACCTGGTAGGGCCCGGGCTGATCGCGGCGCAGGCAACGACGGACGAGTGTCTGCCCCTCGGTGATCAGGTCACGGTCCCAGCGTGCCCGGTCCTGCTCGGGCAGCGGCACCAGTTCGCCCTGGTCGTTCTCGCGGGCGTCGCGGCGTGCCTCGACCAGCAGCATCAGTGCGAGCACACCGGTCACCTCGGGTTCGTCCGGCATGAGCCAGGACAGGAGACGGCCGAGCCGTACGGCTTCGGCGGACAGGTCGGGCGAGCCCTCGTTGCCCTGGTTGAAGATCAGGTAGACGACCGCCAGGACCCCGCCGAGCCGGTCGGGCAGGTCGGCGTCGCGGGGCACCCGGTACGGGATCCCGGCGTCGCGGATCTTCGCCTTCGCCCGGACCAGCCGCTGGGCCATCGTCGGCTCCGGCACCAGGAAGGCGCGGGCGATCTGCGCGGTGGTGAGGCCTCCGAGCAGCCGCAGGGTCAGGGCGACCCGGGCGTGGAGGGAGAGCGCGGGGTGGCAGCAGGTGAAGATCAGGCGGAGCCGGTCGTCGCGCACGGGGCCCTCCTCGGGCGGTGCGTCACAGGCGTGCAGCAGGGCGGCCTCGACGTGCCGGGCCTGTCGGGACGACTCGCGGCGCAGCCGGTCGATGGCCCGGTTCCGGGCCGTGGTGATGATCCACCCGGCGGGGCTCGGCGGGACGCCGGTCTCCGGCCAGCGCCGCACGGCCGTGGTGAAGGCGTCCTGGACCGCTTCCTCGGCGAGGTCGATGTCGCCGAGGAAGCGGACCAGGACGGCGACCGCGCGGCCGTACTCCGCGCGGAAGACCGCCTCGACGTCCACGCCCATCAGTCGGCGTCCCCCATGAAGGGGCGCACCTCGATCGGAAGCGTGGTGGCCAGGGCCGCCTTGCGCCCCCACTCCAGGGCGGCGTCCAGGTCGGGCGCCCGGACGAGGCAGATGCCGCCGAGCATCTCCTTGCCTTCCGCGTACGGACCGTCGGTGATCAGGACGTCGCCGTCGCGGGGGCGCAGCACGGTGGAGGACTCCGGGCCGTGCAGGCCGCCGGCGAAGACCCAGGCGCCCGCCTCGCGCAATTCCTGGTGGAAGGCGTCGAGGTTCTCGCCGATCTCCGCGAGGATCTCGGGGGCGGGCGGATCGCCGACCGGCTGCATCACACTGAGCAGGTAGTACTTCATGACGGCCTCCATGGCGTTCGGGTCTCGGGCTGTCGGTACAGGGGGGGTGTCGGGGTGTCCTGGCACCTCCTACACGAACGACACACCCCCGGATCGACACCCCGCGCCGCGCGACCGGGAGAATTTCTCCCATGACCACCACACCCCATCCCCTCGTCACCCGCGCACAGCGACTTGCGCACGATCTCCTCGTCCCGCACGCCGAGCGCGTCGACCAGGAGGGTGTGCCCGCGAGCCACATCACGGCCGTGAAGCGGTCGGGGCTGCTCGGGGTGGGCGCGCCGGAGGAGTACGGCGGGGCGGACGCGCCCGTCGGCGTGGCGCGGGAGACCGCGGAGATCCTGGCCGGGGCGTGCTGCTCCACATGGTTCGTGCAGACACAGCACCACACTCCGGTGAAGCTGATCGCCACACACGACTCGCCCGTCCGCGAGAAATTCCTGCGTCCGCTGGCGACCGGCGAGGTGCTGGCCGGTATCGCGTACGCCCATGTCCGTGCCTTTCCCCGCGTCCCCGTGCGGGCGGTGCCCGAGCGGGGCGGCTGGCGGTTCGAGGGAACGGTGCCCTGGTTCACCGGCTGGGGTCTGAACGACGTGATGCTGCTGGCCGGTGTGACGGACGCGCCCGAGGTGGTGTTCGCCCTCACCGAGGCACGCGAGCAGCCGGGGCTGTCTCCCTCGGCGCCGATGCGGCTCGCGGCGCTCACCGCCGCCCGTACGGTCTCTCTGGAACTGGACGGCCTGTGGGTGCCGGACGAGGCCGTCGTGCTGCGCGTGCCGCAGCCGGAGTTCGCCCTCGTCGACCTGCCGAAGGCCGCCAACACCAGTCCGGCCGTCTTCGGTGTGGCGTACGCGGCGCTGGACCTGGTGGCGGCCGCCCCGGACGGCCAGGAGACGGCAGGCTCGCTACGGGCCCGGATCGACGACGTCCGGCGGGAGGCCTACACGCTGGCCGACCACCCGGTCCCCCACGAGTGCGTCCCGGAACGGCTGGCCGTCAAGACACGCGCCTACGACCTCATGCGCGCGGCCACGACCGCGGCGGTCGTGGCCGGGGGCGGCCGGTCCATGGCCCTGGACAGCCGGGCGCAGCGGCTGGCCCGCGAGGGGATGTTCCTGCTGGTGCAGGGCCAGACGGCCGAGGCGCGCCGGAGGCACCTCGGGTCGCTGGCGTCCGGCTAGCCGAGCTGAGGCAGGAGCGGCTTGCCGGTCGGACTTCCGGTCGGGGACGGGGCCTTGCCGCAGAACTCCGCTTCGATCACATCGACGTAGAGCGATCCGTCCTGGAGCCAGTCACCGTTGATGTTGAACGTCAGCTGGTGCCTGCCGTCCCGGGTGCCCACCATCGCGGACAGGGAGCCATTGGTACGGCCGGTCTTGCCCACCACCTTCGCACCGCAGGACAGCTCAGCGAACTCGACCCCGAGCCCGAACCCCAGCCCCTCCCCCGACGGGACCTCGTCGAACATCTCCCTCATCTGGGCCGGCGGCAGCAAGTCGCCCTTTATCAGAGCTCGTTGAAAGCGGTTGAGGTCTCCGCTGGTCGAGATGATGTCTCCGGCCGCGCCCAGCCAGGTCATGTTCTGTTCGGTGGCGTCAAGGATCTCGGCGTCCGGTGCCTCCTCGTGGAGCCGGGAGTAGCCGACGGGGTGCGGGTTCGGCATCTTCGGCGACGTCCCGGGGAAATACGTCCCGCGCAGCTTCAGCGGCCGGATGACGCGACGGGTGATCTCCCGCGCGTACGAGCGGCCCGTCGCCTTCTCGATGACCATCCCGGCGATGACGAAGTTGGTGTTCGAGTACACCGGCGCCGTCTCCGGGTCGGGCAGTGGCGGGTACTTCAGCGCGATCGCCACGAGTTCCCCGGGCGTGTGGGTGTCGTACCTGTGGTCCGGGAAGCCGGGGCCGGCGGCGTCGTGGATGAACGCGGGGTCGTCGGTATAGCCGGCGATGCCGCTGGTGTGGTTGAGGAGCCGGCGCAGGGTGATCTCGTTTCCGTCGTAGCCGTTGCCCCGCACCAGGCCGGGCAGCCACGACTCGACGGTGTCGTCCAGGCTCAGTTTCCCTTCGGCCTCCAGTTGGAGCAGGACGGTCGCGACGAACGTCTTGGTGATGCTGGCGCCGCGGAAGTGTTCGGCGGGCGAACGCTCGCGGCCGGTGCCGGTGTCCGAGTGACCGGACACGGCAGACCACCTCTCCTTGCCGTCACGGACCTCGGCCGCCACGCCGGGGAGCCCGCCCTTCTCGACCAGATTCCGCAGTGCGGTTCGGGTGGCCTCGTGGCCGTGCCCTGACTGTGACGCTTGTGCGGACGGGGCGAGGACCGACGTTCCGGCGGACAACGCCACGGCCAGAGCCAATAAGACGGTGCGTGCGGACCGCTGCTTCATGCGTGTGTGCCTCCTGGTCACCGAGGGGCAAGGCCTGCCCCTCGGTGCGGATGACGCCGAAGCCGGGCTCCAGGGTTGATCTTTGGAGAGTCGGGGGTGTCTCGGCGGGGATGGTGCGGACGTCTCGGAGACGCCGTCTTCAGCCGCGTCCTGCCGCGGCCCGCCGTGTTCGAAGGGCGTGACAGAGCGACGGATTCAGGCGCACGAGGAAGACCCCGGGTTCCGGCCGGATTCAGGCGTCGTCGTCCGACGGAACCACCACGAGGAAGGCGTCCGACTCCAGGTCCATCACGACGGTGGCGGGCTCGCCCTCGGCGCGGCAGCGTGCCGCGTACTCCTCCGCCGGCCACGATCCGCGCGGGGCTCCCGCCGGGAACCGCTCCAACACCTTCGCGCTGATCGCCGTAGACATGCTCGCTGCCCTCCGCTGTCCCGCGCCGCCCGCCGGGCGACGTCGATCGGTCACTGCCGTATCCCTCCGGTTGCCCGCGATCCGCCCGGACATGTACCGCCCGGTAGGAGTCCACACCCCCGCACAACCCCTACACATAAAGGAAAAATAAGAGCAGAATGTGCTTACGCGGCGCTTACCGCATACCCCACCAGACGCGGTCGCCCTGTAAGACGAAGGAGACGAGTCATGGCCAACGTCTCGCCCACCAGAGGTGACATCACCAGCCACCCTGATGCCTCCGAGATGCGGGATCGGTACGCCCGCATGCTCGGTGGACGCGATGTGGCGCTCGTGGACGGACCGGTGTTCCTACTGGGTCTGTACTGCGCGGCCTCCCCGTGGATAGTCCATTACACGACCAGTCAGCCGCCGCTCGTGACGCACAACCTGATCATGGGGATCGCGATCGGTCTGCTGGCGCTCGGGTTCACTCGTGCTCCGGAGCGTATGTACGGGCTGAGCTGGGCCATGTGCGCCCTCGGGGTGTGGATGATCATCTCGCCGTGGATCGTCGGCGAGAGCCCGGACGCCGGGGTCGTGTGGAACAACATCATCATCGGTGCACTGGCCCTGCTCCTGGGCATGGTGTGCGCCGGCACGGCGGCGAAGGCCTCCCCGAGGCCGTAGCCCCCGTCGGAAGGGAAACGAAGGCCGGTCCGCGCTCCCGGACCGGCCCTTTCGCGTCCGCGTCCGCGACGCCAGCGGTCACGCGGCGCGGAACCCGGAGTGTCCCGGCCGCCAGGGGGCAGACGCACTGCAGCGGGGGTCCTGAGGAGGAGGGGCGGAGATGGAAGTCGACGGCATCATCAGTGCCATCGTGATCGGCATCGTCATCGGCGTCCTGGGCCGGCTCGTGGTCCCGGGCCGTCAGCGCATCGGAATTCTGTGGACGATCGTCGTCGGCATCATCGCCGCGCTGATCGGCTCCGCACTGGCCGGCGCGTTCGGCGTGGCCGACACCAAGGGTGTGGACTGGGTCGAATGGCTCATCCAGATCGGCCTCGCCGCGCTCGGCGTCGCCGCGCTGGACCGTTCGAAGGCAGGCCGCTGACGGCGTAGCGAGCGACGGCGTATCGACAGTACGTGCGCGACACCGGCGTCACACCAGACGTCGCACCAGGAGTCACCTGGCACCCGGTGTGCCGCGGCCCGGCGGCCCCGGCACACCGGAGCCGGACCCGGCCGGTGCTCCCCCGGCGTCAACGGCCCGCCGACCGCATCGCGGCGAGCCCCTCGACGCTGGACGCGTAGCGCGGAGTCCAGCCCAGTTCGTGTTCCGCCTTGGCGCAGGACACCCGCAGCCGCGACGCCATCACGGTGTGCGCGTACGACATGGGCTTCATCAGCCACAGCGGCACGGTCATCGGCTTCGGCAGTCCGAACGCCCGGGCCACGCTCTCGATGTGGGCGCGGAAGCCGAGCGGCGTCCGGTCCGCGATGTTGTACGCCTGTCCCGGCCGGCCGTGCTCGACGGCGGCGGCCACCGCGCGGGCGGCATCGGTGAGCTCCACCCGCGGCAGCACCCGGTCATGGTCGCCGGGCATGGGCAGCTGCCGCCTGCGCAGCAGCGGCAGCAGGGTGTCGGTGCCGCCGGGGCCGTAGAACAGGCCGAAGCGGAGTGCGACGCCCTCCAGTGCCTCCGACTCGAAGGTGAGCCGCTCCTTGGTCCGCATGGCGGCGATGTGCTGCTCCAGCCGCGGTGTCCTGCCGAGCGGGCCGAAGGGGTCGTCCTCGGTGAGCGGGCGGTCGCCGTGGTCCCCGTAGCCGTAGCCGAAGACCATCGACTCCGCGACGAAGCGGCGGGCACCGGTCACGCGGGCGGCCTCGACGAGGTGGGCCGTGCCCTGGGTGCGCAGCGCGTCGGTGGTGTCCATGTCGCGGTCGCGCATCGGGGGCTTGCGCAGGGCGGTCGCGGCGTGGATCACGGTGTCGAAGTGATGTCCGTCGACGGCGCGCAGCAGCGCGTCGCGATCCGTGAGGTCGGCGCGGATGCCGTTGCCCCGGCTCCGGCCGAGTCCGGTGACCTTGTGGCCCGCCTCGGTGAGCGCGTGGGTGATGTGCCGGCCGAGGACACCGCTCGCGCCGGCGAGGAGGATGCTCTGGTGCTTCTGGATCGTCGTCATGACCATGCGACGGAGCGGACGGGTGCGGATGTGACATCCGACGACGACCGGGCGGCGCGCTGTGCTGTGGGGCCGTACGCCCGCCCGCCGTACAGTCCTGCTGATCACTTCGTCACGAGGAAGGGCCCGGCACCATGGTCGTGAAGGACACGGAACTGCCTCACCTGCGCCGCTGCGTGGAGCTCGCGGCGGAGGCACTGGACGCCGGGGACGAACCGTTCGGTTCGGTTCTGGTGGGGCGGGACGGCACGGTTCTCGCCGAGGACCGCAACCGCGTGGCCTCGGGCGACCGCACCCGGCACCCCGAGTTCGAGCTGGCCCGCTGGTCGGCCGCCCACCTCACGCCCGAGGAGCGTGCGGCGGCCACGGTCTACACCTCCGGCGAGCACTGCCCGATGTGCGCCGCCGCGCACGCCTGGGTCGGTCTGGGCCGCGTCGCCTACGTCGCCTCGTCCGAGCAACTCGTCGCCTGGCTGGGCGAGTTGGGCATCCCCGCGCCACCGGTGCGGCCACTCCCCGTGCGCGAGGTCGCACCCGGTGTGATCGTGGACGGTCCGGTGCCCGAACTGACGGAACGGATCCGGGATTTGCATGTGCGGTTCCATTGCGGGCGCGGCTGATCCACCCCTGGATTCCCCGGCCCGCCCGAGATGCGGGGCCGCACGAGCGAATCTACGATCGAATTCAACTGGACCAGGCGTCACGCCCGGCTGTCCGAGCGATTCCCGCTGCGGCTGAAGGGCTGAACGGCCATGACGACGCACAACGACGACGTGGACTGGGATCGCTGGCCGGTCGCGGACTACCTCGCGGAGAACTACCGCGAGGTGCATCCTTCGGACGCGGCGATCATCAGGCACCACAGCGCCTTCTACCGGCGCTTCCCGCCCGGCGGCATCGACCGCTCGGTGGAGTTCGGGGCGGGCCCCAACCTCTATCCGCTGATCCTCGCGTCCGCCGCGTGCCGCAGGATCGACGCCGTGGAAGCGGGGGCGAGCAGTGTCGCCTATCTCCAGGAACAGATCTGTCACCGCCTCGACGCGAGCTGGCTCCCCTTCCACGAGCTGTGCCGGAAGCTCAATCCCGACGTGCCGGCGACCCTGGCCGGGGCGCTGGCTCCGGTGAACGTCGTCCACGCCGACGTCCGGACCCTGCCGCCCGGCTTCTACGAACTCGCCTCCATGCACTTCGTCGCCGAGGGCGCCACGGAGGACTTCGCCGAGTTCGCCGACTTCTGCCGCACCTTCGTCCGCACGGTCACGCCCGGCGGCCACCTGGTCGCCGCCTTCATGGAGAACCTGCCGACCTACCGCATCGGCCCGGCGTCCCACTGGCCGGGCTGCCCGGTGAACCCGACGACGGTCACGGAGGTCTTCACCCCTCTGACCCACGACCTGGACGTCACCCACATCGACACCGACCGCACTCAGCCGGACCACGGCGACTCCGGGATGGTGCTGCTCACGGGGGTGGCGGAGCCGGTCTGACGACACGGGCCGCCGAGGCCGCCCAGGACGTCGCCGCTCCCGGTGCGGAAGCGGCGACGTATCGCCGTCTCGGCGGCGCCGTAGGGGCGGCCCGCCCGGCGGGTTCCCGCCCCAGAGCATCACGACGTGCCACCAGTCGGCAAAGCAGCCGGGACGCCCCGGCGACCGGGCCCGGACAGTTCGGTGTCGCCTGCCACCGAGCGGCAGGGCCGCGAGGGCGCCGCCCCTTCGACCCCGGGGATCGGCATCGCGTGCGGATGCCCGGCGGGACCGCCGCCAGGGCTCCGTCGCGTCAGCGGCGCTGCGAGCCCTCTGTCGCCGGGCGGAACCGTCGGCGCAGCACCACTCCCCCGAGCACCAGCGCCGCGCTCGCCGCGACGGCCGGCAGGGTGTGGTCCGAGCCTGTGTGGGCGAGGGCGCCCGTGGCCTGCGGAGCGGAATGCGGGGCAGGGGCGGGGTCGGGGGCAGGATGGGCCCGGGGCGGGACGGACGGCTTCGGGGCCGCCGGCTTCGGTGGGTGGTGGGGGCGGACCGGCCGGCCCCCGGGGGTGTTCGAGGACTCGTTGCCGGTCGCCGCGTTGCCGATGCCGACCACGTTCACGCTGTTGCCGGTGACGTTGACCGGGACATCGACCGGCAGCTGTACGCCGTTGCCGGAGACCACACCCGGTGAATCCTTTCCGCTGCTCTCGGCGACCGCACCGCCGGGCTTGTCCGGCCGGCCGGCCCGCCCGTCGCCCTTGTTCGCGCAGCTGTTGCCCGCGGCGGGGTTCAGGACCCCCACCACGTTCACCGTGTTCCCGCACACGTTCACCGGGACATGCACCGGCAGCTGAACGGTGTTGCCGGAGACCACTCCGGGCGAACCGGCCGCCGATCCGTCCGCCGCGGAGTCCGCGTACGCGGGACCGGCCATGGCCATCGCGCCCGAGGCGGCGGCGACGGCGATCACACCGTTTCGGGTAACCCGTCTCATAGGTTCCCTGCCTTCCAGACATCGTCGCGGGCACTCGCCCGCACGGGATAGAACGCGGGGCGCGCGATCCGAGTTATGGCTTATCGGCCTTTCACTCCATCGAGCGGCCCGGTTGTCGAACTAGCGGTAAAGCCCTTCGTATGCGGCACGGAGCGGTGCGCCCCGAGCCACTTCCAGCCGCCGTACCCGCCCGGAGGCGGCGCTTCCGGGGCCCGCTTATGGTGAGCGAGGGCGCCGGTTCCCGGTCCGCTGTGGGGCGCCCCTGGAGGCATTCATGCTGGCCAAGCTGTCCACGCACCTCTCGATCCGGCGCTGCGCGGTCACCGGCGTGGCCGGGCTGGCCCTGCTGGGCGCGGGCCTGCCGGCGGCCGACGACCCCCCGCCCGGCCTGACACGCTTCTACGACCAGAAGGTCACGTGGTCGCCGTGCGAGGGCGTGGACATGCCCAAGGACCTGCAGTGTGGCAAGGTCACCGTCCCGCTCGACTACGCCAGACCCGAGAAGGGGACTCTCGATCTCGCCGTGGCCCGCTACCGGGCCACGGGCAAGTCCCGGGGCTCGGTGCTGCTGAACTTCGGCGGACCGGGCGTCCCGGGCGTGACCCAACTCGCCCTCGGCGGCAAACACTTCATGGGCCTGACGAACGGCTACGACGTCGTCGGCTTCGACCCTCGCGGCGTCGGCCGCTCCGCACCGGTGAGCTGCGGAAACGCCTCCAACGGCGCACTGGACGCGACAGACGGGAACGCCGAGGTCGCCGATCCGCAGGCCGTGCTCGAGAAGCTGCGCGCGGCGGCGGCCGAGTGCGCCGAGCACTCGGGACCCATCCTGCGCCACATGGGCACGGTGAACGCCGCCCGCGACCTGGACGTCATGCGCGACGCGCTCGGCGACGACAAGCTCAACTACCTGGGCTTCTCGTACGGCAGCCGGCTCGGGGCGGTGTACTCGGCCCGGTTCCCGGAGAACGTCGGCAGGGTGGCGCTGGACGGCGTGGACACGCTGACCGAGCCGTTGTCCGAGCAGGGCATGGTGAGCGCCAGGGGGCTGCAGACCGCGCTGGAGAACTTCCTGACCTGGTGCACGGAGGACATCGCCTGCCCGTTCGGTCAGGATCCGCGAAAGGCCAGGGAAGGCGTCGTCCAGGTGGTCCAGTCGCTCGACGAGGACCCGGTGCCGACGGACTTCGGCGAGGCGTTCTCCGGCCAGGACTTCGCGGGCGCGCTCGGGCAGGGCCTCTACAGCAGGGAGCTGTGGCCCTTGCTGCAGCGCGCGGTCGCCCAGCTGCTCGAGGAGGGCGACACACGCGGCCTGGAGACCTTCGCGTCCGGAGGTGTCACGCTCCCGCCGCTGCGGGGCAAGCACCGCGGCCTCGTCGACCCGGACGACGTGCCCCTGGACAACCTGCCGGCGGCTCTGATGGCGGTCAACTGCGCGGACGATCCCGACCGCCCCGCCGCCGCGCAGGTCACCAAGGACCTCGGGCGGCTGCGCGCCCGGTACGAGCAGGCGTCACCGGTCTTCGGCAGGTACCGGCTCACCCAGGTGCTGCTCTGCTACGGCCGCCCCAAGGGCACCGACTTCATCCGCGACGAGGTCAAGGACGTCGACACGCCGAGGATGCTGCTCGTCGGAACCCGGGGCGACCCCGCCACGCCGTACCGCTGGACGGTGGAGACGGCCGAGCGGCTCGGCTCGTCGGCCGTGGTGCTCGACAACCGGGGCGAGGGCCACACCGGCTACGGGTCCTCCAAGTGCGTGCACGGCAAGGTCGACGCCTTCCTGCTGTACGGCACCCTCCCGCCGGACGGCAGCTCCTGCGGATCCGACCACGACACCGAGTGAGTCGCCACCCCCACTCGAACCGGCGAACCGATTGCCCCAAATGCCCCAATCGCGAATCGGCTCTATCGTGCTGTCATGGAGCACGTTCTGAGTCCCGCGACCCTTGCCGAGCTGCGGCGCCCGCGCCCTTACCCCGCGGTCTCCGTGCTGACGCCGACCCACCGGCGCGAGCCCTACAACGCCCAGGACCAGGTCCGGCTGCGCAATGTCGTGGCCGAGGCCAAGAGGCAACTGGAGGTCGACCCCGCCGTCACCCGGGAACGCCGGGCCGAGGTCGCCCGGCACCTCGACCGGGCCCTGTCCGAGGTCGATCTCACGCACACCGAGGACGGCCTGGTGATCTTCGCGGCCCCCGGCGAGCACCAGGTGTGGTCGCTCGCCCGGTCCGTACCCGAACGCGTGGTGCTCTCGGACACCTTCCTCACCCGGAACCTGGTCTCCGCCCAGACGGCCGGGCGGCCGTTCTGGGTGCTGTCGCTCGCCGCGGACCGCGTCACGCTGTGGAACGGCGGCGCCGACCGGGTCGTGGAGGCGCGCGTCGGCGGCTTCCCGCTGACCAGGCGGGTGGAGAACTTCGACCCGGAACGGCTGCAGCGGATCGGCGACACGCCGAGCGCCTTCCGGGAGGAACGCACCCGCCAGTTCCTCCGCGAGGCCGACACCGTGATGAACGCCGTCCTGCGCGACCACCCGCGCCGGCTGTACGTCACCGGCGAGCCGGCCGCCCTGTCGCTGATCGACGAGGCCGGCACCACCGCCAGGAGCGCGGTGCACGTTCCGCACGGCGGCCTCGCCCACGGGACCCCCGACACCGTGTGGCAGGCCATGCGGCCGGTGATCGAGGCGGAGGCCCGCCGGAGCACGGACGCCGTGAGCCGGGCCCTCGAAACGGCCCGCGGACGGCGGGAGTTCGCCGCCGGGGTCGACGAACTGTGGCAGAGCGCCCGGGACGGCCGCGTCCGGCTGCTGGCCGTCGAGGAGAACTACCGCGTGACGGTCCGCGACGCCGGGGATCATCTGATCCTCACCGAGAGCGGCGATCTCGACTCCCGCGAGGACATCGTGGACGAGATCGTCGAGCAGTGCCTGGAGACGGGCGCCGACGTCCGCTTCGTACCGGACGGCGCGCTCGGTGAGGCGGACGGCATCGCCGGGGTGCTGCGGTACTGAAGAGCTCGAACGCAGGGCCGTCGAACACACGCATCATCGAGGTGCGACGTCACCCACGAGGCGTCAAATACCCTGTGTAACCTACGACTTGGGCATCCGGGCGGCACACTTCGCACCTACCTCGGAGTAACTCCGCGAGCCTGTGGCATATGCCGGAAGCACCACCGTATCGTGTGTTGCCAAATCCCTTACAGGGCGTCGCGGGCTGTGCGACAGTCGTAACGGTCCCTCCGTCCGCCCTGGTCGTACCGTCCCCGCATCGGAGTGCGTCATGCCGTCCCACCTCTCCGCGGACCGCCCAGCCGCCCAGCCGCCCGGACGCGGCTCGGTCGACGCGCTCATATCGCAGACGCGGCGGCTCAAGGGCGACATGGACGCGGTGCGGCGCGACGCCGAGGGGGACGGATCGGACCACCCGCGGGGTCGCTGGCAGCGCGCCCTGTACGACCTGGCCCTGCACCAGCTCAACGACCTCGACGAGCATCTGGCGCAGCTGCGGGACGGCCCGCCGTCCGCCACGCCCCCGCAGGGCTCGCTGCTCAGCCGGGTCGGCAGCGCCGAGTGGAACCTGCTGACGGACGAGGCCAGTTGGTCCGGGGAGCTCTACCAGATCCTGGGCCGCGACCCCGACGCTCCGCCGCTCACCCTCGACGAGATGCCGTCCCTGGTCCTCGACGAGGACCGGCCGAAGCTGACGGCCATGGTCACGAACTGCCTCGTCGACGCCCGGCCCATCGACGGCGAGTTCCGCATCGCACGCCGGGACGGCGACGTCCGCACCGTGCACATGATGGGCGAACCGGTGCTCGACACTGACGGCAGCACCGCCTCGATGTGGGCCGTGCTGCGGGACGTCAGCGAACTGCGCCGCAGCCAGCGGGTGGTCAGCGAGACCCGTGACTCGCTCCACCACCAGGGGCATGCCGCGCGGACCGAACACCGGCTCGCGGTCGAGTTGCAGGAGGCCGTGCTTCCGCCGTGGCGCGGCTCCCTGCGACTCCCGCACCGGGGCCCGGGGAACCTCGACCTCGCCGCCCACCACCTGCCGGCGTCCACGAACACGCTGATCGGCGGCGACTGGTACGACGCGCTCGAACTGACCGACGGCGAAACGCTGCTGAGCGTCGGCGACCTCACCGGACACGGAGTCGGTGTCACCTCGAACATGACCATGCTGCTCGGCGCCGTACGCGGGATGGCCATGGCCGGCGCCCCGCCGGGCCAGCTGATGGCCTGGCTGAACCAGTTACTCGACGCCACCGTGCAACCCGCCCTCGGCAGTGCCGTCTGCTGCCGCTACCGGACCGGGACCCGCACCCTGGTGTGGGCGCAGGCCGGGCACCCCGCCCCGCTGCTGTTCCGCGACGGGACGGGGCGTGCGCTGAACACACCGGACGGCGTCCTGCTCGGCGCCACCTCGGGCGCCGTCTACGGGCAGGCCGAGGAGACCCTCGAGGTGGGCGACCTGCTGCTCCTGCACACCGACGGGCTGGTACCCGGGCACACCGGAGCGGCGGCCGTGAACCTCCTCCTCGATCTGGCCCCGCGCCTGGCAGGGGACCGCACAGCGGAGGACTGCATAGCGACGGTCGTCCAGGAGTTCGGCGAGAGCGTGCGCGAGGACAACGCCTGTGTGCTCGTCGCCAAGGTCACGGCATAGGAACTCAGGCCCGCGCGCTGTTGCCGCCCCTGCCCTTCGTCTTCGGCAGGGCGAGCTTGATCTCCTCCCGCAGCTCCTGAATCCTCGGATAACCGGCGTACTCTGCGGTGAGCCGGTACATCTCACGCAGCCGGTCCCAGGTGCGGTGGGAGGAGTTCGATCCCATGGACACCAGGGCCAACCGCGCGTACCGGTCCGCCTGTTCGGGGTCGTCCGCGATGAAGCAGGCCGACGCCATCGACAGATAGTCGAAGATCTTCGACCGCTGCCGGCCGTCGATCCGCAGGGCCAGCGCCTTCTCCGCGTAGTGCTGGGCATGCGCGGACGCACCCGGCTCGAACTCGGCGAGCGTGCGGTAGGCCAGGGCCTGCATGCCGTAGAGGTCCTCCTCCTTGAAGGTCTGCATCCAGTCCGGCGGTGGTACGTCGGCCTTGTCGGAGACGAACAGGTCCTCCGCCTGCCCGAGTGTGCGGCGCATGGCCTGGCCCTTGCCCATGGCGGCCTGTGCCCAGGCCTCGATGGTGCAGAGCATCGCCCGGGTGCGGGGCAGTACGTCGTCGCCCGAGCCGGAGGTGGCGAGCCTCATCAGGTCCAGGGCCTCGTCCGGCTTGCCCAGATGGACCATCTGGCGGGCCGCACGGGAGAGTGCCTCACCCGCGCGGGGCCGGTCCCCGCCCTCCCGGGCCGCGTGCGCGGCGATGACGAAGTACTTCTGGGCCGTGGGTTCCAGGCCGACGTCGTGCGACATCCAGCCAGCGAGGACGGCCAGGTTGGCGGCGACGCCCCACAGGCGCCGCTGGAGATGGGGTGGGTGACGGTAGGCGAGCATGCCGCCCACCTCGTTGAGCTGGCCCACCACGGCCTTGCGCTGGAGCCCGCCGCCACGGGCGGCGTCCCAGGCGCGGAACACCTCGACCGAGCGCTCCAGTTCCTCGATCTCCTGCGACCCGATGGGGGCGGCCTCGTAACGGTCGAACCCAGCGGGGTCGGCATGCAGGGACGGATCGAGGTCGGGAGCGTCGACAGCCAGGGCAGGGTCGGTGTGCAGCCAGTCGTACATGGCGCTGCTGAGTGCGGATCCCGCGGCGAGCGCGGCGCCCGCGCCCACCAAGCCGCGTCGGTTGAGCATGAGGTCCATTCCCGTGAATTCGGTGAGGACCGCGGCGGTCCGCTCGGGCGCCCACGGCACACCGTCGGGAGGCTCCGCACTCCCGCCGCCCTGCCGTTTCCCCGCACGCCCGTGCCGGACCAGACCGAGGTCCTCGATGGTCACGACACGGCCGAGACGCTCGGTGAACAGAACCGCCAGCACCCGCGGCACCGGATCGCGCGGGATCTCTCCCGTGTCGATCCAACGCCGCACCCGGGAGGTGTCGGTCGAGAGCTGGGGGTGGCCCATGGCCGCCGCCTGCCGGTTGACCAGCCTCGCGAGTTCGCCCTTCGACCAGCCGGCCAGGCCGAACAGGTCCGAGAGACGGGTGTTGGGTTGTCCGCTCACATCAAGCCCCCAGGTACTCGGCTGAGTTGACAGTAGCCCGGGGAGACTTGCCGGGCGACTATTCGCCAGGGTTCGCCAGGGTTCGCCAGATGGTGTGCCACCGGCCATCCGGTGTCAGGTAGGAACGCGCCACCCCGACCCGGTCGCCGCAGGGACATTCCCCAGGATGCACCCGGGGGTCCGGGCCGGGTGGTGCGCTGTCGTCGCAGGCACACGAAGGGATCTGTCTCGCCCATGTACGCAGCATCGTCCTCCGTGTCCGCACCGCCCAGGTCGCTGCACCCGCGTCCCGCGGACAGCGGCCCCTACCTCGCCCCCGCGCGGCCGGCGGCCCCCGTGCTCGGTGCGGGCAGGGCACGGCGCGGCGCGGTCCTCGGAACCCAACCGCTCAGCGGAAGACTCGACTTGTCCGGCCCCCAGGGCGCGCAGCTGCGCACCGCGATCGCGTCGGTGCACCGCATCTGCCCGGAGTTCGCCCCGGTGCAGGTGCTGCGCCGCAACGGCCGGTCCGTACTCCTGGTCGGTACGACCGGTCGCAACACCGCTGTCGCCAAGTGTTTACTGGACCACTCCCCCGCCTGGTCCGAGCGGATCCATCACGAGATAGCGGCGTACCGCTCGTTCGTCCGGCACCGCCCTCCCGTGCGGGTGCCGAGACTGATCGCGGCGGACCCGGACAACTGCACACTGGTGATCGAGCGGATGCCCGGGCGGGTGGCGGCGCTCCAGCGGCATCCGGCCGAGGCGCCGCCGCGGGCGGACATCAGAGCCGCGCTGGGCGCGATCTGCCGGCTGAACGCCTGGCGGCCGCCGGCGGGCACGTTCGACGCCCCGCTCGACTACGCGGCACGGATCTCGCGGTACCACGAGCTGGGCCTGCTCACCGACCGGGACCTGGGCGATCTGCAGAAGCTGCTGCACGGCATCGCGCAGGCGGCCGGGCGGCAGGGAATGGGCCAGTTCTGCCACGGCGACGCACTGCTGTCGAACATCCTCCTGTCACCAGCCGGTCCAGTGCTGGTGGACTGGGAGCACGCGGGCTGGTACCTGCCGGGCTACGACCTGGCGACGCTGTGGTCGGTGCTCGGGGACGCACCGGTGGCCCGTCGCCAGATCAGTCAGATCGCCCAGTCGGCGGGCCCCGCTTCGAGGGACGCCTTCCTGGTGAACCTGATGCTGGTGCTGACCCGTGAGATCCGTACGTACGAGACGGCCGTGCAGCGTTCGATGCACGACGCGGCCCCGGCGGCACCGGGCCCGGCCCATCCTGGTGCTGCGCCGTCCGGCGAGGAGCAGCGCCTGCTGCTGCGGCGGCTGCACGACGACTGCCAGCTGGCCCGGCGGGCCGTGCGCGCGGCGGTCGGCACTCGCTGACGGGGACGAAGCGGCCGCTGTGCGCCTGGGGAGGCGCGCAGCGGCCCTTTCGTGTGTGGCGTTCAGCCGTCGGCTCAGCCCTGCTGGAACAGTTCAGCGGGCAGGGGCTTGAGAAGGGCGTACAGGTCGTCCGTGATGGGGCGGTCCCAGGCGGCGATGGTCACCAGGACGTTGTCGCTGCGGTCGAACTGCACGCAGGAGATCCGGCCCTCGGAGAGCTTGACGCGGCGCACGATCAGGAGGTTGTCGCCCTGCATCACCGGCACGTCCTCGGTGCTGACGACGGTGACCTCCTCGTCGTTCTCCAGCGCCAGCAGCAGCTGGGCGACCTCGAAGGGGACCTGCCCCTCGGGGACCTCGCGCGCCGGGGAGCCCTCGGGCAGATTGCCGATGATCATCGCGGGGCCGCGGCCGCCGAACAGGTCGTAGCGCAGGAAGACGCCCTGGCAGGTGCCGTCGGGGGCGGGCAGCAGTCCCGCACCGAGGTTGCCGGGCCAGTCGCCCGGGTCCATGGCCAGTACGTCGAAGTCAGGCCCGGCGGGAGTGGCGCTGCGGCGGCGGAGGAACGACATGTCGCCAATGGTACGTGCCCCGGCCTGCGAAGTGCCGGGCGGGCGGCGGCCCGGTCGGCCCGCGACAGGGCCTCAAGTCGTCGCCCGGTGCCGTTGGTGGTGGCGGGCGACCCGGGCACGGTTTCCGCAGGACGGATTGCACCACTCCTGGCGCGGGTGCTCCTTGAGGAAGTACCGCACGCAGCGCGGTGCGTGGCAGGCTCGCAGCCGGTCGCGGTCGGGGCTCGCGAGGAACGCGATCACGGCGTGCGCGAGGGTTGCCGTCAGGTCGTCGGCTCCGTGTACCGGCCGCTGGTGGACGACGGGTCCGGCCTCCCTGGGCCAGTGCAGGACCGGCACGGTGGGGGTGCGGGCGGCTGCCTCGTTGAGGTGCCGCACGGCCTCGGTCTCGGGCGGGAGGCGGGCCGCGTCCGCGGGGCTGGGTTCGCCGGGGCGCACGGCGCGGGCGAAGAGCGCGCGGGTGGCGGCACGCAGCTCGCGGACGGCGGCGAGCCGCGCGGCGTCCGCGGCGAACCCCTCGGTGTCCGGCAGGACCTCGGCGTGAGCGCGGACCCAGGTGGTCAGGCCTTCCGGGTCGGTCAGATCGTCGGCGACGCCGCCGTCGCCGTCGTGCCGGATGGTGAGGGCCAGGTCCAGGGCGAGCCGGGCGTCCCTGCTGATCGGTTCCCGCATGGGGCTAATGATAGGCCTGTCGGTATCCATTACAGCGAGGTCAGTCCTCCGGCGGCGCCGGCGGGACCACCGCGACGGGGCTCGCGGCGTGCAGCAGGACGGCGTGGGTGACCGAGCCCATCATGCGGGCGGGTGCCAGCAGGTGCCGGCGGTGCCGGCCCACCACGACGAGGTCGGCGTCCCGGGAGGCCGCCACGAGGTGTCCGGCCGCGTCCCCGGCCGCGGCGAGCGGCTCGGCCGGGACGTCGGGGTGCCGTTCGCGATAGGGGGCGAGGAAACCCTCGGCGAGGACCCGGGCCTCGTCCTCGATGACGTCCTGGTCGACCACCGGCGGGGGCATCTCCCCGGGCATCATCCAGGGCTGCGCGGGCCACGGGTAGGCGGCGACCGCCTGGAGCCGCGCGCCGCGCCGGGCGGCCTCGGCGAAGGCGAACTCGAGCGTGGCCTCGTCGGGGCCGTCCACCTTCAGGCCGACGACGACGCGCGAGCCGGGGCCCTCGGATGTCTCGTCCCGCACGTCGCCCGCGGCCCGGGGCACCACGACGACGGGGCACTCGGCGTCGCGGGCGGCGGCCATGCCGTTGGAGCCGAGCAGCAGGCTGGCGAAGCCGCCGCGGCCCCGGGAGCCCAGTACCAGCAGCTGGGCGGAAGCGCCCAGTTCGGGCAGGACGGCGCTGACCGCGCCCTCCAGTGCGACGTACTCCGTGTCCGGCAGCTCGGCGCGTCCTTCCAGGCGGGTGCGGACCCGGTCGAGGACGGGGTCGTCCTGTGGGTCCGCCGGCCCGGCGGCGAGGATCTCGGGCTGTGCCCAGTGGGCGTACTGGCGTACGTGGACCACGCGCAGGGGCGCCGAACGCCGGCGGGCGGCGTCGAGGGCCCACTCCAGGGCGCGCAGGCTGTCGTCCGAACCGTCGACCGCCGCGATGACCGGCAGGATGCTCACGGGTTCCTCACCTCCGGGTTACGACCGTCCCTTTTGGGGGCCAGCCTGGCTCAGGCGCCGGCCCCGGGAGGATGTCTCGGGTCGCGTGTCCGGAAATGCGGGTGCGACACCCCCGGATCGGCCGTCGGATCACGGCCGTCCGGGACGGCTCACCCGGCCCGCGTCACGTGAGGTCGAACTCCCCTTCCCGCGCTCCCGACACGAACGCGCCCCACTCGTCGGGCGTGAAGATCAGGGAGGGGCTTTCCGGGCGGCCACTGTTCCGCATGGCGATGAAGCCCTCCACGAAGGCGATCTGGACATCCCCCACGCCACGGCTGCTGGACTGCCAGTCGGCGTTGGTGAGGTCCAGCTCCGGCTTGTCCCAGCCCATGAGCGGGCGCTGCTGGGTGGTGGTCTCGGCCACGTCCGTGCTCCTCCCGATTCGTCGTCCGCGGCCAGCCTAGCGATCGTGCCCCACGGCCAACAGGGCACGTGAGGGGGACCTTTCAGGAGTCGTTCCGGGAGTCGTTTCAGGACTCGGGGGGCTGTGCTCCCACGAGCCACATCGAGAAGAACTGCGATCCGCCGCCGTAGGCGTGTCCGAGGACCTTGCGGGCACCGTCCACCTGGTGTTCCCCGGCCTGTCCGCGCACCTGGAGCGCCGCCTCCGCGAAGCGGATCATGCCGGAGGCGCCGATCGGGTTGGTGGACAGGACGCCGCCCGACATGTTGACGGGCAGGTCACCGTCCAGTTCGGTCACGCCTGCCTCGGTGAGCTTCCAGCCCTCGCCCTCGCCGGCGAAGCCGAGGTTCTCCAGCCACATCGGCTCGTACCAGGAGAAGGGCACGTAGATCTCGGCGCCGTCGATCTCGCGGCGCGGGTCGGTGATCCCGGCCTGCCGGTAGACGTCGGCGGCGCAGTCCTGGCCGGCCTGCGGGGAGACGAAGTCCTTGCCGGCGAAGAGGGTCGGTTCGCTGCGCATCGCGCCGCCGAGCATCCAGGCGGGCGGCCTGGGTGCCCGGGCGGCTCCGGCGCGGTCGGTGAGGATCATGGCGCAGGCGCCGTCGGAGGAGGGGCAGGTCTCCGAGTAGCGGACCGGGTCCCAGAGCATGGGCGAGGCCGTCACCCTCTCCAGGGTGATGTCGTGTTCGTGCAGGTGGGCGTAGGGATTCTTCAGCGCGTTGCGCCGGTCCTTGTAGGCGACGAGGGCGCCGATCGTCTCGGGTGCGCCGCTGCGTCGCATGTACGCGCGGATGTGCGGGGCGAAGAAGCCGCCGGCCCCGGCCAGCAGGGGCTGCTGGAAGGGGATGGGCAGGGACAGGCCCCACATGGCGTTCGACTCGGACTGTTTTTCGAAGGCGAGGGTGAGGACGGTGCCGTGGACGCGGGCCGCGACGAGGTTCGCGGCGACGAGCGCGGTGGAGCCGCCGACCGACCCGGCGGTGTGCACACGGAGCATGGGTTTGCCGACGGCTCCGAGCGCGTCGGCGAGGTAGAGCTCGGGCATCATGACGCCCTCGAAGAAGTCGGGCGCCTTGCCGATCACGACGGCGTCGATGTCGGCCCAGGTCAGCTCGGCGTCGTCGAGCGCGCGTCGTGCCGCCTCCCGGACCAGCCCGGCGATCGACAGGTCCCGGCGTGCCGCGACGTGCTTGGTCTGGCCGATGCCGACGACGGCCACGGGCTCCTTGCTCATCGGGGCTCCCCTTCGAGTACGGCGACCAGGTTCTGCTGCAGGCAGGGGCCGGAGGTGGCGTGGGCGAGGGCGCGGTCGGACTCGCCGCGGTGGATGCGGGCGGCGGCCTCTCCGAGGCGGATGAGGCCGGCGGCCATGATCGGGTTGGCGGCGAGCGCTCCGCCGGAGGGGTTGACGTGGACGCCGTCGTCGAGCCGGAGGGCCTTGCGCAGGACGATCTCCTGCGCGGTGAACGGCGCGTGCAGCTCGGCGGTGTCGACGGGCCGTTCGAAGGCGCCGGCCCGCTCGGCGGCCAGGCGGGTGGACGGCGAGTCGGTCAGGTCGCGCACGCCGAGGCCGTGTGCCTCGATGCGGTGGTCGATGCCCCGGATCCAGGCGGGGCGGGCGCACAGGTCACGCGCCCGGTCCCCGGCCGCCAGGATCACGGCGGCGGCCCCGTCGCCGATGGGTGGGCAGTCACCGGTGCGCAGGGGCCGTACCAGGTACTCCCCCTGCTCCACGGCCCCCTTGAGCTGCGCGTACGGGTTGGCCGAGGCCGCCTCCCGGTTGCGGGCGGCGACGGCCGCGAGGGCGGGCTCGTCGGTGTCGCCGGCGTCGATGAGGGCCTGGGCCTGGAGGGCGGCGAGCGCCACGGAGTCGGGCCACAGGGGTGCCACGTAGTACGGGTCGAGCTGGCGGGTGAGCACGTCGCGGACCGGGCCGGGCGAGGACTTGCCGTAGGAGTAGACCAGGGCGGTGTCGGCGTCGCCGGTGAGGAGCTTGGTCCAGGCCTCGTACAGGGCCCACGCGCCGTCCATCTCGACATGGGACTCGGAGATCGGCGGCCAGGCGCCGACGCCGTCGAGGGCGAGCGTGAAGGAGAAGGCGCGGCCGGCGAGGTAGTCGCTGGAGCCGGAGCAGGTGAAGTCGATGTCGGCGGCCTTCAGGCCGGTGCGGTCGAGGACCTCGTGCAGCACCGGCATGAGCATCTCCACCTCGGAGAGCTCCTCGCTGGTGCGCCGGTGGGCGGTCTGGGCGAAGGCGACGACGGCGATCTCGCGGCTTCGCGGTGCGCTCGTCACAGCAGCTCCTTGTAGGTGTCGTAGTCCGCGTCGGGCTCGCCCGTGGGCCGGTAGTGGTCGGGGTAGCGGGCGCCCTCCGTCCACACGGGTTCGACCCGCAGCCCCATGCGGACCTCGTCGTAGGGGATGCCGCCGATCCGGCCGTGCAGCGCGAGGCCGGCGCCGTCGAGGGCGATGTGGGCGTAGACGTAGGGCACCTCTATGTCGAGGTTCTTCGCCTTGATGTTGACGATGCAGAACGTGGTGACGGTGCCGCGGGGACCCACCTCGACTTGTTCGGATGTGGCCACACCACATGTGGGGCACGCACCCCTCGGCGGGACGTACACCTTGCGGCAGGACGGGCAGCGTTCGCCGACGGTCCGCCGCCCGGCGAGGGCGTTGATGTAGGCGGTCTGGGCGCGGCCGGGTGAGTAGGTGTAGTCGAGGCGGGCGGCGGCGACTATGCCGGTGACGGGATCGTCGAACTCGCCGGTGTGTCCAGTGGGTTGTGCGGGATCGCCGTCGTACGGCTCGAAGCAGGCGATGTCCGTGATGGCTCCGGTGCGCTCCTCCGCCCAGCGGACACGGACGCGCATGCCGGTGTGCACGGCGTCGGGGCCCGGGGCGTCGAGGGCGTGCAGAAGGGCGGTGCCGGCGCCGTCGAGGCGGATCAGGGCCCAGGCGAAGGGGGTGGTGAGGGGCTGGCCGCGGCGTGGGTCGTGGTTCCAGGCCCAGGTGGTGACCGTGCCGGTGGGGGCGACCTCGACGAGGTCGCGGTTCTCCTCGGCGGTGACGGGGTCGTACTCGACCGGCGGGACGAGAACGCGGCCGTCGCTCGCGCGTACCCCCAGCACGACGCGTTCGCGCAGGCCGGTCAGGAAGGCGCTCTGGACGGGGCCGAGGGAGCGGGTGAAGGGGAATTCGACGACGAGGGGGGCTTTGAGGACTTCGGGCATGCCGGAGGGCTCCTTCGGTCAGGCGCGCTTGTAGACGGGCGGTCGTTTCTCCGCGAAGGCGCGGGCGCCCTCCTTGGCGTCGGCGGTGTCGAACACCGGCCAGCCCCGGGTGAGTTCGGCCGCGAGGCCGTCGGACTCGGTCATCTCCGCGGTCTCGTAGACGGAGGCCTTGACGGCTTCGACGGCCAGCGGGCCGCAGGAGTTGATCTGTTCGGCGATCTCCAGTGCCTTCGCGAGCGCGGTGCCGTCGGGGACGACGTGGCCGACCAGGCCGATGGCGGCGGCCTCGGAGGCGCTGTAGGGGCGGCCCGTGAGGAGCATCTCCAGGGCGTGGGTGCGCGGGATCTGGCGTTGCAGCCGGACCGTGGAGCCGCCGATGGGGAACAGGCCCCGCTTCACCTCGAACAGGCCGAAGGTCGCCGATTCACCCGCGACGCGGATGTCGGTGCCCTGGAGCAGCTCGGTACCGCCCGCGACGCAGTACCCCTCGACGGCGGCGATCACCGGCTTGCGGGGGCGATGATGGCGCAGCATCGCCTTCCAGTGCAGGTCGGGGTCGGCCTTGAGCCGGTCGCGGTACTCCTCGCCGGCCATGCCGTTCCCCGCGAGCGCCTTGAGGTCCATGCCCGAGCAGAACGAGCCTCCCGCGCCGGTGAAGACGATCGATCGGACCGAGTCGTCCGCGTCGGCCTCGAGCCAGCCGTCGTGGAGGCCGACGAGCATCGGCAGCGAGAGCGCGTTCCTCGCCTCCGGCCTGTTGAGCGTGAGCACCAGTGTGGCGCCTTCGCGCTGCACGGTGAGGTGTTCCGTCCCACCCATGGCCAACTCCCCTCTCGAAGAACGAGAACAGGTTGCAGTAGGGCGGGAGGCACTTCAAGGGTTTTCTGACAGGTAGTCAGTTTTCTTCGCGCGGACCCTTCACAGTTGGACCGCCCTTTGCTCTGATGACCGGCGAACCGTCCGATGCCAGGCACGTCCCGGGTCAGGAGGAGCGGTGGAGTACAACCTTGCCGACCTGTTCGAGTCGGTCGTCGACGTCGTCCCCGGCCGTGAGGCGCTGGTGTACGCCGACCATCCCGGTACGGGCGCGGAACGGCGTCTGACGTACGCGGAGCTGGACGCGGCGGCCAACCGCGTCGGCCACCATCTGCTCGACAGCGGGATACGGCCCGGTGAGCACCTCGGTCTCCACCTCTACAACGGGGTGGAGTATCTGCAGACGGTGCTGGGCTGCCTGAAGGCACGGATCGTCCCGGTCAACGTCAACTACCGTTACGTGGAAGAGGAATTGGTGTACCTCTACCGGGACGCGGATCTGGTGGCGCTGGTCTTCGACGCGGAGTTCACGGACCGGGTGGCGGCGGCACGGCCGCGGGCCGGGAAGCTGCGGCATCTGGTCCGGGTGGGTGCGCCGGCGCAGGGGGCCGCCGAGGTGCCGTGCACGGAGTTCGCGGATGCCGAGGCCGCGGGGTCGCCGGCGCGCGGCTTCCCGGCGCGTTCGGCCGACGACCAGTTCATCATCTACACCGGCGGTACGACCGGGATGCCCAAGGGTGTGATGTGGCGGCAGGAGGATCTGTTCTTCGCGGGTCTCGGCGGGGGCGCCCCGACCGGTGAGCCGGTGAAGAAGCCGGAGGAGCTGGCCGAGCGGGTAGCGGCCGGTGGCGCGGGGATCACCTTCTTCCCCACGGCTCCGCTGATGCACGGCACCTCCACCCTCACGGCGTTCATCGGCTTCAACTTCGGGCAGCGGGTCGTCATCCACCGCAAGTTCGCGCCCGAGGAGGTGCTGCGGGCCGTGGAGAAGGAGAGGGTCAGCAGCATCTCGCTGGTGGGCGACGCGATGCTGCGGCCGCTGATCGACGCGCTGGCCGGTCCGCTGAAGCACATCGACCGCTCGTCGCTGTTCAGCGTGTCGTCGTCCGGCGCGATCATGTCGGACACGGTGCGCCGGCAGTTCCAGGAGCTGGTGCCGAACGCCATGCTGCTGAACAACTTCGGCTCGTCGGAGTCCGGTTTCAACGGCACGGCGACCGAGGACTCGGGCCCCGAGCGAGGCTTCCGGATCCGTGTCCACGCCCGTACGCAGGTGGTGGACCCGGCCACGTACGAACCGGTGGCGCCCGGCGAGGTGGGCCGGATCGCCCAGTGCGGACATGTGCCGCTCGGCTACTACAACGACCCCGCCAAGACCTCCGGGACCTTCTTCGAGAGGGGCGGCGAGCGGTGGGTGCTGCTCGGCGACATGGCCACGGTCGACGAGGAGGGCGTGGTCACCGTCCTGGGACGCGGCTCGCAGTGCATCAACACCGGCGGCGAGAAGGTGTACCCGGAGGAGGTCGAGCAGGCCCTGAAGTCCCACCCGGACGTCTACGACGCGTTGGTGGCCGGGGTGCCGGACCCCCAGTGGGGCCACCATGTGGCGGCCGTGGTGCAGCTGCGCGAGGGGGCGGTGCGGCCGTCGCTGGAGGACATCCGGGCGCACTGCCGTGACCGGCTCGCCGGCTACAAGATCCCGCGCCGGCTGGTGATCACGGAGTCGGTCCGGCGGTCACCGAGCGGCAAGGCGGACTACCGGTGGGCGCGGGAGGTGGCGGTGGCGGCGGACGGGTGATTCTCCGGCCTGTCGTTTGAACCTAAGGTGACGTGCGGACGTACTGGTGGTGGCAGGCTCGGCTCACCGGGCTCTGTTTGCCATGCCTAGCAAGACCGCACGGAAGGACCTCCGGGTGTCGCTCTTCACTCGCTCCCGTCAGCAATCGGACCCGACCGGGGGCGGGGCGAAACCGGACGACGACACCGGTGGTGAAGCGGTCGCGGAGGAAGCCGCGCAGGCACCGGCAGGCGACGGCACCGGCACATCAGCGGACGCCCCGGAGGAGCCCCCCGGCGCCGACGTCGCACATGAAGCCGCCGCCGAGGACGCACCGGACGCGACGAAGCCCGGCTGGTTCGGCTGGCGGCGGCGCTACCCCAAGGCGGCACGCGGAGTCAGCGTGGGCACGACCGTCCTGGCCGGGGCGCTCGTGTTCTTCGCACTCCTCGTGCCCAACCAGATGGAGAAGATCGAGTTCGCCTCGTTCGTCCGCATCCCCGCCGAGGGTGTGCTGCTCGCGGGCCTGCTGCTCGCCCTGCCGCCGCGGCCCCGGCGGATCGCGGCGGTCGTCTCGGGTGCGTTCCTCGGGCTGGTCACCAGCCTGAAATTCGTCGACATGGGCTTCTACCAGGTGCTGGCCCGGCCCTTCGACCTGGTCCTCGACTGGATACTGATCGAGAACGCGACGGACTTCCTGAGGGAGACGTTCGGCCGCACCGGCCAGGTGCTGGCCGTGGCCGGCGTGATCGTCCTGTTCATCGCGGTGCTGGTTTTCACCACCCTCGCCGTGGTGCGGCTGACGAACCTGATGGTCAGCCACCGTCCCGTCGCCGCCCGTGCGACCCTGGTCCTGGGCACGGCGTGGATCACCGCCATGACGCTGGGCGTCCAGGTCGGCAGCGTGCCGTTCGCCACGAAGGGCAACGCCGAGTTCATCGGCAACCGGGTGGACCAGGTGCAAGCGGGCCTGAAGGACGCGCGGGTCTTCCGGAAGCAGGCCGCCGTGGACGCCTTCGCGAAGACGCCGCCCGACCAGTTGCTCACGGGGCTGCGCGGCAAGGACGTGCTGTTCACCTTCATCGAGAGCTACGGCCGTGTCGCGATCGACGACCCGGCGATGGCGAAGCAGACCGACGCCGTGCTCAAGGAGGGCACCGGCAGGCTGAAGTCGGCCGGGTTCGCATCGCGCAGCGGCTGGCTGCAGTCGCCGGTGACGGGCGCGGGCAGCTGGCTGGCCCACTCGACGTTCCTGTCCGGGCTGTGGATCAAGAACCAGCAGCGGTACCGCAGCCTGACCACCAGTGACCGTATGACGCTGACCAACTACTTCGGCAAGACGAAGGCCTGGCGGACCGTCGGTGTCGTGCCCGGGGTGCGCCGGGCCTGGCCGGAGGGGAAGTACTTCGGCCTGGACCACATCTACGACTCCGAGCACCTCGGCTACCACGGCCCGTACTTCAGCTGGACGCCCGTGCCCGACCAGTTCAGCATGGAGGCCTTCCAGCGTCTGGAGCACGGCAAGAAGGACCGCAAGCCGATCATGGCGGAGATCAT
Organism: Streptomyces sp. NPDC044719; assembly: GCF_056433405.1. Classification (NCBI taxonomy): domain Bacteria; kingdom Bacillati; phylum Actinomycetota; class Actinomycetes; order Kitasatosporales; family Streptomycetaceae; genus Streptomyces; species Streptomyces sp. NPDC044719. Next base: position 316,417 of record NZ_JBWKHE010000009.1, read on the forward strand.
CCTCGCCTCCAGCCACAACCCCTGGTCGCCCATCGCGCGGATGATCGACTGGGAGGACCTCGGCGACGGCTCGGTGTTCCACCAGATCAAGAAGGAGGGCACCAACCCCACGGAGGTCTGGAAGGACCCGGAGAAGGTGCGCACCGAGTACCGGAAGGCCATCGAGTACTCGATCCGGAGCCTGACCGAGTGGCTCGAGCGCTACGGCGACGAGGACACGGTGCTCGTGTTCCTCGGCGACCACCAGCCGGTGCCGACCGTCACCGCCGGGGACACCGGAAAGGACGTACCGATCACCATCGTCGCCAAGGACAAGAAGGTCCTGGACCGGGTCGCCGACTGGGGCTGGACCGACGGCCTCAAGCCCGCCGAGAACGCGCCCCGGTGGGGCATGGACAAGTTCCGAGACCGCTTCATGACGGCGTACGGTCCGCAGGGCTGAGGAACTCCTCCACGGCCGCGAGGAAGTCCCCGGGCCGAGCTTCGTGCACGAGATGCCCGGCGTCGATGGTGAGACGCCGGGCACGGGGAAGCAGTCGGGCGAGAGCGGCGATCTGCTCCTGGGGGATCGGGCTGGTCGGCCCACCACCTATGAACAGCGTGGGCATGGTGATTCGCCCCATGTGGTCCCACCACACAGGATCCGGGGCGTTGCGCTGCCGGTCGGTGGCGAGGATCATCGCCCAGTCGTACGGCAGGTCCCCCTCGGGACGTTCGGCGAGCGGGCGCGGCGGGTCCAGGGGGAAGGGCGCGGGTACGTCCTCCAGGACGAGCCGCCGCACGAGCCGCGGGCTGTGCTGGGCGAGCAGGTAGGCGACCACGCCGCCGAGCGAGTGCCCCACGACGTCGGCGCGGGCGATACCGAGGGCGCCGAGGAAGGCGTGCACGTCGTCGCGCATGGTCGCGTAGGCGTAGTCGCCGGGCCAGTCACTGCGGCCGTGCCCGCGAAGGTCCGGGGCGTAGACCCGCCGGGGCCCGGCGGCCAGTGCCGTGGCGATCTCGGACCAGTCGGCACCGTCGGCCCCGCGGGCGTGGAGGAGCAGGACGGGCGGAGCGTCCTGCGGTCCCCAGGCGCGGTAGGCCAGGGTGATGCCGTTCGCCTGTACGGTGCGCGGTTCCGTGTCCATGCCGGGCACGCTAGCGAGATGATCCCGGCCGGCCGGGCTCGCTCTGCCCACAGCAGAAGGACCTCTCACTCCCGTCCGGAGAGGAATGCGGTCACGCGCCGTACGAACCACTCCGGGTCGTCGAGCCACGGGTAGTGTCCCGCGCCGGGCTGCACGGCGAACTCGGCCGCCGGGAAGGCGCCGGCGGTGCGCCGGGCGAGGGCGGGTCTCGGACCACCGTCCATCTCTCCGGCCAGGACGAGTACCGGTGCCGCGACCCGGGCGAGCCCGGTCCGTGTCGCGTCCGGGTCGTATGCGCCGTCCGCCCCGTACACCTCCGCCGCGTCGTCGTTCGTCTCGTCCTCCTCGCGCTCGGCATGGCTCCGGGCCGTGTCGTCCCATCGCCCGTAGAAGAACGGGACGAAGACGGGGTCGAAGTCCCCGGTGCCGGACAGCCAGGCCTCGAACGCAGGGAACGCGTCCGCGAACCAGGGTTCCGGCGCGCGCAGCCGGGCCGCGGCCAGCCGGTCCTCGGGCGTCGCGGGCATGCCGAGTGCCCACGGGGTGGCGGTGATCAGCGCCAGCCGTCCCAACCGCTCCGGGTGCCGGGCTGCGTAGCGCATGGCGAGACTCCCGCCCGCCGAGTGCGCGAGCACGTCCATCCGCTCCAGGCCCAGGTGTCGCCGCAGCGCCTCGACGTCGTCCACGAGCCGGTCGCAGCGGTACGTCGTGGGATCCGCCGGGATCTCGGAGCGCCCCGTGCCGCGCAGGTCGAGGAGGACCAACTGCCGGTGCGCGTCCAGCCCACCCAGGTTCCCGAGGTACGCGCAGGCCCGCATGGGGCCGCCGGGCAGCACGACGAGCGGCTCGCCCGCGCCGCGTAGGTGACAGGCGAGCCGGGTCCCGTCCGGGGCGCTGAAGATCGGCATGCCGTCGATCATCGGGGGCGAGCGCGGCCGGTGGCAACGGAGTTGTCAGAGCGGGTGCAGGCAGATCGGGAAGGCCTCGCGGGCTACGGCGACGGCCGCCTCGAGAGGGACCCCTCGTGCCGCTACCTGGACACGACCGCCCCCGTCCCGCCTCCGAGGTCCTTCCTGAGCTCCCGCTTGAGGATCTTCCCGCTGGCGTTGCGCGGGAGTTCGTCCACGAAGAGCACTCTCTTCGGCGCTTTGAAGTGCGGCAGGTTCTCGCGGACGTGGTCGATCAGTTCCGCCTCCGTTACCTCGCCGCGCGGGACGACGACGGCTGTGACGGCCTCGATCCAGCGGTCGTCGGGGAGGCCGACGACGGCGGCCTCGGCGACTCGGGGGTGGGTGTACAGGGCGTCCTCGACCTGGCGTGAAGCGACCAGGACGCCGCCGGAGTTGATGACGTCCTTCACCCGGTCGACGATCGTGAAGTAGCCGTGCGCGTCGCGGACCGCGAGGTCGCCGGAGCGGAACCAGCCGTCGCGGAAGGCCTCGGCGGTCTCCTCGGGCTTGTCCCAGTAGCCCTCGCACAGTTGCGGGGAGCGGTAGACGATCTCGCCGGGGGTGCCGTCGGGTACGTCCTCGCCGTCCTCGTCGACCACGCGCGCGTCGACGAACAGCACGGTACGGCCGCAGGAGTCCATACGGCCCTTGTGCTCCTCTGGGGCGAGGACCGTGGCGAGGGGGCCGATCTCGCTCTGGCCGAAGCAGTTGTAGAAGGCCAGCTTCGGGAGGTGTTCCTTGAGCCGTTCCAGTACGGGCACCGGCATGATCGACGCCCCGTAGTAGGCCTTGCGCAGGCCGCTGAGGTCGCGGGTGGCGAAGTCGGGGCGGTTGGACAGGGCGATCCAGACGGTGGGCGGGGCGAACAGGCTGTCCACGCGGCCCGCTTCGACCAGGTCGAGGAGCCGGTCACCGTCGGGTGCGTCGAGGACGAGGTTCGTCGCGCCGACCGCGAGGTAGGGCAGCAGGAAGACGTGCATCTGCGCCGAGTGGTACAGGGGCAGCGAGTGCGCCGGGCGGTCGCCCGCACTGAGGTCGAGGGCCGAGATGGCGCTCAGGTACTCGTGCACCAGGGCCCGGTGCGTCATCATCGCGCCCTTGGGCAGCGCGGTCGTCCCGGAGGTGTACAGCAGTTGCACGAGGTCCTCGGGGCGTGGCTCGGGGCCGTCGTACACGGGCGCTTCGGCCAGCCGCGCGAGCAGCGAGTCGTCGTGGTCGCGCAGGGGCGATGTCCGTACGCCGTCGGGGAGCCGGCCGGCGAGGTCCGGGTCGGCGAGGACCAGGGAGCTGCCGGACTGGCCGACGATGTAGGCGAGGTCGTCGCCGGTGAGGTTCTGGTTGACGGGTACGTGCACCAGGCCGGCTCGGGCGCAGGCCAGGAAGGCGATCAGGTAGGCGTCGGAGTTGTGGCCGTAGGCTCCGACCCGGTCGCCGGGGGACAGGCCCTGGCCGAGAAGGACGCTCGCCGCGCGGGAGACGGCGGTGTCGAGTTCGTCGTAGGTCCAGGTGCGTTCGCCGTACTCCACCGCGACGCGCGCCGGTGTGCGCCGGGCGCTGCGTCGTAGGACTCCGTCGACCGTGCTGCCGTGTCCGGGCGTCGTCATGAGAAGTGATCCTCGGCCGACCGTCCAGAGAGGTCAAGGACCGACCGGCTCAACCCTGCCGTCGCCAGAGGCGTCCGCTGTGATGGTACTGACGTATGAACCAGGAACATTTGCACGCTCAAGTCTCCTTTCCCTCAACGATGTCGGAGGGCACCATGCGCAGCCGCCTGAGACGCCTCGTCCTCGGGGCCACGGCCCTGTTCACGGCCGCGTCCGCGTTACCCGCGGCCGCCGCCCCGAACCAAGGGCGAGCGGAGCAGCACCTTTCCCGTGACGGTATGTCCGCCGTCATCCGCTACACCGAGTACGGCATCCCGCACATCCTCGCGAAGAACTACGCCGACCTGGGCTTCGGCACGGGCTGGGCGCAGGCCGCCGACGAGGTCTGCACGCTCGCCGACGGGTTCGTCACCCTGCGGGGCGAGCGCTCCCGGTACTTCGGCGCCGACAGAGCCACCGACGGCGCCCTCTCCGGGGCCAGGACGAATCTCGCCAGTGATCTGTACTTCCGCGGGGTCCGTGAGAGCCGCACCGTGCAGAAGGTGCTCGCCGAGCCCGCTCCCGTGGGGCCGAGCCGCGAGGTCCGGGGCATGATGCGGGGCTGGGCGGCTGGTTACAACGCCTGGCTGAAGAAGAACGAGATCACGGATCCCGCCTGTGCGGGCGCCTCCTGGGTCCGGCCGGTCACCGAGCTCGACGTGGCCGCCCGTGGTCTCGCCATCGCCTCGATCTCCGGCGAGGGGCGCTTCGTGGACACGATCACGACCGCGCGGCCTCCGACAGGAGCCGACACCGCTGCCGGCGCCAAGTCCGCCCGCACGCCCGACGCCAAGACCGTGGCGAAAGCGGCGGACGAGCTGTGGGGCGACCCCGGCATGGGCTCCAACGCGGTCGCCTTCCGCGGTGACACGACGGCGAACGGCAGCGGTCTGCTGCTGGGCAATCCGCACTACCCCTGGGAGGGCGGGCGCCGCTTCTGGCAGTCCCAGCAGACGATCCCCGGCGAGCTGAACGTCTCCGGCGGCTCCCTGCTCGGCACCCCGGTGATCTCCATCGGGTTCAACGCACAGGTGGCGTGGAGCCACACCGTCTCGACCGGCATCCCGGCCGGCTTCCACCGGCTGACCCTGGACCCGGCCGATCCCACGACGTACCTCGTGGACGGCAAGCCGGAGCGGATGGGGAAGCGGACCGTGACGGTCGCGGTGAAGGACGGCGCGCCGGTGACCCGCACCCAGTGGTGGACCCGCTACGGCCCGGTCGTCACCTCGCTCAACTCCCAGGTCCCGCTGCCGTGGACCGGCACGACGGCGTACGCGCTGTACGACCCGAACGCCGCGAACCTCCGTTTCGCCGACACCTCGCTCGGCTTCGGCAAGGCACGGAGCACGGACGAGGTCCTCGCGTCCCTCGCGCGGCACCAGGGCATCCCCTGGGTGAACACGATCGCCGCCGACCGGGCCGGACACTCCCTCTACACCCAGTCGCAGGTACTCCCTCGGATCACCGACGGACTGGCGGAACGCTGCTCGACGGAGCTCGGCAGGACCACGTATCCGGCGTCCGGTATCGCGATCCTCGACGGCTCGCGCGGCGACTGCGCCCTCGGCAGCGATCCCGATGCCGTCGGGCCGGGCATCTTCGGCCCCTCGAGGATGCCGACGCTCAAGAACGCCCCGTACGTCGAGAACTCCAACGGCACCTCGTGGATGACCAACGCCGACCGGCCGATCACCGGCTACGAGCGGGTCTTCGGCACGGTGGGCACCGAGCTCGGCCTGCGCACACGGGGCGGGATCGAGGACGTGGCGGCGATGGCGGACAAGGGCCGTCTGACCGTACGCGACCTTCAGCGGCAGCAGTTCGCCAACCGGGTGCCCGCGGGCGATCTCGCCGCCGAGGACGTGGCACGGGCATGTGCCGCGCTGCCCGGCGGCAAGGCGACGGGCAGCGACGGCGCGTCGGTCGACGTGTCGGAGGCCTGCGGGGTGCTGAAGGCGTGGGACCGCACCATGGACACCGGGAGCCGGGGAGCGCTGCTCTTCGACCGGTTCTGGCGGAGGCTGGAGCGGGCGGTGCCCCCGGAGCGGTTGTGGAAGGTGCCGTTCTCGGCGGCCGACCCGGTACGTACCCCGAACACGCTGAACACGGACGCTCCCGGCCTCGCCACCGCCCTCGCCGACACGGTCACGGAACTGCGGGCGGCGGGCATCGTGCTCGACGCGCCGCTCGGCGCGCACCAGTTCGTCGTCCGCGACGGCGAGCGCCTTCCGGTACCGGGCGGTGCGGGGCAGCTCGGGGTGTGGAACGTGATCCAGCCGACGTGGGACGCGGCCGGCGGTGGCTACACGGAGGTGCCGTTCGGCTCCAGCCACCTCCAGGCGGTGGGCTGGGACGGCAGTCGCTGTCCGGTGGCCCGCACCCTGCTGACGTACTCCCAGTCGTCGAACCCCGAGTCACCGCACTTCGCGGACCAGACGCGGCTGTTCTCCGGTGAGAAGTGGGTGACGTCGCGCTTCTGCGAGAAGGACATCCTGTCCTCGCCGAAGCTGAAGGTCGTGCGGGTGCACGAGCGGCACTGACCGTGCCGGGTGGGGTGCCGCTCCCGGCTGGGGCGGCACCCCGCTCATCCCGCCCGGCGGCCGTACATCAGCCGGCGCAGCACCGTTTCCGCGGGACCCCGGCGGCCGGCCCGTTCCAGGGTGTACGCCCCTGCCACCGTGACCAGCCAGACGGCGAACGCGAAGAGCGCCATGGTCGCGCTGCCCAGGTGCTCGCCGAGGCCCAGTCCCCAGGCGGCCAGTACCGGGGCGAAGAGCAGCGAGTGGGCGAGGTAGCAGGACAGGGACCGTTTGCCGACCGAGGCCACCGCGGTCACCGCCTTCGCACCGCGTCGGGTCGTACGCGTGGTCCACCAGTGCGCGAAGAGGGCGACGGCCCCGACATAGCCGAGGCCCGCGGCGTTGCCGGTGATGTCGCGGAGCACCGTGAGCGCTCCGGACTCGCTCTGCATGTCGTCCGGCACGCGCAGGACGCCGATGTGGGCGAGTGCGGCGGGCAGCGCCCCGAGCCAGCCGACCGCGATCCCGAGCACCGCCGTCAGGCGCAGCAGCGTCCGGTGACGGCCGGGTTCCTCCAGGATGCGGCGGCGCGCGGCCCAGAAGCCGAGCAGGAAGAGGACGTACCCGCCGCCGACGAGAGTGAGCAAGGAGGCGGCGAAGGTGATGAACAGGCCGGTCTGCAGCCGGGTGCCCGCGGCGGTGAGCCAGTTCGCCTCGTCCGCCGCGTACGCCTTGAACCCCGGCTCGGCCCCGGCGTCGCCGAACGTGCCCAGTTCGCCGCGGAACAGGGCCGAGAGGGCGGGTCCGGCCGAGACGAGCACGATCAGGGCGACCCCGATCCCGATCCACCACTTCAGGGCGCGTTCGCCGCGCCGCAGGAAGGCCAGGCCCAGGACGAGGCTCAGGACTCCGTAGAAGCCGATGATGTCGCCCGCCATCAGCAGGGCGGCGTGCGTCAGGCCGATGACGATCAGCCAGAGGCTGCGCCTGCGCAGGATCTTCGCGGCGTCGCGCCCGTCGGTGCCCGCGGCGGTCTGGCGGAGGTAGAGCTGCGTCATGCCGTAGCCGAAGAGGAAGGCGAAGAGCGGATAGACCCGCAGGTCGAGCACGATGATCATGGTGAACTGCACGGCGTGGTCCAGCCAGGTGCCGTCCACGGGCTGCCATCCGGAGGGCCCGCGCCGGGCCGCCCAGAGGTGGAAGGCGGTGTTGGACAGCACGATGCCCAGCAGCATGATCCCGCGGGCGAGATCGGGGGCGAGTGCTCGCTCGCCCGGGCGTACGGCGCCCCGCCGCAGCGGTCCCTTGTCGGTCGCGATCGTCATGCTTCGACGCTAGGAACGCGGGGCGCCGCCGGGGATCGGCCGGAGGGCGAGAGCTCACCGACCAAAGGATGACGTCCGTGCGACCAAAGCCGCTGTGCCGTCTCACACCGGTCGGTTCCGGCCCTCCCAGTACGGCTCCCGCAGCCGCCGCTTGTACAGCTTGCCGTTGGGGTCGCGGGGCATCTCGGTGATGAAGTCGACGCTCCTGGGCCGCTTGTACCCGGCGAGCCGGTGCGCGCAGTGGTCGAGGAGGTCGGCCGCGAGCGCGGGTCCGGGCCGGTGTCCGGGGGCCGCCTCGACGACCGCCTTGACCTCCTCGCCCCAGTCGTCGTGCGGGATGCCGAAGACGGCGGCGTCCGCGACGGCGGGGTGGGCGAGCAGGGCCGACTCGATCTCGGCCGGGTAGATGTTGACGCCGCCGGAGATGATCAGGTCGATCTTGCGGTCACGCAGGAAGAGGTACCCGTCCTCGTCGAGGTGGCCGAGGTCGCCGACGGTGAAGAAGTCGCCGATGCGGTTCTTGCGGGTCTTGGCCTCGTCCTTGTGGTACGAGAATCCGCCGGTGTTCATCTTCATGTACACGGTGCCGAGTTCGCCGGGCGGCAGCCGGTTGCCGTCGTCGTCGAAGACCGCGAGTTCGCTGATGGGCCAGGCCTTGCCGACGGTGCCGGGCTTCTTCAGCCAGTCCTCGGCGGTGGCGAAGGCGCCGCCGCCCTCGCTGGCCGCGTAGTACTCCTCCACGCAGGGGCCCCACCAGTCGAGCATGGCCCGTTTCACGTGGTCGGGGCAGGGGGCGGCGCCGTGGATGGCGTGCCGCATCGAGGAGACGTCGTAGCGGTCCTTCTCCTCGTCGGGCAGGGCCAGCAGGCGGTGGAACTGGGTGGGGACCATATGGGTGTGGGTGCAGCGGTGGCGGTCGATGAGGCGGAGCATCTCCTCGGGGGTCCACTTGTCCATCAGGACCAGCCGGTGGCCGATGTGCAGGGACGCGCCGGCGAACTGCAGGACGGCCGTGTGGTAGAGCGGCGAGCACACCAGGTGCACGTTGCCGTCGGACGGCCTGATGCCGAAGATGCCGAGGAAACCGCCGAGGTAGGCCTCCTCCGGCGGTTTGCCGGGCAGGGGGCGGCGGATGCCGCGGGGGCGGCCGGTGGTGCCCGAGGTGTAGTTCATGACCCAGCCGAGGGTGCGGTCGGGGGGCGCCGACTCGGGCTGCCCGTCGAGGAGTTCGGCGTACGGCCGGAAGCCCTGGACCGTGCCGACGGCGTACCGGTGGGTGGCCGGGAGGCCGGCCTCGTCGGCGGCGTGGCGTGCCGCGTCGGCGAAGCGCTCGTGGGCGAGGAGGACCTTGGCGCCGGAGTCGGAGACGATCCACGCGATCTCCGGTCCGACCAGGTGGTGGTTGACCGGGACGAGGTAGAACCCGGCCTGGCTGGCGGCCAGATACGCGGTCAGGAACTCGACGCCGTTGGGCAGGACCACGGCGAAGGTGTCGCCGCGTTCGAGTCCGGCCGCGCGCAGGCCGTGCACGAGACGGTTGGCGGCGGCGTGCAGGCGCCCGGCGGTCCACTCCTCACCGTCGGGCGCGACGAGCACGCTGCGGCCGGGCTCCTGTGTGGCCTGGGCCCAGAAGCCCACTGCGGGTGTGCTCACGACTGTCCGCTCCTTCCGGCGATGCGGTTGACGCGGTCCACGGCCTGTTCGAAGCCGCGGGTGAGGTCGTCGAAGACGGCCTGGACGCTGCGTTCGCTGTTCATCCGGCCGACGATCTGCCCGACCGGGGTGCCGAGCAGCGGTTCGACCTCGTGCTTCTGGATGCGTGAGACGGCCTCGGCGACCAGCAGGCCCTGCAGCGGCATGGGCAGGGTGCCGGGCCCTGCCGGGTCGTCCCAGGCGTCGGTCCACTCGGTGCGCAGCTGGCGTGCGGGTTTGCCGGTCAGGGCGCGGGAGCGGACGGTGTCTCCGGAGCCTGCGGCGAGCAGTTTGCGGGTCAGGGCGGGCGAGTGGAGGTCCGCTTCCGTGGTGGTCAGCCACAGGGAGCCCAGCCACACCCCTTGGGCGCCGAGGGCGAGCGCGGCGGCCACCTGCTGTCCGCTGCCGATGCCGCCGGCGGCCAGCACGGGCAGCGGGGCGACAGCGTCGACGACCTCGGGGGTGAGCACCATGGAGGCGATCTCGCCGGTGTGGCCGCCGGCCTCGTAGCCCTGCGCCACGACGATGTCGATGCCGGCGTCCTGGTGCTTGCGGGCGTGCCGGGCACTGCCCGCGAGCGCGGCGACGAGCACGTCCTGGTCGTGAGCACGTGCGATGACGTCGGCGGGCGGGGAGCCGAGGGCGTTGGCCAGGAGCCGGATCGGGTAGTCGAAGGCGACGTCGAGCTGGCTGCGGGCGACCTGCTCCATCCAGCCGGTGATGCGCCAGCCGGACGCCTCGCCCTCGGCGAGTTCGGGCACGCCGTGCTTGGCGAGGGTGTCCTGGACGAACTGCCGGTGCCCCTCGGGGATCATCGCCTCGACGTCTGCCTCGGTCACGCCCTCGACCTTCTTCGCCGGCATCACGACGTCCAGGCCGTACGGCCGGCCGTCCACATGCGCCTCGATCCAGTCCAGGTCGCGTTTGAGCTCGTCGGGGGCGGTGTAACGGACCGCGCCGAGCACACCGAAGCCGCCGGCCCGGCTGATGGCCGCGGCGACGGCGGGGAACGGCGTGAAGCCGAAGACGGCGTGCTCGACTCCCAGTTTCTGGCTCAGCTCCGTCTGCATGGGCGCAGGATGCCGGAGTCCTCCGGAGGACGGAAGGGGTTTTCTGATGTTCCGTCAGATTCAGGACGTGATGGGTTCGAGCGTGCGGTCTTTGTACGGAGGCCTACGACGGACATACTTCACGGGACATGCGAGGCGGTTGAGGCGAAGGGGTGTGTGCGGTGACCGACAGACCGGCGAGCAATGAACTGACCCGCCGTCAACTGAGCAGAGCGGGCCTGGCCCTGGGCGGAGCGCTCGCTCTCGCACCGTTGCCCGCCGGACCCGCCGAGGCCACCCCGGCGGCGACCGGCCACCGCCCGACCCTGAGGCACGGCTCCGCCGCACGCGCCGGGCTGCTCCCCTCACACCTTCGCCGGCTCGTCACCGACGCCGAGGCGTTCCTCGGCCCCTCCCCCAAGCACCCCTGGTACGCGGGCGCCGTCCTGCTGGCCGGACGCGGCGGCACCGTGGCCCTGCACCGGCCCATCGGCATGGCGGTGCGCTACCGGGCCTACGACGAGAAGACCGACACCGGCATCGAGTTACCGCCCGGCGAGCAGATCCCGATGGCCGAGGACACCGTCTTCGACCTGGCGTCGGTGTCGAAGCTGTTCACCTCGATCCTCGCCGTGCAGCAGATCGAGCGGGGCAAGCTGGAGCTGGAGGGCAAGGTCGCCTCGTACCTGCCGGACTTCGCGCGCGCGGGCAAGCAGGACATCACGATCCGTCAGCTCCTCACGCACACCTCGGGTTTCCGCGCCTGGATCCCGCTGTACAGCGCGCCGACGTACGAGGAGAAGCTCGAGCTCATCTGGAGCGAGAAGCCGGTGAGCGCGCCGGGCACGGCGTACCTGTACTCGGACCTGAACCTCATCTCGCTCCAGCTCGTGCTGGAACGGATCACGGGCCGCTCCCTGGACGTCCTCCTGCGGGAGGAGATCACCGCGCCGCTCGGCATGCGCCGCACCCGCTACAACCCGCCCGCCTCCTGGCGGCCGGGGATCGCGGCCACGGAGGACGCACGCCCTCCGTGGTCCGGCCTGGACCGGGGCCTGGTGTGGGGCGAGGTGCACGACGAGAACGCCTTCAGCCTGGGCGGGGTCGCGGGGCACGCGGGTGTGTTCTCCGACGCGTGGGATCTCGCGGTCCTCGGCCGTACGCTGCTCAACGGCGGTGTCTACGGGCGGGAGCGGATCCTCACGCGGGAGTCGGTGGAGCTGATGTTCACCGACTTCAACACCGCCTTCCCCGGCGATGAGCACGGCCTCGGCTTCGAGCTCTACCAGCACTGGTACATGGGCGCGATGGCCACGCCGCGCACGGCCGGGCACACCGGCTTCACGGGCACCTCGCTGGTGCTCGACCCGACGACCGACTCCTTCCTGGTCGTGCTCGGCAACTCCGTGCATCCGGTGCGCAGTTGGCGTTCGGGGTCGGCTCCCCGGGTCGCTGCCGCGAACAACCTGGCACGGGCCGTGCCGGTCCGGCCGGTGCGCGGACGCGGCGCCTGGTTCTCCGGGACGGCGGTCTCCGCGACGGCGACGCTCGCTCTCCCCGCGCTCGACACGTCCGGCGGCGGGGCACGGCTGCGCTGTGCGCTGTGGTGGGACACCGAGCCGAAGGCCGACGTCCTGGTCCTGGAGGCGACGACCGACGGCGGCACGACCTGGCGGCCGGTGCCCTTCACCACGTCCCGCCAGGGCGAGGACCCCCGGGAGCATCCGTCGGGCTCGGTCACCGGCTGGTCCGGCCGCGTCTGGCACCGGCTCACCGCCGACGTTCCCGCCGCGCGGGAACTCGTCCTGCGCTGGCGGTACGCGACGGACCGGCTGTATGTCGGGCGTGGCTGCTATGTGGACGGGCTGCGGGTCGAGGCGGCGGGCGGCGCGTTGTTCGACGAGACCCGCCCGGCGGACGCGTCGCGCCTTCAGGCGGTGGGGTGGACGCCGTCGGCGGACTGAGGCGTCAGCGGGGTTCCTTCTCCAGTACCGCCATCGCCGCGTTGTGCCCGGGCACCCCGCTCACTCCGCCGCCTCGCACGGCTCCGGCACCGCACAGCAGCACGTTGGCGTGGCCGGTCTCCACGCCCCAGCGGCCGGTGCCGTCCTGGGCGTAGGGCCAGCTCAGCTCGCGGTGGAAGATGTTGCCGCCGGGCAGGCCGAGGTCCCGCTCCAGGTCGAGCGGGGTCCTGGCCTCGACGCAGGGCCGCCCGTCAGCGTCCGTGGCCAGACAGTCGGCGAGCGGTTCGGCCAGGTGCGCGTCGAGCTGGGCGAGGGTCGACTTCAGCAGCTCTTCGCGTACGGCGTCGTTGTCCCGTTCGAACAGACGGGCCGGGGTGTGCAGACCGAAGAGGGTGAGCGTCTGGTAGCCCTGCTCGGCCAGGTCGGGGCCGAGGATGGTCGGGTCGGTGAGCGAGTGGCAGTAGATCTCGGAGGGCGGCGCGGCGGGCAGGCCACCGGCGGCGGCCTGGGCGTGGGCGGTGGCCAGTTGGTGGTAGCCCTCGGCGATGTGGAAGGTGCCGGCGAACGCCTCGCGCGGGTCCACGACGCTGTCCCGCAGCCTCGGCAGTCGCTTGAGCAACATGTTCACCTTCAGCTGGGCGCCCTCGGCGGGGGCCGGGGGTGTGCCGCCGGTCAGTTCCGCCAGGGCCTGCGGGGAGGCGTTCACCAGGACGTGCCGGGCGGCGACGGTGCCTTCGCTTTCGGCCGTGCGGTAGGTGACCTCGGCCGTACGGCCGTCCGTGGCGATACGCAGCGCCTCGTGGCCGGTGGCGAGGACGGCGCCCGCGGCGCGTGCCGCGTCGGCCAGTGCGTCGGTGAGGGCGCCCATGCCGCCGACCGGCACGTCCCAGTCGCCGGTGCCGCCGCCGATCACGTGGTAGAGGAAGCAGCGGTTCTGCTTCAGTGAGGGGTCGTGGGCATCGGCGAAGGTGCCGATGAGCGCGTCGGTGAGGACCACGCCGCGCACCAGGTCGTCCGCGAAGCGTTCCTCGACGGCGGCCCCGATCGGCTCCTCGAACAGAGTCCGCCAGGCCTGCTCGTCGTCGAGGCGGCCGCGGAGTTCCTCGCGTGTGGGCAGCGGCTCGGTGAGGGTCGGGAAGACCCGCTGGGCGACGCGGCCGGTCATGCCGTAGAACTCCTGCCAGGCCCGGTACTCGCGGTCCGAGCCGGTGAGCCGGGCGAAGGCTTCCCTGGTCCGCCGTTCGCCGCCGCCGACGAGGAGGCCGGTGGGCCGGCCGTCGCGCTCGGCGGGCGTGTAGGAGGAGACGGTGCGGGTGCGGACGCGGAAGTCCAGGCCGAGGTCCCGCACGATCTTCTTGGGCAGCAGGCTCACCAGATACGAGTACCGGGACAGCCGGGCGTCGACCCCGGCGAACGGCCGGGTGGACACCGCAGCGCCACCGGTGTGATCCAACTGCTCCAGAACCAGCACCGAGCGCCCGGCCCGGGCCAGGTAGGCGGCGGCGACCAGGCCGTTGTGTCCGCCGCCGACGATGACGGCGTCGTACGTCCGGTGTGCGCGGGGTCCCTCGGGTGCGGTCATGGTTCTTCGTAACACGGGGTGATCCAAGTCGGCCAGATGACGACGGCCGGGCCCGCGAGGTCCGTCTCGTGTCACCGCCCGGCCGACGCCCGCTGCTCCCGCAGGGCCGCCACCTGGCGGTAGAGCGCCACGGCTTCGGCGTCGCGGCCCAGCTGCTGCAGGCAGTGCGCCTCGTCGTTGCGGCTGGCGAGGGTGTCGGGGTGGTCCGCGCCGAGGACGCGTTCGCGGGCGGCGGCCACGCGCCGGTACTCGGTGAGCGCGTCGGCCCAGCGGGCCAGCCAGCCCAGGCCGACGGCGACCTCGCGGAGGCTGACCAGGGTGTCCGGATGGTCCGGGCCGAGGACCCGCTCGCGGACGGTGGCGACGTCCCGGGACTCGGCGAGGGCCTCCTCCCAGCGGCCGAGCCGACCGAGGTTGACGCAGCAGCCGTGTCGGGCGCGCAAGGTCTCGGGATGAGTGGGGCCCTGGACGCGGGTGCGGTCCTCGGCCAGGTCGCGATAGAGGTCCAGGGCCTCCGTGCTGCGGCCGAGACGGCCCAGGCTGATGCCGATCTCGTGCCGGGCGGCAAGGGTGTCGGGGTGGTCGGCGCCGAGGGCCCTCGCGCGGGCCCCGGCGACCTCACGGTAGGTCTCCAAGGCCTCGGCCCAGCGCCCCAACTGACCCAGGGCATAGGCCACTTCATAGCGGGTGACGAGGGTGTCGGGGTGGTCCGGGCCGAGCACCCGGGCGCGGGCGGCGGCCACCTCGCGGGCCATGCGGTAGGAGTCCTCGAGGCGGCCCAGGCGGCTGAGGTTGAAGGCGAGGTTGTGTCGGCAGCGCAGGGTGTCGGGGTGGTCGGGCCCCATGGTTCGCTCCCGGGCGGTGAGCACCGAGGTGTACACCCGGTGGGCGTCGAAGGGGCGGCCCAGCTGGCCGAGCACGTAGGCCATCTCCTGGCGGGCGGCGAGCGTGTCGGGGTGGTCGGCGCCGTGGCTGCGGATCCTGGCCTCGGCGACGTGCTTGTACTCGCGCAGGGCGTCCGGGGCGCGGCCGGTGCGGCTGAGGGTGAAGGCGACCTCGTAGCGGCTGGCGAGGGTGTCGGGGTGGTCGGGGCCGAGGAGGTGCTCGCGTTCGGCGGCGACCGCCCGGTGCACCTCCCCCGCCTCCGCCCAGCGGCCGAGCCGGCCGAGGCTCAGCCCCGCGTTGTGGCGGCCGGCCAGGGCGGTCAGGACGTCCGGGGACGGGGTCGGCCGTGCCTCTGGGACGGGTTCCTCTACGGGCCCGGCGGCGGGCCGGGCGATCCATTCGCCGGAGAGCCCGGCAGCCGGGTCCGGCGGTGTGGTGCGCAGCCCGGCACCGGCCGCCTTGTGACCGGTGGTCATGCCCTGGGTCCAGGACGGCATGCGCCCCGCTCCCGCCAGCGCGTCGGGCACCGGACGGGCCGCCGGCACGGTCGGCACATACGCGGGCGCGGCCCGGTGCGTGCTGATCCGGCGGGCCAGCTCGCGGGCGTCATCGGGTCTGTGCCCGGGTTCCTTGGCCAGCAGGTCCAGGACGACGCGTTCCAGATACTCGGGCAGTTCGCGGCGGTGTTCGCGCAGCGGCCGGGGCGGGGTGTCACGGTGGCCTACGAGGATCGCCCACGGGTCGTCGAGGTCGAACGGCGGTACGCCGGTGGCGATCTCGTAGAGCACGCACCCGAAGGAGTACAGGTCGCTGCGCTGGTCGACCTCGGTGCCGCTGATCTGCTCCGGGGACATGTAGTGCGGGGTGCCCATGGCGATGCCGGTGCCGGTCAGCCGGGACGTGAAGCCGATGTCGTGGCCGAGACGGGCTATGCCGAAGTCGCAGATCTTCACCGTGCCGTCGCCGAGCCGCACGATGTTGGCGGGTTTCAGGTCGCGGTGGACGATGTTCTGCTCGTGGCAGTACGCCAGCGCGGCGGCGACCTGCTCGGCGATCTCCACCACGTCGGCGACGGGCAGCGGATGCTGCTTGTTGTCCTCCAGGAGCTGGCTGAGATTGCGGCCGTCCAGCAGCTCCATGACGAGGTAGAGGACGCCGTCGGACTCTCCGAAGTCGTGCACGACGGTGATACCCCGGTGCTGGAGCGCGGCGGCCACCCGGGCCTCGCGCCGGAACCGCTCCCGCAGTACCCGGGTGAAGGCGTGGTCGTGGTTGGGGCCCAGCGGTTTGAGGCACTTGACGGCGACGTGCCGGCCCAGGGACTCGTCCCGTGCCCGCCACACCTCGCCCATGCCGCCGCGCCCGATCAGATCGAGCAGCCGGTATCGGCCGTGGATGAGCCTGGTCTCCCCCATGTCGCGCGACGCTCCCCCCGGTAGCTGTTCGCTCGCTCCTCCCACTGGCCCACTCAGTATGGCGGCCTATCGTCCGAGTTTGTACGGTGCCGGGCGCGCGTCCGGGCCGAGCCTCGCCATGGCGCGCAGGATGTGTTTGGGCGGGAGTTGCCACCGCAGACGTGCGGGAATCCGGCGCAACAAGAGACCGGTGAGGCGCAGTTGCCGGGCGGCTGTGGCGGGTGCGGGGGCCGGTCTGCCGTACAGCTTGTGGGCGTACGGCGGCAGAGAGGCGTACGCCAGTTGTGCCACGCGCCGCCACAACACCTCGCGCACCGGTACCAGGAGAGGGTGCGTCGGCGGATGGAGGAGGAAGTCGTCCACTTCGCGTGCCTCGGGCCCGGCGTCCAGCTCCGGGCGCACCTTGTCGAAGTAGGCGGCCAGCTCGGCTCGGTCGGCGGGCACGGCGTCCGGGGCGAGTCCCACCAGGCGTGCGCTCTGGCGGTGTTCGGCGATGTAGCGGTCGGCCTCGGCGTCGGTGAGCCGGAACCCGGATTCGCGCAGCACGTGCAGATAGGAGTCGATCTCGGCGCAGTGGACCCACAGGAGCAGGTCGGGTTCGTCGACGCCGTAGCGCTCACCGGTGTCCGGGTCGGTCGCCGTCAGCATGCGGTGGATCTTCCGGACTCGGGCGCCCGCCCGCTCGGCGGCCTCGGTGGTGCCGTACGTCGTGGTGCCGACGAAGTGCGCGGTGCGCATCAGCCGGCCCCAGGCGTCGCGGCGGAAGTCGGAGTTCTGCATGACTCCGCGTACGGCGCGCGGGTGCAGGGCCTGGAGGTAGAGCGCCCGGATGCCGGCGATCCACATCATCGGGTCGCCGTGCATCTGCCAGGTCACCGAATCAGGAGTGAACAGCCCCGGGTCCGCGCCGGTCATCGACTCACCTCCGCCCGGCGCCCACGATGACACAGCTCGAACGGCAGGTCGACACCGCGAGAACACCCGGGCAGCGGCCCCGGCCGGCGGCAGGACTGTCCAGTCGTTGAGATTTCACCCACCCGGTTAAGGGTTTGGTAAGGCTGCCCTTATAGGCTGGCGCCGCCGATCAAGCCCGCACCGGGCCGCAGCGGCATGCCCGGCCTCCCGCACGACAGGACTCGACATGCGCACCACCTCCCGCGGCCTCATAGCGGCACTCGCTCTCACCCCTCTGCTGGCCGGCTGCTTCGCACCGAGCGACAGCGGCGAGGGCGCCGGAGCCGGATCGGGTGGCCGGCTGCGGGTCGCGCTGGCCGTGCCGCCGGTGCAGGCGCTCTCCCCGTACAGCAACGACGCCACCGTGCTGAGCAAGCTGTCCGTCGCCGAGGGCCTCACCGCCCTCGACAAGAACGGCACGGCCAAGCCCGCGCTGGCGAAGTCCTGGAAGCAGGACGGCGACACCACCTGGACCTTCGAACTGCGCAAGGCCAGATTCCAGGACGGCACCGAACTCACCGCCCGGTCCGTCGTCGACGCGCTGGACCACGCGGGCCGCGCCAAGCCCAAGCCCCGCGTCCTGAGCGATGTGGCCCTCACCGCCGAGGCCCAGGACGCCGACACCGTCACCCTCACCACCAAGTCGCCCGACCCGGTGCTGCCGCTGCGGCTGGCCAGCCCCGCGCTGGCGATCCTGTCGGCGAAGGCGTACGCGAAGGACGGCGCCGTCAGCCCCGTCGGCACCGGCACCGGCCCGTTCGAGATCACCCGGCTGAGCGGAAAGGCGAAGGCCACGCTCACCCGCTTCGACGGCTACTGGGGCGGCAAGGCGAAGGCGCCGGGCATCGACGTCAGCTGGATCGCGGACGGCACCGCCCGCGCCAACGCCCTGCGCGGCGGCGAGGCCGACATCGCCGAGTGGATCCCCACCGCCCAGGCCAAGCTGCTCGACAAGAACACCCGGCACGAGGTGCCCTCGGTGCGCACCGACAGCCTGATCCTCAACACCGGCAGCGGCCTGCTGGCCGACGCCCCGCTGCGCGCCGCCGCCCGCGAGGCCGTGGACGGCTCCGCGCTGGTCGACTCCGTCTTCGGCGGCTACGCCGACCCCGCCGAGGGCCTGTTCGGGCCCGCCGTCCCGTGGGCCGACGACAAGCGTGTGAAGGTGTCCGGGCGCACTGAGCCCGCGACCACCTCCCAGGTGAAGTCCGCGTCCAAGGGCAGGACCCTGCGGCTGGCCACCTACACCAACCGGGCCGAGCTCCCGGAGGCCGCGACCGTGCTCCAGCAGCAGCTGGAGAAGGCCGGGTTCACGGTGAAGCAGGACGTGCGCGAGTACACGCAGATGGAGGCCGACCTCCTCGCGGGCAAGTACGACGCCCTCGTCTTCTCCCGGGTGACGCTCCTCGACACCGGTGACGCGGTCGACTACCTCGCCAGCGACTTCACCAGCGAGGGCGTCTACAACATCCCCGGCCTGAAGGACGCCGCGGTGGACAAGGCCATCCGGGCCGCCGCCGCCGAGCGCGACACGGAGCGCCGCCAGGAGAAGATCATGAAGGCGGAGGCGGAGATCCTGCGCACCGACGCCGTAGTGCCGCTGGTCCACGAGCAGGCCGTGCAGGGCATCGCGTCCGGTGTCGAGGGCGTGATCCTCGACCCGCGCGAGCGCTCTCTCGTCGACATCGACACGCGCGTCAAGTAGCCCCGCATGAGCGTCGCCCGCACCCCGGCCGCCCGCCCGTCCCTCTGGCCGGCGGCGGCCGGCCGTGTGCTCGCCGCGGTCGCGCTGCTCGGGGCCGTGGCCCTGCTGCCGTGGCTGACCGGCGCGGACCCGGCCCGCACGGTACTGCGGGCCCGCTCCGCCGACCAGAACCCGACACCGGCAGAACTGGCCGTCGTACGGGAGCAGTTGGGTCTGGACGAGGGGCCGCTCACGCATCTCGGGCACTGGCTGGGCGGCCTGCCGCGCGGGGACGCGGGCGTCTCGTGGGTGTCCGGGGAAGCCGTCATGCCGCAGGTGGGGACCGCCCTTTCGGTGTCCCTGACGCTGATGCTGGGCGCGTCCGTGGTCACCGCCGTGGTGGCCGCGCTGGTGTGCGCCCGCACGGTGTTCCTCGGCTCCCGGCGCCGGCTGCGTCAGGACCGGGCGGGTACGACGGCCGCTGTGCTGGCCGCGTTGCCGAAGTTCCTGCTCGCCTCGGTGCTGGCCACGGTGGGCGGGGTCTGGTGGGGGTGGTTCCCGTCCAGCGGCTGGGAGGGGCCGCGATCGATGGTGCTGCCCTCGCTCGCCCTCGGCATCCCCTCGGGCGCGATGCTGGGCGGGCTGCTCGACCACGCGCTGCCCGCCGCGTTCCACGAACCGTGGGCGCGCACGGCATACGCCGTCGGTCTCCCGCCGGGCCACATCGCCCGCAACGCGCTGCGCCGCACCCTGCCCGGCATGCTGCCGCAACTGCTGCCGACCGTCGTGGCGCTGGTCGGCGGCGCGGTCGCGGTGGAGAAGATCTTCAACATCCCCGGGCTCGGCCGGCTCGCCCTGGAGGCCGCCGTCGCGCAGGACCTCCCGGTGCTGCAGACCGCGACCCTGGCCCTGGTCCTGCTCGGCGTGAGCGCCGGCGTCCTGATCCGGGCCCTGCGCCACGCGCTCCTCGGCCGTCCCCTGCGCGACGGCGCCCTGCCGGCGCTGCACAGGCCCCCGCTCGTCGCGCCGCGCTCCCTGCGCTGGATCAGCGCGGTCTGTGCGCTGGCCCTGCTGGCCCTGGTCACGGCGGGCCTCCTGCGCGACCCCTTGGCGGTCGACACGACGGCGCGGCTGCTGTCACCCTCTCCCGAACATCCCCTGGGCACCGACGCTCTGGGCCGGGATCTGCTGGCCCGGCTGGGTCACGGGGCGGTGCGCACGGCGGGAGTCGCCCTCGCGGTGACCGCGCTCAGCGCCGTCACCGGACTGCTGCTGGGCATGGCGCCACGGGCGAGCGCGGGTCCGACGGAGGTCGTGTCGACGCTGCCCGCCGTCCTCTCGGGCCTGCTGATCGCGGGCGTGATGGGCCCGTCGGTGTGGGGAGCGGCCTGCGCCGTCTGCGCGGTGGGCTGGAGCCCCTACGCCGCCCAGACCGCCGCGCTTGTCGAACAGGAACGGGCAAGCGGTCACATCGCCGCTTCCGCCGCGCTCGGGGCGGGGCGGACGCACCTGCTGCGGCGCCACCTGCTCCCCGCGGTGATCCCGGCCCTGCTGCGCAACGCCCTGCTCCGGCTGCCCACCACCGTCCTGGTCCTCGCCTCGCTCGGCTTCCTCGGCCTCGGCGAACAGCCGCCCACCCCCGAGTGGGGCCGGCTCCTGTCCGAGAACCAGCCGTACGCCGAACTGGCCCCCTGGACCGTTCTGGGTCCGGCCGCCGCGCTCGTGGTGCTCTCCGTGCTGGCGGTGACGGGCAGCGCGGTGGGGCGGGAGAAGGGCACGCAGGGCAGTTAGCGCCAGGCGTCATGTGACAAGGCCCCTTGGAACAGCTGGACCGGCTGGACCGCCTCAGTCCTCGTGTCCGGCCGGAGGCAGCTTGGTGCCGGCCCGGCAGCCGATGAAGGACGTGTTGGGGCAGAAGGCGTCGAAGCCCATGCCGTACCGGGCGAAGGATCCCCAGGCCGCATTGCGCACCCCGGGGTACTCGGCCTCGGTGAATGAGCTGCCCTTGAGGTCCTTCAGAGCCCGCAGGACCGCGCCACGGGCGGTGAGGAACGACGGATTCTTCGGGGTGAGCTTCAGCCCGTCCACGACGGCTTGCCAGGCCACCCGGTACCCGCGCTCCCTGCCGCCGAGTTCCGCGCTGATCCGGCGGGTCATCTCCATGAGCGCGGCGCACCAGATCTCGCCGACGTTGTGAATCCTCGTGTAGTCGAGTCCGCCCGTAACCTGTCCGATGTCCCCGAAGTCACCGGGGTAGCGGTCGTCGTACGGTCGCTGACGGATGCCGCCCGGGTCGTCGATGACCCAGTCGCCGACCACGGTGTGCTCGTGCTCGCGGAAGAAGTTGAAAATGGTGAGCGCGAAGTAGTCCGACCAGCCCTCGCCCATCGCCCGGGACTGCGGTTCTCGCAGGCCGTTGGCATCGTGCAGCCCGCCGACGAGCCGGTTGGTCGTACCGTGCGTGGCCTCGTGGACGATGACGTCCATGGCCAGGGCCGTGTGCCTGCCGGTCCGTTCGACCAGCCCCATGTTCATCTCCGCCGCCAGACCGTCGGCTCGGGTGAGCATGGTGGCGGTGCCCGGAATCGCCACGGGATGCGTGAAGGCGCGGACCGGGTCGGCGCCATGGCCGAGGCCCGAGACATTGACGGTCTGGAAGTTGCCGTGCTCCTCCGTGAAGCCGAGCATGACGAAGAAGTCACGCATGTAGTTGCAGCCGTAGAAGACGTTGGTGATCAGCTGCTCAGGAGTGTCGGGGTCCGGGGCGAAGAGCGCGTTGCCCGCCGAGTCGAGGTCGACCTCGAAGCTCTTGCCGGTGACGCCGTCGACGGCCTCGACGTTGTTCCCGACGGTCGCCACATGCCCGTTCTGTTGCGTGACCCAGGGTCCGAAGAGTCCGGGCGTCGGCGCCGGCGGCGGTTTGACCGGGTAGTCGCTCAGGGGAAGCGGGAAGGAGGCCAGCGCGAATCCGGTCTCGGCCGGGTTCTGCCGGACCACCACGCCTCCGATGACATGGTTCGACAGGTCCTGGAGATACAGGACCTGGGGTGCCGTCTTGTCCGGCGTCGTCTCGTCGGCCTCCACGAGCGCGTGGTACTGCACGGCACCCCTCGCGCGGGAGAACCTGAACGACCACGCGAGCCGGACGGCGTCGCCCATGTAGAAGTACACGAGCCGGGCGGGGATCGCCTCGTCGAAGGCGCCCTGGTCGAAGGTCATCGGCTGGTCGTTGCGCGCCTGGGAGCTGAGCCGGCGGAAGCCGGCGGAGATGTCCAGGGCCGGGAGGGCGTCGTCACCGAAGGGACTTTCGATCGTGACCGGTGCGGCGGCCTTCGCGGCACCTGCGGCGAGAGCTGCCTCGACCGGCACCACCGGCATCGTGGGCACGCTGCCCGGCACGCTCGCCGTGTCCCCGACGACCCTGTCGACCGTGCCGTCCTCACGCAGCCACACCTTGGGGGCCATGCCCCATACGTCGATGCCGTTGAGTGTCTGCTGGAGGCTGACCACGCGCATGCCGCCGCTCGTGGACGTCACCTTCGGGTCGGCCTCGAACTCGGCGGGCTCTCCGGCGGCGAACCCGATCGCCCCCGATACCGAGGAGAGGTACTCCTTGGCGCGGGCGATGTAGTCGCCGTCGGCGGACTCGGCGCCCGCCCGTTCGGCGAGGCCGGCCGGTGCGCCCTCCACCCGCAGCTCGGTCAGGTGCCCGGTGAAGCGGTTGACCTTGCTGTCGTCGGCGATGAGGGTGTGGTGCACCGACTCCGCCACGCGATCGGTCTCGGCGAGAAACGCCTCGGCGCCCTGGACCCGGGCGAGCCGGTCGTAATCCATGTCCCGTTTGTCGATCAGCTGTGTCATGACGGTTGCTCCTGTCACCGGGCGCGAAGCCCGGCTTCTGCTGTCCTGTGGGTTACAGGCCCGCGAGGGTGAGCGCGGTCGCCGTTACGGAGCGGGCGACCGTGGCCGCGAACTCCGGGCTGTGATCTCGGTCGGTGAGCGTGTCTCCCGGGGTGTGGTACTGCCTGGTGCCCGTACCGGGCCCGCCGTCCGGAGCGAAAATGTCCTCGGAGACGGCGATGGCCGCCCACCCCCGCTCATGGAAGCTGGCGTGGTCGCTCCGTCCGATCGCCGGATCGCCGGGGCCCGTGAGCTGTTGGACGGTCACCGTGGGGTCGATGGCGGGGAGGGTGTCCGCGACGAGAGCGCCCAGCGCGTCGGAGGCTCCGACGACCGGACCCGGCACCGAGGAGCCGGCGTGGATCTCGACGGTGGGTGCGCTGCCCTCCTGGCGACCCGCGATCATGTCCATCTGGAAGACACCGGCGATACGGTCGTCCGCAGCGGCGGCGGCCCGCGCATAGAACTTGCTGCCGACCAGGCCCTGTTCCTCGGCGTTGAAGAGCACGAAGCGTACGTTCCTGGTCGGTGTCCTGCCCTCGGCGAGCAGGTCGTGCAGGCACTCGGCCGCGGCCATGACGGCGGCGGTTCCACTGCCGTCGTCGTCGGCGCCCGGTGCGGGGTCCACAGCGGGGTCGTAGGGGCGTGGGGCGCCGCTCTCGTCGACGAATTCGCCGCTGGAGGCGGTGGAGTCCAAGTGCGCGGTGATGAGCACCGTGGAGTCCGCCCCGGCCGCACGGTGCTCGGCCTCCACGTTGAACAACCGGCTTCCGCGCCACCGGAATCGGTGCAGTCGTACCGTCATGCCGAGGTTCTGGAAGCGGTCCGCGAGTGCCTCGACGACTTTGGGGTTGTCCGCGGCGGAGGCGTCACGGCTGCGGACCAGGAGCGCCCCGCCGTCTCTGAGCGGTTCGACGCCGGAGATGCGCGCGACATGACCGCGCAGTACGTCGGGGGTCACGGCCGCCCGTACCGCGGCGACCGTTTCCGGGGAGGGGTGGCCGTCACCGGCTGCCGGCGCGGGTGGACCCGGCTCCGCCGGGCCTTCCGTGAGGCCCGCGGCGCGGCCTTGCGCCGCACGTGCCTCACCGGGGCGGGACAGGAGCGCCGGGTCCGGAAGCAGTCGTTCGGTGTGGCCGGGCTTCGCGCCCGGCAGGTGGACGTCCTCGATCGGAGCGCCCGCGGGTGCGGCGACGTAGACACCGCCCGGCGCGGCGCCCAGCGGGAGGAGGGGCGGTGCCTCGAGGGCGGCGAGTTCGCCGGCGACGACGCCGAAGGCGGACGTGGCGCGTGTCGTCGCCCTGTCCGGGGCGTCCGCGAAGCCCTGGCCGGTGGTGAGGGGGCGGTCGTCGCGGATCAGGAAGGCCGCCGTGTCCTCCACCGGCCCCCGGAGGTCGACCGCGAACCCGGCCTGCTCGAGTGCGGCTGCTCCGCGCATGCTGGCCATGGCCAGCACGAGCCGCGCGGAGGCGATGTGCACGGGAACGACCTCGGTGTGGTTCGCGACCGTCTCCAGCGCGGGCAGCCCCCGGTCCTCGGGCAGTTCGATGCGGGCCCAGAGCACGGGCCGGTTCTCCAGGGCGGCGCCGGTGAACACGGGGTGGGCGGCGGTACGCAGCCCCGCCTGCTCGGCGAACGCGCGCTCCTGGTGGTCCTCGCCCACGAAGACGCACTCGCCGGGTGCGGAGGCAGGGACTCCCTCGCCCGCCGTGCCGGCCACCGCCTCGTCGAAGATCTCCCGGCTGTTCTTGGGGCCCCAGTGGATCAGCGCGTCGCTGGCGAACCGGCCGGGGAACGCCTCCCGCAGGGCTGACGCGGCCCGCTCCGCGGCGCCTTCGCTCGAGCCCGGGTTGGAGATGATGCCCCGGGGGACGTCGGGGAAGGTGTCGAGCACGGCGAGAACGCGAGGTCGTGGCAGCAACGTCAGGGACCCGTCCGCCTCCTCCCGGGCATCCGCCAGGGTCGCTTCTATGTCGAAGAAGAGCACGGACATTTCGGTGCCTCCACGCAGTGAACCGGTCCGGAATCGGCACGTGACCGAGTGAACGTCCCGGGTGGCACGGGCCGTTCGCAAAGGTGGGGATCGCGACAGGGGAACCGTTGTGAAGGCCCCGCACGGACCTGCCCCCACCTCTCCATCGTCCGCCTTCGGTTGCGCGCTCGCATCCCGGGGTGTAGGCGAATGCCGTTCAACTCCGGACAGTTGAAAGAGCTACGGAGCGCGCCCGACTCCGGGTCCCGGTGCTCGGCGCCGGCGCGGTGGCGGGCGTTTCGCTCGGGGCCTCGTACGCGCCGTGCTCGTGCCCGCCGGAATGGGGCACGTCCGCCGTACGCTGGAGTGGTCGACGACGACTCCAATTCTCCGGCGGAATCGGCTCGGGCATTTCCACCTTTCCTTTCGGTGAAGGGATGCGAAGAGACACCTTAGGGAAATGAGAGCACGGACAGCAGTATTACCTTTCCCGCGCTTGGCTGATTTTCCCGCGCCAGAAGGAATGGACCCCACGCATCTTTGTCGCCGGTTCAAGAATTTGCGCTTCAATCAAAAACGAGATCGCTTTGACAGAATCCTCCGCAGCGCACCTACTGGAGAAGGGGGAAAAGAGCGCGATTTTACCAGCGGCAGGAGAAATATCATGACTGAAATCCCAGTACGCAGGAGCGCCGCGGCCGCCGTGTGGTCGGATTTCTGCGCCGTCTGCCCCAGTCCGGAGGCGCGGGACAGGATGAACGAGGAGTTGCAAAGGCTCCGGGGTGAGTTGCCGATGGCCCGGCAGTTCGTGCCCAGCGGACAGCCGCGAGTGCCCGGGTTCGACGACAACATCATTCTCCCGCCAGAGATGTTCACGGCCGGCACCCCCTCCGGAGCCCTCCGCAGAGCGGCTGCCGAACGTGCCCCGCTCAGGGGTACGGTCCGGGTGGTCGCCGTGCTGGTGGACTTCCCGGACAAGGAGATGACCGCGAGCAAGGAGCATTTCGAGAAGCTCTTCTTCTCGGAGAACGAGCTGCAGAACGGCAGTGTGCGCGACTACTTCCGGGAGGTCAGCCACGGTCTGGTCGACATCGTCGGCGAGATCATCGGTCCGGTGCGGTTGCCACACGAACTGTCCTGGTACGCGAACGGGAACTTCGGTATCGGCAGGCCGACCGGAGTGCCCCGCGCGCAGCTCATGGCGCGCGATGCCGCGATATCGGCCGATCCGCTGGTCAATTACGCGCCCTACGACAACGACGGCAACGGATTCGTCGACGCCTTCATGGTGATCCACTCCGGACCCGGCGGTGAGGCCACCCTCGACCCGGGCGACATCTGGTCCCACAAGTGGGTCCTGCCCAACACCCTCCACGCCGACGGCGCCGGCATCTTCGCGTACCTCACCGTCCCCGAGGACGCCAGGATCGGCGTCTGCGCCCATGAGCTGGGACACCTGCTGTTCGGTCTGCCCGACCTGTACGACGCCGACGGAAGCTCCGAAGGTGTCGGCAACTGGTGCCTGATGGGCGGTGGTTCGTGGGGCGGCGGAGGCGAGATCCCGACGCATCCGTCCGCCTGGTGCAAGCTCCGGCAGGGCTGGGTCGACCAGGTCGACGTCACCGAGAACGGCACCCTCACGCTGCCCAACGTGCAGGTCAGCCATCAGGTGCACCGGGTATGGACCGACGGACAGCCGGGCAAGGAGTACTTCCTGCTCGAGAACCGTCAACAGATGGGCTACGACGACTCGTTGCCCAGCCACGGCCTGCTCGCCTGGCACATCGACGAGGGCCAGCCCGACAACACCGCCGAACCGCACTACCTGGTGGGTCTCGTCCAAGCGGACAACCAGAACGATCTGGAGGAGGGAAGGAACCGCGGCGACGCCGGCGACCCGTATCCCGGGACCGGCGCCAACACCTCCCTCACCCCGACCAGCCGGCCCAGCTCCGTGTCGTACGACGGAGTGCCCACGGGGGTGTCCATCACGGACATCTCGGAGTGCCGCACCCTCATCACGGCGTCCGTCTCGGTGAGTGCGGCTCCTGCGGTCCAGGCCCCGGGGGTCCCCGCCGGCGCCCGAGCCCGGGAAGCGGAACTCGCACCGTCCGGACTGGCCCGGGACCTCGACGACCTGCGGCAACGCCTGGCCGGCCTGGAGCGGACGGTACGGCGGTATCCGTGGGAGACCGTCGAGGCCTATCTGAGGGAGATCACTCACTCGGCCCCGGCCGGCAGTGAGCCGACCGACGGGAGGGGCGGCGCCGTGCCCGGCCGCATGCCCCGCTTCGGCACCCCGCGCAGCGACTGAACGGCAGGGCGGTACGCCATGGTCCAGGTGATCGAGAACCGTACCGTCCTGACCGTGCGGCTGCTCTCCAAGGACACTGGCCACCGCCTGGCCGGCTGGGACCAGGCGGTGGTGCGGGTCCTCGATGCCAGGGCGGTGCCCGGCTACGCCGACCTGCTGTCCCGCCAAGTCGGGCAGCGCCTCGAACTGGCAGTCCGCACCGAACTGCTGGTGGACGCGGAACCCGGCGACACCATCCGGCTGCGGGCCCGGGTCACGGGACCGGGACAAGTGACCGCCGAGAGCCGTCCGGCGCCCGGGGACTTCGTCGTCGAACCCGGGTAGGCGCCGGGCCGGACCGGTCGATGTGACCAGGATCGCTAGTCGGCACCAGAGCTGATGGGCAGCCCCGCCAGCAGCGCACGGCGGCTGGCCCTGACATGCTCACGCATCACGTGCTCGGCGCTGTCGCCGTCCTTGTCCATGATCAGCTCCAGGACGAGGTGGTGTTCACGATCCGATTGCAGGGCACGGCCCGGCCGGCTCAGCGACGTGTTCACCAGCCGGGAATAGGCCAGCTGATTCATCAGCATCCGGTAGTGGGCCTCCAACTTGCTGTTGTCGGCACCCGCGATGAGCAAGTCGTGGAACTCCTGGACCAGTTCCGCGTACCGCTCCCGATCGTCCCGGTCCACCGCTTCGTCGGCCTCGCGCAGGTTCCGCTCGAGCAGGTCGATCTCCGTGACGCGGCCGCGCCGGGCGAGGAGGCGGGCGGCCGCGCCCTCGAGGAGTTCCTTCATCTCGAAGAGTTCCGTGATCTCACGGCGGGAGGGGGTGGTGACGAACGTCCCGACGCGGGGCCGGATCTCGACCAGCCCTTCGGTCTGAAGCTGCTTGAGGGCTTCGCGTACCGGGGTGCGGCTGACGCCGAACTCCTCCGCGAGGGCGAACTCCGACAGCGGAGCCCCGGGCTCGATGTCTCCCTTGATGATCCGCCGGCGCATTTCGGCGATCACCCTGGCCTGCATCGACCCTCCCCCACCCTTCGGCCGGGGGGAACCCCACTTCGGTTCGCTCTGTGCGCGATTCACCGAACCCTCCTCCGTCTCCCGAGCCGCCCGCCGGTCATCCCAGCGGCGCGAGCGCGCCACCGTCGAAGAACTTACCGGCGCTGTAGACCATGGGAGGGTTCGCGGCGGCCTCGGCGTGCACCACGCGGCAGATGAACACCGTGTGGGTGCTGGCCTGCAGCCGCTCACGGATCTCGACCTCCATCCGCGCGCTGCTCCGGGCGATCAGCGGGCTGCCGAACGGGCCTTGCTCCCATTCCACGTCGCTGAACTTGTCGGCGGCCTTGCTCGCGAACGTGCCGACGACGTCGAGCTGATCGGTGGACAGGATGTTGATCGCGAGGTGGTCGGCCCGGAACAGGCAGTCGTGGGTGGAGGAGGTGCACTGGACGCACACCATTACCGTGGCGGGGTCGAGCGAGATGCTGGAGAACGCGTTGACGGCCAGCCCGCGGGGGGTCTCTCCGTCCATCGCGGTCACGACCGTGACACCGGTGACGAACTGCCGGTTGACCTGCTTCATCACGTCGAGGTCGGGCTTCGAGGCGAGCGGGGCCATGGAGTTGCTCCTAGTCATCTTGATCGTCAGTCCTGTCCCACGCGGATGACACCCAGCGCCGAGAGCAGCGCCCGGGGGTCCCACGTCACGTGCTCCTCGACGATCCGGTCCCCGTCGAAGCGGGCGAAGGTGGCGCCGCTGACGTCGACGTGTCGCCCGGTGGGAGGGACACCGAGGAACGAGTTCACGTGGGTTCCGCTGCTGTGCCAGCGGATCGCGGCCCTGTCGCCCTCGACCACGATTTCGTCGATGGTCGTGACGAGGTCCGGGAAAGCCGCCCGGGTAGAGACGATCGAGGCCTTGAAGGCATCGAGGTCCAGCGGGTGGGGGTCGCTGGTGCGGCGGAGGTAGTCCGGGCTCAGCAGGGTGTCGAGGGCGTCGGCGTCGCCCTCGCCCCAGGCCGCGGTCCACGCCTTCTCGATGAGGTCACGACGAGCTTCGGGGTGTGACACCGGTCTTCTCCTTTCGGTCCGTGCTCAGTTCCTTCCAGAAGGACACCGCCAGGCCGGCGATGATCACGAGGAACGGCAGGGATGTCACGATGACGGTGTTCTGCAGGGCGTTCAGACCGCCCGCGAGCATGAGGACGACGGCGGTGACGCCGGTGAGGACACCCCAGAGGATGAGCACCGGGCGCCGCGGGGTGAGCGATCCGTCGGAGGTCATCATGGACAGCACGTAGGTGTTGGCGTCCGCGCCGGACACGAAGAACATCACGACCAGGATGATCGCGATCACCGAGGTGACGCCGGCCAGCGGGAAGTGGTCGAGGGTCGCGAAGAACGCGCTGTTGATGTCGGCCGCGGTCTGCTTGGCGATGTCACCGCCTTCGAACATGTCGACGTGGATCGCCGTGCCCCCGAAGACCGTGAACCAGGTGAAGAACACGACGCTGGGGACGACCAGGACGCCCATGATGAAGCCGCGGATGGTGCGGCCCCGCGAGATCCGTGCCAGGAAGACACCGACGAAGGCGCCCCAGGAGACCCACCAGGCCATCATGAAGTAGGTCCACCACTGCATCCATTGGAGCCCGCCGAAGGCGGTGCCCTGCAGGCTCATCCGGAAGAAGTCGGTGGCCCATTGGCCCACGGACTCGATGTACAGGTTCGCGAGGAACACGGCCGGGCCGACGATCAGCATGAAGACGAACAGCGCGATCGCCAGCAGTGAACTGCCCTGGCTCAGGTACTTGATGCCCTTGCTGACCCCGGTCACGGCCGAGAGCGTGAAGATCGATGTGACGGCGGCGATGATGAGCACCTGGCTCACCGAGTTGACCGGCATCCCGAACAACTTGCCGAGACCGTTGTTGACCTGAAGGGCCCCCAGGCCGAGGGACGTCGTGGTGCCGAAGAGCGTCGCGAACACGGCGAGCACGTCGATCGCCTTGCCGATCGGCCCGTTCACGCGGTCGCCGAGCAGCGGCACGAACAACTGGCTCACCAGGGTGCGCCGGCCCTTGCGACACGTCGAGTACGCGATGGCGAGACCGAAGACGGCGAAGATCGCCCAGGCGTGCAGGCCCCAGTCGAAGTAGGAGTACTGCAGGGCGCGCACCGCCGCCGCCGGCGTGTTCGGCTCGGCGAGTCCGTGCGGTGGCGTCGCCAGGTGGGAGATCGGTTCGGCGACGCCGTACGAGACCAGTCCGATGCCCATGACCGCGCTGAGGATCATGGCGAACCAGGTGAGCGTCGAGAACTCGGGGCGGTCGGTGTCCTTGCCCAGCCGGATGTCGCCGGCGGGGCTGAAGGCCAGGAACACCAGGAAGACGAGGATGGCGAGCGTGACCACCAGATAGGACCAGCCGAACGTGGCCGTCACCCAGTTCAGCGAGGTGTTGGTGACCTTGTTCAGGTTGTCCGTGAAGAGGACCGCCCAGGCCACGAAGATCGCGGAGATGCCGATCGAACTCCAGAAAACGGAACCGAGTCTGCCGCCGCCGTCGGGGGCGCCGCCGGTGCCGTCCGTGGCGCTTTGCTCACCGCTGCCCGACGGCGTCGCGGGCGCCGTTTCCGCGCCCGTTCCAAGGTGACTGGACATGTAACTCCTTGGGTCCGCGGGGCCGATGGCCACCTGGTCTGGCATACAAGCAGCAGTAAGGCACGGCGTCGATGGAGCGTCAAGGGTTCGGACCGCGGAATCGCGCTGCCACCGTGAACACCAACAATAAGTGCAGCTCAAGGGCCTACTACCGGGCCCAACAAAAAGAGAGGGACCACAGAAGAGCCCTCTCGTTCAACCTCTTGACCAACCAGAAAGACGATGCCTATCGTCCTGTGCCATGCAAGAGCGCATGGCACATCCTGACGAGAGCATCGGTCTCCGGAAGCTCGTGCTCTACCGCGACGTCGTCCTGACCGAGGCGGGCGAGGGACCGGCTCAGCCCGCGCGGCGAGCCAGCGTCGCCGCGGTCATACGGAACCCGTGGGTGGGCACCGGCCCATCGGCTGATCTGTCCATGGCGCAGGGGCACATCGCCCCGGTTCTGGCCAGGTTGCTGACCGATCGGCTCATCGCTTGCCTGGGTGGCGTGGACGAGATCGAATCGTTCGGCAAAGCTGCCATCGTCGGTACGGCGGGCGAGATCGAGCACGCCGGGGCCCTCATCCACACTCCGTACTTCGGCAATCTGGTGAGGGAGTTCCTCCAGGGCGAGTCGATCATCTGCTTCGCCGACACGCGTGCCGAGGCCGGCGAGACGCTGACCGTCCCGCTCTGGCACAAGACACACGCCGCGACGCGCAGTCACTACCAGACCATCAGCGCCCGCGTTTCCGACGCCCCGCGCCCGGACGAGATCGTCGTCATCGCCGCCGCGTCGACGGGTCCGCGCCCGCACCCCCGTATCGGGGACCGTATGACCGACCCCGTCGTCACCACCGAGACTCTGGAGGTTGTTCCCTCATGAGCGTCCGCAAGATCGTGACCGTCGTCGAGGAGATCCGCACCGAAGGGGGTCGCGCGGTCGGCCGCCCCGCCCGGATCGCCGTCGTCGCAGCGGTGATCGAGAACCCCTGGGCCGGTCAGGGCTTCGTCGAGGACCTGAATCCCGGCATCGAGGCGAACGCCTCGGGCCTCGGCGCGCTGCTGGCCCCGGCGGTGCTCGACGCTCTCGAGGCCCCCGCCGAGGCGTACGGGAAGGCGGCCATCGTCGGCCTGGACGGCGAGATCGAGCACGGCTCGGCGCTGATCCACACGCTCAAGTTCGGCGACCACTTCCGCAAGGCCGCGAACGCCACCACCCTGCTGCCCGCGGTCGAGAAGCGCGGGCCCGCCGGTGTGGTCTTCGACATCCCGCTGAAGCACATCACCGACGCCACGATCCGCTCCCACCACCAGACCGTCGAGGTCAGGCTGAGCGACGCCCCCCACCCGAACGAGATCGTCGTCGCGCTCGCCGCGGCCGCCCAGGGACGCCCCCAGCAGCGCCTGGCGCCGCTCTCCACCGAGCAGTAGGAAGCGTCCATGAGCAAGCCCACCGTGGTGCTGCTGCACGGCGTCGGGCTCGACCACACCATGTGGGAGCCCACCGCCGTACTCCTGGCCGACCGCTTCACCGTGCTCACCCCCGACCTGCCGGGCCACGGCACCCACCCGCCGGCGAGCGACGGGGTGACGCTCACCGACCTCGCCGACGGCGTGGTCGACGAGATCCCGCCGGGTTCGCACCTGGTCGGATTCTCGCTGGGCGCACTGGTCGCCCAGCAGGTGGCGCTGCACCGCCCGGAGCTGGTGGCCACGCTGACCTCGGTCAGTGCGGTGTGCGAGCGTACGGCCGAGGAGCGGGCGTCCGTACTGGACCGGCTGCGCACGGCGGAGACCGACTTCCCGGCGAGCGCGGCCGCGTCCCTGAAGCGCTGGTACGACGGGACCGACGTCGGCCCCGAGCTGGTGGCCCGCACCGAGGCCACTCTGCTCGCCAACGACATCGCGTCCTTCCTCAACTGCTACCGCGTGTTCGCCACGGCCGACGCCGGCCTCGCACCGCACCTGGCCGCCATCGCCGTCCGCGCGCTGGCAGTGACGGGCGAGAACGATCCGGGGTCCACCCCCGAGATGACCCACCGGCTCGCTGCGGCGCTCCCCGACTGCCGCGCGGTGGTCATCCCCCAGGCGCGTCACATGCTGCCCGTCGAGCGCCCCGAGGCGTTCGCCGACTGCCTCACCACTTTCATCGGAGAGTGCGCACATGTCTGACCTCACTACGTCGCGGCACTTCATCGGCGGGACATGGGCCGAGCCGATGTCGGGCGAGTACTTCGAGAGCAGCAACCCGGCCACCCGCGAGGTCCTCTACCGGGCCGCGCGCGGCAACGCCGCCGACATCGACAAAGCCGTGGCCGCCGCGAGGAAGGCGTTCGAGGATCCGCGCTGGCGCGACCTGAGCCAGACACGGCGCGGACACCTGCTGCGGCGCCTGGGCGACCTGATCGCCGCGAACGCCGAAGAGCTGGCCCGCATGGAGACGCAGGACAACGGCAAGCTGCTGCGCGAAATGCGCGGGCAGCTGGCCACCCTGCCGGAGTACTACCACTACTACGCCGGACTGGCCGACAAGATCCACGGCGACTTCATCCCCACCTCCGACCGGCAGGTACTCAACTACACGGCCCGCGAACCCCTCGGCGTGGTCGGGGCGATCACGCCCTGGAACTCCCCGCTGACGCTGACCAGCAGCAAACTGGCGCCCGCGCTCTGCGCAGGCAACACGGTCGTGATCAAGCCCTCGGAGTACACCTCGGCGACGGTGCTCAGACTCGCCGAGCTGGCACTCGAAGCGGGCTTCCCGCCGGGTGCGGTGAACGTCGTCACGGGGTTCGGTGCCGAGGCAGGACAGGCCTTGGTCGACCACCGCGACCTCGCGAAGATCTCCTTCACCGGCAGCACCGCCACGGGGGCGCGTATCGCGGCCGCGACGGCGAGTCGTTTCATCGGTTCCACGCTCGAACTCGGCGGCAAGTCGCCCAACATCGTCTTCGAGGACGCGAACATCGCGAACGCGGCGATGGGCGTCGTCGCCGGTATCTTCGCCGCCGCCGGGCAGACCTGCATCGCGGGAAGCCGGGTGTTCGCGCACCGGTCCGTCTACGACGAGCTTCTCGAGCGGGTCTCGGAGCGCGCCCGGACCATCGTCATCGGCGACCCCCTGGACGAGAGGACCGAGCTCGGCCCGCTGGCCTTCGAGGACCAGCGCGACAAGGTCGCCGGGTACGTGGACCTCGGCCGCGACGAAGGCGCCCGGGTGCTGACCGGTGGCCGGGCCACCGACGGCGGCCTCGGCGGCTGGTTCTACGAACCGACCGTCCTCGTGGACGTCGACAACGGCATGCGCGTCGTACGGGAGGAGATCTTCGGCCCCGTCCTTGCGGTCATGCCGTTCGACACCGAGGACGAGGCCGTGCGTCTGGCCAACGACACCGACTACGGACTCGCGGCCGGCGTCTGGACGACGAACCTCTCCCGGGCGCATCGCATGGCGGCACGTCTGGACGCCGGCACCGTGTGGGTCAACACCTACCGGGCCATGTCCCCGATGTCACCGCGTCAGGGCTTCAAGACCAGCGGCGTCGGCGTGGAGCACGGCACCGAGACCATCAAGGAGTACACGCGGCTCAAGAGCGTCTGGATCAACACGAGCGAGGAGCCCGTGGCCGACCCGTTCACGATGCGGAGCTGACATGCCACAGGTCGCCATCACCCTCGCCGAGGGCCGGACCCCGGAGCAGGTCCGGGAGCTGATGCACGAGGTGCACAGCGCGGTCCTGCGCACCGTGGACACCCGGCCCGAGTACATCCGCGTCGTCGTCCACGAAGTCCCCCGGACGCACTGGGCCACCGGTGACGTCACCCTCACCGAGCTGGACGCCGCCGGCGCCTCGGTTCCCACAGCACACGAGGAGCAGTCATGAGGTTTTCGTTGTTCGTGCACATGGAGCGCTGGGACGAGGAGGTCAGCCACCGGCAGCTCTTCGAGAACCTCTCCGAGCTGGCCCTGATGGCCGAGGCCGGCGGGTTCGCCACCGTGTGGATCGGCGAGCACCACACGATGGAGTACACGATCTCCCCCAGCCCGATGCCGCTGCTCGCCCATCTGGCCGCGAAGACCTCGACCATCCGCCTGGGCGCCGGGACCATCATCGCCCCGTTCTGGCATCCGCTCAGGGCCGCCGGTGAATGCGCGCTGCTCGACGTCATCAGCAACGGCCGGATGGAGGTCGGACTAGCCCGGGGTGCCTACCAGTTCGAGTTCGACCGGCTGGCGGACGGGCTGCCGGCCGCCGACGGCGGGAAGCATCTGCGCGAACTGGTACCGGCTGTACGGGCGTTGTGGCGGGGTGACTACGCCCACGACGGTGAGATCTGGCAGTTCCCGACCTCGACCAGCGTCCCCAAGCCGGTGCAGCAGCCCAACCCGCCCATGTGGATCGCCGCCCGCGACCCCGCCTCCCACGACTTCGCGGTGGCGCAGGGCTGCAACGTCATGGTGACGCCGCTGATGAAGGGCGACGAGGAAGTCGTTGCCCTCAAGGCCAAGTTCGACACCGCGGTGGCCAACCACCCCGAGGTGCCACGCCCCGACCTGATGGTGCTGCGGCACACCCATGTCCACTCTCCCGACGAGCCCGACGGCTGGCGCCCGGCCGCGGAGGCGATCAACCGCTTCTACCGCACCTTCGATGCCTGGTTCGGCAACAGGACCACACCGCAGAACGGGTTCCTGCCGCCCAGCCCGGAGTCGAAGTTCGAAGACCGACCGGAGTTCCTGCCGGAG
The DNA here is from genome assembly GCF_056433405.1 of Streptomyces sp. NPDC044719. Taxonomy (NCBI): domain Bacteria; kingdom Bacillati; phylum Actinomycetota; class Actinomycetes; order Kitasatosporales; family Streptomycetaceae; genus Streptomyces; species Streptomyces sp. NPDC044719. Next base: position 351,778 of record NZ_JBWKHE010000009.1, read on the forward strand.
TCGCTCCACAAGACCGCGATGATCGGCACCCCCGCCGAGATCATCGAGCGGCTGCGCGCCTACGAGGAGCTCGGCGTCGACGAGTACAGCTTCTGGATCGACACCAGCCTGTCGCACGAGGAGAAGCGCACGTCCCTGGAACTGTTCATCAAGGAAGTCGTACCGGCCTTCCAGTGAGTCGATACCACCATCACCGCATTCGTTGTGACCAGGATCGATAGTTGGCACAAGGCAACGCTGGTGACCTGCGCTGAGGCCAATTACCTTCAGCGGCTGGAGATACGGAATCAGAGAGATAGTTGGCACTTTGGTACAGCGCAGGTCACGGGGCGTGTCGCCGTGTTGCGGGTCATGACGTTGTTGACGCCGTTGGTTATCGGATCTCGTTGTCGGGATGCTGCGCGTCGTAAGCCTGGCGGGCATGGGCGATGGTGTCTCGGTGCTCGAGCGACCAGTCGGCCAGTGCCTTGGCGAGGTTGGTCAGGATTGCGCCGGTCTCGGTGAGTCGGTAGTCGACCTGGGCAGGCCCGGTTGGGTAGACGGTCCGAATTAACAGCCCGTCGCGTTCCAGCCGGCGCACGGTCAGCGTCAGCATCCGCTGAGAGATTCCATCGATGCGCGCTGAAGTTGCCGCGGATCAGGACTGCAACTGCTGCGGTCTGCACATCGAAGCTCTGAATCCGCGACTTCTACTTCGAATTCTGCTGTTCGATGGTCGGGGCACTCCGGCAAGAGCATGCTGTGCGCCATGAAGACGAAGCGATTGAGGCTCGCCTCGCTCCCTGCGGGCGGGACTGTCGAACACGCGATGCTTCTGTGCGAGTCGCAGTGCTGTACCGACGGTGTACATCTCCGCACAGAGAAAAAGCGTACTGCGGCCTTCGATGACACCAGCCCGGCTGCGGGGTCGAACCGATGACTCATCCGACACGCAGGGTACTCCCGCGAAGTCTCGCCCCGCTCCCCGAAGAGTCACTGCCTGGGTATGTACTCCGGCTCGCCTACCGGCTGGACCGCTCGCCCTGGCGCATCGGTGAGCTGTGCGGGTTGGGCACCTTCCAGACAGCCATCGCCCACCGCAACTTGCGCGCTGTTCCGGCTGCGGTCTCAGCACAGTTCTCAGCGGCGGCTGGACTGCGGATGGAGGAAGTCGCCTCCATGACCATGCAACGGTTCGCTTCAACCTACCCCCTGCTCCAGCGGGTGCAGACAGATGCAGCGTTCACGGGACGTAGCGCATTAGTAAACTGGGCGGTGAACCCTTCCACCAGATTCTGCCCCGAGTGTCTTCGTGGCAACGGCAGTCCGGTCCAGGCTGCATTCGGCGGCGCGTGGAACATCCGCTGGCACCTCCCGATGTCCTTCGCGTGCTTGCAGCACCACCGCCTCCTGCGCACCGTGTGCCCGTCCTGCTCAAACCCTCTCAACACGAACAACAACAGCTCGGGGACAGTCAGGTTGATCAAGCTGCCGCGCGTCACAGGCCTCCATCCACTGCAGTGCCGCCACATTCCGGCCGATCAGATCGGCAAACGCGCCTTCAGGACCGCCACCGCATGTGGTGCACGACTCGATGAGGTTCTCGATCACGACGGCAGGTTGGACAGCAAGGATCTCGGCGGTCTACTCGCTCTGCAGCAGCTGTTGGATCAGGAGCTAGCAGCAAATGAGCAGCCTGCTCGGTTGTCTCGCCCTGCCGACAAGTCGTTCTTCCCGGACTTGGTCATGGCAGCCCATCTCGTCAGACTCAGCTGGCCGGTCGGGGAAGCACTACTGCCGTCGCAAGCCCTGGCGGCGCTGGTCGACACGCACTGCGCACCGGTCCCGCCGCCCGCCCCCGCACAGCGCGGCGCATCGTCGCCCCAAAGACACCGCGATACCCGGTACACCCCTACCGACCCTGCCCAATGCGGGGCCCTCCTGCTAGCGGCCCACAACCTACTAGGCGATCGAAACCTCGCGTCCCTCTACGAACGCGTCCAGCCCCTGGCTCGTGAGGCCTACCGGCGGCGCATGAATTATGTCAGCAAACTGCTAGGCGACACAGATATCTCCATCTCGCTTGCCCGTGCCGCAGCCCGGCGCGTATACGGTCACTCAAACAGGGCGAACCCTCGCCTAGCACCGAGCAGTCATCGATACCTCATCCAAGATGTTCCCGCATTCTTGCCTCAAGCACTCTTTGACAGGCACTTCACTCCCCTAACCAGGCGGCTGCCCTACATTACCCGCGAGTTGCAACGCTACCTACGCAGGGCCGCATCACTGAGGCTCGCTGAGCTCATCACGAGGGCAACCTGGCGCCAGTGCGCACTCCTCGTGGGAGTCCCTGAGGAAAGTGCCCGGATAGCACTCAACGTCTTGGGGCGTGAGTTCTCCAATGCTAACCTGTGGCCAGTATTCGAGGACGTGGTCGATCGCATCGCTCAGGAATGGCATCACAGCGAGAACCGTGTTAACTACGCCAGACGCCGACAGCTGATGGCCCAGTGGCGTCTACCAGAAGCAGACCACGCCGCGATGTGTGAGGACCTCCGTAAACTGCGCGCGCTGCGCACCCAAAGAGACCCCTCTCCACTCGGCATCCTGATATGGAGTAACGTCACACAAGCCGAGTACCGCCACAGTCCGATCCTCCAGGATATGCGCCGCTCTGGCAGCGGAGGAAGAAGCCTTACCTTGGTCATCCACCGGCTCATCAGCCCAGCGTCGCCAGGGGGCCCAAGCGAGACGATCCGCCAACGAGTCGACAAGTACGCCAGTCAACTCGCCACCGCCTGCGACCGAGGTCATGCGCTACACGTCTCAGTGAGCGACGTACTGCAAGCCGACAACGCGGTCTCTGCCAGCCAGCGGGCACCGCTGTGACGCCGCGCCCCCTGCCTCAGAGTCCCCGCTCCGCCGCCCGAGGGGATACCGGCCGGGTTACCCACCTTTGGCCGATTTTCGGTTGCCGTCGCCGAGGTCACCCGTGGGACGACCAAGACGACAACCCGTTCGACCATGCTCATGGGCGCCGTGCACTGAGCGGCTGGCGCTACACCTCGAGGATCGGCTGGCGCCGGCCAATCGGCCCTTGCTTCATGGCGTGAGAACCCCCATTCGCCAGGCTGGGCCGGGCAGCGCCGGGCGCCGTTACGGCTAGAACGCCGCCCCGCGCTCCAAACGACGGCAGTTCCAGGCCCCCCTGCCTTAGCCAGTTCCTGGCGTGAAGGAGAGAAACACGCACCCATTCACTCGTACGTGTGACACACCAAAAACTAGCCGTCACAGGGGAGTTACGGCGCCGTACCGTCATCGTGCTCTTTCAAGTTGGACCATACTGACAGAGGCGGTCAGGGGCAGACTTTTACTGATGAACTCGGCTAGTTTTACATGGCGTTGGTCTTCGGGATCGGCAACATCCCCCGGTCCTGCGTGGTCAGATGCGTGTCGCCTTGAGGACCTTGCGCTTCTGTACACCGAATTCTCGGACTACGTTGAGGTATTGGACCTCGACGAGAAGTGGCCCGCGCGCTGGACGACGACGTGGAAGTTCGGCCATTCTCCGGTAGCCATCCCGGTGCGTGGCCTGGATCAGGTGAGTATCGGACGGAGCGTTCCTGTGCGCCGCTTCACGTGGCGCACGGACCAGTTCCACCGGCCGGGGCTGGAGTACCTGATGGCGACGGACCGGCACCATGGCTTTGAGAGCTATGAGGAAGAGTGTCTGCTGCTGGTCTCCGACTTCGCCGCGGGTCTCGTGGAGGCCCTGTCTCAGCCGTTCCGGCTGAGGTTCTTCGCCGAGGGGAAGGCGATCACGCACACGCCGGACTTTCTGTTGGTGACTGACTCCGGGGTTTTCCTGATCGATGTACGTCCGGCCGGCCAGATCAAGGCGGAAGACGCGTTGAAGTTCGCCGCTGCAGCGGAAGCCGCGCTGTCAGCGGGCTGGCGGTACGGCGTCGTGGTGGGGTGGCGACAGCATGTGCTGACCAACGTGGACGCGCTGTCGGCGGAGCGGCGCCCGCTGCCAGATGTGCTCGGAATCCAGGCGCAATTACAGGAGGCGGCCGCGCAAGCGCCTTTACCGTACGGAGAGTTGGTCGAGCGCTGCTGCCTGCCGGCGATCGGCCGGGCGCACGCGATCCATTTGCTGTGGAATCGGCACCTCGGCGTGGATCTCTCCGTGCCGTTCGGGAACGCCAGCCTTATCCGGCTGGCTCCGCAGCAACGACACCGGAGGCTTGAGCGGTGAGCACCGCAGTGGAGGCCATGTGGACGCTGGAACCGGGCGCAGAGCTGATCGTCAGCGGCGCCGCATGGCGGATCCAGTCCTGTCTGCCCCACCTGGGTCGGGTTACGCTCGTCGACGACGACGGCGGGTCGTGGAAGACCTCAGTGAGCGAACTGATCCATCGTCCGGACTGCCGCCCTTCGACTCGGACCCGCATGGATCTGCCGGCCGCTGACCGGGGTCGCCAATCGAAGTCGATGGACGACCTGAATCCGGTGGAGCGCACCATCGTCATGCTCCGGCTGGAGCACCTGTGCGAGGTCGAGACCGGCTACCGGAGCGGCGACCCGCTTGCCGCGCTGCCGCATGAACCACGCCCGCAGTACGACCCGGACACTACGACGCTCACCCAGCGTCGCCTCGCGAAAGTACAGGAACTACGCCGTGCCGCTGCTGAAGCACCCACACAGGCGAAGGCGAACGGCCTGCACCGGGTGAGCCTGCGCACCCTGGTGCGCTGGGACATCGGACGGGGCAAGTACGGTCCCGTAGGCGTGGCAGATGACCGGTGGTTGCGGGAGGCAACCGGCCACCAGATCTCTCCCGAACTGCGCGAGGCCCTGTACGCGGTGCACGCCGAGGCACAGCACCGCTCGAAACTGACCATGCGGGAGAAAGAACGCCTCATCCACCAGTACATGCGCGAGGTGTTCGGCTCGGCGGACGCCAAGTCCGCCGACGAACATCATGTGGAGATCCCCCGATCTGCGGATGCCAAGCCCGCTGATGCTCAGCACGTGGAGATCCCCGGATACGACACCCTGCGGGCCATCTGGAGGGAGTGGTTCGGCTCCAACGGGGCTCGGCAGCGTTATGCGCGCTCGGCGGCGAAGGCGAAGGGGTACGCGACGGGCCGGCACGTCGTCGTGCACCGGCCCGGACAGGTGGTGGCCCTGGACACCACGGTGCTGCCGGTCAAGGTCCTGGAGAACGTGTTCGGCGATCCAGTGTCGGTGTACCTGACGCTGGCTTTGGATGTCTACACGCGCTCGATCGTCGCGTTCCGGCTCAGTCTCGTCTCCGACACCTCGATGGACGTGGCGATGGTGTTACGGGACATGATGATGCCGCTGCCGATGCGTCCGGACTGGGGCGAGGACATGGAATGGGCCTACCCTGGTGTCCCTGGCACGGTGGTCGCGGACTTCGCCGGGCATGAGGTGGCCGGGCTTCCGTTCTTCGCCCCCGAGACCGTCACCACCGACCATGGTGCCGTCTACCGCAACCATCATCTGGTTGAAGTACAGCGGGTTATCAAAGCCAACATCAAGCCCAGTCGCGTGCTGCGTCCCACCGACAAATGGTCGGTGGAACGGACGTTCGGCGCCATCCAGTCACTGGTGTTCGGCATCCTGCCCGGCTATCAGGGCGTGGACACCGCCGACCGCGGCGTAGACCCGGAGGCCGACGCCTGCCTGACGATGGCGGAGCTGGAACATCTCATCGCCACGTGGATCGTGAAGGTCTGGCAGAATCGGCGCTTCGACTCGTACGCGCCGAGTTGGGACCCAGGCGGCGCTCACAGTCCCAACAGCCTGTTCGCCGCGGCCATGGCCCAAGGCGGCTTCGCACTGCGGATTCCGTCTGCCGAGCTGTACTACCAGTTGCTGCCGCGGCACAAAGTCATGATCCACGGCAAGCGCGGCGTGAAGATCAAGAACCTCTGGTACGACGGCGACGCCCTGGATCCCTACCGCGGTGAGCTCTCGCGTCGCGGTGGGCGGCACAAGAACAGATACATCATCCACCGCGACCCGCGCGATCCGTGCTTCGTGTTCTTCCAGGACCCCCGCACGCATGACTGGCACACTCTGCGCTGGACGGGGCTGCCCGACGAGGGCAAGGTGCCGGCTTTCAACGACGCCCGGGTACGCGAGGCCATGCGGGAGCTGCGCCGACGGGGCCTCGCGCCCAAGGCGGACACCGAACTACTCCCCGTACTGCTGGAGTTGATTGGGAAGAAAGTCCCGGTCGACCAATGGCCGACGCAGTTGTCGAAGAAAGAGCGCACCGAGCATGCACGTGAGGTGGCTCAGGCGGCCGCGGCAGCAGCCGACCGCCCCACAGGCGCCACAGCCAAGAAGAAAGCCAAGCAAGAAGCAATGCCTTCACCCGTCGTCGCCGTTCCGACAGTTCGAGCCGGCTCCGGCGACGGCAAGGTCGTCCCCCTGCGCTGGAAGGAGCGCGCTCAGCAGGGCGAGGATGCGGTGACCCGCGAACGCCGACGCCGCCGGGAGGCCGCTGTGCCCGAGCAACCCGCTCCGCCCCAGGATCTGTCCGAACGGCTGCGTGCCTCAAGTTTTATGGCCCTGCCTGATGACGACTTCGACGATGAGGAACCTGGCCAGCCGACCGCCAGGACCGAGGAAGAAGCCAGCCAGTGAGCCTCGAATGCAGCAATCCTTCCTTCCTGCCCGGACCCCCGCTGGATCGCACCACCTGGGAAGGCTGGCAGCGCTGGTGCGAGACCCGCAAGGACTTCATTCCCGCTCCCGTACTCACAGCAGAGGAGTTTGCTCGCATGTCACGACGCCAGCAGCGCCTCTACAACCTGTACCGGATCGCCACGCACAGCAGCCTGCCAATCGAGGCCACCCCGATGAGCGAGAGAGTCGCCAACGCGGTACGAGCCAGGGTCGAGGAAGGCGCCTTCAGCCACAAGGCCGGCACGCGCGGCGGGATCATGGTCAATGGGGACGGCGCCCAGGGCAAGACGGAAACAGTGTGCGAGGCGATGGCGCTCTTCATGGAGGAGTGGCTGCACTTGCACAACTACATGAACCCGGATGCGATGCCCGGCACTCGCGATCTGGTCGCACCGGTCGCCTACGTGCGCTGCCCGGTGAAGGCCACGCCCATCTCCACCTGTCAGCGCATCCTCGACTTCTACGGCGAGGACTACAAGGGCATGCGGCTTGAGGATCTGATCCGCACCGTCAAAACGGCGATCATCGAGCACGCCACGAAGGCGCTTGTGATCGACGACATCACCCGCCTCAAGCTCCATCGCGAAGCCGATCAGGACGTCCTGGACCTGATCCGCGAGATGATGAGCATGCCCGTCACGCTCGTGCTCGTCGGCGTCGGCATCCCCACTTCAGGGCTGTTGCGTGATGGCAGTCGTGATCCGAAGACGGGTGAGTGGATCTATCCGCCGGTGAGGGACCGCGGCCGCAGCCCCAACGACCACGCCGCCAGTCAGCACGAGCGCCGCTTCCAGGTGGTCGATCTGGGTCCTTTTCGGTACGGCACTGCAAAGGAGATGAAGGCCTGGATTACCCATCTGCGCGGACTGGAGGGCCACATGCGGCTCCTGGCGGACACCAAAGGCATGCTGACCGACGGCGACATGCCGGAGTACCTGTTCCGCCGCACCGGGGGCATCGTAGGAGTACTGGAGAAGCTCATCCAGCGCGGGCTGCGACTCGCCATTGAGGACGGCAGCGAGCGGCTGACGAAATGCCTTCTCAACCAGTTCACCGTAACTCCCGGCGACATGCCCGACCTCGACGCCGCATCCGGCGAACAGCCCACTATCCCGCCACACGAAGCAACGGCGAAGAAGAAGCCCAAGGGCCGCAACACCGTGTTTGACGACGTTGGTCCGGAAGCCGCCGGGTCGGCGGGGTGAACCGGCTGGAGAGCCGGGCACTAGCCCGCAGCCTGGCCCCGTTGTCTGAAGAGTCGCTGCCCGGATTCCTGCTCCGACTCGCCTGCCGACTGGAACGGTCGCCTGCCCGCATCGGCAAGTTGTGCGGGCTCAGCACCATGCACCGTCGCCTGCCCGCCGACTATCTGCTCACGTTGCCTCCGCAGGCCGCTGCCGCCCTCGGTGAAGCCACACGGCTCTCCTCTGCCGAAGCACAGGGGCTCACCCTCGCTGGGTCGGGGCTCGCCTCGACATACGCGCCGCTCCGCACGACCCGTCTGGACCAAGGTCGTAACCATGCCGCCGCGCGACGGCGCTGGGCGATCAACCTGTCCAGCCGCTTCTGCCCCCAATGCCTGACCGGCAACGGAAGCCCAGTACAGGATGCACTTGGTGGTGCGTGGAAGCTCCGATGGCACCTCCCCGTCGTGTTCGCCTGTACCAAGCACGCGACGCTGTTGTCCAGCGCCTGCCCACAGTGCGGCAATCTGGCCAACCGGCCCCCCGGAACGGAACGCTCCGGCCTGCTCATGCAGCGGGCCGCGATCGGGCTCCATCCGGCACAATGCCGTCAGCCGCTGGACAGCGCCCGCTCGGCCACGACCGAGAGCCACCGCTGTTGCGGAGCCCGGCTCGATCGGTCACCCAGCAAGGCACCGATGATGACGCCCGAGGAACTTGATCGCGTTCTCGCTCTCCAGCTCCGCATCGAACGGAACCTGTTCACCGGGCCTTCCCACCGCACAAAGAATGATCCCTACTTCTTCCTCGATCTGGTCGCCGTCGCTCATCTCATCAAATGCAGCTGGCCGTTAGGTGCTCCCCTGGTCGGCTCGGCACGCTTGTGCTCACTGATCGACAGCCATGCAACGGTAATCGCCCGGCAGCTGGATCAGGCGCACGACCGGGGCCAACGGTCATCCAGCCCGTGGCCTGCTCCTGACGATCCAGCTCAATGCGCCGCCCTCCTCGTTGCGGCCGCCCAGGTTCTCAGCCACCGGGATGAAGGCGATGCAGAGTTCCGGGACCGAGTGCAGCCGCTGGCGCGCACAGCATTCGAGCGGCTGACGCCGAACCAGGCCGCAGGCTTCCGTCGTATGGATTTCTCACCGGTTCTCGCCCGTGCACTGGCTCGTAAGTTCAACGGCTTTTACCAGGCGGGCGGCCACCGTGGCTCCAGCCTCAGAACACCATCGCGGGAGTGCCTCTTCCGTATCGAGCACGTTCCAGCGTTACTGCCCACAGCAAGTGCGGCCCTTCACTTCACCCCGCTCCAGGAACGCATGGGTCCCCTCACAAACTGGAATATCCGCCATCTACGCCGGGCCACCTCACTGAAACTTGCAGAGATGGCGGCAGGTGGCACGTGGTCCGAGTGCGCTGAAGCCCTCGGTATTCCCTGGGCCACAGCACAGCAGAGCCTCAGAGTCCTCAAGCAAGTACTGGATCCGACGAAGTCGCGGGCGGAATTCGACCGATCAGTTGAACGAATCGCCTGTGACCTGGACTCAGATCCACAACGCATCGACTACGCGAAGCGACGTCGCGCTTTGCACTCTTGGCGCCTGTCCGAAGCAGCATGGAGCGAGCTGTCCGATGGACTCAATACGTTCAGTGGCGCACCGACCTCGCCTAGCCCGGCAGCCGCGACCGTCTTGGTTTGGGCTCAAGTCACTCAAGGCGACTACCTGCACAGTCCTGTTCTCCGTGACCTGCGTGCGTCCGGAGGCGACACCAAGTACGTGGTCGCCAGCCTGAACCAGGTCCTCCGAGCTGCCTGCCGGCGTAAGGGGGAGAAAGCACTGCTGGCTGATCGGCTGGGGCATTTCGCAAGTCGTCTGGCACTCGTGTGCGATCAGACGCGCGGCAGCCAGCTCATTACGGACGCTGTCCTTGCTGAGCAACATGTGCAGGGCCGAGAGGAAGAAGGGGCTACCTGGTGGCTCGGGGTTCGCTGACCGCCAGAATCATCAGCCTGCAACCATGCTGGAAACTGTTGGCGGTTCGGCCCAAGACAACCCCCCTAGGTCGAGGCGGCGGCGTGCCCGGGTCACGGCTACGTATGCGAGGCGTGCGTCAGCGTCCTTGATGGGCTCCGGAATTGGGCGGCCCTCGGCGTCGCATTGGTCAGTGTCCTTGGGCGGTGGAAAGTCCTCACCGATGCGGACGGTCTGCCATTCTCGGCCCTTGGCCTTGTGGGCGGTGGACACAATGACGTCAGCACGGTCCTCGCCGGTGAGCTCGTTGACCGCGGTGAGAATGGCGTCCGGACCATGCGTGTTGACGAGGTCGACGAAGGGCTGGAGGTCTCCGCCGGCGGGGTCGTACGCCGCGTAGTCCTGCACATCTCCCCAAGACGCGAAGAGGACGAGCTCCGGATGGCTGGTGCGGCGGCCTTCCTTGAGGTCACGAGCCGCCAGGGCAAGTGCGGCAAGCGTGTGGCCACCGCGGGCCAGAGCGACTCGGCGGCCTGCGGAAAGGAGACGCATGACTTCGGCCATGGCGCCGATGTTGGTGCGGCACAGCACCGCGTGCGGGTGGGTGACGTCGCCGACCTCCGTAGGGATGGATTCGCTGCCGGTGAGACGGATGGGTGCCTCGGCGAGTTCGAGCCAGTGGTTGGCATGCTCGGCGAGACGTGGGCCGAAGCGGAAGGAGCAGGTCAGCGTGAGGGCAGTGGCGTCGAAGTCAGTCATCACGTCGCGTGCGCCGCGCCAGCCGTAGATGGCCTGGGCAGAATCGCCGACCATGACGAGTTGGGCATGATCGCGTTGGGCGTTGAAGACATGCTCCAGCACCGGGTTGGTGTCCTGGGCCTCGTCGAGGAAGAGGAAGTCCGCTGCCATCTTGGGCTCAGTCAGGGCCCACATCTTCAGGTAGTGGTCGTGTTCGAAGCGGACCACGCCCTGCTCGGGATCCTGTAGATCGGCCCAGGCCTTGGTCGCGAACGGCATGACGACGTCCGTTAGCTCGGCGTGTTCGTCGTTCGCCGTCAGTCGGCGAAGGCGCGGCACGTGGTGGCGAGCCAGAGCTCGATCGGCGGAGTAGCAGAAGCGTGTCACGGTTCGTAGCGCCGTGTGGGAGAGCGTCTTGTGACTGATCTCGTGATCACCGATGCGGACGGGCCGGGTGATACCGAGGGCCTGGCCGGTCTTCCAGGCTGGTTGGCGTGGGCCGTTGAGTCGACTCACATAGCGGTGCCCGAGCGCCGCATACGCGGTCGCATGGGCCGTTTTGCACATCACTGTGCGGGGGAAGCGTGCGGCGGCGTCACGAGCGATGTCTTTGTTGAAGGCCAGGTAGCGACCGTGGCGTTTTGTACTGGAGGCGAGCATCGCGAGGGTGGTCGTCTTCCCGGTACCGGCTCCCGCTTGCAGGACGAGGTGGTGTCCCGCCCGGAAGGTGTCGGCGGCTCGGACTTGTTCGTCGGTCGGGGTAGGCACAAGGGCTCCTCAGGAAGAGGCGGAGCAGGACGGAGCGCTGAAACGGGCTGTTGTGACGGCTGGGGAAGGTCCTCGAGTTCATCAGCTCCCACGGTGCGGTGCGCGGTCAGCTCGGGGTGCCTTGCTGCCATAGCCAGCAGGCGCCCGGCCTCGGGCGAGCGTCGGGAGCCGGGTGCGGATGTGCTCGTGGTGGAGGAGCGGGTCGAAGGGCTCCCATTCGACCAGCGCCACATCGGCGGCCGTCGGAATGGCGGCGTGCTCAGGGCAGCGTTGAGCCCGCCAGCGAAGTTGCTCTGCGTAGGACAGACCGGTGAGTGAGTAGACGGCCATGAACTCGCCAGGCAAGGGAAGCTGGCCGTGCGATGTGGTGGAGGGCAGGAGAGTCCAGACACCTGCCCGCGTGTCATGGGTGAGGAGTGGGCTGGTGCAGCGGTGACGTCGGCGGGTCTGGGCAACGCACTGGATTTCGTCCACGGGGTGATTGGCGAGGTAGCGGAGATACAGGAGCTGCACGACGGGACGGGCCGGACGGCAGGTAGTGCTCGCTGACGCTTTGGTGTCCGGCAGGGCGGGAGGGGGAACGAATGCGCCACTGTCGATCAGGCGACGGGTGTTGACCGCCAGAGCGCGACGCAGCCCTGTCAGTTCCGGCGCGGCCGGATTGGTGTCGCGAGCCGGACACACCATGGCGTGCGGCAGGCGGCACCAGCCGCTGCCGTCCCCTGCCGGATGTGCGACGCCACCGCTGACGTGCCAGTGGCACGATGGCGGCACTTTCTCAGCAGGCAGCTCGTGAGGATGCAGGCGGACGGGCCGTTCGTTGGTGCTGTGGTACCACTCGATTCGGTTGCCGCAATCCCGGCAGCGGTCACCCTGACCGCATCGCAGCAGACGGCTTGCGCTGTCGCTGCTCAGGCGCAGGGAACGCCTCCTACGGACATGGAAGAGGCTGCCGTCCCAATGGCGTGAAGGAAGGGGTGTTGATCGCATGCGGGCGAACCTGCCAGGCAACACGCCGACCAGCCGGCGTCACACCGCTCATGTCCCCCGGACTGCCGCATCTGATGACACTGATTTTCGAGCGCCCGAACACGGGTTCGTAGCCAGTCACCGATCTGGGCGGATGGCAACCGTCGCTCTCAATCCCCGTCACCCGTCGGCGTGCTTGGGGGGCTGATGCCCATTACACAGGGCGGCGAAGAGTTCATCGAGAGGGGTGTTCAAGGCATGCGCAAGGGCATGCCAGGACTTCAGAGTCCCAATCGTGCGGCCCTGCTCGATCTCGATGAGCGTGCGCCGGGCGAGTCCGCTGCGGGCAGCAAGCTCGTCATAGCTCCATCCGCGGACCGCCCGGAGGCGCGCGAGCTCCAGGCGCAGGGCCTCGAAGTCCGGATCGGGCGGGAAGATCGTCACCTGACCATCCGACGGGGCAGACCACTGCCCTGTCAGTGCAGACCTCTGCCCTATTTCTGCCGGTGAGGATGCGAGCGAGAGGGCAGAGGTCTGCACTACCGTGTGCGGCCGTCGCTCTCGCACGAGAGGACGACAGCGCGGGATCGATTGGGAGGAGCGCGCGTTCCATGAGACTCCGTACAACACGCTCAGCGACGCAGCGTGCCTGGACAGTGGAACTGCGGACCGGTTCAGGCGGGCCGCAGCTTGTTTGTCAGCAGTGCGGCCACGGGGGAATGGTTCTCGTGGCCGCCTCCGCGCGCTCAGCGGCGCTCGAGCATCTAGTGGGACATGCCCGGCGTGACGCTCTGCCGTCATACATGCGGATCTGCCAGTGCCGTGAGCGAGGCTGCCGCTGGCACCCACGCCACCGTGGCTGTGCAGGACCTGTCCGTCTACTTCTCACCCGCGAGCGGGGCGGCCGCCTCTGGCGGCTTGCGGATGCATGTACGGCATGCGCGTCGGTGACGGAACAGGCCGCCGTGGTGCCTGAAAGCGTCCCGCGTGTGACCATGACGTCTTCCGGAAGCAGCGTCGCGCGGCGTCGCAACCGGCGGCCCAAGGGTCCGGGTGACCAGATTCGGGTGCGCGAGATGCTCAGCTACCTGGCCGCTGCCCTGCCCAGCCACACCGGTGCTGCGGCCCGGCTGCTCGCCGTGCAGTGCGCCCTACGCATGGATTCAGAGGCGAAAGTCCGGCTGGCGGCCGGCGTGATGCGCAGTCTTCGTCTGGGCCGTGACCCGCTTCCGTGGAGGGAGTTGGAGCAGTCACGTTGGCTCCGCAGAACGCTTACTGCGACAGGGGCAGCCGACGGCGTGGTTACCGCCCAGCTCCTAGACGGCGTGTTGTTTACTCAGAGTCCCGCGCGTCCGGACCGCAGGAGCGCCGCTGACTGGGCTCTCCGTATGGCGAGCGGTGGATGTATGGCCGCCGGCAACCTGCCTCTGCGGCTTACCGCTCTCTGCCTTGCGGCGCACACAGATGCCTCCGCTGGTCGAGGATGTGCCGAGTTGGAGCGGATCGCGCGTGAGTGCGGACTCGTTCCCGCGGAGCTCATCCCTGTGCTCGATCGGTTGGCCACATGTCTCATCGGCTGGCACGTTGTCTCCAGCTCGGGAGATCTGCACTGGGAACTGCTGCCGGAGGCATCGGTATCAGCGGACAAGCGGTCGATGCGGCACCAGGGTGAAACCGGAGAGCGAAGGGAAAACAGCCATCTCACGCTCGCCGGCATCGACCTACCGCTGGAAGGGCAGTCACCCCGGTCCGAGCAGGCAATGTAGGGGCGGCGCCAGCCATCCCTCGTGGAGCTCTTCTTTCACGACGGCGGCGCGGGTACTTCTCGTGCCGCGGTGCAAGCTCCGCCAGCTCGCGCTCTCCTCCGCCCTGCACCGGGCACGCGCCTCGGCGTCGGCAAAGCCGTGGGAGAACGGTACCCGCCAGGTGTGTACCGCGCGCAGCTGTGCCCGGCGCAACTGTGGGTGTCGATCTGCCCTCATGCGTGGGGGTCCGTGACGACGCTCGCGGGGCCCACAGCGAGCACGCTTCAGCCCTGGCTCCGAGCCTCGTCCAGGTGGTGGTCCTCGAGGGCGACGTCCGTTATCTGGTAACAACACGACTGGCCACGCACCAGACATGACAACAAACTTGTCCAACTGGTGACAGCTACCGTGTCCGGTCAGCAACGCCGAGCACCCGTCGGGTCTCGACGGCGATCTGCTGTGTCTCGCCGGTTGCGACCACGAGGACCGGGACACTTCTCACCGCCTGATCGATGCGGCGGAGGCCTTCCCGCATCAAATCCTCCAGTTCGGGGACGAGTAGCCCGCCTCGTACACCGAGAACAGTCAGGGCCGAGCAGATCTCCTCGCGAACCTCGGGTTGGTCCTCGCCGATCTCGCCGGTGAAGACCAGCGCGTCCAGCCGGTCCAGCGAGGCGGCCATCGAGGCGATGCCCCTGCGGCAGCTGAGTGTGAACGTCGCCAGCGCCAACGCGGCCGCGGCATCACCCTCCGCGCGGGCGCGCACCAGGTCCCGGGTGTCTCCTGAGGTACCGGAGAGGCCGAGCAGACCGGAATGCCGGTGAAGTGTGTCATCCAATTCGTCCGTGCTCAGACCGTGCCGCCGCTGCAGCCACAGCAGCGCGCCGGGGTCGAGGCTGCCGCTGCGCCGGCTCATCACCAGGCCCTCCAGCGGAGTGAGGCCCATGGTGGTGTCCACGCTGTGTCCGTTCCGGACGGCGCAGGCCGAGCAGCCGCCGCCCAGGTGCACGAGCACGACCTGGAGGTTGTCGACGGGTCGGCCCAACGCCTGCGCCGTCCTTTGCAGCGCCCACGAGTAGGAGAGCCCGTGGAAGCCGTACCGGCGCAGCCCGTATTCGGCTCGCCATCGCTCCGGCACGGCGTACGTGCGCGCCTGTGCCGGCAGATCCTTGTGAAAGACAGTGTCGAAGCAGGCGACATGAGGAACGTCGGGCAGGAGTTCCCGTGCGGCATCGACCACACGCAGGGCAGGGGTCACGTGCAGCGGCGCGAGATCGGCGACGTCCGCCAGCAGAGCCCGTACGGGTGTGTCGATCAGCGTATGTCCAGTCAGGTGCGGACCGCTGTGGACGATGCGGTGACCAACCGCCGCAGGAGCGGGCACCTCGCTGAGGAAGTTCCGCAGTTCCGCCGCCGCAGCAGGCCCCGGAGGCTCCGAGGCGTCTCGCTCCGCCACCCGTTCACCGTCCGCCGCGAACAGAGCGATGTGGAGGCTCGAAGAACCGGCATCGAGGACCAGTACGTGACCATCACGGCTCTCGTGGGAGCGGTCAGCTCTCATCACACACCTCCAGTGCACCTGCGTCCTCCGGCACGGTGCGCCCGCCACGGAGTGCGCTCTGCCCTCATGGTCGGCCTGGGTCAGGAAGACGCCGATGTCCCAGCCGCCGTCCTCCAGGCGGTGCCGACGTTCCGGCCACGTCGGACACGTCGACCTGCTCGCTCGCCGCAAGGGGGCACCATCGGTGTCCGCCTGGCGGTGCGGCGGCGCGGTTCCTCCCGCAGGCCGGGGCGAGGTCCCGGGCCGAATCGGAGGGCAGACCCCGGGTCGGCGCCAGGACGGGCCGCAGGTTCCTGCCGTTTGTATCCGCGTCGGGTTACCTGGTGGTGCCTGCTGCATGGCAGGCCTGTCGTGCTCCGCCGCTTCCCCAGGCTGCCACGACAGGGAGGGATCCGCCCGTCCACCCGTTCGCCCAGCACGCAGCGCCTGCGGGCCGGGGCACTCCTAACATGCTGACTGTGCGACCCATTCTCCCGAAGATCGAGGGCGGCCGGGTACAGGGCCTCCTACAGCTCATCGAGGACGGCATCCACCTCGTCGTCGCGGCGCTCCTCGTACTGCTCGCGGGGATCCTGACCGTCGGGGTCGTCCATGACGTCATCCGGTCGGTCCAAGGGCCGTACCGCGAAGAGACGGTCGTTCTCTCCGCCCTGGACAGCAGCCTGGTGCTGTTCATCGTGGCCGAGCTGCTCCACACAGTCCGCCTCACCATCAGGAACCGGACCCTCGACGCGGAGCCGTTCCTCGTCGTCGGCCTGATTGCCGGCATCCGCAAGGTGCTCATCGTGACGGCCGAGGCGGAGAAGTCCTTCCGGTGGAACGTAGAGGGGATCGAACTGCTCGTCCTGGCGGGGCTGATTCTCGTGATGGCGACAGCGGTGTACGTGTGGCGGCGCTCGACACGGCCGGGAGACTACGGCCCGCTCCAGGAGGCGCGGCGCTCACGGTCGCCGGAACCGTCACCCACCCCGGTGCGCGGGTCCTGATCCGTCACCTTCCCCAGCCACGGCCGCCCGCACCCGTTGCTCCTCGCGAGCTGAGCTGACGTCCCGTTCCAGGGGTGTGCGGCCCACTGCTGCCGCGAGGTCCTCCAGGGCCCGCTTCTGCAGCTCTGCCCCGCGCCGAAGCACCGGGCTCCGGTCCCCGGCGGCGCCCTCCCACGCGTGGAGCGCCTCCTCCACGCGCCCCCAGTCCGGATTCCTGTGCTCACGCACATCGACCGCCGCCCGCGCGGTGTCTGCCTCCAATGCCTCGGCGAACCGCTCCGCCTCGGGGGCGAAACGACTGCCGGCCCGCGGGACGTGGCTCTCCATGAGCATCGCCGCCCGGTCAAGTCCCTGGAGCGCCTCCTGCGCCTCCTCCGCCTCGCGCGATGTCAGACCTCTGGGGCCGACCGGTTCCTGCCTTGCCTGGTCGTAGGCCGCCTGCCAGGCGGCGCGTGCCTCCCTGCTCGCCAGCAAGGCCCTGCGCATGTCGGCGCGATGCTCCCGGGTCGGTTCGGCGTAGCTGCGGAGCACTGCGGCCGCGTAGCGGCCGTCGGCGGCGAGCCAGTCCGCCAGTCGGCCCAGCAGCCGGGGAGTCTCCCATGCGGGGAACACCACGTACGCCAGCATCGCCAGGGCCCCGCCGAGCAGGGTGAGCACCACCCGCTCCGGGACCGTCTGCTCCCATGCCTGGCCGCCCATGCCGAGCAGGAAGACGACGTACGCGGCAGTGAAGCACTGGGAGTAGGCGTAGCCGGTACGGAGCAGCGTGTACGACAGGGCCGCCGAGACCACCGCCAGGGCGCCGAACACAGGGGCGTCCGGGCCCAGGGCCTGCACCATGCCGGTGGCGAGCGCGACCCCCGCCAGGGTCCCGGCGAGACGGCCCACCGCACGCGCGTACGTCTGGTGGAAGTCCGGCCGCATCACCATCACCGAGGCGATGGGCGCCCAGTAGCCGTGCTCCAGTGGCAGCCGGGAAGCGATCAGATAGCCAAGCGTGGCCACTGCCGCCAGGCGGACTGCGTGCCGGAACACGGGCGAGTCCCGGCGGAGCTCCCGGCGGACCGCCCGGACGACGACCGGGAGCAGCCGGAGCATGGTCGGGCGCACCAAGAACTGGGCGCTCGCGGGCCCGGGCGGCGCAGGCGCCTTGTCGCGCGCCCCGCCGCTCCCGGCGATCTCCAACGCCTCGGCGAGCAGTTCCACGAGCCGTTCGGCGGCCTGGCGGGCGGGCCCCTCCAACACCTCGCCCTCCTCGTCGACGCGCAGGACCTCCGCGCTCGCGGGCGGCACCTCGGCGGGAGTGCCGCGGCGGATCGAACGGGCGGCCGCGTCCAGGACGTCGGCGGCCGCATCGAGCAACTCCCGTGCGCGATCCCGCCCGGATCCCTCCGCCGGGGCGCCGACGTCCGGGTCGGCGAGCGCGGCGACGACCGGCAGGATGCGCTCGGCGAGGCCCCGCGGGCCGTGGAGGACGGGGGGCCGGGTGCGGGCCTGTGATGGCGTCACGGCGGCCGCGTCCCGGGCCGTCATCAGCGGCTCCGGGTCGAACGGCGCGGTCGGGTCGTGCCGCAGCCGGCGGGCGTAGTCAGCCACGGCGGCCAGAGCTTCGGCCAGCGCGTCACGATGCGCCCCCCAGCGGCGAATCGGGAACAGCAAGATCAGCGCGGCCTGCGCCACGCCTCCGAGCGCGATGACCCCGGCGTGTTCCAGGGCCCGCCCGACGCTGGTGGGCAGGGTGATGGTCACCAGCATGCTGCCGACCGTCGTCGCTGCGACGATCCCAGCAGTCGATCCGAGGGACCACGCCATCCCCGCGGCAAAGGCCCATACGGCCAGCAGCGGGAGGAGCGTCACGAGTCGTCCCGCCGCCAGGTAGCCCACGAAGGTGCTGAGAGCCAGACCCGCGCCCGCGCCGAGCGCGATCACCTTGCGCGGACGCCAAGTGCGCTGGAAGGTGGCCGCACCCGCGGAGTAGGCACCGAGGGCGGCGGACGCGGCGTACGCAGGGGAGACCAGCCACAGCGCCGACCCGATGACGATCGCCACCCCAGCAGCCGTACGCAGCGCGAGCAGGGGCTCCAGCCGCGCCTCCTCGATCGTGAGCCCGGATCGCACGACCTCCCCGAAGGTCCGCAGCCACCTCACTCATGTGAGCCTAGCCGGAACGCCCTGCCGGGGCGCGTCGGCCGCGCCGCAGCCTCCTGACGGCACCGCGCTCGGCGGACGCGCACCCCCGAGCCGACCTCCCGGCTGTTGTGGAGCGGCCCCAATTCAGCGGGCGTTGATTGGTCCGGATGACTGCCGCAGGCGACCATGAGTCCCGGTACGCGGGACTCGGTGAGCTGCGATGCCGAACACGTGGCCGGGAGCCAGTTGTGCCGGTGTCGGTTCACTTCGAGGGCTGGTCACCGTGCTCGTCTTGGAGCGTGTGGCGCCGTTCCTGTTCGCGCTTGGAGTAGGCGGCTGCCCGGATCGCCTCGTCGCTCTCCAAGCCCGATCCCAGCGCGCCGCCCACGGTGGCGACCGAAGCGACGAACCAGGACAACGTCAAGTACTCCTCGGCGTGCAGTGGGTTTTGTGTCACGGAAGCGAACACTTGGTCGTTGAGGATGAACAGCGCCCACACCCAGTTGATGACCAGCAAACCCACGTAGCAGACGAGCACGCCGATACCCACGGTCACGACCGTCGAGGCGTTGTACAGCCGCGCCCTCTGCCTCGCCTCCGGCGAGCTCTCTGTTGATCGATGCCACAGCTCCGCGTCTATGATCAGCCAGCCGATCATGATCGCGACAGATCCGACCGTGGCAATCACGAGGCGCGGCGTGCTGAGGGACGCGGCCAGGGTCCAGACGGTGGAGTTTACGGTGGCGACCGCTCCCGTGGCGAGTGCGGCCGCCAGGGCTTTCGACAAGCCCGGCACCAACCGCCACGGCCGGTTGGCGCGGACCATACCGGCGAGCACCCGGAGGTAACCGCGCGGCCCGCCGACGACGTACCGAAGATCGTCGGTCTCCTTTTCATCGGTTCGGCCCGGATGAACAGGCGCGAGACGATTGACGAAGGGCCCCAGAAGCGGCTGACTTCGTGGAGGTCCTTCAGCCTCGGTAGTTCGCGGACCCGCCAAGCCGAGCACGGCTTCTTCGACGGCCCGCCGGGCCCTCGTCTGCAGCCGCAGGCCTCCCAGCGAAGGAAGAGAGAACAGCGCCAAGCCGTGTTCGTGGTTCAGATTCACAGCGAGCTTGCGCCCGTGTGAGTGCAGCGGAAGGTCGGTGAGGGCCACGACGATGTCCCAGTTCTCCGCACTCCCACGGTCCATGATCCGGCGCATCAAAGTGGGCGGGTCCTCCGTCCCGGAGGTGAAGGGCTCACTGACGACCTCGACGTCGAACCGACGCCCCTGGCCCGACTTGTCGGCGAGCCGAGCAGGAAGTGTCCGGGCCATGCGCTGCGCGATCTCCGTCGGCGCGTCCGGATCCGCCAGGAGAGCCACGACCGTAACGCCCTGAGACGACACCCGCATGAGCGGACCCTCCTAGTCGGCTGTCCCGCGGTCCCGAGTGCCCACAGACGCCGCCGAGGTAACGTCGACGCCGCGTGACACGCTGGCCTCCGCCAGCAGGTGGCAGGCAGTACGGCCGGACCTCCTCGTCTTCTCGGCACAGGGCCTGCTCCCACCACCGGGCCGGCATCGCTTGTGCCACCGCGGACACCCGCTCCGGCACGCACTGCACGCCGCGCCATCGACCACCCCGCTTCTCTGTGCCCGGCCCGGGAGCCGGAGGCCGGCACGCGGGAAATCCAGAACGCCTGCGAGGCACAGCGCTACGTCCTGCCCGGTCGGGCGGCTGGTGGGCGGGATGAGTCAACCGGCCCTGGCTTGCTGCTCACCGGCCTCTCCGGAGCGCGCTCCGGCCCTGCGCTGGGTCCGCACGTCCGCCCGACAACCCGGGCTCTCGGACGCCTGGGCCTGGCAGGGCAATACAGGGAGGCTAATTGGGCCCGACATGCGCATGCGTTCGCGCGCCCCCGTCGGCCAGGCTGGCTGAGAACCCCAGGCGCCGGGAGCGACCCGGCGCCCGCAGCCGGAGGTTGCCGTCATGACCGTGATGTCCATCGCCAGATTCGAGAGGTTCTTTCGCGCGGCCGCAGGACTCAACGTCGACAAGAACGATCTCAAGCGCCACAGCGACTTCGTCGACGCCAAGCTCTACGATCTGCTCACCGTCGCCCAGGCCACTGCCAAGGCCAACGGGCGCGACATCATCCGGACCAGTGACCTGCCGATCACGAAAGGCCTGCAGGAGAGCATTCACCACTTCCGGAAGATCGACCAGGAAATAGAACTCAAGCCGATCCTGGAACAGCTCGCCACCCATCCCGCTCTGGACCGCACGCCCGATGAGGAGACCGAGGCGGCCTACCCGGACATCATCGGCGGACTCAGCCTGGCCCTTGCCCAGAGCTTCAAGATCCTCCACCCCGACCTGAAAAACCCCCAGACCCAGCACTGGGACGAGGCTCGAGCCGTCTTCGACCTCCTGCTGTGAGTGGCGACCGGAACAGGCGGTGCAGGCCACGGCCGAGCAGCGTCAGCGCGTTCTGCCTCCTCGGCTGCGCAGCGACCTGATCGGCCCCAGCTCGGGCGTCGGAGAGCTCAGATGGTGACGTCTCGTCCTCGAAGGGATCATCGAAGGCATGGACAGGGACATGTCCGTCGGGTCCGGTGAGCGGCTGCTGGAGGAACTGGTCAGAGCAGCCCAGCTGGCATCACCTGCGGAACTGCCCGTGGCTCTGAACCGGTATGCCGAGGCCATGGGTATGGGCAGGGTGGTTATCTACCTGATCGACATCCAGCAGAGACTGCTGTTGCCGCTAGTTGAAGGCGAGCCGGAACTGGAGCTCGACACTTCGCTGGCCGGATGGACCTACCGCACCGACTCTCTCCGAGTGGAAGAAGTGCCCTCCGGCGGGCTGAAGGTATGGCTGCCCCTGGCCGACGGAGCGGAGCGGCTGGGCGTCGTGGAGCTGAACATGAGCACCCTGGACGGGCTCAAGCTGCGGCGCTGCCGAACGGTGGCGCTGCTCCTCGCACTGATCATCACGTCCAAGCGCACCTACAGCGACACCATCGCGCAGCGCATGCGTACCAGGCCGATGCACCTGCCCACGGAGATGGTGAGGGCATTTCTCCCTCCCCGGTCGATCGGCACCGGGCGGGTCGTGTCGACGGCGGTTCTGGAGCCCGCGTACGAACTGGGCGGCGATGCTTTCGACCATGCGTTCACCGAGGACGTTCTGCACGCCGCAATCCTTGACGGCATGGGGCACGATCTGGCGTCCGGACTTGCCACGTCTGTAGCCATGGCAGGCTGCCGTAACGCCCGACGCAGCGGGGCAGATCTGAACGAACTCGTGGGCACCATGGACGAGGCGTTGGCGAAGTGGCTTCCGGAGCAGTTCTGCACGGGTGTCTTCGCCCAGTTGCACATGCCCACCGGTGTGCTGCGGTGGTGCAACTGCGGCCACCCGCCTCCGTTGCTCATCCGTCGACACCGCCTGCTCCACAAGGCCTTGGAGCGGCCACCGGAGCCTCCTTTGGGTCTGCCCGCCAATCTCGCCGGGACCGCCCGTCAGGTGCACGACGTCAGCCTGGAACCCGGTGACCGAATACTGCTCTACTCGGACGGCGTCGTGGAGTCACGCGACGAGGCGGGCGAGGAGTTCGGCCTGGAGCGCTTCACCGACTACATCATCCGGTCGACCGCAGCAGGGCAGAGCGCCCCGGAAGTGCTGCGCCTGCTCATCCATGCCATCCTCGCGCATCAGCACAACGAACTCAGTGACGACGCCACGATCTTGATGTTCGAGTGGCAGCCCCCTGATCCCTGACCGCAAGAGCTCCAAGACGCAGCCCGTGGCGCCGTACTCCGCGGGCGCAGACGCTGGGTCGGTGGTCACGGCAGGAGCGCGGCAAACGAGTTCGGCACCCGAGATTTGAGGTGCTGCCATTCGCCGGCGCTCACATGGCGCTCCAGAGTTTTCAATACGGTGCGCACCAGCTTCTCGTCGCCGCCTTCGACGGCGTAGGGGAATTCGCTCCGGACCCGTGCGAAGAACTCCTCGTTGCTCATCTTTACGGGCGTGTCGGCAGGCCTCCAGCCGTCGTAGTAGACGCCTCTGACGATGGTCGGCAGTTGGGCGCCGAACTGTACGGCCGTCTCGACCGGGAGACGATCCCGCAGCGGGTGCAGCACGGCCCGCAGTGCCGCGTACGACTGCTTACGCCGTTCTTTGGGCCACTCGAAAGCCTCCTCGACGTCTTTGAGGAGCCGATTGGCCTTGTCCACCATGGTGTCGAACGAGGAGAAACCTGTATCAACCATTTTCGTGGGCCTTTCGTTCTGGACGCCTCACGGCTCAGTCCGCGAGGTCGGCCTTGCCGAACAGGACCGCGTAACTGGAGGGGAGTTGGCTGATGATCTGATTCAGTTCTCCGCCAGTCACAGCGTCGGCAACGGTGGTCAGGACCGCGCTGGCGTCCCACTGCGCCGTACGCGGCCGGGCATCGGTGCGCTCGGCGACCCGGCGGTAGAACTCTTCGATCCCGAAGCTCTGCGCCTGCTGCGGCGTGGCACGGTCCAGAACCTGGCCCAGCGGGCCGGGCAGCTGGGATGCGAGGTCCTTGACCTCTCCCGGGCTGATCCGTTGGGCCAGCACTTCCAGCACGGCCTTGGTGACGTCCGCGGCTTCGCTCTGGTCCTTGTATTCGCCTCGTTCGCGGACGTGGGCGAGGAATCCGTCGTACTTCATCGTTGCCTCCTTCTGCGCCGGCCACCGCTGGTCATAGGGGTCACCGCTGGTCATGGGGGTCGCCCGGGGCGCTGTCGGCCTGGCCGCGTCCGTCCGTCGGCGCGTAGCTGCCGTTGGCAAGGCTCTTGGCCCTGGACTCCCGCTGGGACTCACGCAGGGCACGGTGGAAGCGTCCGGGGCCCCAGGAACGGCCGCCCACGGCCTGTTCGAGTTGGTCGCGGCTCGTCGGGCCGGTTTCTCGGAGCGCGTGGGTGATCTGTTCGATCTCGTCGTCGAGGCGTTGTTCGGCCATGGCGGACGTACGGCTTGCCGTGCCCGCGGTGCCGGCCATCCCCGGCGAGTACATCCGGCTGCCCGGTCCGGTGCCGGGGCGGTAGCGGCGGGCTCCGGCGCGCTCCCGCTCCCGGCGGCGGGCAGTGCGGTCGGCGATCCGCCGTTCCCGCTCGTCCGCGGCCTGACGGACGTGCTCGGGCCGGCGGCGGTCTCGTGCGTCCTGTGGCGCGGGCTCGTTGCGCCAGGCTGCCTCGGCTTCCTCAGCGGTGAGCGGCCGGGCGATGTTCTCCAGGGACTGTTGTTCGGCCCGGACACCGAAGAAGACCTCGGCCAGCCCGCCCAGCGCCATGGCAGCCGCTCCGACGAGGAAGCCGATGGCCACCAGGTCCGCATCGCCGCTGTGAATCAAGTGGCCGAACAGCAGCGGGCCGGTGATTCCGCCCACGGCCGTGCCGATCGCGAAGAACAGCGAGATGGACAGGGCTCGGGTCTCCATGGGGAAGACCTCGCTCACGGTCAGGTAGGCCGAGCTCGCTCCCGCGGACGCCACGAAGAAGGTCAGCGAGACCAGCAGGAAGAACGGCCACGTCGTCAGGGAGCCGTTGACCAGCAGGACGGCGAGGACGGCTGCCACGACTGCCGAGCCGAAGTAGGTGCCCGCGATCATCGGTTTTCTGCCGACGGTGTCGAACAGCCGGCCGAGAAGGAGCGGCCCGAGGAAGTTGGCGATGGCGAAGAGGGCCAGGAAGTAGGGGATCGAGCCGGAGCCGATGTCGAAGAAGCCGTTCAGGATCGTGCCCAGGTCGAAGACGATCGCGTTGTACAGGAACGCCTGTCCGACGAAGAGCGCCAGACCGAGAACGGCGCGACGGGGGTACCGCCGCAGAGCCGCGCCGGCGATTTCCCTGAACGGAATGACGTCGCGCTGCCGTACGGTGACCGCCTCGCCCGGTTCCGGCAGCTCGCTGCCGGTCTCTTGGCGCACCTCGGCCTCGATCCGGTCGACGATGCGTTCAGCCTCGGCTTGATGCCCGTGGATGAACAGCCAGCGCGGACTCTCCGGCACATGGCGGCGTACCAGCATGATGCCCAGGCCCAGGATGCCGCCCAGGCCGAAGGCCAGCCGCCAGCCGAGGTCGGCTGCCAGCAGACTCTCGTTGAGAAGCAGCACGGCGACCAGGCTGCCGAGCGCCGCACCGACCCAGTAGCTGCCGTTGATGGCCAGATCCACCTGCCCGCGGTTGCGGGCCGGAATCAGCTCGTCGATGGCCGAGTTGATCGCGGCGTACTCTCCGCCGATGCCCATACCGGTGATGAAGCGGGCGAGGTAGAGGTACCAGGCGTCGTGGGCGAACGCGGTCGCGACGGTGGCGAGGATGTAGATGACGAGCGTGAGCATGAACAGCTTCTTGCGCCCGTAGCGGTCGGTGAGCCTTCCGAACAGAAGAGCGCCCGCACAGGCACCTGCCACGTAGATGGCGGCGGCAGTGCCTATGTCGGCGCTGGTCAGGTTGATGCCGCTGCCCGGCTCGGTCATACGGGCGGCAACCGCTCCGACGATCGTCACTTCGAGTCCGTCCAGAATCCAGACGGTTCCCAGACCGATGACGATCCGCCAGTGGAATCGGGACCACGGCAGCCGGTCAAGCCGGGCGGGGACCTTGGTGGTGACGACACCGAGTTCGGCGGTGGTGGTCATGCCATGCCTCCTCGTTCAGGGCCGTGGGCCGTTGCCTGGAGGGACAGAACAGGCCGGAATAGGCCGATCCGCCTAGGGTGGTCTTCTGTGCTGCGCTGCCACCTTCTGGGACACCGTTTTCGCTTTCGCCATCAGGGCGACACGATGCTCTGGCACTGCGCGCGTGGGTGCGGAGCGGAGGGAAGCAAGCGATATCCGACGGCCCAGGACGCCGAGCGTTACGCAGTGGCATTCGACCGCGAGGACCAGGCGGACATGGGCCGGCGAGCCCCGCTGGGTCTGCTCCCCCTTCGGCTTCTGCGCGCCTGGCGTCTGCGGCGCCAAAAGGGAGCCGGTGGCGAGCCACATGCCGAGCCTCCGCCGCCGTGAGGGGTTGTGATACGGGACGTCATTCATGAGTCACCCCGGTGTCTCGCCTCGCCGGCCCGGCCGCGGTTCCGGACGGGTGTCCGGAACCGCGGCGTCGCGTCTCAGCCGCCGCTCCCGGTGCTTTCACTCGTCTCGCTGATCTCGACGTGCCGGGGCTTTGCGACCTCGGCCTTGGGGACGCTGATGGTGAGCACCCCGTCCGACATCCGCGCGTTGATCTTTTCGGTGTCGACCTCTCCGGGCAGCCGCAGCCGGTACTCGAAGGCTCCGGTGCGGCGGGTGCTCCGGCGCAGGACGCCTTTGCGTTCCTTCTCCTTGATCTCTCCGGTGACCACCAGCTCCTGGCCGTTCGCTTCGACGTCGATGTCCTTGCTCTTGACGCCGGGGAGTTCGATCTCGATGTGGAATGCGTCGTCGGCCTCCGTGACATCCGCGAGGGGTGTCCACGCGACTGCGGGCGCCGCGCCTCCCACCGTGGATTCGATCAGTCCGCTCATCTCGCTGAGCAGTTGGTCGAACTCCGTCAGCGGATTGCGTGCCCAGCCAAGGGGCCTGTCCTGCACTGCGCCACCGCGGTGGCGCCGGACGGGCGTGGCCATTCCCATCGCCTCCTTCTCCTTCTCGTGATCTCATCGCCCGCTCGGTGTCATGCGAGCCAAGCGGACTCCTTCGGACGGGTGTGCGGTGAGCTGTCGGTGCCGCCGGGCGTGGCCGTGTGGCCCAGGTAGCGATGCACGAAGTGGATGCTCATCGCGCCTTCGCCGACCGCGGAGGCCACGCGTTTCACCGAGCCGCTGCGGACGTCGCCCGCGGCGAAGACACCAGGCAAGCTGGTCTCCAACGTCAGGCAGTCGCGGCCCTGGCTCTGCCACAGTCCGGGGACGGAGCAGGCCTGCGCCTCCGCGCCGGTGAGCACGAAGCCGCGCGCGTCGAGGGCGAGCGCGCCGGACAGCCACTCGGTGTGGGGGTCGGCGCCGGTGAAGACGAACAGGGCCCGCACCGCGAGCCGACGGTGCTCGCCCGTACGGTGGTCGACCACGGTGACCTCCTCCAGCACCTTGTCGCCGAACGCCTCGGTCATCTCGGTGTGCAGCAGCACGCGCACCCGCGGGTGGCGCTCGACCTGATCGATCAAGTAGCGGGACATGTGCGCCTCGAGGCTCGGCCCACGGACGAGCAGATTCACCTGCGGTGCGTATCCGGCCAGGAAGAGCACGGCTTGGCCCGCGGAGTTGCCTCCGCCGACGACGGCCACCGGGTCGGTGCTGCACTGCTGGGCCTCGTAGACGGTCGCCGAGTAGTGGACGCTCGTTCCCTCCAGGCGTTCGATGCCGGGCACGTGGAGGCGGCGGTAGCGGGCGCCGGTGGCCAGGACGACGGTACGGGCGGTGATCTCGCTTCCGTCGGCGAACCCGACGGCGTAGTGCCCGTCCCGCGGTTCGACCTGAGCCGCCTCCGCCGGGACGCTGATCCTGGCGCCGAACTTGTCGGCCTGGAGCACAGCGCGTTCGGTGAGTTCGGCGCCGGAGATGCCGGAGGGGAAGCCGAGCAGATTCTCGATGCGGGACGACGTGGCGGCCCGGCCGCCGCTGGCCATGGCCTCGACCACGGTCGTGTCCAGGCCCTCCGAGGCGGCGTTCACCGCGGCGGCGAGACCAGCGGGTCCGGAGCCGATGATCAGGAGATCGCCGTGATGGTTTCCGGCAGGCAGCGAGGGCAGGCCCATGAGCCGGGCCAGTTCCGCGTTACTGGGGTTGCGCAGCAGAGTGGTGTCCCACCAGATGACGAGCGGTGTCTCCGCCGGGCCGACGCCGAAGCGGCGCAGCAGTTCCTCGGCCTCCTCGTCGGTCTCCAGATCGATCCAGCGGTGCGGCAGCCGGTTGCGGGCGGCGAACTCGCGCAGCCGCCGGGTGTCAGGCGAATAGCGCGAGCCGATGATGCGGAAACCGGCGCCCTGTCCGACGAGCAGAGCACGGCGGCCCAGGCAGGCGCGCAGAACCACATCGCCAAGGACGGAGTCCCGGGCCACCAGGTCACGCAGCTGATCCATGGACAGGGCGAGGACCTCACCGGGGTCCCTGATCACGGCGGTGTAGAAGGCCACCTGCCCGTTCAGGAGACCGAGTTCCCCGATGAAGCGGCCGGGGCCGTGCACACGCAGCAGGCGTTCACCGGTCGTGCCGTAACCCTCGACGATGGCGACCGAACCACTGAGGACGACGTAGAACGTCTCGCACGGCTCCCCCTCCCGGATCAGCACATCACCGGCGTCAACAGCACGCCGCCGACCGTGCTGCGCCAAACGGGCCATCTGGTCATCCGGCAGACGGGGATAGGCGCCGTAGATGTCAGCGGTCTCGAAGGGGACGCTCTCCTCCGCCTCGGCCGGCACAGGCGCTACGCCCGGCCGCGTCTCGTCGCCGGCCATCACACGAACGCCTCGTGGGCGAAGCACCACCGCCAGTCCTCGCCGGGCTCCAGCGACGCCACGATCGGATGGCCGTCGGCGGCGGCGTGACGGCGCGCGTGCCGGTTCGGCGAGGAATCGCAGCAGCCGACGTGGCCGCAGGTCAGGCAGAGCCTGAGGTGAACCCACGGGGAGCCGAGCAGCAGACACTCCTGACACCCCTCGGGGGTCAGTGGCTGGACCGGCCGGACGAGGGCGAGGTGGGGATCGGTTCGTACGGTCATGGCTGATCACCCTTTCCCGGCCGGTTCGCGTCCCGCGATCGACTGCTCCACCCACCGCTGCAGGGCAGGGGCAGGTGCGGCACCCGCCTGCCGTGCGATGGTCTGTCCTCTGTCGAGGACCAACAGCGTCGGTACCGCCTGGACCTCGAACCGCTGCGCCAGCCGCGGGTTCTTGTCGATGTCGACCTTGACCAGCTTGATCTTTCCCGCAAGATCGGCGGCGACCTTCTCCAGCGCGGGGCTCACCATGCGGCAGGGGCCGCACCAGGTGGCCCACAGGTCGACGACGACGGGCACGGTGGCCTGCTCGACGACCTCCCTGAAGTCGTCGTCGCCCGCGTCGGCCATCCACGGCAAAGACTGCTTGCAGTTGGCGCACCTGGGGCGGCCCTCGGCGGCCACGGGTACCCGGTTGGTGCGCCCGCAGTGCGGGCAAGTGATGTTGGTGGCCTGCACGGTGCTCATGCCGCCCTCGCTCCCTTCTCGTCCTCGGGCTGGTCGTAGGTGACCACCAGCTCGCCGTGCTCGGCGTCGACGCGGACCTTCGCGCCGTCCTGGACGTCGCCGCGCAGCAGGGCGCGCCCGACCAGCGTCTCGACCTCGTGGGAGATGTAGCGCCGCAGCGGCCGGGCCCCGTACACCGGGTCGTAGCCCTGGTGGGCGATCAACTCTCGGGCTGTCTCGGTGAGTTCAACGGTGATGCGACGCTCGGCGAGGCGGCGGCGCAGTTCGTCGAACTGCAGCTCCACGATCCGCTCGATCTGCCGCTCACCGAGGGGCTTGAACAGCACGATGTCGTCGACGCGGTTGAGGAACTCCGGGCGGAAGTGCCCGCGCAGCTCGCCCATCACCAGGGCGCGGGCGTCCGGCTTGATCTCACCCTCGGCGGTGGCGCCGTCGAGGAGGTGCTCGGAGCCGATGTTGGAGGTCATGATGATCACGGTGTTGCGGAAGTCGACGGTGCGGCCCTGGGAGTCGGTGATGCGGCCGTCGTCGAGGACCTGCAGCAGGGTGTTGAAGACATCGGTGTGCGCCTTCTCGATCTCGTCGAACAGCACAACGGAGTACGGCTTGCGGCGCACGGCCTCGGTGAGCTGTCCGCCCTCCTCGTAGCCGATGTATCCGGGCGGGGCGCCCATCAGCCGGCTGACGGTGTGCCGCTCCTGGTACTCGCTCATGTCGAGGCGGACCATGTTCTCCTCGGAGTCGAACAGGGCTCGGGCGAGGGTCTTGGCCAGCTCGGTCTTCCCGACGCCGGTGGGGCCGAGGAAGATGAACGAGCCGATGGGGCGGCGAGGGTCGCGGATGCCGGAGCGGGCGCGGATGATGGCGTCGGCGACGAGCTGAACGGCCTCGTCCTGGCCGATGACGCGCTCGCGCAGGATCTCGTCGAGGCGCAGCAGCTTCTCACGTTCGCCCTCCTGGAGGCGGGCGACGGGAACGCCGGTCCAGGCGGCGACGATCTCGGCGATCTCCTCCTCGGTGACGACCTCGCGCAGCAGCCGGTTCTCCCCTTGCTTCGCGGCCAGTTGCTCCTCCTCTGCGGCGAGCCGGCGCTCCAGATCCTGGAGGCGGCCGTAGCGGAGTTCGGCGGCGCGGTTGAGGTCGTAGGCGCGTTCTGCCTCCTCCGCCTCGTGGCGGACCTGCTCCAGTTCCTGGCGCAGCTCCTGCACGCGGCGGATCGCCTGCCGTTCGGCCTCCCACTGGGCGTGTTTGGCGTCGGCCTCGCCGCGCAGGTCGGCCAGTTCCTTGCGCAGCTCCTCCAGGCGGGATTTGCTCGCGGGGTCGGTCTCCTTGGAGAGGGCGGCCTCCTCGATCTCCAGGCGGGTGACGCGGCGGGTGATCTCGTCGAGTTCGGCGGGCATCGAGTCGATCTCGGTACGCAGCCGGGCGCACGCTTCGTCGACGAGGTCGATGGCCTTGTCGGGCAGGAACCGATCGGTGATGTAGCGGTGGCTGAGGGTGGCCGCGGATACCAGCGCGGTGTCCTGGATCTTCACGCCGTGGAAGATTTCCAGGCGTTCGCGCAGTCCGCGCAGGATGGAGATGGTGTCCTCCACGCTCGGCTCCTCGACCAGGACCTGCTGGAAGCGGCGTTCGAGGGCGGCGTCCTTTTCGATGTGCTTGCGGTACTCGTCGAGGGTGGTGGCACCGATCATGTGGAGTTCGCCGCGGGCGAGCATCGGCTTGAGCATGTTGCCCGCGTCCATGGCTCCTTCGGCGGCGCCCGCGCCTACGACGGTGTGGAGTTCGTCGACGAAGAGCAGGATGTGCCCCTGGGCTGCCTTCACCTCGGACAGCACGGCCTTGAGGCGTTCCTCGAACTCGCCCCGGTACTTTGCCCCGGCCACCAGGGAGCCCATGTCGAGTGCGAACACGGTCTTGTCGCGCAGTCCTTCGGGTACATCGCCGCGGACGATGCGCTGGGCGAGGCCCTCGACGATGGCGGTCTTGCCGACGCCGGGATCGCCGATGAGGACCGGGTTGTTCTTGGACTTGCGGCTGAGGATCTGAGTGACGCGGCGGATCTCGGCGTCCCGGCCGATGACCGGGTCGAGTTTGCCGTCCCTGGCCTCGGCGACCAGGTCGCGGCCGTACTTCTCCAGCGCCTCGTAGGCCACTTCGGGGTTTGCCGAGGTCACGCGCTGGTTGCCACGGACCTGGGTCAGCGCGCTCAGGAACGAGTCGCGGGTGATGCCGTGCTCCTTGAGCAGCCGTCCGGCGGCGGTGGACGAGCCCTCCTCGGCCAGGGCCAGCAAGAGGTGCTCCACGGACACGTACTCGTCCTTGAGGCGTTTGGCCTCCCGCTCGGCCGCGTCCAGCAGCCGGGACAGGCGCTGGGTGACGAACACCTGGCCCGGCGCCGCGCCCGGGCCGGTCACCTTGGGCCGGCGGGAAAGCTCCTCACGCACAGCCGCACGGAGCTCTTCGGGCTCCCTGCCCGCCTGTTGCAGCAGCCGCGGGATCAGGCCGTCCTCCTGGTCGAGGAGCGCGAGCAGCAGATGCTCACCGTCGACCTCGGTCTGGCCCATGCGGACGGCGGCAGTCTGCGCCTCCTGGAGGGCTTCCTGTGACTTCTGGGTGAGACGGTTCATGTCCATGGGGGTGAGTCACTCCTCCTGCCGCGGTCGCGCAGTGCGGCTTCGAGCAGGCTGATGCGGTCGAGCAGGTCGAGCACCAGACCGATGGATGCATAGTTGAGGCAGAGTCCGGAGCGCAGCCGCTGGACGCGGGCGAGGATCGCCGGGGCCGCGGGGTCGAACACGAGGTGCCCCGCGGCGTCGCGTTCGGCGTCGACCAGGCCGAGGGCGACGAACCGGCGGACCAGGTCGGGGTGGAGGCCCGAGCGGCGGGCCACGGTGTCCAGGGAAAGCCTGGGCACGGGGACGAGCGCGTACCGCACCGCCGTGGAGCCGGCGCTCGTCCGTACGGGACGCCCGCCCGCGTCGGCCCGGGCGGTCCGACCGCCGGTCGCCGCCCATGAGGGTCGGTCGCTCATCAGGTCCTCCTGGGGTCGTACGCAGAGGTGGCGGCGAGCTCCTCGAACAGCTCGCGCTCCCGGTCGCCGAGGGCGGGCGGCACCATGACACGGAGTTCGGCGTACAGGTCGCCGTTCGCGCCGCGCGGGTTCGGCATGCCCTCGCCGCGCAGCCGCAGTCGCCGGCCGCTGGAGGAGCCCGCGGGCACCGTGACCTTGGCCGTGCCGCCGCCGGGGGTGGGCACCGGCACAGTCGCACCCAGGGCCGCCTCCCAGGGGGTGACGGGGACCTGTACGTGGACGTCACGGCCGTCCAGCCGGAACCGGGGGTGGGGCTGGATACGCACCCGCAGGTACAGGTCGCCCGCGGCGGCGTCACCACTGCCCCGGCCGCCCTCGCCCGCCAGACGGATGCGCTGCCCGTCGGTGACGCCGGGCGGTACGTCGACCTCGTACCGCCGCGGCTGCCCGGTGGGGCCGGCGAGCGTGACGGTGCGGCGGCCGCCCCTGTAGGCCTCCTCGATGGTGAGCGGCAGCTCGGCCTCCTGGTCGGCTCCCGGTACACCGCCGGGGGCGCCGCCGGCTCCGAAGAGCGAGTCGAGCAGGTCCTCGATGTCGACGCCCTCCGCTGCGAAGTCGTCGCCGAAGCCGGTGTACCGGACATGGGGGCCGCCCGCGCCCGCGGTCCTCCGAGCACGGAAGCCGCCGCCGGGCCCCGCGCCGGCACCGACCCGCTCCTCCCAGTCCTCGGGGACCTTCCGGAAGTCCTCGCCGAAGCGGTCGTAACGGGCCCGTGTCTTGGGGTCCGACAGGACGCTGTACGCCTCGTTGAGGTCCTTGAAGCGTTCCTCCGCGCCCGGGTCCTTGTTGACGTCGGGGTGGTACTTGCGGGCGAGTTTGCGGTATGCCTGCTGGATCTCGTCCTGGCTCGCGGTCCGTGACACGCCCAGCGCTTCGTAGAAATCCGGTGCCATGACTGGTCACTCCCGCTTCGCGACCGTCACGGCGGCGGGCCTGAGCTGGCGTTCACCGTCCCCGTAGCCCGGGCGGAGCACCTCGACGACCGTGCCCGGTGGGGCGTCGGGGTCCTGGACGACGCCGACGACCTCGTGCCGGGCCGGGTCGAAGGCGACGCCGGTCTCCGCGTGCCGCGGGTAGCCGAGCAGTTCGAGGACGTTCACCGCTTGGTCGCGAACGGCCCGGACGCCCTCGACGATCGCGCCGGGGTCGGATCCGGCATGGGTCAGGGCGAGTTCGAGGTTGTCCAGGACGGGCAGGAAGGCCGCGGCCGTGCGGGACCGCTCGGACGTCCGCTCCCGTTCCAGTTCCCTGGCGTGGCGCTTGCGGAGGTTGTCGAGGTCGGCGAGCGCGCGCCGCCAGCGGTCCTCGAGTTCATTGAGCTCGGCCGTGTGCTCGTCCTCGGACGGTGCAGGGCCGCCCGCCGCGTCGGGGCCGGGATCTTCGTCCGTGTCAGGCCCCGGCCCGGTCGGCGGGCCCGAGGGCGGAAGATCCCCTCGGGGAGGGCGCACGGTGCCCTCCGGAGCCGGGTCGGCCGGGTCAGGCACGGCCGGGTCGGATTCCCTGGGGTGGATCGGCATGGCGGTTCCTCAGTCCTTGTCGAACTCGGCATCGATGACGTCGTCGTCACCGCCACCGCCGCTCGGGCCGCCGCCGGTCGCACCGTCCCCGGTGGTGTCCCGGTCGGGACCGCCCGTGGTGGCGCCGCCCTGATGCGCCGCCAGCCCTGACAGCACCTGCTGGAGTTCCGAGGTCAGGGGCCGCACCCGCTCCACACCTGCCTCCTCCTTGACCGCCGCCCGGGCATCCGACACCAGCATCTCGGCGCGTGCCTTCTCGTGCGCGGGTGCGGTGTCGCCCAGCTCGGCGAGGCGCTTGTCGACCTGATAGGCGACGGCGTCGAGCTCGTTGCGGGCGTCGACGGCCTCGCGCAGGGCCTTGTCCTGGCCCTGGTTGCGCTCGGCCTCCTGGACCATGCGTTCGACTTCGCCACGGTCGAGGTTGGAGCTCTCGGTGATGGTGATGCCCTGTTCCTTGCCGGTGTCCCGGTCTCGGGCCTTGACGTTGAGAATGCCGTTGGCGTCGATGTCGAAGGTGACCTCGATCTGCGCTTCGCCGCGCGGCGCCGGGCGTATGTCGGTGAGCTGGAAGCGGCCGAGCACCCGGTTGTCGGCGGCCCGTTCGCGCTCGCCCTGCAGGACGACGATGTCGACGGCGGGCTGGTTGTCCTCGGCGGTGGAGAAGGTCTCGGTGCGGCGCACGGGGATGGTGGTGTTCCGCTCGATGATCTTCGTCATCACGCCGCCGCGTGTCTCGACACCCAGCGACAGGGGCGTGACATCGAGCAGCAGGACGTCCTTGACCTCGCCCTTGAGCACCCCGGCCTGAATCGCGGCACCCAGGGCCACGACCTCGTCGGGGTTGACGCTCATGTTGGGTTCCTTGCCGCCGGTCAGCCGGCGCACGAGGGCCTGGACGGCGGGGATACGGGTGGAACCCCCGACGAGGATGACCTCGTCGATGTCACTCTCGCCCACCTTGGCGTCGGCCATGGCCTGTTGGACCGGCCCCAGGCACCGCTCTACCAGGTCGCTGGTGATCTGCTCGAACGTGGACCGCATGACCGAGTCGGTGAGGTGCTTGGGCCCCGAGGCATCGGCCGTGATGAACGGCAGGCTGACCTGTGTCTGCGTCACCGAGCTCAGCTCGGTCTTGGCCTTCTCCGCCGCTTCGAACAGGCGTTGCAGGGCCTGCGGATCCTTGCGCAGATCGATGCCGTTCTCCTTCTGGAAGTCGTCCGCGAGGTAATCCACCAGGCGCCGGTCGAAGTCGTCACCGCCCAGGTGGCTGTCGCCCGCCGTGGAACGCACCTCCACCACGCCGTCGCCCACGTCGAGGATGCTCACATCGAACGTGCCGCCGCCGAGGTCGAAGACCAGCACCGTCTCGTGCTGCTTCTTGTCCATGCCGTACGCGAGGGCGGCCGCGGTCGGCTCGTTGATGATCCGCAGCACCTCCAGTCCCGCGATCCGCCCGGCGTCCTTGGTGGCGGTGCGCTGGGCGTCGTTGAAGTAGGCGGGCACGGTGATGACCGCCTCCGTGACCCGTTCCCCGAGCTGCTTGGAGGCGTCGTCGGCGAGTTTGCGCAGTACCTGGGCGCTGATCTCCTCGGGCGCGTAGAGCTTGTCGCGCACCTTGAAGCGGGCGACGCCGCCCGGGCCCTCGACGACGTCGTACGCCACCGCCCTGGCCTCGTCCGGGATCTCGTCGAAGTGCCGGCCGATGAACCGCTTGGCCGAATAGATGGTGCCTTTGGGATTGAGGATCGCCTGGCGCCGGGCCAGCTGGCCCACCAGCCGTTCCCCGGTGTCGGTGAAGGCCACCACGGAGGGCGTCGTACGGTTGCCCTCGGTGTTGGGCACGACGGAAGCTTCGCCGCCCTCCCACACGGCGATCACCGAGTTCGTGGTGCCCAGGTCGATGCCCACTGCCTTGGCCATGAGGAACTCCTCCCGTGCGGCGGCAAGCGCCGGCACTGCAGATCCGATCGTTCAGGTAGGGGCGGGACGTCCACCGGCACCGGCGGTCCGCAACGCGCCGAGCAGCCGTACCGCCTCGTCGGCGACCGCTTCGTCCACGACGACGTCGTACCGGCTGGGCTGCATCGAGCGGACGGAGGCGAAGTCCCGTCGGCCGCCCTGCAGGGCGTACAGCAGCAGGCCGAACAGCGCGCCCACGATCGCTCCGAAAATCAGGCCGTAGAGGGCGACGAGCAGGGCGGATACGAGCGGGTCCACCCAGTCGACCAGGCCGAAGAGCCAGCCGATCAGCGCTCCGGGAAGGGCCCCGCTCGCCGCTCCGTGCAGGGCGGCCCTGCCGTAGTCCATACGGCCGACGACCTGCTCGACGAGCCTGACGTCCTGTCCGATGATGGCCACCCGCTGCACGGGAAACCCCTGGTCCGAGAGGTGGTCGACGGCGCGTTCGGCTTCCTGGTACGTCTCGTACGTGGCGACGGGCCTACGAGGCTGCTCGCTCATCGCCCAGTCCTTCCTGCCCATGTGCACGGCGGCCCCGGCACGCCCCCCAGACTCGCGAACCGAGCAGCTCTGCGCCTGCACCCGGCAGGTCAAAGAACAACGGAGCCCGTCCCCCCGCGAGCACGAGAGGGACACGCCGGACATCTCAGGTACCTTGGTCGGGGAAGGCGAAGAGGCGCTGTCACCTCTCTGGGGGCTCAGGGAAGGGAGCAATCCCATGGCCGGCTTCAGGGGCCGGAGCAGGTACCGACACCGTCCCCACCGGGAAGGCGGCCTTCCGCCGGGCCGTCTGGGACAGCACCCCACGATCTCGCGGCGCGGGTCTCGCCCGCCCCTTTCGACCCTGGCATCCCACAAGTGGCCGGCAGTCTCTCGCGCTCTGTTCGACACTCGGGACGAAAGCGAGATCCTGCGCCTGGCCATGAACCACGTGTCGGCTGTCGGCCCGTACAGAGCCGAGGCCGGATACCTCAGGGTGCACGGCCATATGGTCCCCAGCCCGCAGGTCGGGCCGGGTCATGCGCCAGCCGTGGACCGGACGGTGCGAGAGCTGACAGGGCGGGACGTCCCCGTAACCGTTCCCGGCCGGTCCAGGGGCAGGGCCTTGGCCCTGCAAGGACCCGGTGGACTGCATGGCTACCTTGTGGTGACGTCTCGCTCGCGGCCTACCGAGGCCCAGCACTTCCTGCTCGCCACGCTCGTACGCCTCACCGCCGCGGCCCTGTCGGTTGCCGTCGCGCACCGCCGCCAGCGGGAGGACGCCCTGGAGCTACACCGACTGCGACGGGAACGGGCAACACTTCAGCAGCGGTTGGCCTCTTTCGTGGTCGAGCTGGGATATCAACGGGCCGTGCACGAGGCCCTCGCCGAGGTCGCGGCCTCGGGCGGCGGCGAGGAGGCCATCACCAGCGCGCTGCATGGGCTCACCGGATTTCCCGTGCTGGTGGAGGACCGCTTCGGACGACTGCGGTCCTGGACCGGTCCTGGCCGGCCCGACCCCTATCCGGAACCGGACCCCGCACGCCACGAGGAGATGCTCCAGCAGGTCGCCCGGAGAGGCGGACCCGTGCGCATCGACGACCGGCTGATCTCCCTGGTACGCCCCCGCGGTGAGGTCCTCGGAGTACTGGCCCTGGTCGATCCCGAGGACGACGCCGACGAGTACACCGTGTTCGCGCTGGAGCACGCCGCCACGTCACTCGCCGTGGAACTGTCGCACCTGCGCCATCTGGCGGAGGCCGAGCTGCGACTGCGCCGCGAACTGGTCGACGATCTCCTGGGGGGCACGGACGAGGCGAGCGCCTACGCCCGGTCCGAGGCGTTCGGACACGACCTGCACCGCATCCAGTACGTGGTCGTCGTGCAGTGGAGGAACCAGGCCGCGGACGACGCTTTCGCGCGGACCGTGGGCCGGGCGGCTTCGGCCGTGGGCATGCCGTCGCTGGTGACTCGGCGTTCCGACCACGTGGTCCTGGTCGCCGAGGGCAGCCCCCACGACCACGCCTTGTACGAGACGCTCGCCCGGGAGACCGGAACACCGGACGGGACGATCGGGGTGAGCGCCCGCTGCGACACCCCGGACGGTATCCCCGGCCGCTACCAGGAAGCACTGCGCGCCCTGGAGGTACGCCGCCGGTCCCGAAGGCGATACGGCACGACGTTCTTCGACGATCTGGGCCTCTATCGCATCCTGGGGCCTGGAAACGAATACCAAGAGCTGGAGGCGTTCGTTCGGGAATGGCTCGGACCCCTCGTCGACTACGACGGCCGGCACCGTACGGCTCTCGTGGAGACCCTGTCCCGGTACTTCGACTGCGGTGGCAACTACGCCGAGACCGCCGAATCCCTGGCGATCCACCGCAGCACGCTGCGCTACCGGCTCCAGCGCATCCGTGAGATCAGCGGCCATGACCTCACGAGCGTGGAGGACCGCCTCAACCTGCAGGTCGCCACCCGGGTGTGGAAGATCATGCTGGGCGGACCGGGGTGAGGATCCCACGCACCGCGGGGCCGGCTCCACTGTCCCCATCGCCATAGGAGCAGGCTTCCCCTCCGCCGAATTGCCTCGTCAGCTATCACCAGACAGTCGGCAGCGGCTCGAATGCGACCTTGCCGCCCGGCGCCGAGTCCTCGTCCGCCATACGACAGCAGCTCACCGACGAGGTCAGCAGTCTGCTGGCACGAATGGCCTTCCACCAGGCATGGCTCCAGGTCGAGGCCACAACCGTCGCGGGCCCCTACGCGACCCTCGTGGCCACGGCACGAGCGGAAGCCGGCGCGCAGAGGGGCCTCGCCTGGCAGCAACCACCGATCACCACCGACCGCGGCATGAACCTCGGAATCCCGTACCCCCGGGACCGATCGAACGCGGCCCGAGCCACATGCATCGAGGTGATGCGCCAACACCTCTGAAAGGCCGGTGATCTTGGTGTCAAGTACCCCTCTTTGTGTCAACTAAAATCCTAGTCACACCGGTCGTGTGTGGTGCCGTCCGAGCTCTGCCGAAGGCCGATGGACCCTGGAGGGCCTACGGGAAAGCCACCGAAGGGACGGATGATGCTGCCCTGGGGCAAGCCGAACGTCAGGACGCGGTACAAAGGTACTGGGATGCCGACTCCGGCCAGCACCTTCCTGATTGTGTGGCGACACACTCATGTACACGCTGGCCCGGCACCGCGGGCTGCGGCTTCAGATGGTCAATCGGGCAAGGTGGGGAGATGTTCCAAGGCCCGTCAGCAAACTGACCTTCGGCACGGCTTTTCCGGCTTTCCGGCGCCCTGCAATCTCGAATTTGAGAGCCTCGACAGTCGTGTCAGACCACTCAGCCTTGGTTGTGGCCAGGATGAGACCCGCTGCTCCGACGAGTGCGCACCCTTCCATGAGCTTGCCGGCCTCGCGCCGTCGCGCCTTTGGGCTGTCGCCGAGCGAATCATTACTCTTGGCCTCTCCCAGCCACAGATCCTCGGTAGTGGCCAGTGCAAAGTCCATCTCCACAAACGGGTTGCCGTCCCTTAGAAGTTCGAACTCTTCGCACACCAGGGCTTGCCGCATTCCGAACTGGTTGCGCAGGTGCTGCGTCGCCAGCAGTGGCACGTCTCCGTCGTTCATGACGAGTTCCAGGACCGCCGGATGCAGGTCGTAGAACCAGCGTGGCTCGTGTGCCGCTGGTTTCCATCGTTCGTTGGTCAGTTGGTTGTCCCCTCCACAGCGCCTGCAGCGGTAGTTCTGGCTGATCTCGGCAAGAGGATAGAACTCGAGAATTGGGCAGTGGCCACAGCCGAGGATGAGACCGCGGCGCAGCACGCTTTGTGACGTCCATTGGTCGATCTGCTCTCTGCGTACCGCCAACTCCCAGCCGGGGTCGTCGTGGGCCGCGACGGCTTCCCACGAGAGCACGACCGCGGACTTCAACTTCCACCAGCTGCCCTCCGGGCAGCCGTTCGGTGCGGCGTCAGGCAGGAAGCGGCGCAGCAACGGCCACCCCGGACCCACGGCCAACGCTTCCAGAGCTGCGCGAGATCCCAGGAGGCCCTCCGTAATGGCAGCTCGCTTCCCGGCCGGGCTGGGGAGGATCTCAATACCGTCGGCCGAGGCCGCCACCTGCAGAATGCGTTTGATGCCAGGCCAGGCCAGCTTGGGCGAGGCCAGCGAGCCGGCCAACGACGCCCCGCTGGGCACGAAGTCGAAGCGGTGGGACCAGTACGTGATGCCGCCGTCAGCGGCGCGCACGAAGGTCTCCCACGGGTTCTGGTCCGTTGCGATGACGGCGGATGACCCGAGAGCGGCCAGCGGCGGAAGCGGGTGGTTGGCGGCTGTGAGCGTGACCTGCCAACGGTGCCTGTCCGGGTCGAGACCGCGCGGAACCTCAGCAGCCTGCGAGAGCGCTGCCTGGAGTGACCCATCCGGTTCCACGGTGACCGGCAGAGAACGCGGTTGCTCCCAGGCGTCCTTCAACACCACAATGAACGGATGCCCAAGATCGATCTCTGACGGAGCCACCACCTCGAACGGAGGCTCCTCCACTGCCGGCTCGATCTGCCGGACAGGGCGCTTCTCCCACCTCGCATCGATACGCTGCTGGGTCTCCTCCACGCTCAGCGACGCGCTCGTCACCAGCAGCCGCTCCGAGACGCGACCAGTGAACAACCACATGTCGCTGAGTCCGGGCTCGTTCCATGGAATCCATGTCACCGAGCCGCGGAACTGCCGCAAAACTTCGGCGAGTGCGAAGTCCTCGGGCTGATCGCCTAGAACTGCCACGCGCTCCCTGGACCGTAGTGCTCTTGAGATCGGGACACACAAACCAGCTTCGTGTGAACGCAGCATTGTGCAACCGTCCGGAGCTCCCGGGTGCAACTGCGACAGCAGCGGAGACTCGGTGCCGCACAGGGCCGCTTCCCGCCAATCCTTTACGGTGATCTGTCCATCAAACGCGAATTCCTCGATGCCGACATGCATGGCGTAGGCCAGTGCTTCAGCCGTGGTCACAATGTTTCTCGGCACACCGAGGAGGGACGTGCCGGCCACCGTAGCCAGGGGCGTCAGTTCGCGGGCGTTGTCGTCGTCAAACAGGTGGCTGCACTGGATCAGGTTTTCTCGCTTGTTGGTAGCCAGCGCCGAACGGAGCTGGTCAGCGGCTGCCTCTGCTTCGTGTACGGGAGAGCCGCTCCAGGGCTCCTTACGAAGCATCTGCATGAAGTGCTCAGCCGCAGCACTGTCGGTGATCTTGTTTTCTGCCAGCAAGCGGTCGGCCGTACCCGGATTCAGAGCGTCGAATGTTGCCCACGACGGGTTGTAAGCAAGCACATGGTCGGGGTTCAAGCCGGCCAGACAACGGGCGACGGCGGAATGTCCGACCGCACTCGAAGGCACCACAACACTGCCGCTGCAGCCCCACACCGTCGACAGTCTGCCCAGGGCCGCTGCCGTCCACTCGACCCAGCGCGCACCGTCGTCAGGTGCCACCACGACGATCCGGGGTGGCCTGGCCGCATAGGACAGTGGAAGGAAGGTGAAGGACTGCTGAGGCATCCGCACAGTTCCCCACCTCCAGCGCGACAGGTCGGTCCAGCCGGAAGTCGTTGGCACACCCGTGCGATTAAACGCAGCAAGAGCTCTCTGCTCGAAATGTTGCATCGTCACCTTGAGGGCAGTGATCTTGGTGCCAACTATCCCTCTTCTGTGCCAACTAAAAATCCTCGTCACATTCGTTCAGCGACGCACCCGCGGCATCCCCAGCCCGATCCACGAGATGATCTCCCGCTGGATCTCGTTGTTGCCGCCGCCGAAGGTGAAGATGACCGCCGAGCGGTAGCCGCGTTCGAGTTCGCCGTGCAGGACCGCGCCCGCCGAGCCCTCCTTCAGGGCTCCCGGCGCCGCGACGATCTCCATGAGCCAGGCGTAGGCGTCGCGCCGGGCCTCGGAGCCGTAGACCTTGACGGCGGAGGCGTCCTGCGGGGTGAGGGTGCCCTCCTGGACGGAGTTGACCATCTGCCAGTTGAGCAGTTTGAGGGCGTCCAGCCGGGCGTGGGTGCGGGCCAGGAGGCGGCGCACCCAGGGCAGGTCCGCGACCCGGCGGCCGTCGGCGAGCTTGGTCTCCGTAGACCAGCGCTGCACGTCGTGCAGGGCGCGGATCGCCATGGTGCCGTGGGCCGCCAGGGTCACGCGCTCGTGGTTGAGCTGGTTGGTGATCAGCCGCCAGCCCTCGTTCTCGGCACCGACCCGGCGGGAGACGGGGACGCGGACGTTCTCGTAGTAGCTGGCCGTGGTGTCGTGCGAGGCGAGGGTGTTGATCAGGGTGCAGGAGTAGCCGGGGTCGGTGGTCGGCACCAGCAGCATCGTGATGCCCTTGTGCGGCGGGGCGTCGGGGTCGGTGCGCGCGGCCAGCCACACCCAGTCGGCGGTGTCGCCGTTGGTGGTCCAGATCTTCTGGCCGTCGACGACGTACTCGTCGCCTTCCCGCACCGCGCGGGTCCGCAGGGACGCGAGGTCGGTGCCCGCACCGGGCTCGCTGTAGCCGATGGCGAAGTCGATCTCGCCGGAGAGGATCTTCGGCAGGAAGCAGGCCTTCTGCTCGTCGGTGCCGTACCGCATGATCGTCGGACCGACGGTGTTCAGCGCCATCAGGGGCAGCGGGACGCCGGCCTGGGCGGCCTCGTCGAAGAAGATGAACTGCTCCATGGCGGTCAGGCCGCGCCCGCCGTACTCCTCGGGCCAGCCCACACCGAGCCAGCCGTCCGCGCCGAGCCGCCGGATCGTCTCGCGGTAGAACCGCTTCTGCGCGGCGGGGTCGCCGTGCCGGGCGTAGGCGTGGTCCGGGACCAGTTCGGCGAAGTAGGCGCGCAGTTCGGTGCGCAGCCGCTGCTGCTCGGGCGTGTATTCGAGGTGCACGGCGCCTCCAGGCTCCCAGGCCGGTCCTGTCGGCGCACACCGTAGAACGTGTTTCAGAAATAGGGAATGGCGATGTCAGTTCAGCGTGGCGAGGAAATCCGTGCACGCCCGCGCGCACGCGCGGCACGCCGTCGCCGAGTCCTCCGCCCCCGGCTGCCGGTCGAAGGTGTGGGCGGCCTCCAGGCACACGGTCCGGCACCACTCCACCTGGGCGCGGATGGCGCCCTCGTCCACCTGGTTCTGCTCGGACAGCACACGGCAGGTCGCGTCGCAGACCTCCGCGCACATGATGCCCTTGCGTCGTACGAGTTCCTGGTTCTCGGTGCCGTCGGGATCCACCAGGCTCGCGCGCAGCGCGCACGCCCGTGCGCACTCTGTACACGCCTGCGCGCAGGCGAAGCGGTCCTCCAGGAACCGGAACAGCTCCTGCTGGGATGTCGTCGAAGTCACACCGCGCGGGTAGCCCACGCCGATGCCCGTCAAACCCGGTGCTCCCAAGGCGCGCGTCCGAGGTGGGCAGGTTCAGGGTGAGGGCCAGGGGTACCCGCGTCGCCATGAATACCGTATGGATGGACATGGCCGCGGGCCGTGGCGCCCTCGGCATCGGGCTGGTAGTGGCGGGTGTGGTGGTCGTGGCCCTGCTGCTGGGGGCCTTCGTCCTCGGCGTTCGCATCAAGCGCAGGGAGCTGCCCACGCCGCGCCCCGACGAGCAGCCGCGGCTGCCCGACGGCGGACCGGTCCGCGAGGTCAGTGAGCGCCGGGAGCCCGAGGAGGTGCCGCGAAGCCAGGACCGCCTGACGCCGCACCGGCTGAAGGCCCACGGCAACGTGAGCGACCGGAGGAGCGCGTCGCAGGAGCGCCCGCGGTGGGACGAGGGCAGCAGCGGTTCGTTCGGCGGGGGCGGCCCGGGCGGCAGGTGACTTCCGCGCGACATCGCCATCCCCGGCCCGGTACGTATCGGCATCCCCGGTTTCGTACGTATCGCCCTCCCCGGTCGTACATGACGTCGTACGCAGAAGGGCCCGTGCCTGTGCACGGGCCCTTTTCCGTACCCGGGTCCGGCCGGAGTGAGGTGGATCACAGGATCCGGGTGCAGCGTGGGGTGGGGTCCAGCGTCTTTTCAGAGGTGTAGGAGGCCACTGAGACGCGGGACGGTGAGGATGGAGCAGGTTCGGGCGGACGGCTTCGACGAGTTCGTGGCCGCCCGTTGGTCGGCGCTGCTCCATGTCGCGCGGCTGCTCACGGGGGGCGACCGGCAACGGGCCGAGGACCTGGTGCAGGAGGCCCTGGTGAAGCTGTGGTTCGCCTGGCCGAAGGTCGCGGAGCAGGCCCCGGAGGCATACGTCCGCACGGTGCTGGTGCGGATGGCGGCGCGCTCGGCGCGACGGCGCTGGTGGGGTGAGCGCCCGGTGGAGCAGCTGCCGGACCGGGCCGACCCGGGCGACGTGTCCTCCACCGTGGCGGAGCGCTCGCGCCTGGAGACCGCGCTG
This sequence comes from Streptomyces sp. NPDC044719, assembly GCF_056433405.1. Lineage (NCBI taxonomy): Bacteria > Bacillati > Actinomycetota > Actinomycetes > Kitasatosporales > Streptomycetaceae > Streptomyces > Streptomyces sp. NPDC044719. The sequence goes on from NZ_JBWKHE010000009.1 coordinate 395,671, forward strand.
GCCCTGCTGTCGCCGAAGCAGCGGGCGGCGGTCGTGCTGCGCTACTACGAGGACCTGCCCGAGGCCCAGGTCGCCCAGGCGCTGGGCTGCCCCGTGGGTACCGCGCGGTCCCACGCGTCACGCGGAGTCGCACGGCTCCGCCAGATCCTGTCCGACGCCGTCAGGCCCATGGGGTGAAGGGAGAAACGATGGACGACTTCGAGCGGGACCTGTCGCGGCTGATGCGCGACGCCCAGCAGCACACTCCCTACGAGCCCGCGCAGCGGCAGCGGCTGCACCAGGGCATCCGGGCCCGCCGCAGGTCACGGATGCTGTGGAAGGCGGGCGGCTCCGCCGTCGCGGTGGCCGGGCTCAGTGTCGGGCTCGCCCTGCTGCCCGGCATGCTCACCAAGGCCCAGCCCGCGGATCCCCGGCCGCGGCCCGCGACGAGCCCGACGCCCACGCACGACGACGGGCCCACGACCGACTCCCCCGATCCGAGCCCGGCTCCGAGCCGGTCGGCGTCGTCGATGCCCGCGACCCTGCCCGGCAGCAGCACGCCGACCGGGACCACGAGCACGCCGACCGGTCCCACGCCGACCGCAACGCCCACCGCTACCGGGACCACGACGTCATTCCCCTCGTCGCACCCTCCCCCGACCCGTACGGCGGCGCCGCCCTCCGCCCTGGAGACGACACAGGAGCCCTCCGCATCGGTCAGTACCGAGTAGCCGCCTGAGAGCGGTTCCCGCCAGGGGCGTCATCGCCCCGACCTCTCGTCACCGCACCACCGACACGGGCGCCTTCGGCATGCCCAGAACCGGCGCTCGCGTATGCCGCGCGCCAGAAAGAGACCGGTAAGCAGCCATGAGAACCGTACGGCGGTCGGCCGTGCTCGACCGCCCGACCTCAGAACTCGCCGCGTTGCCCCGCCGGGCGCCCCTGCCCGCGCACCACCCGGACCCCGTCCTCGACGTGGTGGTCCCGGTGTACAACGAGGAGAACGATCTGGAGCCGTGCGTCCGGCGTCTGCACGCGCACCTCGGCGAGACGTTCCCCTACTCGTTCCGGATCACCATCGCCGACAACGCCAGCACGGACCGGACCCCGCGGATCGCCGCACGCCTGGCCGCCGAGCTGCCCGGCACGGACTGGATCCGGCTGGCCGAGAAGGGACGGGGCCGCGCGCTGCACGCCGCCTGGTCGCGGTCCCGTGCCCCGGTGCTGGCGTATCTGGACGTGGATCTGTCCACCGACCTCGCGGCGCTGCTGCCGCTGGTCGCGCCGCTGATCTCGGGGCACTCGGACATCGCCATCGGCACCCGCCTGGCGCGTGGTTCGCGCGTGGTGCGCGGGCCGAAGCGGGAGCTCATCTCGCGTTGCTACAACGGGCTTCTGCGCTCCACGCTCGCCGTCGGGTTCTCCGACGCGCAGTGCGGGTTCAAAGCGGTGCGGCGGGACGTCGCCGAACGACTGTTGCCACTGGTGGAGGACCGCGGGTGGTTCTTCGACACCGAGCTGCTGGTCATCGCCGAGCGCGCGGGGCTGCGGATCCACGAGGTGCCGGTGGACTGGGTGGACGACCCCGACAGCCGGGTGCGCATCGTCTCCACGGCGCTCGCCGATCTGCGGGGCATGGCGAGGCTGGGCCGCGCCCTGGCCTGCGGACGGCTGCCGCTGAGCGCGCTGCACCGCGGCGACGGCGACCTCGCCGGGGAACTGCCGACGGGCCTGGCACGGCAGGCGGTGCGCTTCGCCGCCGTCGGTGTCGCCAGCACCCTGTGCTACCTGCTGCTCTACCTCGGGCTCAGACCCGCGACGGGGGCGCAGGCCGCCAACGCCCTCGCCCTGCTCGCCAGCGCGGTCGCCAACACCGCGGCCAACCGCCGGCTCACCTTCGGGGTGCGGGGGCGCGGCGGCGCACTGCGCCACCAGCTCAAGGGCCTGGCGGCGTTCCTGGTGGGGCTGGCTCTGACCAGCGGTTCCCTGGCCGCCCTGCACCAGGCCGCGCCCGGGGCCGGCCGTGAGGTCGAGCTCGCGACGCTCGTCGCCGCCAACCTGGCCGCGACGCTGCTGCGCTTCCTCCTCTTCCGGGCCTGGGTGTTCCCCGCCCGTGACAACGACCGCCGTACGACAGGATCCTGATGAGCACCACCGAGCTGAGCCGACCGCTGTCGGGCCACGAGGTTCCTGAAGTCCCCCGAAGAGCCCGGGAGTTCCGCCATCGGCTGCGCTGGGCCGCCGTGCGCTACGGTCCCGTGCTGCTGACGTACGGCGTGCTGAAGCTGGCCGGCTTCGCCGTCTTCATGTATCTGCTGGATTCCACGGGCGACTTCCGGAAGAAGAACCCCCGCTTCGGCGGCGGCGAGAACCCCTGGGACGTCCTGGCCAGCTGGGACGGCTGGTGGTACCAGCAGATAGCCGAGCACGGATACGACCCCGCCCTGGAACCGGTCCCGGGCGCGACCGGCCTGATCACCCTCGAGGGCAACTCGGCGGCGTTCTTCCCGCTGTACCCGGCGCTGATGCGCCTGGTCTCGGAGTGCACCGGGCTCGGGCTGTTCGGCGCCGGCATGACGGTGTCCGTGATCGCCTCGTTCGTCGCGGCGCTCGGCATCTACGCCGTGACGCGGCGGCTGGGCGGCCACCGGGCGGGTCTGGTCGCGGCCGGGCTGTGGGCGGTCTGGCCCGGCTCGGGCACGGAGTGGTCGGGCTATTCGGAATCCCTCTACACGGCCCTCGCCGCCTGGGCCTGCCATGCCGTCATGTCCCGCCGCTGGCTGACCGCCGGTCTGCTGACCTGTGCGGCAGGGCTCTGCCGGCCCACCGCCGCCGCGCTGATCGCCGCCCTCGCCGTCGCCGCGCTGCTGTCCCTGCGCCGGCGCCGGGACGGTGTCCTGCGTCCGCTGGCAGCCGTGGCGATCGCACCACTGGGACTGTTCGGCTATCTCGCCTGGGTCAACTACCGCATGGGCGACATCAACGGCTACTCCAAGCTCCAGGACGGCGCGTGGGCCCACAAGTTCGACGGGGGAGCCCACACGTTCAAGGTGCTGACGTCCCTTCCCGTCGGGCACTTCGACTATCTTTTCGCCAGGGCCTTCGAGGACGTCATCGGCGTCTGCGTCGTGCTGGCGGTGCCGGTGCTGACGGTGCTGCTGCTGCGTCTGCGCCCGCCTGCCGTACTCGTCGTCTACACGGTGCTGTCGTACCTCATGGTGATGACGACCCAGCAGATCTTCGGCAACGTCTCGCGCTATCTGCTGCCCCTCTTCCCGCTGTTGATCCCTCTCGCTCTCGCGATGAGCCGGCTCGGATGGCCGTCCCTGGCCACGGCCCTCGGCACGGCCGCGCTGGCCTCCGGGTCGTACGCCGGGTACGTGCTCTTCGAACTCGGAGTGCCGTAGCCGCTGTCGACGCGCGAGATGGCCCCGAAACATTCCCTTCGAAACATTCCCTTCACGCAGGAAGTATTTAGGGGTAACGCCCGCTGCCTACCGTGCCTGCCTTGTCGTCCCCAACCCGCAGCGAGGAGGCGTGGCATGAGTACCGAGCCACGACTGGCAGAAGTCACCGATCCGGAACCGGCGCGGCAGGCGGCGCCCGGTTCCGACCAGGCCGTCAAGGAGACCCTGGAGGACTACACCCTCCGCTTCGCGCCGCGCAGTTACCGGCGCTGGACTCCGATGGTGGTGGCGACGACCGCGCTCGGCGGCATCGCCTACATGGCCGACTTCTCCATCGGCGCCGGCATCGGCCTGGCGCACGGCACCGGCAACGCGCTCCTCGCGATCGGCGTCGCCGCCGTCGTCATCTTCGTGACCGGCTTCCCCCTCGCCTACTACGGGGCCCGCTACAACATCGACCTGGACCTGATCACCCGCGGCTCCGGCTTCGGCTACTTCGGCTCGGTGCTCACCAGCGTCATCTTCGCCAGCTTCACCTTCATCTTCTTCGCCCTCGAAGGCTCGATCATGGCCCAGGGCCTGAAGCTGGGCCTCGGACTGCCGTTGTGGCTGGGCTATCTGGTCTCCACCCTCATGGTGATCCCGCTGGTGATCTACGGCATGACGGCGCTGAGCAAGCTCCAGGTGTGGACCACCCCGATCTGGCTGCTGCTGATGGTCGGTCCGCTGGTCTACCTGGTCGCCACCGACCCGGGGACCGTCGACCGCTTCCTCGCCTACGCGGGCACCGACGGGGACGGCGGCGTCAACACCGCGTCCGTGCTGCTGGGCGCGGGCGTGTGCCTGTCGCTGATCGCGCAGATCGGCGAGCAGATCGACTATCTGCGTTTCATGCCGCCCAAGACCGAGGCGAACAAGCGCAGTTGGTGGACGGCCGTGGTGATGGCCGGACCGGGCTGGGTGGTGCTCGGCGCGCTGAAGCAGGCCATCGGTGTGTTTCTCGCGGTCTACATCATCGCCGAGGTCGGTCCCACCGCGGCCCCCGAGCCGATCCAGCAGTTCAAGCACGCCTTCGACGCGATGATGCCGTCCTGGATCGTCGTCCCGCTGGCCGTGATCCTGGTGGTGATCAGCCAGATCAAGATCAACGTGACGAACGCGTACTCCGGCTCCCTCGCCTGGACCAACTCCTTCACCCGGGTCACAAGGCGCTACCCGGGCCGGATGGTCTTCGTCCTGGTCAACCTGGGCTTCGCGCTCGCGCTGATGGAGGCCGACATGTTCAGCTTCCTCAACAGCATCCTGAGCTTCTACTCGAACTGCGCGATCGCCTGGGTGGTCACCGTGGCCACCGACATCGGCATCAACAAGTACGTGCTGAAACTGTCCCCGCACGCCCCCGAGTTCCGCCGCGGCATGCTCTACGCCGTCAACCCGGTCGGTGTCGTGGCCTTCGTCGCCGCGTCCGGGCTGTCCATCGCCATGTACTTCCACGCGCTGGGCGACGCGCTCCAGCCGTACTCCCCCGTCGCCGCGGCCGTCATCGCCTTCGTCCTCACGCCGCTGATGGCCGTGGTCACCAAAGGGAAGTACTACCTGCGCCGTACGGACGACGGCATCTGCGAGCCGCTCTTCGACGAGGACGGCAACCCCAGCGCCGTCGCCTACGAGTGCCATGTGTGCCGGCAACGGTTCGAGCGGCCGGACGTGGCCGCCTGTCAGACGCACGACGCCGTGGTCTGCTCGCTCTGCCTGAGCACCGACAAGGTCGGCGACCACGTGCTGCCGGCGGCGCCCGCCGCGAAGTGAAGCCGGATTCCCCTCTCCGGCGAGGCCTTTCGCCGAGCCGGGCGGCATACTGATCTTGCGCTGCGCAGTGATCAGGCCAAGGGTCGGAGAGGGGATGACGGACATGACCACCGAAGGACCGGGCAGACGGGGAAAGCCCGACGAGCCGGACGGCGTTCCCTCGATCCCAAACGAGGTCTGGCTGAAGTTCCTCTCGGACAGCGAGCACTCCATACGCGCCTCCGCCCCGAGGGAGCCCTCCGCGAAGGAGCGCGCGGCGGGACGGCGCCTCCAACCCCCGCACTCCGTCGGTGACCTGTGGCAGCCGGAGGACCTGTGGGTCCGTGTGGCCTGGCGGGATCTGGACCGCCGTGCCAAGGCCCGGCGCGTGGGACGGGTCGTCGCCACCGCCGCCGCGGTGGCCGTGGCCCTCGGGGCCTGGTCCCAGCTCTCCACCGGCGCGGGCACGGGGCATCAGCCGGGAAGCAGCACCGTACGGCAGGTGGAGGGGGCGACCGCGAGGCTGCCCTCGGCCACTCCCTTCCCTTCCGGATCGCCCGTCCCGGAGTCCTCCAGGTAGCACACGCAGGACGGGTGCCCTTCCGTCCTGCCGCCTAGGATGAGCGCACAGGCCGGATCCGGTCCCTCGTCCGGGCGCGGCCCCCGCAGGCGAGTCACCGGAACGCGCACGCCGACCGAAGGGGGACAGGGATGAGCGCGCCACGCCTCAGTAGTACGCCGTTGCCGGGCATCGGGGTCCGCTACGACCTGACGACACGGGACAGCCGCCGTCTCTCGGTGGTCGCCCACCGCGACGGCCACCGGACGATCAGCGCCTACCGCAGGGACGACCCGGACGCCTGCGACCTCTCGGTGCGCCTGACGACGGAGGAGGCGGCCACGCTCATCGACGCGCTGATGCCCGCGCACCACACGCCGAACCTGCTGTCCACCACCGACCTGGGGCTCGTCGCCGAGCGGATCGAACTGCCCGGCTCCTCGCACTGGAACGGCCGGCTGCTGGGCGAGTCCCGGATCCGCACCGACACCGGCGCCTCCATCGTGGCGGTGCTGCGCCGGGCCGAGGCCATCCCCTCCCCCGCGCCGGACTTCCGGCTCGCCGGCGGGGACACCCTCATCGTCATCGGGACCCGCGAGGGCGTGGAGGCGGCCGCCGAGATACTCGGGCGGGAGTGACCCGCCATGCACTCCTCCGCGGTCTTCCTGATCGAGTTCGGCTGCCTCATCCTCGGGCTCGGGCTGCTCGGCCGGCTCGCCGGGCGTCTGCGCTTCTCGCCGATCCCCCTCTATCTGCTGGCCGGGCTCGCGTTCGGCAAGGGCGGGCTGCTGCCGCTGGGCGCGAGCGAGGACTTCGTCGCCATCGGCGCCGAGATCGGCGTCATCCTGCTGCTGCTCATGCTGGGCCTGGAGTACACGGCCGCCGACCTGGTCTCCAACCTCAGAACCCACTATCAAGCCGGGGTCGTCGACGCCGTCCTCAACGCCCTGCCCGGGGCGGCACTGGCCCTGCTGCTCGGCTGGGGCCCGGTCGCCGCCGTGGTACTGGCCGGCGTCACCTGGGTGTCCTCCTCCGGCGTCATCGCCAAGGTGCTCGGTGATATGGGGCGGCTCGGGAACCGGGAGACACCGGCCATCCTGAGCATCCTGGTCCTCGAGGACCTCTCCATGGCCGTCTACCTGCCCATCGTCACCGCTCTACTGGCCGGGGTGGGCCTGGCCGCGGGCGCCGTCACGCTGGCCATCGCCCTGGGCGTGGCCACGGTCGTCCTCGTCCTGGCGGTGCGCTACGGTCGCCATGTCTCCCGCTTCGTCTCCAGCGACGACCCCGAGAAGCTACTGCTGGTGGTGCTCGGCGTCACCCTCGTGGTCGCCGGACTCGCCCAGCAGCTCCAGGTGTCCGCGGCCGTGGGCGCCTTCCTGGTCGGCATCGCGCTGTCGGGCGAGGTCGCCGAGGGCGCGACGAGTCTGCTCGCGCCGTTGCGGGACCTGTTCGCCGCGGTGTTCTTCGTCTTCTTCGGCCTGCACACCGACCCCGCCAGCATCCCGCCCGTCCTGCTGCCCGCCCTCGCCCTGGCGGCCGTCACCACCGCGACCAAGATCGCCACCGGCTACTGGGCCGCGCGCCGGGCCGGGATCGGGCCCAAGGGCCGCTGGCGGGCCGGCGGCACGCTCGTGGCCCGCGGCGAGTTCTCCATCGTCATCGCGGGACTCGCCGTCACGTCCGGCATCGAGCCCTCCCTGGGCCCCCTGGCCACGGCGTACGTCCTCATCCTGGTTCTCCTCGGCCCGCTGACCGCCCGCTGGACCGAGCCGGTGGCCACGCTGCTGACCGGACGGGTGCGCCGGAGGAGGGCCGCGGCACCCGGGGAGACGGCGCCTGTAGCCCCCGGCGCTCACGAGAGCCTCGAGGGCCAGGACCCTGTCGGCCGCACCTGACGCACGGCCCACGCCGGGCGCGTCGGCGGAGCCGCGGTGAGAGTCCGCGGCACCGCCGTGGTCCAGCCCGTCCGGGAGCACACCACCGTCCGGCTCCCCCCGGCATGGGCCCGTCAGTCCCCACCGGCAGCACACCGCGTACGACTCCGGCACACCGTCAGCCTTACGGCCTCGTCCGCACCGGCTCCCGGTGAGCCCCGGCAAGCCACCGCCCGGTCAGCCCGTCTTCCACCCCCGCCGCGTGTCGATCCGCTCCCATTCCGCGTCCCACTGCGCCATGCGCCGCCGGTCCAGGGACAGCCGGATCAGCCAGGAAACTCCCAGCACCGCCCCGCCCGCCAGGGCTCCGGCCAGTGCACCGCCCATGGTCGTGTGGAGCCAGGCCTCGCCTTCGGACACCGGTGGGGTCGTGATGTCACCGCTGTTGTTCACCCACACGGGGACCGTGCTCCCGGCGGGAGCCCGGGGCGGCACCCGTGCCTCGTCCCTGTGCGTCGAACCGTCCGGCGCGGTCCACCGCACCTCGCCCCATACCCGGTGGTCGCTCGCCGCGCGGGCCGGTGACGGACCCGGCGCGTCCTTCACGACGACCGCCGAGACCTGACGGCTCGCGGCCCGTTGCCGTTCGACGGCCTGCTCGACCGCACCCGCCGCCATCAGCCCGCCGGCCAGCCCGCCCAGCAGGGCGAACACCCAGCCGGCGAGCACCACCCAGGCTTCGACGACGTCGACGCGCCGCTTGAGCGCGTTGCGTCGCCACCGCCACCACCGCATGGTCGTACGCTCTGACGCTTCCATCGGCCGACACCCCCTCGTGAGCACCGGCAGCACCCTTCCAGTGTGCGCCTGATCGGTGCCCCTGTCGGCGTGGCGCTCAGCCGGGGGACGCCTCGATCCGTACGCGACGGCTGTCGCCGCCGGAGAGGAAGGACGCCATCGCCCGTCCCTCCTCGCCGACGGCGGTGCGCTCGGCCCGGGTGAAGCGGGCCAGCGGGGTGATCAGGACGGTGTCCGCCTCGACGCGCCAGCTCGCGGCGACGCGGCCGTCGACCAGGACGACACGGGCACCGGCGACCGACAGGCCGCGGTGGGCGTCGTCGATGATCCGGCCGCGGTTGTGATAGCCGAGGATCGCGTTGTCGAAGGCAGGCAGGAAACGCACCGGGGCGGGGGTGCCGGGGTCGGGGCGCGGAGCGTCGGGGAGGTCCAGCAGTTCCCGGCCGCGCTCGTCGCGGAAGGAGACCAGTTCCTCGCGCACGGCGGAGACGGCGGCGGGCAGTCCGGCCAGGCCGCACCAGGCGCGCAGGTCGGCCGAGGCGGCGGGGCCGAACGCGGCGAGATAGCGCCGTACCAGTGTCTGCCCCACGGGGTCGGAGCCGTCGGGGTCCGGTGGGTCGATCTCGCGCCCCAGCCAGGAGGAGACCAGCTCGTAGCGCGCTGCCCCGGTGGTGCGCCACAGCCCGCGCGGCGGCAGCTGAACCGTCGGGAGCAGGCCGGCGATCAGCATTTCGCCCAGGGGCCGGGGCCCGGCCGCCGGCCAGCGGTCGACGAAGGCACGCGCGAGTTGGCCCATCGTGCGGGGTTCACCGTCGTCCATGACCTTCCGACCGGCCGCCGCGAGTTCCCCGAGATCCACCCCTTCCAGCTCGCGGCGGTAGGTGCCGAGCACCCGCTGACGCAGCATGGCGTCGTGGCGCGCCCGCCAGGCCACCAGGTCGTCGGCGGTGACGAGGTGGACGGTGCGGCGCATGAGGTGGGTGCGCGCCACGCGCCGCCCGGTCAGCAGATCCGACAGCACCGTCGGCTCGAAGGCCCGCAACCGGGACCAGAGCCCGATGAACGGCTCCTGCGGCTCCTGTGCCTGAAGACCGCACAGATGCGCGACGGCATCGAGCACCGGCATGTCGGCGCGGTCGAGGAGCAACTGCCGCGCGAGGGTGGCACGGTTGAGCGCCCGGGCGTCGAGAACGGTCAAAGGAGCACCTCGGCCTTCGAGTCGTGTGCCGGCCCGTGGTTCGAGTGGTCCGGGCGGCTTGCCCGGTCACCGTCGCACGGGATGCGGTCAGGTCTTGACCGCATCCGGCGTCGTGCCGAGGTGTCGCGCCCTCAGGACCCGGACTGCAGCAGGGCCAGCTCCGCTTCCAGGTCGGCCATGGCCTCGCCGCCGGCCATGAGGTCGGTGATCTCCTCCCGGGTGCGTTCCCCCTTGCGGAAGTCGTCGGCCTTCTGGCCCCGGATGAGGACGGCGAAGTGGTCGCCGACCATCATGGCGTGGCGGACGTTGTGGGTGACGAGGATGACCGCGACGCCCTTGGCGCGGGCCTGCATGATGATGCGCAGGACGTGCGCGGCTTCCTTGACGCCGAGCGCCGCGGTGGGCTCGTCGAGGATGAGGACGTTGGCGCCGAAGTAGACGGCGCGCGCGATGGCCAGGGCCTGGCGTTCACCGCCGGACAGGCTGCCCACGAGGCGGGCGCCGTCGGTGACCCGGGTGATGCCCAGGGACTGCATCTCGCGGACGGCGATCTCGCCCGCCAGCTTCTTGTCGAACAGCTTGAACGGGCCCCACCCCTTGGTGGGTTCGGCCCCGACGAAGAAGGAGCGGCCGACGCCCATGAGCGGGAAGGTGCCGCCGAACTGGTGGACGGTGGCGATGCCGTGCGCGGAGGCGTCCCGGGGGCTGTCGAAGGCGACCTGCTCGCCGTTGACCTCGATGGTGCCGGTGGCCGGCTTGTGGAACCCGGAGAGGATCTTGATGAGGGTCGACTTGCCGGCGCCGTTGTCGCCGAGCAGGCACAGCACCTTTCCGGCGTCCACCTCAAGGGAGATGTCCCGCAGTGCGTGGGTGCCGAGGAAGGACTTGCTGACGTCGGTCAGACGCAGAAGGGGCGCGGTCATGGTCAGGCCTTCTTCGGGGAGCGGGGGGTGGACAGGGCGAGCCGGCGGAAGGTGTTGTTCATCAGCACCGCGACGAGGATGAGAATGCCGAGGATCAGCGCGGCCCAGTCGGAGTTCCAGCCGGTGTAGTAGATGCCCTGGTTGACGATGGCGAAGGTGAGCGTGCCCATCACGACGCCGACCACCGAGCCGTAACCGCCGGTGAGCAGCACGCCGCCGATGACCACGGCGATGATGGAGTTGAAGACGAACGCCTGGCCGTTGGCGACCTGGGCGCCGTTGTAGAGGATCGTCTGGATCACGCCGACGAGGGCGGCGCCGAACCCGCTGGCCATGTACAGGGCGATCTTCACCCTGGCGACCGGGATTCCGGTGGCACGGGCGCTCTCCTTGTCGCCGCCGATGGCGAAGATCCAGTTGCCGTACGGCATCATCTGCAGCAGCACCGTGACCCCGACGGCCACGGCGATCCACCAGAAGATCGCGACCTCGAACTGGCCGCCGATCAGCTGGCCGAAGAGCGCCTTCGAGGTGGGGTCCGGGTGGATGGCGACGCTCGTGGTGCCGATCGTGACGCGCGAGAGGCCGAGGGTGAGGCCGGACAGGGCGAACAGGGTCGCCAGCGTGACGACGAGGGACGGGACATTGGTCCGGGTGACGATGATGCCGTTGAGCAGGCCGGTCAGCAGACCCAGCGCGAGGGCCAGCAGGATGCCGACGATCATCGGGGCGCCCCAGTAGCCGGAGACGATGGCCAGCGTCATCGAGCTGCCCGCCAGCACCGAGCCGACGGAGACGTCGAGTTCGCCGGCGATCATCAGCAGTCCGACGGGGATGGCGATGATGCCGAGTTCGGCCGCGATGTTCAGCCAGCTGGCCGCGCCGGCCGCGGCCAGGAATCTCTCACCGCCGAAGATCGCGAAGAAGACGAAGACGCTCAGCGTTCCGATCAGCGCCCCGGCCTCGGGGCGGTGCCGCAGTTGGGTCAGCCGGCTCTCGGACGGTCGCGGCGGGGCGGCGGCGCTCTGCGCGTCGGCTGTCGTATCGGTCAGGGACGTTGTCATCGGACTGCTACCACCTTTGTGCATCTGGGATGTGCTGCGCGGGGACGCGAGGCCGGGCGTGCCGCGCCCGGGTCAGGGCCGGGCACCCCCGAGGCGGGTCAGCGGACGCCGGCCTTGGTGCCGTCGATCGCCGCGTCGACGTTGCCGGAGGTGACCAGGAGCGGCCCGGTCAGCAGCGGGTTCTGGGGCGGCATCACGCCGTAGGACAGGTACTGATTCGCCACCGACACCCCGTAGAAGCCCTGGAGGTACGGCTGCTGGTCGATGGCGAACAGCTGCTTGCCACTCTTGATGCGCTCCAGCTGACTGTCCGACAGGTCGAAGGTGCCCAGCTGGACCTTGTCCCCCGCTTTCGCCTGCTCGATCGCTGCGGCGGCGCTGTCCGCGTCCTGCACGCCGATCGTCACCAGGGCGTCGATGCTGTCGTCCTTCAGCAGCGCGCCCTTGATCGCCTGCGTCACGGCGGAAGGGTTGCCGAAGTTCGAGGAGGGCAAGGGCAGTTGCCCGGACTCGGCGCCCCCGGCCTTGGCACCGTCGGCGATGCCGTCGCAGCGGGCTTCGGAGTTGGCCGCGCCGGGCACCGTGTTCACGCACAGGATGTTCTTGGCGCCCTCGTCGGCGAACCTGTCGCCACCGGCCTTGCCCGCCTCGTAGTCGTCCGACCCGATGTACTTCAGGGCGCCGGTCCTCTTGGCCGCGTCGACGCCGCCCGCGTTGTAGATGAAGACCGGGATGCCCTTCTTCACGGCCTGCTTGATCGCGTCGTCCTGGTTCTCGGGGACCCAGTCCGGCACGACGATGGCGGACGGGTTCTGCGACAGGGCGGTCTGCGTGAGCTTGGCGGCGTCGGGGCCGAGGTTGTCGTAGGTCTTCGGGCCCAGAAAGGTCACCGAGCCGCCCTTCGCCTTGACCAGCTTGCCCGCGTCCTCGCCGCCGCGCTTGATCGCGGACCAGAAGGGGTCGTCGGGCTTTCCGCCGATGACGTAGATGGAGTTCTTCCCGTTGCTCTTGCCGGTGTTCTTCGCCCCGCCCGTCGAATCGGTTCCGCCCGACGCCTCCGTCTGCCCGTCGGTGGTGCCCGTGGCCTTGCCGCTGGCGCAGCCGGTCAGCGCGCTCGCCGCCAGGGCCAGCAGGCTCACCGCGGTCAGGGCTCTGCGGGAGAGACGGCGGCCCAACGGGCGCTCAGGCATGCTGCGTTCCATGTGCGGGGTCTCCTTCGTGCGGTACCAGGCGGCGGCCTGGGCGAGGCGAGAGGTGAGGCCGGAGAACCGGGGGCGGGCAGGCGAAGAAGGGAGGCGTGCCTGCCCCGGCCGGGAAACGGTGACGAAAAGCCCTGCGATCTTTTAAACCGCTTTAAGTGGGTGCCGCAGAGCATGCTTCTGTTTCAAAGAGGTGTCAAGGGTCCGGCCTCGAATTGCGAGCTTTGTTGTCTACGCCCGCGGCACGCGACGGTCAGCGCGGCTCTGTCGTGGTCCCGCGCGTGACCAGGGACGGAGCGAGGACGATCTCGCGAGGCTCGGTACGCCCCTGGTCCAGGCGTTCGACGGCGGCCGTGACGGCCTGCCGGGCCTGCTCCTCGGCGTTCTGGCTGACCGTGGTCAGGTCGAAGGCGTCCAGCCGGGACAGGGTGTCGTCGTCGTAGCCCGCGACGGAGACCGTGCCCGGGACGTCGATGCCGGCACGCCGGAAGGCGGTGAGGAGACCGATGGCGCTCTGGTCGTTGTACGCCACGACGGCGGTCGGCAGTTCGCCGCCGCCGACCAGCTGGCGGCCGGCCTTCTCGCCGGCCTTCTCCGTGCTGTCCCCCTGGAGGACCCTGATGTGCTCGTCGAGCCCGTGCCGGCGCATGGCGCTGCGGTAGCCGCGGCGCCGGTCGGTGGCGATGACGCCCTTGCCGCCGTCCACGTACACGATGGAGCGGTGGCCGAGCCCCACCAGGTGGTCGACGATCTGGCCCACGCCGTCGTCGTCCGCACTGCGTACGACATCGAGGTCGGCGTCGGCGATCCGGCGGCCGACGGAGATGACGGGCGCCTTGCGGTCGAGGTCGGTGAGGGCGGACGCGGGGGCCACGGGCCCGAGGAGGATCAGCGCCTCGCAGCGGAAGGCGAGGAGCGTCTCGACGGCGGCGTGCTCGTCACGGGTCCGGGTCAGCGTGCTCAGGACGAGGTCGTAGCCGATCTCCTCGGCGGCCGTGTGCAGGTGCTCGACCAGCTCGGCGTGGAAGGGGCTGTGGATGTCGACCATGACCCCGAGCAGCCTGCTGCGCCTGCTGGCGAGCGCGCTGGCGGTGCGATCGGGGCGGTAGCCCAGGTCGGCGGCGGCCTTCAGGACACGCTGCCGGGTGCGCTCGCTGGGCCCGGGCACATTGCGCAGCACCAGCGACACGGAGGCGGTGGACAGACCGACCCGCGCGGCGACGTCCTCCAGCCGGGGGCGCGGAGCCGCGCCGTTGCCGCCCGCGGGAGCCGCGGAGTCGAGCTCGCCCACATGACCTCCCATCGACTGGCGGCCACACTCTTGACATACGACTGTGACGCCACAGATAGTACCAGCACTTAAAGCGCTTTAAGCGAGCAGGTTCGACTGCCTGAGCCACCCCGTCCGGTCGATGAGCCGTCACCACGAGGCCCGTCTCCGCTCCCCGCCCGTGGGACGCAGCGACCCCCTGTCGTCCAGTGAGGTGCACGATCATGAACCGCACAACCGCTCCAGACACCCGCCCCCGCAGAAAGGGCTGGACCGCGGCCGGCGTCGCCGTCGCGGCCACCGCCCTGCTCGCCACCGGCTGCTCCAGCGGCTCCGGCGGCAAGAAGGCCGAGGAGGGCGGGGCGAACGCCGCGGCCGGCAGGGCCGACACGCCCCGGATGACCATCGCGATGGTCACGCACGCGCCCTCGGGCGACACGTTCTGGGACATCATCCGCAAGGGCGCCGAGGCCGCCGCGGCCAAGGACAACGTCAAGCTGATCTACTCCAACGACGAGAGTGCGGGCGGCCAGGCGAACCTGGTCCAGAACGCGATCGACCAGAAGGTCGACGGCATCGCCGTCACCCTGGCCAAGCCGGACGCCATGAAGTCGGCTGTCGCCAAGGCCCGTGCCGCCGGCATCCCCGTTGTGGGCTTCAACTCGGGCATGGACGAGTGGAAGGACCAGGGTTTGCTGGAGTTCTTCGGCCAGGACGAGTCCGTCGCGGGCCAGGCGTTCGGCGAGAAGCTCAACGCGACCGGGGCGAAGAAGGCCGTCTGCGTCGTCCAGGTCCAGGGTCATGTCGGGCTGGAGGCCCGCTGCGCCGGAGTGAAGAAGACATTCAAGGGCCAGGTCTCGAACGTCTACGTCAACGGCAACGACATGCCGTCCGTGAAGTCCACGATCACCGCCAAGCTCAAGCAGGACTCCGCCATCGACCAGGTGGTCACGCTCGGCGCGCCGTTCGCGCTGACAGCCGTGCAGTCGGTGTCGGACTCCGCCAGCAAGGCCGAGGTCGCCACCTTCGACCTCAACAAGGACCTGGTCGGTTCCATCAAGAAGGGCGACATCGAGTTCGCCGTCGACCAGCAGCCCTACCTCCAGGGCTATCTCGCCGTCGACTCCCTGTGGCTCTACAGGAACAACGGCAACTACATGGGCGGCGGCGAGGCACCCGTCCTCACCGGCCCGGCCTTCGTCGACAAGAGCAACATCGACAGCGTCGCCGGCTTCGCCGCCAAGGGCACGCGCTGACCGCCCGCACCGTCGCACCGCATCTGTCCCCTCTACCCGGAGACGCTTGTGAAGATCGCCCTCGACCCCTACATGATCCGCCACGTCCCGCTGCTCGAACTTCCCGCCGTGGTGGCCGAGTTGGGCTACGAGTGGATCGAACTGTCGCCTCGCGAGGACTTCATCCCCTTCTTCCGGCACCCCCGTGTCGACGACGGCACGGTCGCGAAGTTCCGCAAGGCCCTGGACGCCGCAGGCGTCGCCATCTCCTCCCTCCTGCCCCTGTTCCGCTGGTCGGGACCGGACGAGGACGCCCGGCAGGCCGCCGTTCGCTACTGGACGCGCTCCATCCAGATCGCCGCCGACCTCGGCGTCACCAGCATGATCTCCGAGTTCAACGGCCGCCCCGAGGACCCTGACCGCAGCGAGGCCCAGTTCTGGAGGTCCATGGACGACCTGCTGCCGCTGTTCGAACAAGAGGGCATCAACCTCGCGCTGGAGCCGCACCCCGACGACTTCATCGAGAACGGCTACGACGCGATCAACCTCGTCCGGGGCGTCAACCACCCCAACGTGTCGTTCCTCTACTGCGCCCCGCACACGTTCCACATCGGCGACGACGCCCCGGGCATCATCGCGTACGCCGGTGACCTGCTGACCCACGTACATCTCGCGGACGCCTTCGACCACACGGCGTCCTCCGGCAACCGCTACATCCTCAACCCGCCGGGCACCCCCGCTCGCATCCACCAGCATCTGGACATCGGGGAGGGTGAGGTCGACTTCGGCGAGCTCTTCGGCGCACTGCGCGCGAACGGCTTCGACGGCACGCTGACGGCCTGCGTCTTCGCCTGGGAGGAGCGGGCCGAGGAGTCCTCCCTCTTCATGCGCGAGAAGATCGGCGAGTACCTCACCGACTGGTCCTGACGAGCCGCGGCCGCCCCGGCCCGCACCTCACCCGGGGTGGCCGCTTGAGCGTACTTGAAGCGCTGATGCCGTTCGATGCGCTGACCATGGGCCGCGTCGGGGTGGATGTGTATCCGCTTCCGACGCCCACGAGCCGCGGGCGGGCCGGCGGGATCTGGGCACGCCATGGGTGCTGCGCATCGTGATCTTCGGTTTTGCCGTGACGCCGGCCTGCTACGTGCGCACCGTTCCCGAGCCCCGGGGCCGCTCGATGGAGGCCGTCGAGTCCCACTTCCGCCGTCAGTTCGCCATCTGATCACGCCTCTTTCTCCATCTCCTCCCACGACCTTCGAAAGGCACCGCCATGACCACGTCCAGCAAACCCCTCTCCGTCGCGGTGATCGGGGCCGGCATGGCCGGCCGCAGCCATGCCGCCGGATACCGCAGCGTCAACACGGTCTACGGCGCGGGTCTGCCGCCCATCCGCCTGGCCGCGATCGCCGACGCCAACACCGCGCTCGGCGAGGACGCCGCCCGCCGCTACGGCTACGACAAGGCTGTTTCGAGCTGGGAGGCCGTCGCCGAGGACCCGGAGATCGACGCCGTCAGCATCGTCGTCGGCAACGACCTGCACCGGCCCATCGCGGAGGCGCTGGTGGCCGCCGGCAAGCACGTGCTGTGCGAGAAGCCGCTGGCCGGATCGCTGGAAGACGCCCGTGCGATGGCCGAGTTGGAGCGCGGCGCCGAGGTCGTGACCGCCGTCGGCTACACCTTCCGGCGCTCCCCCGGCATCGCCGCGATCCGCGACCACGTGCTGCGCGGTGAGCTGGGCGACCTGACGCTCTTCAGCGGCCGCTACTGGTGCGACTACGCCACCGACGCCAAGGGGCCGCTGAGCTGGCGGTTCAAGGGCGGGCCGGGTTCCGGTGCGCTCGGTGACGTCGGTTCGCACGTCATCGACGCGGCCGAGTACGTGGCCGGGCCCATCGTCTCGGTCTCCGGTGCCACGCTGTCGACGCAGATCCCCAAGCGGCCCCTGCCGCTGGGCGCGGTCGTCGGGCACAACGCGGCGCCCGTCTCCGACGAGCTCGGCGAGGTCGAGAACGAGGACACCGCGTCCTTCACCGCCCGCTTCGCCTCGGGCCTCGTCGGCACCTTCTCGGTGTCCCGCACCGCGTTCGGGCTGCCCAACGGGCTCGCCTTCGACGTCCTGGGCGTGGGCGGGCGGGCCGCGTTCGACCAGCACCGGCCCGCCGAGTACCTCTTCGACGACGCGCAGCCCGACGCCCGTACCCGGGGCGCGCGGCACATCATCGCCGGCCCGAACCTGCCGTACTTCGCGGGCGGTGTCCCGATGGAGGCGCCGGGCGTGGGCGCCAGCAACGCCGACAACTTCACCTACCAGGCCCGGGCCTTCCTCGACCAGGTCGCGGGGGTCGCCGAGCCGCTGCCGGCCTGCGCCACGTTCGCCGACGCGCTGCGGACCATGGAGATCATCCGGGCCGTGGTCGAGTCCTCCCGTCTCGGCGGCACCGCCGTCGACGTTCCGCCCGCCGCCTGACCACCCGTACACAAGGAGCACGAACCATGGCCCTGAAGCTCGGCGCGTACACCGCCTGCCTGCACGACCGGACCCTCACCGAGGCCCTCGACATCCTGAAGGAGAACGGGCTGACCTCGGTCGAGGTCAACACCGGCGGCTTCATCCCCGCCCCGCACTGCCCGGTGGACCTGCTGCTGTCCTCGGCCACCGCGCGCGAGGAGTACCTGGCGACGTTCGCCGACCGCGGGATGGAACTGACCGGGCTGAACTGCAACGGCAATCCGCTCAACCCGCTGCCGGGCGTCGGCCCGAAGCACGCCGACGACCTGCGCCGCACCGTCCGGCTCGCCGGTCTGCTCGGTGTGAGGCACGTCGTCACCATGTCCGGCACCCCCGGCTCCGACCCCGACGCCAAGTACCCCTCCTGGGTCGTCAACCCGTGGGACGGCGTCTACATGGACGTGCTGGACTACCAGTGGGGTGTGGCGGTCGAGTTCTGGAAGGAGATCGACGCGCTGGCCCGGGAGCACGACGTCCGGGTCGCCATCGAGATGCACCCGCACAACGTGGTGTTCTCCCCGGTCACCCTCAAGCGCCTCGTCGACGAGGGCGGCCTGACGAACGTCGGCGCCGAGATGGACCCCTCGCACCTGATGTGGCAGGGCATGGACGTCGTCGCCTGCGTCAAGTGGCTGGGCCCGCTGGTGTTCCACGCCGCCGCGAAGGACGCCACGCTCTGCCCGGGTGCCGACATCCGCGGTGTGCTGGACACGTCGTTCGCCCGCGTACCGGCCGACGCGCCCGGCAAGGTGCCCACCGGCTACGGGTTCTGGTGCAACGCCTGGCCGCAGAACCCGGCGTGGAAGTTCGTCGCCGTCGGCGAGGGACACGACGTGGCCTACTGGACGGAGTTCCTGCGCGCCCTCGCCGAGGTCGACCCGGACATGGCGGTGAACATCGAGCACGAGGACGCGGCCTACTCGCAGACCGAGGGCCTGGCCCTGGCCGCGAAGAGCCTGCACGGCGCGGCGGCCGCGCTCTGACAGTGGTTCGCGCCCGGCCCCGTTCCTTCGGGACGGGGCCGGGTCGCGACCGGTTCACCGCCGTTGCCATTCCTCCGCGAGAAGCCGGTAGGAGCGCACACGGTCGGCGTGGTCGTGCGTGATGGTGGTGATGATCAGCTCGTCGGCGCCGGTGGCGTCCTGGAGTTGTTCGAGCTGGTCGGCGACGCGCCCCGGCGAGCCGACGAACTGCGTGTCGACGCGGTCGGCGACCAGGGCCTGGTCCTGCTCCGTCCAGGGGTGGGCGCGGGCCTGCTCGGGGGTCGGGAAGGGGATCGCGCCCTCGGCGGTGCGGATGCTGCGCACCCACGGGCCGTAGCCGGTGGCCAGTTCGCGGGCGCTCTCGTCGTCCTCGGCGACGACGACATCGGCCGAGACGCTGACGAAGGGCTTGTCGAGATGGTCGGACGGCTGGAACGCGGCCCGGTAGCCCTCGGCCGCCTCCAGCACGGTGGCCGGGCTGACGTGGTAGTTGGCGGCGAAGCGCAGGCCGTTGCGGCCCGCCACCTCGGCACTCTCCCCGCCGCTGCTGCCGAGGATCCACACCTGCACGTCGGCGCCCTCACCGGGGACGGCGTGCGCTTCGAGCCCGTCCGGCGAGCGGTAGACGCCGCGCAGCAGCGCGAGGATGTCGTCGACCTGTTCGCCGTAGTCCTGGTGGCCGGCGCCCGGCTGCCGCAACAACCGCTGCTGGAGTTCGAGGCGCGGTGAGCCGCGCAGGTGCTCGAAGGAGAACCGGGGCGGGATCTTCAGGCCGTTAGGAGTGCGCCCGTCGACGACCGGGGTCGTGGTCGGGCGGGGTTCCGCCGTCTGTCCGGGGGGTCGTCCGCCGGAGCGGCCGAGGCCCAGGTCGAGCCGCCCCGGGTGCAGGGCGTCGATCAGGCCGAACTCCTCGACGGTGGACAGGGCGGTGCGGTGGCCGAGTTGCACGGCTCCGGAGCCGATCCTGATGGTGGAGGTCGCGGAGGCGGTCAGGGCCAGGACGACGGCGGGTGAGGTCCCGGCCACGCCCGGGTTGAGGTGATGCTCGGCGAACCAGTAGCGGCTGTAGCCGAACTGCTCGGTCCGCCGGGCGAGGTCGATGGTGTTCTTCAGCGCCTCGGCGGCGGTGGAGCCGGACGGGATCGGGACGAGGTCGAGGACCCCGAGAGGGATGCCGGACATGGTCGGGTTCTCCTCAGCGGTCTGGTGGTCGCGGACGGTCTCGAGGAGTGGCGGCTAGCCGCCCTCCTTCGGCAGGCCGGGCGGGTTGGTCTCCGACCTGGTCACGGCCTCGTCGGACAGGCCCCAGCGCTTCAGCACCTTCGCGTAGGTGCCGTTGTCGATGATGTGGTTGATCGCGTCGGCGAGCGGCTCGGCGAGCCCGCTGTTCTTCTTGGTGGTGGCCGCGATGAGGCCCTGGAGGCCCGCCCCGGCCCCGGAGTAGGTGCCGACGACCTGCGTCCTGCCGCTGGTGGCCGCGTGGTAGGCGGCGGTCGGGTTGGGTCCGAGGTAGAGGTCGATCCGGCCGGACTGGAGAGCGAGGTAGGTGTCGCTCTCGTTCTGGTAGTACTTGATGTCCACCGGCTCACGGCCGGCCTTCTTGTTCTGTGCCGACCACTCGACCAGCAGCTTCTCCTGGTTGGTGCCGCTGCTCACGGCGACTGTCCTGCCCGCCACGTCCTTCGGCCCGGTGATCTTCAGGCCGCTGCCCTTCTTCGCCGCGAACCCCAGGTTGTCCTCGCGGTAGGTGGCGAAGTCGTACTTCTCCTTGCGTTCCTCGGTGACGGTGATGTTGCTGAGGCCCGCGTCGTACTTGGCGCTGTCGAGGCCGACGAAGATGTTCTCCCACGACACCGTGTTGATGTGGGGCTTGAGGCCGAGCACGTCCGCGACCAGGTGGGCGAGGTCGGGCTCGACGCCGATGACGGTCTTGTTGTCGGTGGCGTAGAAGGTCAGTGGCGCGGCGGAACCGGACGAGGAGACGAGTTCCAGTGTGCCTCTCTCGCGGATGATCTCCGGGACCTCCGCCGCTATGGAGTCGACCTTTCCGGTCGTGACGCGCTTCTGGTCGGGACTGATGTTGATCTTCGTCTTGCTGCCGTGCCCGGCCGCGACCTCGGTGGTGCCGCCGTCGGTGGGGTTGGCGCAGCCGGCGAGGACGAGGGCGGTGGCGAGTCCGAGCGTCGCGGCGGTGGTGCGGCGGGCGGCGAGGGTGGCCACGGTGGTGCTCCTTGCGTGCGGAACGGGTGGGCGGTCACAGGACCTTGGAGAGGAAGGCGCGGGTGCGCTCGTGCTGCGGGGCGTCGAGGACGGCCGAGGGCGGGCCCTGCTCCACGACGACTCCGCCGTCCATGAAGACCACGGTGTCGGCGACCTCGCGGGCGAAGCCGATCTCATGGGTCACGACGATCATGGTGGTGCCGGTGCGGGCCAGGTCCTTGATGACGTCGAGGACCTCGCCGACCAGTTCGGGGTCGAGCGCCGAGGTGGGTTCGTCGAAGAGCAGCACCTTGGGTTCGAGGGCGAGTGCGCGGGCGATGGCGACGCGCTGCTGCTGTCCGCCGGACAACTGCCGTGGATAGGCATCGGTCTTGTCGGCGAGGCCGACCCGCTCCAGCAGCCGGCGGGCGGTCTCCTCCGCCTCCTTGCGTGGGCGGCCGAGCGCGGAGACAGGGGCCTCGAGGAGGTTCTCCAGCACGGTCAGGTGCGGGAAGAGGTTGAAGTTCTGGAAGACGAACCCGATGTTGGTCCGCTGCTTCAGAACGTCCTTCTCCTTCAGCTCGTGCAGCTTGTTTCCCGAGCGGCGGTAGCCGATGAGCTCGCCGTCGATGCTGACCCAGCCGCGGTTGACCTTCTCCAGGTGGTTGATGGTGCGCAGCAGCGTGGACTTCCCGGAGCCGGACGGGCCGAGGATCACGGTGACCTCGCCGGCGCTGACCTCCAGGTCGACGCCGCGCAGCACCTCCAGGGGTCCGAAGCTCTTGTGGACGCCGTGGACGTCGACCATGACGGCGGTCATGAGCTCTCCTTGGTCACGAAGCGCCGGGCGCGCTGGAACGGGGTGGGCGGCGGGGTGCGGTCGGCGCCCCGGGCGTAGTGGCGCTCGATGTAGTACTGGGCGACCGACAGCAGGGAGGTGAGTACGACGTACCAGGCGGTGGCGACCAGCAGCAGCGGGATCACCCGGCCGTTGCGGCCGTAAATCACCTGCACCTGGTAGAAGAGCTCGCCGATGGACATCACGTAGACCACCGAGGTGCCTTTGAGCAGGCCGATGATCTCGTTGCCGGCGGTGGGCAGGATGGCGCGCATGGCCTGCGGCAGGACGATCCGGCGGATCTGCCGCAGCCGGGGGATGCCCAGCGCGGCGGCTGCTTCGAGCTGTCCGTGGTCGACGGCGAGGACGCCACCGCGGACGATCTCGGCGGCGTAGGCCGCCTGATGCAGGGTCAGCCCGATGACGGCGGCGCCGATGGTGCCGATGAGGGTGTTGCTGTCGACGGCCCAGAACACCGGGCCGAAGGGGATGCCGAGGCCCAGCTCCTTGTACAGGGCGCTGAGGTTGAACCAGAACACCAGCTGGACGATCATCGGGATCGACCGGAAGATCCAGATGTAGGTCCAGGCGACGGTCGAGAGCAGCGGGCTGTGCGACAGCCGCATGAAGGCGATCACGGTGCCGAGGAGGAAGCCGAGGACGGTGGCGTAGGCGGTGAGCTGGAGGGTCACCCACACCGCCTGGACGATCGTCTCCGAGAAGACGTAGTCGCGGAAGACGTTCCACTCCCAGACGGGGTTCGTGGCCAGGCCGTGGACGAACTGGGCGATCAGCACGAGCACGGCGGCGCCTGCGGCCCAGCGGGCGTAGTGGCGGGTGGGGACGACCTTCAGTTCGGCCGGGTCTTCGACCAGTTTCGGGGCCGGTTCTGTGATGGTGTCGCTGCTCATGGGGTCACCTGTGTTCGGGCGGGTTGATCTGCGACGCGTCGATCGCGGAGGCGGAGGTGCCCCACTTCTTGAGGATCCGGGCGTACGTGCCGTCCTTGATCAGTGCGTCGACGGCGGCCTGGAAGGCCTTGGTGAGCGGGGAGTTCTTCCGGAAGGCGAAGCCGACGTCGAGGCGGTGGTACTCGCCGAGGAAGGTGGTCCGCGCGGCGGGCTGGTCCGCCTGGTAGCGCAGGCCGTTGATCGTCGACATGATCACGTCGATGCGGCCCTGCTGGAGCGCGGTGAGCGTGGCGCCGTTCTCCGAGTAGACCTTCACCTCGTACGGATTCTTGCCGGCCTTCGCGCAGACGTCCTTCTGCGCGGTGAGGGTCGTCTCGAAGGTGGTGCCGGCGCCGGTGCCGATGGTCAGCCCGCAGAGCTGCTTCAGGTCCGTGACCTTCTTCTTGAGTGTGGTGTTGCCCTTCTTCACGGCGAAGCCCTGGCCGTCGTTGATGTAGGTGACGAAGTCGACGGTCTTCAGGCGCTGGGTGGTGACGCCGAAGTTGCCGGTGCCGACGTCGTACTTGCCGCTGCCGAGGGCGGGCAGGATCGTCTCGAAGGAGGCGTCCTGCCGCGCCGGTTTCACGCCGAGGACCTTGGCCACCGCGTCGGCGATGTCGATGTCCTGGCCCGCGGGGGCCTTGTCGGGGCCGTTCGGGTAGTAGGCCCCGGGCGGGAACCCGACGGAGCTGCCGATGCGCAGGGTTCCCGCCTTGCGGACGTCGGCGGGCAGCAGGGCGGCGACGGATTCCACCTTGCGGACGGCGGCGACCGGGTCGTCGGACGGTGCGGGGGACGCCTGTGTGCCCGCCGGGCTGGTGCCGGGGGTGCCGCCGGATCCGCACGCGGTCAGTGCCAGGACGGGCAGCAGGGCGAGCGCGGCGGTGCCGCGCAGACGGGTTCTGATCGTGCGGATGGTCACGGCTTGAGGGCCTCTCCGAGGTGTTTCTCGAACGGCAGCGGGCCGATGGTCTCGGGGTCGGCCTCGGTGTCGAACAGCGGTGTGTAGCCGGTGGCCAGGTACAGGCCACGGGCCTCGGGCTGGCGCGGGCCCGTCGTGAGGTAGATCCGGCGGTAGCCGCGCACGGCCGCCTGATGCTCCAGCTCGGCGACGACGCGCCGGGCCAGACCGCGCCGCCGGTGGGCGGAGTGGCTCCAGATCCGCTTGAGCTCGGCCGTGGTGGTGTCGTAGCGGCGGAAGGCGCCGCCCGCGACGGGCTCGCCGTGTTCCAGGAGCAGCAGGAGCAGGCCGCCGTACGGTTCGGTGAACTCCTCGTCGGGATATCGGGCTATTTCGGCGTGCGCGTCCCTGCCGTAGCGTCTGGAGTACTCGTGGCCGAGTTCGCGCAGGAGCGGCTCGACGCGGGGGTCGGAGACGGGGACGTGAAGGAACGTCAGTTCCGGTGCGGAGGTCATCCGTTCACCGCCGTGAGGGTCTGCGAACCGCGGGCCGTACGCTCGGCGTCGCGCTTGGCGACCTCCTCGCGGACGATGGGGATCACATGCCGTCCAAAGTCGATGGCGTCGCCCAGCAGGTCGTAGCCGCGGGCGGAGAGGATGTCGACGCCGAGGTCGTAGTAGTCGAGGAGGGCCTGGGCGACCGTCTCCGGGGTACCGACCAGGGCGTTGGAGTTGCCCGCGCCGCCGGTCGCGGCGGCCGTCGGGGTCCACAGGGCGCGGTCGTAGCGCTCCCCCGCCTCGGCGATGGCGATCAGCCGCTGCGAACCGGTGTTCTGAGGCTGAGCCAGTCCGTTGTGGCGCTTGGTGATCGCCTCACCCCGCTCCTTGCGGGCCTTGATCGCGCCGACCGTGCGGTGGGCCTTCTCCCAGGCCAGTTCCTCGGTCGGGGCGATGATCGGACGGAAGGCCACCTGGATGCGCGGCACGTCGGTGCGGCCCGCCGCCTTCGCCGCCGCCTGCACCGTCTCGATCTGCTCGGCGGTCTTCGCCAGGGGCTCGCCCCAGAGGCAGTAGACGTCGGCCTCGGCACCGCCGGCGGCGTACGCGGCGGGCGAGGAGCCGCCGAAGGACACGTTCGGGCGCGGCTGCTGGACCGGGAAGACGTCGCTGACGAAGTCGTGGAAGCGGTAGTGCTCGCCCTCGTGGTCGAAGGGCTCGTGCGTGGTCCAGATCTTCTTGACGATCCGGATGTACTCGCGGGTGCGGGCGTAGCGCTCGTCCTTGGTGAGGGTGTCGCCCTCGCGGCCCTGTTCGTGGTCGTTGCCGCCCGTGATGAAGTGCACGGTCAGCCGGCCGTCGCTGATCTGGTCGAGGGTGGCGAAGGTCTTCGCGGCGAACGTCGGGTACGAGACGTTGGGCCGGTGGGCGAGGAGGATCTGGAGCCGGTCCAGCCTGCTCGCGATGTAGGCGGCGGCCGGTGCCGGGTCGGGCGAGCCGGAGCCGTAGGCGAACAGCACCCGGTCCCAGTCGTGGTCCTCGTGCGCGCGGGCGAGCCGGAGTGTGTACTCCTTGTCGAAGGCTGCGCCGGAGCGCGGGTTGGTTTCGGAACCGTCGTGGGTGGCGGCGATGCCGAGGAACTCCACGGGCATGGGTATGGCCTTTCCTCAAGTCCTGTGATGTCGCGCCGAGTTCGGACGCGGACACGGCGGGGCGGCCCTCGGCGCGGCCGGGTGTGACGGCGCCTCAGGGCGTGGGGAACCAAATGGTGATCAGGCGTGATGACGCCGGGGGACGGAGCCCGGGCGGGGTGGGCGGCGGCAGCGCGTGTCAGGAGAGAGACTCGGCCCGCGACGGGGACACCGAGGGAGGGAAGGGCCGGTCAGACGGCCCGCTGCCGTGTCAGGCGCAACACGCCGCGGACCACACTCGACCGAAGTCGATGTGGACCCGGCTGACCAGGCGCTGCTCGGCGTTCATGCGACTACTTGAGCAGGACATCTCGCTTTTCGTCAACCACGGCCCGGATGCCGGACGGGAGTTGAACGGTTCCTGTGCGTGGTTGACACCGGTGTGTGCCGGCCCCATACGATCGGGCGCACCGCGTTGAGGGACGCGGCGAGCGTGATGACGCCGAGGACGGAATCCGGTCCCGTACCCATGCCGCGCCTCCCTCCCTGGAGATCCCTCCGATGGTCTCGCTGCCCGATCTCACCGATTCCGCACCTGCCGCGTCAGCAGGGCCTCCGACAGCGTCCGCCGCCCGGCTTCCGGGCCGTGGGCCCGACGGCGATCTCCCACGGATCGTGCCGCGCCGGCGCGTCGGCCGCCTGCTGTCCGCGGCCGTCGCGCTGCTGCTCTTCGCGATGGTGGTCAACTCCGTCGTCCGCAACCGCGCCTTCCAGTGGGACGTGGTCGGCCTGTACTTCACCAGTGGCGCCGTGCTCGACGGACTGCTCCTCACCCTGTGGCTGACCGGTGTGGTGATGGTGCTCGGCTTTCTGCTCGGCATTCCGCTGGCCGTGACGCGACTGTCCGGCAACCCCGTACTGGCCACGCTGAGCTGGGGCTTCGTGTGGATTTTCCGGTCCACGCCGCTGCTGGTGCAGCTGCTGTTCTGGTTCAACATCGGCGCCCTCTACCCGACGCTCGGACTGGGCATCCCGTTCGGCCCGCAGTTCGTGACCGTCAAGACGGTGAACCTGCTCGGTCCGGCGCTCACCGCCGTCATCGGCCTGACACTGCACGAGGCCGCCTATGCCGCGGAGGTGGTGCGCGGCGGCCTCCTCTCGGTGGACGCGGGCCAGACGGAGGCGGCCCAGGCCCTGGGCATCGGCAGGGCGCGCACGCTGCGCCGGATCGTGGTGCCGCAGGCGATGCGCTCCATCGTGCCGACCGCCGGCAACATGCTGATCGGCACTCTGAAGGGCACGAGCATCGTCAGCGTGCTGGCGGTGCACGACCTGCTGTACTCGGCGCAACTGATCTACAACCAGACCTACCAGGTCATCCCGCTGCTGATGGTCGCCACGCTCTGGTACATCGCGGTCACCACCGTGCTCAGCGTGGGGCAGTTCTATGTCGAGCGCCACTACGCGCGGGGCGCCGCGCGGACCCTGCCGCCCACACCCCTGCGGAGGCTGAGGGCCCGGCTGGCCGGATATCACCGCTCCCCACGTTCCCTACATTCCCTATAGAATTACTAGGAAAGTATGGACGGCGCCTCGGGCCGCCGCACAGGATGACGCATGACCCACACAAGTTGAGGAGACCTCTGCCATGGGCCCAGCCCCTACGCCGACCGGGCCCGGACGTACGCACTGGCTGCACGTGGCGCGTGAGACGGCGGACGACCTGGCCACGGACGCGGTGGCCAGGGACCAGGCCGGCAAGCCCCCGTTCGACGAGGTGTCCCGACTGCGCGAGTCGGGCCTGCTGACGCTCCTGATACCGGCCGGGCTCGGGGGCGGCGGCGCGGACTGGCCCACGGCGTACGCCGTGGTCCGGGAGATCGCGGCGGCCGACGGTGCGATCGGCCAACTGCTCGGCTGTCACTACTTCATGTCGTGGAGCGCCCGGTTCTTCACCGACGCCGCTCTCACCGCCCGGCTGGAGCGGCGCTCCGCGGCGGAGCAGTGGTGCTGGGGCGGTGGTCTGGCGCGGCAGGAACCCGCTCTGTCACTCGTCAGGAACGCGCAGGGGTATGTGCTGAACGGCCGGCAGAGCTACGCCGCCGGCGTCCTGGTCGCCGACCGCCTCGCCGTGCGGGCCGTACGGGCCGACACCGGCGAGCCGCTCGCCGTCGTGGTCGATCCGGCCCTGCGGGGCGTGGTGATCGACGGCGACGCCGACCCCTTCGGGCAGCGGCTCGCGGCAGGCGGAAGCGCGGAGTTCGACGCCGTAGCGATCTCCGCCGACGATGTGCTGGGCTCGCTGGCCGCGGACGAGGAGGTCCTGTCGCCCCGCACTGCCCTGGTGTCCCCGGTCGGGCGTCTTCTTTCGGTGCAGCTCCGTCTCGGCATGGCCGAGGGCGTGCTCGCCGAAGCCCGTGAGTACAGCCGGACCGGGCACTCCCACTGGCACCCGGACTGGCCGGTCGGCTCACCGCAGGACCCTCAGGTACTGACCGCGTACGGGGAACTCACCGTGCTCACCCGCTCCGCGTCCGCGCTCGCCGACCAGGCGCGGGACGCCCTGCACGACGGGCTGGCACGCGGCGAGGAGCTGGGCTACGAGGAGTACGCGGAGATCTCCGTCCTCGTGGCCATGGCCGAAGCCGCCGCGTCCAAGGCCGTGCAGGAGTCCACCGCCCGCGCCCTCGACATCATCGGCGTCCGCTCCGCGTCCGCGCGGCTGGGCTTCGACCGCTTCTGGCGCAATGCCCGGACCCACACCCTGTACGAGCCCGTCGCCCATCGGCTCCGTGATGTCGGGGACTACTTCCTCAACGGCACGCATCCTCCTTTCGTCCTCCCTGTCTGACCCGGCCGGGCCGGCGATGTCCTGGCGGGTCCGCTCGTCGGCGTGGGCGGGCAGTGGCTCGGAGTCCGCCCTCATCTCGGCCGGCGGCTCTCTGCCGAGCCTGGACCCCGTCCCCAAGTGGCCGGGGGCGGTCGCGACCCGCGCGAAGGAGATCGAGCAGGGCGACTGCGGCGCCGGAGAGCGATCCCTCGGCTCTACCGGAAAGCCGCGACGTGCTGTCGGGCCCACGCCGCGAACGTGCGGGGTGCGCGGCCGAGGATCCGTTCGATGTCGGGGCTGATCCGCTGTTCGGCGGGGGTGGGCTCGCCGAGGATGGCCAGCGTCGTCTCGATCACGGACTCGGGCATGAACCGGAGCATCTGGGCCCGGGCCTCGTCACGGGTCTGCTCGACGAAGCGGACAGGTTCGCCGAGCGCGTCCGCGATCGAGTCGGCTCGTTGCCTCGGCGTGCTGAGCGCGGGCCCGGTCAACTCGTACGTCCGGCCGGCGTGTCCGCTCTCGCGCAGCGTCACGGCGGCCGATTCGGCGATGTCGCCCGGATCGACCGTGGGCAGGCCGACGTCGGCGAACGGCGCGGCGACGGTCCTTCGGGTACGTACCGACTCGGCCCAGGCGAACATGTTGGAGTGGAATCCGCCGGGGCGCAGGACGGTCCAGTCCAGGCCTGACTGCCGCACGGCGTCCTCGATGGCGCGTGCCGTTCCACCGTGCGAGGCCGACTCCGGCCGCGTGGCGACTCCTTGTGAGGACAGCAGCACGACCCGCTCGACTCCCCCGGCCTTGGCGACGTCCAGGATGTGCTGCGGATTGAGCAGGTGGGCGCTGGGTCCGCCGTTCTGCAGGAACAGCGCGTCGGCGCCGTCGAGAAGCGGGCGAAGGCTCTCGGCGTCGGTCAGGTCCGCCCTGCGATGCGGAAGCCCTTCCGGGACGTCCGCGCCGGTGATGTTCCGGGACGTCGCGGTCACCCTGTCACCGGCCGCCACGAGCGTCCGTACGAGCGAACTGCCGACGTTGCCGGTCGCCCCCGTCACTACGATCATGAGTAACTCCCCTTGTTCTGCATGTGGTTGACGCCGCCCGACGGCAAGTCCGGGCGAGACAGGGGGACGCTAGCACCGGAAGTAAAGTAGGTACCTACAGGAAAGTAACGGCCCGAAGGGGAAGCGCATGGCCCACGACGCCGCACCGACCGCGTCCGAGACGACCGAACCGGTGCTCGCCTGCCCGATCTCGCCCGTCGTCGACATCGTCTTCAGCCGGTGGACCACACCTGTCCTGTGGACCCTGCACGCACACGGCCGGCAGCGCTTCGTGGAACTGCAGCGGCGCATCGCCCGCATCACCCCGAAGGTGCTGACCCAGCGGCTGCGGCAACTGGAGCGCGACGGGCTGGTCGTGCGCACGTACCACCCGGAGGTCCCGCCTCGCGTCGAGTACGAGATCAGCGAACTCGGCCGCAGCCTCGCTCCGCTCTTCGCACATCTCTCCGAGTGGGCGGCGGGCAACCTGGACAAGGTCGACCGGGCCCGCCGCGAGTACGACGGAGACCCGGCCCGCTAGGACGCGGCCCTACTGCCCCGAGAGCCCCCGGGTGACCAACCCGAGTGCGTCGGCGAGGTGGTCGCGATGTCCTTCCAGTGCTTCCGGGGTGATGCCCCGGCCGGCTGCCTCACGGGCGAAATCGTCGGCCGCGACCTTGAGCACGGCGCTCATCACGCCGGCCTGCACACGGACCTCGAACGTGTCGGGCCGCATGCCCATGCGTTCGGCGAGCACCTCGGTGAACGTCTCTTCCGCACGCTCCCGGAGCGCCAGATAAGCGGCACGCAGCGCGGGTTCTTCGTGGGTCAGCCGGACCACCGCGAGAACCGCCTCGACATCCGCGCCGGAGGACGAGTCGATGACGGGCTCGTAGGCCGTACGCAGGTGCTCGATCAGGCCGAGTCCGGGCGGCCAGGCGTGCAGCACCGTCCGGAAGGCGTCGATCATCTGTGTGAGCAGCGGTTCGACGCAGCTCTCCTTGGTCGGGAAGCAGCGCCACAGCGTGCGTTCGGAGACCCCGGCGGCTTTCGCGATCTGCTCGCCGGACGTGGCGGCCACGCCCTGCTCGGCGAACAGCCGGACGGCGTGGCGGGAGATGTCCAGGCGTTGCCGCCCGCGTTGCTCGTCGCTCACCGGCGGCCGCCCCCGGCGGGGCACGCGCCCGCTGTCCGCCACGAAGTCCTCCATCAGGCGATCTAAACACGTCCCGCACCGTGGGCGGACTGACCGAATCTTTAATGACAGTTACTGCCAACAAACTGCTACGGTCGGGGCGGCTCGAAGATCGCATTCGGAGATCACAGGAGGAGCGCCGTGAGCGTTACCGCCGAGCGTCAGCAACTTCCCTTCCCGAGGCCGAACGTCCTCGACCTCGCGCCTCTGTACGACGTGCTGCGCCGGGAGGCGCCCGTCACGCCGGTCACCACCCCGGCCGGGGACCCCGCCTGGCTGGTCACCCGCTTCGAGGAGGTCCGCGACCTGCTCAGCGACAAGCGACTGGGCCGCTCCCATCCCGAACCGGAACGTGCCTCACGCCTGACGTCCGCCGCCGTACTGGACGGGCCCACCGGCAACTACGACACCGAGGAGGCCGACCACACGCGGATGCGCCGGCTGCTGACCCCGGCGTTCTCGGCCAAGCGGATGCGGATGCTGACCGATCACGTCCAGCACCTGGTCGACGACTGCGTCGACCAGCTGATCACCGAGCACGCCACCACCCCCGGCGGGGTCGTCGACCTGCAGTCCGGGCTGGCCTTCCCGCTGCCGGTGGCGGTCATCTGCCGGCTGCTCGGAGTGCCGGAGAGCGACCGCGAGCGCTTCGCCTCACTGTCGGAGCGCATGTCCGACTACGCCATCGGCGACGCCGCCCACCAGGCGCGGGACGAGTTCAACGAGTACATGACGGGACTCGCCGAGACGAAACGCGGGCAGCCGGGCGAGGACGTGATCTCGGACCTGGTCCACGCGCAGAGCACCGACGCGGACTACGACTACGCCGACATGATCCAGCTCTGCGTCGGGCTGCTGTTCGCCGGGCACGAGACCACGGTCAACCGCATCGGACTGGGCACGCTCTTCCTGCTCACACGCCTCGACCAGTGGCGGGCGCTGACCGCCGATCCCGACGGCCGGGTCAATGCCACCGTCGAGGAGATCATGCGGCTCGGCGCGCCCGGCGACCTCGGCCTGCTGCGGTACGCCCACACCGATGTCGACGTCGCCGGTGTCACCATCCGGCGCGGCGACGCCGTGGTCCTGTCGATCAACGCCGCCAACCGCGACTCCTCCGTCTACACCGACGCCGAGACCTTCGATCCCGACCGCCCCGAACGCAACCACCTCGGTTTCGGCCATGGCGTGCACTTCTGCATCGGCGCGAGCCTGGCCCGTGTCGAACTGCGCGTCGTGTTCGCCACCCTGGCGCGCCGGCTGCCCGGCCTGCGGCTCGCCAAGAAACTGGACGAGCTCGAGGTGCGCACGACCCTCACCGGTGGTGTCACCGAGTTGCCCGTGACCTGGTGATGTTCCCGAGGTGACCCGGTGTCAGTGCGACTCGCGGGTCACCTCGGAGCCGCTGGAGCCCACGAGGAAGTCGAGATCGGCGCCGGTGTCGGCCTGCAGGACGTGGTCGACGTAGAGGCGTTCCCAGCCGCGCCGGGGGTCGGCGAAACCGGTGACGGTGGCCTCGTCCGGGCTTCTGCGGGCGAGTTCGTCCGCGGGGACGTCGACGTCGATCCGGCGGGCCTCGACGTCGAGGATGATGAAGTCGCCGGTCCGCACGAGGGCGAGCGGGCCGCCGGCCGCCGCCTCCGGTGCGACGTGCAGGACGACCGTGCCGTACGCGGTGCCGCTCATCCGGCCGTCGCAGACGCGGACCATGTCACGAACTCCCCGTTCCAGCAGCTTCTTCGGCAGGGGCATGTTCGACACCTCGGGCATGCCCGGGTAGCCCTTGGGACCGCAGCCGCGCAGGACGAGGACGGAGTCGGCGTCGACGTCGAGGTCCGGGTCGTCGATACGGGCGTGGAAGTCCTCGACGCTGTCGAAGACGACGGCCCGGCCCCGGTGCCGGAGCAGGTGCGGGGAGGCGGCGGCCGGTTTCACGAGCGCGCCGTCGGGGGCGAGGTTGCCGCGCAGGACGGCGATGCCGCCCTCGGCGACCAGTGGTTCGGCACGGGTGCGGATGACCTCGCCGTCCCAGATCCCGGCGTCGTCGAGGAAGTCGGCCAAGGGCCTGCCGGTGACGGTCAGCGCGTCGGGATCCAGCAGGTCGCGCACCTCGCGCAGGACGGCGAGCAGGCCGCCCGCACGGTGGAAGTCCTCCATGAGGAAACGCCCGGCCGGCTGGAGGTCCACCAGGACCGGTACCCGGGAGCCGATGCGGTCGAAGTCGTCGAGCGACAGATCGATGCCCAACCGGCCCGCGATGGCCAGGAGATGGACGACGGCGTTGGTCGAGCCGCCGATCGCGGCCAGCGCGACGATGGCGTTCCGGAAGGACGCCTCGGTCAGGAACGTCCCGGGTCGCCGGTCGGCGCCCACCATGTCCACCGCCAGCCGGCCGGTGTGGTGCGCGGCCTCCAGCAGACGGCTGTCAGGGGCCGGGATGCCGGCGGTACCCGGCACGACCGTGCCCAGCGCCTCCGCCACCAGGGCCATCGTCGAGGCCGTGCCCATGGTGTTGCAGTGGCCGCGGCTGCGGATCATCGCCGACTCGGAGCGGGTGAACTGTTCCTGGGAGAGCGTGCCCGCCCGGACCTCCTCCGACAGCTTCCACACACCGGTGCCGCAGCCCAGCAGGCCGCCGCGGAAGGTGCCGTTGAGCATCGGACCGCCGGGCACCACGACCGAGGGCAGGTCCACCGAGGCCGCGGCCATGAGCAGTGACGGGATCGTCTTGTCACAGCCGCCGAGCAGGACCACACCGTCGATGGGGTTGGCCCTGAGCATCTCCTCCGTGGCCATCGCCGCCATGTTCCGCCACAGCATGGCGGTGGGCCGCACCTGCGTCTCCCCCAGCGACACCACCGGCAGGTCCAGCGGGATGCCACCCGCCTCGTACACGCCGTTGCGGACCGAGGCCGCGACCTCGTTCAGGTGCGCGTTGCAGGGAGTCAGGTCCGAGGCGGTGTTGGCGATCGCGATCTGAGGCCGGCCGGCGAAGGCGTCGCCCGGCACTCCGCGTCGCATCCAGGCCCGGTGTATGTAGGCGTTGCGGTCCTCTCCCGCGTACCACTGCGCGCTGCGGAGCCTCTCCATGGAGCCCTTCCGATCGACGGTACGGAGGTCTGCGTTCCGGAACGTGATGAAGCATAAGCAGCCAGTCGACTGATCGACAGACCGCGCCGAGCGCGTCGGAAACCCGTCAATATTCGCCCGGGCGGCGCCAGAACCCCGTCAGCGGGGGCCACAGAGCCCCTACGGGCGCCTACCTTCAGGGCATGGAACGGAGCTCACCGGCAGCCCCGGTCGGCGACCGTCACTGGCGTGACGGTGCGCGGCTCGCGGTGAGCTGCGCTCTGGTGTTCTGCGCCATGTGCCTTCTCGTCGACTGGGACGGCGGAAGCCTGACGCTTCTCCGTGCGCTGCTCTGGGGCGTCCTGTCGGCCGCGGTGCTGGGTGTCCTGCTGCCGCCACAGGTCAGCGCGGGCCCGGGGTGGCTGGCCGTTCGCACCCCTTGGCGCCGGATCGTGGTCCGCACGGACGCGCTGACGGCCGTACGTCAGTACGACGGGGTCTCGTCCCACCTGGTTCTGCGGGACGTCCACGGCCACCGCCTGGAACTCGACCCCCGGATCCTGGCGGCCAACCCCATGCTCTGGCACGAACTCGACACGGGCGTCCGCCGCTCCCTGGAGCGTGGCACGCTGCGCCACGGTGCGGATGTCCTGGAACGACTCGGACACCGCATCGACGACGAGACGGGGAACGCGGTGTTCCGGGCATCGGGCCTCTCCTGACGCCTCCGGCGTCACCGGGCAGGTGAGTGGTGGCGGCGCGTTCGGGAGTTCAGCCGCGCGCCGGTGCACCTCCCCGGCACGCGCCAGGCGTCGGTCTCTCATCCCTCACACGATGGGTTTGTCCGGGTTCCCCTGGCCTCGTCCGGTTCCGGGATGCGTAACTGCTTCACCGGGGGCGGGAATTCCGCCCCGCGACCGGAGGTGACCGCTGTGCACGAAGCGCTCATGACCCTGGAGACCGTGGACTTCTACGAGCCGCCGCTGCTGGCCGAGGCCGGCGCCTACGCCGACCTCACCCAGGGCGAGGGAGGCGGGGAACCCGAAGGCGAGTTCTTCTACCACGACGAGTGACCACGTCCTCCTGCCGGCCCCGCGGCTCTCACGCCGCGGGCCGGTACCCGGTCCGCCCCGTCACCCACCCCTGCGTCGTCACCCACCCCCCTCTTGGAGAGGCCCATGCGCTCCGCCCAGGGCTGCTGGTTCGTCGTTCTCCCCGACCGGGACATCCACCCCCGTGTCATGGCCCGGCTGCGGGACAGCGCCCGCCCGGACGCGCTTCGGGTCGTGCCTCATCCCTCCGGCCGACCGTGGCTCGCCGGCCGCTGGACCGGCGAGGAGATGACCGTGTGCGCCGCCGGTGCGGTACGGCTGGCCGTGGCCGGGACCTGCTCGCTCGACCCCGCGCAACTCGCCGTGCGGGCCCGGAGGATCGGCGATCCGGCGCACATCGAGGCGGCGCTGTCGGGCGCCCACGGCTGTTTCCATGTCATCGCCTCGGTCGCCGGGCACACGTACGTGCGGGGCAGTCACTCGGGGCAGCGGAGGGTGTACCAGGCGGAGGTGGAGGGTGGCACGGTGTGTGCCGACCGCTCGCTGACACTCGCGCTGCTGACCGGAGCCGAACTGGACACCGCGCAGCTGGCCCTGCGACTGGCCGGTGGCCGCGTCCCGCACCCGCTCGCCGGGGGTGCGCTGTGGCGCGGCATCCACGGCGTACAGCCGGGGCAGGCCCTGGAGTCGGGGCCGGACGGCCGGGTGCGTACGCGCGGCTGGTGGCAGCCGCCCGTCGCCGAACTGCCGCTGGCCGAGGCCGCCGCCGGTCTCCGGGAGGCACTGCGCCGGGCGGTCGCGCTGCGGGTCGGCCCCGGTGAGGTGGTGGGCGCGGATCTGTCCGGCGGCATGGACTCCACCTCCCTGTGCTTCCTGGCCGCCGAGGCGGGCGCGCCGCTGGTGGCCGTCACCCTGGACTGGAGCGCGCCCACCAACCAGGACCGTGCCTACGCGGAGCATGCCGCGGGCCGGCTGCCCGGCCTGGAGCATTTGGTGTTCCCCTCCGCCGGTCTGCCGGGCCACTTCAGCGGGCTCGACGAGCGCGGCGAGCCCGCCGACGAGCCGACGGCGGGGCTGCGCGACCGGGCACAACAGCGCCACCTGGCCGAAGCCATGCTCGCGCGCGGCGCCGGACTGCGGCTGTCGGGACACGGCGGAGACCATGTCGTCCAGCCACCGCCCGCCTATCTGCACGGGCTGCTGCGGCACTCGCCGACGGCCGGGCTTCGGCATGCCGCCGGGCGTCGCGCGCGGCACCGATGGCCGCTCGGGGCGACCGTGCGCGCTCTGCTGGAGGGCCACTCGTACGCGTCGTGGCTCACCCAGGCCGCAGAGCAGCTGCTCTCGCCGGCGGCACCGACATCTCTGGGCTGGGGCCCGGGCCCGCGGCTCCCGGCGTGGGCGAGCGCACAGGCGGTCGAGCTGTGCCGCGATCAGCTGCGCGCGGCGGCGCACCGAGCCGAACCCCTGCACCGTGACCGCGGCCGGCACGACTGGATCCGGACAGCGCGGCAGGCGGGCCAGGCCGCCGGGCACCTCACCCACCGCGCCGCGCTCGCGGGCCTGCCGGCCCATGCGCCGTTCTGCGACGACGCCGTCATCGACGCCGCCCTGGCCGCCCGGCCCCACGAGGCGGCGAGCCCCTGGTCGTACAAGCCGCTGCTCGCCGCCGCCATGAACGGCCTGGTACCCGACCACATCCTGCGCCGTACCACCAAGGACCACTGCGGGCCCGAATGGCGAGAGGGCCTGCGGCGGCACCGGCCCGCCCTGGCCGCCTGGGCCGAGGACTCCCGGCTGGTGGCCGCGGGAGTGGCCGACGCCGATCAGCTGCGCCGGGCCCTGCTCTCGCCCCAACTGCTCACCGGCGGGGCCCCGGAGCTGGAGGCCACCCTCGGCGCGGAAGGCTGGCTGCGCGACCTGGAACACCACGATGCCCGGCACGACGCACAGGAGAAGGACGTTGCACCGACTTCGCCCTGATGTCACCGCCTGCGCCACAGGCGACGGCATGGTGCTGCTCGACGAGCGCACCGGCCGATACTGGCAGCTCAACAGCACCGGCGCACTCATCGTCAAGGCGCTCCTCGACGGCGCCGCACCGGATCAGGTGGCCGACCGCCTGGCCGCGACCCGACCGGTGACCCGCGAGCGGGCAGCCGCCGACGTCACCGCCCTCCTAGGCCACCTCCTCAAGGAAGCGCTGGTGACCACCCGGTGAGCCAGGTCCTGGACACCGGCGGCGACCGGCCGCCGGTGAGCCGCCGCATCGCCGCCCGCACCGCCGTCGCCGCCGCCCGGCTCATCGCCTTCCTGCCGCCCCGCCGCATCCGCACCGCCCTGCGCCTGGCCCGCCGCGGCGCCCGGCCCGCCCGTTACGACGAAGCCCTCCGGGCGCGGCAGGACGTGACCGCCGTCAGCACCCTGTGCGCGGGCCGCTACTGCCTCCCCCGTTCCCTGGCAACCGCCCTGCTGTGCCGGATGCACGGCCACTGGCCCACCTGGTGCTCCGGGGTACGCACCTCACCCTTCGCCGCCCACGCCTGGGTGGAGGCGGAGGACCGCCCGGTCGGCGAACCCCCGGGCACCACCGCCTACCGGACGCTGATCACCGTGGAGGCGCCGCACGGCGGGACAGGTCGTCCAGGGAGTGCCTTCGCCATGCGCTGGGGCTGGTGCCGTAGGTCTCGCGGAAGCGGCGGGAGAAGTGGGGCTTGAGCATGCCCGCCCCGGGTACGCGGGCGGGCGTTCCTCAGGTGTGGTGCGGCGCGAGTCAGTCCACGATCACCTCGGCACGCGCCGCCGGGGCCGGCCCGGCGAGCGCGCCGCCGAAGTTCCCTTCGACCTCTGACTTCTCCGCCGCGTTCGGATACGGGTTCGTGCACGCGGTGCCCGCGGTGGAGCCGGACATCAGGCTCGAGCACGGTCCGGGCTTGCGATCGGGCAGGCCCAGGATGTGCCCGAGTTCATGGGCGGAGATACGAATCGTGTTGTAGCCCTGGTTCACCGCCTGCCGCCCGATGTAGACGGTTCCGTTGCCCAGGGTGGTGGGCAGGGCGCGCGGCCAGCCGTTGTCCGCGAGCACCCGTATGTTCGCGCGTTGCCCGGCGGCGGCCGGCCGCAGCTCGACGGCGTCGACACTCTCGTTCCAGATGGCCGCGCCCCGGTCGACCGCGCTCCTGAACTCCGCGGAGCCGCCGGCGTCGTAGAGGAGGACACGAGCGGCGAGGGAAGCACCCTCCGCGTCGGGTGAAGCGGCCACGGCCTGGCCACCGGCCAGGGAGAAGGACACCACCAGGGCAGCGGCCAGGCCGCCGGTCAGCGTACGGACGTGCATGATCGACCTCCTTGTGGGGAAAGGCAGTCGTGCTCATGACATTCTCTGGCCCACTGCCCAGTGGGGACGAAGATGAATCCGTCAATCCGAACCGGCGCCCCAATTCGGTGCGGCGAAACCACCCAGCGCAATCTCGCAATGGCTGCTTCCGCGCGCCCGTCAAACGCGCCTAGCGCCTTGGGGCGGAAGCTTGGCGGCGGGCGCGGGCCCGTCTACCCAGGAGTCATGGATGGTTGGCTCGTTCTCATCATCGTGGTGGGCGTCGTCTGGACGATCTATGAGTACACGCGAAAGCTCCCGGACGGAGCCTGTCTCGACTGCCGAGGCAGGGGGAGGACGTTGACCCGGGAGTACTCCTTGATGAAGGACGGCTACAGGTCGGAATGGGTGAGGTGCCGTAGCTGTCGAGGCTCAGGTAAGGCGCGGTAGCGGCGACCCGTCGTGGAGGGCCCGGCCGCCGCGCTACGCGCTGAACACGGCGTTGCGGCCCAGCAGTTCGGCGCACCACCGGAAGTGCCCGTCGCTGTCGTCCGGCCCGAAGAGGTCGTAGGTGGTGAGGGCGTATGCGGCCTGATAGGCGGTAAGGGTCCCCGGCGCGTAGTCGAGTTCGTGCGCGAAGAGCCGGGTGAGTTCCGCGGCGTGCTCCTCGGCGTGCGGCCCGTACATGTCCCAGACGGCAGCGGTGACGGCCGCTTCGAAGGCCGGGTCGCCCGCGGTCGTGTAGAAGCCGAAGTCCAGTACGGCGACGGGCCGGCCGGCCGAGTCGACGTGGATGTTGGGCGGGACGAGGTCGCCGTGGATCGCGCTCACCGGGGCGTCGGGGAGCGAGCGCAGTGCCTCTCGCGTGCGTGCGACTCCCCCGTCGAAGTCCGGCACATGGACGGCCAGGGCGGCACCGTGCCGTGCCACGGCCCGGGCGACCAGGTCCGCGAGCGCGTTCTGGAAGCGGTCGTGATCCCGCCACAGCGGACGGTCGTCGCCCTGGACGGTCAACCGGCGCATGGCCTCGGTGCCGGGCACGGACGCCAGGCCACGCAGAACGGCAAGGACCCCGTCGCTGTGCTGGGTGGCCAACTCACGCTCGAAGGCCGCGTGCGCGGAGTCCGCCCGCATCGGGACACCGGGCAGTTCGCGGTGTACGTCACCAGGACGCCCTCGTGCTCCTCGACGTCGAAGATCTCCGGAGTGGCGAACGGCAGTGCGTGCCGCGCGATGTCCGCGTACACCTGGCGGGTGAGCTCGATTCCGGCCGGCGGCCGACCGCTCCACACCTTGGCGACCCGGCCCTCGTCCAGCCGGTACACGACGCCCTCCACACCGGCACCGATTCGGCGGGCACCCGTGTACGGCGTTCGGGCCTCGCCGACAAAAACACAAAGGCAAGGAGATCCCTCTCCTTGCCACGCTCAACTTATAGCGCACCAGGGGGCTTGCGGCAAGACCCGGGGGATGGCACAGAATCTCCGGCCGAGGCCACAACCTGGGGATATGGGGACACGGTATGCGTGTGTTGTCGACGAATGAGGCTCGACAGTATGTGTGGGATCTGCAAGAGGTCGAGGAGGCGCAGGTCTCGGTCGTCGGCGGCAAGGGCGCACACCTGGGCGCGCTGTCGCGGATCGAAGGCATCAGCGTTCCGGCCGGCTTCTGCGTGACGACGGACGCCTTCCGGCGGATCATGGCGGATGCACCGTCGATCGACGAGCGGATCGACCAGCTGTCGCGTCTGAGCCCGGACGACCGGGACGCGATCCGCACGCTCAGCGCGGAGATTCGTGGGGCCATCGAAGGGATCGCCCTCCCGGACGAGCTCGCGGCGGCGATCACCCGCCCGCTCACCCGGCTCGGCGAGCAGGCCGCCTACGCCGTCCGCTCCAGCGCGACGGCAGAGGACCTGCCGACGGCCTCCTTCGCCGGCCAGCAGGACACATACCTCAACGTCGTGGGGCCGACCGCGATCCTCCAGGACATCAGCCGGTGCTGGGCCTCGCTGTTCACCGAGCGGGCCGTGACCTACCGTCAGCGCAACGGCATCGACCACCGTACGGTCCACATGGCCGTAGTCGTGCAGCGGATGGTCTTCCCGCACGCGGCCGGCATCCTGTTCACGGCCGACCCCGTCACGGGCGACCGGAAGGTCGCCACCGTGGACGCCGGCTTCGGCCTCGGCGAGGCCCTGGTCTCCGGTGTGGTGAACCCGGACGTCTACAAAGTGCGGGACGGCGAAGTCGTCGCCAAGGCGATCGCCGCCAAAGAACGTGCCGTGCACGCCCTGCCGGACGGCGGAACGCGGGAAGTGGCGATCGACTCGCGACGGCAGGAGCAGCCGGCGCTGACGGATGCGCAGGTCGTGCGGCTCGTAGAGCTCGGGCGGCGGATCGAGGCGCACTTCGGCCGCCCGCAGGACATCGAGTGGTGCCTGGTCGACGACGACTTCCAGATCGTGCAGAGCCGGCCGATCACGACGCTGTTCCCCATCCCCGAGACCGGCGACCAGGAGAATCACGTCTACGTGTCCGTCGGTCATCAGCAGATGATGACCGACCCCATGAAGCCCCTGGGGCTCTCCATGTGGCAGCTGACGGCCATGGTGCCGATGCACGAGGCCGGCGGGAGACTGTTCGTCGACGTCACCCGGCGCCTGGCCTCGCCCGCGAGCCGCGCCGGACTCCTTGACGTCATCGGGAAAGGCGATCCGCTGACCCGGGACGCGCTGGAGACCGTCCTGGACCGCGACGACTTCGTCCCGTCGCTCCCGGACGCGACGCCCGGCGGGCCGCCGGCCGGCGGTGCGCCCGCCCCGATCGAGACCGATCCGGCCGTCGTCACCGAGCTGATCGAGCGCAGCGAGGCGTCCATCGCCGCCCTGGAGGACGGCATCCGGACGAAGACCGGACCGGCGCTGCTCGACTTCCTGCTGGAGGCCTTCGAGGAGCACAAGCGAGTCCTCGGTGATCCGCTGAGCATGCAGGCGATCATGGCGGGGATGGACTCCACGTGGTGGCTCAACGACAAGCTGCGGGAGTGGCTGGGCGAAAAGAACGCGGCTGACACGCTCACCCTGTCCGCCCCCGGCAACGTCACCTCGGAGATGGGGCTGGCGCTGCTCGACGTCGCGGACGTGATCCGCCCGTATCCGGAGCTGGTGGCGTTCCTGAAGGACGTCGAGGACGAAGACTTCCTGGACGAGCTGCCGAAGCTCGCGGGCGGGACCGAAGCGCGCGACGCCATTGAGGCCTACCTCGAGCGGTACGGCATGCGCTGCGTCGGCGAGATCGACATCACGAGGCCGCGCTGGCGCGAGCGCCCCACCACGCTTGTGCCCGTGCTCCTCGACAACGTCAGGAACTTCGAGCCGGGCGCCGCCGAGCGGCGTTTCGAGGAAGGCCGGCGGAAGGCGCGGGAGAAGGAACAGGACGTGCTGTCGCGCTTGCGGGCCCTGCCGGACGGGGAACGGAAAGCC
Organism: Streptomyces sp. NPDC044719; assembly: GCF_056433405.1. Lineage (NCBI taxonomy): Bacteria > Bacillati > Actinomycetota > Actinomycetes > Kitasatosporales > Streptomycetaceae > Streptomyces > Streptomyces sp. NPDC044719. Next base: position 436,961 of record NZ_JBWKHE010000009.1, read on the forward strand.
GACGAGGCCAAGCGGATGATCGACCGGGTCAGAACCTTCATCGGGTACCGGGAGTACCCGAAGTACGGCATCGTCAGCCGCTACTTCGTCTACAAGCGGGCCATGCTGGAGGAGGCCGGGCGCCTCGTGCGGGCCGGCGTGCTTGCCGAGAAGGAAGACATCTTCTACCTCACGTTCCAGGAACTTCAGGACGTGGTGCGCTCACACCGGGTGGACGACCGGCTCATCCAGCAGCGCAAGGAGGCGTTCCGGTCGTACACCACGCTCACACCGCCCCGGGTGCTCACCTCGGACGGTGAGGCCCTCACCGGGGCGTACCGGCGCGACGACGTGCCGGCCGGTGCCCTCGTCGGCCTCCCGGTTTCCGCCGGGACCATCGAGGGCAGGGCCCGAGTCGTCCTCGACATGGCGGACGCCGATCTCGAAGCGGGCGACATCCTGGTCACGTCCTTCACGGACCCCAGCTGGTCGCCGCTGTTCGTCGGAATCGCGGGCCTGGTGACGGAGGTGGGCGGCCTGATGACCCATGGCGCGGTGATCGCCCGGGAGTACGGCTTGCCTGCCGTCGTGGGCGTGGAGCGGGCCACCCGGCTCATCCGGGACGGGCAGCGGATCCGTGTGCACGGAACCGACGGGTACATCGAGATCCTGTCCTGACCACTGTCCTTCGCCCCGCATACGTGCCCGAGCAACTCCTGTGGGACTGGCTGGTTTTGACGCCGTAGGCGATCAATACCGAGCAACCCTGCGACACTTCTTTCTCATCTTCTCCTAAGGAACGAAAGAGGCGCCCGGGACACCTGGAACAGCTGTGGTGTCCCGGGCACAGAAGCCCATCCGGAGGAGAAGCACGTTGAACCATGCCCGGCGCACATTGGTCGCCGCTGCGGCCTTGCTGGCGGCGGTGGTGGGGTCGCCAGGACTGGCGCACGCCCAACCTGCCGCCGATCCCACCCCGTCGACTCCGTCCACCCCATCCGCCGACCCCGGCGCCGGCCGTGGCCTGCCGGCCGGCTGGCAGATCACCGGCAAGAGATCCGGTCAGCATCTGACCTGGCGTTCGGACAGACCCGTACCCATGGGTGACGCAGCCGTCGAGTTCTACTCCGGAGACCGGCTCCTGGGCCGGCCCGTGCCCGGCAAGGACGGGCACACGTTCCGCCTCGACCTCGAAGGCGTGACGCTCGGAGCTGCGAAGGACCTGCAGGTGCGGGCCGCGGGGCGGCGTCTCGACGAGGCCGGCGTCAAGGCCGCAGCGAAGCGCCGGCACGCCAAGAAGCAGGTGAAGCCGGTGAAGCCCTCGGCCCTACCGCCGGCCAACCCCGTGGACCCCGGTGTCCCCGGCCCGTACCGCACGGTCAGCGGCGAGTACACGCTGAAGTCGGTGCAACTGCCCGACTTCCCCGCCCCGGTGGAGATGCGCGCGACCGTCACCGCGCCCACCGGCGCCCAGGGCAAGCGGCCGCTGGCCCTCTTCCTGCACGGCCGTCACGCCACCTGCTTCACCGGGGGCGCGGACGGTGAGGCACTCGGCGCGTGGCCCTGCCCCACCGGCTCGAAGCCGATACCGAGCCACCGCGGCTATCTGCACGACCAGAAGCTCCTGGCGTCCCAGGGATATGTGACGGTGTCCATATCCGCCAACGGCATCAACGGGCAGGACTACGCGGCGCAGGACGCCGGAACCCAGGCCCGCTCCTCCCTGGTACGGCAGCACCTCGCCCGCTGGGCCGACTGGTCGGGCGCCGGACGGACCAAGGCACCGGCGATCGTACGGAAGGCCGCGCGGGCCGACCTGTCGCGTGTCCTCCTGGTCGGTCACTCGCGCGGCGGCGAGGGCGTGAACCGGGCCGCGATGGACAGCCTCGCCAAGCCGCCCGCGGACAAGGACGGCTACCGGGGTCCGGCGCGCTGGAAGATCCGTGGGACCGTGCTCATCGGCCCCACCGTCTTCGGGCAGAACCCGGCTCCGGATGTGCCGTCCATGACGATCCTGCCGGGCTGCGACGGTGACGTGTCCGACCTGCAGGGCGAGATCTACGTGGACGGGACACGCGGCGTGAGCCGTGGTGCCGCCCTGCACAGCGCGGTCTACATGGTCGGTGCCAACCACAACTACTTCAACACCGAGTGGACCCCGGGACAGGCCGAGGCACCGGCAGACGACGACTTCTGGCACGACGAGGAGACGCCGCCGGACCCGGTGTGCACGCCGGGCACCGCGACCCGGCTGACGGCCGAGCGGCAGCAGGCCGCCGGTTCGACGTACATAGCCGCCGCGGCCCGGCTGTTCGTCGCGGGCGACGAGCGGGTCCGGCCGCTGCTGGACGGCTCGGGCGTCCGCGCGGCGTCCGCGGGTCCCGCGCGGGTCCTGACGCACGCCGTCGGTGCCCGGCGCACGGCCGCGTTCCTGCCGGACGCCCCGGTCACGGTGGACGGCGGCCGGCTCTGCGCACAGGTGGACCCCGACCCCGCCACCGCCTGCCTGGAGCCTGAGAAGCCCGGCAGGTCACCGCACTTCGCCGAGTGGGAGACGAAGCGGGAACCGGGCCGTAACGCCGTGGCGTTCGACTGGTCGGCGCCGGGTTCCGCGGTACAGGTGCGGCCGGGGCGGCCGGTCTCCCTGAGCGGAGCCGAGGCGCTGGCCCTGCGGGTCATCGTGCCGCCGAACACCACCGGCACCCGTATGGACGTGTCCCTCACGGACTCCGCGGGCCGGCAGGCGAAGCTGGGTGCCATCCGTCTCGACGGACTGCCCGGCTCCGACCGGACGGCCTCGTACTGGGGGCAGGAGGTGCGCGTACCGCTGACCGCCGCGACGGCGGCCGGGCTGGACCTGAAGCGGGTGAAATCCCTGGTACTGACCCCGCGCAGCGGATCGGGACAGGCGTGGCTGATGGACGCCTGGGGCTGGCGTCCCGGCATGGCGGCGGTTCGGCCGGTCGCGCTGCCCCGCGTGGACATCGGCCTGCTGACGGCCGACGAGGGCGACTCCGGAGTCCGGACCCACAAGGTGCCGGTGCGGCTCTCGGGGCAGGGCACTGGCCAGATCAGGCTCTACGTCGCGGACTCCGAGACCCGTGAGGTCACGTCCCGGTTGGTGACGGTGCGCCCCGGCAGCGGCAGTGTCGACGTGCCCATCGACGTGCGCGGCAACACCCGCTTCAGCTACGGCTCGACGCACAACGTGTTCGCCAAGGCCGTCCGGGGCGCCGTGGTCGGCAACCACCTCGGCGGCCTGACCGTGACGGACGACGACCCGATGCCCACGTTCAAGGCGACACCGCTCGCGGGCCGGGTCACCGAGGGCCAGAGCCTGAAGTGGCGGATCGACCAGTCCGCGGCCGCCGACACGGATCTCTGGCTCGGGGCCGCGTTCGTAAAGGTCGACGGCGGCGCGGAACTGTCCAGCACCGACGTCGACCCGCAGTGGTTCGAGCGGAACACCGGCGAGTCACCGAGCCCGGCCCGGCCGCTGTCCGAGGTGGAGGTGTTCTACCCGGACATCACCGTACCCGCGGGAGAGCTGAGCACGGAGATGACCGTACCCACTGTCGTGGACGGGGTGAGCGAGCCGGAGGAGTCACTGCGGATGCGGCTGTCCCTCTGGGAGGACGAGCGCGGCGAAGTGGAGGGCCCGATGCTCGACGGCACGGTGGTGGACGCACCGTAGCCGAAGCGCCTGGCACTCCCTGACGGGCGGCCGGGCACAGGCGGACGCGGGGGCCGGTTTCACGCCCCCCGCGTCCCTCGGTTCACTCAGGGCTTGCTCGGCTTCACCTTCCTGTCGGTGCCGTTCACCCGCACGGTGACCTTCCTCCGGTTCCGCGCCCGGTCGGCCGTGACGCTGAACGACGTGACCTTGCCGTCGCGCCACTCGCAGCTGACCTCGTAGCCGCCCCGGGCCCGGAGTCCGGTGAAGGAGCCCTTGGGCTTCCAGCCCTCCGGCAGGGCGGGCAGCAGGTGGATGACGCCGTCGTGGCTCTGCAGGAGCATCTCCGCCACGGCGCCCGAGATGCCGAAGTTGCCGTCCATCTGGAAGGGCGGGTGGTCGCAGAACAGGTTGGGCAGCGTGTTGTAGGTCAGCAGTCCGCGCAGCATGATCTGGGCGCGATGCCCGTCGCCCAGGCGGGCGAAGAGAGCAGCCCGCCAGGGCCAGGTCCATGATCGGCGGCTGTCGCCGGACACCGTCGCCGCTGTGAACGGCACGCCTTCCTTCTCTCCGCATCGCGCCTTGAGGGAGACGAGGGCGGCGGACGCGAACTCGGGCGTTCTCGGGGTGATCTGGCGGCCCGGGTAGACCGCGAAGAGGTGCGAGGTGTGGCGGTGGATGTCGGTGGGGCTGTCGATGTCCTCCTGCCACTCCTGCAACTGGCCCCACTTGCCTATCTTGTTCGGGGCAAGGCGTGCCTGCAGGTCCGCGACCTTGGCCCGGTAGGCGGGGTCCGCCTTGAGCACCGCCTCGCAGTCGAGGTAGTTCTGGAACAGGTCCCAGATGATCTGCTGGTCGTACATGACGCCGTCCTCGCGCGGCCCGTGCTCGGGTGACCAGCCGTTCGGTGCGACGAGGAGTCCGTCCTCGCGTTCCTTGAGGTGGTCCTCCCAGAACTCGCAGATCTCCTTGATCATCGGGTAGGCAAGGGTGCGGAGGTAGCTCAGGTCCTGGGTGAACGCCCAGTGCTCGTACAGGTGTTGTGCGTACCAGGCACTCGCGACGGTGTTCCACTCCCACGCGTTGCCGCCGAAGACGCTCTGGCTGGTGCGGGCGGTCCAGCCGCGCGTGTCCTTGCCGAAGGCGTTGCGGGTCGCCACGCGGCTGGGCACCGCCACCTGCTCGATGAACCGGACCAGTGCCTCGTGGCACTCCGGGAGGTTGGTCGTCTCGGCTCCCCAGTAGTTCATCTGGATGTTGATGTTGGTGTGGTAGTCGGAGGCCCATGCCGGCTGGTTGCTGTCGTTCCAAAGGCCCTGGAGGTTGGCGGGCAAGCCGCCCGGGCGCGAGGAACTGACCAGCAGATAGCGGCCGTAGTCGAACATCGTCTGCTCGAGTGTGGGGTCCTGGCGTCCCGCCGCATAACGCGCCAGCCGGACGTCGGTCGGCAGAGCGACGACTGCGGCGTCGGAGCTGCCCCAGTCGACCGACACACGCTTCATGAGGGCGCGCGTCTCGGCGATGTGCTTCTCGCGCAGCTTGCCGTAGGGCCGGGAGGCGGCCTTGCCGAGCGCCCTGGCGATGCCGATCCCCGGATCGGGGCCGCGCCACCCCGCGGCGGCGTCGAGTTTGTAGTCGGTGCGGGCGTCCAGGAGCAGGGTCAGGGTGGTGCAGCCGCTGAAACGGAGTACCGATCCGTCGGCGCGGAGGTCGCCGTCGGTGTGTACGGCCTGGACGGTGCACGCGTGCTTGAGTCCGTTGCCCATGACACCGCTGAAGGCGATCCGGCGGGCGCCGGCGTCGACGGTCGTCGGAGTGTTGTCCTGTGCGGACGTCAGCGATATCGCTCCGGAGAGTCCATGGGCGCGGTCCGACGTGTAGCGGAAGACCATGACGTCCGCGGACCGGCTGGCGAACGCCTCCCGCAGGACACGCTGTCCCGGTGCGCCGAAACGGGTGACGTGCAGTCCCTTGACGAAATCGAGGGTGCGCCGGTAGTCGACGACCGTCCGCTGTGTGCGCGTGTCGAAGCTCTTGCCTTCCAGCGCGATCTCGGCGATCTGGAAGCCGGTGGACGACGCGCCAGGGGTCAGGGTGAGCCGGTAGACGCGGTAGGCCGTGCTGTTGGCGATCCGGAAGGTCCGGGTCTCGCCGCGGCCCGCGAAGGGCGCTTCGGGGTTCTGCGTGTCGAGGGTCGTCCAGACGGTCCCGTCCTGCGACGCCTCGAGCCGCCATCGCCGGGGGTCGTCCTTCGGACGGTCCGGTGCCGCCGTCAGCGCGTACGACGTGACGGCGACCGCGCGGGGCGACTCGGCCTGCCATACGACCGCTGGTGCGGGCGCGTCGATCCGCCAGACCGTGGCCGGATCGCCGTCCACCGAACTCGAGATGTCGGTGGCCCGGCCTCCGGGCCCGGCCCCGTCGCCGGATCCCTCGGAGTGCCCGCTCGGCGACGACAGGTACAGGGCGCCGCCTGCGCCGAGGTCGACGCCGGACAGAGCGATCTCGCTCACCTGGAAGTGGCTGATGCCTGCCTTGGGGACGAAGTCGAACCGGTAGAACCGGTAGGCCGTGGGGTCGGCGCAGCTGAACTCCTTGGTCTGGAAGCGGCTTTCGAAGGGCGCTTCCAGCGTGCGTCTGTCGAGCGGGGTCCAGGTGACACCGTCGGCGGAACCGGAGAACGTCCACTCCTGCGGGTCGCGCTGCGGCACGTCATTGGCACTCGTCAGACGGTAGGAGGCGACCACGACGGGGTCGGGAAGCTCGACCTGCCAGCGCACCTTCGAACCGGGCCCATCGATGCACCACTTGGTGCTCGAGTCACCGTCGTACGTCTTGTCGACGCCCTCCGAGGAGGAACTGCTGTACGGCCCGCCCGGGGCCGTGACCTTCGGGCTCGCACGGCGGGCGAAGGTGACGACGACGTCGCCGAAGTTCCGGTACGAGCCGAAGCCGGTCATGCCGGTGTCGAATTCGCTGTCCGGCTTGCCCGCGAGGGCGTTGTCGTAGTTGTTGACACCGCCCCACAGGCTCTGTTCGTTGAACTGGACGCGCTCCTCGTAGGGATCGGCGAAGAGCATGGCACCGAGCCGGCCGTTGCCGATCGGCAGTGCCTGCGACTGCCAGTCCAGCGCGGGGACAGAGTAGGTCAGCGCCTCACGCGACAGAATCGGCCACTGGGCAGCCGCCGCTGCGTCGGCCCCGGCGGCAACGGCCTGCCCCACGGGAGTTCCACCGGCCAGCTGAGCGAGCAGAGGCGCGAAGGCCAGGCCACCGCCGACCTTGAGAACGCTTCGTCGCTGCGGTTGGGATGCATTGATCACGGTGAGATCTCCCGGCCCATTCATCGGCTCTTTTCACGGAGGCGGCGGCAGCCGCATCGACTCGTGTCGGGGGCGCGAACATCGTCGCCGGGGAATAGATCGGATGTCTAGAGGCGTGCGCCACTTCCCGAATCGGCGCGGACAGCACCGGCCGAGTGAGGCGAACATCCGAAGTCTCCGGTGAGGATCGGCCCGCCTGCGGTTGGGCCCTTCGGGTGTGTACGGGGCGGAACCGAAGAGGCCTGCGGCCGGGCGGGCATCTTCCGGAGAGAGTCGCGGGCACGCCACGGCTCAGGCGATCGAGGAGCGCTCATGTCAGGACAGTTCGAGGCGACCATCGAGATCGATCGGCCAGTCGAGGCAGTCTTCGACTATCTCGCCGACGGACGCAACGATCCGCAGTTCAGCCCCCGCGTGCTCAAGATCGAGCGGGTTCCCGATAGCCCGACCGCCGTGGGGACGGTCTTCCGCAGCACGGTCAAGGACGCCGGGATGAAAACTGCCAGGGAGTTCCGTATCACCGACCTCGAAGCCCCGGTGAGGATCCGGTGGGCCGAGGTGTCGAAGAACAGTGTGACGGCCAGGGAAGGCGGCTACGACCTGGAGCCCTTGGCCGGTGACAGGACCCGGGTCCGTATTTACAACGTTCTGGAGGGCCACGGCTTCGGCAAGCTCCTCGTCGGACTGGCCCTCGCCGCGGCCCGCAAGGATGCCGCGAGCTTCGGAGCCCGGATCAAGGCGGCAGCTGAAGCAGCGATCTAGACGTCTCAGACAAGTCAGCATCGCCGTGACCGCCGCGGGCATCAGCCGAAGCGCCCGGAGATGTAGTCCTCGGTGCGTTGGTCGGAGGGGGTGGAGAAGATCCGCTCTGTCTCGTCGTACTCGACGAGCCGGCCGTGCCGTTCGCCGTTGTCGTCGACTTCCGCCGTGAAGAAGGCGGTACGGTGCGAGACGCGGGCGGCCTGCTGCATGTTGTGCGTGACGACGACGATCGTGAACTCCTGGGCCAGGTGCTCCATGAGGTCCTCGATCTTCGCGGTGGCGATGGGGTCGAGGGCCGAGCAGGGCTCGTCCATGAGGATCACCTCTGGCTTGACCGCGATGGTGCGGGCGATGCACAGCCGCTGCTGCTGGCCGCCGGACAGCGCCAGCGCGGAGGTCTTGAGCTTGTCCTTGACCTCGTCCCACAGTGCCGCGTGAGTGAGGGTCTCCTCGACCAGATCGTCGAGGTTGCCCTTGAAACCACCCACGCGCGGCCCGTACGCGATGTTGTCGAAGATCGACTTGGGGAAGGGGTTCGGCTTCTGGAAGACCATGCCGATGCGGCGGCGCACCTCGATGGGGTCGACGTCCTTCCCGTACAGGTTCTCGTTGTGGTAGCGGATCTTGCCGGTCACCCGGGCCGTGGGGATGAGGTCGTTCATCCGGTTGAAGCAGCGGATCATGGTGGATTTGCCGCAGCCGGAGGGGCCGATCATCGCCGTGATCTGACGGTCGGCGATGGTCATGTTGACGTCGCGGACGGCCTCGAGGTCGCCGTAGAACACCGACAGGCTGCCCACCTCGAAGACCGGGGTGGCCAGCGGCGGGACATCGCGGAAGGAGACCTGACCGCCGCTCGTGGAGTCGGGGACGCCGGGGCGGGAGGCCACGGAGGGCTGCGCGGGACGGAGGATCCGCTGCCGAAGGCGGTGGAGGCGGCGAGGGGGCTGTGAGGTCATGGCGCGTCACCAGCGGTGGGAGTAGTGGTTGCGGAGCCAGATGGCCAGTGAGTTCATGACCAGCAGGATCACCAGGAGGATCACGATCGCGGCGGCCGCGAGTGAGACGAATTCGGCACGGGACTGGCTGATCCAGTTGAAGATCTGGATGGGCAGCACCGTGAAGGCGCTGTCCGGGCCGCTGGGGTTGAAGGTGATGAACGTCAGCCCGCCGAGGAGCAGCAGCGGCGCCGCCTCGCCGATGGCGCGGGACAGGGCGAGGATCGAGCCGGTCGCCATGCCGGGCACCGCTGCGGGCAGCACCTGGCGCCAGATGGTCTGCCACTGGGTGGCGCCCAGCGCCAGGGAAGCCTCGCGGATGGACTGCGGTACGGCGCGAATCGCCTCCCGGGCGGCGATGATCACAGTGGGCAGGACCAGCAGCGACAGCGTGAGCGAGGCGGTGAGCACGGTCTGCCCGAATCCGAGGCCGCGGGAGATGATGCCGAGCCCGAGGATGCCGTAGACGATCGACGGTACCGCCGCCAGGTTCTGGATGTTGATCTCGATCGCGCGGTTCCACCAGCGGTCGGGGGCGGCGTATTCCTCCAGGTAGATGGCGGTGAGGATGCCGACGGGCAGGCAGTACAGCGCGGTGAAGGCGATGACCCAGATGGTGCCCATGATCGCCGACTGGGCGCCGGCCTGTGACGGGTCGATGATGTCGGGGAAGTTCGTCAGGATCCGCGAGTCCAGCCGGGGCCACGCCTCCACCACGACGTAGACGAGCAGGGAGCCGAGGAAGACGACACCGACGGCGAGCGAGGCCCACAGGCTCAGCTGGAAGAACCGCTCCCGCCACGGAGTGCCATCGCCCTTGAGCCGGCGCACCTCCGGGACGTCGGCCTCCGGTCCCTCGTCGAGGACACGCGTGTCCATCACTCGTACACCTCCCGGTACTTGCGCACCAGGCGAATGCTGACCAGGTTCATCACCAGCGTCATCACGAACAGCAGCGAGCCGACCGCGAAGATCGTCTGGTAGCCGATGGAGCCGGTCGGCAGGTCGCCGATGCCGGCCGCGGCGATGAACGCGGTCATCGTCTGCATGCCTTCGAGCGGGTTGAAGGACAGGTTCGGCCGGCCGCCGGCGGCAATGGCGACGATCAACGTCTCGCCGATCGCGCGTGAGACACCCAGCACGATCGCTGCGATGATGCCGGACAGTGCGGCCGGGAAGACGACCCGGGTGGAGACCTGCATACGGGACGATCCAAGGGCGAAGGCGCCATCGCGCAGGTCGTTCGGTACGGCGTTCATGGCGTCCTCGGAAAGCGACGCGATCGTCGGGATGATCATGATGCCCATGACGAAGCCCGCCGAGAGCGCGTTGAAGACCTGGGGCCCCTCGCCGGTCGGCCAGATGTCCTGCAACAGCGGGGTGACGGCCTGCAGGGCGAAGAACCCGTAGACGACGGTGGGGATACCGGCGAGCACCTCGAGGATCGGCTTGAAGACCGAGCGGACCCGGGGCCTGGCGTACTCGCTCAGGTACACCGCCGCGCCCAGGCCCAGCGGGACGGCGACCAGCAGCGCGATCAGGGTGACCATCAGAGTGCCGGTGACCAGGGGCAGTACGCCGAAGTGCGGCGGCTTGAACAGCGGCGCCCAGGTGGTGCCGGTGATGAAGTCCCCGAAGCTCACCTTGCCGAAGAAGTCGGTGGCGGGCGGGATGAGGGCGATGACGATTCCGATGGTCGTCAGCACCGACACCAATGAGGCGGCGACGAGCAGCACCTTGATGGCCTTCTCGCCATAGCGCGGCTGGGACCGCTTGAGGAAGCCGGGGCTTCCTGAAGCGGCCGAATTCCTGCCGCGCGTGAAGGTCATGCCCCGTGCTGCTCCCGCAGATCGTCCCAGTTCTTGTTCAGCTCGGTCTGCTGCTCTTGGTTCAGCGGAACGAACTGTGCCTTTTCCGCGATCTCGGCGCTGTTCCGCACGTAGTACTCGACGTATCCCTCGACCTCTGGCTTGTCCAGCGAGGACGCCTTCGGGTAGATGAACAGCGGCCGCGAGAGCGGCTTGTAGCTGCCGTTCTGCACGGTCTTGGTGGTAGGAGCGACGCAGCCGTCTCCGTCGTCGACCCTGAGGAGCTTCAGCTCGTCCTTGTTCTCCTCGTAGTACGACAGGCCGAAGTAGCCCATGCCGCCCTCGGAGCCGGACACGCCCTGCACGGTGACGTTGTCGTCCTCGCTCGGCGAGTAGTCCGTACGGGAGGCGCCCTCCTCACCGTTGATGGCCTCGGTGAAGTAGTCGAAGGTGCCCGAATCGGTGCCCGGGCCGAAGAGCTCCAGTTTCTCGTCCGGGAACTTGGAATCGACCTGGTTCCAGTTGTTCACCTTCGAGCCGGGCGCCCAGATCTTCTTCAGCTGCGCCACGGTCAGGCACTCCGCGAAGTCGTTGTCCTTGTTCACCACGATCGACAGCCCGTCGTTGGCGATCTGGAGCTCCGCGTACTGAATGCCGTTCTTCTGGCAGGCCGCCTTCTCGTCGCTCTCGATCGGGCGCGAGGCATCGGAGATGTCGGTCTCGCCCGCACAGAACTTCTCGAACCCGCCGCCCGTCCCCGACGTGCCCACAGTCACCCTGACGTCGGGGTTCTCCCCCTGGAACAGTTGGGCCGCGGCCGTGGACAGCGGAGCCACCGTGCTGGAGCCGTCCACCCGGATGGTGCCGGACAGGTCGCCTTCGACAGCGCCTTCGCCGGAACTGAGGTCGCTGCCGGAACCACCGCACGCACTCGCTGCCAGCAGGGCAGCGGCCATCAGTGCCACAGGGGGCACTGATCTGCGCGACGAAGTGTGAATGTCCACGTGGCTTCCGATCCTCGCGTCGGCTTCCCCATCGCCACTATGAACCAAATGGACAAAGCTGACGACTCGGGCATTCCATCGAGTCGGCGGCGGTATCAGAGGTGTATCCAGGTCCATGGGGCCTCGACGGCTGCCCCGCAGCCCTCGCCGATCACGAGAGCCGCGTCAGGCTCTGCCGGCGGTTCCGCTCGGTTCTGGCCCAGGCTGTGGTCGCGACCGTGCGCACCAGCCTCACCGACCTCAACCACGGCCTCCAGCCTGCGACCCCTGCCGCGCCGGATCGGCCCCCTTCGCGTCGCCTCGGCCTACGTGGCCGCCGAAGCGGCCGGCCTTCCCGCGCTGGTCGACGACTCCCTCGTCGCCGAGTTCACCGACTCCCCCTTCACCGCGGAGACCCTTCCCTCGAACCCGCGACACCCTTCTGTTGCACACGGACGGCGTCAGTGAGGCCCGCGACGCCACTGGGATCTTCTACCCGCTGGCCGAGCGCATGCGCGCTGCTGGCCCTTGCGGGATGCCGACCGCCGGGCGCCTTACCAGACCGCCCCGGCGCGCTGGTCCGGAAGGACGAAACGAGGCCGGGCACGCCGGTCGCGGGGCCAAGCTGCTCCCAGCGACGAGAGCCGGGGGGAACGTGCAGGCGATTCTGGCGGGGGCGGTACTTCTGGTGTGTCTGAGCACGCCGCTGATGGGAGGGATGCAGCAGCCACGGCTGAGGACGAAGCGGCTGACACCCGAATACTCGGCAGGGGCGCCGCTGGCGGTGGGGCTCGGTTCCTGGGTGATGTGGGTGCTGATGTTCCCGGTGCTCCGCGTCGGCTTCACCGATACCAGGAACACCTGGATATGCGTCGCGCTGCTCGTGCTGTGCGTACTGGTCGCCCGGCCGATGGTCCGGATGGTGGCGCCCGCGCGGCTCAAGGGGAGCCGCCTGCTGGTCGCGGCACGCGCGGTGGGCCTCTGCTGCGTCGTGGCGGGCGTCATGGCACCGCTGGAGACGGAGGTCGACAAGCAGCCCATGGCCGGGATGACCGTGGTCTACGCGACGAACGCCGCCGTACTGGGTCTGATGCGGATCGTGGACCACGGCTACTTCCCGCTGGTCCTGCTGCGGACGGCGCTGTGGAAGGCGCTCCTGGCCGTCGTGACCGGGTACTGGATCCACGACACCGGCGGCACCCTCTTCCCCGACCCGGAAGAGGCCACCCCCGGGACGCTGCTGCTCGCCGTCCTGTGGTGGTCGCTCGTGGGACTGTCCGCCGGCTGCGCGGTGGCCGCCGCCCTCCGCCTGGTCCGCTGGCTGAGGACGGGGCCGCCGGCCCGCCCAGCGCCCCCCGGAGTGGCGTCCTGGCCACCGGCCGTCGGCGACGTGTGGACGGCCGAGCTCACCCACGACGACAACACCTACAAGGAGCGTCCGGTGGTCGTGCTGGAACGCACCCCCGGTTTCGTCCGCGTGCTCGGCATCACCAGCGTCGACAAGTCCGACCGGCCGCGCGGCTACCTGAAGCTCCGCCTGTCCGAGTGGGAGGGCGTACTGAAGAAGGACGGCTGGCTGAACCTGGAGATCGCGCACATCCCCTACTGCGACTTCCTCTGGCGGCGCGGGGAGTGCCCGCAGCGGGTGTGGGACGTGCTGTGCGCGAAGGCTGACGTACGGGAGCGGTCCGCGAAGGCAGGTCCGGCCCCGGGGTTCACCTTCCGCCACCGGCTGCGGTCAGCGATGAACGCGCACGTCGGCCGTGACTCGCGCACGGTCCACGTCGGCACCGACAGCCGGATGCGCAGGGTGTGGACGCGGGAAAGGGTCTGACCTTCTGCCCCGCTCTCCGGCGCGGTCGTCGGCGGCACCGGCGCCTACGCGGCCTTCCCCGAGGACCCCAACTGGCTCGAGAACCGGTGTTCTGCCGGGCGGGCTCAGGGTCCGCCGCCGCGCCACCGCCGTGGCCAAGGCGCTGCGCGCCGACGGTGATCCGGCGGGGCGGGCGCTGGAGTGGGTGACTCTCTACGCCATGGCGGTCAACGAGGAGAACGCGGCCGGCGGTCGTTTGGTCACCGCCCCGACCAACGGGGCCGCCGGCATCATCCCGGCCGTCCTGCACTACTGCGCCAACTTCGTCCACGGCGCCGACGGCGACGCCGTCGTCCGCTTCCTGCTGGCGGCCGGTGCCATCGGCCTGCTGTTCAAGGAGAACGCCTCCATCTCCGGCGCTGAGGTCGGATGCCAGGGCGAGGTCGGCGCCGCCTGCTCCATGGCCGCGGGCGGCCTCGCGGAAGTCCTCGGCGGTTCTCCGGAACAGGTGGAGAACGCCGCCGAGATCGGCATGGAACACAATCTGGGCCTGACGTGCGACCCGGTCGGCGGGCTGGTGCAGATCCCCTGCATCGAGCGCAACGGCATGGCGGCGGTCAAGGCCGTCACCGCGGCGCGCATGGCACTGCGGGGCGACGGCCGCCACCACGTCTCCCTGGACAAGGTCATCAAGACCATGAAGGGGACGGGCGCCGACATGAAGGTCAAGTACAAGGAGACGGCACGCGGCGGGCTCGCGGTCAACGTCATCGAGTGCTGACGACGCAGCGGCTGGGTATGAGCGGCACCCAGCACACGACGGTCTTCTGGAGGGCCTGGTCGCCGCCGAGCCGGATCTGCGGGAACCGGTCGGTGAGTTGGGTGCCGCCCCCCCGTACGCCGGAGGGCCGCCGTTGGGGGTTCTTGAAGCGCAGCAGGCCTGTGCCCGGGTTCTGCCCACGACGAGGAGCCAGGCGCACCCCGGGCAGTCGAAGCCCGGCTTCTGGTTGACGCTCAGCAAGGTCAGCAGACGGCGGCGGGCCCCCATCTGCGCGTGGGCGTGGCGCAGCGAGGTCGTGACCGCGGGAAGGCCCGCGGCGTGATTCTTCGGCGGGCCCACCCACAGAGGGGAGTCACCGGGGTCTCGGCGGGTGCCTTGCGGGCCATCGTCTAGTGCTCCGCGAGGTCGGCGCGGATGCCGATGCGGTCCTGGACCCAGCCGTGGAACTCGCCGATGTGGTGCTCGCTGGGCACCAGGACGCCGCCCTTGGCGTACAGGCGGGAACTCATCGCCGGCTGGCAGCGCTCACAGGCGTCGAAGTCCTGCCGGTTGACGCGGTCGAAGAGCTCCACCGACCGGCTGACGTCCCGGCCGCTCTCCACCACGCCCTTCAGGTACAGCCAGTCGCACTCCACGATCGTGCGGTCCACCGCCACCGGGAACAACCGGTGGAAGATCACATGGTCCGGGACGAGGTTGATGAACACCTGCGGGCGCACCGTGATCGCGTAGTACCGGCGGTCCTGTTCCTCGGTGACGCCCGGTATGCGGTCCAGGCCCTCCGAGCCGTCGACGGTGAAGCCCTGGACCTCCGAGCCGAACTCGGCGCCGTGTCCCACGTAGTACTGCGCCGCGTAGCCGTCGGCGAACTCCGGCAGGACCTCGGTCAGCTCGGGGTGGATGGTCGCGCAGTGGTAGCACTCCATGAAGTTCTCGATGATCAGCTTCCAGTTGGCCTTGACGTCGTAGACGATCCGCCTGCCGATCTCCAGGGTCTCGACGTCGTACCGTTCGACGGACTCCACGTCACCCAGGCGCGCGACCACGTCCGCGATCACCGACTCCTCGAACGACGGCGGGTTCTCGGCCAGGCACACCCACACATAGCCGAGCCACTCGCGTACCGCCACGCTCGCCAGTCCGTACTCGGTCCGGCCGACGTCCGGCATCTTGGTGAGGTTGGGGGCCGCGACGAGCTTGCCGTTGAGGTCGTACGTCCAGGCGTGGTACGGGCACTGGAAGGCCCGCTTCACCTCGCCGGACTCCTGCGTGCACAGCCTCGCGCCCCGGTGCCGGCACACGTTGAAGAAGGCCTTGACGGAGCCGTCCCGCGAGCGGGTCAGCAGCACGCTCTCCCGCCCGACGTCCACGGTCCGGAACGCACCCGGCTTCGCCAGTTCCGACGAGCGTGCCGCGCAGAACCACATCGACTCGAAGATGTGCTCCTGCTCCAGGCGGAAGATCTCCGGGTCCGTGTAGTGGTCTCCGGGGAGGGTCGCGATCAGGCTCTCCGGCAGGCCGGTCGTAGTCATGGTTCACCTCGAAGTGAAGCGCCCCTGGCGGGCGGACGGTTGCCTCATGCGCAACGAGATTCTTGCTACGCAACTCACAGTGCAGTCCGCCCGAACCACTGTCAAGACCTTGACCACAGGCCGTCACAACCAGGACCATGTTGCGTATCAGTCCGACTGTTGCGTATTGCGCACCCTCAGGGAGGGCTCAATGTCTCTTGGACCCACGACCGGCCGCGAGTTCGTCCTCACCCTGTCGTGCCCCGACCGCTCGGGCCTCGTCCACGCGGTCACCGGCTTCCTGGTCCGGCACTCCGGAAACATCCAGGAGAGCCAGCAGTTCGACGACCGGCTGCAGGACCGCTTCTTCATGCGGGTCCACTTCGACGTCTCGGACCCGGGCACCTCACTGGAGGACCTGAAGACCGGCTTCGCCCCGGTGGCGGAGGCGTACCGGATCTCCTGGCAGCTGTACGACGCGTCGACCCCGACACGCGCCCTGATCATGGTGTCGAAGTTCGGGCACTGCCTGAACGACCTGCTCTTCCGCCGGCGCACCGGCGCGCTGAACATCGAGGTGCCGGCGATCGTCTCCAACCACCGGGACTTCGAGCCGCTCGCCGAGAGCTACGGGATCCCGTTCCACCACGTGCCCGTGACCCGGGAGACGAAGCCCGAGGCGGAGGCGCGGCTGCTGGAGCTCGTCGACGAGCTGGACATCGACCTCGTGGTCCTCGCCCGCTACATGCAGATCCTGTCGAACGACCTGTGCAAGCAGCTCGAGGGCCGGGCGATCAACATCCACCACTCGTTCCTGCCGAGCTTCAAGGGCGCCCGCCCCTATCTCCAGGCGCACGAGCGCGGCGTCAAGCTCGTCGGGGCGACGGCCCACTACGTCACCCCGGACCTCGACGAGGGGCCCATCATCGAGCAGGACGTCATCCGTGTGAACCACTCGCAGGGTCCCGACAGCATGGTCGCCCTGGGGCGCGACGTGGAGGCGCAGGTGCTGGCGCGGGCGGTGGAATGGCACAGCCAGAGCCGCGTCATGGTCAACGGCAATCGGACGGTCGTCTTCCGCTGACGAAAATGACCTCCACCCCCTCACGCCTGTTGACCAATTCGCCTAGAGTCTCGCCATGAGCAACCTCGGCGCCGAGCCCGCAAGCGCTCCCCCTGGCGGAGTGCAGTCCGTCGACCGTGCTGTCGCCGTGCTGGAGATCCTCGCCCAGCACGGCGAGGCGGGCGTGAGTGAAGTGGCCGCGGCGATCGATGTCCACAAGTCCACCGCTTTCCGTCTGCTCGGCGCGCTGGAGGCGCACGGGATGGTCGAGCAGGAGAGCGAACGCGGCAAGTACCGTCTCGGCTTCGGAGTCGTGCGCCTGGCAGGCGCCGTGACGGGCCGCATCGCCGTCACCCGGCACGGGCGGGGAATCTGCGAGCGTCTCGTCGACGACGTGGGCGAGACGATGAACATCGCCGTGCTCGAGTCCCACCACGCGATCAACCTCTACCAGGTGCGCAGTACGTCGGCCATCGCCGCACAGAACTGGGTGGGACGGCAGACCCCGCTGCACTGCACGTCGAGCGGCAAGGTCCTCCTGGCCCACCTCGACAGCGGGAGCCGCGACGAGCTCCTCGCCCAGGCGGGCCTGCCCCGTATGACACCGCGCACGGTGACCTCCAGGAAGAAACTGGAGGCGGACCTGTCCGAAGCCCGTGAGCAGGGCTACGCCGTCACGCGGGAGGAATACGAAGAGGGCCTCAACGCCCTGTCCGCGCCGGTGCGTTCGGAGGACGGCGAGGTCATCGCCGCCCTCAGCGCGTCGGGGCCGGCCTTCCGGCTGACCGAGGAGCGCATACGCGAACTCGCACCGGTGATCGTCGCCGGAGCCGACGAGCTCAGCCGCCGTCTCGGCTACGCGGGCTGAGGGTGCCGGCGTCAGCTCGTCCACTCCCAGCCGCGTCCAGCAGCCAGTCCGTCAGGTAGCCGGCGAAGGACGAACGGACCAGAACCCAGAACCCGCCTCCGGGTCCGTCGCGGGCGACCAGGACGACCTGGGTGCGGCCCAGAACCGTCTGGGCGCGGCGGCCGGGGCCGAAGGCGGGCGCGTGCAGATCCAGCGAGCAGCCGTGGGCCGGCAGGTCGCGGGGAGCATCGGCTCGAGGAAAGGTGCCTCGATCTATCTGTTTTCAAATGCTGTGGAAGGCGCCGCGCTGGGTCTTGATCCGCTCGATGGCCGGCCGCTCGGTGACGTCGACGTGTTCGCAGCCGCCGTAGGAGCGCCGGCCCGGGTAGCCCTCGGCGTATTGGTTGGTCGCGACCGAGCCCTGTGCCTCCATCACGGCGGAGGAGGTGTCGAGCACGTTCATACGGCGTTCGCGTTCCTCTCGGCGGCCTCGACGACATTCGCGAGCAGCATGGCCCGGGTCATGGGGCCCACTCCCCCGGGCATCGGCGCGAGCCACCCGGCGACCTCGGAGGCGCCCGGGTGGATGTCACCCACCAGCCCCTGGTCGGTGCGGGTGATGCCGACGTCCAGGACGGCTGCGCCCGGGCGCAGCATGTCCTTGGTGATCAGCCCGGGCGAACCGGCGGCCGCGACGACGACGTCCGCCTCCCGTACGTGCCAGGCAAGGCCCCTGGTTCCGGTGTGGCAGAGGGTGACGGTGGCGTTCTCCGACCTGCGGGTGAGGAGGAGTCCGATGGGCCGTCCGACGGTGATGCCCCGGCCGATCACGCACACCCGCGCTCCGGCGAGCGGCACGTCGTGGCGGCGCAGCAGTTCGACGATGCCGCGCGGGGTGCACGGCAGCGGCGCCTCGACGCCGAGGACGAGCCGGCCGAGGTTGACGGGGTGCAGTCCGTCGGCGTCCTTGGCCGGGTCCATGCGCTCCAGTACGGCGTTGGCGTCGAGGTGGCGCGGTAGCGGCAGCTGGACGATGTAGCCGGTGCAGGCAGGATCGGCGTTGAGCTCGTCGATCGTCTCCTCGACCTGCTGCTGCGAGGCGTCGGCGGGCAGTTCCCGCCGAAGGGAGGCGATGCCCACCTGGGCGCAGTCCCGGTGCTTGCCGCCGACGTAGGCGCGACTGCCCGGATCGTCGCCGACGAGGACGGTGCCCAGGCCCGGCGCGCAGCCCATCGTCGCGGTCAACTTGGCTACACGCTCGGCGAGTTCGCTGCGGATGGCGGCGGCAGTGCCCTTGCCGTCAAGGAGTTGTGCGGTCACCTGGAGTGTTCCTTCCCACGAGCCTGCGCTTGAACGCCCCCAAGGGGCGCGGGGAACTGCGCGACAAGCCACGACGCACTCGCAGACGAGAACTCACCCACGAAGCCGGGACATGGCCGGATCGAACAACGGTTCCTCAGCCACAACCGCCTCGATCGACTGGTCGAAGTACCCGATGTGCACGACCGTCCCCGGAGCGGCCAGCTCCACCGGCAACCACGCATAGGCAATGCCCTTGCCGATCGTGTAGCCAAAAGCCGCACTGGTGACGTACCCCACCGCACAATCCCCGTCGTACACCGGCTCCTTGCCCATGACGACGGCCTCGGGGTCGTCGATCGTGAGACAGGTCAGCTTCCGCCGGACATCGGCCTTGCGCCGCTCCAACGCCGCCTTGCCGATGAAGTCGTCCTTGT
The DNA here is from genome assembly GCF_056433405.1 of Streptomyces sp. NPDC044719. NCBI lineage: Bacteria > Bacillati > Actinomycetota > Actinomycetes > Kitasatosporales > Streptomycetaceae > Streptomyces > Streptomyces sp. NPDC044719. The sequence goes on from NZ_JBWKHE010000009.1 coordinate 456,238, forward strand.
CGAGCTTCACGGCGAAGCCGACCCCGGCCTCGTACGGGTCGTGCTCATAGGTCATGTCCGTGCCGAAGGAGCGGTAGCCCTTCTCCAGCCGGAGGCTGTTGAACGCTCCCCGCCCGGCCACGATGCCGCCCAGCGGCTCGGCCGCCCGCCACAGCGTGTCCCACAGCTTCTGGCCGAGGTCCGCGGTGGTGTACAGCTCCCAGCCCAGCTCCCCGACGTACGACAGCCGCATCGCCGTCACCGGCACGGAGCCGATGTGGGCGCGCTTGGCGCGGAAGTACTTCAGGCCGGTCGCCGAGAAGTCGGCGTCGGTGAGCGGCTGGAGGACGTCGCGGGCGCGCGGTCCCCACAGGCCGACGCAGCACGTGCCGGGGGTGATGTCGCGGACCTGGACCGTACCGTCGGCGGGGAGGTGCCGGGTGAACCAGTCGAGGTCCAGGTTGCCGTTGGCGCCGACCTGGAAGAGGTCGGGGGCCAGCCGGGCGACGGTGATGTCGCTGCGGATGCCGCCGTCGTGGTCGAGGAGCAGCGTGTACGTCACCGAGCCGACGGACTTGGCGACCTTGCCGGTGCACAGCCGCTCCAGGAACTCGCCCGCACCGCGCCCGCTGACCTCCAGTCGCTTGAGGGCCGTCATGTCGTACATCGCGACGGTCTCGCGGGTGGTCTGGGCCTCGGCGCCGACGATGGGCGACCAGTACTGCGCGGCCCAGTCGTTCGGGGTGACGATGGAACGGCCTTCGACCAGGCCCGCGTTGGCCTCGTACCACTGGGGCCGCTCCCAGCCGTTCGCCTCCAGGAAGAAGGCGCCCAGCTCCTGCTGGCGGGTGTGGAACGGGCTGGTGCGGATCGGGCGCGGGTCTCCCGACGGCTGGAGGGGGTGGAGGATGTCGTAGACCTCGACGAAGTTCTGGCAGTCGCGGGCCAGTACGTACTCCGGGGAGAGCTGGTGCGGTTCAAAGCGGTTGACGTCGCACTCGTGCAGGTCGTAGGAGGAGCAGTAGCCGTCGACCAGCCATTCGGCCATGGCCCGCCCGACGCCGGCGGAGTGCGTGACCCAGACGGCCTCGGCGACCCAGAAGCCCTTGACGTCCGGTGACTCGCCGAGCAGGGGCAGGCCGTCGGTGGTGAAGGAGAACAGGCCGTTGATGCCCTCCTCGACCTTGGCGTCCTTCGTCGCAGGGAGCAGTGACTGGGTCTCGCTCCATGCCTCTTCGAAGTCCTCTTCGGTGAACTTCAGGACGGAGGGCATCTCCTCGGCCTCGTCCACGGCGAGGATGTCGTCGGCGGAGATCGGCATCGGGCGGTGCCCGTAGTAGCCGATGCCCAGGCTGTCGAAGCGGTCGCGGTAGTAGAGGTCGGCGTCCTGGTGACGCAGGATCGGGCGGACCGCCTCCTGCGTCTGGCCCGCCAGGGCCGGTACCGGGCCCGTCCAGGCGAGCTGGTGGGCGAGCGGCGTGAGCGGGAGGTTCATGCCGACCATGCGGGCGATCTTCGGGCCCCAGATGCCGGCGCAGCACACGACGATGTCGGCGGGGATCTCGCCCTGGTCGGTGAGTACACCGGTCACCTCGCCCTCGGCCCTGGTGACGTCGAGGACTTCGTGACGGGCGAGGAAGCGCACGCCGCGATCGGTGGCCCGGCGGATCTGCGCCTCGACGGCGAGGACCGCCTTGGCGAGGCCGTCCGTCGGCACGTGGAGGCCGGCGAGGACCTTGTCCGGGTTGACGAGCGGGTGCTGCTCGACGCACTCCTCGGTGGTCAGCAGCCGGGCCTCGATGCCCCAGGAGGCGAGCCAGCCGTGGCGCCGCTGCAGTTCGGTGACGCGCTCCGGGCTGGTCGCCACCTCCAGGCCGCCGACCTGGAGGAAGCAGGGCTGCCCGTCGACGTCGAGCGAGCAGAACTTCTCGACGGTGTAACGGGCCATCTCGGTCATGGTCTTGGAGGGGTTGGTCTGGAAGACCAGGCCCGGGGCGTGCGACGACGATCCCCCGGTGGCGGGCAGTGGGCCCTGGTCGACCACGGTCACTTCGGTCCAGCCTCGTGCGGAGATCTCGTCGGCGAGCGCCGCCCCCACGACGCCCGCTCCGATGATGACCACCCGGGGTCCCGCCATCGCCGCACCTCCGACGTTGAAAGCGTTCAGTTGCTGTCTACGCAACAAGGTTCAGGTTGCGCAACTCAATGTGCCCGCCGCGCAGAGGCGTGTCAAGGGGTCCGCGACGCCGGAAAGGCACCCGGCGGCGACAGGGAGGAATCACCAGAAAACGGCGAGGCCCGGCAGGCTGACGACACAGCCTGCCGGGCCTCGCCGGCGGGGTTCACAGGGGCAGTCGTGCGCCCTACTTGATCCAGGCGTCGACCTTGTCGCGGTTGGCCTCGACCCACTTCTTCGCCGCGGCCTCGGGCGCCATCTTGTCCACCGCGATGTACTTGGCCACGGTGTTCTGGTCCTCGTTCGTCCAGGTGAACTTCTTCACCAGGTCATAGGCCGGGCTGCCCGACTTGGCGAACTTGGCGCTGACTATCTTGTCGAGGTTGTACACGGGGTAGTCGCAGGCGACCTTCTCTGTGTCGGCGTCACAGCCCGTCTTGTACTCGGGCAGGCTGACCTTCTTCAAGGGCACCTCGGACATGAACCACTGCGGCTCGTAGAAGTAGCCGATCACCCATTCCTTGTTCTTCTCGGCGTTGCGGTACGCCTGGATGAGCGCGGTCTCGCTGCCCGCGTACACCACCTTGTAGTCCAGCTTCAGGTTCTTCACCAGCGCCTCGTCGTTGGTGACGAACGACGGGTCTCCGTCGAGGAGCTGGCCCTTGCCACCCGACTCCGAGGTCTTGAACTCGGACGCGTACTTGTTGAGGTTCTTCCAGTCGAGGATGTCCGGGTGCGCCTTCGCCAGCCACGGCGGCACGTACCAGCCGATCAGGCCCTTGTTGCCGGTCGGGCCCGCCTCGACGGCGGTCTTCTGCTGGGTGATGTACTTCTTCTTCAGGTCGTCGTGGCCCCAGTTCTCGACGACGGCGTCGACCTCGCCCGTCCCGAAGCCCTGCCAGGCGATCTCCTCCTTCAGGTTCTTCTGCTCGACCTTGCAGCCGAGGTCGTGCTCGGCGACGTAGGCGAGGACCGCCGCGTTCGCCTCGTAGCCCACCCACGGGTTGATCGCGAGATTGAAGGTGCCGCACTTGTCCGAGCCGCCCGAGCCGCCCGCACTGTCGTCACCGACCTTCGCGCCGCCGCAGGCCGTGAGGGTGAGGCCGAGGACGGCCAGGCCGGCCGCGCCGGCTCTCCAGTGTCGTGCCATGGTGTGATGCTCCTTATGCTCCGGCGCGGCGAGCCGCTGCCTGAGTGATCCGGTCGAACATGACGCCGAGCAGGACGATGGCGAGCCCTGCCGCGAGTCCCTTGCCGTACAGCTGGCCCTGCGAGAACCCGGCCACGACGTCGTAGCCGAGGGCCCCCGCTCCCACCAGCCCGCCCACGACGACCATCGACAGCACGTAGATCAGGCCCTGGTTGGTCGCGAGGGTCAGGGCGCCGCGTGACATCGGCAGCTGGACCTTGGTGATGATCTGCCAGGTGTTGCACCCGGTGGACATCGCCGCTTCGACGGTGGTCTCGGGTACGGCCCGTATCCCGTCAGCGATGATCTTGATGGCGACCGGCGCAGCGTAGACGATCGCCGCGACGATGGCCGTGAACCGTGTCGCGCCGAACAACGCGAGGAACGGCACGAGGTAGACGAACGGTGGCATGACCTGCGCCGCGTCCAGCGAGGGCCTGAGCAGCCGGTCGACGAGCGAGCTGCGTCCCATCCACACGCCGAGGACCACGCCGAGCAGCATCACCAGCACCGTCGCCACGGCGGTGGACGCCAGCGTCGTCATGGCGTCCGACCACACGCCGGTCGCCACCAGCAGGCCCACACAGACGGCGGCGGTGGCCCCGGCACCCCATCCGCCGAGCACCGCGCCGAGCGCGACGAGGGCGGCGCCGACGAGCCACCACGGGGAGTCGGTCAGCAGCGTCTGGAACGGATTGAGCAGGCCGTTGGTGAGGGCGTCGCGAAACGCGTTGGTCAGGCCCGACAGGTTGTCCTGGGCCCAGGTGGTCACATCGGCCGCCGTCTTGGCGATGCTGCTGCCGATGCCGCCCTCACCGGGGAACTCGGCCGCCCACAGGTACGTGTGCGACAGGTACACCAGCACCGCCGCGATCACCGCACCGGCCGCGAGCAGGTGCCGCCGCCACTTGAGGAAAGGACTGTCCGAGCCCCTGGCCGTCTCGGCTCGTCCGCTCGCCGCGGTGGTGACCCGGTCCAGCACGATGGCCATGACGACGATGGCCAGACCGGCGTTGAAGGCGGTGCCGACGTCCAGCGACTGCAGGGCTTGGACGACGGTCTTGCCGAGGCCGGGCGCGTCGATCAGGGCCGCGATGGTCACCATCGCCAGCGCGGCCATGATGGTCTGGTTGACGCCCATCACCACCGTCCGCTTGGACATCGGCAGCAGCACCTTGAGGAGAGCCTGCCGCCGTGTCGCGCCCATCGAGTCCGCCGCCTCGACCGTGGTCTGCGGTACGGAGCGGATGGCGTGCGCGGTGATGCGGATCGCCGGTGGTGCCGCGTAGATCGCGGTGGCGATCGTGGCGGATGCCGGACCGATGAGGAAGAACAGGGTCAGGGGTGCCAGGTAGACGAAGGTCGGCATCGTCTGCATGAAGTCCAGGAACGGCGTCACGACCCGGTTGAACCGGTCCGACAGTCCGGCCCACACCCCCAGCGGGATCGCGAACAGCAGCGCCACGCACACAGCGGAGACGGTGAGCGCCAGGGTGTCCATGCTCTCCTGCCACAGGCCCTGGAGGCCCAGGAACGTGAAGCCGGCCACCGTGAGCAGCGCGACCCGCCAGTTGCCCGCGGCCCAGGAGACGTAGCCGGCGATGCCGACGACACCGAGCCAGCCGATCTGCGGAACCGGGCGGCCCGGGGCCGGCTGTGAGATCAGCTCTTGGACGAAGGTCACCAGTGAGTCGATGACCAGGCGGATCTCGTTGAAGAAGTAGAGGAAGAGCGGGTTGGAGTTGCGGTTGGCGCCGATGGAGTCGTTGACGTCGTTGAACCACCGGTGCAGATCGGTCAGGTCGGCCGCGGCGAGGGAGAGAGTCTGCCTGCCGCGCAGCACGGCGAAGAGCACGAACCAGACGAGCAGGATCGCGGCCACGACCACGGAGCGGTTGATCCTGCGCACGCGCCGGACCGCAGGGGGTGGCTCCGCGGTCCCGGTCTGCTCCGGTTTCTCCATCGCGACGGTCATCACGCGTCGCCTTCCTGCCCGGCGACGACCGCGAGGATCTCCTCGTCGCCGACGATGCCGAGCAGCTTGCCGTTCTCGACGACCTTGACCGGCTTCTCGGCCGCGAGCACCGCCCGCGTGGCCTCCTTCACCACGACGTCCGGGCCCAGCTCGGGACCGTCCAGGGGGTCGTCGGGCTCCGCCGGGCGCATGATCCACCGCAGGGTCAGTACGTCACCGCGGGGCACGTCCCTGACGAAGTCACGTACGTAGTCGTCGGCGGGGGCGCCGACCAGTTCGTCCCCGGTGCCGCACTGGACCATCCTGCCGTCGCGCATGATGAGAATGCGGTCACCCAGCCGCAGCGCCTCGGAGAGGTCATGGGTGATGAACACCATTGTCTTGCCGACTTCGTGGTGCAGACGGACGACCTCGTTCTGCATGTCCCGGCGGATCAGCGGGTCGAGCGCCGAGAACGGCTCGTCGAAGAGGAGCACGTCCGGGTCGCCGGCCAGGGCGCGGGCGAGACCGACGCGCTGCTGCATTCCGCCGGAGAGCTGGTCGGGGTAGGAGTTCTCGTATCCGGAGAGGCCGACGAGTTCGACGACCTCCAGAGCACGCTTGGTGCGTTCGGCTCTGCTCATGCCGCGGATCTCGAGACCGAACGCCACGTTGTCGACGACCCGGCGGTGCGGCAGCAGCCCGAAGTGCTGGAAGACCATGGAGAACTTGCTGCGCCGCAACTCGCGCAGACGGCTCGTGTCCGCGTCGCGGATGTTCTCGCCCTCGAAGAGGATCTCGCCGGCGGTGGGTTCGATGAGCCGGGTCAGACAGCGCACCAGGGTGGACTTGCCGGAGCCGGACAGGCCCATGACGACGAAGACCTCGCCGGGGGCGACCTCGAAGTGCACGTCGCGCACGGCCGCGGTGCATCCGGTGCGGTCCATCAGTTCGCGGCGGGTGAGTCCGCGCAGTTCCTCGGAGCCCGGTACCTGGCCCGCCTTGGGCCCGAACACCTTCCACAGCTCGCGCACGGAGATGACCGGCGTGGGAGCCGGGTCCTGGGGGGTATCGCGCCGCCGCGGCGCCTCGGTCGTTGCTGGGGTCATGTTCGACCTCTTTTCGGCGTTCAGCCGCGGAACCAGTGCTGCGGCCGGGGTTGGATGTTCTGCCAGATGTGTTTGGGCTCCCGGTACTCGTCGAGGCCGGCCGGTCCCAGCTCCCGGCCCACGCCGGAGTGCCCGAACCCACCCCATTCCGCCTGGGGTACATAGGGGTGGTAGTCGTTGATCCACACCGTGCCGTGGCGGAGCCGGCGGGCGACCCGCTGGGCCTTCCCGGCGTCCTGCGTCCAGACGGCGCCGGCGAGTCCGTACTCGGTGTCGTTGGCGATGCGTACCGCGTCGTCCTCGTCGGTGAAGCGCTCCACGGTGAGCACGGGCCCGAAGGACTCCTCGTGCACGACGCGCATGTCCTGACCGCACTCGTCGAGCACGGTGGGCGGGTAGTAGTGGCCGTCGGCCAGGGCCGGGTCTTCGGGGCGTACGCCGCCGCAGCGCAGGACGGCGCCTTCGGCGAGTCCGGCCGCGACATACTCCTCGACCTTCGTCAGGTGCTGTGCGGAGATCAGCGGGCCGGTGTCGGCCTGCGGATCGAAGGGGCCGCCCAGGCGGATCCGCAGGGCACGGCGGACCACCTCGTCGACGAACCGGTCGTGCAGCGTGTCCTCGACGATCAGCCGGGCACCGGCCGAGCAGACCTGCCCGGAATGCAGAAAGACGGCCGTGAGAGCGAAGTCCACGGCCGTCTCGAAGTCGGCGTCGGCGAAGACGACATTGGGGTTCTTGCCGCCGAGCTCCAGGGCGACCTTCTTCACGGTCGCGGCGGCGGTGGCCATGATGCGTCTACCGGTGTCCAGGCCGCCGGTGAAGGAGACCATGTCGACGGCGGGGTGCTCGGCGAGCGGTGCGCCCACCTCGGGGCCGGTCCCCAGGACGAGGTTGGCGGCTCCGTCCGGAAGCCCGGCCTCCTCGAGTGTCCTCATGAGCAGGATCGAGGTGGAGGGAGTGAGTTCGCTGGGCTTGAGGACGATCGTGTTGCCCGCGAGGAGGGCCGGCGCGACCTTCCAACTCGCCTGGAGTAGAGGGTAGTTCCAGGGTGTGATCAGTCCGCAGACACCGATCGGTTCGTACACGACGCGGCTGACCGCGTCGTCGCGGCCGGTGTCGATGACACGGCCGGCGTCGGTTCCGCCGAGCCCTCCGTAGTAGCGGAGGCAGGAGACGACGTCGGCGATGTCGTACTCGCTCTCCACCAGCCGCTTGCCGGTGTCCAGCGACTCGGCGCGGGCGAACGCGTGGGCGTCGCGTTCGAGGATGTCGGCGGTGCGCAGGAGGAGCGCGCCGCGCTCGCGCTCGGGGGTGCGCGGCCAGGGCCCCTCGTCGAAGGCCCGGCGGGCTGCGGCGATGGCCGCCTCGGCGTCGGGACGCGTGCCTTCGGACACCGTCACGGAGAGGGTGCCATCGGCGGGACAGCGGATGTCCCGGTGGCCTCCGGCCACGGGATCACGCCATTTTCCGTCCACGTACAGGTCTGCCACGTCGGGAGCCCTTCGAGGGAATCGCGTTGCGCATCACGCACCGTTTTGCTTGTGGTGGAACACTCTGCGGAAGGCGGGAACCCACGTCAAGGGGTCGGCCGATGACGGTTTTGCCAAGGAGGCAGCCCAAAGAACACGACGCCCGCAGGCCCGGAACACCTTGTTTCCGGGCCGATCGGCTCTATGAAAACTGCAGGTTACGCGCCTGCGTCGCGGTAGCGGTAGTACGTGGCGGCAGACGGCGGCAGCGGCTCCTTGCCGAGGATGAGGTCGGCCGCCTTCTCCGCGATCATCATCACCGGCGCGTAGATGTTGCCGTTGGTGATGTAGGGCATCACCGACGCGTCGACGACCCGCAGACCCTCCACACCGTGCACGCGCATGCTGGCGGGATCGACGACCGCCATCTCGTCGGTGCCCATCTTGCAGGTGCATGACGGATGCAGCGCGGTCTCGCCGTCCTTGGCGACCCAGGCGAGGATCTCCTCGTCGGTCTCGACGGACGGACCGGGCGAGATCTCCCCGGCGTTGTACGGGGCCATGGCGGGCTGGTTGAGCAGCTTGCGGGCGACTCTGACGGCCTCGACCCACTCGCGGCGGTCCTGCTCGGTGGACAGGTAGTTGAAGCGCAGCGCCGGGTGCTCGGCCGGGTCCTTGCTCTTGATCTTCACCGAGCCGATGGCGTCGGAGTACATGGGTCCGACGTGCACCTGGTAGCCGTGTCCGCCCGCGGGCACGGAGCCGTCGTAGCGGACCGCGACGGGCAGGAAGTGGAACATCAGATTGGGATAGTCCACGTCCTCGTTGCCGCGGACGAAGCCGCCCGCTTCGAAGTGGTTGGTCGCGGCGGGGCCCGTACGGAAGAGCCACTGGAGGCCGATGAAGGGGGCGCGCCACTTCGCGAGGTGCGGCTGCATGGAGACGGGCTGCTTGCAGGCGTACTGGATGTACACCTCCAGGTGGTCCTGGAGGTTCTCGCCGACACCCGGCAGATCGTGTACGACGTCGACGCCGAGGGCGCGCAGTTCCTCGGCGTTGCCGACGCCGGAGAGTTGCAGAAGCTGTGGGGAGTTGATCGCGCCTCCGCAGAGGATGACCTCGCCGGCACGCACCTGCCGGGGCCTGCCGCGGCCGCGCCGGTACTCGACACCGACGGCCCGCTTGCCCTCGAAGAGGACGCGGGTGACCAGGGCGCGCGTGGTGACGGTGAGGTTGGGCCGCTTCCGCACGGGCTTGAGGTACGCCTTCGCGGCCGACAGACGGCGTCCGCGGTGGACATTGCGATCGAACCTGGCGAAACCTTCCTGCCGGTAGCCGTTCACGTCGCTGGTGGGAGCGTGACCCGCCTCCTCGGTGGCTTTGAGGAAGCCCTCGAAGAGCGGGCTCGTCCCGGGGCCGCGTTCGAGGACGAGGGGCCCGTCGTGACCGCGGAACTCGTCGTCCGGGTCGGCGGCAAGACAGTTCTCCATCCGCCGGAAGTACGGCAGGCAGTGCGCGTAGTCCCAGGTCTCCATGCCGGGGTCGGCCGCCCAGCGCTCGTAGTCCATGGGGTTGCCGCGCTGGAAGATCATGCCGTTGATGCTGCTGGAACCGCCCAGCACCTTGCCTCGGGCGTGGTAGACGCGCCGGCCGCCCATGTGGGGCTCGGGTTCGGACTCGTACTTCCAGTCGTAGAAGCGGCTGCCGATCGGGTAGGTCAGTGCCGCGGGCATGTGGATGAAGACGTCCCAGGGATAGTCGGGCCTGCCCGCCTCCAGGACCAGCACCCGGTTGCCGGGGTCCGCGGAGAGCCGGTTGGCCAGTGCGCTGCCGGCCGATCCACCACCGACGATGACGAAGTCGTACTGCAAGTGAGCCATGAGGCCTCGTCTCGCTCGTGCCGTAGAGAATGCGCGGCATGCTAGCGCCGGTATCTCTATGCGCACCAGGTTGCGAACAGCGCAACTTGCGAAGTTCTGCACCAAGCCCGTGACCTGCACAGTGGCGGCTAAGTTTATCGCCCGTATAGTTGCGTTGTGAGCAACTACCATCCAGATACCGAAACGACAAGTGCGCCGACCGGTGGGGTGCAGTCCGTGGACCGCGCCATCACCGTGCTGGAGATCCTGGCCCGGCGCGGCGAGGCCGGCGTCAGCGAGGTGGCCGCCGAGATCGATGTCCACAAGTCCACGGCGTTCCGGCTGCTCGGCGCCCTGGAGGCGCGGGGTCTGGTGGAGCAGGCGGGCGAGCGCGGCAAGTACCGCCTTGGTTTCGGCCTCGTTCGTCTGGCCGGCGCGGTCACCGGGCGCATCGACATCACTCAGCAGAGCCGCCCGGTCTGCGAGCGCCTCGCCCAGGAGATCGGCGAGACCGTGAATCTCGCCGTGAAGCAGGAGCACTACGCGATCAACCTGTACCAGGTGCGCGGTCCGGGTGCCATCACGGCGTTCAACTGGGTCGGCCAGCTGACTCCGCTGCACGCCACCTCCAGCGGCAAGATCCTGCTGGCCCACATGCCCGCGAAGGAGCGCGCCACGCTGCTGTCGGAGGCCGGCCTGAAGAAGATGACGCCCCGCACCCTGACCGCGAAGACCAAGCTGGAGAAGAACCTCGCCGAGGCTCTTGAGCGGGGCTACTCCTGGACCCTGGAGGAGTTCGAGGTAGGTCTGCACGCCATGGCCGCGCCGGTCCGCAACCGGGACGGAGAGGTCATCGCGGCGCTCAGCGCCTCCGGTCCCGCGTACCGCCTCACCGAGGACCGTATGTACGACCTCGCTCCGGTGCTGGTCAAGGGCGCGGACGAGATCAGCCATCGGATGGGTTACCTGGGCTGAGCCCGCGAAGCTGTTCGACCGCGTCAATCGGCAGGACTTCGACGCGTGCGAGCGCTGTCAGCCCGCGATGAACTCCCGACTGTAAGCCGAGGGCGGAGTTCTCGTACCGAGTGAGCACCACACACTGACCCGCTGACGTCCTTTCCGCTCTCGACGACGTGCTTGAGATAGACCTCGGAGCCGAACTCCGCGCCGTGTCCCACGCAGTACTGCCGCCACGAGTTTGCCCGTCAGGTCGAGCGTCCAGGCGCTTCCGGCAGACCGGTCGAGGTCACACCGCACTCCTCGGGAAACGTCGTGGATCGGGCATGCACGCGCCGGGACGAGCCATACCGGGCCTCGTCGGGTAAGGGAGCAGCGCCACCGCAGCGCGCGACAGCGGCTGGGAGAGCGCGGTCTACGACATGGTCAGGACGGCGTGGCCGCGAGGTGCTTGCGCCAGCGCATGAACAGCCGCGGCTGGTTCATCCCGAGCACGGCGACCGGGTGCCCGGCACGCCGGTAGACGGCCAGGACGTTGCGGTCCTCGGCGGCGCCTTCCTCGATGGTCACGCTGTCGGCGCGGGTCGCGTTGCCGGCGAACTGGATCTTCACGCCGTACTGGTCGGACCAGAAGTACGGCGGCCGGGGTACGCCCGGTTCGGACTCGCCCCAGGACAGCAGCGCGGCCACGGCAGCGTCGGGGCGTTCCCGGGCGCCGGTCCAGTGCTCCACGCGGCGGTGGGTGCCCGAGCGCGGGTCGTACCAGGAAGCGCAGTCCCCGACCGCGACCACTCCGGCGAGGCTGGTACGGCCGTCCGCACCGCACTTGACCCCGTCGTCGAGTGCGACGCCGGATCCTTCCAGCCACTCGACGCAGGGACGGGCCCCGACACCCACGACGACGATGTCGGCGGGGATGCTCCGGCCGTCCTCCAGCAGGACGGCGTCGACACGGCTCTCGCCGCTCAGCCCCTTGACGCCCACGCCGCACAACAGGCGCACGCCGTGGTCCGCGTGGAGGGCGGAGACGATGCTTCCCATGGTCGCGCCGAGTGGTGCGGCCAGTGGTGCCGGCGCCGCCTCGACGATGGTCACGTCGAGGCCGAGGGCGTAGGCGGTGGAGGCGACCTCGGCGCCGATGAAGCCGCCGCCGATCACGACCAGGCGTCCGCCCCGGGCCAGTTCGTCCCGCAGGGCGCGGGCGTCGTCCAGTGTGCGCAGGGTGTGCACACCGGCCAGTCCGTCCATGCCGGGCAGGGTCCGGGCGGTGGCGCCGGTGGCGATGACGATGCCGTCGGCCCTCACCTCCCGGCCGTCGGTGAGCCGCACGGCGCGGGGCGTGGTGTCGAGTGCGGCGGCGCGGGCTCCGAGCAGCCACTCCGCTTGCAGGTCCTCGTCGTCCGGCTCCAGCGCGAGATCGGCTTCGCCGACTCCACCGGCCAGGAACTCCTTGGACAGGGGCGGCCTGTCGTACGGGCGGTGGGGTTCGTCGCCGATCACGACGAGCCGTCCGTCGTACCCCCGCTTGCGCAACGAGCGCGCCGCCGACAGACCGGCCAGCGACGCGCCCACCACGGCCACCGTCCTCACGCGACGCCCCCGGCGAGCCGGGCGGCGATGCAGGGAGGCAGGTTCGGGGCTGCCGTGGACAGCCGTACGTAGATCATGCCGTCCTCGATGAAGACCTCGTGCGTGCGCACCGGGAGCTTGGCCGGCGGGGCGTCGACGGCTCCGGTCTTGAGGTTGAACTTCGAGGCGTGCAGCGGGCATTCGACCTCGCATCCCTCCAGCCAGCCGTCGGCGAGCGAGGCGTCCTGGTGGGTGCATGTGTCGTCGATGGCGAAGAGCTCGCCGTCGTCGGTGTGGAACACCGAGACCGGCGGGTCGATGTCGAGCCGGTGGGCCTCGCCTCGGGGGAGATCCACGAGACGGCACGCGGGAATCATCATGACACCTCGGGTGCGTATAGCGAAACGGATTGCGGTGAACGCAACGCCAGTTTGGAGGCGTCCGCAAACCCTTGTCAAGGAGTTCAGAGGACGGTCGGTGGCCATATTTTTCGTTGCGTCATATGAAACGCCCTGCGTTATAGGAAACGCAGGTCAGGGCGGGGAACCCGTCAGAACCGGGCCTCCGGCAGCAGCGTCGCCGCGGATTCGAGACCCCAGCGGACGGTCACGTGCACCGCGTCGGCCGTCGAGGCGACGTCGTGGACGCACGCGCACCAGGCGCCCTGCGCGGCAGTCAGTGACCGAGAAAGGACTTCCGTGCCGCACCCACGAGGACCGGCCGGCCGAGCACGGCGCATTCCCGCAGGAAGAGTTCGGGCGAGCCGTGGCGACTTCGACGCGTGGGCGGGGAGCCGGACAGTACCGCCGTAGGGTGCCGGGTTGCCCGGGCGAGCAGCGCGGTCAACGCGTCGATGTCGGCGGCGGCCGGGTTGGGCAGGGTGCGTGGAGCACCCGGCAGAGGTCGGCCTGGTAGACGTCGGCCGCCGCGGGCACGGCGGTTCGTCCAGGGGAGGGCCGACGGCCGGGGTGGGTCGTGCCCACGGGGCGCGTTCGGCCCTCGCTCGACACGAGGAACCGAGCGCGTTCGGCCACCCCGGCCGGGTAGGACGGCGCTTGTTCACCAGCCGCGGGCGGCCCACTCCTCCAGGTGCGGGGCTTCCGCCTCGATGGTGGTCGTGTCGCCGTGTCCGGTGTGGACGACCGTCGCGCCCGGGAGCGTCAGCAGCCGGTCACCGATCGACGTGATGATCGTGCCGAAGTCGCTGTACGAGCGCCCGGTCGCGCCGGGCCCGCCCGCGAACAGGGTGTCGCCGCTGAACAGCGCCCCCAGGTCGGGCGCGTACAGGCACACGGCCCCGGGTGCGTGTCCGGGCGTGTGGAGGACGCGCAGTCCGATCCCCGCCACGACGATCTCGTCGCCGCCGGAGAGCGGGCGGTCGGGCCGCCGGTTCGGGTGCGCCATCTTCCACAGCACCTGGTCGTCTGGGTGCAGCAGGACGGGTGCGCCCGTGGCGAGAGCGACGTCCGGCGCCGCGCGCACATGGTCGTCGTGGGCGTGCGTGCACACGACGGCCGACAGGCGCCGGTCACCGACGGCCTCGAGGACGGCGTCGGAGTCGTGTGCCGCGTCGATGACGACCACCTCGTCGTCGTCACCGATGATCCAGACGTTGTTGTCGACGTCCCAGGTGCCGCCGTCGAGGCTGAAGGTGCCGCTCGTGACGAGGTGTTCGATGCGCGGTGCGCCGGCCATCACAGCACCACCACGGAGCGCAGCACATCGCCGCCGTGCATCTTCTCGAAGGCCTCCTCCACGTCACCGAGTCCGATGGTCTCGGAGACGAACGCGTCCAGGTCGAACCGGCCTCCCAGATACAGGTCGATGAGGGCCGGGAAGTCGCGCGAGGGCAGGCAGTCGCCGTACCAGCTGGACTTCAGTGAGCCGCCGCGCCCGAAGACGTCGAGCAGCGGCAGTTCCACCTTCATCTCGGGGGTGGGCACCCCGACCAGCACGACCGTACCGGCCAAGTCCCGGGCGTAGAAGGCCTGCTGGTAGGTCTCGGGGCGGCCGACCGCCTCGACGACGACGTCCGCGCCGAACCCTCCGGTGAGTTCGCGCACCGCCGCCACGACGTCGCCCTTCGAGCCGTCGACGGTGTGGGTGGCCCCCATGGCCATGGCGCGGTCCAGTTTGCGCTGGTCGATGTCGACGGCTATGACCTTGCTCGCGCCGGCGAGCCGTGCTCCCGCGACGGCGGCCATTCCGACACCGCCGCAGCCGATGACGGCGACGGAGTCCCCTCGTCCGACGGCACCGGTGTTCACGGCGGCACCGAAGCCCGCCATGACGCCGCATCCGAGCAGACCGGCTGCCGCCGCCGTGGCCGCCGGGTCCACCTTGGTGCACTGTCCGGCCGCGACCAGTGTCTTCTCCGCGAAGGCGCCGATGCCGAGGGCGGGCGAGAGCGGGGTGCCGTCGAGCAGCGTCATCGGCTGCGTCGCGTTGTGGGTGGCGAAGCAGTACCAGGGCTTGCCCTTGCTGCACGCCCGGCACTGGCCGCACACCGCCCGCCAGTTGAGGATGACGAAGTCACCGGGCTCGACGCCGGTGACTCCCTCCCCCACCGCCTCGACCCGACCGGCCGCCTCGTGCCCCAGCAGGAAGGGGAATTCGTCGTTGATCCCCCCCTCGCGGTAGTGGAGGTCGGTATGGCAGACACCGCACGCCTCGACCTTGACCAGGGCCTCACCCGGACCGGGGTCGGGCACGACGATCGTCTCGACGGAAACCGGTGCGCCCTTCTTCCGGGCGACGACGGCACGAACCTCGTGAGCCATGAGCTGCTCCTCAGACGGGAAACACGCGCGCGTGTGTTGCCTCATTCGATACACGCACCGCTATACGCAACCGAGCATCGGGGAGGAGAACACCGAGGGTCAAGGGGTCGGCGGGAACCGGACCGACGCGCTCTGGGCGATTCGCTGGTCCGGCCGGCTCAGCCCGCGGGCTGCGAGTCCGACACGACCTCGGCCTGCCGCACACCGGGACCCGGCCGCGGCTCCGGCTCGCCGTCGGCGTCGGCGGCGCTCTCCTGTTCACGCACCGGCTTCGGCTCTTCAGCCGGCTCGGCACGCAGCGCCTTCACCAGGGAGACGCACAGACCGATCATCACGAAGAGGAACGGGAACGCGGCGATGATCGCCACCTGTTTGACCGCCTCCAGACCGCCCGCCATCAGCAGCACAGCCGCGACCAGACCGGTCAGCGCGCCCCAGAGGATCACGACGGGGCGTCCGGGGCTCATACTGCCCCGGCAGGAGAGCATGCCCAGCACCACGGAGGCGGCGTCGGCGCCGCTGACGAAGAACAGACCGACCAGCACGATGACCAGGACCGAGGTGATGGAGAACCAGGGAAGGTGCCGCAGGGTGGCGAACAGACCCGCTTCCTCGCCCTGGGCGACCGCCGAGGCCAGATCGGCGCCGTGCATCTGCTGGTTCAGCGCGGTACCGCCGAGGATGGCGAACCATACGACACTCACCAGGCTCGGCGCGATGATCACACCGACGATGAACTCCCGGATGGTCCGGCCGCGGGAGATGCGCGCGATGAAAGTCCCGACGAACGGCGTCCAGGAGATCCACCACGCCCAGTAGAAGACCGTCCAGCCGGAGAGCCACTCGCCGCCGCCGAAGGCACCCGTCGTGAAGCTCATCTTCGGAAGCGAGGCCAGATAGCCGCCCAGCGCCTCGGTCTGGCTCTCCAGGATGAACACCGTGGGGCCCACGACGAAGACGAACAGCAGGAGTGCCGCGGCAAGGATCATGTTGCCGTTGCCCAGCCACTGGATGCCGCGGTGCACTCCGGAGAGGGCGGAGAGCACGAAAAGGACAGTGAGGATCGCGATGATCGAGACGGCCAGTGCCGTGGAGTCGGGCACGCCCCAGAGTTCCTTCAGCCCCCTGTTGACCTGCAGGGCACCCAGCCCGAGGGAGACGGCGGAACCGAAGAGGGTGGCGAAGATCGCCAGAATGTCGATGGACTTGCCCAGCGGCCCGTCCACCAGATCACCGAGCAGCGGGCGGAAGGCGGAGCTGATCAGGCTGTTGCCGCTCTTGCGGAATCCGAAGTAGGCGAGCGCGAGGCCGGCCACCGCGTACATCGCCCAGGGGTGGATGGCCCAGTGGAAGTACGAGTACTCCAGCGCCAGACGGGCCGCGTCCTGGCTGCCCGCCTTCGCTGAACCCGGCGGCGGGCTGGACATATGCATGATCGGTTCGCTCGCCCCGTAGAACATCAGGCCGATGCCCATACCGGCGCTGAACATCATCGCCACCCATGAGGCGGTGCTGAACTCCGGTCGCTCGCCGTCCCGTCCGAGCCGGATGGAGCCGAACCGGCTGAACGCGAGGACCGCCGCCAGCAGCACGAAGCCGGAACTCGTCAGGATGAAGAGCCAGCCGAAGCTGTCGATGATCAGGTTCAGCGTCGTCTCGGCGACGGAGGTGAGATTGTCGGTGAAGAACACTCCCCAGGCCACGAAGAGGGCGGACAGCGTGACGGACACATAGAGGACAGCCGGATCAACCCGTGCGAGGGCGGATGTCGTTTTCTTCGTCGTCGCGGTACTCATCCGAAGCATTCCGACGGGGAACGGGGGCGGCGGGTCTGCGTCAGCATCCCTGCGACGGCACACGCCCGGCGGTGCACACCACGCAACCGGGCGCTCGATGTGCAACACAGTTCCCGCCGCGCACCGGTGCGTCAACCCCCCCCATACACCGACCGTTCTCGCCGGGTGTCCACGTCGGACCAGCGGCTACGACCCCGGCCACGGAAACACCGTGACCGGGGCCCCGGGATCAGCTATCGCGGAAGCCGCCGGCCCGCCGCTAGTTCCGGTAGCGGAACACGATCCGGCCGCGCGTCAGGTCGTACGGCGGGAGCTCCACCAGCACACGGTCCTCCAGCACGATCTTGATGTAGTTCTTGCGGATCTTCCCGCTGATGTGCGCGAGCACCTGGTGGCCGTTCTCGAGCTCCACGGTGAACATGGCGCTGCGCAGGCACTCGACGACCTTGCCCTCGACTTCGATGACGTTCTTGTTCTTCGTCATCGCACCAGCTCCAGGTTGCTGCTCATCGGCCGGGCCCCGATGCCCTCGAACAGCGCCGAGGCAGCTTGGTTGGACTCGTCGACTTCGGTCCAGGCCGCGGCCGACCCAGAGCGGTGCAGCGTCCCCAGCGCGTGGGCCAGCAGCGCCCGCGCGATGCCACGGCGCTGCTCGCCGGCCCGGACCGCGACCAGCCCGATGCGCGGCCGCTTCACCGACACCACCCGGATCAAACCCAGGTAACGGTCCGGCGCCGCGGCCACCGCGTACTGGGACGGGTCGACGATGGTGTCGTCTTCGGTGCGGGCAATCACCTCGGCGGGCATCGACTGCCACCCGACGGTCGCCTCGACTTCGTCACGGATCGCGCGGTCCACCGCCCGCAGCAGACTCTCGTCCGCCCGGCCTTCCGGCACGATCGTCACGCCCGAAGGCGGAAGGACCGCTTCGAGCCCTGTGACCCCCGGATCGGTCGGCACGACGTACTCCCACTCACGGCGCCGGACCGTGAACCCGGCCCGCCGCCAGCCGGCCGTCAGCTCGGCGTCGGCTTCGTCGACCACCGTGTACAGCGGTGTCGGCAGTTCCGCCAGCATCGCCTCGGCGAGCCGGGCGAAGGTGGCGTCGCGCCAGGCGTCGATGCTGACGAACAAGCGGCCGTCGGGCCGGTGTACCGCATGCCCGCGGCCGACCACCAGGTCGTCATCCAGTGCATGCCATTGCCTGTCCGCGACACGCGTGATCACCACCGCGTTCTCGCCCAGGCCGGATGTGAAAGGCTTTGTGTTCATCGGAGTCCCCTTCCAGGAGAGCCTCGATCTCAGGCGCTCCTGGCGACACCGAACGTCAGCCGCCGGACCGTGACGGGTTGAGGGAGCACCCACGGGTAACTGTGTTCACGGGGCTCACCTCCATACGACGACTTCACGGTCCACCACGAAATTAGCAGCGGGGTGCCGACTCGCTCCAATCATTTCCCGTGCGCTGACAGTGCGGCTCATGTGGGACACGTGCCTGCTGTGGATGCGCCGAGCCAAGGCAGCCCTCTCCAGTCACGCTGACCCTTCCTTGTTCACCGAACTGTTCCACTGCCCTGTGCGATTCGCCGCCGCCGAGAACCGCAGGGATGTCTGGGGACCCCGGGTCGCAGTGCCACGGCAGCGGGGCTGCCCAGGTGGGCGCCCCGCCGCGGTGTCGATGCCGGTCAGTCGGCCGGGGTCAGTGCGACCTCGGCGCTGCCCGAGAGGGACGGCAGGCCGTCCGGGGGCGTGTCCGTGTAGGTGGCGTTGAAGACCGCCTTGAGGTTGTCCGAACCGGAGTGACCGCCGTCCACGAACGTCTTGAACGATCCGGAGCAGCCGTTGCTCGTCGACAGCGGGTGGCCGTGCGAGTCGTGGCCGAGGATGAACGAGACGCTGACCTTCGAGCAGTCCACCGGCTGGTCATCGGTGACGGCGACCTGCCAGGTGACCGTGTCACCCCAGTGGAACGGCGTGCCGCCGTGCGGAGCCGGGTCGGTGGTGAGTGAGACGACCGGCGCCTTGTTGCCGACGACGACGGGAACGGACGCGGAGGCCGAGCGCCCGGTGCTGTCGGTGACCTTCAGCGTGGCGTCGTAGACGCCGTTCTTGGTGAACGTGTGCCTCGGGTTCGGCTCCCTGGAGTCCACGGTGCCGTCGGCGTCGAAGTCCCAGGCGTAGCGGAGGGCGTCACCGTCGGCGTCCTTAGTGCCTGCGCTGGAGAGCTGGACCGTCAGCGGGCTGGTGCCGTTGACCACGTCCGCGGCGACCTTGGGCTCCGGGGTGCGGTTGCCCCGGGTGAAGTCGATGCGGGAGAGCTGGGCCTCGGGCAGTTCCGCGAAGTACCCGGTGCCGTACTCGAGGACGTACAGCGCGCCGTCCGGGCCGAATTCGGCGTCGATCGGGCCATCCGTCTTGATCGAGGGGATCGCGTCCTCGATCTTCTGGACCTCGTTCTTCTTTCCGAGGGTGATGGCCTTCATCTGGTCGCGGGTCCACTCGTAGAAGAGCGGCTTGCCGTCGAAGTACTGGGGCCAGCGGTTCTGGGCCTTGTTCCGCTGGTCGTAGCGGTACGCCGGGCCGCCCATGGGGCCGATGCCGCCCGTGCCGAGTTCGGGGAACTCCGGGGTGGCCCCGTATCCGTAGACGATCTCCGCGTCCGTGACCGGTGGCAGCGTGCTGCGGCCGGTGTTGTGGCGCGAGTCGTTGACCGGCTTGGCGCAGTTGAACGCGCCGCTGGAGGTCTTGGTGGCGAAGTCGTAGTCCTGGTACGGCTGGTCCTGAGTCACGCAGAACGGCCAGCCGTAGTTGGCGGGGCGGTCGATGACCATCCAGCGCCCCTGGCCGGCGGGCCCGCGGTCGGGTTTGGCGGTGTTGGCGTCGGGTGAGTAGTCGCCGACGTAGACCTCGCCCGTCTTGTCGTCCACCCCGAAGCGGAACGGGTTGCGCAGACCCATGGCGTAGATCTCCGGGCGGGTCTTCGGGGTGCCCGGCGCGAAGAGGTTGCCGTCCGGTATCGCGTAGCCGCCGTCGCGCTTGACCTTGACGCGCAGGACCTTGCCGCGCAGGTCGTTGGTGTTGCCCGAGGTGCGCCTCGCGTCGTAGGCCGGGTTGCGGTCGGGTCGGTCGTCGAGGGGGGCGTAGCCGTCGGAGGAGAACGGGTTGGAGTCGTCGCCGGTCGACAGGAACAGGTTGCCCTTGTGGTCGAAGTCGATCTTTCCGCCGACATGGCAGCAAAGGCCACGGTCGGCCGGCACGTCGAGGATCTTCTGCTCGGTGGCGTAGTCGAGCTTGTTGCCCTCGAGCTTGAACCGCGACAGCCGTGTGACGCCCTTGTACTTGGCGAAGTCCTCGGCCTTGCCGGACTGCGGTGCGTCCCCTTCGTTGACACCCGGGGTGGCCGGGTCGTCCATGGGGGTGTCGAGGCGCGGCGAGTAGTAGAGGTAGACCCAGTGGTTCTTGGCGAAGCCGGGATCGACGGCGATGCCCTGCACGCCCTCTTCGTCGTGCTGGTAGAGCCCGGCGGGGCTCTTCTTCATGTCGGCGGCAAGGAAGTTCACGCCGCTCTTGGGGTCGTGGATGCGGACCTCTCCGGTGCGCGCCGTGTGCAGCACCCGCCGGTCGGGCAGGACGGCCAGGGCCATGGGCTCGCCCGGGCGGTCGTTGAGGGTGACCTTCTGGAAGTCCGACGAAGCCGGCGGCATGGGATCTGACTTGGCGGCTTGGGCTGCGGGGAGAGGCAGGAGCCCTACGGCTCCGGCCAACGCAGCCGCCCCCACGAGGGTGACGATCCGTCTGTTGCGCACTCAGAACTCCTTTGGTCCGGCCAGCGGAATGCCAGGCGAAATGCGTGAGTTGGACGCTAGGGCGCCCACTTTCAACTCGTCAAGGACAAAGTTCCAATCTCCTCAAGGAAAGTTCGCCCTTGCCTGTGGTGCCTTTTCGGGCACCCCTGAGAGGCCCGCCCCGCGCCAGGACGCCGGGCGGGCGCTACACATGACGCTCTGTCAGTTACGGGCGCGCAGGGCCGCGAGGTTGTCGTAGCCGACCCGGGCGAACTCCAGGGACTGACCGGGAACGCTCGCGCTCGGCGCGGTGTCCTGCTCGACCATCGGGTTGTGGTAGTTCTTCGCACCCACCCGGGTGAAGAACTTCCGGTAGTCGATGTCGCCCGTGCCGAACGGCACCATGTCGTAGCCCAGGCCGCTCTGCGGGTTGACCACGCCGTCCTTCGCGTGGAAGAGCGGGAAGCGGTTGGTGTTGCGGACCACGAGTCCGGCCGGGTCAAAAACGCGCTCACGCTGCGAGCCGTCGTGGGCGGTGTACGTGTGGAACTTGTACTGGGCCACGTGCGCCCAGAAGACGTCCAGCTCCAGATAGACGCTCTTGGGGTCCGTCACCTTCAGGAAGTACTCCAGCTTCCGGATACCGGAGCTGCGGGTCGGCCGGCCCTGGGCGTCGAGCGGGCCGCCGTCGAGCAGGAAGTCGTAGGCGCTGTCGTGGTTATGGGTGTAGAGCTTGATGCCTTCACGGCGGGCGATGGCGCCCAGCGTGTTCCACTTCTGCGCGGCGACGTCCCAGTCGGCCCGGTAGGGGGTGCCGGTGGGGTCGCCGCCGGTCCCCATGTGCTCCATGCCAAGGATGTTGGCGATCTCCAGGTACCGCTTGAAGGCGTCACGGTCGGACGGAGTCAGCGGCCAGGACGGGGGGATGAAGCCGTGGCTGCCCTGCGCCCGCAGGCCGTACGCGTCGAGCCAGGAGCGCAGCAGCTTCGCGCCCTGGACGGTGCCCAGATCGGCGCCTCCCGGCGCGCCTGCGTGCTGGCCGTAGCCGGCGAACTCCACCTGGCGGTAGCCGAAGCGCGCCAGCTGCTTGAACACCTCGCGGAAACCGGAGGGCAGATCGGAGGCCAACGGGTCGCGGCCGACCGCGTCACGCACGGTGTAGAGGATGATGCCGCGCTTGTGCGGCGGGACCAGAGCGGAACGCCCACCGTCATGGCCGGCGGCTTCCGCTGTGTCCTGCGCCAGGGCGGGCGCGGCGCCGAAGACCGGGGCGGCCACAGCCGCGGCGGTGGCGGCCGTGCAGGTGCTGAGGAAACGGCGGCGGCTGACGCCGAGTGCGCGGCGCAGTGCGTCGCCGGTGACGGCTTCGTCGTTGAACGCGGTCACAGTGAACTCTCTTTCGTTGTCGCGGTGCTGCGGGTGCCCGACGGCTACCGCCTCAGGAGAGGCCGGCGAGCCGCAGAAGCTGGGACTTCACTTCGGTGGCCGCTACACGGCCGGATACGGCGCGGGGGGTGGAGACCAGGACGAGCGGACCTTCTTCGTCGCTCATGGGAAGGCGGCCGTGGCTGCCGCGTACGGGTGAGGCGTCCAGGGGTACGACGGCGAGCCGATAGCGCATGCCGAGCTTCTTGCGGGCCACTGGACAGGTTCGCCTGCCAGCCGGAGGCCGCCAACGCCTTGAGGCGGGGCATGTGGTCCAGGAGACGGGGGGTGAGGCCGACCACGTCGAGGACCAGGAGCGGCGTGGGGCGGGGGCTCATGGCAGCTCCTTCAGGCCGAGACCCGTCAACAGGTCACGGGCGAGGGTCAGTTAGGCGGCGATGCCCTCGACGAGCTGGGTCCTGGTGCGGGGGCGCAGCTCGGGGCGGTGCGCGTGCGGCGTCCTTGGCGAGCCACAGGCCGATGCCCAGGCGGTCGCGTCCCAGGCTTTTGCGGACCGGCTCGCAGTGGTCGCGGAGCTGGGCGAGGATGCCGTCGAGGGTTTCGGCGGGGTGGACGTTGGTGCAGTAGGCGAGATGGACGGTGGAGCCGTCGGGGTGGCGGAAGCGCATGCCCTACTCGCCCCCGCGCAGGATGGAGTTGCCCTCGTGCAGGCCCTCCGCCTCCGGGACGTCGAGCCGCAGACGGCCGCTGAGTCCGTAGAAGGCGGCCGGGTTGCGCCACAGCACCTGGTCGACGTCGTCCTCGCCGAAGCCGGCCGCGAGCATGGCGTCGGCGACCTCGCGGGTCTTCAGCGGGTCGCTCTTGCCCCAGTCGGCGGCCGAGTTGACGAGGACCTTCTCCGTTCCGTACGTCCTCAGGATCTCGACCATGCGGTCCTCGTCCATCTTGGTGTCCGGCGAGGGCGTCACCGGGCACGGTGAACAGCGCGGAGACACGGAGCAGTTCGGCCCAGTCCCGCAGCCGCGCCCGTCGCCCGCGCCCTGGTCCTGGTCCGGCGCCCAAGGGGGCCTTGCCGTTCCCTGGTCGGGCGGGCTGCGGGACACGCACCGGGGAAGGGGCGAGGCGGGTCAGAAGGGAGCGGATCACTGCGCCTCCCGCAGGCGGTCGGCGAAGGACAGCAGCGCGGTGAACTGGTCCGAGAGACCCGACGGGCCCGCGTCGGGGTCCTTGAAGTAGAAGCCCAGTTCCGCGAGCGGGCCGGACAGGCCCGCCTCGTGGGCGCGGGCGACCAGACGGGCCAGGTCCAGGACGAGCGGTGCGGCCAGGGCCGAGTCGCAGCCCTGCCAGATGGTCTGGAGGATCATGCGCGAGCCGAGGAAGCCTTCGAAGGCGATGTGGTCCCAGGCGGTCTTCCAGTCGCCGAGCACCGGTACGTCGTCGATGTGCACCTCGCCCTGCGGCGTGTGCCCGAGGGTGTCGGTCAGGACACGCTCCTTGCCGGCGTTCTTCGCCGCGGCCGCGCCCGGGTCGGCCAGTGCCGCCCCGTCGCCTCCACCCAGCAGATTGGTGCCGGACCAGGCCCTTACCTCCATGGCGCGCTGGACGAACATCGGGGCGAGCACGGCCCGCAGCAGCGTCTGGCCGGTCTTGCCGTCACGACCCGCGTGGGGAAGTCCGCCGGCCGCGGCGGCGTCCGTGAGAGCCGGGGTGCGCAGCCCGGTGGACGGCGTGAAGTTGACGTAGGGGCAGCCGGCTCGCAGGGCGGCGGCCGCGTAGAGGGAGCTGGGCGGCAGCCGTACGGCGTCGGGTGTGGGCAGCGGCTCCGTGGAGGAGACGTTGACGACGACCACCCGTGCCAGTGCGCCCCGCACGCGGAACGCGGTGAGGTCGGCGGCGAAGTCCGCGATGAGTTCCTCGTCGCTGCGAGTGTCGCCCGGGACCGGGCCGCCGAGCCGTATCTCCTCGTCCGCGGCTTGAAGTTCGGCCCGCACGGCGGAGGCGAGCCCGTGCGGCAGGACGCCCGCCTCGGTGAGCTGTTCGGCCCGCTTGGGCAGCGGGCAGTGGGCGGTGTCGTGGCCACCGAAGACGAGTGAGGGCAGGGGCGGCAGGCCTGTGCCGTCGAACGGCGGAGTCTCGGTGACCATGCCGGTCGGCGGCTGCAATCCGGCGGTGATCGCCGCGCATCCGGCGACGGCGGTGGCGGCAACCGATCCGCGGGCTCCGACGAACCAGACACCTGTGCGTGCGGTCCGCCCGCCGATCTGGGGCTCCGGTGCCGTCTGGGGCTCCGATGCGTTCCCGTCGTTGTTCACGGGCTGCCTCCCTGCCATGTCGATGTTCCGATGTGGTTGGAGGACGGTGGGCGGGGGCGCGAGTGCCTCCCGCCCTCCGTCGGCATGTGGGCGGCTTTGGCCGCGACCAGGAGAGCTGCTCCGTGGTGGGCGCGGTTACGGCGTGCGAGGGGCGGCAAAAGACCGCCGGTGAGAAATGCGGGCTACCTGAGGGGACTTGGCCCTGCGCTGCGGAGGGCCTTCCTCCGTAGGCCGGTCAAGCGAGCGGCGCGCCGTGCGACCTGAACACGCCGTCAATCTCGAACCACTGTGTGGTGCCTGTGCACGAAGGGACCGTAGCCCCGTTCGTCCTTGGCCGGAACCCCTTGCGCACGAGGACGGCGAACTTCTTCCCGGGTCAGGACAAAGCCGTTTCAGGGCAGCCCGGACCAGCCCGGCGGCTCTCCGCCCCCGGGCAAGGCCCCCTTACGGCGCAGCTCCTAGTTGTCGCCGCCTCCGAAGGCGGCGTCGAAGGACGCCGAAGGCGGGTCGAAGTCGAATCGCTTCAGATGGGCGAGTGCTTCCGGCGCACCTACGAGGCGGTCCATGCCGGCGTCCTCCCACTCCACGGAGATCGGTCCGTCGTAGCGGATCGAACGCAGCATCCGGAACACGTCCTCCCAGGGAACGTCACCGTGTCCGGCGGAGACGAAGTCCCAACCGCGCCGCGGGTCACCCCAGGGCAGATGGGAGCCGAGCCGCCCGTTGCGCCCGTCCAGCCGCTTACGGGCCTCCTTGCAGTCGACGTGGTAGATACGGTCCCGGAAGTCGTAGAGAAAACCGACCGGGTCCAGGTCCTGCCAGACGAAGTGGCTGGGGTCGAAGTTGAGTCCGAAGGCCGGCCGGTTGTCCACCGCCTCCAGGGCCTGTTTGGTGGTCCAGTAGTCGTAGGCGATCTCGCTCGGATGGACCTCATGGGCGAAGCGGACGCCCTCGGCGTCGAACACGTCCAGGATCGGGTTCCAGCGCTCCGCGAAGTCCTCGTAACCGCGCTCGATCATCCGCTCCGGCACCGGCGGGAACATCGCCACCAGATGCCAGATCGACGAACCGGTGAATCCGACGACCGTGTCGACGCCGAAGGCGGCCGCGGCCCGCGCCGTGTTCGTGATCTCGGCCGCGGCACGCCTGCGTACACCTCCGGCTCCCCGTCGCCCCAGAGCCGGGCGGGCAGGATGCCCTGGTGCCGTTCGTCGATGGGGTTGTCACAGACGGCTTGGCCGACAAGGTGGTTGGAGATCGCCCAGCACTTCAGGCCGTACTTCTCCAGCAGGGCGTGCCGACCGACCAGGTAGGCCGGATCGGTCAGGGCTTTGTCGACCTCGAAGTGGTCGCCCCAGCAGGCGAGTTCGAGGCCGTCGTAGCCGAAGTCGGCGGCCAGCCGGCAGACCTCCTCCAGCGGCAGATCGGCCCACTGACCGGTGAACAGGGTGAACGGGCGTGGCATGGTGCCTCCGAGCGGGGTTCCTTGCCGGGTCTCTACCGGACGCCGGGTCTCTACCGGACTTCGGCCTCGACGGCCTGGACAGGGGTGTAGACGGAGTTCTTCTGCGCGCTCTCCTCCACCGCGGCGAGCACCCGCTGCACCTGCAGGCCGTCGGCGAACGACGGCCTCGGGTCGGTGCCGGACGCGATGGCCTCGACCAGGTCGCGGGCCTGGTGGGCGAAGGTGTGCTCGTAGCCGAGCGCGTGGCCCGGCGGCCACCAGCCCTCCAGATACGGGTGCTCGGCCTCGGTGACGTCGATCCTGCGGAACCCCGCTGTGGCGGCGGGCTCCCGATGGTCGTGGAAGGACAGCTCGTTGAGCCGCTCCAGGTCGAACGCGAGCGAACCGAACTCGCCGTTCACCTCCAGCCTCAGGGCGTTCTTGCGCCCCGACGCCGTCCGCGTCGCCTCGAACGTGGCGAGCGCCCCCGAGGCAAGCCGGCCGGTGAAGACGGCCGCGTCGTCGACCGTCACCGGCTCACGCCGGGTGCCGCCGGAGGCGGTCAGGCCGGAGGAGGCACCGTCGAGGCGGGGGCGTTCCTTGACGAAGGTCTCCATCTGGGCGGAGACCCCGACCAGCGCCTCCCCCGCCAGGTACTGGGCGAGGTCGACGATGTGCGCGCCGAGGTCGCCGAGCGCTCCCGACCCCGCGTGTTCCCGCTGCAGCCGCCACGTCAGCGGGAAGTCGGGGTCGACCAGCCAGTCCTGGAGGTAGCTGACGCGTACGTGGCGCAGCGTGCCGAGCCTGCCGTCGGCGATGAGCCGGCGAGCGTAGGTGAGGGCGGGCACGCGCCGGTAGTTGAAGCCCACCATGGCCAGCTGGCCGCGCGAGCGGGCCGCTTCGGCGGCCGTGACCATGGCCTCCGCCTCGGCGACCGAATTGGCCAGGGGCTTCTCGCACAGCACGTGCTTGCCCGCCTCCAGCGCCGCGATGGCGATCTCCGCATGGCTGTCGCCCGGTGTGCAGATGTCGACGAGTTGCACGTCGTCGCGAACTATGAGGGCGCGCCAGTCGGTCTCCGCCGCGGCCCAGCCGTGCTTGTCGGCCGCCGCCCGCACGGCGTGCGCGTCGCGGCCGGCGATCGCGGCCAGGGCCGGCCGCAGCGGCAGGTCGAACACGTGCCCTACGGTGCGCCACCCTTGTGAGTGCGCGGCGCCCATGAACGCGTAGCCGACCATGCCCACGCCGAGTGCCGGCGGTGCGGTCCGACTGTCCCTCTGTTCCATACGGATTCCTCCTCGTCGGAGTGTCAACTGACTCATCGCTGTGTTCGCGGGGCACACGGCCCGGACCGGTCAGATGAAGCCGGTCGGCAGGTACTGGTCGACGTTGTCCTTGGTGACCACGGCGGAGTAGAGGGTCAGCGAGGACGGGATCTCGAACTCGGCGAGGCCGCCGACGCCCTTGCCCTGTCCGAGCGCCCGGGCGAGGTCGATGGCGGAGGCGGCCATCGTCGGCGGGTACAGGACGGTCGCCTTGAGCACGCTGTTGCCTGCCTTGATGGCGTCCATCGCGGACTTGGCACCCGCGCCGCCGACCATCAGGAAGTCGTCGCGCCCGGCCTGGTCGATGGCGCGCAGCGCGCCCACGCCCTGGTCGTCGTCGTGGTTCCACAGCGCGTCGAAGCTCGACTGGGCCTGCAGCAGTTGCGCCATCTTGGCCTGGCCGGACTCGACGGTGAAGTCGGCCGCCTGGCGGGCCACTTTCTTGATGTTCGGGTAGTTCTTCAAAGCGTCGTTGAAGCCCTTGGTGCGCTGCTGGGTCAGCTCGAGGTTGTCGAGGCCGGCCAGTTCGACGACCTTGGCGTTCTTCTTGCCCTTGAGCTGTTCCCCGATGTAGTGGCCGGCGTTGAGTCCCATGCCGTAGTTGTCGCCGCCGATCCAGCAGCGGTACGCCTGCGGGGAGGCGAACACACGATCCAGGTTGACGACGGGGATACCCGCCCTCATGGCCTGCAGACCGACCTGGGTGAGCGCCTTGCCGTCGGCCGGCAGGACCACCAGGACGTCGACCTTCTTGTTGATCAGCGTCTGGATCTGGCCGATCTGCTGGGCGGTGTCGTTGGACCCCTCGGTGATCTCCAGCTTGACGTCGGAGTATTTCTTCGCTCGCGACTTGGCGTTGTCGTTGATGGCGTTGAGCCAGCCGTGGTCGGCCTGGGGGCCGGCGAAGCCGATGGTGACAGGCTTGCCCGGCTTGTCGTCCGCGACCGGGGCGGCATTGTCCGCGGCCCCCTCCTGGTTCGTGGGCTCATTGCTGGTGCAGGCCGTCAGCAGCGCGCCGGCGGAAACGGCTGCGGTGCCGAACAGGAGTGATCTGCGGCTGGTGGCGGGGGTTCGTGCCATGGCGGATGGACCCTTCGACTGGGCGGGGTGCGGCAGATGGTGGATGTGGGGGGCCGGACGGCGGTGTCAGGGGCCGCCGTCCGGCGGCGATGCACGGCGTCAGGCGTCGCCGCCGCGCATCGAGCGGCGCTGGACCAGGACGGCGGCGACGATGATGGCGCCCTTCGCGATCTGCTGGACAGCGGTCTCGAGGTTGTTCAGGGCGAAGATGTTGGTGATCGTGGTGAAGACCAGGACACCGAGGACGGAGCCGATGATGGTGCCGCGACCGCCGCTGAGCAGGGTGCCGCCGATGATCGCCGCGGCGATGGCGTCCAGCTCGTAGAGGTTGCCGTTGGTGTTCTGACCCGAACCGGAGAGGACGATCAGCATGAACGCGGCGATACCGCAGCACAGTCCGGACAGCAGGTACAGGTACAGACGCTGGCGCCGGACGTCGATGCCGGCGAGGCGTGCCGCTTCCGCGTTGCCGCCGACCGCGACGGTGCGCCGGCCGAACGTGGTGCGGTTGAGCAGCAGCCAGCCGATGACGGTGACAGCGGCGAAGATCAGAACGAGGGGCGGGATGCCGAGGATGTAGGCGTCCCTGGCACCGAGATCGAGCACCGATCCGACGGTCACGACCTGGGTGCTGCCGTCCGTGATCTGCAACGCCAGGCCACGGGCGGAGGCGAGCATGGCCAGCGTCGCGATGAACGGCACCATCCTGCCGTAGGCGATCAGCAGACCGTTGACGAGACCACAGCCCACACCGACGATCACCGCGGTGAAGAGGATGCCCGCGAAGCCGAACTCCTGCGTGGCCACGGTCGTCGCCCACACCGAGGCGAGCGCCACCATCGCGCCGACCGACAGGTCTATCCCGCCGCTGGTGATGACGAACGTCATGCCGACGGTGACGACGCCGATCACGGACGCCTG
The DNA here is from genome assembly GCF_056433405.1 of Streptomyces sp. NPDC044719. NCBI lineage: Bacteria > Bacillati > Actinomycetota > Actinomycetes > Kitasatosporales > Streptomycetaceae > Streptomyces > Streptomyces sp. NPDC044719. Next base: position 485,328 of record NZ_JBWKHE010000009.1, read on the forward strand.
AGTGAGGACGAGCTGCAGATTGCTCGTCGCCAGGAACTGGTCCGGTGCGGTGATCCCGCCGACCGCGACAAGGACGGCGAGGACTCCGAGCAAGGACAGACTGCGCACGTCCCACCGCAGACCGGGTCGGCGCGAACTCTCCTGGTTCTCCGCGGACTTGGCGGCGGACGTCGGCGCTTCCTGCTGCGCCGCAGCGGCCGGCTGCGTCATGGCGTCAGGCTCCCTTCCATCACAAGATCAAGTACACGGTGCTCGTCGAGCTCCCGGGCGTCCGCCGTGTGCACGACGCTGCCTTCACGGAGCACCAGCACCCGGTCGGCGAGCCCCAGGACTTCGGGCACCTCACTGGACACGAGAAGTACGGCCAGGCCCTCGTCGGCCAGCCGGCGAATCACTGCGTAAAGCTCCGCCCGGGCGCCGATGTCGACACCCCTGGTCGGCTCGTCCAGCAACAGCACCTTGCAGCCTCGCAACAGCCAACGTGCGAGCACCGCCTTCTGCTGGTTGCCACCGGACAGGGTCCTGATCGCGGCATCGGGATTGTCCGGCCGGAGGGACAGTTCCCGAACCGCCTGGTGCGCCGCTGCTCGCTCGGCACGCCGGTCGATCCAGCCCGCGCGAGCGAACCGGGACAGGGTGGAGACCGAGACGTTGCTGCTGACGGACTCCAGCATCAGCAGGCCCTGCGCCTTGCGTTCCTCGGGCGCGAGGCCGATGCCGGCGCGGACGGCGGCGCGGACACTTCCGGGGCGCAGCGGTGTGCCCTCGACGAGGACACGGCCGTCGTCGGGCTTGCGAGCCCCGTAGATGGTCTCCAGGATCTCGCTGCGCCCGGACCCGACGAGTCCGGCCAGACCGACGATCTCACCGGGCCGCAGTTCCAGATCGACGGGCGTGAACTCCCCTCGCCTGGTCAGCCCTTCGACCTTCAGCACTGGCTCTCTGTCGGCGGCGAACCCGGCCTTGGGGCGCTCGGGGAAGACGTACTCCACAGTCCGCCCGGTCATCAGGGCCACGACCTCATCGGTCGGCGTCGACTCGGCAGGCAGACCGCCCGCGACCGACCGGCCCTCCTTCAGGACCGTGACCCGGTCGCCGATGCGCCGGATCTCCTCAAGGCGGTGGGAGATGTAGATGACGGCGACGCCATCCGCCGTCAGATCACCCACGATCCTGAAGAGGTTGTCCACCTCTTCGGGGTCGAGCGCCGCCGACGGCTCGTCCATCACGATCAACCGAACCTCGTGGGACAGCGCGCGGGCCATCGAGACGATCTGCTGCTGCGCCGCGGACAGGTCGCCTACGAGCGTCGTCGGATCGATCTCCGAGTGCCCCAGCCGTTTCAGCAGCTCCGCGGTCGCCGTGCGGGCGGCAGAGCCGCGCACGACGAATCCTGCGGAGGTGGGTTCGTGCCCGAGGAAGACGTTCTCCGCGACGGACAGCCCCTCGATCAGGTCGAGTTCCTGGTAGATGGTGGCGATGCCGAGACGCATGGCGGCGACCGGCGACCCCAGGGTCACGCGCTCACCGCGCCAGGTGATCTCGCCGCTGTCCGGCTGGTGAGCCCCGGCGAGCACTTTGATCAGAGTGGACTTGCCGGCCCCGTTCTGGCCGAGCAGGCAATGGACCTCGCCGGCCTGGACCTCGAGATCCACGCCGTCCAGGGCGCGAACACCCGGGAACGACTTGGTGATACCGGACATGGTGAGCAGGGGTGGTTGTGGTGCCATGAGGAATCCCCTCGGCGGATGCGGGCCGTGAGCGGGCAGGGCTGGGGTGGTTCAGAGAGGCGGCTCTGGGGAGCCCCTGGCGTCGTGTGCGCTGGGGCGTAGGCCCTGAGAAGGGCAGGGCGGGGCTGACGGCCCGACAACCGTGCGGTGGTGGCGGCCGCCGACGCTTCATGCGGTGGTAACGGCGATGACGTGGGTGTTGCGAGGGCTCTACCGGTGTTGCAAGGGCGCCATGGGGTTGCCGAGGCGTCATGGGTGCCGGATCGCCAATGCCGTTGCACTGACGCTCGGTTGTAGTGGCGCCTGGTTGTACGGCGCCACAGGGTTGCAGTAGCCCGAGTGGCGGTCCGTCGCCGACGAAGGCGGCAGCGGTCAGGCGGGTGAGAAGACGTGGTCGCTGATGAGCCGGGCCGCGCCGATGGCTCCGGCGACCGGTCCCAACTCACCCAGCACAATCGGCAGGTTGCCCGTGGCCAGCGGCAACGACTGCCGGTACACCTGGGTCCGGACGCTGGCCAGCAACGTGTGCCCGAGCCCGGTCACACCACCACCGATCACCACCATTCCCGGATTGAAGAAACTGACAAGACCGGCGATGACCTGGCCCAGACGCCTCCCGCCCTCCCGGATCAGCTCCAGAGCCACCACATCCCCTGCCGCCGCGGCAGCCGACACGTCCTCGGCCGTCAGCCGCCCCGCCGTCTCCAACCGGGCAGCGAGCTGTACCGACTTGCCCTCACGTGCGGCCTGCTCCGCGTCACCGGCCAACGCGGCACCGCTGAAGTGGGCCTCCAGGCAGCCCCGGTTGCCGCACGCACACGCGCGGCCTCCCGGTTCCACCTGAATATGACCGATGTCGCCAGCACTGCCCGTCGTCCCCCGGTGGACCTCACCGCCGACGACGATGCCGCAGCCGATGCCGGTGCCGATCTTGACGCACAGGAAGTCGCCCACGGAGCGGGCGACGCCCGCGTGCTGCTCCCCCATCGCCATCAGGTTCACGTCGTTGTCGACCATGACCGGGCAGCCGAGTTCCTGGCTGAGCGCCTCCCGCACGGGAAAGCCGTCCCAGCCGGGCATGATCGGCGGCGCGACCGGTACGCCCTCGGGGAAGCGGACCGGGCCCGGGACGCCGATACCGGCGCCGTCGAACCCCTCCGCGACACCGGAGGCCTTGAGCTTGTCGGCCATGGACAGCGCCTGCTCGAAGACCGCCACCGGGCCCTCCCGGACATCCATGGGCTGATTCAGATGGCCCAGGACCTCCAACTCCGCGTTCGTCACGGCGACATCGACCGATGTGGCACCGATATCGACACCGAGGAAACGCAGGGTCGGTGAGAGCCGGATGTTGTGCGACCGCCGGCCACCCCGGGACGGAGCCAGCCCGTCCGCGACAACCAGCCCCGTCTCCAGCAGCCGGTCCACTTCGACTGCCAGCTTCGAACGGGACAGGTCCACCAGATCACCCAGCTGGGCACGAGAGTTGGAGCCGTTGTCGCGCAGCAGACGAAGCAGCCGCGCCTGATGCGCGTTCTCAGGTCGAGCAGTCATCCGCCTCACGATTCCTCCCCTCCTCTCGCCCACGGCTGGGGCCCGATGCCTGTCTCCGTCGACTACGTCGTCAGGCTGTCGGAGAGGAACGTAACAACGATTTTCCAGACTGGGAAGTACTTACGCATGATTGCGGACTACTTTTTCCACACGCAGGACAAAGTGAGGCGAGTGACCTCCGAGAGCTCAGGGCCGGGAACCACCTGGCTCACCGAACCCTGCCGTCCGGGGCCGCCGTGCGGCGCCTGGTCACGGTCACCCTGGCGGGCGTGCGCCCTCCACAGGACTGACGTCGCCGGGGAACGAACTCTCTTCCGCTGAACACCTCTTGGCACCACTACGTACTAAGGACATCCGTAGATAACAGACAGAGGACGACGGAAGTCGACGGGCCGGAAACAGGGCGCCGACGACGATGGTCGAGGTGGAGGGCAGCGATGGGAAGTCCGGCCCTGAACTGGACGCTGGCGGCGGTCGCCGCATTCGTGGCCGTCGTGAGCGCGGCCCGGCTGGCAGCCTCCGACGGCAGAGAGGCCCGTTTCGCGGCTGGAGGCGATCTCGTCATGGCCGGCGGCATGGCCGCGATGTTCCTGCCCGCGACGGCGGCCGGCTTCGGGGACCACGGTCGGTGGTGGGTGGCGGCGTTCACCACTGTCGGCCTGGGCGGCGTGGCCTTGTCCGTACGCCAGGGTCGGCTGCACGGCTGGCGACACGGCCGCCGCTGGGCGCATCACATCATCGGCAGTGCCGCCATGGTGCTCATGACGCTCGCCATGCCGGGTACCGACTCCGCGCCGGTCCTCGCGTTGGGCGGACACTCGATGGCCGGCATGGAGCACGGGCATGGGCACGGATCCGACACCGTGGGGATGGCGGGCATGACCGGGATGGAGGGTATGGACCACTCCGCGGGGATGACCGCCCACGACATGACGGCCGGTGCCGCCCACAGCTCCGCATCGGGAGACTCCACCTCTGTGTGGCGGGCCGTCCTGCTCACCCTTGCCGTGTACTTCCTGCTCTCGATCGTCTCGGCCGTGTGGGCGCGGCTCCGCGGCACCGACCGACGAGCGGGTGCGGGCCGCGCCGCGGGCAAGGGCCGCTGGGCGCGGCGGCTCCTCGCCCTGCCCGACGCGATCGTGGTGTTCGCCGCGTCCCTGGCCATCTCCGTCTGGGACAGAACCCGACCGGGGGGCGACAGGCGCCGGGCCCACGCGGCAGCGGGCAGCCGCAGCCGCCGTCGCCCACCGGGCACGTCACCGGGAGCGGCGCTGACGGCCCACATCGGCATGGGCGGCACGATGTGCGCCATGCTCGTCATGATGGCTGCCTGACCGCCCGTAGCGGATCAGTGACCGCCGCTCGACGTAACCGCCAGGCGCTTCTTGAACGTCCTGCCGCCGTCCTTCGACTCGAACACCCCGGTCTGAGTGGCGGCGAGGACATGCTCGGCGCTGACGGCGGTGAGCGCCTGTGGCCGGCCGCCCGGCACGGTGGAGACCTTCTTCCATGTGGTGCCGCCGTCCGTGCTGCGATTCAGGCCGCCGGAGGTGGCGATGCCGTAGAGGCCGTCCTTCGCGGCCCAGGAGAGGAGGGCCGTCACCGGCCCCTTCCCCGGGGCGAAGGTCTGTCCGCCGTCGCTGCTGCGGGCGACGCCCTCGGCGGTGGTGGCCAGGACGATGCCGGGGTCGCCAGGGCTGACTGCTATGTCCAGAGCTTCCAGCCGGGCCCCGTCCTGCCAGGAGACGCCGTCCTTGGTCGTGCGCACCAGGCCGTCGGTGGAGTCGTAGCCGTAGACGGTGCTGTGGGCGGATTCCAGGGCGTGGAAGTCGAACTCGCCTGCCAGAGACAGCGACTTCCAGGTCTCGCCCGCGTCGGTGCTCTTGATGAGCCCCTTGTTGCCGCCGGAAGTGGGGTGGCCGCTGGCGTAGAACGTCTTGGCGCCGGCCACGGTGAAGCCCATGAAGTCGTCCTTGCTGTCGCCCACCAGCTCAGGTTCTCCCTTGGCGTCGGGGGTGTAGACGCCTTCGTGGGTGGCGACGTAGAGGCGCTGGTCGGCGGGGTCGAGACCGAGACCGTGGATGTGGCTCACGGTCGTCCCTGAAGCGGCGGACGAGCCGTTCGATTCTGCGCTGTCTCCGTTGCCGGAGCATGCGGCCAGGGTGAGGGTGAGAGCCAGGGCGGTGGCTGTCACGGCGGCAGGGCGCTTGTCCATGATTCCTCGGGGGCGTACTGGTGCACGGGAGCGGCGACCGCGATCGCGGTCATGCCGGCATGGAAAGGTGACCGCCCGGGCTCCTCGGGTGCGCGCCTCGGAGCCCTGGGCGGTCAGTGGGTGATGCGGATCAGAGCCGATCGAGGATCTTCTCGAACTTCTCGACCTCGGCGGACTGGGTCTTCACGACGTCGGCGGCGAGCTTCTTGGCCGTGGCGTTACGGCCCTTCTTCTGCTCGTCCTCCGCCATGGTGATCGCGCCCTTGTGGTGCTCGATCATCAACTCCGCGAACATCCGGTCGAACTCGGTGCCCTTGACAGCCCCGAGCTTCTTCATGTCCTCGTCGGACATCATCCCGGACATCCCGGACCCGTGGTCCATGCCGCCGGATCCGTGGTCCATGCCGGGCATGCTCTCCTCGGCAGACTCCGGCTTGCCCCAGGCCTTCAGCCAGGACTTCATGGTCTGGATCTCCGGGTCCTGGGCCTTCTCGATCTCCCCGGCCAGGGTCTTGATCTCCGCGTCGGAGGCCCGGCCGTCCGCGAGCTTGGACATCTCCAGGGCCTGCTCGTGGTGCGGGATCATCATCTGCGCGAACGTGACGTCCGTGTCGTTGAACGCGCCGGGCGCCGGGTTCTCCCCCGTCGCCTGGGTCGGCGAGGCGGAGGCGGAAGCAGAGCTGCCGCTCCCGTGGTCCATGCCCTCCATGTCGTTCCCGCCGCAGGCGGCGAGCAGCAGCCCGCCCGCCGTGACGGCTCCCACCAACGCGAGACGGCGGCTCAGGCGGCGGTTGAGGGCGTGCTTGTAGGCAGTCATGTGCGAGGTACCTCTTGTCGTCAGTTCTCTCTGTGCGGACTAGGCGTCTGCGCGGGCAGCACTGGACGGCCGCGCGGCGGTTCGGCCTATATCCGCAGAACTGACAACTGGGAGAGGAGCGGTCTTGGCGGTGTAGTGCCGGGGCGCGCCAAGGCCATCGATCGGGCGAGGAGGGCGGTCAGCCGCTCATGTCGGCGGAGCACCAGCGCATGCAGGAACAGCCCGAGCAGCCACACGGTGAGAACCGCCAAGCACACGGACATCGGATCCATGCCACTCGGGAGCTCGTGAACCGGCGACTCGGTGGGCGACGCCACGGTCCCGTGCCCGGCCGTCACCTCCGGCTCGTACGCGTGCTCGGAGGCTGCGGCCTTCTGGGCCATACCGTCCTGGTGCACACCTGCGGCAGCAGGGATCGCGCCGCTCATACCGTGCCCGGAGGAATCTTCGGGGTGGCCCATCGTGTGCATGGCGAACACGCCCAAGGTGAGCATGACGACAAGCAGGAGGTACCCGAAGGCCCCACCTGCGCGCAGCCGCCCGCTCATGCTCAAGCCTGCCCTCCGTACTCGACCTACCGGGATACTACTAAGTCACTTGGGACTGGACGGGCACCGGGCACCGGCTGCCCAGTACGACACGCGGCCGCGCCCACCTCGGCACCGCCATCGCCGCACCCCTCACCGATCTGGTTGCGTACCTGAAAGGCCGGACATGCCTTGGCCGGCCCGGCCCCGGAGGCCAGTTCTCAGACCCGTCGTCGCCCGGAGGCGGTCGGCCCGAGGGCGAGGACGGCAAGGATCACGAAGGCGGCGACGGCGGTGAGCGTGCGGGCGTCATTGAACAGTTCCCAGCGGCGCAGGATCTCGAATCGGCCGTGGCCCGCACCCCGCAGGCCTGTGCGGGCCGCGCGACTCAGTGTGCGTGTCCGGTGTCTCCCTCTTCAGGGCCGGCCTGCGAGGGCTTCGCGGCCTCGTCCACCGCACCGCCGGCATGCACCGTGAAGGCCGCCGTACGGACCTTGCCCTCGTGCTGGAAGTCCAGGAACAGGCGGTACGCGCCGGCGCTGGGTGCGGTCGCCGTGAAGGAGACCTCCGGGCCGGGCTTGGTCTTGCCGTCGCCGGGCTCGCCGTTCGGGTGGACGTGCAGATACGCGAGGTCGCCGGAGCGCAGGGCAACCAGGTGGCCGTACGCGCCCAGGTAGGGCTGGAGGTTCCGGACCGGCTTACCGTCCTTTGCCACCGTCAGCGTGAGTTCGCCGGCCTTGCCGGGGGTCAACGCGCCGCGCAGCTTCACCTCGTAGCCGTCGACCTTCGCTGCGGTGTTGTGCTCGGGCAGCTCACCGGGCTCGTACCGGCCGGACGCGGCGAGGTCGGCACCGAGGGTGAGCGCTTCACCGCCCTTCGGCTTGAAGTCGGCGAAGACGCGATAACCGCCGGCCCTCGGCAGGTTCACGGGCGTCGACCAGGTGCCGTCCGCGGCCCGGGCGGGGTGCAGGTGGCGGTAGACGGTCAGGTCACGTGAGGCGACGATCAGGTGCAGATCCTTGCCGTGCTCACGCTGGTACGCGGTGACCTTGCGTCCGGTGCCGTCCTGAACGACGGCGAAGCGCAGCTCGGTCTTCTCGCCGGCCTCGATGCGCGGGGTCTTCAGGTCGAGCGTGTAGCCGCTCCTGGAGATCTCGAGGCCGCCTGGCGGTTCCGCTTCGTGACCGCCGTCCTTCGCCTCGTGATGCCCGGCCGCTTTCTCCTTGTGCCCGGCGACCGCGTGGCCTTCGGAGCCACTGTGCGTGCCGCTCTCCGGCTCGGGCGAGATCGGGCCGACCGCGCCGCCCACGCCGAAGGCGGCGCCGAAGGTCGCGGCGAGTGCGGCGGCGAAGACGGTGACCCGCAGTCCGGTGTTCATCGACAACTCCTCATCTCCCGGCCGCTCGTGCGTGCGGCCGACACCTTCAAAATACCCCCGGGGGGTACCAAGTCAAGTTGGATCGAGGCTTGCCATCAAATACGGGTGGGGGGTATACATGGAGCCGTTGCAGATACCCCCTAGGGGTATGAACCACTAGTTGCGGAGGACCCGTGTCGAACTGCTGCACCACCGACGGAAGCTGCCACACCCCGGCGGAGTCCAAGACCACTTACAAGGTCGACGGCGTCGGCAGCGCACACTGCCAGGGTGTCGTCGCCAAGGCGGTAGGCGGTCTGGACGAGGTCGCCGCGGTCGAGGTCGAGATCGGCACCGGCCTGGTCACGGTGACGACCGCGGCCGAGCCCGACGAGGCGCTCGACGCGCTGATCGCCAAGACCGTCGACGAGGCCGGCTACGACTTCGCCGGCCGCGTGGCCGCCTGACCGGCGAACCGTGCGGGGGCCGCAACATCTTGGCGGCCCCCGTCCTCCCTGTCTTCTTTCGCACTTCGCGTTCGTGAGCTCCGAGGAGCAGACATGACCACCACCACGCCCGGCGCCGCCGAGGTCGAACTCGCCATCGGCGGCATGACCTGCGCCTCGTGCGCCGCCCGGATCGAGAAGAAGCTGAACCGCCTGGACGGGGTCGAGGCCACCGTCAACTACGCCACCGAGAAGGCGAAGGTCACCTTCCGCGAGGACGTGACCGTCTCGGACCTGATCGCGACGGTCGAGGCCACCGGCTACACCGCTCGGGAGCCCCAGCCCGAGACCGCCCGCTCCGGCGACCCCACGTCCGGTGGCTCCGCGCAGGAGGAGAGCGACGAGCTGCGGCCGCTGCGCCAGCGGCTGACCGCCGCCGTGGCGCTCGCCGTCCCGGTGATCGCCATGGCCATGGTCCCGGCGCTGCAGTTCGAGTACTGGCAGTGGCTCTCGCTCACGCTGGCGGCGCCCGTGGTGACGTACGCCGCCTGGCCCTTCCACAAGGCCGCCTGGACGAACGCCAAGCACGGTGCCGCCACGATGGACACGCTGATCTCCGTCGGCACCACGGCGGCGTTCCTGTGGTCCCTGTGGGCGCTGTTCTTCGGCACGGCCGGCACCCCCGGCATGACCCACCCCTTCGAGCTCTCCATCGCCCGCACCGACGGCGCCGGGAACATCTATCTGGAGGCCGCGGCCGGCGTCACCGCCTTCATCCTGGCCGGGCGCTACTTCGAGGCGCGCTCCAAGCGGAAGGCGGGGGCGGCGCTGAAGGCCCTGCTGGAGCTCGGCGCCAAGGAAGTCACGGTCCTGCGTGGCGGCCGGGAAGAGCTCATCGCGGTCGGCGATCTGAAGGTCGGCGACCGGTTCCTGGTGCGGCCCGGTGAGAAGATCGCCACCGACGGTGTGGTCGTCGAGGGATCGTCCGCCATTGACGCCTCCATGCTCACCGGCGAGTCCGTACCCGTGGAGGTCGGCACCGGGGACGCCGTCACCGGCGCCACGCTCAACGCCGGCGGCCGCCTGGTCGTCGAGGCCACCCGCGTCGGCGCCGACACCCAGCTCGCCCGCATGGCCAAGCTGGTGGAGGACGCGCAGAACGGCAAGGCCGCCGCACAGCGGCTCGCCGACAAGATCTCCGCTGTCTTCGTCCCGGTCGTGATCGCCCTGGCGCTCGGCACTCTGGGCTTCTGGCTCGGCAACGGCGCCGGACTGACCGCCGCCTTCACCGCCGCGGTCGCCGTCCTGATCATCGCCTGCCCGTGCGCCCTGGGCCTCGCCACGCCGACCGCCCTCATGGTCGGCACGGGTCGCGGCGCCCAGCTCGGCATCCTCATCAAGGGCCCAGAGGTCCTGGAGACGACGCGCAAGGTCGACACCATCGTCCTGGACAAGACCGGCACCGTCACCACCGGCAGGATGACCCTGCTCGCCGTGCACACCGCCGACGGCACCGACGAGGACGACGTCCTGCGCCTCGCCGGCGCCTTGGAGCACTCCTCCGAGCACCCCATCGCCCAGGCCGTCGCCGCCGGTGCCGCCGCCCGCGTCGGCACGCTCCCCACCCCGGAGGACTTCGCCAACATCGCCGGCCTCGGCGTCCAGGGCATGGTCGAAGGCCACGCGGTCCTGGTCGGACGCGAGAAGCTGCTCGCCGAATGGGCCATGTCGCTGCCGGAGGAGCTGCAACGCTCCAAGGCCGACGCCGAGGCGGCCGGGCGTACCGCCATCGCGGTCGCCTGGGACGGCGAGGCACGCGCCGTCCTGGAGGTCGCCGACGCCATCAAGGAGACCAGCCCGCAGGCCATCGAGCGCCTGCGCGCCCTGGGCCTGACGCCCATCCTGCTGACCGGTGACAACAAGGCGGTCGCCGAAGCGGTCGCCGCGGAGGTGGGCATCGCCCCCGAGCACGTGATCGCCGAGGTCATGCCTCAGGACAAGGTCGACGCCGTCAAGCGCCTGCAGGACGCGGGCCGTTCGGTCGCCATGGTCGGCGACGGCGTCAACGACGCCGCCGCACTGGCCCAGGCCGACCTGGGCCTGGCGATGGGTACGGGTACGGACGCCGCGATCGAGGCGGGCGACCTGACGCTCGTGCGGGGCGACCTGAGGGTCGCGGCGGACGCCATCCGCCTGTCCCGCAAGACGCTGGGCACCATCAAGTCCAACCTCTTCTGGGCCTTCGCCTACAACGTCGCCGCCCTGCCACTCGCCGCCGCCGGCCTGCTCAACCCGATGATCGCCGGAGCGGCCATGGCCTTCTCCTCGGTCTTCGTGGTCGGCAACAGCCTGCGGCTGCGCGGCTTCCAGCCCGCCGACCGGTGAAGCGGCCGACCAGGACGGGAAGGAGGCCGCCGTGGCCGGAGAGCAGACCCACCGGGACGTCATTCTCCGACGGCTCCGCCGGATCGAGGGCCAGGTGAGGGGCTTGCAGCGCATGGTCGAGGAAGAGACCTACTGCATCGATGTCCTGACCCAGGTCGCCGCCACCAACGCCGCGCTCCAGTCCTGCGCACTGGCCCTGCTGGACGAGCACCTCAACTGCTGCGTCACGGAGGCCATCGTGGAGGGCGGCGAGCAGGCCAGAACCAAGGTCAACGAGGCGTCCAAGGCCATCGCCCGGCTCGTACGGGCGTGATCTCCAGGATTCCGGGCCCGGGCGGTACAACCGCCCGGGCCCGGAGCTGTTCAGACTCCTTTGCCCGCGGGGCAGCCGGCGCTCAACCTGAGGCTGAGGCGCAGACACAGGCCGAGTACCTGGCGCAACAGCACCAGATCGGCTCCGCCCAGGTCGCTTCCGCAGACCTTTGCGCACGGGCTCTTCGGGGCTCCGAGGGTGATTTCCCTGCTGAGTGAGAACATGAATGCAACATACCCCCTACCCGTATACACGACGCCTGTGTGCCCCCTCCTGCGGAGACGGTGGGTGCCATACGATGTGAAGCGCCTCGGTGACGGGGAAGAAGAGGGGGAAGGGTGCGACGGCTGGGTGACCTGGAAGCCGAAATCATGGACAGGCTCTGGCGCTGGGGCCGGCCTGCCACGGTCCGGGAGATAGTCAACGACATCAATCACACGCGTCCCGTCGCCTACACGACGGTGATGACGGTCGCGGACATTCTCCACCGCAAGGGCCTGCTGCGCCGCGAGAAGGCCGGGCGGGCCTGGCTTTATGAACCGGAGCGCAGCCGTGAGGAATACACCGCCGCCCTCATGCAGGACGCGCTCGGCAACACCGAGGATCGCCAGGCCGCGCTGCAGCGATTCGTGGAGCACATGTCGCCGGAGGACGTGTCCGCGCTGGCTGCCGCACTGAGCACGATGGGCCGCGTTCCCGGCAGCGCTGGTGAGCCCGGAGCACCCTCGTGACCGAACTCCTTGGTAACTCCGGCGGATTGCTCGTCCCCGGCCATCACGTACTGCCGCCGCTGACCGTCGCCCTGATGGTCGGGGTGCTGCTGCCGAGGGCGCTTGCCCGCGGCCACTGGGTCCACCGTGCACCCCGGCTGGCTCTCATGGTGTGGACCCTGCTCGGGCTGACCCTCATCGTCTCCGTGTCCCTGGCGGCCCTGCAACTCCTGCTTCCGGCAGCAGGCAGCCACCACCTGTCCCGCTTCACCGAGGGCTGCATCGTTTCCGGCGGCGCACAGTGCGGGCCTCTCCTCGCGAACGGCCTGGCGGGCGTGGACGCCCGCGTGTGGGCGGCCCTTTCGGCGGCGGCCGCCGTGCCCGCGGTTTTCGCTGTCGCCCTCGTACGTGAACTCCTGAGCGCGAGGCGCCGACGGGTACGGCACGCCGACCTACTGCGCCTCGTCGGCAGCAGGCGCCCCGAGTTGGGGGCCACGGTGCTGGAGCATGACACCCCGGCCGTGTACTGCCTGCCGGGTCGTGCACCTCAAGTCGTGGTCAGTTCGGGAGCGCTTCAGGTCCTGACCGGACAGCAAGTGACAGCGGTGCTGGAACACGAGCGGGCGCACATCGCCGGCCGCCACCATCTGCTGGTCGCCGCAGCCGGGGCCTTCGCTGCCGTTTTCCGTGGACTGCCATCGGCCCGGCTCGCTCGCACCGAAGTACCGCTGTTGCTCGAGATGGCAGCCGACGACCGGGCGCTACGCCGGTGTTCGCGGGACGCACTCGCCACCGCCTTGTACGCCGTGGCATCCGGTCAGACACCCGACATGGCCTTCGCGGCGGGCGGACCATCAGCGGTGTTGCGCATGCGCCGGATCCTCACACCGCACGCCGCATGCTCTCCGACACTGCGGACGATGTTTGTGGCACTTACCGCAGCGGCAGCCCTGACTCCGCTTATCCTGGCTTGCTGTTCCGTTCCGGGTATCACGATTAACTAATCGAATACGTAGATACGCTTCCCCCGGCTCGCCCACTTGATTCACCGCTATCGTTGGGCGCTGGGCGCGAGGGACAACCCCGGGGAAGGTGCAGACCTGATGCACGCGGTCGAACTGCGATCCGCCGCCCCCGCCGAGGCGGCGGCCGTATCCCAGCTGCTCGCCGCTGTGATACGCGAGAGCTATGCCGGAACTCTCGAAAAGCACGCCGTCGAACGCCTGGTGAGCGCGAATTGTTCACTCCCCCGCATCAGCGCGGAAATAGGGATTCCTGGTGGCGCGCCGAGCTGGTTGGGTTGGCTGGTGGCCACCGAGGCCGACGGGCAGATCGTCGGCGCAGCCGCAGGAGGCGTACCCGCGCCGGGTGAGGGGGAGTTGTACGCGCTGTGCACCGCACCGCACCGCCGACGTGACGGGATCGGCAGTGCGCTGTTGTCCGTTCTCACCGAGCGCATGCGAAGACATGACGCCCGGAGTCAGTCGGTCAGCCTGCCGTCGGAGGCCGACCCCTCGCTCTCTTTCTACACGGCCCATGGCTTCAAAGGCGCGGGACGGCGATTGAGCCGGGCAATGTGAGAGTCGCGTATTCGACCTGTACATCGCTCACGAGTCCGACCCCCTTGGCGTAGACGCGCGTTGGCGTGAACGCGCATCCGTCGACGCTGGCCCAGCGCAAAGGGTTCCGGACACGATGGTGCCGCGGCGCGGTCCCGGCGGCACGGGGCCCGCCCGGACGGCAGGACCGGTCGAGCCACCTGGAGGAGCGATGTACACACAGACCGGCACACCGGTAGCGCCTGCGCTCGGCCCGGTCCCGCCGTCCCGAATCACCACCGCCTCCCCCGCCCTGTGCGCCGGGCTCCCCGGTCTTGAGTCCCTCGCACCCCACACCGAGGACGAGCTGTGGCTGCACGACGCACTGCTGGGGCCTTTCAGCGGCGACATCGTGGAGTATCTGACGTTGGCCCGGGCCGCCGGCGGTCCCGTGCTCGACCTGGGCTCGGGCGCAGGACGGCTCACCGTCCCCTTCGCCCGCCATGGCTTCACCGTCGAGGCGGTGGACCGGGACGGCCCGAGCTTGGCGAGACTGCGCGCCTGGGCCGATCGCATCGGCCCGCGGGTACGCGGCCGGATCACCACCACCCACGCCGATCTCGCCCACCTGCGCCTGCGCCGGCGCTACCAACTCACCCTGCTGGCCGGTGCGATGATCGCGGCGATCCCCCCGTACGCCCGCCCCGGGGTACTTCGAGAGATCGCCGCCCACCTGGGCGGGGACGGCGCACTCGCCTTGGACTACACGGCCCATGACGCGGCGGGTCTCGCCGAACACCCCCACCGCACCTGGGCGTTCCAGGTGCCGCGGTTCGACGGGGTCACCGAGTGGGTCGTGGCCCGTCAGGTCTTCGACCTCGCCACCATGAGCGAGCAGATCACCTACTTCATCGAGCGCTCGGAGAAGACCCGGGTCCGCCGGTCGGTCACCACCACCGACAAGTGGATCGTGAATCAGGGAGACCTACTGCGGGAACTGCGGACTGCCGGCCTGCGCGTCGCAGACCAGCGGCAGCAGTGGCTCGACGAGCGGACTCACAGCGTCCTCCTGGTATGCCGCCCCACCGAGTGACGCCCGCCACATTACTAAGATGACTCGGAGATGCTGAGCGCCTTGTGTGACAAGGTGTGATCGGGGCATTTCGGAGAATCACGAGGGGGCGCTTCGCCATGGTCTACGGCAGCGGCAGAACAGGGGCTCAATCCACCGACCTGGCTCTCGCCTTCTACCGGAGACTGCGGGCACGAGGGGCGTCCAGCTTCCGAGAAGTCGCGTCCGAGATGGACTTATCGGACGACGAACGTGATCGATGTCGCAACGAGCTGCTCGGCCTGGGCCTGGCCGTCCCGACGGGGCGACTCCACGACAACCGCCTGGAGCTGGACGCGGGCAAGGCGCCGGAGGCGGAAAGCGACTCGGTCACCGTCATAGCACCCGAGATCGCTCTGATCAGACTGCTGGAGCGGGAGCGCACCCGGCTGCGCAACCACCTCGATCAGGCGGACCAGGCCCATCACACTCTGCAGACCCTGGCCGGCAACTTCCTGCGCACCGAGACACTGGCTCAGGCAGCCGGCGTAGAGATCGAGATCATCAGCGACTACCGCCGCATCCAGCAGGTGCTCGAGGACATCACGGACACCGTGCAGCACCGCCTCGCCTCGATGCATCCCATCGCGCGCGGCAGGGAGATCCCCGAGCGAGCGCTCGACCGCGACCGGCGTCAGATCGAGAACGGCGTTCAGGTTCGTTCGATCTTCAATCAGCGCCTCACATCGGTTCCCGAAGACGCCGACCACCTGAGGATGAAAGCCAAGTTGGGGGTGGAGGTCCGCCTCTCCCCTGTCGTACCCATGAACATGATCATCGCCGATGAGCAGTTCGCCCTCCTCCCGGTCGATCCCGAGGACGGCTCTGCGGGGGCCATCCTGGCCCGCGGCCCTGCCCTTGTACGGTCCTACCTGACTCTGTTCGAGCACTGCTGGCACACCGCGACCCCGTACGGCGAGCAGGTCCAGCCCGCACGAGGGGGCGACGGACTCACAGAACAGCAGCGCGCGGCCCTGCGCATGCTCGCCTCGGGCATGAAGGACGAGAAGGTCGCCCGCAGCCTCGGCGTATCCCTGCGTACCGTCAGCAGGATGATCTCCGAGCTGATGCAGGACCTGGGCGCGTCCAGCCGTTTTGAAGCAGGAGTGCGCGCCACCCGGCTGGGCTGGCTCGACTGACTGCCCTTCAAGCGGCCGGCCCGGTGCAGGCTGTCGGCTCTCTGCAGTCCGGTGGGAACAAGAGGTACGATTCATTCAAACTTTTGGTCTCACCAGGCGGCGGAGAGATGACACGCGAGGCAGTGGCGAACGAGCGCGAAGTGGCGATCCAGCAGCTCCGCGACGTCGGTCTGCGCGTGACCAGCCCCCGCCTGGAGGTGCTCCAGGTGCTGACGGCCGGCGGCCATCTCGAGGTGGAGGAATTGACCGCCGCGGCCCGAGAGCGTCTCGGAACGCTGACCTCTCAGGCCGTTTACGAGATGCTTCGGCATTTCCTGGACACCGGCCTGGTGACGAAATTCGAGCGCCCCGGATGGCCGGCCGTCTTCGAACTCTCCGGCCCACCACACCAGCATGCCCTGTGCGTCACATGTGGACGCGTGGAGAATGTCGTTCACGAGGCGCCACCCCCTCCTAGCAAAGGCCTGAAAGACTGGCAGGTGAATGACGCCGATGTCGTCTTCAAGGGCCTGTGCCCCGACTGCCGAGCCGCCTGAGAGGCCGTCGGACAGCACGGGTGGCCGAAGGAAAGGGCCCCGGTGAGCCGCTGCACGCGGCTCCTCCGGGGCCCTTTGCTGTGAACTCCGCTACAGGGCAGAGGAACTGCTCGGCCAGTTGTTGTCCTGCGGGGTCGTCGGGACAGCCGGCCAGTTGTTGTCCGTGCTGCCGGCCACCACCTGCCGCGAGAGCGAAGTGTCGACCGGCATGGCGGTCGCGGCAGCGCCTCCCGCGACGGCCGCGCAGAGAGTCACAGCGAGGGCGAACTGGCGAGCAATACGGGATCCGGTGGCGCGCACAGCTGCAGACACTTTTTCCTCCAGGATATGAATGGAAACTCCGCCTTCGCGGCCCGTGCCGCCGGGTTTCCGTCGAAGACATTTCCATCATCGCCCGCCCATGAGCGGGAATCTACGATTCCACAAGTCGTGGAGATGTCATGGCGCAGATAGGACATCTCCTGCGGGGAGGTAGTAGCGAATTGAAGCATCCACACGGATTCGCTTCGGCCAATCGGAAGGAATCCGGCCAGAATCCGGTCGCAGAACCTTATTTGGAACGAACCATACTTTTGGTCGCACCAAAGAGAATGTTAGACTGACACTGCGGTCCTTCTATTCCTCCAGGAGGGAGTGACCGCCGGGGCAGGGGCGTGCCGCCGCCTCTGCCCCATCCTTCCGCCTCGGCTCTCCAGCGCACGCTCGTACACCTGAAGTGTCCGTTGAGCCGCGGCGCACCAGCTCATTGCCTGAGCGTGCCGTTCGGCCGCCACCCCCATGGCCTCTGCCGCCGCCGCATGCCGTGCGAACCACATCAGCCTGCGCGCGTAGTCGCCCGGCTCGTGTCCGCCCACCAGCAGTCCCGATTCTCCGTCCCGCACCGCCGTCGGCAGTCCGCCAACGGCCGCGGCCAGCACCGGCGTGCCACAGGCCTGCGCTTCCAGGGCAACCAGGCCGAAGGATTCGCTGCGCGAGGGCATCACCAGGACATCGGCCGCCCGGTACCAGTCCGCCAACTCCCCTTGCGGCACTGCCCGTTCAAAACGAAACACGTCCAGCAGGCCGAGCCGCCCGCACAGCTCATGCAGTTCGCCGGGCACCCGCGTGCCCGAGCCGCTGAGTCCGCCGACCACGGGCACGAACAGCCTTCGGCGCAGATCCGGTGCCTCCTGGAGCAGTTCCGCTACTGCTCGGACCAGGACGTCAGGGCCTTTGAGCGGTTGTATACGGCCGGCGAAGAGGGGTACGAACGCCTCCTGCGGCAGGCCCAGCCGGGCGCGCGCCGCTCTCCTGCCGTCGGCGGGGTGGAACGTCCGGGTGTCGACTCCGGGCATCACGACATCGGTGCGGTGCGGCGCTGCTCCGTAGAGGTTCCGCAGCGCGATCGCTTCCTCGGGTGTGTTGGCGATGAGCCGGTCAGCGGTGGCGACGAGCCTGTTCTCTCCATGGACGCGCAGTTCCGGCTCGGGCTTGTCGCCGGGCGCGAGGGAGGCGTTCTTGACGCGCGCCATCGTATGCATCGTGTGAACCAGCGGGACCTGCCACCGGTCGGCGGCAAGGCTGCCCGCCTGGCCCGACAGCCAGTAATGCGAGTGCACCAGGTCGTACGGGGTGCGGGCACCTGCCTTCAGCAGGGCGAGGGCGAACTCCAGCACCAGCCCGGGCATGGCTTCCTTGGGAAGGGCACAGCACGGACCCGCGTGCAGATGGCGTACCTGGATGCCCGGACCGATCTCGACGCGGGGTGGGTGCCCCTCACCTCGGCAGCGGGTGAACAGGTCGACCCGGATGCCCTGTTCGGCCAGGGACCGGGAGAGTTCGACCATGTAGACGTTCATACCGCCCGCATCGCCCGTGCCGGGCTGGTGGAGCGGCGAGGTGTGGACGCTGAGCATGGCGACGCGCAGAGACACGAGGGGAGCTCCTTCAGCTGGGATGCCCGGTAAGCCGTTGTGCCCACCCACTCCGTCGGGCGGAGCTGGTGGGCACAAGGGCTTACCGGGTTCAGAAGCCGAAGACGGGTCCGGACGGCGGAGCCAGCCGCGTACCCGGAGCCGGTGGGACAAGCGCTTCCGGCACCACCGGCCCTCCGGGTGACAGCCGGAGGGCCTGCGCCAGCCGCCTCGCACCTTCGGGCATGACGGGCCAAGCCCAGGATGTCAGTGCCGCAGCCACCGCCAACTGGGCCATGAGCGGAGCCAGATGACGTCCGGTTCCACTCGGACGGCGCCGTTCGAACACGTTGACGTAGCCGAAGTCCGTGGCACAGCACACCACTTCGTCCAGGATCGCGACCGCGCGGCGAGGATCGAAGGCCTCGGGTCCGTACGCTTCGCGTACGTCCTCCGCTGCCCGGTGCAGCCGACGCCGCAGCGCCTCCCATCCGTCGCCCCCCGGCTCCGCGTCGGGCACCCGCCCCGCGCATTCCTCGCGTACCGCGGCGAACAACCGGTTGAGCCAGTTGTTCCAGGTGTCGTCCAGGAGCTGCCGGGTGCGGTCGAGCTCGTCGCGGCGGAAGTCGGTGCGGCGGCCCAGCGGCCTGGCCTGAAGGACGTGCCGGCGCAGTGTGTCCGAGCCGAATTCGGTGAGCAGGTCGAGGGCCCACACCATGGGCTTGCCGTCGGGCCCCCTCGCGTCCTCGACGTCGATGCGGTACGTCTCGTTGACGTAGATCTCCTGCGGCAGTTTGACGCCGCGGGCCACGAGGATCGCGGGCAGAAGGACGACGTGGCAGAAGGAGTGCCCGAATCCGCAGAAGTGGATGGTGCGTTCGGGCAGGGGCTTCTTGTCGTAGCCGTAGCCGAACAGGTGCATCGCGGCGGCTTCGAAACAGGCGTCGATGCGGTGCCCGGTGAAGCCGTCGACGGGGATCGGAACACCCCAGTCCCCCGGATGCCCGACGGCCACGTCCGGCAGGCCGTCCTCGATGAGGCTCTCGCACAGCACGGCCAGGCGCGGCGGCAGCCCGGCGGAGCTCCAGTAGTCGGCGAGCAGTTCGCGCAGCGGCTCCAGGGGAAGGTAGAGGCGACGGCAGCGGCGCGGCCGCCCCGGCGAGCCGCACAGGGAGCACACCGGGTCGATGAGGTCGCCGTCCTTCGGCCTGGCACACGTGTGGCACAGGCCGCCGTCCCCGCGCGTGCCGCAGTGCGGGCAGACACCGGTGACATGGGCGCCGTACAGCCAGCGGTCACAGGGTTCGCAGTACGGCAGCAACCGGGTGCGGGGTGCGATGACGTCCTGCGCGTACAGGTCCCGGAACAGGTCCTGGAGCCAGCTCTGGTAGCCACGGTCACGGCGTGGCTGGACGATGTGGTCGAACTCGACGCCGGAGCGCAGCCAGTCGGCGGTGATCGCGGTACGGAAGCCCTCCGCGACCTCCTCCGGCTTGCGTCCACCGCGCAGCGCCCGTAACTCGACCGAGTCGGCGTGATCGGCGGTGCCGGTGGTGAACAGCACGGACTGCCCGTCGGCACGCAGATGCCGGCTGAGCACGTCCGCGGCGACGTAGGGGCCGGCGAGGTGCCCGATGTGCAGCTCGCCGTCGCTGTCGGGCGGGGTTGCGGTGATCCAGAGTGGGGTGCTCATGGACGAGGCTCCTTGGCGGTCAGGTGAGCGCTGCTGTACGGCGGGCACTCACCGGGGCTCGAAATGGAACGAGCGGATGAAGCAGTCACGTGGCTGCTCGACGGCGTAGACGATGCATTCGAAGAGGGCCTGGGTCGTGAGCTTCTCGTCTGGATACTGAGCATCCCTGCCGATGCCCTCCCATTCTGCGGAGCGCGGATCAGAGGTGGAGAAGTCGGGCGGATAGAGGGAGAAGACGCGTACACCGGAAGGATGCAGTCGGCGCGCGAGAATGTCGGCGAATCCGGCCTGGGCACCCTTGGCGGCGTAAAAAGCTTCGTGCGCTGGGGAATCGGCCGCTCCACCGAGGCTGCAGACAGCGACCATGTTGACGATGTCGGGGCGCTTGGAGGCCCGCAGCAGCGGCAGGAAGTGCTTGACCATGAGCACCGTGCCGCCTGCCGTGGACTCGATGGTCTCGACGATGGAGTCGTCCGAGGCGCCCTCCAGTTCGAAGCCGTCCAGCCAGCGGGCGCCGTTGTTGACGAGCAAATCCACTCGGTCCGTGTGCTCACCGACCTGCCGGGCGAAATCCCTGATCTCGGCGGGCCGGCTCAGATCGCAGCCGAACGCATGAATACGGTTTTTCGCCTCACCCAGCACTTCTGTACGGGTGTGTTCCGCGGCCTCGACCGTGCGGGCCGAGACGAAGACCTCGGCACCCAGGTGCGCGAACCCAATGGCGATCGCACGCCCGAAATACCGGGACGCCCCGGTCACCACGACGCGCAGATTCTCGAATTTCATCCTGGAGATCGCTCCCCCCGGTCGGGACACAGCAGAGAAGAATTCCCCTTGACCTGGCGGGAATGCCTGGCGGGAATTGCTGACCGATCACCAGGGTGGCAGAGGGACGCCCCGTATCCAGCCCCTGAGCAGGTGCGCGTTCACGCCGTGACGCGGATACGCCAGGGAAGGGGCACGGCGCGTTCGAGCACCCGGGCACGCTTGTGGTGGATGGCGACATGCTGAAGCCGCTTTGCCGTCGCCTCGGTGGAGACGTGGACCGGGCCGGAGGGGGTGTCGAGACGCAAGGAGCGAGCCGCTCGGGAGCACTCCTGGTACGCCGGGTCGCTGTCGTGGGCCAGACGCGAGGGCAGCGTCCCCGGAACGGTTGTCCCCGCCGCCAGACACACGCTCCCTGTCAGCGCCAGGGCCGGGTGCCAGCCGGAGACCGTCACCGCACGTACCGACAACCGCCCAGGGCGGTACGAGCCCACCGCCGCGACCTTGGGGAGTGCGCCCTGTGGCGGCATTCCCAGGAGCCGGGCAGCCGCCGCCCGCACAGCCATCAGCCGCCCGAGCACGGCGGGCCCCGCGGTGAAGAGCGCGTGATCCGAGTCCAGCCCGAGGTCGCGGGCGTCGACGAAGACGTAGGGGTTGCCGTACCTGACGATCGACACGCTGAGCCCGCGGAACCGGTCGGCGGGGCGGCCGGTGGGCAGCAGGTCCGCGGCCGCGGCTACTCGCTCCAGCCGTACCGTGTACGTCCCGTGCGGCTCCGGCACGCACACCACCGTGTCCCCGGTGGTCACCGCCCGCACCCGCACCGCCCCGAGCCGTCCGGTGCCGACGACGGCCGCGAGCAGCGAGTGGCCGCACCCGGTCCGGAAGTCGAAGCCGTCCGGCAGGCACTGCACGAAGCGGTAGTCCAGGTCGTACGACGGATCGGCGGATGTCCCGATCAGGGCCAGCTTGCGGATGTGGCCGCGCCCCGTACGCTCCAGCCACCGCCGTACGACGGTGAGTTCCGCGCACGATGCCAGGGCGCCGGCCGGGAGCCGGTCCTTGTGCAGCACGAGTGTCGGCCCGGGCGCGCCGTCGGCCCGGACGACGTCGCCGGTCACGCCGCGCAGCCGACCGAGACCCGCAGTCCCTGGACGACTTCGGTCCACAGCTCGTGCACGGCCAGCGCCCACAGGGTGAGGGCGTCCTGGTGCGACGGGCGTTCCGCGTGCCGGGCCAGCAACGCCTGCACTCGCTCCGGCCGCAGCTGCCCGCTCCGCAGCAGCCTGGACGGCGTGAGCAGTTCACGCACTGGCTCGAACAGGGGGCCTCCGGGCACGAGCATGGCGGCGAGGGGCAGGGTGAAGGGCTGCTTGGGCCTGTTCAGCACGGCCTGCGGCAACAGCCCACGCCCTGCCTCGTACAGCGCGCGTTTGCCGTGCCGCTGTTCGGCGGGCAGTCCACGGGCCACCGCCGTGACGGCCGGTTGACAGAACGGCATCCTGGCTTCCACCGCCCAGGCCATGCTGAGGTGGTCGACGCGGCGCAGATGGTAGGCCGGCAGCCGCCAGCGCGTCTCGAAGCCGGTGAGGGTGCTGACGCGGTCGGCGCGAGTGGCACGCAGCTCGGTCGTGATGCGGTCTGCGACCGAGCCGTGCCCGGCGATGAAGGCCCGGTAGTCGGGGGTGTACAGCCACTCGCGCATCAGGCGCGGAGCGGCGCCGAGTGCGTCGACGTACGCTGCGGTCCAGTCGGTGCCCTCGGGCGCGGTCACGGCGGCGCGCACGCGGTCGTATCCGCCGAAGAGTTCGTCGGCGCCGTCTCCGGTGAGGGCCACGGTGAAGCCCGCTCCGCGCACGGCCCGGAAGAGCGCGTAGGTGCTCAGTGTGATGGGGTCGGCGTTGGGCTGGCCCAGGTGCCGGATGGTCCGCGTGAGCAGGGAGGCGAATTCGGCGGGGTCGACGTCCACCTGGTGGTGGACGGTGCGGGCACGCCTGGCGACGGCCTTGGCGTGGGTGTGTTCGGCGTCCGGCCAGCGGCCGCGGTAGCCGAGATGGAAAGTGTGCAGCGGCGCGACGTGCTCCGCGGCGAGCGCGGTCACGAGCCCGGAGTCGAGGCCGCCGCTCGTGATGGCGCAGATCGGGGCGTCGGCGTCGGCCAGCCGGTGCACCTCATGACGCAGCGTGTCCAGCACTCCGGTGCCCGGTGCCGGTCTGGCCTCTCGTGGCTGACGGCGCAGGACGCGCAGGCCTTCGGTGCCGCGGGCCACGGCGGTGGCGCCGGGTGGCAGGGCACGGATACCGCGCAGGGCGGTTTCGGTGCCGAAGGGGGTCTTGGTGGCCAGTACGGTGTCGAGGGTCTCCTCGCGCGGATCGGCCGGCACCCCGTCGAAGGCGAGCAGCGCCGGGATCTCGGAGGCGAACCGCACCGCGCCATCGGGCCCCTGGTGGTAGTGCAGGGGCTTCATGCCCATCTCGTCGACCGCGAGGAAGAGTTGGGGCAGCTGCGCCCGCAGGTCGAGGACGGCGATCGCGAACATGCCGTCCAGGTGGTCCGCGAAGGCCGGGCCGTATTCGGCGTACAGCGCGGGCAGGAGGCTGCCGTCGCAGGCGTCGGGGAAGCGGTGGCCGCGCCCGGTGAGGTGCCGGCGAAGCTCATGGTGGTTGTAGATCTCGCCGTTGAGCACGGCGGTGATACCTGGTGCGGTCGGCAGCCGGAAGGGCTGGGAGCCGCCCGTCGGGTCGGTGACGGCGAGCCGGTCGCAACCGAGCGACCAGCCGCGTCCGGCGCGTACACCGCGCTCGTCGGGGCCGCCGTGGCGCTGCCGGGCCGACACCGTGGCCAGCTCGGGGCCTGTGGCCGCCACGGCGAAGGAGCCGAAGATCCTGCACATGCCGGTCGCCTCCGGGGTCTTGTATCCACCAATGTTTTGAATCTACCAATTCTTTGGCTGGCACGTAAGTGCCATGTCGCAGACACGCCACGGGCAACGCCTTGTCGCCCCGCCACCCGGTGAACAGGCTTGCCTCATGGACGAGTTCAAGGCCGACTCCCCCGACCGCAGCGCACCCGAGACCCTGCTCGTGGTGGCCGCGCACCCGGACGACATCGAGTTCTGCGTGAGCGGCACAGTGATGCAGTGGATCGCGCGCGGAACCCGCGCGACGTACTGCATCGTCACGGACGGCGACGCGGGAGGGTATGACGAGCGGCTCCCGCGCCAGGCGATGGCGGATCTGCGCCGCGCGGAACAGGTCCACTCGGCCAAGCTCAGCGGAGTGCACGATGTCCGCTTCCTCGGCTACCCCGACAGCTTCGTCGAGCCGGGCGTCGAACTGCGCCGCGACCTGTGCCGCGTGATCCGCCAGGTGCGGCCCACGCGCACGATCATCCCCAGCCCGGAGATCAACTGGGCGCGGGTCGCGGACCTGCACCCCGACCACCGTGCCGTCGGTGACGCCGCTCTGCGAGCGGTCTACCCCGAAGCGCGCAACCCGTTCGCGCACCCCGCACTTCTCAAGGACGAGGGCCTGGAACCCTGGATCGTCCCCGAACTGTGGCTCATGACCGGGCCGAGGCCCAATCAGTACGTCGACGTCACGGCCGTCTTCGACCGGAAGGTCGACGCCCTGCGGATCCACACCTCACAGACCGCCCACTTCGACGACCTGGCCAGCCTGTTGCGCGACTGGCTCACCGAACACGCCAGGGCGGGCGGCCTGCCGCCAGGCCGCCTCGCCGAGGCCTTCCAGATCGTGAAAACGGAATGAGCTGACCGGCTTCACCGGTAGATGCACAACTCGGACTCCGTCGCCCCGTACAGGTCGTAGCGCGTCCCGACGAGCGGGCGGCCCGTGTAGATGCGGATCAGTGTCGCCACGTCGCCCCAGAACTGCGCGACCGGGCGACCCTCGGTCTCGTCACCGAGGACCAGCGGCGGCGTGCTGCAGCTCAGGAAGGCGTGCAGGCGCGGGGTCTTCCGTCTGCGACTGGTCACTTCGAGGAGCGGCAGCGCGTGCTCGGTGCTCTCGCCGCCGTACGCTCCCGGCTCGCCGAACGCCTCACGTACGTCGCCGGCGTGCACCCACTCCCCCAGCGCGACCGCGTCCAGCAGACCGTCCTTGTGACCGGCGATGACGTCCCCCGCCTCGGTGAAGCCCCGCTCCAGCTCGTCGAGGACGCGGTTCAGCGGCCAGTCCTCGCGCTCCGCGACATCGGCGGCGTTCGACTCCGGCAGGAACACGCCTTCTTCGAGGCGGCCCTCGACGATACGGACCAGTGCGGCACCGCAGTGCGCGAGGAGCTGTCGCACGGTCCAGCCGGGGCAGGCCGTGCGCAGTTCGAACCGCTCCTTGTCAGAGGCGCGGAGCAGGGGCATGAGGGCGTCGCGCTCGGTGCGGAGCAGCCGACCGGGCAGCTCCGGGTCCCGCTCGGACTCCTCGTATGCGGAGTACTCGGACATCATGTCTTCTCCGCCTGCTCAGTAGCGGTAGTGGTCCGGCTTGAACGGGCCCTCGACCTGCACGCCGATGTACTCGGCCTGCTCGGGACGGAGCCTGGTCAGCTTCACGCCGAGCGCGTCGAGGTGCAGGCGGGCGACCTTCTCGTCGAGGTGCTTGGACAGCACATAGACGCCGGTCGGGTACTCGTCGGGCTTGGTGAACAGCTCGATCTGGGCCAGGGTCTGGTCCGCGAAGGAGTTGGACATCACGAACG
>NZ_JBWKHE010000010.1:0-94443 GCF_056433405.1 Streptomyces sp. NPDC044719
GGGGGGGTTGGGTGGGCTTTGCCCCCCCTCCAGGGCAGATGGGGCTCTCTTGGTTTGGGGGGGGGGTGTGGGGGAGTTTTTTGGGGTTTTTGGTGGCCGGTTTTTCGGTTGTGGCCGCTCCCTGGGCCCCCCCCACGGCGGTGATCACCCGCACCGGGGACGACCCCTTCGGCACCTATCTGCACCAGGAGCTGAAGTCCTTCGGCGTCGACGACCGTTGGGTCACCCCGGTCGAGGCGTACCCCACCCCGATCACGTTCTGTGAGATCTTCCCGCCCGACGACTTCCCGCTGTACTTCTACCGCCGGCCCAAGGCCCCGGACCTGGAGATCCAAACCGACGAGCTGGACTTCTTCGCGATCCGCGGGGCCCGCATCTTCTGGATCACCGGCACCGGCCTGAGCGAGGAGCCGAGCCGCTCCGCCACGCTCGCCGCCCTCAAGGCCCGTGACAAGTCGGGCACCACCGTCTTCGACCTCGACTGGCGGCCGATGTTCTGGCGCGACCCCGACGAGGCCCGCCCGTACTACCGCGAGGCACTGCGCCACGCCACGGTCGCGGTCGGCAACCTCGAGGAGTGCGAGATCGCCACCGGCGTGCGCGAACCGCAGGCCTGCGCCGACGCGCTGCTGGAGGCGGGCGTGGAACTCGCCGTCGTCAAGCAGGGCCCCAAGGGCGTGCTCGCCGTGCACCGGGACGGCACCCGGGCCGAGGTGCCGCCCGTGCCGGTCGAGGTCGTCAACGGCCTGGGCGCGGGCGACGCCTTCGGCGGCTCGCTCTGCCACGGTCTGCTCTCCGGCTGGGACCTGGAGAAGATCATGCGCCACGCCAACGCCGCCGGCGCCCTCGTCGCCTCCCGCCTCGCCTGCTCCTCCGCGATGCCGACCGAGTCCGAGGTCGCCGGCCTCCTCGCCGAGGCGCCGTCGCCGAGCACGAGCCTCTGAAACGGAGCCCGCATTGAACATCGGCATCCCCGACCTCACCACGGTCAGAGCCCGTAACCCCGAGGCGGTCGCCGAAGCGGCCGCCCGCCGGGTGCGCCGCCCGCTGATCGGCGACAGCGGCCGGCTGATGATCGTGGCCGCCGACCACCCGGCGCGCGGCGCCCTCGCGGTCGGCGACCGGCGCCTTGCCATGGCCGACCGCGCCGATCTGCTGGAACGGCTGTGTGCCGCGCTGTCCCGGCCCGGCGTCGACGGGGTGCTCGCGACCGCCGACATCCTGGAGGACCTGCTCCTGCTCGGGGTGCTGGAGAACAAGGTCGTCATGGGCTCGATGAACCGCGGCGGCCTCGCCGGGGCCTCCTTCGAGATGGACGACCGTTTCACCGGTCACCGCGCCGAGGACATCGCCCGGCTCCGCTTCGACGCGGGCAAGCTCCTGGTGCGCATCGACTACGACGACCCGGGCTCGCTGACCACCCTGGAGTCCACGGCCCGTGCGGTCGACGCCATGGCGGCCCACCGGCTCCCCCTGTTCGTGGAGCCGTTCATCTCCCGGCGGGTCGACGGCAGGGTCCGCAACGACCTGTCCGCCGACGCGGTCACCCGGTCCGTCGCCATCGCCTCGGGGCTGGGCGGCACCTCCGCCTACACCTGGCTGAAGCTGCCCGTCACCGACGACCCGGACGACATGGCCGAGGTGCTGGAGACCTCCACGCTGCCCGTCGTCCTGCTCGGCGGCGAGGTGGGCGAGGACCAGGAGGGTGCCTACGAACGCTGGCGCAAGGCCCTGCGCCTGCCCACCGTCCAGGGGCTGGTCGTCGGGCGTTCGCTGCTCTACCCGGCCGAGGGCAGCGTGGAACAGGCGGTGGACACGGCCGTCGGCCTGCTGTGATTCAAGTGGCACCTGCTGTGATCCGAAAGGCACACGATGACGTATCACCTTCCCGCGGGTAAGGCCCTCGGCGGCCCCTACATCGTCGACGTCACTCCTGAGAAGGCGGGCTGGGGCCATTCCAGCCTGCGGATCCTGGAGCTGCCGCCGGGCGGCACGCACTCCTTCGAGACCGGCGACAGCGAGTGGATCGTCGTCCCGCTGAGCGGCGGCTGCACCGTCGCCGCGGCGGACGACTTCGGCCAGGACACCTTCGAACTCCAGGGCCGCCGGGACGTCTTCAGCGGCGTCAGCGACTTCGCCTACGTGCCGCGCGACGCCCGCGCGAAAGTGACGTCCGCCGCCGGGGGACGGTTCGCGCTGACCGGCGCGCGCTGCGACCGCCGGCTGCCCGCCCGCTACGGAGCGGCCTCCGACGTGCCCGTGGAGCTGCGCGGCACCGGGAACTGCTCCCGGCAGGTCAACAACTTCGGCGCGGCGGGCGTGTTCGAGTGCGACAAGCTCATCGCGGTCGAGGTGATCACGCCGGGCGGCAACTGGTCGTCATTCCCGCCGCACAAGCACGACGAGCACCGGCCGGGCGAGGAGTCCGTGCTGGAGGAGATCTACTACTTCGAGTTCGCCGGCCACGACGGCACGCCGGGCCTCGGCTACCAGCGGGTCTCACCGTCCGGGCAGGGCCGGGGCACCGATGTGCTGGCCGAGGTCCGCGACGGCGACGTGGTCCTCATCCCGGACGGCTGGCACGGGCCCTCGATGGCCACCCCCGGCCACCACATGTACTACCTCAACGTCATGGCGGGCCCGGAGGCCGAGCGCGCCTGGCTGATCTGCGACCACCCCGACCACGCCTGGGTCCGCGACACCTGGCCGAACCAGCCGGTCGACCCCCGCCTCCCCCTCTACACCGCCCCGGAGACCTCCGCATGAACGCCCGCACCCGCCGACTGACGACCGCCCAGGCCCTGGTGCGGTTCCTGTCCGCCCAGTACACCGAGCGGGACGGCGTGCGGCGCCGGCTGATCGCCGGGACCTGGGGCATCTTCGGCCATGGCAACGTTGCCGGGGTCGGCCAGGCCCTCCTCGAGGCGGGCGAGGAGGTCATGCCGTTCCACCAGGGCCGCAACGAGCAGTCCATGGTGCACGCCGCCGTCGGCTACGCCCGGCAGCTCAACCGTCTGTCCGCGCAGGCCGTGACGACCTCCATCGGCCCGGGCGCCACCAACCTGGTCACCGGCGCCGCGCTGGCGACGATCAACCGGCTGCCGGTGCTGCTGCTGCCCGGCGACTACTTCGCCTCGCACGCCCCCGACCCGCTGCTCCAGCAGCTGGAGCACCCCGTCGAGGCGGATGTGTCGGTCAACGACACGCTGCGCCCGGTGTCGCGGTACTTCGACCGGATCACCCGACCCGAGGCCCTGATCCCGTCGGCACTCCAGGCCATGCGCGTGCTGGCCGACCCGGCCGAGACCGGCGCCGTCACGCTGGCCCTGCCCCAGGACGTGCAGGCGGAGGCGTACGACTGGCCGGAGCAGTTCTTCGCCGAGCGCGTCTGGTACGTACGGCGTCCCGCGCCGGACCCGGTGGAGTTCACGGCCGCCGTCGAGGCGATCCGGTCGGCCGGGCGGCCGCTGATCGTGGCGGGCGGCGGCGTCCACCACAGCGAGGCAGAGGGGGCGTTGAAGGCACTCGTCGACGCCACCGGCATCCCGGTCGCCTCCACTCAGGCCGGCAAGGGATCGCTGCGCTACGACCACCCCGCCGACCTCGGCGGCATCGGCCACACCGGCACCGCCGTCAGCGACGACCTCGCCCGCACCGCCGACCTCGTGATCGGCGTGGGCACCCGCTACACCGACTTCACCACGGCCTCCGGCACGCTCTTCCAGAACCCGGAGGTGCGGTTCCTCAACCTCAACATCACCGGCTTCGACGCGCACAAGCTGGCCGCGCGCACACTGGTCTGCGACGCGAGGTCCGGCCTGGAGAAGCTGCTGGAGGCGCTCTCCGGTCACCGTGTGAGCGAGGCGTACGAGGCGGAGTACCGCGCCGGCAAGGACCGCTGGGAGGAGATCGTCGAGGCCGTCTACCGCGCCGACGACGACAACGCCGTACCCACCCAGACGCAGGTGCTCGGCGCGCTGGACGCGGCCGTCGGCGACGACGACGTGGTGATCAACGCCGCCGGCTCGCTCCCGGGCGACCTGCACAAGCTGTGGCGCACCCGCAGCCCGCGCCAGTACCACCTGGAGTACGGCTACTCCTGCATGGGCTACGAGATCCCGGCCGGCATCGGCGTCCAGCAGGCCGCCCCGGGCACCCCGGTCTGGGCGCTGGTCGGCGACGGCACCTACCTGATGATGCCGACGGAGATCGTCACGGCCGTCCAGGAGGGCCTGCCCGTCAACATCGTCCTCATCCAGAACCACGGCTACGCCTCCATCGGCGGTCTGTCGCAGGAGACCGGCGGCGAGCGCTTCGGCACCGCCTACCGCTTCCGGGCCGCCGACGGCACCTTCACCGGCGCCCCGCTCCCCGTCGACCTGGCCGCCAACGCCGCCAGCCTCGGCATGGACGTGCTCCGCGCCAAGACCGTGCGCGAGCTGCGCGAGGCACTGGCCGCGGCCCGCGCCTCCGACCGGCCGACATGCGTCTACGTCGAGACCGACCCGGCACCCACCGCTCCCCCGGCCGAGGCCTGGTGGGACGTGCCGGTGGCCGAGACCGCCTCCCGCGAGGCCGCCGTGGAGGCCCGCGAGCGTTACGACCGCCAGGTCGCCGATCGCCGCCGCCACCTCTGAACTCCCCGCTGACATCACGCTCCACGAAAGGCCCCGCACACGATGAAGACCATCACCCACTGGATCGACGGCAAGCCCGTCGAGGGCACCTCCGGCCGCTTCGGCCCCGTCTACGACCCGGCCACCGGCGCCCAGGAGAAGCAGGTCGCCTTCGCGACCGTCGACGAGGTGGACGCCGCCGTCGCCTCCGCCAGGGCCGCCTTCGAGAGCTGGGGCGAGTCCTCCCTGGCCAAGCGCACGGCGATCCTGTTCAAGTACCGCGAGCTGCTCGACGCCCACCGCGACGAGATCGCCGAGCTGATCACCGCCGAGCACGGCAAGGTGCACTCCGACGCGCTCGGCGAGGTCGCGCGCGGCATGGAGATCGTCGAGCTCGCGTGCGGGATCTCCGTCCAGCTCAAGGGCGAGCTGTCCACCCAGGTCTCCACCCGGGTCGACGTGGCCTCGATCCGCCAGCCCCTGGGCGTGGTCGCGGGCATCACGCCGTTCAACTTCCCGGCGATGGTGCCGATGTGGATGTTCCCGCTGGCCATCGCCTGCGGCAACACCTTCGTGCTGAAGCCGTCCGAGAAGGACCCGTCGGCCTCCTTCAAGCTCGCCGAACTCGCCTCCGAGGCCGGGCTGCCCGACGGCGTCCTGAACATCGTGCAGGGCGACAAGGTCGCGGTGGACCGCATCCTGGAGCACCCGGACATCGAGGCGGTCTCCTTCGTCGGCTCGACCCCGATCGCCAAGTACATCCAGCTCAAGGCCGTCGAGCACGGCAAGCGCGTGCAGGCCCTCGGCGGCGCCAAGAACCACATGCTGGTACTGCCCGACGCGGACCTGGACCTCGCCGCCGACCAGGCCATCAACGCCGCGTACGGTTCGGCCGGCGAGCGCTGCATGGCCGTGTCGGTCGTGGTCGCGGTCGGCGACATCGGTGACGACCTGGTCGGCAGGATCACCGAGCGGGCGAAGAACCTCCGCATCGGCCCCGGCAACGACCCGGCCTCCGAGATGGGCCCGCTGATCACCCGCGAGCACCGCGACAAGGTGGCCTCGTACGTGGCGAGCGCCGCCGAGCAGGGCGCCGAGGTCGTCGTCGACGGCACCGGCTACTCGGTCGAGGGCCATGAGGACGGTTTCTTCCTCGGCGTTTCGCTGCTGGACCGGGTGCCGCTGACGGCGGACGCGTACCGGGACGAGATCTTCGGCCCTGTGCTGGCCGTCGTGCGCGCGGAGACGTACGAGGAGGCCATCAAGCTGATCAACGACTCCCGCTGGGGCAACGGCACCGCGATCTTCACCCGGGACGGCGGCGCCGCCCGCCGCTTCCAGCTGGAGGTCAAGGCGGGCATGGTCGGCGTCAACGTGCCGATCCCGGTCCCGGTCGGCTACCACTCGTTCGGCGGCTGGAAGGACTCCCTCTTCGGCGACCTGCACATCTACGGCAACGACGGCATCGCCTTCTACACCCAGGGCAAGGTCATCACCACCCGCTGGCCGGACCCGTCCGACGGCGGTATCAACCTCGGCTTCCCGAGCAACTCCTGACGCCCGGAGGGGGGTTCATCCATGGCGAAGACCGGTGACCGGGCCCGCACCACGGCCGCCCCGGCGCTCAGCTCACTGGACTTCGCCCTGGACCGGGGCAGTCCCGTGCCGCTGTACCACCAGCTCGCGCAGCAGCTGGAGGCCGCGATCGAGCACGGGGTCCTCATCCCGGGCAACCTCCTGGGCAACGAGGTCGACCTCTCGGTGCGCCTCGGCCTGTCCCGCCCCACCGTCCGTCAGGCCATCCAGTCCCTCGTCGACAAGGGGCTGCTGGTCCGGCGGCGCGGAGTGGGCACCCAGGTCGTACACAGCCAGGTCAAGCGCCCGCTGGAGCTGAGCAGCCTCTACGACGACCTGGAGGCGGCCGGGCAGGGGCCGGCCACCCAGGTCGTGCGCCACGAGGTCGTCCCGGCGTCCTGCGACGTCGCGGCCGCACTCGGTGTCGCGGAGGGCAGCGAGGTCACCGCCCTGGAACGGCTGCGCAGCACGCACGGCCAGCCGGTCGCCCTGCTGTGCAATTACCTGCCGTCCGCCCTGCTGGACCTCGACAGCGCCCGCCTGGAGTCGACGGGCCTGTACCGGATGATGCGCTCGGCCGGCATCACCCTGCACAGCGCCCGTCAGACCGTCGGCGCCCGCGCCGCCACCGCGGAGGAGGCCGCCCGCCTGGACGAGGAGGAGGGCGCGGCGCTGCTCACCATGCAGCGCACGGCGTACGACGACACCGGCCGCCCGGTCGAGTACGGGACGCACATCTACCGGGCGTCGCGCTACACCTTCGACTTCCAGCTTCTGGTGAGGCCGTGAGGGGAGCCGGTCACCTCTTGCGCAGCATCCGGCTGAACGGTGTGTCCGGGCGCTCCAGGCGCTCGCCGTCCAGCGTGATGTCCACGGTCTCGTTGAAGAAGGCGAGGCGCCCCCGCACCGCCGCCACCGCGGGCAGCGGGGCGGCGTAGCTCCACAGGATGTTGGGCGGCACGTCGCCCTCGCCGCGCCAGGACCAGTACTCGGCGGTGCCCTTGTAGGGGCATCCGGTGCTGTGGTCGGTGGCGTCGAACAGGTCGAGGCGGACGTCCTCGCGGGGGAGGTAGTACCGGGTCGGCAGGGAGGTTTCGAAGAGCAGGACGGGATCCCGGGTGTCCGCGACGACCTGACCCTCGATCTCGACCCGGACGTGGCGGCTGCTCGGCAGCGCGTCCACGCGTTTGTGCGGGTCGCGGGGGTGGATGAAGATCTCCTCGTCCTCCTCGTACCAGTGGTCGAGTCCCGTGTCGGTGCGCAGGAACCACTCGAAGGCGATGTGACCGGCCAGGTCGTCGGCGGGGAACGTCCAGGCCGCGTTGGAGCGGACCTCGCCGTCGGCCTCGAGGTCGTAGAAGATCCGGGAGCCGGTGTGCTTGCCGGTGGGCGGGTTCTTCGCCGGGCGGAGGAGGTCGGTGCGGACGTCCGCGCGCGGGAAGACGTACTGCGGCACCGGCAGGTGGGGCTCCCAGACGAGCACGGGGTGCCGGCTGTCGACGACGGTGACGTCGCCCTTGCGGCCGCGCACCCAGCGGTCGCTGGGCTCCCACATGAGGCCTTCGGGGGTGGTCCTGATCGTCGGGGCGGGGGTGTGGGCCGGGCGGATGGTCATGGCCGGTGCTCCTTCCGGAGGTCCGGATGTCCGGTTCCTTCCACGGTCCCACGGTCCCGACGCCCAGGGCCGGGCCTAAGCTGTAGGGACCGTACTTCAGGCCATGAGGCGCTCGTGATGGCAGGAGAGAGGCGAGGGCAGCATCCCAGGCAGCCGCAGCTGCCCGACCTGCATGTGCGCCTGCGTACCGAGCTGAACCAGATCGACGAGCAGTTGCGCGCCCTGCTGGACGCCATGGACCGGATGCAGGGCCTGCTGGACGCGGTGGTCGCCATCAGCCGGGAGACGGAGCTGACCGCGGTGCTGCACCGCATCGTGACCACCGCCATGGACCTGGTCGGCGCCCGCTACGGCGCGCTGGGCGTGCTCAACGCGTCCGGCGAGCGCCTGGAGGAGTTCATCACCGCCGGTCTGTCCGAGCGCGAACTCGACGACCTGGCCGGCACCGAGCTGCCTCGCGGGCTGGGGGTCCTCGGCCACCTGATCAGCCACCCCGAGCCCCATCGGATCGACGACATCCTGGCCCATCCGTCCTCCGTCGGCTTCCCGCCCGGCCATCCGCGTCTGCGGACGCTGCTCGGCGTCGCCATCAGCGTCCGCGGTGAGATCTACGGCGATCTGTACCTCGCCGAGCGGAGTGACGGACAGCCCTTCGACGTCCAGGACGAGAACGTCGTCACCGCCCTGGCCAGCGCCGCCGGCATCGCCATCGAGAACGTCCGACTGTTCGAGCAGGTGCGGCTCGGAGCCGAGCAGTTCCAGCGGCTCCTGCTGCCCGCCCTGCCCGACCTGCGGCCCTTCAGCGCCGCCGCCGTCTACCGGCCGGCCGCCGAGCCCAGCAAGCTCGGAGGGGACTGGTACGACGCGATCCCGCTGTCCGGCGACATCGTGGCGGTCGTCATCGGTGACGTGGTCGGCCACGATCTGAGGGCGGCGGCCGCCATGGCGTCCACCCGCAACATGCTGCGGGCCCTGCTGTTCGACCGGGGCAGTACGCCGGGCGCGCTCCTGGCCCGGCTCGACCGCACCCTCCAGGCCATCACGACCAACCCCGTCACCACCACCGCCCTGGCCCGCATCGAACCGGAGGGGCCGGGCTGGCGCATCCACTGGAGCACCGCGGGCCATGTCCCGCCCCTGCTGATCAGCCCTGCCGGAGAAGCGGAGTACCTGACGGCCGAGCCCGGACTGCCGCTCGGTGTCGACCTGGAGGAACCTCGCCCGGACCACTCCCGCTTCCTCCTCCCGGACGCCACCGTCGTCTTCTTCACCGACGGGCTGATCGAACACCCGGCCCACCCCATCGACGAGAGCCTGAACGAACTCGCGTGGCTGGCCACCGCCCATGCGCACCTGCCCCTGCACGAGTTCGTGCGGGCGCTGGCCGATCACCACCCGAGCGACGGTCACGACGACATGGCCGTCCTGGCGCTGCGCACCCCGCCCGCCTGACGTGGCGTGGAGGTTCGGACGGAACCGGCGGATGATGGTCGAGGGGATGTCGATGCGGAGGTCCCCGATGACTGTCGCGCGGCATGCCGGGGCCCGGCGTGGTGGCGCGGTCGCCCTGGAGATCTGCGCCGTCGCCGCGCTGTACTGGGGCTCGGCCGAGATCGGACTGCTCCAGCAGCAGGTACGCGGCCAGGTCACCCCGATGTGGCCGCCGAGCGGTATCGCGCTGGCCAGTCTGCTCCTGCGCGGCCCGCGGATCTGGCCGGGGATCGCGCTCGGGGCGTTCCTGGTCAACATCTCGCTGGGGCCGTCGTTCCTGGCCGTACTCGCGATCGCGGCGGGCAACACGCTCGCCCCCGTCTGCTCGTACGCCCTGCTCCGCCGCGCCCGGTTCCGCAGGGAGATGAACCGCCTGCGGGACGCCCTCGCCCTGATCTTCCTGGGCGCGTTCACCGGCATGCTGGTCAGCGCCACGGTGGGCACCGGGACGCTCGTCCTCACCGGTGTGCTGGACACCGGCGGCTTCTGGCCGACATGGTCGGTCTGGTGGACCGGCGACGCGGTGGGCGTCCTGGCGGTCACACCGGTCGTGCTCCTTCTCCGCTCGGCGCGATGGCCAGCGGGCGCTCCGCCGTCCCGGTGGGCGGAGGGGATCCTGCTCCTGGCCGCCACTGTCTGCATCGGCTTCGTCGAGACCAGCACCACGCCGCTGCTGTTCCTCGGCTTCCCGCTGCTGATCTGGGCGGCCTTCCGCTTCGGGCTGGCCGGGGCCGCGCCCTGTGCCCTCGCCGTGTCGACCTTCGCGATCATCGCGGCAGCGCAGAACACGGGCCCGTTCGCCGGGCATGACCTCTTCACCAACATGATCACCCTGCAGGCGTTCAACGGTTCCGTCTCGCTGACCGCCCTCCTGCTCGGAGCGGCGGTCAACGAACGCGCCCAGACCGCGCGGGAGATCGCGCAGGCCTGCGGACAGCTCGCCGAGATGGTCACGAGAATCGCCGCCAGTGACCGACGCCCCGCCCTGGGTCCCGAAATGACGAAGGGCCCCGCCCCACCGAAGTGAGGCAAGGCCCTGCCCGGGGAGAACTCCCGGTCACTCTGTCGGGACGACAGGATTTGAACCTGCGACCCCTTGACCCCCAGTCAAGTGCGCTACCAAGCTGCGCCACGTCCCGATGCGCGCCCACTCGCGGACAAACCGCGTGATCGCGCGAACAGCACCTTACCCCACCCCCTGGCCGCGCCGAAAACGGCCCGGGCGGGACAATCGGCGTATGGGCAGCACAGACAGCAGGGGAAGCAGGGACGACACGGGAGGCACGGGGAGCACCTCCGCGGAGCGGTCGGGCGACGCCCGGGACCGCGACAGCGAGGGGCGGGCCCGCAACGCCCGGCCACGGGACGG
This sequence comes from Streptomyces sp. NPDC044719, assembly GCF_056433405.1. Lineage (NCBI taxonomy): Bacteria > Bacillati > Actinomycetota > Actinomycetes > Kitasatosporales > Streptomycetaceae > Streptomyces > Streptomyces sp. NPDC044719. Next base: position 10,667 of record NZ_JBWKHE010000010.1, read on the forward strand.
TCTCGGGCGGCCCCTGCCTTACGGCGCGGACGGCGTCCCCCGGCAGCCCGAGGGCGTGGTCCGCACGCCGCAGGAGACCGTCGCCGAGGCGCAGCGGCTGCTGGACGAGGGGAAGCCGTTCCACGCGCACGAGGTCTTCGAGGACGCCTGGAAGTCGGGCCCCGACACGGAGCGGGAGCTGTGGCGCGGTCTCGCGCAGCTCGCCGTGGGCCTCACCCACGCCGCCCGCGGCAACCTCACGGGCGGGGCCCGGCTGCTGCGGCGCGGGGCGGGCGCGACCGAGACCTGGGCCTCCGGCTCCGGTCAGCCGCTGCCGCACGGCATCGACCTCGCGGCCGTCGCCGCCTGGGCCCGGGAACTGGCCCAGGACGTGGAACGCGACGGCCTCGCCGTCGACGCGGGGGCTCGGGCGCCTCGGCTACGGGGAGCGGGTACGGGGCGTTGACCCGGGGCGCGGTGCGGGTGCCGGCACCGGTGTGCGGCAGACTCGGGGTGTGCGAAGGATTCATGTCATCGGTATCGGCGCGGGCGACCCCGAGCAGCTGACCCTGCAGGCGGTCAGGGCGCTGCGGAGCACGGACGTGTTCTTCATCCTGGACAAGGGCGAGGTGAAGGCGGACCTCACCCGGCTGCGCCGGGACATGCTCGACACGCACCTCCCGCGGGGGACGTACCGCGTCGTCGAGGCGCGGGACCCGGAGCGGGACCGGGCCGCCGACGGCGCGGCCTACTCCCCCGCCGTCGGGGACTGGCGCAGCGCCCGCGCCGGCATCTACGAGCGGCTCATCGCGGAGGAACTCGGCGAGCAGGAGACCGGCGCGTTCCTGGTGTGGGGCGACCCCTCGCTGTACGACAGCACGCTGGGGATCCTGGAGGAGGTGCTGGAGCGGGACGCGGTGGCGTTCGATTACGACGTGGTCCCCGGCGTCAGCAGCGTCTCGGCGCTCGTCGCCCGGCACCGGACAGGGCTCAACCGCATCGCACGGCCCGTGCAGATCACCACCGGGCGGCGGCTCGCCGAGGGCTTCCCGGAGGGCGTGGACGACGTGGTGGTGATGCTCGACGCCCACCAGGCCTTCCGGCGGTACGCGCAGGAGGACGTCGACATCTACTGGGGCGCCTACATCGGCACTCCGGACGAGATCCTCGTCTCCGGCCCGATCGCCGAGGCCGCGCCCCGCATCGAGCGGTTGCGTGCCGAGGCCCGTGAGCGCAAGGGCTGGATCATGGACACGTATCTGCTGCGCAGGCGCCCCCGGGACTGACCCGGCTATCGTCCGGACATGGAGTCCGTGCGTGCCGCGCTCATCGACATCGACGGGGTGCTCACCGTGTCGTGGCGGCCCTTGCCCGGGGCCGTGGAGGCGTTGCGGGAGATCAGGGCAGCCGGGCTCGCCGTACTGCTGGTCACGAACACGACCTCCCGCACCCGGGCCTCGATCGCCGGGACACTGGCGGACGCGGGGTTCCCGGTGTCCGCCGAGGACATCCTGACCGCCCCCGCGGCCACCGCCGCGTATCTCGCCGAGCACTGTCCCGGCGCCCGGTGCGCCCTGCTGAACAGCGGCGACATCGAGGAGGACCTCGACGGTGTGACCCTCGTGGACGCGGCGGACACCGGGACCGTGCCGGATGTGGTGCTGGTCGGCGGGGCCGGTCCCGAGTTCGGCTGGGAGGCGCTGGACCGGGCCTTCGGGCAGCTGCGGCGCGGGGCCCGGCTGGTGGCGATGCACCGCAACCTGTACTGGCGTACGGACGAGGGGCTGCGGCTGGACGCCGGTGCGTTCCTGGCCGGTCTCGAGCGGGCCGCCCGGGTGGAGGCCGAGATCACGGGCAAGCCGGCACGGGCGTTCTTCGAGGCGGCGCTCGCCCGGGTGGGTGCCGGTGCGGGCGAGGCCGTGATGGTGGGCGACGACGTCGAGTCCGACGTGCTCGCGGCGCAGCGGGCCGGTGTCACCGGGGTCCTCGTGCGGACCGGCAAGTTCCAGCCGGAGGCGCTGCGGGCCGCCGACGGCACGCCCGACCACGTGATCGACTCCTTCGCGGACCTGCCCGGGCTGCTGCGGGGGTCAGCGCAGCAGTAGTTGCAGACCGCCCACGACGGTCGCCGCGATGACCAGCTGTTCGAACAGCCGCTGGTTGATCTTGTTCACCGCCCACTTGCCGAAGAGCGCGCCGGGCACGACGAACACCACGAGCGCCAGGTCGAGCAGGAGCGAGCGGGCGTCGATCAGGCCGAGTCCGGCGCTGAAGGGCAGCTTGGAGACGTTGACGATCAGGAAGAAGAAGGCCGACGTGCCGAGAAAGCCGAGCTTGCGGAAGCCCGCGGACAGCAGGTACATCGACATCACCGGGCCGCCCGCGTTGGCGACCATGGTGGTGAAGCCGCCGAGCACGCCGTAGGAGCGGGCTTTGACCCGGCCCGCCCTGCTGGTGACCGAGTCCGGCTGCCGCTCCGCGTCCTCTGTACGCCGTCGCCACACCGTCACGGCCGCCATCAGCAGCAGGATCGCGCCGATCGAGGTCCTTACGATCGCGTCGTCCGCCCACATCAGGAACACCGTGCCGACGACGACGCCCGCGGCGACCGCCGGGAACAGCCGCCACAGGGTGGGCCAGTGGGCGTGCCGCCGGTAGGTGGCGACGGCCAGCAGGTCCCCGGCGATCAGGATCGGCAGCAGGACACCGGTGGAGGCGCGGGCGGGCAGCACCGCGGCGAAGACGGCGAGGCTGACCGTGTTGGCCCCGCTCACGGCGGTCTTCGAGAATCCGACGAGGAGGGCCGCGAAGGCGAGTGCGGCGAACTCCCAGCCGGTGATGTTCCAGAGCGTCATCGTGTTCATGCGAACACTGATGCTATGTGCACCGAACAGGGCGCCGCAGTGCCGTCTCGCCTGGTGGTTGCGGGGCCCGGTACTACCCCCGCTCGACGAGCAGCGCGCTCCCCTGCCCGACCCCCACACACATCGTCGCCAGCCCCCGCCCCGCTCCCGTACGCCGCATCCGGTGGAGCAGCGTCGTCAGGATGCGGGCGCCCGAACAGCCCAGGGGGTGGCCGAGGGCGATGGCGCCGCCGCTCGGGTTGACGAGGTCGGGGTCGATGCCGAGCTGGTCCACGCAGGCCAGGGCCTGGGCCGCGAAGGCCTCGTTGAACTCGGCCTCCTCCAAGTCGCCGACGCTCCAGCCGGCCCGGGCCAGGGCCTTGCGGGTGGCGGGGACCGGGCCGATGCCCATGACGTCGGGGTGGACACCGGCGGAGGCGCCGGCGACGTAGCGGCCCAGGGAATGGAGGCCCAGCTCGTTCAGTGCCTCCTCGCTGACCAGGAGGAGACCGGCGGCGCCGTCGTTCATCGGGGAGGCGTTTCCCGCGGTGACCGTGCCACCGTCCCGGAAGACCGGCTTCAGCCGGGACAGCTTCTCGTGCGAGGTGTCCTCGCGGACGCACTCGTCGGTGTCGACGAGCACGCCGTCGGGGCGTTCCACGGGCAGGAGTTCGTCGTCGAAGTGGCCGTTCTTGCGGGCGAGGGCGGCCCGTTGGTGGCTGCGCAGGGCGAAGTCGTCCTGGCGTTCGCGCGCGATGCCGTACCGCGCGGCGACCTCCTCCGCCGTCTCCCCCATGGACAGCAGGTCGTGCAGGTCCCGCATCGCGGGGTTGACCAGGCGCCAGCCGAGACGGGTGTCGACGGTCTCGATGCGATGGGGCAGGGCCTCGTCGGGGCGGGGCAGGACGAAGGGGGCGCGGCTCATCGACTCGGAGCCGCCCGCGATCACGATGTCGGCCTCGCCGGCGGCGATGGTGCGGGCGGCCGTGGTGACGGCCTCCAGGCCCGACGCGCAGAGCCGGTTGACCGTCGCCCCGGGGACGGACTCGGGGAGGCCCGCGAGCAGGGCGGCCATGCGGGCGACGTTGCGGTTGTCCTCGCCGGCCTGGTTGGCGGCGCCCCAGTAGACGTCGTCGACGCGGGCCGGGTCCAGCGCGGGCACGTCGCCGACGAGCGCGCGGACCACGGTCGCGGCGAGGTCGTCGGGCCGTACCGAGGAGAGGGATCCCCTGAGCTTGCCGATGGGGGTGCGGCGGGCGGCCGCGAAGTGGACGGGACGCACGAGAGGCTCCTCACACCGCACATTAATTAGCACTGCTAGTTTCGGACTATAGACCCTCGTCCCGCCGCCTGTGAAGGCGTCACGGGTCGCGTTTGCACCCATGCGCCCGGGGCACCCGCGCGGTCATGGAGTGGTTGCGGAGCGCCGCCTGCGTGGACGAGGACCCCGAGTTGTTCTTTCCCGTGGGCACGGCGGGTCCGGCCCTGCGGGACGTCGCGGCCGCGAAGCGGGTCTGCGCGCGCTGCCCGGTGACCGACCAGTGCCTGAGCTTCGCGCTGGGCAGCGGCCAGGCCTCGGGCGTGTGGGGCGGAACCTGCGAGGAGGAGCGCGACGCACTGCTCCGGACCACGAGGAACGACGCGAGAAGGAGAAGCGCCCTATGACGGCCGTGAGGAGCACGCTGCCCGACGAGGCCCGCCGGGTTTCCTGCGAGGCACTTCAGGACACCCTGGTCGACCTGCTCGGACTCTCGCTGATCGGGAAACAGGCGCACTGGAACATCGTCGGACCGCGCTTCCGGTCCATCCACCTCCAGCTCGACGAGGTGGTGTCGGCCGCTCGGAACTTCGCCGACACGGTCGCGGAACGGTCCGCGGCGCTCGGTGTGCCGCCGGACGGCCGGCCGGAGACCATCGCCAAGACCTTCACGCTGCCCGCCCCCAAGGAGGGCTGGGTGCGTGACTCGGACGCCGTGCAGGTGATGGTGGAGTCCCTCCAGGACGCCGTCGGCCGGCTGCGTGAGCGCATCGACGCGACCGAGAAGGCGGACCTGGTCACCCAGGACCTGCTGATCAGCATCACCGCGGAGCTGGAGAAGCAGCGGTGGATGTTCGACGCCGAGAACGTCCCCCGCGAGGGCTGACCGGCGCGCGCACGTACATACGGAAGGGGCACCCGATGACCGACGCCCTTGAACTCGACGCGCTGTGGGAGGACTTCCACCGCGTGGTGAACATGACCTCGCAGGAGCTCGCGGCCTGGCTGCGGACGCGGGACGCCGACGAGGACGCGGAGCCGCTGCCCGACCAGGCGGGGAGCGAGACCGGACAGCACGTCCTGGCGATCCTCCAGAAGCGGCGCACCGACCTGACCGCGGACGACCTGCGCGTGATGCGGAACGTCGTGGACAGGGTCACCTCCCAGGTGGACCTGGAGAACGAACCGCTGCCGGAGGTGACGGCCGAGGACACGCGCCGTCGGCGCCGGCTGATGACGGTCGGCCACGATCCGCTGAAGGGATAGCCGTGGCCCGCCAGGAGCGCGTGGTACGCGAACTCCTCGGCACGCACGGCAGGACGTACGCCGACGAGGCGGGCATCCGGCTGAAGGACACCCCGCAGCCGCTGTACCGGCTGCTGGTGCTGTCCCATCTGCTCAGTGCCCGTATCCGCGGCTCGATCGCGCTGGCCACCGCCCGTGCCCTGCACGAGGCGGGGCTGCGCGATCCGCGCCGCATGGCGGCGGCGGACTGGCAGGAGCGGGTGGACGCGCTCGGCCGGGGCGGCTACCGGCGCTACGACGAGCGTACGGCCACACAACTGGGCGACGCGGCCGAGCTGTTGAACGAGCGGTGGGGCGGCGATCTGCGGCGGCTGCGCCGGGAGGCGGACGGGAAGGTGCCCGAACTGCGCCGCCTCCTGCGGGAGTTCCCCGGGATGGGACCGGCCGGCAGCGACATCTTCTTGCGTGAGGCCCAGGGTGTCTGGCCCGAGACAGCGCCCTACCTGGACGGCAAGGCCCTCCAGGGCGCCGAGCGGCTGAAGCTGCCGAAGGATCCGGAGCGCCTCGCCGAACTGGCCGGAGGAACCGACCCGGCCGTCCTCGCCGCCGCGCTGGTGCGGGCGGCGGTGGACAAGGAGATCGCCGAGGAGACCCTGCGGCGGGCCGGGTGACCCGCCGGGCCCCCGGCCCGGAAGCTCACCCCAGCAGCCAGCCCCCGTCAACGCTGAGTTCGACCGCGTTGACCGAGCGGTTGCGCAGCAGGAAGTCGACCGCGTCCACCACGTCCGCCATCGTGGCGAGGCGGCCGGTCGGTGTCTCGGTGCGCAGCGTGGTGAGCACCTTCTCCGGTTTGGACTGCCAGTACGGGCTGTCGCCGACGACACCCGGATGCACGGAGTTGACCCGGACCGGAGCGAGTTCGACGGCGAGGGAGTTCATCAGGCCGCGCACGCCCGCGTTGACGGTCGCCACCGTCGTCGCGCCCGGATAGGGGCGTTCCTTGGCCTGTCCGCCGAACAGCACGATGGCGCTGTCGTCGTGCAGCCGGGTGCGCAGCGTGTGCACGACCTCGGTGTAGCCGACGAGCTTGAGGGTGACCAGCCGCAGGGCGGCGTCGATGTCGTACTCGGTCACCTTGTTGTCGTCCCGGGAGACACCCGCGATCACCAGATGGTCGACGCGCCCCATGCCGGCCAGCGCCGCCGCGACCTCCAGTGGTCGTGCCAGGTCGAGGGCGAGGCCCCGGGCACCGAACTCCTTGGCGAGCGTGTCGGCCCGGTGGGCGTCGCGGCCGGTCAGGACCACGTCGTCCCCGCACCGGGCCCGGGTCCGGGCGAACTCGAGGCCGATCCCCGACGTGCCTCCGACGACAAGGACACTGCTCATGACTCCTCCTCAAGCGCCTGGCGCAGGTAGTCCCAGTCCCGCGTGAACCGGTAGGAGTGTCGCGACGGCGGCTGCGGCGCCTGGGTCTCCAGCCACCTCAGTGGCCCCTGCCCGGCGTTGACGAACCCATGCACACAACCGGCGCCCGCCCACGCGAGGTCCCCGGGTTCCAGCCGGTACCGCTCGCCGTCGAGGGTGGCCTCCGCCACGCCCTCGAGGATCAGATACGTCTCCTCGAAGGGGTGGTCGTGCGTGCCGATGACGCCGTCGGACGCGTACCGCACCATGAACATCGTCGAGGCGACCGCGCCCAGGTCACCATCGACCATCATCTTCACGGTGATGCCGCTGTAGACCAGCAGCGCGGTCCGCATGCTCGCCGTCACGGCCAGCAGGTCCTGGGACTGTTTGCCGGGATCCATCTGGTCGGGCTCGAAGTGTCCGAAGGTCCGGATGCGGGGGTCGCGGACGTCGACGGGGACGGGGTCGCGAGCGGGCAGCTCCGGCACCGCCTGGGTGTCGTGCCCGTAGCGCGCCCGCGGCACGGGGGCCAGCATGTCCGCCCAGCGCCCGCCGGTGTCCCCGGCCCCGCGCCAGGCGTGCGGGACACCGGTCGGCAGGAGGCCGTAGTCGCCCTCCCGCAGGAGGTACGCCCCCTCGGGCACGTCCAGGATCACGGCCCCGTCGAGGATGTGGAAGGTCTCCTCGTACGAGTGCACATGGGCGGGCACACGGCCGTCCGGGCGCAGCTCGCAGAGGCCGAAGCCGGTGTGCACACTGCCGTCGTCCTCGCCGACCAGCGTCCGCCGCCGGTGGCCGTGGCCGTCGTACGGCGGATCGGGCCGGTCTGCGGCGCGGCGCACCAGGTGGTTCGTCATGCCGTGGCCCTCTCCCCCTTCGCCTCCTTCGCCGCGAGGAGCCGGTCGCGGGACTCCTCGACGAGCCGGCGGGCCCGCCCGGTGTCGGCGAGCAGCCTCCCGTCGCGCTTGTGGATCACGCCGTCGACCAGGACGGTGTCCACGTTGGACACGTCCGCGCAGAGGGTCACCGCGGCTGCCGCGTCGTGCACCGGGGAGACGTTCGGCGCGGTGGCGTCGATCGCGACGATGTCGGCGCGCTTGCCGGGCGTCAGGGAGCCGGTACGGTCCTCGAGACCGGCGACGTGGGCGCCGTTGACGGTGGAAATCTCCAGCATCTGGCGCGCTGTCAGCATGGTGCTGGGCACCGCCATGTTGGCCTGCCAGCAGTCGGCGTTGACCCGGGCGCGTTCGGCGCCGAAGGCGGCCCGGATCTGGGTGAACATGTCGCCGGGCACGGTGGTGACGACGTCGATGCTGAGCGAGGGCCGCAGACCGTGCTCGATCGCCTGCATCACGGGCGGCCAGCCGTGCCCCATCTGGAGCTCCACCTGCGGCGCGACCGACACCGTACCGCCGCTGTCGGCGACCATCCGCCACTCCTCCTCGCTGAAGTAGCAGCAGTGGACGTAGGTGGTGTCCGGGCCGAGGAGCCCCATGCCGTGCAACTGCTTGACCATGCCGAAGCGGCCGGCGAGACGCCCCATGGCCACGTGCACGGTGATCGGGATGCCCAGTTCGCGCGCCAGGGCCCACTCGGCGGCGACGACGTCGTTGACGCAGAAGCCGGGTCCGCGCGTGGCGAGGCCCATGGTCAGCAGGCCGTCGTCGGACGCGAAATACGTCGACCGGATCCGCCGTACGTCGTCCGCCGGGATCGCGATCTTGCTCTCGAACCAGTAGTCGGCGAGGGAGGTGTTGGCGCTGCCGTACGCGTACTGCGCCCGGATGCCGGATTCCTTCAGGCCCTGGATCGCGGCGTCCGGGTGCTCGGGGGTGTTGTTGATGTGCGACCAGTCGACGAGCGTGGTGATGCCGGCGTTGAGGCATTCGAGCGTGCCCGCGAGGTTGCCGGCGTAGACGTCCTCCGGGGTGTAGAGGGGGGCGAAGCTGTCGAGGACGTCGACGAAGTAGTCGTCGAGGGTGGCGTCGGGTGCGACGCCCCGGATCGGGGCCTCCCAGGTGTGGCGGTGGGTGTCGACGAAACCGGGGATGACGATGCGGCCGGTCATGTCGAGGATCTCGGCGTCGGCGCTGATCTCGGGCCGCACGGCGGCGATCTTTCCGTCTTCGACGAGGACGTCACCCCTCGGCAGGTCCCCGACCGCGGGGTCCATCGATATGACATGCCCGGCGCGAAGGAGTGTCCGATCAGTCATCGCGGTTCCTTCCATGGGGTGTTCAGTACGCGGCGAGGCTGCGGACCGCCGCCACGACCTTCTCTGCGGTGGGGATGACCTGCTCCTCCAGCGCGTCGGCGAACGGCAGCGGGACGCACTCCCCCGCCACCCGCCGCACGGGCGCGTCCAGCAGGCCGAAGCCCTCGTCGGCGACGACCGAGACGACGGTGGCGCCCCAGCCGCCCTGGTACGGGTTCTCCTCGACGGTGACGAGCCGCGAGGTCCTGCCCAGTGAGGCGAGGACGGTCGCGGTGTCCAGCGGAACCAGCGAGCGCAGGTCGACCACCTCCGCCTCGATCCCCTCCCCCGACAGCACGTCGGCGGCCCGCAGGGCCAGCGGCACCATCGAGGCCAGCGCGACGAGCGTGACGTCCGCGCCCTCGCGCACGACGGCGGCCTGCCCCAGCTCGACGACGTGACCGGGCGGTGGCGGGGTGCCCTTGGTGGCCAGGAGGGCCTTGTGCTCGAAGAAGACCACGGGGTCGTCGCTGCGGATCGCCGCCGCCAGCATGCCGATGACGTCGGCGGGCGTCGCCGGTGCCGCGATCTTCAGGCCGGGGACGGTCAGCGCCCAGTTCTCGGTGGCCTGGGAGTGCTGGGCGCCGAAGCCGAGTCCGCCGCCGTTGGCGGTGCGCACGACGAGCGGCACGGTCACCTGGCCGCCGGTCATGTAGCGGACCTTGGGGATCTCGTTGGCCAGGTAGTCCCAGCAGCAGGCCAGGAAGTCGGAGAACATGATCTCCGCGACGGGCCGCATCCCGGTCATGGCGGCGCCCATCGCCGCGCCCACGATGGCCTGTTCGGAGATGGGCGTGTCCCACACCCGCTCGGGCCCGAACTCCTCGTGCAGCCCCACGGTCGTCTTGAACACCCCGCCGGCCGCGCCGATGTCCTCCCCGAGGCACACCACCGACGCGTCCCGGCGCATCTCGCGTGCGATGCCCTCGGCGACCGCCTCCCGGTAGGTGATCACGTCCGCCATGCGGCACCCCCGTCGGCCCATACGTCGGTCAGTGCCTCCCGCGGGTCGGGCGGCGGCGCGGCCTTCGCCGCCTCGACGGCCCGCTCCACGGCGGCCCGGGCCCGCTCGTCGGCCTCCGCTACGGTCTCCGTCCCGATGCCCAGCTCGGCGAGCCGTCCCCGGGCGAGGTCCAACGGGTCGTGCTTCAGCCACCGTTCGACCTCCTCGGCCGGGCGGTAGGTCGCCGGGTCGGTGCGGCTGTGCCCGAAGTGCCGGTAGGTCTCGGCCTCCAGCACGGCGGGCCCGTCTCCGGCCCGCGCCCGCCCGGCGAGCCGCCCCACCGCCTCCGCCACGGCCACGACGTCATTGCCGTCGACCACCTCGCCCGGGATGCCGTACGCGGGCGCCCGGTCGGCGGCGGGCCGGGGCACGGCCGTGACGTCGGCGATGGGCGTGTACTCCATGTACAGGTTGTTCTCGCACACGAACAACACGGGCAGTTTCCACACGGCCGCCAGGTTGAGCGACTCGTGGAAGGCGCCGATGTTGGTGGCGCCGTCGCCGAAGAAGGCGACCGCGAGCTGGTCGGACCGCCGCAGCCGGGCCGACCAGGCCGCGCCGACCGCCATGGGGAGGTGGGAGCCGACGATGGCGTAGGAGCCGAGCATGCCGGTGGCCGCCTTGGTCAGGTGCATGGAGCCGCCCTTGGCCCGGCACAGCCCGGTCGCCCGGCTCATCAGCTCGGCCAGGCACTCCTCGGGGGTGGCGCCCCGGGCGAGGGCATGGTGGTGACCTCTATAGGTGGCGAACACATAGTCGTCGGGGCGCAGGGCGGCACTCGCGCCCACGGCGATCGCCTCCTGCCCGGCGGCGAGGTGGGTGGTGCCTTTCACCAGGCCTTGCAGGAACAGGTCGTGGGCGGCCTTCTCCGTACGGCGGATGACGGCCATCCGCTCGTAGGCGTCGAGGAGCCCGGCCGGTTCCATCAGCCCGCCCCGTCGCCACGGGAGGTGTTGAGATGGGACTGCGCCTCGCGGCGGGTGTTCAGCTCGCCGCCCACCGTCCAGTACTTGCGCCCGGCCACCAGCAGCTCCTCGGCGGGGAACTTGGTGATGACCTCGCAGCCGTCGGCGGTGACGACCAGTTCCTCCTCGATGCGGGCGGCGGACCAGCCGTCGGCGGCCGGCCAGTAGGTCTCCAGGGCGAACACCATGCCCTCCTCGAGGACTTCGGGGTGGTCGAGGGAGACCAGTCGGCTGAAGATCGGCTTCTCCCAGATCGACAGGCCCACGCCATGGCCGTACTGCAGGGCGAAGGCGGCGGTCTCGTCGGCGAAGCCGAACTCCTCGGCGCGCGGCCAGACCTGGACGATGTCGGCGGTGGTGGCCCCGGGCCGGACCAGGGCGATCGCCTGGTCCATGTACTCCCGGCAGCGCACATAGGCGTCCCGCTGCGCGCGGGAGGCGCTGCCCACGGCGAAGGTGCGGTAGTAGCAGGTGCGGTAGCCGAGGTGGCTGTGCAGGATGTCGAAGAAGGCCGGGTCGCCGGGGCGGATCAGGCGGTCGCTGTAGACGTGCGGGTGCGGTGAACAGCGCTCGCCCGAGATGGCGTTGACGCCCTCGACATACTCGCTGCCGAGGTCGTAGAGGACCTTGCTGACGACACCGACGCACTCGTTCTCACGGACCCCGGGGCGCAGGTAGCCGTAGAGCTCCTCGTAGGCCGCGTCGACCATGGCGCAGGCCTGGGTGAGCAGGGCGATCTCGTCGCCGGTCTTGATCCGGCGGGCCTCCAGGAAGACCTGCTGTCCGTCGACGACGTCGATGCCTTCGGCGCGCAGGGCGGTCAGGATCGGCATCTCGGCGACGTCGATGCCGAGCGGTTCGTTCGCCAGCCCGTGTTCGCGCAGCTCGGCGGCGATCTTGGCAGCCACGTCCTCGGCGATCCCGGCGTCCGGGTGGAAGGCGCCGCGCAGGGTGGAGATGCCGGCGCGGGCGCCGGTGGGTGGTCCGCCCTTGCCGTCGCTGTAGTCCAGCCACGGGTTGTACAGCTGGTGGTGGCGGGCGGCGGAGCCGAAGTCCCAGACGACCGGTTCGCCGTCGCGCACCAGCAGGGCGAAGCGGATCAGCTTGTCCATCGCCCAGGTGCCGATGTGCGTGGCCGTCATGTAGCGGATGTTGGCGAAGTCGAAGCTGAGCACCGCGCCCAGCGCGGACCGGTTCAGGGACTCGTGCAGCCGGGCCAGCCGCTGCCCGCGCAGCCGGTCGAGGTCAATGCGCTCTTCCCAGTCGACGGCGTTGGGTCCATATGTGCGGATCGCCATGGCGACCACCCCCACTTCGGAGTGAACGCCCGGGTGACAGGAGTGTCAAGTGTCACTGAACATCGCCGGACACGAACCAGACGCCCACAGCGGGTACCTCTCCATCGTTGCGGTATCGGTGGGGAGTCGTCGACTCGAAGCAGACGGCGTCGCCCGGGCGCACCGTGTACTCGTCGAAACCGAGGGTGAGGATCAGCTCGCCGGAGGTCAGATAGCCGTACTCGGTGCCCCCGTGCCGCATCAGTTGGCCGGAGCCCGCGGAGGAGCCGCCGGGCCGGTAGGTCACCAGCAGGAAGTCGACATCCGCGCCCGGCACCCGCCCGAGGCGCTCCCACACCACCCCCGAGTCCAGCTCCAGCGTCTCGCGCTCACCCACGCCGGTCAGCGGGCCGATGCGCCGGCCCGGGTCGGCGGCGAAGGCCGCGAGGGCGTGCGGGAGAAAACCGGGCGTGCTCGCACCCACGGGCGACGAGGCCCGGGCGTCGAAGAGGGACTCCACGGAGATGCCGAGGGCCGTCGTGATCGCGTACAGCGTGCTGACCGAGGGCTGGCTCTTGCCGGTCTCGATCTGCGACACGAGACTCGCCGACACGCCGACCTCCCGGGCCAGCGCGCGCAGGCTCGTGCCGCGCTCCAGACGGGCCTGCCGGATACGCGCGCCGACGGGCGGCACGACGGCGGGTGGCACGGGCGGCTCCTCTCTCGCTCGGCGGGTGTACAGCGGTGTACAGCTTCATTGAACAGCGTGCGGGAGCCCGGAAGCCAGGTGCGGAGCGGCTCGCTCACTGCTTCCCCGCCGGGAACACCGCCCGCACCTGCCAGCCCGCGCCCGCTTCCCCGGCCGGGCCCCCGTGCGGCCCGGCACGCAGTTCGCCGCCCAGCGCGGTCACCCGTTCCGTCAGGCCGACCAGGCCGAAGCCACCGCCGTGGGCGGCCTCCGGGAGCTGGGTGCCGCCATGGCCGTCGTCCGTCACCGTGACCTCCAGCCGGTCGCCGGGGCGGGCCAGGCGGACGGTGACCCGTGTGGCGTCGGCCGCGTGGCGCCGTACGTTGGTCAGCGCCTCCTGGACCACCCGGAAGGCCGCCGCCTGCACCTCGTGCGGCAGGTCGTCGGAGACGGCAGGGTCGCGGTGCAGGACGGACTTCTGGACGGGGCTCGCGAAGCGTGCGACCAGGTCGGAGATGCCGGCCAGGTCGCCGACGGGGCGACGGTCGGCGGCCTCGGGACCGGTGTCCCGCAGCACGCCGACCGTGCGCCGCATGGAGGCCAGCGCCTCGGTCGCGGCGCGCTCGATACCGGCGAGGACGGGATCCAGGTCCTCCTGCGGCCGCCGGTCGGCCATCATGCGGGCGACCTGCGTCTGCACGAGGATCCCGGTGACATGGTGGGCGACGAAGTCGTGCAGGTCGGCGGCGATCGCGACGCGTTCGGCGCGGCGGGTCTCGCTGACCGCGACGGTACGCCGGTAGTCCAGGGAGCGCAGGTACGCGGCGAGTCCGGCGGTGAGCCCGATCAGGATCAGCCCGATCACGGCGAAGGCCAGCACCTCGTCCTGCAACGACCGGAAGTACCGCACCGGCAACAGCAGCAGGGCCACCCCGTCGAGCACCCCGCACAGCAGGGCCCACGGCCACGGGCAGTGGCGTACGGCGATGAACAGCAGGCTCAGCAGGATCGCGACCTCGCCCGGCCCGAACGGCACCTCCGCGCGGTCCGTCAGCAGCACGCCCGCCGTGAAGAGCACGGAAACCAGGGCGGGCCCGGCGGTGCGCAACTGCGGGGTGAGCCACGGCGGCCGCCGGTCGGCGGGCCACAGCACCGCGGCGAACCCGGTGAGGAGCACGGCCACCGGCAGCCAGAGGCCCTCACCGAAGCTGCCCGCGATCAGCAGGTCGTAGACCGCGGCCGCCACGAGGAACCCGACGGCGAAGCCCCGCGCGCAGCCCCGGGGGGAGGTGGTTCTCATGCGGATCACGGTAGGCGAGCCCAGGCACGACGGGATCGGCCGAACGGCCGAGGGCCCGCCCCCTGCCCTGGCCGTTCGGCGGAGGCGGGCGCACGGTGCCGCGGGCGAGGATGGAGGCCCTTCCGGAAGATGGAGCCTCTGCCACCTCACGCCCCTGCCCGGCCCCCACCCTGAGGCATGATCGACCCATGACGACCCCCGTCCCACCGGGCCCCGGCGCCGCCGGTCGCTCCGGCGCTCCCATCCGGGTGCTCATCGCGGACGACCAGGACATGGTCCGCACCGGATTCCGTTTCTTCCTCGACGCCCAGCCGGACATCACCGTGGTCGCCGAGGCGCGGGACGGCGAGGAGGCCCTGGCGCTGGCCCGCCGTGAGCGGCCGGACGTGTGCCTGCTGGACATCCGGATGCCGAAGCTGGACGGCCTGGAGGCGACCCGGCTGCTGGCCGGGCCTGACGTCGCCGATCCCCTGCGGGTCGTCGTGGTCACCACCTTCGATCTCGACGAGTACGTGTACGGCGCGCTGCGCGGCGGCGCCTGCGGCTTCCTGCTCAAGGACTCCGGGCCGGCCCTGCTCGCGGAGGCCGTCCGTGCCGCCGCCGCGGGCGACTCGCTGGTCTCCCCTTCGGTCACGGTCCGGCTGCTCAGGCACATCACCGCGGCGCCGGCCGCCGAGAGCACCCCGCGGCCGGTGTCCCCTTCCCCCGCGGCCCCGCTCCGGGAGCCGCTGACCGAGCGCGAACTGGACGTGGTCCGCCTGGTCGCCCTCGGCCGCACCAACGCCGAGATCGCGGCCGAACTGTACGTCTCCCTCTCCACGGTCAAGACGCACCTGTCCAGCGTCCAGCTCAAACTGGCCGCCCGGAACCGCGTGGAGATCGCGGCCTGGGCCTGGCAGAACGGCCACGCGCAGGCCGGGGCGTGAGGCGTCCGCGCTCCGGGGCGCGCTCACCCGATCAGTCCGGTGCCGGTGGTGGGCCGTCGGTGCCAGTGGTGCGCTGAGGACACGCGTCACGTTCTCAGGAGGCACTCCCGATGACCCGTCGTCCGTCCTCGCTCGCCCGTGTTCTCTCCTCCGCCCTGGCGGCAGGCGCCCTGCTGACCACCGCCGCCTGCACGGACGAGGGCGCCGAAGAGGGTTCGCGGGCGTCGGGCATCACCGCGACACAGGTCGCCGGGAAGCAGCAGACCCCCTCGCCCACCGCCACCCTCACCGAGGACGGCGCCCGGGCCGCGCTGATCACCGAAGCGGACATCGAGGACGACTGGACCCAGGTCAAGGACACGGAGGCCGAGAACTGGAACGACAGTCTGGTCATCGGCACGGTCGACGTCTCCGACTTCCTCACCGCCAAGACCGACGCCGCCGACTGCCAGCGCCTCATGAACTCCCTGTTCGACGACGATCTGCTCGGCAGGCCGTCCGGGGCGAACGCGCTGCGCGGCTTCGGGCAGGGCGACTCACGCCTGCTGTACCAGGTCGCGTCCTATGACCGGACCGACCCGCAGGACTCCCTGAACTGGATGGCGACCCTGCCGGAGAAGTGCGACCAGTTCACCGTGACCGAGGACGGCGAACAGCGCACCGTCCAGGTCATCGAGACCTCGCTGCCGAAGGTGGGCGACGCCCGTGAGGGCCTGCGCGTGACGGTGCAGGGCACGACCGGGGGTGCGGCCGCCACGCTGACGCTCACTGTGGCGGCCGTACGCGTCGGCAACGACGCCATCACCGTCACGGCGGGCGGACTCGACGGGGACGAGCAGGACTCCGCCGAACAGGCGGTGAAGATCGGCACTCAGAACCTGAAGGACGTGCTGGCCGGCAAGACGCCCTCTCCGGACCCCAGCGAGGTCGAGTAACACGGCCGCCGCTCTCCCCCACTGCCGCCCCGCCGAGCGTCTGTCCGCCTCTGCCGATTCCCGGGACAGCGTGATCACCGGAACGGCACAATGGCGGCGATGACCGGTCCTCCGGTCGCTCGTGCGAGGAGAGGAAGAACGTGAGTGAGAGCCACACCCCGCCGAGCGGCTCGGCGCGGCTGAACACCGGTGTGGCGCACAACGCGCGCGTGTGGAACTACTGGATCGGCGGCAAGGACAACTACGAGGTCGACCAGCGGGTCGGCGAGCACGTCGCCGGCATGTTCCCGATCATCCGGGACATCGCCCGGGCGGACCGGGAGTTCCTGGGCCGGGCCGTGTCGTTCCTGGCCGGCGAGCGCGGAGTGCGGCAGTTCCTCGACATCGGCACGGGGCTGCCGACGGCGGACAACACCCACGAGATCGCCCAGCGGATCGCGCCCGACTCACGGATCGTCTACGTCGACAACGACCCGATCGTGCTGGTGCACGCCCGCACCCTGCTGACGGGCACCCGGGACGGCGTCACCGCCTACCTCGACGCCGATGTGCACGACCCGGACGCCATCGTCGAACGGGCGGGGCACACCCTCGACCTCACCCGGCCCGTCGCCGTCATGATGCTGGGCATCCTCAACTTCGTGCTGGACACCGAGAAGGCCCGGGACATCGTGCGCCGCGTGATGGCCGCGGTCCCCTCCGGCAGCTTCCTGGTCCTCACCCACCCCACCTTCGACGACGAGCTCGGCGGCGCGGGCCAGATCCCCGCCATGAAGTTCTGGAACGAGAACGCCACTCCCCCGATCACCGCCCGCAGCGGCGCGGACATCGCCGCGTTCTTCGACGGTCTCGAGCTGCTCGAACCGGGCATGGTGTCGTGCGGGCAGTGGCACGCCGAGGCCGGCTCGGGCGTGCTGGTACCGCAGTTCGGCGCGGTGGCCGTGAAACCCTGACCGCGGCGCCGCCCGTCGAGGGGACGAGGAGGACGAGGAGGACGTATGACCACCCTGGCCGATCCCGTGCCCGGCGGCCGCCCCGGCGACGTCGAGCGGGCCACCGCGCTGAGCGGCGAGCTCTCCGGCCGGGGTGTGCACGGCGTCGTGCTGGCCTACGTCGACACCGCGGGCATCGGCCGGGTGAAGACCGTCCCCACGGCCCGGCTCGCCTCCGCCGCGGCCTGGGGCGTCGGCATGTCCCCGGTGTTCGACACGTTCCTGGCGAACGACTCCATCGTCACCACCGACGTCCTCGGCTCCCCCGACGGCGACCTGCGCCTCTACCCCGACCTCGACCGGCTGGTGGTGCTGGCCGGGCAGCCCGGCTGGGCGTGGGCGCCCGTCGACCGGATCACGCAGGACGGGGAGCGGCATCCCGGCTGTACGCGCACATTCCTGCGCCGGATCGTCACCGAGGCGGCCGAGCACCACGGCCTCACCTTCCGTGCGGCCATCGAGATCGAGTGGACCGTGGCCCGGGGCGACCAGCCCGGCGACTCCTTCGTGCCCGCGACGACCGGACCGGCCTACGGGGCCGCCCGGCAGGTCGAGCTCGGCGACTACACCGCCGACCTGCTCGCGGCCTGCGCGGCGCAGGGCATCGATGTCCAACAGGTCCATCCCGAGTACGCGGCCGGGCAGTTCGAGATCTCGGTGGGTGCCGTCGATCCGGTGGCGGCGGCCGACCGCAGCGTGCTGGTACGGCAGACGGTCCGCGCGGTGGCCCAGCGGCACGGGTTCCGGGTCTCCTTCGCCCCGGCCGTCGTGGGCCAGGGCGTCGGAAACGGCGGCCATGTCCACCTCTCCGCCTGGCGTGACGGCGCGAGTCTGCACTCCGGGGGCGAGGGCCGGTACGGCATGACGGCCGAGGCGGAGTCGTTCACGGCCGGTCTCCTCGCCCATCTGCCCGGCCTCACGGCCGTGACCGCACCGAGCCCGGCGAGCTATCTGCGGCTCAAACCCTCCCAGTGGGCCGGGGTGTTCACCGCCTGGGGCCGCGAGACACGGGAGACGGCGCTGCGCGTCATCACCGGCACCGCGGGCCTGCGCGATCAGGCGGCCAACCTGGAGATCAAACCCGTCGACCTGGCAGCCAACCCCTACCTCGCGATCGGCTCCCTGATCGCCGCCGGACTGGACGGCCTGTCCTCGTCCGCCGCCCTGCCCGGGGAGATCACGGGTGACCCGGTACGGCTGGCGGAGGCGGACGCGGCGGCCCGCGGCGTGCGGCGGCTGCCGGTCTCGCTGCAGGAGGCCGTCGAGGAGTTCCGCGAGGATGAAACGCTGCGCGCGGCACTCGGACCGGTCCTGGCCGACGCGGTGATCGCCGTGCGGCGGGGCGAACTGGCGTCCGTGGCCGGGCTGGACGACGACCAAGTGGCGGCGGCGTACCGCTGGAAGTACTGACGTGAGCGCGGTCCGCGAGGCGCTCGACGCCCTGAGGCTCGTCGACCACCACTGCCACGGCACCGTCACCGCCGACCTCGACCGCGCGGACTTCGAGTCCCTCATCACGGAGGGCGAGGTCTGGCCGGGCATCTCGCCCTTCGACAGCCCCGTGGGCGTGGCCGTGCGCCGCCACTGCGCTCCCCTGCTGGACCTGCCCCGGCACGCTCCCGCCGAGGAGTACCTCGCCCGGCGCTCCGAACTGGGATGGGACGAGGTGCGGCGGCGCTTCCTGCGCGCCGCGGGCACGGACGTCCTCTGCGTGGACACCGGCCTCGCCCCCGACCGCCTCACCACCCCGCCCCAACTCGCCGAGGCCGCGGGCGGGTCCGCTTACGAGGTCGTACGGCTGGAGAGCGTCGCCGAGTCGGTGAAGGCCGCAGGGGTCGAGCCGGACGCGTACGCGGACGCCTTCCGCGCGGCCGCGCTCGACGCGGTGCGGCGGCCCGGGGTGGTGGCCGTGAAGTCGGTGGCGGCCTACCGCACCGGCTTCGACCTGGACCCGGCCCGCCCCTCGGACCCTGAGGTCACCGAGGCGGCCCGGCGCTGGTCGGCCCGGGGCGGCCGGCTGGCCGATCCGGTCCTCGTACGGCACGTGCTGTGGACGGCCGTCGACCTCGGCCTGCCGCTCCAGCTGCACACCGGGTTCGGCGACAACGACATCCGGCTGCACCGGGCCGACCCCAGCCACCTCACGGACTGGCTGCACCTGACCGCCGGGACGATCCCCGTCCTGCTGCTGCACTGCTGGCCCTACCAGCGGCAGGCCGCCTACCTCGCGGCGGTCTTCGAGCAGGTGTACCTCGACGTCGGTCTCACGCTGCACTACGTAGGCCCCGCCCGGGCCGGTGCGGTCCTCGCGGAGGCCCTGGAGATCACACCGTTCCGCAAACTGCTGTACAGCTCCGACGCGTACGGTGTGGCCGAGTTCTTCCACCTCGGGGCGCTCGCCTTCCGGCAAGGGCTCTCGGGGCTGCTCCAGGAGCGGGTGGACGCCGACGAGCTGTCCCTGCCGGACGCGCTGCGGATCGCGCGCTGGGCCGGGCGGGACAACGCCCTGCGGGTCTACCGGCTCCCGGACGACGGTGCGGGAGGGGATTAGGACGGCGTGGGGCCGGTCACAGTTCCCCTGGAGCGGCTATCCAGGAAGTCCGAACGGCTGAAAGTATGATCAAGCGATGTCTGACATGACCGATACCACGCCCGGCTGGCTGTCCTCCGACGAACTGGAGATGACACGCGCCCGCATGCCGATCCTGTACGTCGAGGCCGTCCCGGTACGCGTCGACGACAGCGGCGAAGTCACCAGTGTCGGTGTGCTGCTGCGCATCGGGCCGGACGGAACGGTCAGCCGGACGCTGGTCTCCGGCCGCGTGCTGCACCACGAGCGCGTCCGCGACGCCCTCCTGCGCCATCTGGAGAAGGACCTCGGCCCGGTCGCGCTCCCCCGCGTCCCGGCGTCGCTCCAGCCCTTCACCGTCGCGGAGTACTTCCCGACCCAGGGCATCACGGCGTACCACGATCCCCGCCAGCACGCGGTGTCGCTGGCCTACATCGTGCCGGTGACGGGCGACTGCCGGCCCCGGCAGGACGCGCTCGACCTGGTGTGGTTCAGCCCGCAGGAGGCCGTCTCCGAGGCGGTGCAGAGCGAGATGCCGGGCGGACACGGAGTGCTGCTGAAGCAGGCGCTGGCCCATGCGGGCTGTGTGATCTGACGGGGGCGGACCTCACGAAGGGGTGAGTTGATGCGGCTTCCCGACATGCCGTTGCACGATCCGTTCGTCGTCGCCGACGGCGAGACCCGCACCTATCACCTCTACACCTCCAACGTCCCGTCCGTGTCGGGCGTGGACGGCACCGGCACCATGGTCTACCGCAGCCAGGACCTGCTGGACTGGACGCGCCCCGTGGTGGTGTTCAGTACCGCCGGGCAGGAGGGCATCTGGGCGGCGGACGGCGCCTGGGCGCCGGAGGTGCACGCGTGGGACGGCAGGTACTACCTGTTCACCACGCTGCACAACGAGGACAGGCCACTCCCGGTCCCCTCACCCGGCCAGTGGGGCGTCCCGTTCCGGACCCCGACCCATATGCGCGGGACGATCACGGCGGTCTCCGACTCACTGCTCGGCCCGTTCACCGTGCTCGACCCCTCGCGCCCCGTCCCTCCCGAGCACCTCATGACCCTCGACGGCACGCTGTACGTCGACCCGTCCGGGCAGCCCTGGATGGTGTACGCGCACGAGTGGCTCCAGACCATCGACGGGACGATGGAGGCGATCCGGCTGACTCCGGACCTGTCCCGGACGACCGGCGACCCGGTCTACCTCTTCAAGGCCTCGGACGCGCCCTGGACCGCCGAACAGATCCCCGCCGGCGTCCCGCACCAGCTCCCGCCCTACATCACCGACGGCCCCCAGCTGTACCGCACCCCTGACGGGTCCCTGCTCATGCTGTGGTCGACCTACGAGAAGGACACGGCCGGCGAGAACGGCACCGTCAGCGGCGGCTACGTCCAGACCTACGCCGTGTCCCGGTCCGGGGACATCCAAGGTCCCTGGCAGCAGCACCGGCCCCTGGTCCGCGAGGACAGCGGCCACGGCATGCTGTTCCACACCTTCGACGACCGGCTGATGATGATCCTCCACCGGCCCTTCGAGAACGCCCGCGGCAAGCTGTACGAGATGGAGCTGCGCGGCCACGAGCTGGAGGTACTGCGCCGACGCGACGACCTCGACGGCGGCGGCTGACGCCACAACGCAATCAGCGGGCCTGCCTTCCGGCAGACCCGCTGGTCGATTCTGTCGGGACGACAGGATTTGAACCTGCGACCCCTTGACCCCCAGTCAAGTGCGCTACCAAGCTGCGCCACGTCCCGTTGCCCGTCTGACCTGGGGGTTCCCCCGGCCGAACGCGCAGGGAAACAATACCGCACTCGCGCCGGTGATCGCGCATCCGTTTCCCGGGGGCCGGCCCTCGGGGACATCATTCCGCCGCTGGGAGTCCCAGGCGGGGATGCGCCTCCAGGAGCCGGTTCGGGGCGGCCTGGCGCCAGGAGTCGGCGAGGATGTCACGTAGTTCGTCCTCGCCCTCCAGCGCGTCCAGCCTGGCCCGCACCCAGGCGAACGACGCCTCGTGGTCGGCGATCCAGAATTTCTTCGGCTCGGCGAGCACGAGTTCGTCCCGCTCCACCTTGGGACAGCGCACGGCGATGGACGTCTCGTCCTCGGGCAGTGTCGCGAACATCTTTCCCGCGACCCGGAACGTGGGCATGCTCCAGGCGACCTTCTCCGTCGTGTCCGGGAAGGAGAGGGCGATACGTCGTACGTCTTCGGCATCCGGCATGGTGGGCACGGTAGCCGCTCCCACTGACAATCACCTGGTGAGAGCGTCTGCCGGTACGTGCTTGTAGTAGATCGTCGTCGGGCGGAGCACTCCGTCGGGGCTCGCCGCGTAGTCGGGGATCGCTCCGATCGGTGTCCAGCCGGCTGACCGGTACAGATGCTCGGCGGGGCTGCCGGTCTCGGTGTCCAGGTGCAGGAGGGTGACCCCGGCCGCCGCGGCGGCGTCCTCCGCGGTCGCCAGCAGCCTGCGGCCGAGGCCGCGTCCGCGGGCGTCCGGGCCCACCATGAGCTTGACGAGTTCGGCGCGGTGGCGGCTGTTGGCCTTGCCGGGGAAGGCGAGGCTCACGGTGCCCAGCACCCGGTCCCCGTCGTACGCCGCCCACAGAGCAAGCCGGCCCGCGGCGACGTCGGCGGCCCGCTCCTCCCACCAGGCGTGAGCCTCCGCGCGGTCGAGCGGGGAGAGGAAGCCGACCGAGGCGCCGGCGTTGACGGTGTCGGCCAGCAGGCCCGCCAACTCCCCTACGGCCTTGCGGAGTTGAGTTTCGTCGAGACGGGTGACGATCACGGCCGCACCACCGCCAGCAGATACCGCACGCCCTCGGGAGCGGCGCACCGGAACCGGGTCGCCCCCCACACGCGCATGCGGAGGCAGTCGCCGGCGCCGAGGTGGTGTCCGGTGTCCTGCACGGTCACGTCGAGGGCGCCTTCCAGGACCCAGATGTGCTGCTCCAGGCCGGCGACGGGCGGACGGTCGTAGGCGATGTCGGCGCCGGGTGAGAGGCGGGCCTCGACGAGTTCGCCGCGCAGGGCGGAATGCGGCGGGGAGACGGACCGCCGTACAAAACCGGATGCCTGGTCCTGCCACCGGGGCTGCTCCTTCGCCCGCACCACGGGGGCGGGCTCGGCCTCGACCTCGCTGAGCAGCTGGGACATGGTCCGCCCGTAGACGGCGCACAGACGGTTCAGCAGCGAGGCCGTGGGGCTGATCTCGGCCCGCTCGGCCCGGGACAGGGTGGACCGGCTCACTCCGCTGCGGTCGGCCAACTCGCCCAGCGACCAGCCGTGTTCGGCCCGCAGCTCGGCCAGGCGGACACCCAGCCGGGTGTCGACGGGGTCCGCGCCGGCGTCATCGTCACCGTTTCTCATATTCGGGACACTATCCCGGATATGAAACACCCAGATTTCGCGGTCCTCACACCGGCAGCGGCTGCGCCTGGGCCGCCGCGCCGAGTGCGTCCAGCACCGGGCGGATCAGGGGATGCTCCTCGGCTCCCCGGCGTACGGCGGCGAAGACCCGCCGGGTGGGGGCGGTGCCGTCGACGGGACGGACGACCACGCCCGTGAGGTCCATGCCGCGCAGCGCGGAGCGCGGCACGAGGGCGACGCCGGCGTCGGCGGAGGCGAGGGCGACGACCGCGCGGAAGTCGTCCGAGGAGTGCTCCATGCAGGGCTGGAAGCCGGCGTTCTCGCAGGCCAGGACCACCACGTCGTGGCAGGGGTTGCCGGGGTACGGGCCGATCCAGGGGTCCTTGGCCAGTCCGGCGAGCGGGATCTCCGGCGCGCCGGACAGACGGTGGGCGACCGGCACGACCGCGTCGAAGGGCTCGGCGTACAGCGGCAGGTGGGCCAGTCGCGGATCGTCGGCGGGCGGGGCACCGCGGTACTCGACGGCGACGGCGACATCGACCTGCCGGTCCAGCACCATCGGCAGGCTGGCGTCGCCCTCGGCGTCCTGGACGCGGATACGGATCCCGGGCGCGGACTCGGCGAGCCGGGCCACCGCGGGCGCCACGACCAGGGCGATGCCGGTCGCGAAGGAGGCGACCGTGACGGTGCCCGCCGCTCCCGAGCTGTATGCGGCCAGTTCGGCCTCGGCCCGCTCCAGCTGGGCAAGGACCGCGTTGGTGTGGTTGAGCAGGATCTCGCCGGCGGGGGTGAGCCGTACGCCCTTGGCGCCGCGCTCGACGAGCCGGTGCCCGGTCTCCTGTTCCAGCGCGGCGAGCTGCTGGGACACGGCCGAGGGGGTGAGGTACAGCGCGGCGGCAGCCGCCGTCACCGTGCGGTGGTCCGCCACCGCACGGAGGATGTGGAGCCGCCGCGCTTCGATCATGCGATCGATTGTCTCAAATGCGCCGCTCAGTCCTGCTCGGCGTCCAGCTCGGCCCGCGCCGCCACGAACGCGTCCACCGCGCGGTTGACGTCCTCCGTCGAGTGCGCGGCCGAGAGCTGCACCCGGATCCGGGCCTGTCCCTGCGGCACGACCGGGTAGGAGAAGCCGATCACGTACACGCCGCGCTCCAGCAGCAGCTCCGCCATACGGCCCGCGATCGCCGCGTCACCGATCATCACG
The DNA here is from genome assembly GCF_056433405.1 of Streptomyces sp. NPDC044719. Lineage (NCBI taxonomy): Bacteria > Bacillati > Actinomycetota > Actinomycetes > Kitasatosporales > Streptomycetaceae > Streptomyces > Streptomyces sp. NPDC044719. Next base: position 34,879 of record NZ_JBWKHE010000010.1, read on the forward strand.
GGTGCGATGGCGTGGTCGCCGGGGAGGACGTCGAAGCCCTCCTCGGTCATGCGGCCGCGGAAGAGGGCGGTGTTCTCGGCGAGGCGGACGCGCAGGTCGTCCGCGGACTCCAGCAGGTCGATGACCTTCAGGGAGGCCGCCGCGATCACCGGGGCGAGCGTGTTGGAGAAGAGGTACGGCCGGGAGCGCTGGCGCAGCAGGGCGACGATCTCGGCGCGGGCCGCCACGTAGCCGCCGGACGCGCCGCCGAGCGCCTTGCCGAGGGTGCCGGTGATGATGTCGACGCGGTCCATGACGCCGTGCAGCTCGGGCGTGCCCCGGCCGCCGGGGCCCACGAAACCGACCGCGTGCGAGTCGTCGACCATGACCATCGCGTCGTAGCGGTCGGCCAGGTCGCAGATCTCGCGCAGCGGCGCCACATAGCCGTCCATGGAGAAGACGCCGTCGGTGACGATCAGCCGGCGGCGCGCGTCCGACGCCTCCTTCAGCCGGGCCTCCAGCTCGGCCAGGTCGCGGTTGGCGTAGCGCAGACGGCGGGCCTTGGACAGGCGGATGCCGTCGATGATCGACGCGTGGTTGAGCGCGTCGGAGATGACCGCGTCCTCCGGGCCGAGCAGCGTCTCGAACACACCGCCGTTGGCGTCGAAGCAGGAGGAGTACAGGATCGTGTCCTCCTGGCCGAGGAACGCCGACAGCCGCGCCTCGAGTTCCTTGTGCACCTCCTGCGTGCCGCAGATGAAGCGGACGGAGGCCATGCCGTAGCCCCAGCGGTCCAGGGCCTCGTGGGCGGCGGCGACGACCTCGGGGTGGTCGGCGAGGCCGAGGTAGTTGTTGGCGCAGAAGTTGAGGACCTCGCCGGGGCGGCCGCCGGCGGTGACGTTCACGGTGGCCGACTGCGGGGTGCCGATCACGCGCTCGGGCTTGTGCAGCCCGGCGGCGCGGATCTCGTCGAGGGTGGCGCGCAGGTCGTCGCGCACGGAGTCGAACATGAGAGGGCTCCTGACGTGGTCGCGGAGAGAAGTCGTCGCGGAGAGAAGTCTTGAGGAAAGGGGGAGTTACGCAGTCCAGTCGAGGATGACCTTGCCGCCGCGGCCGCTCGCCGCGTCGGCGAACGCCGGCTCGAAGTCGCGGAAGCCGTACCGGCCGGTGATGACGGGCGCGAGGTCGAGTCCGCCTTCCAGCAGCACGGACATCGCGTACCAGGTCTCGAACATCTCGCGGCCGTAGATGCCCTTGACGGTGATCATCGAGGTGACGATCCGGGCCCAGTCGACGGGAAACTCCTCGGCGGGCAGGCCGAGCATGGCGATCCGGCCGCCGTGCGTCATGTTGGCGATCATGTCGCGCAGGGCCTCGGGGCGACCGGACATCTCCAGGCCGATGTCGAAGCCCTCGCGCAGACCGAGCGCGCGCTGCCCGTCGGCGACGGTGGCGCCGGAGACATCGAGCGCGAGGCTCACCCCGACCTTGCGGGCCAGCTCCAGCCGCTCCGGGCTGACGTCGGTGATCACGACGTTGCGGGCGCCGGCGTGCCGGGCCACGGCGGCGGCCATCAGACCGATGGGTCCCGCACCGGTGATCAGCACGTCCTCGCCGACGAGCGGGAACGACAGCGCGGTGTGCACGGCGTTGCCGAACGGGTCGAAGATCGCGGCCACGTCGAGGTCGACGGGCACCCGGTGAACCCAGACGTTGGCGGCGGGCAGCGCCACGTACTCGGCGAACGCACCGTCCCGGCCCACACCCAGCCCCACGGTGGCCCGGCACAGATGACGGCGGCCCGCGAGGCAGTTACGGCACTTGCCGCACACCAGATGGCCCTCGCCGCTCACCCGGTCGCCGATGCCGATGTCGGTGACGTCCCGCCCGGTCCCGACGACCTCGCCGACGAACTCGTGCCCGAGCACGAGCGGCGTACTGATGGCCTGCCGCGCCCAGCCGTCCCACGCTCTGATGTGCAGGTCGGTGCCGCAGATACCGGTGCGCAGCACCTTGATCAGCACGTCGCCGGGCCCGACGGCGGGCTCGGGGACGTCAGTGAGCCACAGCCCGGGCTCCGCCTTCTGTTTGACCAGCGCCTTCACCGCTACGGCTCCTGGGGGTGAGTCCCGGCTCCGGGCACGCCGAAGGAGCCCCTGGGCCGGGAGAGGAGTGGGATCGCACTGCAATCTGCCGTACGGCGGCCGCACCGGTCCATCGAGGATTTCTTAAGCGCCGCCTCAGCTTTCCTTCACGCCCTCGGGAGACTCCGGGAAACACGGACGTTCAGTAGGGCAGCGAGCCGTCCAGGCCCTCCAGCCGCAGGACGAGCTGCGCGGCGTGTTCCTTGATGGCCGTCAGGCCCGGCTTCCCCCAGGCCCGCGGCTCGACGTCCGCGACACTGACCGTGCCCAGCACCAGCCCCGTACCGTCGAGGAGCGGCGCCCCCAGATAGGAGCGGATGCCGAACTCGTCGACCACCGGATTGCCCGCGAACCGCGGGTAGTCGCGGACGTCCTCCAGGACCAGGGCCTTGCGTCGCGCCACCACATGGGGGCAGAAGCCATGGTCGCGGGGCAGGGCACGGCCCACCTGAGGGCTGGTGCCGTCACCGCGCACCACCGGCGCGACAGCCGGGACGTACAGGCCCGCGTAGAACTGCCGCTGCTCGTCGGGGAAGTTGACCATGGCGTACGGCGCACCGGTGAGCTCGGCCAGGCGGTACGCGAAGGCGTCGAGTGCGGGTTCGGGGCGCTCCCCCAGACCCAGCCGGCGCAGTCGGTCGGTGCGGGCGGGGGCCTCCTTGTCCTCGGGCGTGAGCAGCAGACGACCGGCCGGGCGCGGCGGGTCGTAGCTCATGGGCGTACTCGCGAAGTGTGGGCATGCGTCATATAGAGGCTCCGTGGCAGGTGTGAGGGGGTCACATATGGGCGCCGTACCCCGTCGTGGGGGCCGGGGTGTGGGCGATGAGGTGGCGCACGAGGGTCAGCAGGGTCCGGACCCCGGAGCTGGAGATCCGGGCGTCGCAGCACACGACAGGGACGTCCACGGTCAGGTCGAGGGCCGCGCGCACCTCCTCGGGGTCGTAGCGGTGGGAGCCGTCGAACTCGTTGACGGCGACGATGAAGCCGAGGCCGCGCTGTTCGAAGAAGTCGACCGCCGCGAAACACTCCTCCAGACGGCGGGTGTCGGCGAGGATGACCGCCCCGAGGGCGCCCTCGCACAACTCGTCCCACATGAACCAGAACCGCTCCTGGCCGGGTGTGCCGAACAGGTACAGCACATGTTTCGGGTCGAGGGTGATGCGGCCGAAGTCCATGGCCACGGTCGTCTCGACCTTGTTCTCGATGCCGTCGAGGTTGTCGGTCGCGGCACTGACGGTGGTGAGCAGTTCCTCCGTGCTGAGCGGCGCGATCTCGCTGACCGCGCCGACGAAGGTCGTCTTGCCCACGCCGAACCCGCCCGCGACCAGGATCTTGAGTGCGGTGGGGAACGGATCGGCGCCGCCGCGCGGTCCGTCGGCGTAGTCAGAGCTGTCGTCGTAGTCCATCGAGCACTGCCTCCAGAAGGGCCCGGTCCGTCGGGTTGTGGTAGAACGCGGGGGGCTTGGTGGTCAGCGCCCCGCAGTCGACGAGGTCCGCCAGCAGCACCTTGGTGACGGCCACCGGCAGTTTGAGATGGGCGGCGACCTCGGCGACCGCGACGGGCGCGCGGCACAGGTCGAGCGCCTGCGTGTGCTCGGGGCCGAGATAGCCGAGGGGGGTCGCCCCGGTGGCCATCAGCTGCGACATGAGGTCGAGCGCGACGGTGGGACGGGTGCGGCCGTTGCTGACGGTGAACGGGCGCACCAGCCGCCCGGCCGCGTCGTCGAGCCAGGGCCCGTCACCGGCCGCCGTCACGGTCAAGGCCTCATCGCCGGGGATTCGACGGACTGCTGCCGGGGAGCGGTGACCAGGTAGGGGCGGACGCTCTTGACGAGCATCGCCATCTCGTAGCCGAGCACGGCCGCGTCGGCCTCGCGGCCGGCGAGCACGGCCAGGCAGGTGCCGGAGCCGGCGGTGGTGACGAACAGCAGGGTCGAGGCGAGTTCGACGACGACCTGCCGAACGTCGCCGCCGTCGCCGAAGCGGACACCGGCGCTGCGGCCGAGGGAGTACAGGCCGGAGGCCAGGGCGGCCATGTGGTCGGCACTGTCCGGGTCGAGGCCGTGCACGGACTTCACGAGCCCGTCGCAGGACAGGAGCACGGCGGCGTTCGTGTGCGGTACGCGCTGCACGAGGCCGCTCATCAGCCAGTCGAGATCGGATACCTGGGCGGTCGGCGCATCGCTCGCCATGGTGGATCGACTCCTTGGGGTACGAAGGTCTGCGGGAGCGCTGGGGGTGGGGGTGGAAACGGGGGTGGTCATCCGGCGGGTGCGCTCCCGTCCCGCCGGGTGGTGGTGGTGCTGTGGTCGGTGTGCACCGGCTCCAGGTGTGCCGGCTCGATGTGCGTCGGCCGCTTGCTGTCGCCTCGGCTCATGTCCCCGGACTCCATGTGCTGTTGCGCCTCGGCGAGGCTGATGCCGCGCTGGAAGGCCGCCATCAGACCGGGGTCGTGGCCGACGAGGTACTCGGGGTCCTGGCGCGGCGTGGGACCGTCGCGCAACTGGGGTGCGATGTGTTCCTGGGCGCGGCGGCGGGGCAGTTGGGGTTTGCCCATGGTGCCGCGCACGGCGCCGTTGCGGGGGGTGGGCGGATCGGTCACGTTCCCGGCGAGGACGCGCCGGTCGTCCGGGCTGATCCCGGGCCGTGCCTCGGCCGGGGTGGGGCGCTCCCGGTGGGTCCCGCGCACGGGCAGGGGCGCGGGGTGGCCGTTCTTCGGGGTTCCGCCCAAGTCCGGTTCGGTTTCGCGCTGGTGGGCTCGGGACGCGGCGGGTGCGGAGGGCGGGGCCGACGGACGTGCCTCGGACGCGGCACCCGACACGGACGAGAACCCGTACACCGTCGAGGACCCTGACGCGGGCACGGAGCCGGCATCGGGCGAGCCGCCGGGGCCGACGCCGCCGGACCCCGCCGCCTCGGCCGGGGACGGCTTCCGGGAATCCGCTCGGGCGCCGCCCTCGGGCACCGTCCGGGCACCGCCTCCGGCTCCGCTCCCGGTCCCGGTCCCGGTCCCGGTCCCAGCTCCAGCTCCAGCTCCAGCTCCAGCTCCAGCTCCAGCTCCAGCCTGCCCGCCCTGCGGCTGTGCGGTGCCCGCCGGCGCACCCGGTTCAGCCCCGAGCAGCGCCTGCGGCACGACGAGCACCGCCTGCACTCCGCCGTAGATGTTGGTCTGGAGGCGGACGTTGATGCCGTGCCGCCGGGCGAGCTGTGAGACCACGAACAGGCCGATGCGGCCGTCCGCCAAAAGCCGGGCGACGTTCACCTGGTCCGGGTCGGCGAGCAGGGCGTTCATCCGCGCCTGCTCCTCGACGGGCATGCCGAGTCCGCGGTCCTCGACCTCCACGGCGAGCCCGGAGGTGACGAGGTTGGCGCGCAGCAGCACCTGGGTCTGCGGGGCGGAGAACACCGTGGCGTTCTCGACGAGTTCGGCCAGCAGGTGGATGACGTCCGCGACGGCGTGGCCGCGCAGGGTACCGTCGATCGGCGGCACGAGTTTGACCCGCGAGTACTGCTCGACCTCGGCGATGGCCGAGCGCAGGACCTCGGTCATGGAGACCGGGTTGCTCCACTGGCGGCGGGAGACCGCCCCGCCGAGCACGGCGAGGTTCTCCGCGTGCCGGCGGATACGGGTGGCGAGGTGGTCGACGTGGAAGAGCCCCTTGAGCAGTTCGGGGTCCTCCATCTCGTTCTCCAGCTCGTCGAGGATGGAGATCTCGCGGTGCACCAGCGATTGCAGGCGCCGGGCGAGGTTGACGAACACCTCGAGCTTCTGTTCACTGCCCGCTTGGCTGGAGAGCTGCGCGGCCTCGACGACGGCGGTGAGGGCGCCGTCGTGCGCACGGGTCAGGTCGGCCGCGAGCAGGTCGAAGTCGCCGGCGTCCTCGGCGGGACCGCCGCGCTGATCGTCGGGAGCGTGCTGTGGCGGGCCGTCGCCGCGGCGCAGCGTCTCGACCAGGCCGCGCAGGTCGGCTTCGCGTCGCGCGGTGGTGCGGCGCAGGGCGCCGATGCGGTCGTGCACGGACCGGGCCGCCCGGTTGGCCGCCACCGCGGCGACGACGATGCCGACCAGGGTGACCGAGACCGCCCCGGCGAGCACGGCCCACAGGGTGAGGCCCGGCCGCGCTCCGGTGGACCGGACGGCGAAGAGGACGGCGGCACAGCCGCTGAGGGCGACGGCGACGGGCGGCAGCACGGCGAGGCGCAGCAGCTGGGGCCGTATATGAGTCTCGGGCAGCGCGGGTGCGGTGCGGGCGGCCGGCCGCCCGTGCCGCCCGCCCTCACGGCGGTCTGCGCGTGTGGCCGGGGCGCGGAGGTGAGACATCGGTGTCCTCGTACTGGTCCGTCGGTGCTGGGTGCCAGGGGGGCTCGCGGGCGTGCGATCGGGCTCGCGTGGTGGCTTCCGCGCCCTGCGGGCCGCCGGCCCGGACGCTCCCCGCTTCCGACCGGCTCCGGCGCGACCGGAATCCGGGTCCCGTTCCGGGCCGGAGGCCACGGCCGTAGCCGTACCGGCGTCGGTGGTGCGTGGGCGGCGGGGATCCCCGCCGCGTCGACTCCCTCGTCCGCCTTGCGCCTGCACGTGCCGGTCCCCGCTCCCTGATCCGCCCTGTTTCCCGACGGCCACTGACAGTAGTCGCCAGCGCATCATGTGCGGTGGGCAGTTGACAAACTCATACGGTGAGCGTCCTGCTCTGGTATGAGGTCTCGTACGACAGACCGATAACTTCGTCCCGCACTCGGCCATGAACGGACGCAGCACGATCCGACCTGGTCAGAAGCGGTCACACGGAAACGGCGAGGGCCGGGGAGCCTCTCGCTCCCCGGCCCTCGCCGTCTACCTGCCGTCTGCTCCCCGTCAGCCCGCCGGGAGCGTCTCGGGGTCCTCGGTTCCCTTGGCCGGCCCACCCCGGCCATCACTCACCGTATCGGCCTGGGCCACAGCTACCGTGTCCGACGCGGTCGTGATCGTGGCGTCCGGGAGGGCCTCCCCGGCCGGGAATCCACCCGCCGGGGCGAGCGCCACCCCACGCCACCACGGCTCGGACGGCACGGTTTCCGCCGTGGGCTCGAAGGGCTCGCCGGGGCGGGGCAGGGCGACCCGGGCCCCCACCGCGCGGGCGGCCGCGACCGTCCCCTCGCCGGGGTCCGCCCACGGATGCGTCGCGAGATTGAAGGTGGCCCAGTGGATCGGCAGCATCGGACCGTGCTCCGGTCCGCCCTGGAGGTCGAGGTGGGCGCGCATGCCTTCCTCGGGGGTCATGTGGATGTCGGGCCAGAAATCGGAGTACGCGCCGATCTGGATCATCGTGGCGTCGAACGGCCCGTGCTCGGCGCCGATCTCCTTGAAGCCCTCGAAGTAGCCGGTGTCGCCGCTGTGGTAGATCCGGTGCTCCTCCCCGGCGACGACCCAGGAGGCCCACAGGGTGTGCTGGGTGTTGCGCAGGCCCCGGCCGCAGAAGTGCCGGGCCGGGGTGGCGGTCAGGGCGAGGCCGCCGATCTTCGTGGTCTCGTGCCAGTCCAGTTCGCGCAGCCGGCCGGCGGACACGCCCCAGTGCTCCAGGTGCGCGCCGACGCCGAGCGGCACGGCGAACTGCGTGTCCGTGCCGGCCAGGGCCTTGATGGTGGGCATGTCCAGGTGGTCGTAGTGGTCGTGCGAGACGACCACCACGTCGACCGGGCCGAGCGCGGCCAGCGGCAGGGGCGCCGGGTGCAGCCGCTTGGGCCCGGCGAAGGGGAAGGGGGAGCAGCGCTCGCCCCACACCGGGTCGAACAGGACCCGTCGGCCGTCGATCTCCGCGAGCACGCTGGAGTGCCCCATCCAGGTCAGCCGCAGCCCCGTGGCCGGGGGTCTGGAGATGTCGGCGAGGGTGGTGGAGTGCAGCGGCACCGTGCCCTTCGGGCTGCGTCGGGGCCGGGTCTCCTTGTCGAAGAAGACCTTCGCGAAGTCCAGGGTGGAGCCCGAGGGCCGGGTCCGCGCGGGGCCGCCGGGGTTCTGGAAGACCCCGTCCGCGAAGTGGGGCGATCTGCGGATGCGCGCCATGCGCTCACCGCGCGGATCCGCGCCGAACGCCTCGGGCCGCAGCGCACGGAGCCCGGTGCTCAGGGAACGGAAACCGGCCACGGTACCTCCAAGTGGAGTCGGTCAGGCTTTCCATTATGGTCGGCCCCTCCGACAACACCGGGGCACCGGGGTCCCTCCGGGGGTGATACTGACCGGTGATTCAGTAACCCCCTCAGCGACCCCGGCGAAGGAGCCCGAATGGCCGGCCCCCTGCTGTCCCTCACCTGGACCGACCACCTCACCGGCCACCAGGGTTTTCTGGTCGTCGACCGGCTGGTGCGCGGTGTCGCCAGCGGCGGTCTGCGGATGCGCGCGGGCTGCACCCTGGAGGAGGTCACGGGCCTGGCCCGCGGGATGACCATGAAGGAGGCCCTGCACTACGACCCCGAGAGCCGCTACGTCCCGCTCGGCGGCGCGAAGGGCGGCATCGACTGCGACCCCCGGGACCCGGAGGCGTACCCCGTGCTCGTGCGCTACCTGCGCGCGATGCGGCCGTACATCGAGAGCTGCTGGACGACGGGCGAGGATCTCGGGCTCACCCAGGACCTGGTCGACCGGGCCGCCGCCGAGGCGGGCCTGGTCTCCTCCATACAGGCCGTGTATCCGCTGCTGGACGACGAGGCCGAGGCGCGGCGGCGGCTCGGGGACGCGTTCGCGGTCGAGGTGGACGGCCTGGGTCTCGACGAGCTGGCCGGCGGCTGCGGTGTGGCCGAGGCGGCCCTCACGGCCCTGGACCGGGCCGGCGTGCCGTACGCGGGGACGCGGGTGGCCCTCCAGGGACTGGGCACCATGGGCGGGGCGACCGCCCGCTTCCTCGCGCGGGCGGGGCTCACGGTCGTGGCCGTCGCCGACCTCAAGGGCACGATCGCCAACCAGGAAGGCCTGGACGTCGAGGCGCTGCTCGCCGCGCGGGACGCCCACGGCACCGTGGACCGCTCCGCGCTGCGGCGCGGCGACCGCGACCTGCCCGGGGACGCGTGGCTGTCGGCCGACACGGACGTGCTGGTACCCGCGGCCGTCTCGTACGCGATCGACTCCGGGAACCAGGAGCGGATCACCGCGCGCTGGGTCGTCGAGGCGGCCAACATGCCCGTACGACCGGAGGCGGAACTGCTGCTGACCGCGCGCGGGGTGACCGTGCTGCCGGACGTGGTGGTCAACTCCGGGACGAACGCCTGGTGGTGGTGGACGCTCTTCGGGGACATCGGCGCCGACGCGCAGGAGGCGTTCGCCCACATCCGCGGCTCGATGCGGGCCCTGGTCGAGCGGATGCTGGCCCGCGCGCAGGCCGACGGCACGACACCGCGAGCAGCCGCCCACGCCATCGCGGCGGACCGGCTGCCACTGATCGCGGAGCGCTTCGGCTGGTACCGATGACGGCCACGCGCCCCCTGCCGGAGCGGCCGAATCCACACGTCAAGAGGGTGCACGCGGGTGTGTAGGGTGACGGCGTGACGAGAGTCCGGTTGAGCGTGGCGGAACGGCGCGGTGATCTGCTGCGGGCCGCCGTCGAGCAGATCGAGGCGCGGGGCGTGACGGCGGTCAGGATCGCCGACATCGCCTCGGTGCTCGGGGTGAGCAACGCGCTGGTCCTCTATCACTTCTCGACGAAGGAACAGCTGGTGGCCGCCGCGTTCCGGCACGCGGCGGAGGGCGACCTCGCGCAACTGAACAAGCTGCTGGGCCGCCGTACGTCCGCGCTGCGCCGGCTGCGGTCGGCCGTACGGTGGTACGCCCCCACGGGCCAGGCCAAGGGCTGGCGGCTGTGGATCGAGGGCTGGGCGGCGGCGCTGCGCGAGCCGGCGCTGCGGGAGGTCGCCCAGGATCTCGACCGGCAGTGGAAGGCGGCCATCGCCGAGGTCATCGCGGAGGGCGTGGCGGCCGGCGAGTTCCGCTGCCCCGACCCGCACGGCACGGCCCTGCGCCTCACCGCCCTGCTCGACGGGCTCGCGGTCCAGCTGACGTCCTACGAGGGCGCGGTGCCGCGGGCCCGGGCGCAGGAGTGGGTGGAGGACGCGCTGTCGCGCGAACTGGGCCTGGATCCGGCGGCCTTGTCGTAGGCAACCGGGCGGTGCCGCTGAGGCCGGGGGCTCCGCAGCCCGCGGAGCGGGGTGCCGCTGCGCCCACCCGTACCGCCCCCAGCGGCACGCGTGCCCGCGGCTGGGGCGGCAGCCACGACGGGCCCACACTCCCAGACGCGGCCCCGGCCCACGACGAACCGCAGGCGCTACGCCACCGACCCGATCCGCATCCTGATGTCCTCCGGCGACAGCGCCCCCTTGGCCGTCACATGGTCCCCCGACGACTCCCCGCGCAACCGGCGTCCGATCCACGGCACCAGGAACTCGCGCGCCCAGTGGACGTCGTCCCGCCGGACGTCGAGCGTGCCGCGGGGCGGCAGCGGAGGCCACTCCTGTTCGGGGTCGGCCGGGACCTCGAGGCCGAGCACCTGGCCCGCGCGGAGCGCCACGCGCGTGTGCCCGTCGGGCGACAGGTGCAGCCGGTCGGCGTCCCAGGCCCGGCGGTCCTGGACACTGCGCAGGGACCACAGGTCGAGCACCGGGCAGCCGTAGCGGTCGGCGATGGCCCGGACGTGCCCGTTGTAGGTGGCGATCTTGCCGCGCAGATGCCTGAGCACGGGCACGCGACGGGTGTCGAACCCGGTCGTCACCATCACCGTGCCGGCCACCGCGGCCAACTGGGCGACGGCCCGCTCGAACCGCTCGGCCACCTCGTCCGGATCGGTGCCGGGCCGGATGATGTCGTTGCCCCCGGCGCAGAACGAGACGAGGTCCGGGGCCATGTCGACGGCCCGCGGAAGCTGGTTCGCCACGATCTGGTCGAGGAGTTTTCCGCGTACGGCCAGGTTGGTGTACCGGAAGTCGCCTTCGGGCCTGCGGTCGGCGAGCAGCACGGCGAACCGGTCGGCCCAGCCGACGAACGCCCCGTCGGGGCCGGGATCGCCGACGCCCTCGGTGAAGCTGTCCCCCACCGCCACGTACGACCCGATCACTGCTCTGCTGTCACTCTTCGAATCGTCTGCCACAGCCGCTCATAATTCACCCTCGAATGTGACCTACGCGACCGTAGGAAAGGGTTGACGGGCGGTGAGATAAGCCACTCCTAAAGTGTTCGCCAACTCCGGAATAGGCCACCCCTCACGGACGTTGCGGGGTCAGTCGCCACACCCGGAAGCCCGTGATCCGGAAGTGGCTCCACACGGTCCGGAAGGCGAAGTGCCCGCTCGTGTACGGCTGCGGGTCGGTGTAGTCGAAAACGAGCCGCCCGTTGTTCCACCACCGCACCGTCGACCCGTTCGAGACGATCCGGACCCGGTTCGGCTCGCCCGGGACCAGCAGCGGCTCGGTGTAGTCGTGGATCAGGGGACGCACACCGGCCTGGCCCACATAACGCCGCAGCCGGGTCGTGGTGTTGTAGTTGGCGCCGTATCCGGCGTAGTAGGTCGTCAGGTGGTCGTACTCCTCCAGCGCCCCGCCACGTGGCGTGGCGAAGAGGTCGTCCGGGGAGCGGACGTCGGTCGCGTTCCAGAAGTTGTTGAGGTCCGAGACCCGGTCGTTGGCCCCGCCCTCGGAGACGGGCGTGGCGGTGTATTCGAGGACGTACGGTCCCTCGAGGCGCCGTCTGTACCAGACGGTCGCCCCGGCCGGTACGTCGATGTCCAGGACGCCTCGGGAGGCGGTGACGGACCCGCCGTCCTGGAGTTCGGTCGCCCACTGACCGAGTCCGTGGCAGAAGTCGTCGTGGGCGATGAGGCGCCGGTTCCGGGGTGCGGCGTTCGCGCTCTGCATCGGGGCGAGGGCCGCCAGCGCGGCTCCCGCCGTCAGGGCTCCCAACATTCTGCGGGTGGTCGGCACGGAACACAGCTCCTTCAGAAAGCGCTTGCACTCACGACGGGATCACTGTGGCCCAACTGCCGCCCCCTGTCGATCCCTTGAGTGGCGATCCCTTGAGGGTCCATCCCTTGAGTCGATCGGCAGCCGCACACACCGAAGGCCTGACCCGGGGATCGGGGTCCGGCCTTCGGCTGCGTGTCAGGCAGGGGGTGTCGCGGTCGGTCAGCCCACGGAGACGCCGTGCGAGCGCAGGTAGGCGACCGGGTCCACGTCCGAGCCGTAGTCCGGCGAGGTGCGGATCTCGAAGTGCAGGTGCGGTCCGGTCACATTGCCGGTCGCACCGGACAGGCCGACCTGCTGCCCGGCCGTCACGGTCTGGCCGGCCGAGACGGAGAGCTGGGACAGGTGGGCGTACTGCGCGTACTTGCCGTCCTCGAGCTGGATGACGACCTGGTTGCCGTACGCGCCGCCCCAGCCGGCGGAGACGACCGTGCCGGCGCCGACGGCCTTGAGCGAGGTGCCGGTCGGGACGACGAAGTCGACACCGGTGTGATAGCCGCTGGACCACATGCTGCCGGACATGTGGTACGGGGTGCCGACGGCGGCGCCGTCCACCGGGAGGCTGAAGCCGGAGGCCTCGGCGGCCGGCTTGGCGGCGGCCGGCTTCGCGGCGGTGCCGGCCTTCGAGGACGACTCGGCGGCGGACGACTTCTCAGCCGACGCCTTCGGCTTCTCGGCCGCCTTGGGCGCGGACGACTGCGTCTTGGGCGCGCTCGCCGCCTTCTTGCCGATCGAGAGCTTCAGGCCCGGGTGGATCAGCGACGGGTCGGAGCCGACGGCGTCACGGTTGTCGCTGTAGAGCTTCTTCCAGCCGCCGCTGACGTTCTGGTCGTCGGCTATCTTCGCGAGATAGTCGCCGGCCCTCACGGTGTACGTGTGGGCGCCCGTGGCCTTTTCGGCGGCCTTCTTCTCGGCGGCCGGAGCGGACTGGACGGCCTTTTCCGGAGCCGACTGCGGGGTCGCGGCGTGGGCGCCGGTGGCCCCCATGAGCGGAAGGGCGAGGGCGGCGCCACCGGTTCCGGCGACGGCGATGGAGCGGGTGAAACGCTGGGACTTCGGGCGGCGGTGCTTACCCTTCGCGGGCATGGCGAATTCCTCTCCGGCGCCTGCGAGGTGAGCTGTCGGGTGCGGGCTGGAGATGCCCGGCCGCACCGAAGTGCGGCTGAACCCCAAGCCGTTCCGGGAACCGGAACAGGCGTCTTACCTGTGGGTCCCCCGCTCCTGCCATACACGGGTGAGTGTGTGGGGCTCCGGGCGGCGGCAGGATTAGGCGTCCGTCCGGATTGGTGTGGAACGTAAGCGACCAAGACGCAATGGGACAAGCTTGCGGTTGCCTGTGACCGCGTTTCTCTGGACGCATCGGCATATTTACCGTCACCGAGCGTGGATTACCGATCTCCCGGTTTCCTCAATGTCCCTGAATAGCGCGAGAATTACGTGCACATGACGACAACACATCGTCACGAATATGACGATGGTCACGCACCCCGACCACATCTCCTTTACGATCGGGGCACGTTACACCGAAACACCTGAAGCGCCTTATTCGCCTTATCTACCCGATCCGGACAGAACGGCTACTTACGCCTAAGGCGGACGACCGTGGCATCCAGGTCCCCGCGCAGGCCGATTCGCAGCCCGTGATGAGTAAGTACGGCCCCTCGGTGAACTTCGCCCGTTTCGGGGCATTCATACACTGCTGTCGGGTCGAGGCCCCGCAGCCGGAGCGCCGGAACGGGCTCGCCGTAGCGCTGCGCCTGGAGCCAGACGAGGACGACGGTCTCGTCACCGAGGACGTACTGCACCGCGCTCGAGCCGCCCTCCGGCGCCCGCAGCCGGTACAGGTCGCCGCGCTGCACCACGGGCCGGATCTCCTTGTAGAGCTCCACCCAGCCCCGGGCCTCGGCGAGCTCCTCCGGCGTCCACCGCGTGAGGTCGCCGCCCACCCCGAGCACGCCGGCCATGGCACTGACGAACCGGAACCGCAGGGAGCTGGACCGCTGGTTGAGCATGGCGTTCGGGCTGTCGGTGACCCAGGCGGCCATGACCCGGGCCGGATGGATCTGGCTGAAGCCGTGCTGGATGGCGAGCCGGTCGAGCGGGTCGGTGTTGTCGGAGGTCCACACCTGGTCCGTGCGGCCCAGCACCCCGAGGTCGATCCGGCCGCCACCACCCGAGCAGGACTCGAAGGCCACACCGGGGTGCGCCGCCCGCAGCCGGTCCAGCAGGGCGTACAGGGCATGTACGTGGTCGACCCAGAGCCGCTGCGGGTAGGGGTCGTCCGGCCAGCCGGCGTCGGTGAAGCAGCGGTTGAAGTCCCACTTGACGTAGTCGATGGGGGCGCTGGAGAGCAGCCCGTCGAGCTGCTCCCACAGGTACTCCTGGACGTCCTCGCGGGCCAGGTTCAGTACGAGCTGATTGCGGAACTCCGTCCGCTTTCGTCCCGATTGATACTGCACCCAGTCGGGGTGGGCGCGGTACAGGTCGCTGTCCGCGTTGACCATCTCCGGCTCGACCCAGATCCCGAACTGCATACCGAGACCGTGCACATGGTCGGCGAGCGGCTTCAGTCCGCCCGGGAAGCGGTCGGGGTTGGGCGTCCAGTCACCGAGCCCGGCCCGGTCGCTGGTCCGGGACCCGAACCAGCCGTCGTCGACCACGAACAGCTCGACACCCATGGCCGCCGCCCGCTCGGCGAGCGCCCGCTGCTGCTCCTGCGAGATGTCGAACTCGGTGGCCTCCCAGGAGTTGAACAGCACCGGCCGGTCCCGGTCCGCGTCGGGGACGACGTGGGTCCGCTGCCAGGCGTGCCAGGCGCGGCTCGCCCCGCCGAAGCCGCCGTCGCTCCAGAGCCCGGCGAAGACGGGGGTCGTGTACGACCCGCCCGCGCCCAGCCTCAGCAGGCCCGAGTCGTCGTGTCCCGCCCCGCCGGTGATCTGCACGCGGGCGTCCGGGAGTTGGGCCACCGCGATCCGCCAGGACCCGGACCAGCCCAGGGCGCAGCCGTAGACCTCCCCGCGCTCCTCGGTCGCGTCGGAGTCGAGCGCGACCCAGGGCAGATGCTGGTGGGAGGTGTGGCCGCGGCGGCTGCCGATGATTTTCTCGCCGTAGGTGAGAGCGGAGCGCGTCAGCCGGGACTCGGCGCCCCAGCGGCCGTGCAGCTGGGACAGCCGCCAGGTGTCGCGGTCGGGCAGCGTCCAGGTCGCGGAGTCGGCGCGCAGCACCTCGACGTCGGGTCCATGGTTCTCCAGGGTCACCCAGCGCTCCACGACATCGGCCGAGGAGCGCATCCGGTAGTGCAGCGTGACGGCGAGGTCCCCGTCACGGAAGCGGAGCCGCAGCTCGCCGTCGCCGGTGTCATGGCCCTCGTAGGACCACTCGGTGCCGCGACGCTCGGCGGTGCGCACGGACAGGGCGGGCCGGGCGAAGCGGGGGCCGCCCTCGACCGGGTACTCCTCGCGTCCGTCGAGCGGGGACTCGAAGGCCCAGTAGTCCGGCAGCGGCCGGACGGCCAGGGCCTCGGCGTCGGCGAGGCCGATCCGGGCACCCCAGTGCAGGTGCAGCAGCTCGTCCCGGTCGGTGACATGGACGGCGTAACTGCTGGCCGGCCCCGAGAGCACCCATGTACGACCGTCTTCGGAGATCTCCAGCATCAAGCCCTCACAGATTCGAACAGGCCCGACCAGGTGCGACCAGGCCCCAACATCATCAAGGGCTTAGGGGGCTTCCGGCAACGCCTGTGGACAACTCATTGGCCCTGGCAGGCATGTCGTATCGTCAAGTAGTGCCCGTCGACGAGCCGCGCCGACGGCACCGAGTGGGAGGAGCCCCCGTGACGCAGCAGGTCCCCTCGACCGAACCCGAGCTGGCCGCAGTGCGCAACTTCCGTGATGTGGGCGGACTGCCGACCGTGGACGGACGGCGGGTGCGGCCGGGAGTGCTGTTCCGCAGCGGCCACCTCGCGCACGCGACCAGTGAGGACGCCGCCTTCCTTGCCGGTCTGGGCCTGCACACGATCTTCGATTTCCGCAACGAGGCCGACCAGAAGCTCGAAGGGCCGGACGTCGAGCTTCCGGGAGTGCGCAATGTGAACCTGCCGCTGAGCGACCCCGCCGACGGCGCCGAGTTCTGGAAGCTGGTCCGCGACGGCGACCTGGAGCAGTTGCGCGCGATCCTCTCGGACGGCAAGGGCGCGGGCCGGATGATCGCCTCCTACCGCACGATCATCAAGCACCGCACCGGCGAGCACTCGAAGGTGCTGCACGCGCTGGCCGAGGACAGCGTCCCCGCGCTGATGCACTGCGCGGCGGGCAAGGACCGCGCGGGCCTCTCGATCGCGGTGACGCTGCTCGCGGTGGGCGTCGAGCGCGAGGCGATCGTCGAGGACTACCTGAAGTCGAACGCCAAGCACCGCCGCTACAAGGTGCGCCGCAGCGGCTCCGCCGACTCGGCCTACTCCCCCGAGGTCATGGAGCTGCTCAGCCCTCTGTTCGACGCGCGCGCCGAGTATCTGTCGGCGGCCTTCGACACCATCGAGGAGACCTGGGGCGGCGTCGACGCCTATATGGAGAAGGGGCTCGAGATCGCTCCGGAGACGCGTGAGCGACTGCGCGAGCGGCTTCTCGACTGAAGTAACGGGTCAGCGGGCCCCCGCCTCGAAGAGGAAATAGACGAACGCGGCGAAGACATGCCCCATCACGAGGTAGATGAACAGCCGCACCCACAGGGCGCGCGGGAACTTGTCCTCCATGTCGCTCAAGGCGTCTCTCCAGGGGTGGGGCCCAGGCACAGGGTGGCCGTGGGACTCTGCAACAGGGTGTGGACGAAAAGCAGCTCGACGCCGTCCTGGTCCTCGGCGGCGATCCGGTGCGGGGTGAGCGAGTCGAAGTGGGCGCTGTCGCCGGGCGCCAGCCGGTGCGTGGTGTCCCCGAGGCGCAGCCGCAGCCGGCCCCGCAGCACATGGAGCCACTCCTCGCCCGGGTGGACGCGCACGATGTCGCCCTGGGAGCCGTAGGGCACATGGACCCGCAGGGCCTGCATCCCGCGTCCGGACGCGCCGGCCTGCCAGTACGTCCAGCCGCCCGCCGTGGTCGGTTCCATGTCGGCCGCGCGGACGACGGCGTCCCGGTCGGCGACCGTCTCACCGAGCAGTTCGGCAACGGTCGTACCGTAGACACGGGCGAGCGCGAGCAGCATCGGCAGCGAGGGCTGGCGCTGTCCGGTCTCCAGACGGGAGAGGTGGGCGGGCGACAGCCCGGCGGCGCGGGCCGCGGCCTCCAGCGTCAGGGAGGCCTGCCGCCGCAGCGCGCGCAGCTGCGGGGCCACGGCGGGCAGCGCGCCGGGCTGTTCGGAGGAACTCATGCCTCCATTCAGTCGGAGCTTTGCCCTTGCGGCAACTTTCTTGCCTCTGAGGCAAAGTCCGCCGAACCCGCGCCTACCGGTTGGCCACCGCCTGCTTGACCAGGGTCTTCCCGAAGTCCCACACCAGACCGCCGTTGTGCGCGTCGTCCATCACGGCTGTGAAGGCGTCGACGAAGCGGTCCACCTCCCGCTCGCCGATGATCAGCGGCGGGATGAGCTTGATCACCTCCATGTGGTCGCCGGAGACCTGGGTGAGGATCCGGTGCCGCTGAAGCAGCGGTACGACGACCATCTGCGCGAACAGTCCCTTGCGCGCGGCCTGGAGCATGGTCCAGCGGCTGCGCAGCTTCAGCGACTTCGGCCGGCCGAACTCGATGCCGATCATCAGTCCCCGGCCGCGGACGTCGGAGAGCATCTCGTACCGGTCCGTCAGCGCCGCCAGCCGGGACCTGAGCTGTTCTCCGACGGCCCGGACGTTGGCCACGACCTGCTCGTTCTCCATCACCGACAGCACCGCGAGGCCCGCCGCCATGGCCTGCGCATTGGAGCCGAAGCTCGCCGAGTGGACCAGCACCCGGTCCATCGACGAGTAGACCTTCTTGAAGATCCAGTCCTTGCCGATCGTGGCGCCGACCGGCACATAGCCGCCGGAGAGCGCCTTGGCCACGCACACCAGGTCCGGTTCCACACCCTCCTCGTGCTGGTAGCCGTAGAAGTCGCCGGTGCGGCCGAGACCGGTCTGCACCTCGTCGGCGATGAGCAGCGCCTTGTGCCGGTGCAGCAACTCCTGGGCGGCGGGCAGATAGCCGGTCGGGGCCGCCAGCACGCCCTTGCCCTGGATCGGCTCGACGATCAGCGCGGCGACATCGCCCTTCTTCAGCTCCTTCTCCAGCGCGTCGAGGTCGCCGAGCGGTACGGCCGTGTCGGGCAGCAGCGGGGCGAAGCCGTCGCGGAAGCCGGACTCGCCGTTCACGGAGAGGGAGCCGGTGGTCAGGCCGTGGAAGGCGTGCGCGCAGTACAGGATCCTGGGTCTGCCGGTGACGAACCGGGCGAACTTCAGCGCCCCCTCGACCGCCTCCGTGCCGCTGTTGCCGAAGAACACCCGGTCCAGATGCGGGCTGTGCGCGAGCAGCTTCTCCGCCAGCAGGCCCGGCAGCGGCTGGCAGTCGAAGCGGGTGAGATCGGCGAGACCGGCGTCCAGGACGTCGTGCAGTGCCTTGCGTACGACGGGGTGGTGGCGGCCGATCCCCATCACCCCGAACCCGGCGAGCATGTCGAGGTAGTCGTTGCCGTCCGCGTCGTAGAAGTAGGCGCCCTCGGCGCGCTCGTAGACCTTGTCGAAGCCGATGGTGTGCAGCATGCGCGGGAGCTGGTGGTTGAGGTACCGGGTGTGCAGCTCGTAGCGCTCGGCCGCGCGCTCGGCCAGCAGCTTGCCGAGGTCGAACTCCCCGGCCTGCGACGACTCCGACGCGGACTCGGCGGTTGTCATTCCAGTGGCTCCTTGGACAGCTCTTGCGTGACGGCCAGGCTTGCGCTGATCCGTCCGGCGATCTCGACGGGTGTCAGGCCGATGTCGGCGAGCACCTCGCCGCGCTTGGCGTGCGCGAGGAACTGCTCCGGGATGCCGAAGCGCCGTACCGGTACGTCGACGTCGGCGTCACCGAGGGCCAGCGCCACGGCCGAACCGACCCCGGCGGCCCTGCTGTTGTCCTCGACCACGGCGACCATGCGGTGTACGGCGGCGAGGCCCGGGAGCGCCGGGTCGACGGGCTTGACCCAGCGGGGGTCGACGACGGTGCAGCCGATCCCGCGGGCTTCGAGCAGGTCGGCGGCCTGGAGGCAGACGGGCGCCATCACCCCCACGGCCACCAGGAGAACCCGCGGCTCTGGAGCGCGGTGCAGCACGTCCAGTCCGCCCACCCGGTCCAGAGCCGGGACCGACGGGCCGACGGACTCCTTCGGGAAGCGCAGCAGGGTCGGGGCGTCGTCGACGGCGACCGCCTCGCGCAGCTGGGCGCGCAACTGGTCGGCGTCGCGCGGCGCGGCGATCCTCAGGCCGGGCACGACCTGGAGGACGGACATGTCCCACATGCCGTTGTGGGAGGCCCCGTCGACGCCGGTGACTCCGGCCCGGTCCAGGACGAAGGTCACCCCGCAGCGGTGCAGGGCGACATCCATGAGGAGCTGGTCGAAGGCGCGATTGAGGAAGGTCGCGTAGACGGCGACGACCGGGTGCAGGCCGCCCGTCGCCAGGCCCGCCGCGGACACGGCCGCGTGCTGCTCGGCGATGCCGACGTCCCACACCCGGTCCGGGAACCGCTCGGCGAAGGAGCCGAGGCCCACCGGATGCAGCATGGCGGCGGTGATCGCCACCACGTCGTCCCGCTCCTCGCCGATCCTGACGATCTCGTCGCCGAACACCGAGGTCCAGGAGGGGCCGCCCGCCGGTGAGAGCGGCGCGCAGGTCAGCGGGTCCATGACGCCGACGGTGTGGAAGTGGTCCTCCTCGTGGGCGAGGGCGGGTTCGTAGCCGCGGCCCTTCTCGGTGAGGCAGTGGACGAGGACCGGCCCGTGGAAGCGTTTCGCGCGCCGCAGGGCGGACTCCACGGCCCCGATGTCGTGCCCGTCGATCGGGCCGACGTACTTCAGGCCCAGGTCCTCGAACAGGCCCTGCGGGGCGAAGGCGTCCTTGAAGCCCTTCTTGGCGCCGTGCAGGGCCTCGTAGAGGGTGTGGCCGACCAGGGGCGTGCCCTGGAGCACGTCCTTGCCCCAGGCCAGGACCCTCTCGTAACTGTCGGTCGTGCGCAGGGTGGCGAGGTGGTTGGCGAGGCCGCCGATGGTGGGGGCGTAGGAGCGTTCGTTGTCGTTGACGACGATGATCAGCGGCCGGTTCTTGGCGGCCGCGATGTTGTTCAGGGCCTCCCAGGCCATGCCGCCGGTCAGGGCGCCGTCGCCGATGACCGCGACGACATGGCCCTTCTCCCCCTGCACCTGGCGGGCCTTGGCCAGCCCGTCGGCCCAGCCGAGGGCCGTGGAGGCGTGGCTGTTCTCGATGACGTCGTGCTCGGACTCCTCACGTGAGGGGTAGCCGGACAGGCCGCCCTTGCCGCGCAGTTTGGAGAAGTCCTGCCGTCCCGTCAGAAGCTTGTGGACATAGCTCTGGTGGCCGGTGTCCCACAGGATGCGGTCGACCGGTGACTCGAAGACCCGGTGCAGGGCAACGGTGAGCTCCACCACGCCCAGGTTGGGTCCCAGATGGCCCCCGGTCCTGGCGACCGCGTGCACCAGGAACTCCCTGATCTCGCCGGACAGTTCACCGAGTTCCGCCTCGGACAGCGCCTTCAGATCGCGTGGTCCCCGGATGCTCTCCAGAATCGTCACGTCGGGCCCCCTTCGAATTCCGTGCTGCTCAGCTCACGGTGACGGCCGGCTCCCCCGACCCCACGCCGTCCTGCTCCATCTGCTCGGCGAGCTTCATCGCCTCTTCGATCAGCGTCTCCACGATCTTCGACTCGGGGACGGTCTTGATGACCTCGCCCTTCACGAAGATCTGTCCCTTGCCGTTGCCGGAGGCCACCCCCAGATCGGCCTCCCGCGCCTCGCCGGGGCCGTTGACCACACACCCCATGACGGCGACGCGCAACGGCACCTCCATGCCCTCGAGTCCGGCCGTGACCTCGTCGGCGAGCTTGTAGACATCGACCTGGGCGCGTCCGCACGAGGGGCAGGAGACGATCTCCAGCCTGCGCTCCCTGAGGCCCAGGGACTGCAGGATCTGGATGCCGACCTTGACCTCCTCGACCGGCGGGGCCGACAGCGACACCCGGATCGTGTCGCCGATGCCGCGCGACAGCAGCGCACCGAACGCCACCGCCGACTTGATCGTGCCCTGGAACGCCGGGCCCGCCTCGGTCACCCCCAGGTGCAGCGGGTAGTCGCAACTCTCGGCGAGCTGCCTGTACGCCTCGATCATCACGACCGGGTCGTTGTGCTTGACGGAGATCTTGATGTCCCGGAAGCCGTGCTCCTCGAACAGCGAGGCCTCCCACAAAGCGCTCTCCACCAGCGCCTCCGGGGTCGCCCTGCCGTACTTCTGGAGCAGCCGCCGGTCCAGCGACCCGGCGTTGACGCCGATCCGGATCGGGGTGCCGTGATCCTTGGCGGCCTGCGCGATCTCCTTGATCCGGTCGTCGAACTGCTTGATGTTGCCGGGATTGACGCGGACGGCCGCGCAGCCCGCCTCGATGGCCGCGAACACGTACTTCGGCTGGAAGTGGATGTCCGCGATCACCGGGATCTGCGACTTGCGCGCGATGGTCGCGAGCGCGTCCGCGTCGTCCTGGGTCGGGCAGGCGACCCGGACGATCTGGCAGCCGGACGCGGTGAGTTCGGCGATCTGCTGCAGGGTGGCGCCGATGTCCGACGTACGGGTCGTCGTCATCGACTGCACCGACACCGGGGCCCCGCCCCCGACCGCCACCGGACCGACCTGGATCCGGCGCGAGGCACGCCGCTCGGCGATCGGCCGGGCCGGCACCTCGGGGACACCCAGCGAGACAGCGGTCATGACGTCACTCCCGGTTTCCGGAGACCGTCTCGCGCAGGGCGCGCAGGGACTCCTTCAGCGATCCCATGGTGGCGAGCACGGCGGTGGGCTCGTAGCCGCAGTGCGCCATGCAGTTGGCGCAGCGCGGGTCCTTGCCGCGTCCGTACTTGTCCCAGTCGGTGTCCTCGACCAGCTCCCGGTACGTGGGCACGTACCCGTCGCTCATCAGGTAGCAGGGGCGCTGCCAGCCGAACAGCGAGTAGTTCGGGATCGCCCACGCGGTGCACGGGAAGTCGACCTTGCCCTCCAGGAAGTCCAGGAAGAGCGGGGAGTGGTTGAGCCGCCAGCGCCGCCGGTTGCCGCCCGCGAAGGCCTTCTTGAACAGCTCGCGGGTCTGCTCCACACCGAGGAAGTGCTCCTGGTCGGGGGCCTTCTCGTAGGCGTAGGCGGGCGAGATCATCATCTCGTCGACCCGGAGGTCGTCGTTGAGGAAGTTCAGCACCTCGATGATGGTCTGCGGGGTGTCGGTGTTGAAGAAGGTCGAGTTGGTGGTCACCCGGAAGCCGCGCCGCTTGGCCTCCTTGATGGCCTCCACGGCCTCGTCGAAGACGCCCTCCTTCGCCACCGACTCGTCGTGCCGCTCGCGCAGCCCGTCGATGTGCACCGCGAAGGCGAAATAAGGGGAGGGCTTGAACTTGTCCATCTTCTTGCGCATGAGCAGCGCGTTGGTGCACAGGAAGACGTACTTCCGCCTGGCCACCAGCTGACGCACGATCTCGTCGATCTGCGGGTGCATCAGGGGCTCGCCACCGGCGATGGACACCATCGGGGCGCCGGACTCCAGCACCGCTCCGACCGCCTGCGCGACCGGCATCCGCTGCTTGAGCACTCCGGCCGGGTGCTGGATCTTGCCGCACCCCTCGCACTTGAGGTTGCAGGCGAACAGCGGCTCCAGCTCGACGATCAGCGGGAACTTGTCCCGCCGGCGGAGCTTCTGTTCAGCCAAATATGTAGCGACCTTGATGGACTGTCGAAGCGGCATGGCCATCTGGCTCACCTCCTGGGGAGCAGCAAGGAACGGTGCCATTCGAAGAAAGCGGGTAGGACGGAACGAAGGATACGGAAAGCCGATATTCCACCGCGCACCGTGCCGATCCGGACGAGTTCATGTTCTGGAGCGTCCACGACCACCCGGACGGCCGCAACCGGGCGCTCGCCCGCGCGCACGGCGCTCAGGAGTGTGACGGCGGACTCCATGTCGACCGCGATCGCGCCGGTGGCGCGGAGGTCGGACCGTTCGGGACCGCGTACGACGTGGTCGGAGCCGGTGAGCGGCCCGGTGTGCACGGTCCGCCCGGGTACGGCCCGGGCCAGCTCCTTGACCAGCCGCTCGGTCCCGACGCAGGCGGTCGTGCCACGCGGGTCGCGGGTCTCCTCGGCGACGACCAGGTCGCCGGGGTGCATGCCGGGCGCGAGGCCGGCGCAGAAGCCGGTGGCCAGGACGGCGGCGTCGCGCAGGGCCGGATCGGCGAGCATCCGGGTGACGGACCGCTCGGCCGCCGCCGGCCCCATGCCGGTGCGCAGCACGGTGACCGGCCCGCCGGCGCCGCCTCGGTCGCCCGCGCGCAGGGCGAGCTGCTCGATGCCGAGCGCGCAGGCGATCAGCAGCGGAACCGGGGCGGCCGGGGTGCTCATCAGCTCCCCTCGGCCTCGGTGAGCGGCCTCCCGGCCGCACCGCTCCCGTGGTGCCGGTCGGCGAAGGGCTCTCCGTGGACGTACCGGCCGAGCGCGGTGAGCGGGAACACCTGCCGGTAGAGGTGGTAGTTGATCGAGAAGTCCCACGGGAAGCCCGTCCCCGTGAAGTAGGGCTCGTCCCAGGAGCCGTCCTCCCGCTGGGTGGCGGCGAGCCACTCGATACCGCGTTCGACGGCCTTGGAGTCCCGCTCCCCCGCCGCGAGCAGGGCCATCAGGGCCCACCCCGTCTGGGAGGCGGTCGAGGCGCCCTTGCCGCTCCACTCCTTGACGTCCTTGTAGGAGCGCAGGTCCTCGCCCCAGCCGCCGTCGTCGTTCTGGACCGACTCCAGCCAGGTCACGGCCCGCCGGATCGCCGGGTGCGCGGCGGGGAGGCCCGCGGCCACCAGGGCGGGTACGACGGATCCGGTGCCGTAGACGTAGTTGACGCCCCAGCGCCCGAACCACGAGCCGTCCGGCTCCTGTTCGGCCAGCAGCCATTCGATGCCGCGCCGGGTGCTCGGGTGGTGGGCGAGTCCCTCCACCGCGAGCATCTCGACGACGTGCGCGGTGACGTCGGCGGAGGGCGGGTCGATGACCTCGCCGAAGTCGCAGAACGGCAGCCGGTTCGGGAACGGGCTGGTGTTGTCGACGTCGAAGGCGGCCCACGCGCCGTTCTTCGACTGCATGCCGAGGGTCCAGCGCATACCGCGCCGGATGGCCTTGTCCAGCTTCTCCGGGTCGTGGTGCGTGATCCGGCGCAGCGCGAGGATCACCTCGGCGGTGTCGTCGATGTCGGGGTAGTTGTCGTTGTGGAACTCGAACGCCCAGCCCCCGGGCGGCAGTCCGGGCCGTTTGACGGACCAGTCGCCGGGTCTGACGATCTCCTCGCCCAGCATCCAGTCCGCGGCCTTCACCAACTGGGGGTGGTCGGCGGGCAGTCCGGCGTCGACGAGCGCGATCGCGGCGAGGCAGGTGTCCCAGACCGGTGACTGGCAGGCCTCGATCATCCGGGCCCCGTCCTCGCGCCACACGGCGAACCGGTCCAGGGACGCCAGGCCCTCCCGCATCACGGGGTGCTGGAGGTCGTAGCCGAGCAGGTGCAGGGCGATGATCGAGTACACGGCGGGCGGCTGGATTCCGCCCCAGCAGCCGTCGTTCTCCTGCCGTTCGACGATCCAGCGGGCGGCGCTGTTCATGGCGGCTCTGCGCAGCCGGCGCGGGGCGACCTTCCGCAGGGCGTGCAGGCCCTTGTCCATCCGCTGGAAGGCGCCGTCCCAACTGACCACCGGGGCGAGGGGCTTGGCGGGGTTCGGGGCGGCCGGGTCGGTGTGCAGCTCGTCGAGCGGGAAGGGCGCGGGGCGTACCGGCCGCTTCGCGGAGACGATCGTCAGCGGCACGATGGTCTGCCGGGCCCAGCAGCCGAAGTCGTAGATGTTGAGCGGCAGCCACTTCGGGAACCAGACGAGTTCCGGGGGGAGTTCGGGCAGGTCCTCCCACTTCCACCAGCCGAACAGGGCCAGCCAGATCCTCGTGAAGACCCGGGCGGCGGCGATGCCGCCCTGCTCGCGGATCCAGGCGGAGGCCTTGGCCATGTGGGGCGCGTCGGGCGCGTCACCGGCCAGGCGGAGGGCGACGTAGGCCTCGATGCTGGCGGAGAGCTCGCCGGGGCCGCCGTAGAACGTCGCCCAGGCGCCGTCGTCGCGCTGCTCGCCGCGAATGAAGAGGGCCGCGGCCTGGGTGGTCTTCTCGTCGCGGATGCCGAGGAACTGACGGAGCAGCAGGTCCTCGGCGTCCATCGTGACGTTGGTCTCGAGGTCGCCCTTCCACCAGCCCTCGGTGTCCTGGCGGGAGAGCAGGAAGTCGGTGGCGCGCCGGGCGGCGCGTGCGGCGGCTTCGGGTACCCCGGCCGCCACGGGGGTGTCGGTGTCGTGTTCGCTGGCCGCGGCGGCGCGGGGTGGCAGGGCCCCGGTGCTTCCGTCGGTCGTCGCTGTCATGGCTTCCCCTTCGTGCAGTGGTGCATGGTGTGCAGCTGCTGTGGGTCCGCCGTCGGCCGGTGCTCCGTGCTGTCTCGCGGCACCGGCCGGCGACTACGCGAGGGCTATTCGACCGATAGTGATCATCTCTTTCGTACGACGACGAAGTCGGCGAGCGCCGCGAACTGGTCCCGCACCCGGTCGGGCATGTCGACGGCGTCGAGGGCTTCGATGGCGATGGTGTGCTGGCGGCGTGCCTCGTCGGCGGTCCACTCGCGGCCGCCCGCCTCCTCGATGAGGGCGGCGCGGGCCGCGAACTCCTCCTCGGAGAAGTTCTCGAAGTCGCTCGCCTTGGCGTCGGCGGCGAGGATCTCGCCGAGCCGCTCCGAGGCGGAGCCGCCCGCCGCGAGGGCGGCCACGACCGGCAGCGACTTCTTGCGCTGGCGCAGGTCGCTCCAGGTCTGCTTGCCGGTGGAGACCGGGTCGCCCCAGATGCCGAGGAGGTCGTCGACGGCCTGGAAGGCGAGGCCCAGGTGGTAGCCGTACTTCTCCAGCGTGTCGGCGGTACGGTCGTCGGCGCCGCCGAGCACCGCGCCGATGGAGCTGGCGCTGGCGAGCAGGGCGCCGGTCTTGTTGCCCTCCATCTCCAGGCACTCCTCGACGGTGACGCGGTCGCGGTGCTCGTAGGAGATGTCCTGGGCCTGACCGTCGATCAGGGCGCGGCTGGCGGTGGTCAGACGGCGGGTGGCGCGGCCGGCCTCGACGGTGCCGAGTTCGAGGAGCACCTCGCTCGCGAGGGCGAACAGGGCGTCGCCGACCAGGATGGCCTGGGCGGGGCCGTGCACCTTCCAGACGGTGTCGCGGTGACGGCGCTGCTCGTCGCCGTCCATCAGGTCGTCGTGGAGGAGGGAGAAGTTGTGGACGAGTTCCACGGCGACGGCGCCGGGGATGCCGGTCTCGGGGGCGGCGGACATGACCTCGGCGGAGAGCACCGCGAGTGCGGGGCGTACGGCCTTGCCGCCGTCACCCTCCGTGGGCCTGCCCTGGGCGTCGATCCATCCGAAGTGGTAGGCGGCAACAGTGTCCATGGGAGGTGCCAGGCGGTCGATGGCCGCCCGCAGTACCGGCATGGCCAGGGTCCGGCCGCGCTCCAGGAGCGCGGCCACGTCCACCGCGGTCTCTCGAGCGGCCTTCGAGGCCGGGGGCACAGTGGGCACAGTCTCTCCTCTTGTTGCGGTACCGGAGGTGCGGGGGCCGCCTGCCGTGTGGTGCTGTTCGAGCATCACGCCGCCTCCTCGAACTCGAAGAGGTGGCGTGGGCGGGGCCGGCCCAGGGCGCCCAGCACGGCGTCCGCCGCGCCGACGCCGCTGCGGACGGCACTCTCCATGGTCGCGGGCCACCCGGTGGCGGTCCACGCTCCGGCCAGGTAGAGGCCGGATGCCTTGGTGCGGGCGCCGGGCCTGAGGCGCCCGACGCCGGGGGTGGGAGCGAAGGTCGCGGTGCGCTCCCGGGTGACGAAGAAGTCCTTCACCTCGGCGCCGCGGGTCAGGGGCAGCAGCCGCTCCAGCTCGGGCAGGTACCGCTCGCGCAGCACCGCCACAGGTTCGTCGATCTCGTCCTGGGCCGCCGACTGGGACAGGGCCAGGTACTGCCCCTCGCGCAGCCCCGACGCCTCGGTGCGGTCGAAGACCCACTGCACCGGGGAACCGAGGGCGGTGAAGAACGGCCGGGCGAGCACCTTCCGGTCGTACACCACATGGACGTTCAGGATCGGCGCGGTGCCGATCTCCAGGAGCCGCTCGGGGGCATCCAGCGCGCCCTCGGGCAGCAGGTCGTGGGCCTCGCGCTGCGGTACGGCGAACACCACCGCGTCGGCCTCCAGCGTCTCGCCGGGAACCTGGACGCTCCAGCCGCCGTTCACGTTCCCGGCGACGGAGGTGACGCGGGTACGGAGCTCGGTGCGGACGCCCGCGGAGTCGAGCGCCTTGCGGGCCAGCCGGTCGTGCAGCTCACCGAGCGGGACGTGCGCCCAGCCGATGTCGGCCGCGCCCGGGTCGGACAGCAGACCGGTCTTGAACACCATCGCGGCGAGCCCCAGGGAGGCGTCGCCCGCGACCGCGTTGAGGGTGGCGACCCCGACCAGGTCCCACAGGGCCTCGACGGCACGTTCCGACTGTCCGTGAGCGGCCAGCCAGCTGCCGAAGTCCTGCGCGTCCAGGGCCGGATCGGCGAGGTCGAGTCCCTTGAGCGCGAGCGCGGCCCGGCCCACCCTGGCGCGGTCGGCGAGCGAGAGGTGCGGGTAGGTGGCGAGGCTGCGCCCCAGGTGCAGGGGTACGGGCAGCGCGTCGCGCCGCAGCCTGCCGAGCCGGCGTCCCTCGGGCCGCGCGACATCGAGGACGGGTACGTCGAGCCGGTCCTGCAGCGGAGCCAGCGCCGCGCCCTCGACGCGGTCGAGGAACCAGCGGTAGGCGGTGCAGCAGCGCAGGTACACGTGCTGTCCGTTGTCGACGGTCAGATCGCCGCGCTGGAAGGAGAAGGCCAGCCCGCCGAGTCTCGGCCTGCCCTCCAGCAGCGTGACACGCACTCCGGCGTCGGCGAGTGCTAGCGCGGCGGTGATGCCGGCGAGCCCGCCGCCCACCACGACGGTGTGCCGCCCGTCCGCGACCGGCCCCTGGGACCGCGTGCCGTGGGTCATCGCGCACCCTCCCCTGAGTGGCGGCCGTGCGGCTCGAACGACGCACGGCCGGCCATATCAGTCAGGGACGCCGCCCCGCACCGGAGGGTTGCCCGCCGCTTTCCGCCGATGGCGGCACCTTTGTCCGTCACGCACGCCTCCTGACGGCCCGTCGCGTCGCGTGCCGGGCGTCCAGGCCGGACAGGCCGCGTACGGCGACGTATGCCTTCTCCCGGCCGGGGAGGGAGACGCGGCCGCGCAGCACGGCCTCCGGGTCGCGCTCGATGCGGTCGAGGAGACGGCGGTAGATGCCGGCCATGGCGGCGACGCAGGCGCCGCTGCGCCGGTCGAGCATGGGGAGCAGCCGGTAGCCCTCGGCGAACAGAGCGCGGGCCCGTCGCACTTCGAAGTGCACGAGGCCCGCGAAGTCGGAGCCCTCCGGTGGCCGCGGCCCGCTGAAGCCGGCCGAGCAGCCGAACTTGGCGAGGTCGTCGGCGGGCAGATAGGTTCGCCCGCCCACGGCGTCCTCGCGCACGTCTCTGAGGATGTTGGTGAGCTGGAGCGCGAGCCCGAGCGTGTCGGCATACTCGGGCGCGCGGTCGACGCCGCGCGCCCCCGGTTCCGTGCCGAACACGCCGAGCGAGAGGCGGCCGATGGCGCCCGCCACACAGCGGCAGTAGACCTTCAGGTCGTCCCAGGTCTCGTAGGTCTCGCCGCGGACGTCCATCAGCACGCCGTCGATGAGTTCGTCGAGGCCGCCCAGCGGGATCGGGAAGGTCCCGGCGGCGTGCGTGAGCGCGACGGCGACGGGGTCGATGTCGTCCTCGTCGACCTCGCCCTCCCGGATCCGGGTGAGCAGTGCCCGGGTCTCCGCCATCCTGGCGACCTTGACGTCGTGGGCGAGCGCGCCGTCGCCGATGTCGTCGACCCGCCGCGAGAACGCGTACAGCGCCGACATCGCTCGGCGCTGAGGCGTCGGCAGCAGCCGGATGCCATAGGCGAAGTTACGGGCCTGCCGCCCCGTGACGGCCTCGCAGTAGCTGTAGGCGGCGAGTACCGGTGGGGACGCGTGTGGTTCCGGCTCCACGGTCCGGATCACCCCTCTCCTCGCAGAGTCACGCCCACCTCACGCAGCAACCGGACCTTGCCGGGCTCGGGCGGGCCGGGAAGTACGTCGTATTCGGCGGCGGCGATCGCGTGGACGGCCGCCCTTCCTCCCGCCACGAACCCTGCGAGCAGCAGCTTCAACCTGCCGTGGACGCTACCCACCAGGGAGGCGCCTTCATTCAGGAGATCCCGGGCCCTTTGCGCTTCGTACGCAATCAACGCACGGACCGACGCTCCGGCAGATTTCGTGGCGAGGTCCGCCTCCTGGACGTGAAATCGCTTCATGTCGGCGGCTGGCAGGTAGATACGGTCGCGGCCGAGGTCCTCGGCCACGTCCTGAAGGTGCTCGACGATCTGCAGGGCCGTGCAGATCATGTCGGATCGGCGGATCCGCTCGGGCGTCGAGGTGCCGGTGACGGAGAGGACGAGACGGCCGACGGGGTTGGCGGAGAGCTCGCAGTAGGCGAGGAGGTCGTCGTAGGTCTCGTACCGGCTGACCAGCTGGTCCTGGCGGTTGGCGGCGATCAGGCCGAGGAACGGCTCCGGGGTGAGTGAGCAGCGGCGGACGGTGGGCTGGAGGCGGCGCAGCAGGGGATGGCGCGGGGTCGAGTCGAAGACCCTGCGCAGGTCGGCCTCGAAGGCGTCCAGCAGGACCAGCCGGTCCTCGGCGTCCCGCGGGGACACGCCGAGCAGCCGGGCGTCGGCACCACCGGGGGCCAGGTCACCGTCGCCGATGTCGTCGACCAGACGGGCGAAGCCGTAGACGGCGATGAGGTCGGCGCGCCAGGCCCGGGGCAGAAAGAACGGGGCCACCGGGAAGTTCTCGCCCGCGGCCTTGTCGAGGGTGCCGCGCTCCGGGTCGAGGGCGCGCGCCGTGCCGGTTCCCGTCACCGCCGGCTGCCCGGCGCGGGGACGGCACGTGCTGCGTGGAGCTGGGGAGTATCCGTAGCCATTGCCGTCACATCTCCCGTTCTACACTGCCGACCCAATACACACTATTTCGGACACGCCGCCCAGCCGTCCGCACGGCTGCCCGACGGGCGGTGTCGCGCATTATCGCCCTGATTGCCGTGTTTCGGGACCTGTACAGCTTACGTTGTACAACGTGTCGTGGTCCGCCAGGGTGTCCCGCACATCACGAGAACACACCGATTGGCCCCAAGCTTCCTGAGATGGACCGGAGTTGACGCTTCCTTTGCAGACGCGGGGCCCCGCCGGAACAGTTGCGGCGGGGCCCTGGCCGATCCGGGCTACTTGCCCGTGAACTTCTCGTACTCCTTGAGGACCTCGTCGGTCGGGCCGTCCATCCGCAGCTCACCGCGTTCCAGCCACAGGACGCGGTCGCAGGTGTCGCGGATCGACTTGTTGTTGTGGCTGACCAGAAACACCGTGCCGGCTTCCTTGCGCAGCTCCCGGATGCGGTCCTCGGAGCGCTTCTGGAACTTGCGGTCGCCGGTGGCGAGGGCCTCGTCGATCATCAGGACGTCGTGGTCCTTGGCCGCGGCGATGGAGAAGCGGAGCCGGGCCGCCATGCCGGAGGAGTACGTCCGCATGGGCAGCGTGATGAAGTCGCCCTTCTCGTTGATGCCGGAGAAGTCGACGATCTGCTGGTAGCGGTCCTTGATCTCCTCGCGGGACATGCCCATGGCGAGCCCGCCCAATATGACGTTCCGCTCGCCGGTGAGGTCGTTCATCAGGGCCGCGTTGACGCCGAGCAGCGAGGGCTGGCCGTCGGTGTAGACCTTGCCCTGCTCGGCGGGCAGCAGACCGGCGATGGCGCGCAGCAGGGTCGACTTGCCGGAGCCGTTGGAGCCGATCAGGCCGATGGCCTCGCCGCGGTAGGCGACGAAGGAGACGCCGCGTACGGCGTGCACCTTGCGCACGCCCCGCTCCTCACCGCGCTTCATGATGCGGCTCAGCGCGGCCGTGGCACTGCCCTTTCCGGACTTGGCGCCGTTGACGCGGTAGACGATGTGCAGATCGTCCGCGATGACGGTGGGGATCCGCGCGTCCTGCTTCTGCTCAGCCACGGCCGTACCTCTCCTCCGCCTTCCAGAAGTACACGAACCCACCGAGGGCGAAGAGCACGGCCCAGGCGCCCGCGGCCGCCCACACGTGGTCGGGAAGGTACTTGGAGCTGTAGTCGTCGATGAGCGAGAAGCGCATCAGGTCCATGTAGATCGCTGCCGGGTTCCACTGCAGCACGTTCGAGATCCAGGCCGGCTTGGACTCGAGGAAGATCGGGATGGAGAACATCACCCCGGACGCGTACATCCACGTCCGCATCACGAACGGCATCAGCTGCGCGAGGTCGGGGGTCTTGGCGCCCGCCCGGGCCATGATCAGCGCGAGGCCGGTGTTGAAGCAGAACTGCAGGACGAGCACCGGCACGATCAGCAGCCAGGACAGGTCGGGGTAGTGGCCGAAGCCGATCGTGATGGCGAACAGCACGATCATCGAGAACAGCAGCTGCTGGAGCTGCTGCAACGCGAAGGAGATCGGCAGAGAGGCGCGCGGGAAGTGCAGGGCGCGGACCAGGCCGAGATTGCCGGAGATCGCGCGCACGCCCGCCATCACCGAGCTCTGCGTGAAGGTGAACACGAACACGCCCGTGACCAGGAACGGGATGTACACCTCGCGGCTCATGCCCCGGTCGGCTTCCAGGAGCATGCCGAAGATGAAGAAGTACACGGCCGCGTTCAGCAGCGGTGTGGCCACCTGCCACAGCTGGCCGAGCTTGGCCTGGCTGTACTGGGCGGTCAGCTTCGCGCGGGAGAAGGCGAGGATGAAGTGCCGCCGGTCCCAGAGCTGACGGACGTACTCGATGAGGGACGGCCGGGCGCCGCTGACGCTCAGCCCGTGCCTGGCGGCGAGTTCCCTCGCCGTGAGTCCCTCGTCGGGCGCCGCGGACGCGCTCACCGCGACCGGGGCATCGTGCGTTGTCTCACTCACTAGTGGAAACTTTCGTCTTCGAGATGCGTGGCCTGTGCGGGCCTGCATGAGCCGGGGGCCAGGGTACGGCCCGGGTGCTCCCGGATACTCCCGGATACGAGCTTGTCAGATGACGGGGGGCCGGCCCAGCCGGGTCAGCCGCCACACCGTACGCCACTTCATGGGCCGGCGGGGTCCGCACGGGGTCGTCCAGCCCTCGCGGAATCCGCCGAGCCAGGCCCGCAGGGCGGGACGGGAGGGACGGCGTACGAGGGTGAGCAGCAGCCACACGCCGAGGTAGACCGGGACGAGTGGTGCGGGGAGGTTTCTGCGGGCCAGCCAGACACGGTTGCGGGCGACCATGCGGTGGTAGACCGCGTGGCGCGAGGGAGCGGTCGTCGGGTGGTAGAGCACCATGTCGGACCGGTAGTCGATCATCCAGCCCGCGTCGAGAGCCCGCCAGGCCAGGTCGGTTTCCTCGTGGGCGTAGAAGAACTCGTCCGGAAGTCCGCCGACGTCGGCGAAGACGCGGGTACGGACGGCGTTGGCGCCGCCGAGGAACGTGGTGACGCGCGAGGAGCGCATCGGGTCGGCGGCGCGCAGCCGGGGCACGTGGCGGCGCTGGGTGACGCCGGTCTCGGGGTCGGCTATGCGGAAACTCACGATGCCGAGCTTCGGGTCGGCCTCGAAGGCCTTCCGGCACAGCGCCGCGGTGTCGTGGCTCGCGAGCAGCCCGTCGTCGTCCAGGAACAGCAGGACATCGACGTCCCGGCCGGCCGGGCCGAAGGCCTCGATGCCGACGTTGCGGCCGCCGGGGATGCCGAGGTTCTCGGGCAGTTCGATGGTGCGGACGCCCTCGGGGACGTCCGGGACGGGCGAGCCGTTGCCGACGACGACCACCTCGACCGGGTCGCCGTCCTGCTTGGCGACCGAGTCGAGGAGGGCGCGCAGTTCGTCGGGGCGGTTGCCCATGGTGATGATGACGGCGCCGACCTTCATGCCGCTCACTTCAGCCTGCTCGACGCGAGGATGGACACGAGGTGCAGCAGGGTCTGCACCAGCGCGATGCCCGCCATCACGGCCACGCCGAGCCGCGAGAAGAAGAGGTCGCCGCGGGCCTGGTCGACGATGGCCAGCACCAGGATCACCAGGGACGCCTCGATGCCGAGGATCAGCCGGTGGAAGTTCAGGGCGGCGGCGGCCTTGCGGGCCAGCGCCATGCCGGAGGAGCGCATCTCGGAGGCGGCCTCCTTGACGGGAGGCT
Organism: Streptomyces sp. NPDC044719; assembly: GCF_056433405.1. Classification (NCBI taxonomy): domain Bacteria; kingdom Bacillati; phylum Actinomycetota; class Actinomycetes; order Kitasatosporales; family Streptomycetaceae; genus Streptomyces; species Streptomyces sp. NPDC044719. The sequence continues at coordinate 68,564 of NZ_JBWKHE010000010.1, forward strand.
TGCCGGCCTGGTGCCGGGCGACGCCGACGAGGTCGGTCTCGGCCTTGATGAGGATGGCGCCGAGGGCGGCCAGGGTGCCGAGGAAGGCCCACAGCCAGTCGATCCGGCCGCTGCCCCACAGGTCGGCGGCGCGCAGGCCGAAGCCGGTGAGCACCGCGGCGTCGGTGAGGTAGGCGCCGACGCGGTCCAGGTAGACGCCGTTGAGGGAGTACTGCTTCTTCCAGCGCGCGATCTCGCCGTCGACGCAGTCCAGCAGCAGGTACATCTGGACGCACACCACGCCGAGGACGGCGCCCGCGATCCCCGGCACGAGCAGGGCCGGGGCCGCGAGCACACCGAAGACGGTCATCAGGTAGGTGAGCTGGTTGGGCGTGACCCTGGTGTTGACCAGGTAACGGTCGACCCGCAGGGACACCTCACGCATGTAGAGGCGTCCCATCCAGTGCTCACCGCTGCGCCGGTCCTTCACCCCCGCGGGGTGAACGACGGGGCGGAGTTCAGCTACCGATGGCCTTGACATAGTCGGCGTACGTGTCCTTGATCTGTTCGGTGTTCAGGTCGAGGTGTTCGAGGATGGTGTAGCGGCCGGGCCGGGTCTCCGGGGCGAACTCGACGGCCTTGACGAACTCGTCCGTCGTGAAGCCGATCTCGTCCGGCAGCACGGGCAGCCCGTGCCGGCGCAGCACCTCGGCCATGTACGCCGACTCCTCGTGGGCTCCGCGCAGCCACATCGCGAAGGCCGCGCCCAGTCCGCACTGCTCGCCGTGGGCGGCGGCCCGCTTCGGGTAGAGCAGGTCGAAGGCGTGGTTGATCTCGTGGCACGCCCCGGAGGACGGCCGCGAGTCGCCCGACACCGACATGGCGATGCCGCTGAGGACCAGCGCCTCGGCGAGCACCTGGAGGAAGTCGTTGTCGCCGATGCCGCCGGGGTGCCGGAGCACGGCCTCGCCGGCCTGGCGGGCCATGGCCGCGGCGAGGCCGTCGATGCGCTCGCCCTTGACGCGATTGGCCAGCTCCCAGTCGGCGATCGCCGAGATGTTGGAGACGGCGTCACCGATGCCGGCGCGGACGAAACGGACCGGGGCCTCACGGATGACGTCCAGGTCGATGACGACCGCGATCGGGTTCGGCACGCCGTAGGAGCCGCGGCCCGCGTCGTTGTCGAGGGTGGCGACCGGGGAGCACAGTCCGTCGTGCGCGAGGTTCGTCGGCACGGCGACCAGGGGCAGGCCGACGCGTGCCGCGGCGAACTTGGCGCAGTCGATGATCTTGCCGCCGCCGAGACCCACGACCGCGTCGTAGTGGCCGGCCTTTATGTCGCTCGCCAGCCGGACCGCGTCGTCGAGGGTGCCGCCGCCGACCTCGTACCAGGTGGCGCCGGGCATGCTCGGCGAGATGCGCTCGCGCAGCCGGGCGCCGGAGCCGCCGCTGACGGCGACGGCGAGGCGGCCGGAGTGCGAGATGCGCTCGTCGGCGAGGACGCAGGCCAGGTCGTCGAGGGCACCCGGGCGGATGTCCACGACGAGCGGGGAGGGGATGAGCCGGGTCAGTACTGGCACGCGATCTCCCGTCCGCGGGCGAGATCGTCGTGGTTGTCGATCTCCACCCACTTGACGTCGCCGATCGGCGCCACGTCGATACGGAAGCCGCGGTTCACCAGCTCCTGGTAACCGTGCTCGTAGAACTGCTGCGGGTCGGTCTCCCACACGGTCTTGAGCGCGTCGGCCAGCTCGGGGGCCGCGTCGCCCTCGATGAGGGTGACGCCGATGTACTCGCCGGTGGCCTCGGCGGGGTCCATCAGCTTGGTGATCTTCGTCATGCCCTTCTCGGGGTCGATGACGACCTTCATCTCCTCGTCGGCCAGGTCCTTGACCGTGTCCAGGGCGAGGATGATCTTCTTGCCGTCGCCGCGGGCGGCGAGCAGCGTCTTCTCGACGGAGACCGGGTGGACGGTGTCGCCGTTGGCGAGGATCACCCCGTCCTTGAGGGCGTCACGCCCGCACCACAGGGAGTAGGCGTTGTTCCACTCCTCGGCCTTGTCGTTGTCGATGAGGGTGAGCTTGAGGCCGTACTTCGCCTCCAGCGCTTCCTTGCGCGCGTACACGGCCTCCTTGCGGTAGCCGACGATGATGCCGGCCTCGGTGAGGCCGACCTCCGCGAAGTTGGCGAGGGTCAGGTCGAGAACCGTGGGTTCGCCCTCTATGCCCGCAGGACCCACCGGCACCAGAGCCTTGGGAAGGCTGTCGGTGTAGGGGCGCAGACGCCGTCCGGCGCCGGCCGCCAGCACGAGGCCGATCATGCGGGTTCTCCTTCATCGTGTACGGCGGGCGCGCCACCCTTGTGGGCGGACACCCAGAAGCGGATGCTCTCGACGAGCACCACCAGGGCCACGGCCACGGCGAGGACCGTGAGCGCGACCGTGAACTGCGAGGCGGTGAGCAGCGCGGCAAGGACGGTGACGAGCAGCGTCCGTCCTTCGTGCCCCCCGATGGAACGCACCAGCCAGGCCGGGGGCGCTCCGGCGTTGCCGCGGATGCGGTACACCGTGTCGTAGTGATGGTAGGCGACCGCGGCCACCAGCCCGAAAGCCGCAGGAAGGGCTCCGTTCACGTCCGCCTTGGCCGCGAGGACGAGGACGGTGCCGTACTCGGCGGCGCGGAACATCGGCGGGACGAGCCAGTCCAGGGCGCCCTTGAGGGGGTGCGCCACGGCGGCGGCCGAGGTGAGTACGTAGAGGACGGCCAGGGCGATGAGGAGCACACTGCCGTACGACTCCAGCCCGGCGGCAGCGAGCAGGAGCGCGGCGCCCGGCAGCGCCACGAGGGCGCGCGAACCGAGCGGGCCCCGGGCGGGCAGCTTCCGCAGGAACCGCGAGAGACCCTCCGCCGACGGCCCGCTGTCGGTGAGGTCGGCCAGCGCCTGCGCGGCCCGGTCGGTGCGGCGCGCCTTCCGCGTCAGCGACCGCAGCACCCGCCCCGCCGTGGTGTACGTCGCGGCGAAGGCGCAGCCGATGAGCAGGACGTAGAAGGTGATCCGCGGGGTCGTGGCGGCCGTGAGCACCGCGATCATCGCCCAGCGCTCGCCGATCGGCAGGACGATCATCCGGCGCACCCACACCGTCCAGCCGACGCTGTCGAGCTTGCCGGAGAGGGCCGCGGTGGGGCTGGTGTTGGCGGTGGCGTCGTGGTTGGCCTCGTTGAAGGAGAAGTCCACGACGTGCCGGCAGGTCTGCAGGACCATGGCGCCGAGGGCGAGGGCCCAGACGTCATCGCCGCCGCGGGCCGCTCCGAGCGCGAGGCCCGCGTAGTAGGCGTACTCCTTGGCCCGGTCGAAGGTGGCGTCCAGCCAGGCGCCGAGCGTGGAGTACTGAAGGGAGTAGCGGGCGATCTGTCCGTCGACGCAGTCCAGGACGAAGGACGCGATCAGCAGGACGCCGGCCGCGACGAAACCGCCGCGGGTGCCGGTGGCCGCGCAGGCCGCCGCTATGAGTGCGGTGATGAGCGAGGCGGTGGTGACCTGGTTCGGGGTCAGGCCGCGGCGGGCGCACCAGCGGGCGATGTAGCGGGAGTACGGGCTGATGCAGTACGTGGTGAAGAAGCCGTCGCGGGACTTCACGGCCGACTTCAGGCGTACGGCCTCGTCGTCGACGTTCGTCAGGGCCTGCCGTGCCTCGTTGCGGGCCTGCGGGTCGGCGGGGACGGCGGCGACGAGGCTGCCCAGCTCGGGGCGGTGCACCTCGGTTCCGTCGGTGTCCAGGGCGGTGAGGATGCGGTCGGCGAGGCTGTCGACCAGGGTGGTGCCGCCCCCCGCGGAGTTCTCGCGGGCCATCGCCCGGGTGAGGGCCTGGCGGCCGGCCGGCTGGGCGGTGACGGCGCCGGGGATCGCGGCGAGCGGGAACCGGGGGTCGGTGAGGCCGAGCCGCAGCGCGTGCACATGTCCCACGAACCGGGCGTCGACCAGGGCCACCCGCTCCTCGCCCGGCACCGCGGCGAGCAGGGTCTCGGCCTCGGCGGTGTCGGCCGCGCTCCGCACGTCGAAGCCGAGGGACCGCAGGTCGGCCTCGATCGACGATCCGGGGACCGGCTGGCCGGTGAGGATGGCGGTCGACAACCGAATTCACTCCCTGGTACCGACGCGTCCGCGCCGGTGCAGTGCTGGGTGGGGGCGCCCGCTCCGGTGGCTCCCGGGCGGCATGTCGGCAGAGGCTATCGGATACCGGGAAGGCCACGTTCACCGCCTGTTAGGCAGATCGATCAACGTGGTTCGCACAAGCCTTTGCCACGATCATCATCGGGGATCCGAGGCCCGCCCCACAAACCGCGCCTCCCAGAGCGGACATCGGGGACATCGCGTGCGGCCCGGTCGTGGCCGCATAGGGTGAGCGACCATGACTTGGCTGATCACAGGCGGGGCCGGCTACATCGGGGCACACGTGGCGAGGGCCATGACCGAGGCCGGGGAGCGCGTTCTGGCGCTGGACGACCTCTCGGCCGGGGTGCCCGCGCGGCTCCCCGGCGATGTGCCGCTCGTGGAGGGGTCGTCGCTCGACGGTGAGCTGCTGAAACGAGTGTTCGCCGAGCACGGTGTGACGGGTGTGGTGCATCTCGCGGCGCGCAAGCAGGTCGCCGAGTCGGTCGCCCAGCCGACGCGGTACTACCGGGAGAACGTCGGGGGACTGGCGACCCTGCTGGACGCGGTCGCCGGGGCCGGCGTCGAGCGCTTCGTGTTCTCCTCGTCCGCGGCCGTGTACGGCGACCCGGGTGTGGACCTCATCACGGAGGACACGCCCTGCGCGCCGGTGAACCCGTACGGCGAGACGAAGCTCACCGGTGAGTGGCTGGTGCGGGCGGCGGGCCGGGCACACGGGATCTCCACCGTATGTCTGCGCTACTTCAACGTGGCGGGCGCGGCCGCGCCGGAGCTGGCCGACACGGGAGTCTTCAACATCGTCCCGATGGTCTTCGACCGGCTGACGCGCGACGAGGCCCCGAGGATCTTCGGCGACGACTACCCGACCCCGGACGGCACCTGTATTCGTGACTACATTCACGTCGCCGATCTGGCCGAGGCACACCTCGCGGCGGCCCGGCGGCTCGCCGAAGGAGGCGTCGCGGGCGATCTGACGGTCAACATCGGACGCGGCGAGGGCGTCTCGGTGCGCGAACTCATCACGGTCATCGGCGAGGTCACCGGTGACCGGCGGCCACCGCTCGTCGAGGGGCGCCGCCCGGGGGACGCCCCGCGGGCGGTGGCCTCGGCGGCCCGGGCGGCCGGGGAGCTCGGCTGGACCGCGCGGCGCGGGGTGTCCGAGATGGCCGAGTCGGCGTGGCGCGGCTGGCTGCTGCACCACGGCTCGTGAACAGCTGCTGCTGAGGATGCCCTGACCTGGGCATCGTTTCCGCAGGTCAGGGCACATGACAACGGTGTTCAGTGCCGCGTTGCACATACCCCCTCCCCGTAGTTCACTGGGGCACCCGGGCACGATCGGACGGACACAGGAGGCGGCTTTCATGGGGGCTGGACACGATCACGGGCACGCGCACGGAGCGCCGGCCGGTGGTACCGCGACGTCGGCGTACCGCGGCAGGCTGCGGGCCGCGCTGGCGATCACGCTCGGCATCGTGGTGGTCCAGATCGTCGGCGGGCTCCTCGCGGACTCGCTCGCACTCGTCGCGGACTCGGCGCACATGGCGACGGACGCGCTGGGCCTGGGCATGGCACTGCTCGCGATCCACTTCGCGAGCCGGCCGCCCAGCGACCGTGCCACCTTCGGCTACGCACGGGCCGAGATCCTCGCCGCGTTGGCCAACTGCCTGCTCCTGCTCGGGGTCGGCGGGTACGTCGTGTACGAGTCGGTCCAGCGCTTCATCACCCCGGCGGACACCGAGGGCGGGCTCGCCATCGTGTTCGGTGTGATCGGTCTCGCCGCGAACATGGTGTCGCTGGCGCTGCTGATGCGCGGCCAGAAGGAGAGCCTGAACGTGCGCGGCGCGTTCCTGGAGGTGGCGGCGGACGCGCTGGGCTCCGTCACGGTGATCGTCTCGGGCACGGTGATCATGCTCACCGGCTGGCAGGCCGCCGACCCCATCGCCTCGCTCGTCATCGCCCTGATGATCGCGCCGCGCACCTGGAAGCTGCTGCGCGAGACGCTCGACGTCCTGCTGGAGGCGGCGCCCAAGGGCGTCGACATGGCGGAGGTACGGGCCCACATCCTGGCGACCGACGGGGTGGAGGACGTCCACGACCTGCACGCCTGGACGATCACCTCGGGCATGCCGGTGCTCTCGGCGCATGTGGTCGTCAGCTCGGAGGCGCTGAACGCGATCGGCCACGAGAAGATGCTCCACGAGTTGCAGGGCTGCCTCGGCGACCACTTCGACGTGGAGCACTGCACCTTCCAGCTGGAGCCGACCGGGCACGCGGAGCACGAGGCGCAGCTCTGCCACTGACGCGGTGGCTGATGTGGTCTCCGGGGCTGGTGGGGCGCATTCCGATCCGAGTGCGCCGGGGGACGCAGCGCTACGGCGCACGCCCACGCCCTGCCCCTCCCCGCACCGGCAGGGACGATTTTCGGCCCATCGCGCCGGGCACGATCAGCTCCTGGGTCCCTCTTCCGGCGTCGAGCGGCGCCGTCCGCGCTCCGCGCTGCCGCGTGGGGACATGCGGGCACACCGCGAAGTGCCGGGAGTGCCGGATTCGTACGGCAGACTTGGGGCGCGAAGACCGATGTGAAGGATGGGTATGCCGATCACACCTGCCACCGCGACGCACAACCCGTCGAACGGCACCGCAGACGCGATTTTGCTGGAACTGGTCGACGAGGACGGCGTGACGATCGGCACGGCGGAGAAGCTCGCCGCCCACCAGCCACCCGGACAGCTGCACCGCGCGTTCTCCGTGTTCCTCTTCGACGAGTACGGCAGGCTGCTGCTCCAGCAGCGCGCGCTGGGCAAGTACCACTCCCCCGGTGTGTGGTCCAACACCTGCTGCGGCCACCCCTACCCCGGCGAGGCGCCCTTCGCGGCGGCGGCGCGCCGGACCTTCGAGGAACTCGGCGCCTCCCCGTCCCTGCTGGCCGAGGCGGGCACGGTCCGCTACAACCACCCGGACCCGGAGTCCGGTCTTGTGGAGCAGGAGTACAACCACCTCTACGTCGGCATGGTGCAGGCCGTGCTGCGGCCGGATCCGGAGGAGGTGGCGTCGACGGCGTTCGTGACCCCGCCCGAGCTGGCGGAGCGGCACGCCAAGGACACCTTCTCGTCCTGGTTCATGACCGTCCTGGACGCGGCCCGGCCGGCGATCAGGGAGCTGACGGGAGAGTCGGCCGGCTGGTGACGAGGCAGCCCCTGACGGCAGGGCCGGGCAGGCCTTGGGTAATGGGACAGGCCTTAGGTAACCGGACAGGCCTTAGGGGAAGCGTGCGGGCTTGAGCGGCAGGGCGGCCCAGATCACCTTGCCGCCGCTCGCGGTGTATTCGACCTCACACCTGCCGCCCGCCTCCCGGGTGACCTCGCGCACCAGCAGCAGTCCGCGGCCGCCGGTCCGGCCGTGGTCGGCCTCCAGGGCGGTGGGCCGGTACGGGTGGTTGTCCTCCACGGACACGCGCAGCCACTCCGCCCCGACGGCCACCTCGACGGCGACCGTGGGCGACAGCACCGCCGCGTGCTTCACGGCGTTCGTCACCAGCTCCGAGACGATCAGCAGCAGGCCCTGGGCCAGGTCGTCCGAGACCGGCACACCCTGACGCAGCAGCAGGTCCCGTACGGCGTGCCGCGCCTGCGGGACCGAGGCGTCGACGGCCGGCGCGGTGAACCGCCAGACACCCTCGTACGGCAGCGGATCCGCGGGCCCGAGGGGCACCGCGCCGCCCTGTGGGCGTGGGCCGGACCCATGCCCCTCGTCGTCCATTGTCCGGTCGCCACCCTCGCGCTCGATTGTCGCCACGTCTCGAGTGTTGGTAACGATGCGCTCCGTACCCCGGGACTGAACAGAAGTCAGCAAGTATCGAGCACTTCTGACCGTTGGCGTATGACACGGTCAGTTGTGGGACTGGTCCTGTCCCTGTTGCGCCGTCTCGGCGAACTATTCGGGTTGTACGGGTTTGCCTTGCGGATAGCATCCGGCGCATGGAGCCGCAGTTGCTGAACAGCGTGACCGACTCGGTCGCGACGGTCGTCATCCGTCATCCGGAGAAGCGCAACGCCATGACGGCCGCGATGTGGCGCTCGCTGCCGCCGCTCCTGGAGGGGCTGGCCGGCGATCCGGCCGTCCGGGCGCTGGTGCTCACCGGCGAGGGCGGGACGTTCTGCGCCGGTGCCGACATCTCGACGCTCCGGGGCTCGCCGGAGGAGGCACAGAGCCTCGCCGTGCGGGCCGAGGAGGCGCTCGCCGCGTTTCCGAAGCCGACCCTGGCCGCCGTGCGCGGGCACTGTGTGGGCGGCGGGGCACAGCTCGCGGCGGCCTGTGATCTGCGGTTCGCCGAGGAAGGGGCGCTGTTCGGTGTGACGCCGGCGAAGCTCGGCATCGTGTACCCGGCGTCCTCGACCAGGCGGCTGGTGTCCCTGGTGGGTCCGGCCACCGCCAAGTACCTGCTGTTCTCCGGCGAGCTGATCGACACGGAGCGGGCGCTGCGCACCGGTCTGGCGGACGAGGTGCTGCCCGAGGGTGAACTCGGCGAGCGGGTCGCCGAGTTCACCCGGATCCTGGTGTCCCGTTCGCAGCTGACGCAGGCGGCGGCGAAGGAGTTCGCGAACGGCGGTACGGACCGGGACGCGCACTGGGCCGGGCAGGCGCGCGCGAGCGGCGACACCGCGGAGGGCGTCGCCGCGTTCCTGGAGCGCAGGCAGCCGCGGTTCGACTGGAGTGTGCCTACGTCAGGATGACGTCGGCGTGCGACCGGAGCAGTTCGACGATGTGCGCGGGCGCCTTCTCGGGTGATCCGGCGTCGTAGGGCGGCTGCGGGTCGTACTCCGTGGCGAGCTGGACGATCTGGGCGTGATCGTCGCCCGCGATCCGGCCGAGCAGGGTCAGTCCCATGTCGATGCCGGCGGAGACGCCGGCCGCGGTGACGTACTTGCCGTCGGTGACGACCCGCTCCCCCGTGGGCTCGGCCCCGAAGCGCTTCAGTTCCTCCAGGGTCAGCCAGTGGGAGGTCGCGCGGCGGCCCCGGAGGAGTCCGGCGGCGGCGAGCAGCAGGGAGCCGGTGCACACGGACGTCGTCCAGGTGCTGCCGGCGTCGGCGGCGCGCAGCCAGTCCAGGAGCGGCTCGTGCGCCATCAGCGACTCCTGGCCCGGGCCGCCGGGGACGACGACGATGTCCGGATTCGGTACGTCGGCCAGGGCCCGGTCGGCGACGACGGCGAGGTTCCCCGAGTCGTTCCGGACGGGGCCGGTCCGCTCGGCGACGAAGACGGTCTCCGCGTCCGGGACCCGGCCCAGGGTCTCGTAGGGGCCGACGGCGTCGAGGGCGGTGAAGCGGTCGTAGAGGACGATGGCGATCTGCATGCGGGGTTCCTTCCGTCGATGCGAGTCGATGCGAGAGGGGCTCAGGGCGTGGTCGCGGGGCGGAAGCGGCGGCGGTACTCGGCCGGGGGCGTCCCGAGGGCCTTGACGAAGGCCCGGCGCATGGCCTCGGGTGTGCCGTAGCCGCTGGTGCGGGAGATCTCCTCGATGCCGCCGGCGGTGTCCTCCAGGAGACGGCGGGCGTGTTCGAGGCGGACGCGGTCCACGTACCGCCCGGGCGTCATACCGGTCTCGGCCCGGAAGGCGCGGGCGAAGTGGCGGGGCGAGAGGCGGGCGCGGGCGGCGAGGGCCTCCACGCAGAGGTCGGCGTCCGGGCGTTCGGTGATGAACCGCTGGACGTCCCGGAGGGGCTCGCGATGAGCGGTCTGGGCTTCGAGCTGGGCGCTGAACTGGGCCTGGTTCCCGGGGCGCCGCAGAAAGACCACCAGGTGGCGGGCGATGGCGAGGGCGGCGTCCCGGCCGAGGTCCTCCTCGACCAGGGCCAGGGCGAGGTCGATGCCCGCGGTGACACCGGCCGAGGTGGCGATGTGCCCGTCGCGTACGTAGACGGGGTCGGGGTCGATCTCGACGGCCGGGTGGTCACGGGCCAGCCGGTCGCAGTACGCCCAGTGCGTCGTGGCGCGGCGGCCGTCCAGGAGCCCGGCCTCGGCGAGTACGGCCGCACCGGTGCACACGGAGACCAGGCGCACGGCACGCGGCCCGTGCTCGCGCACCCAGTCGACCAGGCGAGGGTCCGGATCGAGGGAGCCCGGACCGCCGGGGACGAGCAGGGTGTGCGGGTCGGAGACCCCGTCCAGGGAATCGTCGGGTACGAGGGTCAGGCCGCTGCTGGTCCGCACGGGCGCGCCGTCCGGGGAGGCCGTGCGGATCCGGTATGTCCCCGGGGAGAGCAGCTCCGCGCCCGCGAAGACCTCCACGGGCCCCGTGACGTCGAGACTCTGCACGCCGTCGAGGAGGACGGCGAGAACGGTGCGCTGGGCCATGCCCTTGATTCTTCGCGGGCCCGGAGCGTGGCCGCAATGACGAAGTTCCCACCTTTCCTGCCATGGGATGTGCGGCCCTGGAGGACATACCAAGCGGTTGGTAACCTGCCCGGCATGACGACTGCCGCCCTTGAGCCGCGCGCCGGCCGACGCTGCCAGAACGTGCTCAACTCCCTGCACGCGACGCACTACTTCTCGCCGGATCTGGGACGGGAGGTGGGTGCTGCCGGGATCACCCATCCCCACGCCGTGAACTTCGCCGTACGGGCCGCCGCGTTCGGACCCGTGGGGCCCGGTGCGGTGGCGGCGGCCTTCTACAACTACAAGTACGAGCTCGTGGCCCGGCACGTGCCGGCGGTGTGGGAGAGCGCCACACCCGGGCAGGTGCTGGCGGCACGCGTGCGTGCGGTCGACGCGACGCTGCGGCGCCTGCTGGGCGAAGAGGTCCTGGCGTCGGCGGAGATGGCCGAGGCCGCGCGGCTCGCGCTGCGCGCCACCGAGGCCTGTTCGCGCGGCGCGAGGCCGCTGTACGCCGCCCATGCGGACCTGCCCGTCCCCGAGGAGCCGCACCTCGCGTACTGGCACGCGGCGACCCTGCTGCGCGAGCACCGGGGCGACGGGCACCTGGCCGCCCTGATGTCCGCGGGTCTCGACGGTCTCGAGGCGATGGTGACCCACACGGCGACGGGCAAGGGCATGGCCCCGAAGTGGGTGTTCACCACCCGGGGCTGGAACCAGGAGGACTGGGACGCGGCGACGGACCGGCTGCGGGAGCGCGGGCTGCTGGACACGGCCGGCGAGCTCTCCGAGCGGGGTGCCGCCCTGCGCGAGGAGATCGAGCGGGAGACGGACCGGCTCGACCGGGCCCCGTACGAGCACCTGGGCCCGGAGGGCGTGGCCCGGCTGACCGAGCTCGGCGCCGGTTTCGCGCAGGCCGCGCTCGTGGCCGGGGCCTTCCCGGCGGATCTGGTCGGCAAGGGCTGAGGGCCGCGGCGCACCGGGGTGAACCGTGGCCGGGACACGCGTGTTCGGTCGTGACGCATGGTGAGGCTCTGGTGAGGTACCCGGCCTTTCCCGATCGGTGCGGTCGGGAGAGGAAAGGGGAAACACCGTGTTCCGTGCTATCGCAGACGTGCTGCGCCAGATCGGCGGCGCCATCGCCACCGTCGTGACCCTGCCCTTCCGGGCCCTGGCCCGCCTCTTCGGCGGGGCCTCGTCCGCCACCCGCAGCCGCAGGGCCTGACCGGGGGCCGCCGGCGACCTGCCGGGGGTACCGCCCTGGACCCCGAGTGTCGGTGTCACCTGCCACAATTGCCGCGCAACCTCAGTGGAGAAGGCGGTACGGGATCGTGACGACACCCGGGTCCATCGAAGTAGGGTCCATCGAAGGCAGGATCGCCGAGGAGCTCGGCGTACGGGAGCGGCAGGTCAGGGCCGCCGTGGAACTGCTCGACGGCGGTTCTACGGTGCCCTTCATCGCTCGCTACCGCAAGGAAGCGACCGAGATGCTCGACGACGCGCAGCTGCGCACCGTCGAGGAGCGGCTGCGCTATCTGCGGGAGCTCGAGGAGCGGCGGGCGGCGATCCTGGAGTCGGTGCGCGAGCAGGGCAAGCTCACCGAGGAGCTTCAGGCGCGGATCCGGGGCGCCGAGACCAAGGCGCGCCTGGAGGACATCTACCTCCCGTACAAGCCCAAGCGGCGCACCAAGGCGCAGATCGCCCGCGAGGCGGGTCTCGAGCCGCTGGCGGAGGGGCTGCTCGGCGATCCGGGTGTCGAGCCCCTCGCCGCGGCGGCCGCGTTCGTCGACGCCGACAAGGGCGTGGCCGATCCGCAGGCCGCCCTCGACGGCGCCCGGGCGATCCTCACCGAGCGGTTCTCGGAGGACGCCGACCTGATCGGCGAGCTGCGCGAGCGCATGTGGGTGCGCGGGCGGCTGGCCGCCAAGGTGCGGGACGGCAAGGAGGAGGCGGGAGCGAAGTTCGCCGACTACTTCGACTTCGCCGAGCCGTTCACCGAGCTGCCCTCGCACCGCGTCCTGGCCATGCTGCGCGGCGAGAAGGAGGATGTCCTCGAGCTGGCTCTGGAGCCCGAGGAAGCCACGGACGGCCCGTCGTCCTACGAGGGGATCGTCGCGAACCGGTTCGGGATCGCCGACCGGGGCCGGCCCGGCGACAAGTGGCTCAAGGACACCGTCCGTTGGGCGTGGCGCACCCGTATCCTCGTGCACCTCGGCATCGACCTGCGGCTGCGGCTGCGCACGGCCGCCGAGGACGAGGCGGTGCGGGTCTTCGCGGCGAATCTGCGCGACCTGCTGCTCGCGGCCCCGGCGGGTACGCGCGCGACACTCGGCCTGGACCCCGGTTTCCGCACGGGCGTGAAGGTCGCCGTGGTGGACGCGACCGGCAAGGTCGTCGCGACGGACGTCATCCACCCGCACGTCCCGGCCAACCGGTGGGACGAGGCCATCGCCAAGCTGGCCCGGCTCGCCAAGGAGCACGCGGTCGAGCTGGTCGCCATCGGCAACGGCACGGCGTCCCGCGAGACCGACAAACTCGCCGGGGAGCTGATCAGCAAGCACCCGGAGCTGAAGCTCACGAAGGTGATGGTCTCCGAGGCCGGCGCGTCCGTGTACTCGGCATCCGCGTTCGCCTCGCAGGAGCTGCCCGACATGGACGTGTCGCTGCGCGGTGCCGTGTCGATCGCGCGGCGGCTCCAGGACCCGCTGGCCGAGCTGGTGAAGATCGACCCGAAGTCGATCGGCGTCGGCCAGTACCAGCACGACCTGTCCGAGCTGAAGCTGTCGCGCTCGCTGGACGCGGTGGTGGAGGACTGTGTGAACGGCGTGGGCGTGGACGTCAACACGGCGTCGGCCCCGCTGCTCGCCCGGGTCTCCGGCATCACCTCCGGGCTCGCCGAGAACATCGTGGCGCACCGGGACGCCAACGGGCCGTTCACGTCCCGGGGCGGGCTGAAGAAGGTGGCGCGGCTCGGTCCCAAGGCGTACGAGCAGTGTGCGGGCTTCCTGCGGATCCGCGGCGGTGACGACCCGCTGGACGCGTCCAGCGTGCACCCGGAGGCCTACCCGGTCGTGCGGCGCATGGTGAAGACCAGCGGCCAGGAGGTCGCCGCGCTCATCGGCAACACCGGTGCGCTGCGCTCGCTGAAGCCGCAGGACTTCGTGGACGAGACGTTCGGTCTGCCGACCGTCACCGACATCCTGAAGGAGCTGGAGAAGCCGGGCCGCGACCCGCGTCCGGGTTTCAAGACGGCCGCCTTCCAGGAGGGCGTGGAGAAGATCTCCGACCTGTCGGCCGGGATGGTCCTGGAGGGCGTCGTGACGAACGTCGCCGCCTTCGGGGCGTTCGTCGACGTCGGTGTGCACCAGGACGGCCTGGTGCACGTCTCCGCGATGTCGAAGACGTTCGTCAAGGACCCCCGGGACGTGGTGAAGCCGGGGGACATCGTCAAGGTGAAGGTCCTCGACGTCGACATCCCGCGCAAGCGGATCTCGCTGACGCTGCGCCTGGACGACGAGGCGGCGGCCTCGCAGGGCCAGGGCGGCGGCTCCGGTGAGCGCCGGCAGCGGGGCGGGCGTCCGCCGCAGCAGCGGCAGGGTGGGCGTGGCGGTGGTGGCGGCCGTGGCGGGTCGCGTCAGGCGCCGCCGCCTGCCAACAGCGCGATGGCCGACGCGTTGCGCCGCGCGGGGCTGGCGGACCCCAAGGGCGGTAAGCGCTGACGGCTCCGCCAGGGAGGTCGTGGGGAGCTGCGGGTCCGTTGTGGCTGGTCGCGCTCGCGCGGCGGAGCCGCAGATCGAAACGGTCCCGCGGCCCCTGGGAAAGAGGCGCTTCGCGCCCTTTCCGTTCTAGGGTTGCTGAATGCGTGCCATTACCTGGGAAGTGTCCGGGAGCCAGGGGTTCGAGACCGCCTGGGCCGAGCGGGAGGACGGCGTGCTGCGGGCCCGGGGGCGGGCCGTCGGTACCGTTCCGGAGCCGTACTGGATCTCGTACGAGCTCGAGACCGCCGAAGGCTTCGTGACCCGGCGGCTGAGCGTCACCGCGGCGACCGAGGACGGGACCCGCGAGCTCGATCTACGGCACGACGGTCAGGGCCACTGGACCGCGAACGGCGAGCCGCTGCCCGACATCGACGGCGCTCTCGACTGCGATCTCGGGCTGTGCCCACTCACCAACACCATGCCGGTGCTCCGGCACGGGCTTCATCAGGCGCCCGGAGAGCGGCAGTTCCTGATGGCCTGGGTGTCGGTGCCGGACCTGGGCGTGCTGCCCTCGCGGCAGACGTACACGCATCTGGGGCCCGGGCGGGTCCGTTTCACCTCCGGTGACTTCCGCAGCGACCTGGAGTTCGACGAGGAGGGGTACGTCGTGGACTACCCCTCTCTCGCCACCCGTCTGACGGCTCGCTAGCGCTCGGTCACCTTGCCGTCCGCCACCTCCAGGCGGCGCGTCACCCGGACGGCGTCCAGCATGCGGCGGTCGTGCGTGACCAGCAGGAGCGTGCCCTCGTAGGCGTCGAGGGCCGACTCCAGCTGCTCGATGGCGGGCAGGTCGAGGTGGTTGGTCGGCTCGTCGAGGACCAGGAGGTTGACGCCCCGGCCCTGGAGCAGCGCCAGCGCGGCTCTCGTGCGCTCGCCCGGGGAGAGGGTCGCCGCCGGGCGTAGGACATGCTCCGACTTGAGGCCGAACTTGGCCAGGAGGGTGCGGATCTCGACCGGTTCGGTGTCCGGGACGGCCGCCCGGAAGGCGTCGAGCAGGGCCTCCTGGCCGTGGAAGAGCTTGCGGGCCTGGTCGACCTCGCCGAGCAGGACGCCCGAGCCGAGCGCGGCGTGCCCGGCGTCGAGCGGGACACGGCCGAGCAGGGCGGCCAGCAGCGTGGACTTGCCCGCGCCGTTCGCGCCGGTCACCGCCACCCGGTCCGCCCAGTCGATCTGGAGGGACACCGGGCCGAGGACGAAGCCGCCGCGGCGCACCTCGGCGTCCCGCAGGGTCGCGACGACGGCGCCCGAGCGCGGCGCCGACGCGATCTCCATGCGCAGTTCCCACTCCTTGCGCGGCTCCTCGACGACATCCAGGCGTTCGATCATGCGCTGGGTCTGCCGGGCCTTCGCGGCCTGCTTCTCGCTGGCCTCGCTGCGGAACTTGCGGCCGATCTTGTCGTTGTCGTTGCCCGCCTTGCGGCGCGCGTTCTTCACGCCCTTGTCCATCCAGGACCGCTGGGTCCGGGCGCGGTCCTCAAGGGCGGTCTTCTTTCCCTCGTACTCCTCGTACTCGTCGCGGGCGTGCCGGCGGGCGACGTCCCGCTCCTCGAGGTAGGCGTCGTAGCCGCCGCCGTAGAGGTTGATCTGCCCTTGGGCGAGGTCGAGTTCGAGGACCTTGGTGACGGTGCGGGTGAGGAACTCGCGGTCGTGGCTGACGACGACCGTGCCGGCGCGCAGGCCGCTCACAAAGCGTTCGAGGCGTTCCAGGCCGTCCAGGTCGAGGTCGTTGGTCGGCTCGTCGAGGAGGAAGACGTCGTAGCGGGAGAGCAGCAGGGAGGCGAGGCCGGCGCGGGCCGCCTGGCCGCCGGACAGGGACGTCATGGGCTGGTCCAGGTCGACCGCGAGGCCCAGTGAGTCGGCGATCTCCTCGGCGCGTTCGTCGAGGTCGGCGCCGCCGAGCCCGAGCCAGCGCTCCAGGCTGGTGGCGTAGGCGTCGTCGGCGCCGGGGGCCGCGTCGACCAGGGCCTGGGTCGCCTCGTCCATGGTCCGCTGGGCCTCGGCGACGCCGGTGCGGCGGGCCAGGAACGCCCGGACGGTCTCGCCGGGCCGGCGGTCCGGCTCCTGCGGGAGGTGGCCGACGGTGGCGGTCGGTGGGGACAGGCGCAGTTCGCCCTGCTCGGGTGCGGTGAGTCCGGCGAGCATCCTGAGCAGGGTGGACTTGCCGGCGCCGTTGGCTCCGACCAGGCCGATCACATCGCCGGGCGCGACGACGAGGTCGAGCCCGGTGAACAGGGAGCGGTCGCCGTGGCCGGCGGCGAGATTCTTGGCGACGAGGGTGGCAGTCATCAGGTCGCCGATATTAGTGGGCCGCTCCGTGGGTCACTGCCGTCACCAGGACACTTCCGGAGGTGCGCGCCACGACGTAGGACCGTCCCCTCACCGACCTGGCGTCGAGGACGAGGTGGTGACGGCCCGGTTCGAGGACGCCGTCGAAGATCTCGTGGGTGTGGGTGCGGGAGAGCCGGTCGAGGCGGTAGGCGGTGAGGGTGACCCGGCAGGCGGAGGTGACCTCGATGTCCGCCCCGCTGTCGGCGGCGGTCAGGCCGGTGAGGCGGTGCTGTGCCACCGTGCCCCGGTCCAGGGCGTGTTCGATCTGGGCGACGAGGAGGGGGACGATCGGGGCGAGGCCGTCGACGTAGGCGACGGGGACCTCGGCCTGTTCGAAGGCGCGGCGGACGGCGGCGCGGTCCCGCTCGCCGGTCGCGCGGCCGAAGGCGACGGCGCCGTAGGCGCGCAGTTCGTCGGCGGGCACTCCGTCGGCGTCGTGGGCGATGTCGGCGCCGACGCCGATGGTGCGTAACGCCGCGGCGAGCTTGGCCAGGACCGCGACGCGGGGGCCGATCAGCAGGACGCGGCGCCGGGTGTCCGGGGCTGAGCCGTTCAGCAGGGCGCTCAAGGCCGCGCGGTACTCGGCGCCGCGGAAGCGGAACGGGCCGATGCCGTGGTAGCCGTTGAGGTCGAGGTCGGCGTGTTCGTCGGTCTGCCAGGCGAAGTCCCGCCAGATGAAGTCCTCGCCGTCCCGCCGGATGAGCGCGGTGACGGCTCCGCACGCCAGGTCCTCGCACTCCGGGCAGCCGTAGACGACGTAGCGGCCGCCGGGCAGGGGCGCCGGGCTCTCCAGGAGCAGGCTGCGGACCTGTGCGGTGAAGATGGCGGGCGGGACGTCGGAGGCGAGCGGGGAGACGGCGTCGAGGTCGGAGAGCCGGAACAGCAGCGGGCGTCCGTCGACGATGAAGTCCACGAAGTCCCGGTGGACCTGGTAACCGCCGTCGTGGAGAACTCCGCCGGCCCGCATCGCGGGTGCCAGGCCGAAGGTCGCGTATTCGGCACACATGCTGTGAGTATCCCCATACTGCGCGTGATGTGAGCACGGCATGACATATTCCGCTACGGTCCCGGCATGGCGGGCGAGCGGAGCGACGAGATCCTGGTGGTCGGTGGCGGGGTCGTCGGGTTGACGACGGCGGTGCTGCTGGCCGAACGCGGGCGGCGGGTGCGGGTGTGGACGCGGGACGCCGTCGAGGCGACCACCTCAGCGGTTGCGGGGGCGCTGTGGTGGCCGTACCGGATCGAGCCGGCCGCGCTCGCGCGTGCGTGGGCGCTGCGGTCGCTGGAGGTGTACGAGGAGCTGGCGGCGCGGCCCGGACCGACCGGCGTACGCATGGTCGAAGGGGTACTGGGCGAGACCCGTCTCGACGAGGTCGACGGGTGGCTGGCGGGGCGGGTACCGGGGCTGCGGCAGGCCAGGGCCGGGGAGTACGCGGGCACGGGCGTCCGGGCACGGCTTCCCCTGATCGACATGCCCGCTCATCTGCCGTGGCTGCGGGAGCGGTTCGTGGCCGCGGGCGGGGTGGTCGAGGCCCGTACGGTGTCCTCGTTCGCGGAGGCCGACGCGCCGGTCGTGGTCAACTGCACGGGGCTCGGGGCACGTGAGCTGGTGCCGGATCCGTCCGTGCGGCCCGTGCGCGGGCAGTTGGTGGTCGTGGAGAACCCCGGGATCGACACGTTTCTCGTCACCACCGATGCGGCCGGGGAGCACGCGTACATGTTTCCGCAGCCGGCCGGTCTCGTCCTCGGCGGTACGGCGGAGGAGGACGCGTGGTCGCCAGAGCCAGACCCCGCGACGGCCGAGGCGATCGTCCGCCGCTGCGCGGCACTGCGGCCGGAGATCGCCCGGGCGCGCGTCCTGGAACACCGGGTCGGACTGCGCCCAACCCGCCCCGCGGTCCGCCTGGACCGCGACGCCCTGCCGGACGGCCGGCTCCTGGTGCACAACTACGGCCACGGCGGCGCGGGCGTCACGGTGGCGTGGGGGTGCGCGGAGGAAGCGGTGCGGCTGGTCTGCGACGGAGGGGACGGGGCGCAGCGCGGCTGACGGCCTCCGACCGGGGTGAAGGCAACCGGCCCGCTCGACCCGAAGCACTCCGGCCCGGCCGCTCCAGCGGCCAGCGCCGCGCGCGCGGCAAGGGCCCCGGGGCCGTGGAGCCCGAAGCACCCGGGCCGAGAACGCCCAGGCCGCCGAAAGCCGGATGCCCCCGGCCCAAGGCGTCGGAGCCGTCGGGCTCCGACGCCCCGGTCGGGGGCATCCGGCAGGGCGGGCGCTCGGTCAGTGCTTGCCGATCGGGTCGCCCTCGACGTCCGGGCCCCGGCCAGGGCCGACCCGGAACTCGAACTCGCCGTCGTACTTCTTGTGGCCTTCCATGACGGCCATCTCGACGGCCTCGGACCCCATCTGCTCACGCACCATCACCGGGTCGCGGCGCAGGTCGCGCATGAGGGCGACGCACATGAGGGTCATCACGACGACGAACGGCGCCGCCGCGAGGATGGTGAGGTTCTGCAGGCCTGTCAGCGCGTCGCCCGAGCCGCTGCCGACGAGCAGCATGATCGCGGCCACCGCACCGGTGACGACACCCCAGAACACCACCACCAGGCGGCCGGGTTCGAGCGCGCCCTTCTGCGAGAGCGTGCCCATGACGATCGACGCCGCGTCGGCGCCGGAGACGAAGAAGATGCCGACGAGGATCATCACCAGCAGGCTGGTGACGGTGGCGATGGGGAACTGCTGCAGCACGTCGAAGAGCTGGCCCTCGGGGGTCGCCTCCTTGCCGAGCCTGTTCTCCTCCTGCATCTTCATCGCCGAGCCGCCGAAGATCGCGAACCAGATCAGGCTGACCGTGCTGGGCACGAGGATGACGCCGCCGATGAACTGCCGGATGGTCCGGCCCCGGCTGATCCGGGCGATGAACATGCCGACGAACGGCGTCCAGGAGATCCACCACGCCCAGTAGAAGACGGTCCAGCTGCCCAGCCAGTCCGCGACGCCCTCCCCGCCGCTCGCCTCCGTGCGGCCGGCCAGCTGGGGCAGGTCGCCGAGGTAGGCGAAGACCGACGTCGGCAGCAGGTCGAGGACGATGATGGTCGGGCCCGCCACGAACACGAACAGGGCGAGGACCAGCGCCAGCACCATGTTGGTGTTGGACAGCCACTGGATGCCCTTCTCCACACCGGAGATCGCGGACGCGACGAAGGCCAGGGTCAGCACCGCGATGATCGCGACGAGCAGCCCGGTGCTCACCTTGTCCATCCAGCCCAGCTCCTGCACTCCGGAGCCGATCTGCAGCGCGCCGAGTCCCAGGGAGGCGGCGGAGCCGAAGATGGTCGCGACGATCGCGAGGATGTCGATGACGCGGCCAGGGGTGCCGTTCGCGTGCTTCTTGCCGATGAGCGGGGTGAAGACGGCGCTGATGGTCTGGCGCCGCCGCCTGCGGAAGGTGCTGTAGGCGATGGCGAGGCCCACCACGGCGTAGATCGCCCACGGGTGGAGCGTCCAGTGGAACAAGGTGGTGGCCATGGCCGTCTCCATGCGTTCACCGGAGTCGGCCGGATTCGAGCCCGGCGGGGGCGTCGAGTAGTGCGACAGCGGTTCGCTCACGCCGTAGAACATCAGGCCGATGCCCATGCCCGCGCTGAACATCATCGCGACCCAGGACACCGTGCGGAACTCGGGCTCCTCACCCTCCGCACCGAGGTGGATACGGCCGTAACGGCTGGCCGCGATCCAGAGGGCGAACACGACGAAGCCGGAGGCGGCGAGCATGAACGCCCAGCCGCCGTTGTGCATCAGCCCGCTGAGCATGCTCGTGGAGACGGATTCGAGCGAGTCGGTCGCCGTGGCGCCCCAGATCACGAAGGCGAGGGTGAGCGCCGCCGTGACACCGAAGACGATCCGGTCGGTCTGAGGCCTCTCCTGACCGGGGAGGCCCGCTTCCGAACCCGGCAGCGTGCCTCCCCCGTGAGGATGCTTCTCGCTTGGTCGGTCATGTGTCACAGGCGGCACCTTTCATTGGAACGTAGGAGGAACGTAAGTCCTCCGTAACGCCCCTACCACGTGTGGCGCAAATTCATCCTCCTCAACATTGCGGTTCGGACTCGGCTGCCGTGAGGTGGTACGTGGCCCGTTCGTCGAGCAGCAGCGGGACGAGTGCCCGCAGGGGCTGGCGCAGGGGGACGAGCACGCCCTCGGCATCCTTCCGTACGCGCACACCGTGCAGCGCGAGTTCGTCGCCGACCTCGGCGTACTGCTCGGCGGTGAGCCGGTAGCCGCAGGGCGGGTTCTGGATCACCTCGGCGGGTTCGGGCGTGTCGTTGTCGGCGCCGCCGACGTAGACCGGGCCGGTGGCCGCCCAGCCGGCGAGCCGGGCCTTGCCCGTCGTGGCCTCGATGCGGCCCCGGCGCTGTTCGGTGTATCCGAACAGACCCTTGAGCGCGTCCAGTTGGGAGGTGACCCGGCGCCGGTTGTTCAGCGCCTCGTCCGCCTTCTCCGCTTCGGTGAGCGGATCCACACGGCTCTCGATGAGCAGTCCGACCGAATGCTTTACACCGGACATATTGCGCAGAATGCGCTCCTGCCCGTCTCCGGCGACCTGTTTGATCGGTTCGCCGGTTTCGGGATCGGTCCAGATGCCGTAGGTGCCGGTCGAGTGACCGGCCCGCTGCGCCGCGGGGCGGACGTAGGCCTCGGACAGGGTCTTCGCCTCGTCGTGGACCGCGTCATGGGTGTTGAGGTTGCGTGGCCACAGATCGAAGAGCGCTTTGTCGTAGTACTGGGGGGTTGCGCCGTATTCGTGCAGGTCGTAGATGATGTCGGGGCGCTGGTCGCGGATGAGCGTGGCCAGGGCACGGCCCTCGGCGGTCTTGAGGGCGAGGTGGTCGCGGTTGATGTCGACGCCGTCGCTGTTGCCGCGGGTGTTCGCGGCCCGGCCGTCGGGGTTGGCCGTGGGCACGACGAGCACGGTGGTGCGGTCCAGGAAGCGCCGGGTGCGGCTGTCTCGGGCGTGTGCGAGGTCACGGACGGTGGTGAGACAGGCCTCGCGGCCGGAGGGTTCGTCGCCGTGCTGGCTGCACACGAGGAGCACCTTGTTCGGGCTCGGGCTTGTGCCGATGCGGACGAGTTGGAGCGGGCGGTCCTGCTTCGTCGTACCGAAGCGGGTCAGGGAGACCCGGCTGCTCGACCGGTCGACGGCCCGGAGGAAGTCCTGCTCCTCGGGCTGGGTGGTCCAGCGGGCGCCGTAGGTCCGCTCGAAGCCGGTGCGCGGCGGGGAGTCGCCGGCCGTGGCCGCCTGGGCGGGGACGGCCACCAGGGACGCGGCGAGGGCGGCGGTCAAGGTCAGGGCGCGGACGCGGTTCACTGGGTTCCCTCCGGGACGCGATGGGTGGTGCGCGGTTCCCGTACGCCGTCCAGGAGCGCGGCCACGGGCGGGGTGAACGCGGCACCCGCGGTGGCACGGGCGAAGGCGGCGGGCCCGCCGACGAACGGCACGTCGGCCGAGGTGCGGGAGAGGTCGAGCGCCAGCTTCGGCGTGTCGGCGGGAGGGTCGATGAGGCCCTTGTCGGTGCCCGCGACGATCAGGGCCAGACGGTGTCCCTTCGGGACGACGTGGTCGGTCGCCGCCAGGTCGAGGGTGATCGTGTACCGCTTGCCCGGGGTGAGCGGGGAGCCCTTGTCGTCCGAGGCGTGGTTGCCGAGGTCGGCCCAGCCGCGGCTGACGACCGTGTAGTCGACGTCGGCGGTCTTGGCCTTCGCCTCCTTGAAGCAGGAGCTGTCGCCGGGGGTGCTCGCGCCCCAGCAGGTGCGGTTCGGGAGGGTGGTGATGCCTTCGCCGGCGTCGGCGTAGTCGCGGATCGTGTCGGGGCCGATGTCCACGAGGACGGCGGAGAGATGGGCCGTCGGGGTGGAGGGCGTCGCGGTGACGGTGACCTCGGAGGAGCCGGACAGACGCAGGTCGCGGGTGAGCGGCCCGGTGGTGAAACCGGCCTTCTCCGGTGTCGGCTTGTCAACCTGGGCGGCCCAGTCGGTCTCGCTCAGCTTCGGGTCGTCGGTGAAGGTCTCGGTGCCGTGGCCGCGGTGCAGGCCGAGGGTGCCGACGCCGGGCTGGATGCCCCGGTCGGGGCGCAGGGTGGTGGACCGGGTGCCGGCCGGCGGCCAGACCTCGGAGGTGCTCCACTGGTCGGGACGGCGTTCGATGTCGGCCATGGGCTCGCGGTCGATGCCGTTGTCGTAGCCCATGAGTTCGTGGTCGAACCAGCGGTGCAGGGTGTCGACCCAGGTGGCGCGGCGGAAGTCGAAGGGGTCGACGTGGCCGGTCTGGGAGAGCCAGATCTTGCGCTCGACGCCGTGCTTCGCTAGGGCGTCCCACCACTGGCCGAGGTGCTTCATGCGGACGTTGAGGTCCTGCATGCCGTGGATCAGGAAGACGCTGGCCCTGACCTTCTTCGCGTCCTTCACGTAGTCGCGCTCGGTCCACAGCGGGGTCCGGTCGCCGGTGCGCGGCGCGCCGTCGACGAGCTTCTGCTGCACGGCGCCGCACTTCTCGCGGGCGTCGGGGCTGTTGACGTAGTCGGACAGCCACTCGGGGCCGGAGTCGTAGAGCGGGGCGCCCTGCTGAAAGTAATAGTCGTACCAGGAGGAGATGGCGCTGATCGGGACGATGGTCTTCAGGCCCTTGACGCCGGTGGCGGCGACGCCGTTGGCGATGGTGCCGTCCCAGCTCTTGCCGATCATTCCGGTGCGGCCGTTGGTCCAGCCGGCCTTGGCGCGGGTGGTGCCGGTGCGGGTCGTGTAGGCCTTGGCTCGGCCGTTCAGCCAGTCGACGACGGCCTTCGCGGACTGGACGTCGGAGCGGCCGCCGACGTCGTCGCAGCCGTCGGAGCGGTTGGTTCCGGCCAGGTCGACGCCGACGAAGGCGTAGCCGCGGGGCACGAAGTAGTTGTCGTAGTACAGCGGCATCTGGACGACGTCGCCGTTCGCGTCGTACGTCTTCTTCTGGCTCTCGTTGCCGCGCCCGCAGCAGGAGTAGTACGGGCTGGCGTCCATGATGACGGGGACCTTGCGGCCCTGCCGGGCGGGTTCGCGGGGGCGGACGATGTCGACGGCGACCCGGTCGGCCTTTCCGTCACCGTCGCCGTCGAGTCCGGTGTCCACCCAGACGGCCTCGCGGACGGCCTTGTCGTACGAGTAGACGGGTTCGCTCCCGCGCGGGGCGGCCTGTGCCGCGGCCGGGGTGAGCAGTGTGGCCAAGAGGGCGGCCGTGGCCGCCGTCGCGAGCGGTCTCCAGGTCGTGAAGCACGTGCGTTTCGGCATGCGCCGGACGCTACATCGGTGAACTCCTGTTCAGAAGAGGGCAACTGACGGACCGGCGTGTCCGGGAGGGGGCCGGGGGGCGGGTGCCTCATGTCGGCCGAATGGCGATCGTGTGACAGCAGGGACCATGGACATGACTAGTGGCACAGGGAGTCAATAGGCTCCGGACAGCTTTCGGGACCTACGACTTGGAGCCTTGCGTGCACCGCAGAATCATCGCGCCGGGAGCCCTGGCAGCGGCCGTTCTCCTGCTGGCGATCCCGGCATCGGCCGCGCCCCACTCCCCCGGCGCGCCGGGCATCGGTGACCCCTACTACCCGGCCTACGGGAACGGCGGATACGACGTCTCCCACTACGACCTCCGGCTGAAGTACCAGCCGGCCACGGACGAGCTGGAGGGCACGGCGACCCTCGTGGCCCGCACCACGCAGGAGCTGTCGAGCTTCAATCTGGACTTCCTGCTGGACGTCGGCGAGGTGCTCGTCAACGGCGCGAAGGCCTCGTTCAGGACGTCGGGCGAGCACGAGCTGGAGATCACACCGAAGACGCCGCTGGCCAAGGGCGTACCCGTGACGGTCGTCGTGCGCTACCGCGGCGTGCCGTCGTCGAAGCAGGCCTACGGTTTCACGAGCTGGCACCGCACTCCGGACGGCGGTGTCGCGGCGAACGAGCCCGAGGCGGCGGCGTGGTGGTTCCCCGGCAACGACCACCCGCTCGACAAGGCCACCTACGACGTGTCCGTACTGGTCCCGGACGGCACGCAGGCCATCTCCAACGGGACGCTCCAGTCGACGAGTTCACGGCTCGGCTGGACCCGTTGGAACTGGCGCTCGAACAAGCCGCAGGCCACGTACCTCGCCACGCTCGCGGTCGGGAAGTTCGACATCACGACGGGCACAACCGAGAGCGGCATTCCGGTCCTCAACGCCTACAGCAAGGACCTGGGCGACCACGCCGGCGCGGCCCGGGCGAGCATCGAACGGACCGGGGAGATCGCGGACTGGCTGGCCGGGTACTTCGGGCCGTACCCCTACAACGCGCTCGGCGGCTATGTGCCGAACACCACCACGGGGTACGCGCTGGAGACGCAGACCCGGCCGTACTACAGCCCGCGGCAGTTCGCCAACGGGTCGAACGTGTCCCTGGTCGTCCATGAGATCGCCCACCAGTGGTACGGGGACGACGTGTCCCTGAAGCGCTGGAAGGACATCTGGATCAACGAGGGGTTCGCACGGTACGCGCAGTGGCTCTGGTCGGAGCACGAGGGCGAGGGCACGGCGCAGGAACTCGCCGACCACGTGTACGCCTCGCATCCGGCGGACGACTCGTTCTGGACGGTGAAGCCCGGGGACCCGGGTCCGGAGAACCAGTTCGACGCGGCGGTCTACGACCGGGGCGCGCTGGCCGTCCAGGCGCTGCGCAACGAGATCGGTGACGAGGCGTTCTTCGCGATCCTCAAGGGCTGGCCGCAGAAGTACGCCCATGGCAACGCGTCGGTCGCCGACTTCCGGCGCTATGCCGAGGAGGTGTCCGGGAAGCCCTTGGCCGCGCTCTTCGACACGTGGCTGTTCCAGCCGACGAAGCCGACGGCACCGGCGGCGCGGGCCGCGTCCGTCGCCGAGGCGGGCGGGTCGGTGACGCAGCCCAAGTCGTGGAAGAAGATCACCGCGACGAACGGCGTGCACGAGCACGGCCGGGCCGTAAGGGGGTCGCGTTGATCTAGCCGTGGGCGGTGGCGCTGCCGGGGCGGCCCGGGGGGGGGCAGCGGCATCGCACCCCCAGGGCGGGGGGGGGCAGCGGCATCGCACCCCCACGGCGGGGGCAGCGGCATCGCACCGACGGGCGGCAGGTGGGGGCGCAGCGGCATTACGCCGACGGGGCGGCAGAGGGAGGCGCGCCACGGCATCGCGCCTGCGGGGCGGCACACGGAGGCCCCACGGCATCACGCCGACAGGG
>NZ_JBWKHE010000010.1:94540-327440 GCF_056433405.1 Streptomyces sp. NPDC044719
GGGCCGCACACGGAGGCCCCACCGCATCACGCCGACAGGGCCGCACACGGAGGCCCCACCGCATCACGCCGACAGGGCCGCACACGGAGGCCCCACCGCATCACGCCGACAGGGCCGCACACGGAGGCCCCACGGCATCACGCCGACAGGGCGGCACACGGAGGCCCCACGGCATCACGCCGACAGGGCGGCACAAGGGGGCGCGGCGGCCTCACGCCGGGCCGGGCTCGGCTGCGCTCTCGCTCCGCCCGGTCGTCGGCGCGACTGCTCCCCGGTGTCGGTCTACCGTGGGCCCATGCGCCCGGGTGTACGGGCCCGGGCCTCGTTCGGAGGAGCCGGGCGTGCGGGATGTGGCGATCGTCGAGGCGCCGTCCGTGCTGGGGCTGCGGCCGACCGGGGTCGAGGGACTGCCGGAGGCGCTGCTCGGGGCCGGGCTGGCCGAGGGGCTGAGAGCGGTGCGGGCGGGCCGGGTGGAGCCGCCCGCCTACGCGCCGGAGCGGGATCCGGACACCGGGGTGCTCAACCCGGACGGCATCGCCGAGTACTCCGTGGCGTTGGCCGACGCCGTCGGCGGGGTCCTCGACGACGGCCGGTTCCCGGTGGTGCTGGGCGGCGACTGCAGCGTGCTCCTCGGCAACCTGCTCGCGCTGCGCCGCCGGGACCGGCACGGGCTGCTCTTCCTCGACGGGCACACCGACTTCTACCAGCCGTCGGCGGAACCCACCGGTGAGGCGGCCTCCATGGAACTCGCCCTGGCCACCGGGCGCGGCCCGCGCGTGTTGGCCGACCTGGAGGGCCGGGGCCCCCTGGTGCGGGACGAGGACGTCGTCGCCCTGGGCTTCCGGGACACGGAGGAGTCCGCGTCCTACGGCGTGCAGCCGCTGCCGCCCGCGCTGCACGCGCTGGACCTGGACACGGTGCGTGCCCTGGGGGCGCCCGAGGCGGCCCGGCACGCCGTCGGCCTGCTGACCGACGACGGCGCGGGCGCCGGGTACTGGATCCACCTCGACGTCGACGTACTGGACGACACGGCCATGCCCGCCGTCGACTACCGCCTGCCGGGCGGCCTGACCTGGCAGGAACTGGAGACCGTCCTGCGCACGGCACTGTCGGGCGGCGGAGCCGTGGGCCTCGACATCGCGATCTTCAACCCACGGCTGGACCCCGACGGGTCGATCGCGGAGCGTCTGACCGCGTGCCTGCTGCGGGGCTTCGACCGGCGGGGCTGAGCATGTCGCGACCACTGGCCAGGCTTCTGAAGGGGGCCCGGACCAAGGCCGTGAAAGGGCCCTGGCCCGCTACTTCGTCAGCTGCGACAGCTCCTGGTCGGCCGTCGTGGAGACCCGGCGGCGGACGCCGAACCAGCCCGCGATCAGCATGGCCGCGATCAGCGGGACGAGGAGGAGGGTCTTGCGGCCGACCTCGGGGTCGTTCCACATCATGCCGAGGCAGGCCAGCAGGAAGACGATCGTGGCGATCTCCGTGACCGGGGTGCCGGGGAGGCGGAAGGAGGGGCGGTCGACCAGGCCCGCCTTGGCGCGGCGGACGAAGACCAGGTGACAGATCATGATGATCACCCAGGTGCTGATGATGCCGAGGGAGGCGACGTTCAGCACGATCTCGAAGGCCTGGGCCGGCACCAGGTAGTTCAGGCCGACGCCGAGCACACACACCGCGCAGGTCAGCAGGATGCCCCCGTAGGGGACCTGGCTGCGGTTCATTCGGGCCGTGAACTTCGGGGCCGAGCCCGCCATCGCCATCGAGCGGAGGATGCGGCCCGTGGAGTAGAGGCCGGAGTTGAGGGAGGACATCGCCGCCGTGAGGACCACCAGGTTCATCACGTCGCCCGCCGCCGGGACGCCGATCTTCGACAGGACCGTGACGAAGGGGCTCTGGTCGGCCGAGTAGACCGAGCCGGGCAGGAGCAGGGCCAGCAGGACGACGGAGCCGACGTAGAAGAGCCCGACCCGCCACATGATCGAGTTCACCGCGCGCGGGACGACCTTCTCCGGCTCGGCGGTCTCACCCGCGGCGACACCGACCAGCTCAAGCGCTGCGTACGCGAAGATCACGCCCTGCATGACCAGGACGACGGGCATCATGCCGTGCGGGAAGACGCCGCCGTTGTCCGTGATCACGCCCAGGCCCGGCGTCTGGCCGCCCACCTCGTGCTGTGTGGCGATCAGGAAGATGCCGATGAACATGAAGCCGACGAGCGTGGCGACCTTGATGATCGAGAACCAGAACTCCATCTCGCCGAAGATCTTCACGGAGATCAGGTTCACGGCCAGCACGACCGCGAGGGCGGCCAGCGCGAGCGCCCACTGCGGGATGTCGGTGAACAGGCTCCAGTAGTGCGTGTAGAGCGCGATCGCGGTGATGTCGGCGATGCCGGTGGTCGACCAGTTCAGGAAGTACATCCAGCCGGCGACATAGGCGCCCTTCTCGCCGAGGAACTCGCGCGCGTACGACACGAAGGAGCCCGAGGAGGGGCGGTAGAGCACGAGTTCGCCGAGGGCCTTCACGACGAAGAAGGCGAAGACGCCGCACACCAGGTAGGCGATCGCCAGCGCCGGGCCCGCGTTGTGCAACCGCCCGCCGGCACCCAGGAAGAGTCCGGTGCCGATCGCGCCGCCGATGGCGATCATGTTGACGTGGCGGGCCTTGAGGTCCTTGCTGTAGCCGGCGTCACCCGCGTCCGCGGGCACCTGGGCCGCGTCGCTGGGGGATGCGGCTGCTGCCGTGTTCACGGCGTCCTTGCTCACGGTGGATCCACTTCTCTGGTGCGCCCGAGCGGGTCACGCTCGGCTTTCCGGACGTACATAAGGTCTGCGCCCTCTGTAAAGGCACAGACCAAGGGGCCACCTTCCCCCACCGAGCGCGACTCACGCGGTGGCATGCGTCACAGAGCGCTACTTCTCACAGCACCGTCACATCGGTCACCGGAGGTTTCACAGCACAGGTTTCACAGCACTGGTGAGACAGCGATACTGCTGCACATGACGACCGACACCGAGGAGCCGACCCTCACGATCGACGAGCTGGCCGCCCGGGCCGGTGTCACGGTGCGCACGGTCCGCTTCTACGGCACGAAGGGGCTGCTGCCGCCCCCGGTGCTCGGCCCCCGGCGTGTGGGGCACTACGGGCGGGAGCACCTGGCCCGGCTGGCGCTGATCGAGGAGTTGCAGCGGCAGGGCATGACGCTGTCGGGCATCGAGCGCCAGCTGCGGCAGCTGCCCCCGGACCTGAGCGCACACGACCTCGCCATCCACCGGGCCGTGGTCGCCTCCTGGACGCCGGACACCGTGGAGACGGTCACGCCCGGAGAGCTGGAGCGGCGGGCCGGGCGGCCGCTCGGCGCCGAGGACGTCGAGCGGCTGGTCGCGATGGGCGTGGTCAGGCCCACGGACGGCGGGTACGAGGCTGGCCTCGGTCTGCTCCGGCTGGGCGTCGGGCTGCTGGACGTGCCGCTCTCCCAGGAGGCGATCTTCGCGGCGCGCAAGGTTCTCATCGAACACACGCGCGCCGCGGCCCGTGAACTCTCCCAGCTCTTCCGGGGCGAGGTGGCGGAGCGTGACGCCCGGGACGTGCGGTCCCTGTCGGCGCACATGCACCCCTTGGTGGTGCAGGCGCTCCTCACGGTCTTTCAGCGGTCGCTGAAGGAAGAACTGGGCGAGTGGCTCACGGAGCCCGGGGAAGGGTCAGCCCCGGGCTGAGTCGCTGAACCGCTCCCCCTTCTCCGCCTTGTCCACCAGCAGCGCGGGCGGGGTGAACCGGTCTCCGTAGCGCTCGGCGAGTTCCCGCGCGCGTGCCACGAAACCGGGCAGGCCCCCCTCGTAGCCGTTGATGTACTGGAGCACGCCGCCGGTCCAGCCCGGGAAGCCGATGCCGAAGATGGAGCCGATGTTGGCGTCGGCGACCGAGGTCAGCACGCCCTCCTCCAGCAGCCGGACCGTGTCCAGCGCCTCGGAGAAGAGCATGCGCTCCTTCATGTCCTCGAACGGGATCTGATACCCCGGCTTGGTGTAGTGCTCGCGCAGTCCCGGCCAGAGTCCGGCGCGCTTGCCGTCGTCCCCGTAGTCGTAGAAGCCGGCGCCACCGCTGCGGCCCGTGCGGCCGAACTCGTCGACCATGCGGTCGATGACGGACTCGGCGGGGTGGGCCGTCCAGGTGCCGCCCGCCTCCTCCACGGCACGCTTCGTCTCGGCCCGGATCTTGCGGGGCAGGGTCAGCGTCAGCTCGTCCATCAGGGACAGCACCTTGGCCGGGTAGCCGGCCTGGGCGGCTGCCTGCTCGACCGACGCGGGCTCGATGCCCTCGCCGACCATGGCGACGCCCTCGTTGATGAAGTGCCCGATGACGCGGGAGGTGAAGAAGCCGCGCGAGTCGTTGACGACGATCGGGGTCTTGTTGATCTGCCGGACCAGGTCGAAGGCGCGGGCCAGGGCCTCCTCGCCGGTGCGCTCGCCCTTGATGATCTCGACGAGCGGCATCTTGTCGACCGGCGAGAAGAAGTGCAGTCCGATGAAGTCGCTCTGGCGCTCGACGCCCTCGGCGAGTGCGGTGATGGGGAGGGTGGAGGTGTTGGAGCACAGCAGGGCGTCCGGCTCGACGATGTCCTGGATCTCCTGGAACACCTTGTGCTTGAGGGAGGTGTCCTCGAAGACGGCCTCGATGACGGCGTCACAGCCGGCCAGGTCCTGTGCCTCGGCGGTGGGGGTGATCCGGGCGAGCAGGGCGTCGGCTTTCTCCTGGGTCGTGCGGCCCTTGGAGACGGCCTTGGCGCACAGCTTCTCGGAGTAGCCCTTGCCCTTGAGGGCCGCCTCCAGGGAGACGTCCTTCAGGACGACGTCGATGCCGGCGCGGGCGCAGGAGTAGGCGATGCCCGCGCCCATCATGCCGGCGCCCAGGACGGCGACCTTGCGGACCTTCGTGGGCTCGATGCCCTTGGGGCGGTTGGCGCCGGAGTTGACGGCCTGGAGGTCGAAGAAGAAGGCCTGGATCATGTTCTTCGAGGTCTGCCCGGCCGCGAGGTCCACGAAGTAGCGGGCCTCGATGACCTGGGCGGTCTCGAAGTCGACCTGGGAGCCCTCGACGGCGGCGGCGAGGATGCCCCGCGGGGCCGGGTAGGGGGCGCCGTTCGTCTGCTTGCGCAGGTTCGCCGGGAAGGCGGGCAGGTTGGCGGCGAACTTGGGGTTGGCGGGCGTGCCGCCGGGGATCCGGTAGCCCGGCTTGTCCCAGGGCTGCTGGGCCTCGGGGTTGGCGTCGATGAAGGCGCGGGCCTTGGCGAGCATGTCCTCCCGGGTCTCGGCGACGTCGTCGACGAGGCCGTTCTCCAGGGCGCGGCGCGGGTTGTACTGGGTGCCCTGGAGGAGGACCTTCAGCAGGGCGTCGGCGATGCCGAGCAGCCGGACGGTGCGGACGACGCCGCCGCCTCCGGGGAGCAGGCCGAGGGTGACCTCGGGGCAGCCGATCTTGGAGCCGGGCGCGTCGAGCGCGACCCGGTGGTGGCAGGCCAGGGCGATCTCGTAACCGCCGCCCAGGGCCGCGCCGTTGAGCGCGGCGACGACCGGCTTGCCGAGGGTCTCGATGCGGCGCAGGTTCCGCTTGATCGCCATGCCGCCGTCGAACAGCTCCTGGGCCGTTTCGGGGGTGACGCGGATCAGGTCGCGCAGGTCGCCGCCGGCGAAGAAGGTCTTCTTGGCGGAGGTGATGATGACGCCCCGGATGGAGTCCTTTTCGGCCTCCAGGCGGTCGGTGACGGCGGCGAGGGAGTCGCGGAACGCCTGGTTCATGGTGTTCGCGGACTGGTTCGGGTCGTCGATGACGAGGGTGACGAGGCCGGTGCGGTCCTGTTCCCAGCGGATGGTGGTGGATTCAGTGCTCATGTGGAGGTGCTCCGTGTGATCCGTCGGGAGGGGGTCAGATGCGCTCGACGATGGTGGCGACGCCCATGCCGCCGCCGACGCACAGCGTGGCGAGGCCGTAGCGCTTGTCCTGGCGCTCGAGTTCGTCGACGAGGGTGCCGAGGATCATCGCGCCGGTCGCGCCGAGGGGGTGGCCGAGGGCGATCGCGCCGCCGTTGACGTTGACCTTGTCCAGGGACAGGCCCATGTCCTTCACGAAGCGCAGCACGACCGCCGCGAACGCCTCGTTGATCTCGACGAGGTCGATGTCGTCGATGGTCAGTCCGGCCTTGGCGAGGGCCTTGCGGGTGGCGGGGGCGGGGCCGGTGAGCATGATGGTGGGCTCGGAGCCGGACACGGCGGCGGAGACGATCCGCGCACGCGGCGTGAGGCCGTAGCGCTCG
Organism: Streptomyces sp. NPDC044719; assembly: GCF_056433405.1. Classification (NCBI taxonomy): domain Bacteria; kingdom Bacillati; phylum Actinomycetota; class Actinomycetes; order Kitasatosporales; family Streptomycetaceae; genus Streptomyces; species Streptomyces sp. NPDC044719. The sequence continues at coordinate 100,851 of NZ_JBWKHE010000010.1, forward strand.
CCGACCTCCTTGGAGCCGATCGCGACGAGCGAGGCGCCGTCGACGATGCCGGAGGAGTTGCCCGCGTGGTGGACGTGGTCGATCTTCTCCACCCAGTGGTACTGCTGGAGCGCCACCGCGTCGAAGCCGCCGAGTTCGCCGATGTCCGCGAAGGACGGCTTGAGCTTGGCGAGGGAGTCGGCGGTGGTGCCGGGGCGCGGGAACTCGTCGTGGTCGAGGACGACGAGGCCGCTGCGGTCCTTCACCGGGACGACGGACCGCTCGAAACGGCCGTCCTTCGTGGCGGTGGCCGCGCGCTCCTGGGAGAGGGCCGCGTACTCGTCGACGTCCCGCCGGGAGAAGCCCTCGATGGTGGCGATGAGGTCGGCGCCGATGCCCTGCGGCACGAAGTTCACCTCGAGGTTGGTCATCGGGTCGTTGAACCAGGCGCCGCCGTCGGAGGCCATCGGCACCCGGGACATCGACTCGACACCGCCCGCGAGGACGAGGTCCTCCCAGCCCGAACGCACCTTGGCGGCGGCCAGGTTGACGGCCTCCAGGCCCGAGGCACAGAAGCGGTTCTCCTGCACACCGGCGACCGTGTCGGGCAGGCCCGCGGCGATGGCGGCGATCCGGGCGATGTCGGAGCCCTGGTCGCCGACCGGGCCGACGACGCCGAGCACGATGTCGTCGACGGCGGCCGGGTCCAGGTCCGGGAAGCGGGCGCGGATCTCGTGGATGAGCCCGACGACCAGGTCGATGGGCTTGGTGCCGTGCAGGGAGCCGTTGGCCTTGCCGCGCCCGCGCGGGGTGCGGATCGCGTCGTACACATACGCTTCGGTGCTCACGAGGGGGCCTTTCACTGAGGGTTTCGGGACGACGGGAGGAGCCCGGGGACGTCCCAGTCCCGGGCGATGTCCGCCGTGTCGGCGCCCGGCCGCGCCGGGCCGGTGCGGACGGAGGTCGGGGTCGCGGAGAAACGGGGGGCCGGGGCGGGCTGGGTGATGCCGCCGTGGTCGGTGAAGGTGCCGCGGGCGGCGAGATGCGGGTGGCGCGGGGCCTCGCGCAGGGACAGGACGGGCGCCACGCACGCGTCGGAGCCCTCGAAGACGGCCGTCCACTCGTCCCTCGTCCGGGTCTTGAAGCGGACCGCGATCTGTTCGCGCAGTTCACCCCACCGGGTGACGTCCTTGCGGGCCGCGGCCTGGTCCTCGATGCCGAGGAGGGTCAGGAACTCCTCGTAGAACTGCGGCTCCAGCGCGCCGACGGCCATGTGCAGGCCGTCGGCCGTCTCGTACGTCCCGTAGTACGGGCAGCCGCCGTCCAGGAGGTTGGCGCCCCGGCGGTCCTGCCAGCCGCCGGCGGCGAGCATGCCGTGGATCATCGTGGCGAGGTGGGCGGTGCCGTCGACGATGGCGGCGTCGACGACCTGACCGGTGCCGGTCGCCCGCGCGTGGTTCAGGGCGGCGAGGACACCGACGACGAGGTACAGGGAGCCGCCCGCGTAGTCGCCGAGCAGGTTGGCCGGGACGGCCGGCGGCTCGTCCGGCCGGCCGATCATGCCTAGCGTGCCGGTGGGGGCGATGTACGCGATGTCGTGCCCGGCGCGCTCGGCGAGCGGGCCGTCCTGGCCCCAGCCGGTCATCCGGCCGTAGACGAGGCGCGGGTTGCGGGCGTGGCAGGCCTCGGGGCCGACGCCCAGGCGCTCGGCGACTCCGGGGCGGTATCCCTCGACCAGGATGTCGGCGCGTGCGGCGAGGTCGAGCACGCGGCCGGGGCCGTCCGGCGACTTCAGGTCGACGACCACCGAGCGCTTGTTGCGGTTGGTGACGTCGTAGGCCGGGTCGATGGTGAGTCCGGGGCCGCCGGGGCGGTCGACGCGCACGACGTCGGCCCCGAGGTCGGCCAGAAGCATGGCGGCGAACGGGCCGGGCCCGATGCCGGCCAGCTCGACGACGCGCACGCCGGTGAGCGGGCCGTGTCCTGGCGTCCTTGCCGTGGTCATCCAGCCCCCAGTGCTGTGACACAACTGATGTAACACCAGTGATGCTAAGAAGGCGCTCCGATCGGCACAAGACCTGAAGAGAGCAAGCGCTTAGTAATCTGCCCGACGGAGTCAGTCCGCGTCCAGTTCCGCTATCAGCCGTTTCGGCGCGATCACCCGATAGCTCTCCTCCACCCAGTCGCAGAGCATCTCCGCGGCAGGGGCTCCCTGCGCCTCCAGGGGGATGCTCACCCAGCCCGCCTTGCCCAGGCCGTAGCCGGCGGGCTCGGCTCCGGGGCTGGACATGGCGTGGGCGTGGGCCGTGTCGTCCTTGAGCTTCACCGTCACACCCAGGGGGTAGCTGCCGTCCTGGACGCCGAGGAAGACGAACACCTTCTTGTTGACCTTCGCGACGGACTCGCCCCAGGGGAACTCCTCGACGGCGCCCGGCAGCCTCAGCGCGAACTCGCGCACTTTCTCCCACTTCTTCAGGGCATTCCTGGGCACGGCCATCGTCGTTCCTCCGGGCTCGTCGTCGGGCTCCGCACCCCTCACGCTAGCCTCGGCCACCGACAGCGGCACGGGCTGCACGACCGAGGGGTGTCATGAGCAGGCTGAAAAGGACGGACCGTCCGTACGACATCGTGCTCTTCGGAGCCACCAGTTTCGCCGGAGCGCTCACCGCGGAGTACCTGGCCGCGCACGCACCGGACGGGCTGCGCTGGGCGATCGCGGGCCGCAACGCGCAGAAGCTGGAGCGGCTGCGCGAGCGACTGCCGGACAACGCGGAGGTGGGCGTGCTGCGAGCGGACGTCACCGACCCGGCCTCGCTGCGCGCCCTGGCCGAGCAGGCGCGCGTGGTGGCCACGACGGTCGGCCCGTACGTGAAGTACGGCGAGGAACTCGTGGCCGCCTGCGCGGACGCCGGGACCGACTACCTCGACCTCGCGGGCGAGCCGGAGTTCGTGGACCTGATGTACGTCCGGCACGACGCCCGCGCGCGGGAGACCGGGGCGCGGCTGGTGCACGCCGCCGGCTTCGACTCGATCCCGCACGACCTGGGCGTGTACTTCACCGTGCGGCAGTTGCCCGAGGACGTGCCGCTGACCGTGGAGGGTTTCGTCACCGCCGACGCGGCCTTCTCGGGCGGGACCTTCAACTCGGCCCTGAACCAGTTCGCCCGGCAGCGGGAGATGGCGGCGGCCGTGCGGGACCGGCGGCGGCACGAGCCGCGGCTGGTGGGACGGCGGGTCTCCGCGCCGATGGGTTCGCCGCGGTTCGCCAAGGAGGTCGGCGCCTGGGCGCTGCCGATGCCGACCATCGACCCGCAGATCGTGCGGCGGTCGGCGGCGGCCCTCGACCGGTACGGCCCCGACTTCCGCTACCGGCAGTACGCGGCCGTCCGGCACCTGCCCGTAGCGGTGGGCGGGGTCGCGGCCGTCGGCGCGCTGGTTGCGGCGGCCCAGGTGCCGCCCGCGCGGCGCTGGTTGTCGGACCGGCTCAAGCCCGGGGACGGGCCGAGCCCCGAGAAGCGGGCGAAGAGCTGGTTCTCCCTGCGCTTCGTGGGCGAGGGCGGCGGCCGGCGGGTGTACACGGAGGTCTCGGGCGGCGACCCGGGGTACGACGAGACGGCGAAGATGCTCGCCGAGTCGGCGCTGTGCCTGGCCTTCGACGAGCTGCCGAAGACGGCGGGCCAGGTCACCACGGCGGTCGCGATGGGCGACGCGCTGATCGACCGGCTGCGCGCGGCGGGCATCCGCTTCCGCGTCGCGTCGGCCCGCTGAGGGACCGCCGAGGGGCTCCGTCCTACATCGGCCACTCGGCGATGGTGTAGATCATCCCGGCGATCCAGGCGAGCCCCGCCAGCACGGCCAGGACGAGCCCGATCGTGACGGCACGCTCGGCCGTCTGGGTCGGTGCGGCAACAGGCTTGGGAGCGCGGTGCGTTGTCATGCGCCCCAGCCTGCCGACCGGGGTGACGGCCGGGCATCCGTACAGGTACTCAGAGCCGGTACTCAGATCGGCCGCCCGCCTCGCCGGCCCCTCTTCCCCCTGCTTGAGACTTTCGGCGTTCCACCCCTGGTGGGCCGCTCGAAAACTGCCAACAAGGAGTTCAATGAAATCCTTGAAGGCATGAGATTCCTCCTGGAAGTTTCCCTGGACGAGGCGGCGTTGGCGAAGGACCCGGCGGGCGAACTGGGCCGGATCCTCAGGTACTGGGCCGGCAATCTGCGCCACTACGACCTCGTCCCCGGGGACGAATCGGCGATCTACGACTCGGAGTATCGCGAGGTGGGCCGCTGGCGGGTGGACGGTCAGGCCGAGTAGGTCTCCCTGAGCGCCTCGCGGCACAGCGCGTCCGCTCTGCGGGTGGTTTCCGGGAGGCGGTACCCGGGGGTCAGCGCGAGGGTGTGGGCGCAGGCGACCGCGAGCGTCACGCGGTGGCCGACCGAGACGAAGACCGGCTTGACGGCCTCACGGGTGCGCAGGGCGCGGCCGACCTCCTCGGAGCCGGCGAGCAGCGGGGAGCTGCTGCCGCGCGGGGTGTCCGGGTCGTCGTAGGCGAAGGTGAAGGGGTTCTTGGCGACGCCGATCGTGGGGAGGCCGGTGAGGACGCCGAGGTGGCTGGCGAGGCCGAAGCGGCGGGGGTGGGCGAGGCCGTAGCCGTCGCAGACCACCAGGCCCGGCGGGAGCGGCAGGGCGTCGAGCGCGGCCAGGACCGTGGGGATCTCGCGGAAGGCGAGCAGTCCGGGCACATAGGGGAAGGAGACGCGGCCCACCGCCGTGGCCTGCGCGACGACCTCGAGGCTCGACGCGTTGAGGACGACGGCTGCCGCCGCGACGACGTCGCGTTCGTCGTCGTAGGCAACGTCGACCCCCGTCACATGGCCCGTGCCGGGCGGTGGTCCGGGTTCGTCGAGGATCACGCGCTCGCGCAGTTCGTCCTGGACGGCGCGGGCCTGTTCCTCGGTCGCGGGCCAGCTTTCGGGGATGCGTACGGTCGTCATGGTGGGGCCGAGCCTACGGGCAGCGCGGAGGCCGGCGGGACCAGGGCGTCCCGCCGGCCTCGGGAGACCCGCGCCTCACTTGTTCAGTGCGCGCTGCAGCTGGCTCTTGTTCATGTTCGAACGGCCCTCGACGCCCTTGCGCTTGGCCTCCTGGTACAGCTGGTCGTAGGTGGGGCCCTGAGAACCCTGGCCCGACCGCCGGCCACCGCGCTTGCCGGAGGACATGTCCTTCGTGGAGGTGCGGCTTGCGGTCTTCGACTCGCCGGAGCGGGCGCGTTCCTTGTTCACCGTCCGCGCGGCGATCTCCTTGGCGCGGCCGGTGCTCTCGCCCCGGTCCTTCGCGCTGTCCTTGATGTGCTCGTACTGGCGCTCCCGCTTGGAGCTGGAACCGCGTGGCATCACCGCTCACTTCCTTTCACGACCAGTGAACGAGTACCCACATTGCCAACGATCAGGGCGGTCCGCATGCTCAGTGCTCCAGGCGGGCAACCCGGCCCTTCTCACCGGCGGCCCAGCACCCTCGGTCCGGGGCGCAGTCGACGGTGTCGTAGGAACCGGTGTCGACCGTCCGCCAGGTGCGGCCGCCGTCCGCGGTGAGGTCGGTGCCGGTGGGGCCGACCGCGAGGGCGGTGGTGCGGCTGTGCGGCAGCCAGGCGACGCCGGAGCGGTAGGCGGGCGGGGGTGTGGCGGCGGGGTGCCAGGTGCGGCCGCCGTCGGGGGTGCGCGCGGCGGCCCGCGGGGAGGGCTGGTCGGGGCGGAAGTCACCGCCGACGGCGAGGCCGTGGCCGCGGTGGCGGAAGGCCAGCGCGAAGACGCCGCGGGCCGGGTCGCCCGCCGGGAGGGCCGTGTCGGTGGCCGTCCAGGTGCGCCCTCGGTCGGCGGAGTGCAGCACGCGTGCGCGTGCGGCCCCGCCGGTGGCGAGCCAGACGTCCTTCGGCCCGGAGGTGACCAGGCACTGGCCGCTCGCCGCGAATCCGGCCTCGCCGTCCTGCGCGGCCGGCATGCCCGCGTTCGGCAGCACCTTCCAGGTACGGCCGCCGTCGCCGGTCGACAGGATGCGGAACTTCCCGTCCACCGGGTCGCTCATGGCGAGGCCGTGGCGGGGGCCGAAGAAGGCGAGGCAGTCGTAGAAGGCCTTCGGGTCGGTGTTGCGGAAGGACTCCGTCCAGGTCGCCCCGCCGTCGTCGGTGCGGTACACCCGGGACGCCTCGCCCTCGCCGATGGCCAGGACCACGGCCCGGCGCGCGTCGAACGCCTCGACGTCCCGGAACTGCAACTCCGCCGCGCCCGGGGGCGAGACGTTCCGCCAGGTCGCCCCGCCGTCGGTGGTGCGCAGCACGGTGCCGCCGGTCCCGGCGGCCCAGGCGGTGTTCCGGCTGACGGCGGCGAGGCCGCGGAACCGTACCTCCGGGGTGCCGGTGTCCTTCAGTTCCCAGTGCGGGACCCGGTGCTCGGGCTCGTGCGCCTGCGCCGGTAGCGCGGTCAGGGCGGCCATTGCCGCCGCGCATGCCGCCACCGCGGTCGTTCCGCGCCGTGTTCGTCCCGTCCGTCGCGTGCTCCCCAAGCGCCTCATGGCCGGGGAAGCTAGCCCACCGCCCGGGCGCCGTCCAGACGGCCTCGCGGGCGTCCCGGGTGTTCCGGCGGTCGCCACAAGTGCCCGCCGTGGCACATGAGGAGAGTCACGTCACTCTGGTGCATGAACGCGGTGACGGAGGTCACTCGCCTTTCGTGTGCACGGATTGGCTGAATCCGGCGTCTCTTCCAATGCCCGGCCTCATACGGCCGGAAGTCCGTCCAGCCGTCACAAGGGAGCAAGGCGTTGTCCATCGTCATCGAGCAGCCCGTGGAGGCCCGTCTCGTCGCCGCCGCGCCGCGAATGCCGAGCATTCCCGCGACGCTCCACTACGACCGACGTGACCCGTTCGCCGTCCGCATGACCTTCCCCGCCCCGGCCACGCTGGAGGGCGTGGAGGTCTGCTGGACCTTCTCCCGTGAGCTGCTCGCCGCGGGCCTGAAGGAGGCCGAGGGACACGGCGACGTGCGGGTGCGGCCCTACGGGTACGACCGCACGGTGCTGGAGTTCCACGCCCCCGAGGGCACCGCCGTCGTGCACGTCCGTTCCAGTGAGGTGCGCCGGTTCCTGGAGGCCACGAGCGAGCTCGTGCCCGTCGGTCTCGAGCACCTCCAGCTGGATCTGGACCACGGTCTGGCGGAGCTGATGCGGGACGCGTGCTGAGCTAACGTCCCCGCGCCAGCAGGGCGTTGACCTCGCCGTAGTCCAGAGCGTCCGCGAGTGACCCGTATGTCCCCGTCTCCAGCAGCTCCCGCGCGGCTCGGCGGACCAGGGCGTGGGCGGCCTGGGCGACGCCCGAGCCCACACTGACACGAGCCACTCCCAGGGCCGCGAGTTCGGCGACCGGCGGTGCGCCCGGGCCTGCCATGACGTTCAGCGGCCCGTCGACACCGTCCACGAGTTCCTTCACGATCCCCGGGTCGACGGCCCCGGGGACGAAGATCCCGTCGGCCCCGGCGGCGAGGTACGCGGCGGCCCGCTCCAGTGTCGGACCTACTCCCCCGGCACCGCTCAGGAAGGTGTCGGTCCGGGCGTTGACGAACAGCGGCACGCCCGCCGCGTCAGCCGCCTCGCGGGCGGCGGCGATCCGCCCGGCCTGCTCCTCGACGTCCCGCAGCGCTCCGCCCGCTCCGGCGCCGGCGTCGTACAGCGCGTCCTCGATGTTCACGCCCACCGCTCCCGCGGCCAGAACCGCTCGGACGGTGCCGGCGACGCCCTCGGCGTCCTCTGCGTAGCCGCTCTCGATGTCCGCGGTCACGGGGACGGTCACGGCGCCGGCGATGCGGGCGACGGCTTCGAGGGCCGCGTCGCGCTCCACCCGTTCGCCGTCCGGCGCGCCGAGCGCCCAGCCGAGCCCGGCACTGGTCGTCGCCACGGCGGCGGCCCCCGCCTCCTCGACCAGCCGGGCGCTCACGGCGTCCCAGGCGTTGGGCAGGACCAGCGGGGTCCCGGGGACGTGCAGGGCGCGGAAGGCCGAGGCCAGGTCGTTCTGTTTCGTCATACGGGCAACCCAAGCAGCGGGGCGGGGGCCGTGGCTGGCGGGAATCCGGCATGAACGTGGGTCAGGTCCGGGCGGGCGCCCTCGACTCCGCCGCCACCGCCCCACGCACCTCGCGCACGATCTCCCCCAGCCCGGGCGCCACCGCCCCGGCGCGCACGGTCAGCTCCTCGACCCGCTGCCCATGGGCGCGGACGTCCTTCTCGGGCAGCAGGTCCGCCGCGGCGCCGAGGGCGACGAGCGCCGCGTCCCGCTCGGACGTCTCGGCGACCGGCAGGGGCCCCAGGAGGATCCGTCGTGTCTCGTCCCGCAGCGCGTCCACGGCGGCGGCGCGCTCCAGCGCGTACTCGACGGACGGGAACACACCGAGGACCCGCTTCTTCTCCGCCCGCAGATACCCCCCGGCCACGAGCTGCTCCCGCACGGCGTCGAGGGTCACCCGGGCCCGCAGTGTCACCCAGGTGCGCCAGGAGTGCGGGCACGATTCGTGGACCAGTTCCAGCAGCCCGTCGAGGACCGCGTCACCGGCGCGCGCGTCGAGGTCGACCGGTGTGGCGATGCCGTCATCGTCGGTGAGCAGGCCGCGCTGGGCCAGTTCGGTGAGGGCGCCGGCCCGCACCAGGCCGGCCAGGTGGCCGGCGTGTGCGGCCGGCGGCCGCGCGGAGTCCCAGGCCAGCAGGCAGAGCCGGGCGGGCAGCGAGAGCGGGCCGTCGGTCACGGGGCCTCCTGGAGGCGCTCGGGCCTGACGTTAATGCGTTGACAGGCCTGACACCCCCTCGTACGTTGGGGAGCGTCCTGTTGCCGCCGATTGGAGAAGGACGTTGCTCGTCTGAGGTCCTGAGACACCGCGTCACACACATCAGGTGTGTGCGCTGCGTGCGACCTCGGCGATCGAGCCGTCCTCCGGTGCGGGGCTTTTCTCATGCCCGTGGACTCCTTCCTCCCTGGTCGCAGGTGTCTCGATACGCGTTTGCCCCTGACCGCATCAAGCAACCGCGAAAGAGGCCCCGTATGCCTGCTTCCATCACCGTCACGTCCCTCTCCTTCACCTGGCCCGACGGCTCCTCCGTCTTCGAGGGCCTGGACGTCGCGTTCGGCCCGGGCCGCACCGGCCTGGTCGGTGTCAACGGATCGGGAAAATCAACCCTGCTGAAGCTGATCGCCGGTGAACTCGCACCGGCCGACGGCGCCGTCCGCGTCGCCGGCGAGGTCGGCTACCTCCCGCAGAACGTCACGCTCGACACCACCCTGCGCGTCGACCAGGCACTCGGCATCGCCGCACAGCGGGCCGCGCTGCACGCCATCGAGGCGGGCGACGTGGCCGAGGCGCACTTCGAGACCGTCGGCGACGACTGGGACGTCGAGGAGCGCGCCCTCGCCACCCTGGGCGAACTCGGGCTCGGGCACGTCGAGTTGGACCGCACCGTCGGCGAGGTCTCGGGCGGCGAGTCGGTCCTGCTGCGCCTGGCCGCGCTGCTGCTGCGCCGGCCCGACGTGCTGCTGCTGGACGAGCCGACCAACAACCTCGACCTGTACGCGCGCAGGCGGCTGTACGGGGCCGTCCAGTCCTGGCCGGGCGTGATGGTCGTCGTCAGCCACGACCGTGAGCTCCTGGACCTCGTCGACCAGATCGCGGATCTACGCTCCGGGGAGATCACCTGGTACGGCGGTAACTACTCGGACTACGAGGAGGCCCTGGCCGTCGAACAGGAGGCGGCCGAGCGCATGGTGCGCGTCGCCGAGTCCGATTTCCGCAAACAGAAGCGCGAACTGGCCGACGCCCAGGTCAAGCTGGCCCGCCGCAAGCGGTACGGACAGAAGATGTTCGAACAGAAGCGCGAGCCGAAGATCGTCATGGGGGCGCGCAAGCGCGCGGCACAGGAGTCCGCGGGCAAGCACCGCATCATGCACGAGGAGAAGCTCGCCGAGGCCAGGGAGCGTCTCGACGAGGCGGTGGAGGCCGTACGGGACGACGACGAGATCCGTGTCGACCTGCCCTACACGGCCGTGCCGCCGGGGCGTACCGTCCTCACCCTCCAGGATCTCGGGCTCCGCTACGGCGCCCGCGTGGCGGGCGGCTTCGAGCTGCGCGGTCCCGAGCGGGTCGCGCTGATCGGGCGCAACGGCTCGGGCAAGACCACGCTGCTGCGCACGATCACCGGCGAGCTGGACCCGGAGTCGGGCGACGTGCGGACGCATGTCCCCCTGCGGTTCCTGCCGCAGCGGCTCGACGTTCTCGACGGGGAGCTGACCGTCGCCGAGAACGTGGCCCGGTTCGCGCCGGACGCCACCAACAACCGGATCCGGGCGCGCCTGGCCCGCTTCCTGTTCCGGGGAGCCCGGGCCGACCAGAAGGCGGCGACCCTGTCCGGCGGCGAACGCTTCCGGGCGGCGCTGGCCGCGCTGATGCTGGCGGAGCCCGCGCCGCAGTTGCTCATGCTCGACGAGCCGACCAACAACCTCGACATGGCGAGCGTGCGGCAGCTGACGACGGCCCTGGAGTCCTACGAGGGGGCGCTGATCGTGGCCAGCCACGACCTGCCGTTCCTGGAGTCGATCGGCATCACGCGCTGGCTGCGGCTGGAGGACGGAGAACTGAAGGAAATCACGCCAGAGGCTGTCGGGTATCCCGCCTAGCGTCGGCGGCATGACCGACTTCACGCACGATGCCATCACCCTGACCGGAGCACGCGAGAACAACCTCAAGGACGTCACCCTCCGCATCCCGAAAGGCCGGCTGACCGTGTTCACCGGCGTTTCGGGGTCGGGGAAGTCGTCCGTCGTCTTCGACACGATCGCGGTGGAGTCGCAGCGCCAGCTCAACGAGACGTATCCCTGGTTCGTCCGCAACCGGCTGCCCAAGTACGAGCGGCCGCACGCGGACGGCCTGGAGGACCTCTCCCCCGCGATCGTCGTCGACCAGCGGCCGGTCGGCGGCCACTCCCGGTCGACCGTCGGCACCATGACCGACGTCTACTCGGTGATCCGGGTGCTGTTCTCCCGGCACGGCACCCCGAGCGCCGGACCGGCCACGGCCTACTCATTCAACGACCCGTCGGGCATGTGCCCCGACTGCGACGGCCTCGGCCGTACGGTCCGGCCCGACTGGGACCGCATCGTGGACCCGGACCGCTCCCTCGCCGACGGGGCGGTCCGCTTCCCGCCGTTCGCCGCCGGGACCTGGCAGGGGCAGACGTACACGAACAGCGCCGAGCTGGACCCCGACAAGCCGGTGGGCCGGTTCACGGCCGCCGAGCGGGAGTTCCTGATGCGCGGGCGGCCCGGCAGCAAGGTCACCGTCAACGGCACCGGCGGCACCTGGAACACCGACTACGAGGGGCTGGCCGACCGGTTCGAGCGGCTGTACCTGAAGCGGGACCTGTCGGCCATGAGCCAGAAGACCCGCGACCTGGTCCGGGAGTTCCTGGTGGAGGGCGTGTGCCCGGCCTGCCGGGGAGCCCGGCTCAACCCGGCGGCGCTGGCGACCCGGATCAACGGGCGTTCCATCGCCGACTGCGCCGGGATGCAGGTCACCGACCTCATCGCCGTACTGAAGGAGATCGACGACCCGGTCGCCGGGGTGGTCGCGGGGGCTGCGGTGGCCGCACTCGAGCGGATCGAGACCATCGGGCTCGGCTATCTCAGCCTCGACCGGGAGACGGCCACGCTCAGCGGAGGGGAGGGGCAGCGGCTGAAGACGGTGCGGCACCTCGGCTCCAGCCTGACCGGGATGACGTACATCTTCGACGAACCGAGCGTGGGCCTGCACCCGCGCGATGTGGGCCGCCTCGGCGATCTGCTGCTGCGGCTGCGCGACAAGGGCAACACCGTGCTGGTCGTCGAGCACGACCCGGACGTGATCGCGCTGGCCGACCATGTGGTGGACATGGGGCCGGGGGCGGGCGCCGGGGGCGGCCATGTGGTGTTCGAGGGCACCCCTGAGGAGCTGGCCGCGTCCGGCACGCTCACCGGCCGCTGTCTGCGCACGCGTACGACCGTCAAGGACGAGGTGCGCGGGCCCGTCGGCGACCTCTGGGTCAAGGGGGCGGACCGGCACAACCTGCGCGACGTCACCGTACGGTTCCCGGCCGGTGTGCTCACGGCGGTGACCGGGGTCGCCGGGTCGGGAAAGAGCACCCTGGTCGCGGAGTTCACCGACGCCCACGACGAGGCCGTGGTCGTCGACCAGTCGTCGATCGGGGTCTCGGGCCGGTCCACTCCGGCGACCTATCTGGGGATCATGGACACGGTACGGAAGATCTTCGCCCGGGAGACGGGGGCCGAGGCGGGCTTCTTCAGCTTCAACTCGAGCGGTGCCTGCGGCACCTGCGAGGGCCGGGGGATCATCTACACCGACCTCGCCTTCATGGACCCCGTGACGACGACCTGCCACGACTGCGAGGGGCGGCGCTTCAGGGACGAGGTGCTGCGGCTCACCGTGCGGGGCGGTTCCATCGCCGACGTCCTGGAGATGACGGCCGAGCAGGCGCTCGGCTTCTTCGACGACACGGGCGTACGGCGCCGGCTGCGAGCCCTGCGGGACGTGGGGCTGACGTATCTGACGCTCGGCCAGCCCCTCTCCACGCTCTCCGGGGGCGAGCGGCAGCGCATCAAGCTGGCCACGCGGCTGCACCGGACGGGCGTGGTCTACGTTCTCGACGAACCGACGACCGGTCTGCACATGGCGGACGTGGAGGGGCTTCTCGTCCTGCTGGACCGGCTGGTCGACACGGGCAACACGGTCGTCGTCGTCGAGCACAACCTGGACGTGGTCGCCCGCGCCGACTGGGTGATCGACCTCGGCCCGGACGGCGGCAGGGGCGGCGGCGAGGTCATCTTCGAGGGAACGCCGCGGCAGCTCCTGGAGGCGGAGGGGTCGTCCACCGGGGAGCATCTGCGGCGGGTGGTGCGGCGGGGGTAGGGGGCTTGCCTTTGCCCACCCACCCGCCCGAATCGGTTGGGCAGAAGGCTGGACTTGCCTTACTCCGGGGCTCCGCCCCGGGCCAGGGCCCCAGCGGGGGCTTCGCCCCCTGCGCCCCCAGCGGGGACTCCGTCCCCTGCACCCCTGAGCCGGGCTCCATCCCCCCTGAGCCGGGCTCCACTCCCTCCACCCCCGAGCCGGACTCCGCCCCCTTCACCCCCGAGCCGGGCTTCGTCCCCACCACCCCCCGAGCCGGACTCCACACCCACCACCCCCCGAGCCGGACTCCACACCCACCACCCCCGAGCCGGGCTTCGTCCCCTCCACCCCCGAGCCGGACTCCACACCCACCACCCCCGAGCCGGACTCCACACCCACCACCCCCCGAGCCGAGCTCCACACCCACCACCCCCCGAGCCGGACTCCACACCCACCACCCCCGAGCCGGACTCCACACCCACCACCCCCGAGCCGAGCTCCACACCCACCACCCCCCGGGCCGAGCTCCACACCCACCACCACCGAGCCGGACTCCGCCCCCTCCACCCCCGAGCCGGGCTTCGTCCCCTCCACCCCCGAGCCGGGCTCCACACCCCTGCGACCCCCCGGCGCCGCACCCAGGTCCTCCCTCCCTCCCCTCCCGGGGGTGTCCTCCTGCGGGATCGACCTGCATCATGGTCGGCTGACGCCCGATGCGTTCCGGTCGATCCCGGAGGTCCTGTCGGTGCGGTCCAGACACGTCCCATCCGATACGGAGTCACGCTCGTGCCCAGCAAGAAGGCCCTCGTCCGCCGCCCCAGCCCGCGTCTTGCCGAGGGGCTGGTGACGCACATCGAGCGGGAGAGGGTCGACGCCGACCTCGCGGTCGAGCAGTGGGAGGCGTACGTGACGGCCCTGCGCACGCACGGCTGGGACACCGTCGAGGTGGATCCGGCCGACGACTGCCCCGACTCGGTGTTCGTCGAGGACACGGTCGTGATGTACCGGAACGTCGCGCTGATCGCCCGGCCGGGTGCCGAGTCCCGGCGTGCGGAGACCGCCGGGGTGGAGGAGGCCGTGGCCGGTCTGGGCTGCTCGGTGAACTGGATCTGGGAGCCGGGCACGCTGGAGGGCGGCGACGTCCTGAAGATCGGCGACACCGTGTACGTGGGCCGGGGCGGGCGCACCAACGCCGCCGGCGTGCAGCAGCTGCGCGCCGCGTTCGAGCCGCTGGGCGCGCGGGTCGTCGCCGTGCCGGTGAGCAAGGTGCTGCACCTGAAGTCGGCGGTGACGGCGCTGCCGGACGGCACGGTCATCGGGCACATCCCGAAGATGGACACGCCGTCGCTGTTCGCCCGCTTCCTGCCGGTGCCCGAGGAGGCCGGCGCGCACGTGGTCCTGCTCGGCGGTGACAAACTGCTGATGGCGGCGAGCGCGCCGAAGACCGCGGAGCTGTTCGCGGACCTGGGGTACGAACCGGTCGTCGTGGACATCAGCGAGTTCGAGAAGCTCGAGGGCTGTGTGACGTGCCTCTCGGTGCGGCTGCGGGAGCTGTATGCCTGACCCGGCCGCCCCGTCCCTCTTCCGGCCCTCGGCCTGCGGCTCCCGGGGACGGCGCCGAGCGCGCGAGCGACCCGCTGATCAGCGACCTTTACAGCGCCCTTAACCTACGGCATCGTAACCTACGGAAACGTAGCCTACGATGCCGTAGGTTACCGCTCACCGCTCGTACGCATGTCCCCTGGAGAGTCCATGACGATCGCCACTCCCCACCTCGGCAGCCCCGCCGGCGCCTGGACCGACGCTCAGCTGCTGTACGCACTGGAGGAAGTGGTCGAGAAGGAACTCAACCGGCATCTGCAGGTCGCCAAGGACTGGATGCCGCACGAGTACGTTCCGTGGACCGACGCGCGCAACTTCCCCGGCCTCTTCGAGGACGGCGAGGCCTGGGAGAAGGAGCAGTCCAAGGTCACCGAGATCGGCCGCATCGCGCTCGTCGTCAACCTTCTCACCGAGGACAACCTGCCCAGCTACCACCACGAGATCGCCTCGCTGTTCGGCCGCGACGGCGCCTGGGGCACCTGGGTGCACCGCTGGACGGCGGAGGAGGGCCGGCACGGCATCGTGATGCGCGACTACCTGCTCGCCTCGCGCGCGGTGGACCCGGACAAGCTGGAGGAGTTCCGGATGTCCCACATGAGTGAGGGCTTCGAGTCGGACAACCGGCACTCGATGCTGCACTCGGTGGCCTACGTGGCCTTCCAGGAGCTCGCGACCCGCGTCTCGCACCGCAACACCGGCCACCAGTCCGGGGACCCGGTCTGCGACCGCATGCTGGCGCGCATCGCCACCGACGAGAACCTGCACATGGTCTTCTACCGGAACCTGCTGAAGGCCGCCTTCGAGCTGGCGCCCGACCTGACGATGATGGCGGTGCGCGACGTCATCGTGAACTTCCGGATGCCCGGCCACGGTATGCCCGGCTTCGAGCGGGCCGCCGCGCAGATGGCGATCGGCGAGATCTACAACATGCGCATCCACCACGACGACGTGCTCCAGCCCGTGCTGCGCTTCCTGAAGATCATGGAGGTCGACGGCCTCGGCCCCGAGGGCCGCAAGGCTCAGGAGGAACTCGGCCTGTTCATGGGCGGCCTCGACTCCGAGGCGTCGAAGTTCGACGAGAAGCTGGCCGCGCGCAAGGCCCGCATGGCGGCCCGGGCGGCCGGCGCCTGACCCTGTGCACACGGCTTTGAGGCCCCGGCCGGCACGATCGGCCGGGGCCTCGCGGCTAGCTGGACGTACGTCGCAGCGCCAGCCGTTCCTTCTCCGACAGACCGCCCCAGACGCCGAAACGCTCGTCGTTGTCCAGCGCGTACTCGAGGCACGCCGTGCGGATCGGGCACAGGCCGCAGATCCGCTTCGCCTCCCGCACCGAACTGCCCGGTTCGGGGAAGAAGAAGTCCGCCCCGGTCTGCGCGCACAACGCTTCCTGCTGCCAGGCGAGTTCGGGCGAGGTGATGGTGTCGATGTGCATGGCCAGAAGCGTTGCGGTCGGCGAAAAACGTTCGATCAACGCGGGATCAACACCGCGTTCACCCACCCCGGGCCACTCCGATCATCACCTCTTGAACAAGCCGACGCACGGCGGCGCGCTGGGACGTCGCGCGGCACACCCCCGGCGGCGCTCCGGCGCGCTCCGGCGGCGCTTGTCGGTGGGCGGTGCCAGACTCGACGGTGAGACGACGGGACCCTGTGCGAGGAGGGCGACCATGCTCACCACCCGGTATGTCACCGGCGCTCCGAACTGGATCGATCTCGGCACACCCGACATCGACGGCGCCGCCGCCTTCTACGGGGACCTGTTCGGCTGGCGGTTCCAGCCGGGCGCCCCGGATGTCGGGGGGTACGGCCTCTTCCAGCTCAGTGGCAGAACCGCCGCCGGCGGTATGCAGACCACACCGGAGCAGGGCCCGCCCTCCTGGTCGGTGTACTTCCAGGCCCCGGACGCGGACGCCACGGCGAAGGCGGCCGGGCAGGCGCGCGGCTCGGTGCTGATGCAGCCGATGGACGTGCGGGACCTGGGCCGTATGGCGATCCTCGCCGACCAGGCGGGGGTGTCGTTCGGCCTGTGGCAGCCGGGGCGCAACAAGGGCCTGGACGTCGTCCAGGAGCACGGCTCGCTGTGCTGGGTGGAGCTGTACACGTCGGACGTCCCCGCCGCGGCCGCCTTCTACCACTCCGTGCTCGGCCTGGAGACCGTCGGCGTCGAGTTCCCCGGCGGCACCTACACCGCTTTCGTCCCCGCCGGAGAGCCCGAGGGCGCCATGTTCGGCGGCGTCGTGCCGCTGGCCGACGACCCGGTCGAGGAGGAGGCGTACTGGCTGCCCTACTTCGAGGTCGCCGACCCGGACGCCATCGCCGACCTGGCACAGGAGCTGGGCGGCACCGTCCGCCTGCCCGCCACGGACCTGCCGGGCGCCGGCCGCCTGGCCAAGCTCGCGGACCCGTACGGGGCGCGCTTCGCGGTGATCCGCAGCGAGCCGCAGGCGGCCTGAGGCACTACGCCGACGCGCGCCGTACCAGTGTCGTCGGGAGCACCACGCTCGAGGGCGCTTCGGCGGCGCCCTCGTCCGGACCGCCGTGCGAGGTGCCGCGGTCGAGGTCGCGCAGCAGCAGGCGGGCCATCAGGCGGCCCATCTCCTCGATGTCCTGACGGACCGTCGTGAGGGGCGGGTCGGTCTGTTCCGCGACGGGCAGCATGTCGTCGAAGCCGATCACGGCGACGTCGTCGGGGACACGCCGTCCGGCCTCGCGCAGGACGCGCAGGGCACCGGAGGCCGTGAGGTCGTTGGCGGCGAACACCGCGTCCACGTCCGGGCAGCGGTCGAGGAGCTCGCGCATCGCACGCTCGCCCCCGGCCGGGGTGAAGTCGGCCTCGGCGATCAGCCGCGGGTCGGCGTCCGCCATGACGTCCCGGTAGCCGTCGAGCCGGTCCGCCGCGGAGGTCTGGTCGAGTGCGCCGGTGATGTGCGCGATCCGGGTGCGACCGAGGCCGGCCAGATGGCGGACGGCGTCGCGGGCACCACCCCGGTTGTCGCTGTCGACGTACACCACACCGCGCCGGTCGCCGCTCCAGCCCGGCCGCCCGCCGAAGACGGTGGGGACACCGGCCCGCTGGATCAGCTCCGGCAGCGGGTCGTCGAGGTGCAGGGAGAAGACGAGGGCCCCGTCGACATGTCCGCCGGCGAGGTACCGGCCGACCCGGGCGTGATCGTCCCGGCCCTCCGTGAGCAGCAGGACGAGCTGGTTGTCGTGGGCCGTGAGTTCCTTGCTGATGCCGCGCAGCTGGAGCGCGAAGAAGGGGTCGGCGAAGACCCGGGTCTCGGGTTCGGCGACGACGACCGCGATCGCGTCGTGCCGCCGGGTCACCAGGGAGCGGGCGGCCTGGTTGGGCACGTACCCGAGTTCGTCGACGGCCTTGCGGACCCGCTCCACGAGGACGTCCCGCACCCCGTCACCACCGTTGACCACACGCGAGACGGTGGCCCGCGAGACACCGGCCCGGGCGGCCACGGCCTCCAGAGTGGGACGCGGCGCGGTGTCGGTCACTTCGGGCTCCTCATCTGCGGCTGCGGATCAGGATAGCCCCGGGTGCGCGTCCTGGTGAGAGCGCTCTCGCCCCGCGTTCCTCAGTGCTCGTGCGCCTGCTGCTCGCCTCCGAGTTGCCCGTGCTCGTGCGGGTCGTACCCGGGGATCGTCCCGTCCGGCTTCTTCACGAGGAACAGGCCCACCATCCCCATGTCGGAGTGGCTCTGCACATGGCAGTGGTACATCCAGGCGCCGGCGCCGACCCCCTCCCCCGCGATCACCTGGAAGCCGAAGGAGTCGGCCGGGCCCGTGATCTTGTTGTCGATGACCTGGCTGGGGTCGTCGGGGCCGGTCAGCATGCCGGTGCGGTTGTCCGCCCAGCGGTGACCGTGCATGTGGAACGTGTGGTAGAACTCGCCGTGCGTGATCACGACGAACTCGACGCGATCCCCCACCGTGGCCTCGAAGTTCGGCCCGGAGTGCGGCGGCCTGTTGTTGATGCGCATGTCGTTGAAGACGACCGTGTGCGTCCGGTCCGGCAGGACGTCGCCCTTGCGGCGGACGATGACGGGGCCGAACAGGCCTTTCTGCAGTCCCACCGTGCCGTGTTCGGTGCCGACGACGTGGTCGTGGTAGTGCCAGTAGCCCGCGCTGCCCGCCCGCCAGGTGCCGTCCTTGCGGCGGCCGGGGGCGTGGGTGCGCCAGGTGTAGGTGCGGGTGCCGCCCGGTTCGACATGGCTGCGGTTCATCTTCGTGCCGTCGCTGGTGATTTCGTAGTCCAGGCCGTGGACGTGCAGGCTCACGGCCACGTCCATGGTGTTCTCGAACTCGATGTGCAGGGTGTCGCCCTCGTTGAGCTCGATCAGCGGGCCGGGGACGGTCGCCTTGCCCTTCTCGAGGCCGTAGCCCATCTGACCGTCGGCGAGCTTCTCGGCGTACAGCTTGATGCGCTTCACCTCGCCTCCGGCGGGTGCCGTCTTCGCCGGTCCGTCGGCGCTGATGGCCTCCGGCGCCACGGACAACGATGTCGCGACGGCCGCGGTGCCCAGCAGGACCCGCCGGTTGAAGCTGCGTCTGTCCATGCGGAACTCCCCACCCTGGTAAGGCTTTTACGGAGGCGTACCTGTGATGAACCTGTGCGACGGTACCGGCCGGGCCCCCGTTTATCCACACTCAAGACAAAGTTGGAGCCATCCCGGTCATAGGTATTGGCGAGAGATGCAAAGGGGTTTAGCTTCCTTGGCGGTGTTGCTGTGACCGTGGAGGTGCCCATGCACTTACGAGGGTTGAGCAAGAGAAGACGCGTCTGGGCGGCCTCCGTGGCCGCCGGAGTCGTGACCGCCGGGCTGCTGTCGGGGCCGGCCGCGAACGCGCGGCCCTATCCGGAACCCCCGCTGACAACGATGTCGATCAAGTCGCCGCCGGGCGGCGCGAACGTACGGGTGCTGATCTTCCACGGTTCCGCGGCGGCCGGGGAGGAGTCCCCGGTCGTGAACGCCGGGATCGAGGCGATCGAGAAGATCGGGCTCTCGGGCCCGGCGAACCGCCGGTTCAAAGTCGAAGCCACCGGTGACGCCTCGGTGTTCACCAATGAGACGAGGCTGGGCCGCTTCAACGCGATCGTGTTCCTGACCGGCGGGGGCGACGTCCTCGACGCGGAGCAGGAGGCGGGCCTGGAGGCGTACATGGAGGCCGGCGGCGGTTTCGTCGGCCTCCATGACGCGGCACGCGCGGAGCCGTACTCGGACTGGTTCACCGGACTCGTGGGAGCCCGCCCGGCCGCGTCGAGCCCCTCGGCCGTGCAGCGGGCGACCGTCGAGGTCGGCGACCGCAGGCACCCGGCCACCAAGGAGCTGCCGGTGCAGTGGAAGCACCCGGACAAGTGGCTGAACTGGGTGAAGAACCCGTCGGGTGACGTCCATACGGTGGCCCGGGTACGGGAGTCGAGCTACCAGCCGGGCTCGGGCGCCAACGGCTGGGACCACCCGGTCAGCTGGTGCCGCGACTACGACGGCGGCCGCTCCTTCTACACCGGCATGGGCGGCACGGTGTCGTCGTACGACGAGACCGACTTCCGCACCCATCTGCGCGGCGCGCTGCTGTGGACGACCCGGCTGGAGCAGGCCGACTGCAAGGCGACCATCAACGCCAACTACCAGGCGGAACGGCTGACCAAGCCCAACCAGCCGGGGCAGAACGACCAGATCGGCGAACCGCACGGGCTGGTCACCGCGCCCGACGGCCGGGTGTTCTACATCGGCCGGGGCGGCGCCGACTCCTCGCAGCCGGTGGTCACCGACTGGAACAACCCCGACATCGGCAAGGGCAAGGGCGAGATCCACGTCTACGACCCGAAGACCAAGCAGGTCACACTCGCGGGTGCGCTCACCGTCTTCGGCAACAAGGGCGGCGGCGACGAGCTGGTCAAGGTCGAGGAGGGGCTGCTCGGTATCGAGCTGGACCCGCGGTTCGCGCAGAACGGCTGGGTGTATCTGCACTACACGCCGCACTCGCAGATCAACCGCGACACCCGGATGGCCGAGCGGCGGGTCTCCCGTTTCACACTCGACCAGGCCACCAACAAGCTGGACCTGTCCAGTGAGAAGGTGCTGCTGAAGTGGCCGGTACAGATTCACAGTTGCTGCCATTCGGGCGGCGGGATGGCCTGGGACTCGAAGGGCAATCTCTACATCGCCACCGGTGACAACAACTCCAGCGGATTCAGCTCCGGTTACTCGGGCAACAACCCGCAGCCGAACTACAAGGGCGTCTCCTTCGCGGACGCGCGCCGCACGGCCGGCAACACCAACAACCTCAACGGCAAGATCCTGCGCATCCACCCGGAGCCCGACGGGACGTTCACGCTCCCCGAGGGCAACCTCTTCACCGGGAAGGAGACCGACGAGGGAGGCGGCAAGACCCGCGGCGAGATCTATGTGATGGGGGTCAGGAACCCCGCCCGTATCTTCGTCGACAAGTCGACCGACGTGCTCTACGCGGGATGGGTCGGTCCGGACGCGAGCGCGCCCTCGACGACCTGGGGTCCGGCCAAGTACGACACGTTCGCCGCCATCACCGAGGCGAGCAACCGCGGCTGGCCGTACTGCATGGGCAACAAACAGCCCTACCGGGACCGCAATCTGCCGGACCCGTCCAAGCCGCTGGGCTGGTACGACTGCGACCGCCCGAAGAACGAGTCGCCGAACAACGACGGCCTGGTGAACCTGCCGCCGGTCACCGGCAACAACATCTGGTACTCACCGCAGGGGGGTGCGCCGGACTACCCGCGGGACGCGAACGGCGTCCCGTCGTACAAGCCGGAGGAGGCGACGTACCGGCTGCCCTGGCTGAAGGGCGGTGGCCAGGCCGCGATGAACGGCCCGGTCTACCGGTATGACGCCGGCAGCACGAGCGGGGCGAAGTGGCCCGCCTACTGGGACGGCAAGTGGTTCGTCGGTGACTTCTACGACGCCGACCAGCCGCGCAACGCGGTGCTCATGGACCCGAAGACGCAAGGAGACGGCGGTCTGCCAGTGCACTCGGAGTCGCTGAAGAAGATCGTGCCGATCGGCAACGACGGCATCAAGAACCTCATGGACTGGAAGTTCGGTCCGGACGGCGCGCTGTACGTCCTCGACTACGGCCGCGGCTTCTTCACCTCGGACTCCAGGTCGGCCCTGTGGCGGGTCACCTACAAGGGCGGCGGGCCGACCCCGGCCGCCGACCAGCTGGCGAGGGGGACCGAGTGACCCGGCACGCAAGAATCTGGGCCGCCCTGCTGGCCGCCCTGCTCATGATGCTCGGCGTGCAGGCGATGCCGGCGTCCGGGCAGCCGAAGGCGAAGGCCGCCGAGCAGGTCCTCACCTGGACGGCCGGCAACGACATCGACAAGTACCTCTCGGCGCCGAAGACCGCGGTCGCCGGCTCGGCCACGATCGTGTTCGAGAACAGCGTGGCCACCGGCAACACCACGGGCATGCCGCACACGCTGACGTTCGTGACGAGCGATCCCGAGTTCAACGACGACGTCCAGCTCAACATCCTGGCCAACCCGAACGACGCCCAGGGCGGCAAGTACACCGCCCAGGTCACGCTCACGCCCGGCCGGTACTTCTACCACTGCACGATCCCCGGCCACGGCCAGATGCAGGGCATCCTGACGGTGACCGAGGGCACCGGCGAGGACACCACCGCGCCCGAGGCGTCGGCGCACGTGAGCGGGACGCAGAACACCGAGGGCGAGTACGTCGGCTCGGCGAGCGTGGCGCTGCACGCCACCGACGAGGGCGGCTCCGGCGTCGAGAAGGTCGAGTACGCGATCGGTGACGCGGGTGCCTGGCAGCCGTACACCACGCCGGTCGTCTTCGACCAGGTCGGCACCCACAAGGTCCGATTCCGGGCCTTCGACAAGGCGGGGAACGTCTCCGCCGAGAAGAGCACCGCGTTCACGGTCGTGGCGCCGCAGTCGGACGACACGACCGCGCCGGAGACCTCGGCGACGGTGAGCGGGGAGCGCAACCCCGACGGGGCGTACATCGACATGGCGACCGTCACCGTCTCCGCCTCCGACACCGGCTCCGGGGTCAACACCATCGAGTACGCGATCGGCTCGGGCGCATGGCAGCCGTACACCGCGCCCGTGATGGTGCACGAGGTGGGTGCGCACACCGTCCGCTACCGCGCCGCCGACAAGGCGGGCAACGTGGCGGCGGAGAAGAGCGTGCGGTTCACGGTCGTCGCCGCGCCGCCGCGGGACACCACCCCGCCGGTGACGGGCGTGGCCGTGGAGGGCACGAAGAACTCCGCCGGGGCGTACGTCAACAGCGCCCGGGTGACCGTCACGGCGACCGACGAGCACGGTTCGGGCGTCGAGAGGATCGAGTACTCGCTCGACGGCGGGCCGTACCTCGCGTACGCCGCCCCGGTGGTGGTCGACCGGGCGGGTGCGCACACCGTGGCGTACCGGGCCACGGACAAGGCCGGCAACACCGCGGCGGCCCGCACCGTCACCTTCACGGTCGTCTCGGGCCAGGTTCCGGCGCCCGACTGCCCCGAGTACGACGAGCGGACGACGGTGTTCGTCGGCACGGTGGACTCCGGGGTGCGCAACCGGGTCACCGACAACCGCTGCCGGATCGGCGAGTTGATCGAGGACGAGAAGGAGTGGACGTCCCACGCGCTGTTCCTCAAGCACGTGACGTCCGTCCTCGACGCGCTGCTGAAGGAGGGCGTGATCGACCAGCGCGAGTACAACGCCGTCCGGAAGGCCGCCCGCCAGTCCGGCATCGGCAAGCCCGGCCAGACCGAGGGCTATCGCGCGCTCTTCGACGGCAGCGCGGAGTCCCTGGCCAAGTGGCAGCAGGTGGGCGGCGGTTCGTTCGGGCTGAACGCCGACGGGACGATCACCTCCAGCACCACGACGCCCGGCATGGGCATGCTGTGGTTCCCGGAGCGCAAGTACGGCGACTTCTCGCTGAAGCTCCAGTGGCGTGACGACGCACCGGGCACGGGCAACGCCAACTCCGGTGTGTTCGTGCGCTTCCCCTGGGTCCACGACCACCCGGAGGAGTCGCGCCCGGAGTGGGTCGCCATCAAGTACGGGCACGAGGTGCAGGCGCTCGACCGGCCCGACGGCGACATGTACAAGACGGGGTCGGTCTACGGCTTCGACCGGGTGGGGCTCGCCGGAGCCGGCGTGACCCAGAAGGGCACCTGGAACGACTACGAGATCCGCGTGGTCGACCAGCACTACTCGGTGTACCGCAACGGTGTGCTGATCAACGAGTTCGACAACACCGGCGGCCAGGCGTTCACCCCGCCCCGCTCGGACGACCCGGGCACGGACGGGCGGCGGTTCGCCTCCGGCTACCTCGGGCTCCAGGTGCACGGCACGACGGACGTGGTGTCCTACCGGGACATCCGGATCAAGGAGCTGTAGGCGTCAAGGAGCCGTAGGAGGCTTCTCCTTGCGGGCCCTGCTCGGCTGTACCCGTCTGGGTTCTCCCGGCATCTTCGGATACTCGGGCGGGTACGGCAGGTCCCCCAGCCCGTGGTCGTGCTCGTCACGGCGGGCGAGGTCGAGCAGGGACTCCAGGGAGTAGCGGTGGTCGTCCATGTCCGCGTGCACGTCGCCGAGTTCGGCGAAGCGCGCGGGCATGGTCGAGAGGTCGAAGTCCTGGGGGTGGGCGACCCCCACCTCGTCCCAGCGCAGGGGCGCGGAGACCGGGGCGTGCGGGCGGGGCCGTACCGAGTAGGCGGAGGCGATCGTGCGGTCGCGTGCCGTCTGGTTGTAGTCCACGAAGATGCGTCTGCCCCGCTCCTCCTTCCACCACTTGATGGTCACCTGGTCCGGCATGCGCCGTTCCAGCTCCCTGCCGACGGCGATGGCGGCGCGCCGGACCTGGGTGAAGGTCCAGCGCGGTTCGATGGGCACGAAGACGTGCAGGCCCCGGCCGCCCGAGGTCTTGGGGAAGCCGCGCAGCCCGCCGAACTCGTCGAGGACGGCACGGAGTTCGTGGGCGGCGCGGACCGCGTCCTCGTAGTCGGTGCCGGGCTGCGGGTCGAGGTCGATGCGGAGTTCGTCCGGGCTGTCGACGTCGTCGCGGCGCACCGGCCAGGGGTGGAAGGTGAGGGTGCCGAACTGGGCGGCCCACACCACCGCTCCGACCTCGGTGGGGCACATCTCGTCGGCGCTGCGGCCGCTGGGGAAGGTGATGTGCGCGGTCGGGATCCAGTCGGGCATGTTCTTGGGCGCCCGCTTCTGGAAGAAGTTCTCGCCGTTCACGCCCTCGGGGTAGCGCTCCAGGGTGGTGGGCCGGTCGCGCAGGGCGCGCAGGATTCCGGGGCCGACGGCGAGGTAGTAGCGGGCGAGGTCCAGCTTGGTGAAGCCGCGCTCCGGGAAGAACATCTTGTCCGGGCTGGACAGCCGTACGGTCCGGCCGCCCGCTTCCAGTTCCACCGCGTCACCCATGCTCGCCACGGTAGGCGCAGGGCGTGGGCCGCGCATGCGGAGCGTTCGGGCGTCACGGGGCGCGCAGGCGGGTGGCGAGGAGGGTGACGTCGTCCTCGGTGGTGCCGTGCACGAGGCGGGCGAGGAGGGCGTCGACGACGCTCTCCAGGGGACCGTCGATGTCGAGGCGCAGATGCGTCAGGCGTCGCAGCGAGGAGTCGATGTCCCTGCGGCGGTCCTCGATCAGCCCGTCGGTGTACATGAGCAGCACGGTTCCGGGCCGCACCGGCAGGGTCAGTGCCTCGTACCCGCCGAGGTCGGTGCCGAGGGGCGGTCCGGTCGGGACGTGCACGAGTTCGGCCGGTTCGTCGGGGTGCAGCAGCACGGGCGGCGGGTGCCCGGCGCCGGCGAAGGTGCAGGTGCCCTGGCCGGGGTCGACGAGGGCGAGCAGACAGGTGGCCACCCGGTCCAGGCCGATGCTCGCCAGCCGGTGGTCGGCCTCCTGGAGGATCCGTTCGACGGGGGCGCCGGTGGCGGCGATGCTGCGCAGCAGGGAGCGGTACTGGCTCATGGCGACGGCGGCGGTGAAGCCGTGGCCCATGACGTCGCCCATCACCTGGAGGGTGCGGCCGCAGGGCAGGGCCATCGAGTCGAACCAGTCCCCGCCGACGAGGGCGCGCTGCCCGGCGGGGAGGTAGCGGGAGGCCGTCTCGATGTCCGGGTGCGGGGTGCCGGGCTCGGACATCAGGGCGCGTTGCAGTTCCAGTGCCATGGTGTGTTCGAGGGTGTACTGCCGGGCGTTGTCGATGGAGACGGCGGCCCGGGCGGCGAGTTCCTGGGCCACGACGACGTCCTCGTCGGTGAAGGGCGCCGAGTCTCCGGCGCGGCACAGGTACAGGACCCCGACCGGGTGGTCCCGCGTGGGCAGGGGAACCACGACGACGGAGTGGATCCCGACGTCGCGGAGCACCTCCACGTTGAGTTGCGTGCGCAGCATCTTCAGCATGACGTCGTCCGAGGCGAGGTTCCCCACCCACGGGCGCCCGGTGTCGAGGCAACGCCGGGTCGGGGAATCGCGAGGGACGTCGAAGTAGTACCCGGACTCCGCGGTGAGACCGATGCGGCCGACGACGTCCGGGCCGCCCGCCGAGGCGATGACCCTCAGCCGGAGGACGCCGGGGGCCGGGGGCGGCAGATCATCTGCCCCCTCCGTGTCCAGCGTCCATACCGCCGCCCGGTCGGCGAGGCTCGGCACGACGAAGTCGGCCAGTTCCCCACAGGTCTGCTCGACGCGGAGTGTGGTGCCGACCCTGGTCGCGGCGGTGTCCAGCAGGGCAAGGCGCTGGTGAGCCCGCTCCAGGTCGTCCATGTACTGGCGCAGACCGCTGACCTCCACGGCGACGCCGCACAGGCCGAGCACACGGTCGTGGTCCTCCAGCCGGTGGTAGACCGCGCTCCACTGCCGCTGCCGGAACGGCGTCGGGGCGCGTGTGGTGCCGGTGACGGTCAGGGCCCTGGAGCGGCCGTCCCCGAGGACCATGCGCAGGACGTCCTCCGAGCGGTGGATGTTCGGCAGTACCTCGGCCATGGTCCGGCCGTGGAACTCATCGGGCCGCACACCGCCCATACGGGCCATGGCTTCGTTGACGTACCGGAAGCGCAGCCGTTCGTCGAGGATGGCCACCGCGGCCGAGGTGCCGTCCAGGACGTTGCGGAGGATCTGGTACTCGTGGGCCTGCTCGACGGCCTCGTCGGGTGCGCCAGAGAGCATCGACACGAGGGCGTCCTCGGCACCGGAGAAAAGCGACTTCAGCGGTAGCTGGTCGAAGCCCACGCGGATCCTCCTCGTCCGCCCCCCGCATCAGAGCACGCCACGTTCCAGTGTGTCGCCGGGGCCCCGCCTCCGCATCCTCGGATGATCCCATCCTGACCTGCGGCTTTCCCCTCCGTGCTCAACAGGCGGAGCCCGGGGGCGGCTCTTAGAGTCAAGGCATGGACCTCCCGGTGATGCCCCCCGTGCTGCCCATGCTCGCCAAGTCCGTGGCGGCGATCCCCGTAGGTATGCAGTACGAGGCCAAGTGGGACGGCTTCCGGGCGATCGTGTTCCGCGACGGGGACGAGGTCGAGCTCGGCAGCCGTACGGGCAAGCCGCTGACCAGGTACTTTCCCGAGCTGGTGACGGCTGTGCGGGAGCGGTTGCCGGAGCGCAGTGTGGTGGACGGGGAGATCGTGATCGCCCGGGAGGGGCATCTGGACTTCGACGCGCTGACGGAGCGGATCCATCCGGCGGACTCGCGGGTGCGGATGCTGGCGGAGCGGACGCCGGCCTCGCTCGTCGCCTTCGATCTGCTGGCGCTGGGGGACGAGTCGCTGATGGACGTCCCGATGACCGACCGGCGGGAGCGGCTGGCCGGGGAGCTGGCGGGGGTGACGGCGCCGGTGCATCTGGCTCCGGCGACCACCGACATCGAGGTGGCGCGGCAGTGGTTCGAGCAGTACGAGGGGGCGGGCCTGGACGGTGTCATCGCCAAGCCGCTGACCGTGCGCTACCGCCCGGACGAACGCGCGATGTTCAAGATCAAGCACGAACGCACGGCGGACGTGGTGGTCGCCGGGTACCGCCTGCACAAGAGCGGCCCCGTGGTGGGCTCGCTGCTGCTCGGCCTCTACGACGACCGGGGCACCCTCCAGCATGTGGGCGTGTCCGCCGCCTTCCCGATGAAGCGGCGCGCCGAGCTGGTGGAGGAGCTGGAGCCGCTGCGGATGGACGACGCCACAGGGCATCCGTGGGCCGCCTGGGGTGAGGAGGCCGCGCACGAGAAGGCCCGGCTGCCCGGGGCGCCGAGCCGCTGGTCGGGCCGCAAGGACCTGTCGTGGGTGCCGCTGCGGCCGGAGCGGGTGGCCGAGGTGGCGTACGACCACATGGAGAACGGGCAGCGTTTCCGGCACACCGCCCGCTTCCGCCGCTGGCGCCCGGACCGGACCCCCGAGAGCTGCACCTACGCGCAGCTCCAGGAGCCGGTCCGCTACGACCTGGCGGAGATCCTCGGGGGCTGAGCGAGGCTCAGGGCTGCATCAGCACCTTGACCGCGCCGTCCTGCTTGCGCTGGAACATCTCGTACGCGTGCGGAGCCTCCGACAGCGGCACCCGGTGGGTGGCGAAGTCCTCCACGCCGAGCGGGTCCTCGTCGGTCAGGTACGGGATGATGTCGTCGCTCCAGCGGCGGACGTTGGCCTGGCCCATCCGCAGCTGGATCTGCTTGTCGAACAGGGTGAGCAGCGGCAGCGGGTCCGCCATGCCGCCGTAGACGCCCGAGAGCGAGATGGTGCCGCCGCGGCGCACCAGCTCGATGGCTGTGTGCAGCGCGGCCAGCCGGTCGACGCTGAAGCGCTCGGCGATCGGGCCGCCCAGCTTGCGGGGCAGGACCGCCGCGGTGTTCTGCACCATGCGGGCGGCCGCGCTGCCGTGGGCCTCCGTGCCGACCGCGTCGATCACGGCGTCCGGGCCACGGCCGTCGGTCTCGTCGCGGATCGCGGCGACCAGTTCCTTCTCGTCGTCGAAGGACCTGAGGTCGTACGTCTCCACGCCTCGCGCGCGGGCCCGGCGCAGCCGCTCCGGGACCAGGTCCACGCCGAACACCCGCCCGGCGCCCTGGAGCTGGGCGACGCGGCAGGCCATGTCGCCGATGGGTCCGAGGCCGAGCACGGCGACGCTGCCGCCCTGCGGGACGCCGGCGTAGGCGACCGCCTGCCAGGCGGTGGGCAGGACGTCGGAGAGGTAGACGAACCGGTCGTCGGGCGGGCCTTCCGGGACCTTGATCGGGCCGAACTGCGCCTGCGGGACCCGCAGGTACTCGGCCTGGGCACCCGGCACGGCGCCGTACAGGCGGGTGTAGCCGAACAGGGCGGCACCCATGCCCTCGCCGCTGACCTGGGTGGTCTCGCACTGGGTGGGCAGGCCGGTGAGGCACATCCAGCAGTTTCCGCAGGCGATCTGGAACGGCACCACGACCCGGTCCCCGGCCTGGAGGTCGGGTACACCGGCGCCGACCTCCTCGACGATGCCCATGGGTTCATGGCCGAGGATGTCCCCCGGTGTCATGAACGGCGTGAGCACTTCGTACAGATGCAGGTCGGAGCCGCACAACCCGGTGGAGGTGATGCGGATGACCGCGTCCGTCGGCTCCTGGATCGTCGGATCGGGCACGTTCTCCACCCGCACGTCACGCTTGCCCTGCCAGGTCACTGCCCTCATCGCCTCGCGCTCCCTCCGTCGGCGTGCGCGTCGGTCGTTTCGGCGAGTCCCCGAGTACCCGGGTGCCCCGCACTGAACCTTGAGCCGATCGGCGGATGCGACGGGGACACCGTCCCGCCAGAAACGATCGCCTGTGGCCATTGATGCTCAGATAAGCGCACAATCAGGACAAACGGATGACATGAGGCGCGGTGGCGACGGTGGGCATGGGACGAGAGGCGCGCGGACGGCGGGCGGCGACGACAGCGGCGCTGCTGGCCGCGACGGTGACGGCGGCCCTGGCGGCGGGCTGCACCAGCGGGGGCGGTCCGCCGGACGACGGTCGGGGACCGGCCAGTGCGTCGGAACGCGGCGCCTCACCCACGGCGACCGGCGGATCCGTGCTCGCCGTCAAGATCGACAACGCCGGCGCGGCCCGGCCGCCCACGGGTGTCGACGCCGCGGACGTGGTGTACGTGGAGCAGGTCGAGGGCGGGCTGAGCCGCCTGATGGCGGTGTACGCGACGAAGCTGCCGCAGGCGGTCGGCCCGGTGCGCAGCGCACGCGAGTCCGATCTGGAGCTGCTGCGCCAGTTCGACCGGCCCACACTCGCCTTCTCCGGCGCCCAGACGAAGCTCCTGCCGCTGATCGACAAGGCGCCGCTGCGCGCGGCGACGCCGGGCAGCGCCTCCGACGCCTTCTTCCGCGACCCCGACAGGTCGGCCCCGCACAACCTCTATGTGCGGCCCGAGCGGATCATGCCGGAAGCCCCTGGCCTGGCCGCCCTGACCACCGGCTTCCGCTACGGCTCCGCCCCCGCGGGCGGCACCGGGACGAACTCGCAGACGGTGCGCTATCCGGCGGCCCGTTTCACCTTCACCTGGTCGGACTCCCGGGACCGCTGGCTGGTCGGCATGGACGGCACGCCGGCCACGACGGCGGACGGCGAGCGGATGGCGGCCGCGACGGTCGTCGTGCAGTACGTGAAGGTGCGCGAGTCCGCCTTCCGGGACTTCCTCGGCAACAACACGCCGTACACCGAGACGGTGGGCTCGGGGAAGGCGAAGGTGCTGCGCGACGGGCGGGCCTTTGACGTGAACTGGGAGCGCGAGGACGCGACGGACGGCACGGCGTTCACCACTCGCGACGGCACACCCGTGAACTTCGCGAAGGGCCAGGTGTGGGTGGTGTACGCCGAGGCGCCCTGACCGGCCCGCGCGGGCCGCGCCGGTCAGCGGGGCGCCACCAGGGACTCGCCCGGATTGCGCAGGCCTTCGGCCGCGTCCGACACCCGCCGGATCAGGTCGAAGAACACCGTCTGCTCCTCGGCGGTCAGCGGCGCGAGGAAGATCTGGTTCATCCGGGCGGTGCGCACGGTCAGCTTGCGGTGGGTGCGCACACCGTCTTCCGTGAGGCGCAGCAGGAAGCGGCGGCCGTCCTGCGGGTCACGGACCTTGTCGAGCAGCCCGCGCCGGATGAGCCGGCTGATCACCTCGGCGATGGTGGACCGGTCGAGCCCCACCCGCTCCCCCACCGTGCGCTGGTCCAGGCCGGGCTCGGCGACGAGTGTGTTGAGGACCGCGTACTGGGGCGAGGTGATCTCCTCGGAGACCATCGTGTTCCACAGCAGGTAGTGCGCCTGCTGGAGCCGCCGGGCCAGGTGCCCGGGGTGGGTGGTGAGGTCGGCCGCCGCCATGTGCACCCCTCGGTCGGTTTTCGTTGGTGCACTGAACAATACCGGTCTGCTCCCGGGCTGTCTGCCGACCACACAGGGGAGCGGA
Source organism: Streptomyces sp. NPDC044719 (assembly GCF_056433405.1). Taxonomy (NCBI): domain Bacteria; kingdom Bacillati; phylum Actinomycetota; class Actinomycetes; order Kitasatosporales; family Streptomycetaceae; genus Streptomyces; species Streptomyces sp. NPDC044719. The sequence goes on from NZ_JBWKHE010000010.1 coordinate 131,845, forward strand.
GGCGCATACGTCGAGCTCTTGACGCCCTGCTGCGGCGATGGCAGCGTGAGAGGAGCTTCACGGAAATACTCAGTGCGCTGACTAATCAAGGTCGGGGTGCTCGGAAGAGATGGGGCTTCTCGGATGGACAAGGTGGTCGCCACAGCCCTGGAGGCGGTGGCCGATGTGCCCGACGGCGCGTCGCTCGCGGTGGGCGGTTTCGGGCTGAGCGGTGTGCCGAACGTGCTGATCCAGGCGCTTTACGAGCGCGGGGTGGCCGGGGTGTCGGTGGTCTCCAACAACTGCGGGGCGATGGAGTCGGGCCTCGCGGTCCTGCTCGCCGCCGGCCGGATCGCCCGGGTGACGGGCTCCTACATCGGCGCGAACAAGGAGTTCGCCCGGCAGTACCTGGCCGGGGAGCTGGAGGTCGAGCTGATCCCCCAGGGCACGCTGGCCGAGCGGCTGCGGGCCGGCGGCGCCGGGATCCCCGCCTTCTACACCCCCGCCGGGGTGGGCACCCAGGTCGCCGAGGGCGGTCTGCCGTGGCGCTACGACGGTGAGGGCGGGGTCGCGCTGGCCTCGCCGCCGAAGGAGGTCCGGGAGTTCGACGGGGAGGAGTTCGTGCTGGAGCGGGGCATCCGCACCGACTTCGCCCTGGTCCGGGCGGCGAAGGGCGACCGGCACGGGAACCTGGTCTTCAACAAGTCCTCCCGCAACTTCAACCCCCTCGCGGCGATGGCCGGGCGGGTGACGATCGCCGAGGTGGAGGAACTGGTGGAACCCGGCGAGATCGATCCGGACGCGGTGCACCTGCCCGGCATCTTCGTGCAGCGGGTGCTCGCGCTCACCCCCGAGCAGGCGGCGGACAAGAAGATCGAGCAGCGGACGGTGAGGTCCTGATGGCCTGGACGCGTGAACAGATGGCCGCGCGGGCGGCGCGGGAACTGCGGGACGGCCAGTACGTCAACCTCGGCATCGGCCTGCCCACCCTCATCCCCAACTACCTGCCCGAGGGCGTCGAGGTCGTCCTCGAATCGGAGAACGGCATTCTGGGCACCGGCCCCTACCCCACCGAGGACACCGTCGACCCGGACCTGATCAACGCGGGCAAGGAGACGGTGACGGTCCTGCCGGGCGCGTCCTTCTTCGACTCGGCGCTGTCCTTCTCCATGATCAGGGGCGGGCACATCGACGTGGCCGTGCTCGGTGCCATGCAGGTGTCCGAGCGGGGCGACCTGGCCAACTGGGCGATCCCCGGCAAGCTGATCACCGGTATCGGCGGGGCGATGGACCTGGTGCACGGCGCCCGTACGGTCGTCGTCGTCATGACCCACACCGCCAAGGACGGCTCGGCGAAGATCCTCACCGAGTGCGCCCTGCCGCTGACCGGCAAGGGTTGTGTGAACCGGATCATCACCGACCTCGGCGTCCTCGACGTCACCGAGGACGGGCTCGTCCTGGTCGAGACCGCACCGGACGTGAGTGCCGAGGAGATCGTCGCGAGGACCGACGCCGAACTGACCGTCCCGGAGGGCCTGAAGTGAAGGACGTCTACCTCGTCGACGCGGTCCGCACCCCCATCGGCCGCTACAACGGCTCTCTCGCCTCGGTCCGCCCGGACGACCTCGGCGCGCACGCGATCCGCGAACTGCTCGCCCGCACCCCGGACCTGGATCCGGCGCGCATCGAGGACGTGTACTTCGGCAACGCCAACGGCGCTGGAGAGGAGAACCGCAACGTCGGCCGCATGGCGGCCCTGCTGGCGGGGCTGCCCACCTCGGTGCCGGGCGTGACCGTCAACCGGCTGTGCGCGTCCGGTCTGGAGGCCGTGATCCAGGCGGCTCGCGCCATCGCCGTCGGGGACGCCTCGATCGCCGTGGCCGGTGGCGTCGAGTCGATGACCCGGGCGCCCTATGTGCTGCCCAAGTCCGACAAGCCCTTCCCGGCCGGGCACACCGAGTTGTACTCCACCACCCTCGGCTGGCGCATGGTCAACCCCCGCATGGAGCCGCAGTGGACGATCCCGCTGGGCGAGTCGGCCGAACTCATCGCCGACAAGCACAAGATCAGCCGTGAGCAGCAGGACGAGTTCGCGCTCCGCAGCCATGCCAAGGCGGCGGGTGCGCAGGCACAGGGGCTGTTCGATGCGGAGTCGGCACCCGTGGCGGTCCCGCAGCGCAAGGGCGACCCGGTGGTCTTCGCCGCCGACGAGTGTGTCCGTCCGGACGCCTCCCTGGCGGCGATGGCCAGGCTGAAGCCGTCGTTCCGGGCGGAGGGCGGCACGGTGACCGCGGGCAACGCGTCACCGCTCAACGACGGGGCCGCAGCGTTGCTCCTCGTCGACGAGGAGGGCCTGAGGGCCACGGGGCGCGAGCCGCTGGCCCGGGTGTCCGCCACCGGCGTCTCCGCGACCGACCCGCACTACTTCGGGCTGGCGCCCGTGGAGGCCGTCAACCGGGCGCTGGCCAAGGCGGGCAAGGGCTTCGACGACCTGTCGGTGCTGGAGCTGAACGAGGCGTTCGCGGCGCAGGTGCTGGGGTGTGTGGCCGAGTGGCCCGAGTTCGACCCGGCGATCCTCAATCCGCAGGGTGGTGCGATCGCCCTTGGCCATCCGCTGGGTGCGTCCGGGGCACGGCTCGCCGGGACTGTCGCCCACCAGCTCGCCCGGCGCGGCAGTGGCGTCGGTGTCGCCACGCTGTGTATCGGCGTGGGCCAAGGGCTTGCGCTTGTTCTGGAACGTTAGGCGTTCGGCTGCGGGCCGTGTGTGGCTGGTCGCGCAGTTCCCCGCGCCCCTGACGGGGCACGATCCTCAAGAACCTCAGGGACCCCCATGACTCTCACTCAGCACGACATCGACCAGGAGATCGCGGCCGAGCACGCCGCGTACGAGAAGCGGCTCGCCGACGGCGGGCCCGTCGAGCACCAACCGCGTCGCGACTACGCGCCGTACCGCTCCTCGGTGCTCCGGCACCCCAAGCAGCCGCCGGTCACCATCGACGTCAGCAAGGACCCGGAGCTGGTGGAGCTGTCCTCCCCGGCCTTCGGGGAGCGGGACATCACCGAGATCGACAACGACCTCACCCGGCAGCACGACGGCGAGCCGATCGGCGAGCGCATCACCGTCTCCGGCCGGCTGCTGGACCGCGACGGCCGTCCGGTGCGCGGCCAGCTCGTGGAGATCTGGCAGGCCAACTCGGCGGGCCGCTACGCCCATCAGCGCGAGCAGCACGACGCCCCGCTGGACCCGAACTTCACCGGCGTGGGCCGCACGCTCACCGACGCCGAGGGCCGCTACCGCTTCACCACCGTCCAGCCGGGCCCGTACCCGTGGCGCCAGCACGTCAACGCCTGGCGGCCGGCCCACATCCACTTCTCGCTCTTCGGCTCGGCCTTCACCCAGCGGCTCGTGACGCAGATGTACTTCCCGAGCGACCCGCTGTTCCCCTACGACCCGATCATCCAGTCGGTGACGGACGACGCGGCCCGGCAGCGACTGGTCGCCACGTACGACCACAGCCTGTCGGTGCCGGAGTTCTCGATGGGCTACCACTGGGACATCGTGCTCGATGGGCCGCAGGCCACCTGGATCGAAGAAGGGCGCTGACCTGCCATGACGAAGATCGACACCAGCAGGCCCGAGAGCGTGCTGCCCACCCCCTCGCACACCGTCGGCCCGTTCTACGGCCACGCCCTGCCGTTCCGCGGCGGTGAGGACATCGCGCCCGCAGGACATCCGGACACGGTCACCGTGCACGGCTACGTCACCGACGGCGAGGGCAAGCCGCTGCCCGACGCCCTGATCGAACTGTGGGGCCCGGACCCGCAGGGCAACCTGGCGACGGCCGACGGTTCGATGCGCCGCGACCCGGCCTCGGGCGGCTTCCTGGGGCGCAACGGCGTGGAGTTCACGGGCTGGGGACGCGTCCAGACCGACGCGAACGGCCACTGGTACGCGCGCACGCTGCGGCCCGGTGCGCGCGGACGGAACGCCCCGTACCTCAGCGTGTGCGTCTTCGCGCGCGGGCTCCTCCTGCATCTGTACACCCGGCTCTACCTGCCCGGCGACGTGGCGGCGCTCGCCGCCGACCCGCTGCTGTCCCGGCTGGAGGACGGGCGCCGCGACACGCTGATCGCCGTGGAGGAGGCGCGCGGCACGTACCGTTTCGACATCCGCCTTCAGGGCGAAGGCGAGACGGTCTTCCTGGAGTTCCAGTGACAGCTGCGCACGGCGACACCGGCCTGCTCGCCCCCGGGTGGGCCGACTCGGCGGCCGCGTCCGCCACGAGCGACCACGCGTATCTGCGGGCGCTGCTCGAGGCGGAGGCGGCGCTGACCCGGGCCCAGGCGGCGCTGGGACTCGCCCCCGCCGAGGCCGCGACGGCGGTGACCGAGGCGGCCGCGGGCGCCTTCGACGTACCGTCCCTCGCCGCGCGGGCCCGCGCGGGCGGCAACCCCGTCATTGCGCTGGTCGCGGAGCTGACGAAGGCCGTCGGCGAGGAGCACGGCCCCTACGTCCACCGGGGCGCGACCAGCCAGGACATCATGGACACGGCCACGATGCTGGTCGCCGCGCGGACCCTGGACCTGCTGCTCGCCGACCTCGGACGCACCGAGCGGGCCCTCGCCCGGCTGGCCGCCGAGCACCGGGACACCGCGATGCCGGGGCGGACGCTCACCCAGCACGCCGTACCCACGACGTTCGGGCTGAAGGCGGCCGGATGGCGGGCGCTGGTCCTCGACGCACGGGACCGGACGACGGCCGTACGGGACTCGTTGCCCGCCCAACTCGGCGGCGCGGCGGGCACGTTGGCCGCGTTCGGGGCGTACGGCGCGAGCGATCCGACCGGGCTGCCGGCGGCGTACGCCCGTGAACTCGGCCTCAGGGCACCCGATCTGCCCTGGCACACCCTGCGGACGCCGGTCGCCGACCTCGCCGGATGCCTCGCCTTCACGGCGGGCGCGCTCGGGAAGATCGCCGTGGACGTCCTCACCCTGTCGCGCACCGAGATCGCCGAGGTCGCGGAGGGCAGCGGCGGGGGCTCGTCCGCCATGCCGCACAAGTCCAACCCCGTACGGTCCACCCTCATCGCGTCCGCCGCGCGACGGGCACCGCAGCTCGCGGCCACGCTGTACGGCTCGCTGGCGGCGGAGGACGAGCGGCCGGCCGGGTCCTGGCACGCCGAGTGGGAGCCGCTCAGGGACCTGCTGCGGCTGGCCGGCGGGGCCGCCAGGGACGCCGTGGAGCTGGCCGAGGGACTACGGGTCAGGCCCGAGGTGATGCGCGAACACCTGGACCTGACCGGCGGGTTGATCGTCTCCGAGCGGCTGTCCGCCGAACTGGCCCCGGTGCTGGGCCGCGCCCGCGCCAAGGAACTCCTCACCCGGCTGGCCGCCGGGGGACGCCCGCTCGCCGAGGCACCGGAGCTGGCGGGCGTCGACCTCGACCCCACCCACTACACCGGCTCCGCCGGAGCCCTCACCGACCGTGCTCTGGAGCGACGTTGACACTCCTGAACCACCGCAGCGAAGGCCCCGCCTCCGCTCCCCCGCTGCTGCTCGGCCCCTCCCTCGGCACGTCGTACGCCCTGTGGGACAAGGTGGCGCCCGAGTTGTCGATCACCCACCGGGTGGTCCGCTGGGATCTGCCGGGGCACGGCGGTTCGGCGGCCGGGCTCATCGAGGCCGGCGCGACGGTCGGTGACCTCGCCGGCCTGGTGCTGGCACTCGCCGACTCGCTCGGCATCGAACGGTTCGCGTACGCGGGCGTGTCGCTGGGCGGGGCCGTGGGCCTGCATCTCGCGGCGCACCGTCCGGAGCGGCTGTCGTCGCTCGCCATGATCTGCTCGTCGGCGCACTTCAACGGTCCCGGGCCGTGGGAGGAACGGGCCGCGCTGGTGCGGCGGGAGGGGCTCGCCGGGCTCGCGGAGGGCGCGGACGCGCGCTGGTTCACGTCCGGGTTCACCGTGCCCGAGCTGGTGCGGGACCATCGGGACGCCGACCCGGGCGCGTACGCCGCATGCTGTGACGCGCTCGCCGCGTTCGATCTGCGGGACCGGCTGCCCGAGATCGCCGTGCCGACGCTGCTGGTCGCCGGCCGCGAGGATCCGGCGACACCGCCCGCGCATCTGCGGGAGATCGCCGACGCGGTGCCGGGCTCGACGCTCGTCGAGCTCCCGGGCGCCTCGCATCTGGCCCCCGCACAGTGCCCGGAAGCCGTGCTGACCGCGCTGCGGGCCCACTTCGGCGAGTCCGCCGGACGCGGGATGGAGGTGCGGCGCGAGGTGCTCGGCGACCCGCACGTCGACCGGGCGCAGGCCCGGCAGACGCCCTTCACCGCGCGCTTCCAGGACTTCATCTCGCGCTACGCCTGGGGCGAGATCTGGACCGACCCGACGCTGTCGCGCCGCGAGCGCAGCATGATCACCCTGACCGCGCTGGTCGCGCACGGCCACTACGACGAACTGGCCATGCACGTCCGGGCGGCCCGCCGCAACGGACTCACGCCCGACGAGATCGGCGCCGTGCTGCTGCAGACGGCCGTGTACTGCGGGGTGCCGGCGGCGAACTCGGCGTTCGCGACGGCCCAGCGGGTACTGGCCGAGGAGGACCCCACCGGAGGGTGATCCCGCTGGTCGTGGGCCGCGACGGCGCACCCGAGCCCTGTGGGCGCACGCTGCGGCGTCCGACCCCGCGGTGCGCGGTCGGCTCGCGGCGGTGACCGACCAGCCGCTCCGCGTCTGAGCTACGCCGGTCCGACGCCGGCCTTGAGCACGGCCCGGGCCCGCTCCGCCAGTCCGTCGGCACCGCACGAGACGGCCAGGTCCAGGCCGCGCTCGAGCTCGCTCACCGAGCGGGCCAGGATGCCGTACTCGATGCGGGCCGCCGCGTGCTCGTACTGGCAGGGCGACGCCTCCAGGTAGGTGACGGCCTGGGCGGCGAGCCGGACCGCGCGCTGCCCGGTCTCCAGGGCGGCGGCGCAGCGCAGGGCCTCGCCGATGGCGGTGTCCGTGCCGAAGCGCTCTGCCTGCCGGCGGACGTCGACGGCGAGCCGGGCGGCACGGGCCGGGTCCTCGGTGCTGAGGGCCCGGGCGAGGTCGGTGGCCCAGGGGACGAGTACGGGGTTGTGGTGGCCGCGTGCCGCCGCGGCCTTCTCGGCGGCCTCCAGTTCGTTGATGCCGTCCTTGGTGCGGCCGACGGCCAGCAGCAGCCGGCCGCGCACCGAGCGCGGGTCCGGCAGGACGATGGTGGAGGGGTAGGGCGGGGCGAAGCCGTACCGTTCGGCGACCTCCCACGCCTCCTGGACATGGCCGCGGGCGAGCAGCGTGTCGACGAGGTTGCAGGTCGCGGACCAGTACAGCGGCAGGCCGCGGCCGACGCGCTCGGCGAGGCGCAGCGACTCGCGCAGGGACGACTCCGCCTCCTTCAGCCGGCCCCGCCTGCGGTGGCCGAGCCCGACGTAGGCGTGCGCGAGAGCGAGGTGGCCGCCGCTCCAGCCGGCCGTCTCGTAGGCGCGCAGGGCCTCGTTGTAGAGGGTCTCGGCGCGGTCGAGGCGGTCGGTGAAGGCGTACGCGTTGGCCAGCATCAGCAGCAGTTCGATGCCCCACTCGGTGTCGGTCCAGCCGAGCCCGGGGGCCAGGCGGCCGTTGACGAGGGCACGGTCGCACAGTTCGGCGACCTCCTCCGCGTTCTCGCCGTGCATGAGGGCGTCGAAGCCGCGCAGCATGAGCAGCGCGCGTTCGGAGTTGTCCCGGCCGGTGCAGGTGGCGGCGAGATCGGCGAGCCGCCGGGAGCGGTCGGGTGAGCCGGCCTCGCCGGCGTGTATGCCCTCCCACATGAACTGCACGGCCTGGAGCCGCATCCGGGCGGGCCCGGGCCGGAGCCGGGCGGCCTCCGCCTCGACCGTGCGGACCGCTTCCTCCAGCTGGTCGTTGTGGAGCAGCGCCTGGGAGAGGCGGAAGACGGCGTCGACCCGCTTGTCCCCGCCGAGGCCGGGCATGCCGAGCGCGGTCCGCAGATGGCCGATGGTGCGGGCGGGCGCGGTCAGGAAGGTGGCCTCGGCCAGTTCGTACAGCACGTGCGGGTGCGACTGAGGCCGGGGTGGTTCCCTCAGGGCGCGCTCCAGGCAGCGGCGGGCGGCGTCGGGGGCGCCGACGGCGAGGTGCTCGCGGGCGGCCTCGCGCAGCTGCCCGACGAGTTCCTCGTCGTCGTCCGGGTGGACTTCGAGGAGGTGGCGGGCGGCCGCGGCGGCGCCGCGCCCCTCGTCGGTGACGATCCGGGCGGCGATGCCGTGCATGGCGGTGCACAGGGCGTCGGGTATGGAGTTGTAGACGGCGGTGGCGATCAGCGGGTGGACGAACTCCAGGTCGCCGTCGGCGCCGCGGCCGGTCGCGGGGTCGGGTGTGGTGAGGATGCGGGCGGTGCGCAGCAGTTCGGCGCAGCGGCGGGCGTCGTCGGGCCCCAGGGTGGCGAGTTTGGCGACCAGGCCGGTGGTGATGCCGGTGCCGAGGATGGCGGCGGCCCAGGCGAACCGAGTCGCGTCGATGCCGAGTTCCTCCAGGCGGGCGACGAGGCCGCCGCCCCGGGCCGAGCGGTTCAGTTCGCGCAGCTCCCCGGCCCGGGCCTCGACGGGTTCGACCTCGCTGTCCTGGACCTTGGCGAGGAGTTCGACGGTCTCGTAGGGGTTGCCCGCGGTGACGGCCCAGACCTCGCGGCAGAACGCTGCGTCGGCGTGCGGGCCGAGGGTGGCGCGGGTGAGTCCGGCCGTCGCGTCCGGGGTGAGCGCGCTCAGCGTCGCGACGGGGCCGTCCGCGGCGGCGGCGACGGTGTCGAGGTGGCGGGCGCTGGTGCCGGAGACCTCGCCGGGGCGGCGGGTGACCACGACCAGCACGGACATCTCGTCGAGGCGCTCGGCGAGCCCGGCCAGCCAGTGCAGGGTCTCCTGGTCGGCCCAGTGGGCGTCGTCGATCAGCAGCACCAGCGGCCAGTCCCGGCGGGCGAGCCGGCGCACGGCGGCGACCAGTCCGTCGCACACGCCCTGCGGGTCGGCCTGCCGGTCGCCGGGTTCCGCTATGCCGAGGGCGGGGCCGGCGATGTCGTACCAGTCGCCGAGGTACTCGCGGGCCTCCTCCGGGAGCATCGACACCAGTGCCGGCTGCAGCAACTGCCGTACCACGTTGAAGGGGACCGACCTCAGGGTCTCGCCGCCGCGTGCCGACCAGACCGTGCAGCCGCGGGCTTCGGCGATGCGGCGGGTTTCGGCCAGCAGCGTGGTCTTGCCGAGTCCGGCCTCGCCGCGGAAGACCAGCAGTCCGCCGGACGAGGAGCGGTCCGCGCACAGGCCCTCGACCGCCCGCGCGACGGCGGCGACTTCCTCGTCGCGCTCCCAAAGGGAAGCCGAGGCGCCGGCCGTGGGCCGTACCTCCGTCATCCCGCTACCTCCCCAAGTCGCCCGAACGACGTACAGACGTCGAGCGTAGCCGTCCGATTGCCTGAGCGGAGGGCGGTCCGGGCACCAGTTGCCGTGACGGGTGACACCGACGGCGATCGGACGGCACAACCGGCCCGTCACCAGCCGCCTTCGAGTCAACAAGGCACAACGGTACGGGAGGTGACGTTCATTCACCAGGGACGGGACACACGGCGCGGCCGGCGGGCGCTGGTCGCGGGGTCGGTGGGCAATCTCATCGAGTGGTACGAGTTCGGCGTCTACGGCTACTTCGCGACGATCATCGCGGCGCGGTTCTTCACGCCGGAGGGCGGCAGCGAGATCGAGGCTCTGGTGAAGACGTACGCGTCGTTCGCGCTCGCGTTCTTCTTCCGACCGGTCGGGGCGGCGCTTTTCGGCCGTCTCGGGGACCGGGTCGGCCGTCGCCCGGTGCTGATCCTGGTGATCACGCTGATGACGGTGGCGACGACGCTCATCGGCGTGCTGCCGACGTACGCCCAGGCGGGCGCTCTGGCGCCCTGGCTGCTCACCCTCCTGCGGGTCCTCCAAGGGCTGTCGGCCGGCGGGGAGTTCGGCGGGGCGGTGTCGGTGATGACGGAGTTCGCTCCGCCGGGCCGGCGGGGCCTGTACGGGTCGTGGCAGTCGTTCACGGTGGCACTGGGGCTGCTGGGCGGTGCGGGCGCGGCGGCGCTGCTGGCCACCGTGCTGACCGAGGAGCAGCTCGGCGCGTGGGGCTGGCGGCTGCCGTTCCTGCTGACGCTGCCGCTGGGGCTCGGGGCGTTGTGGCTGAGGCTGCGGCTGGACGAGACGCCGGAGTTCGTGGCGGAGCGGTCGCGGGAGACGCCCCCTCCGCGCGAGGTCGCGAGGGCGATCGCGCTGGGCGCGGGGCGGATCATGGGCTGGGCCGCGGCCGGATACACGTTCCTCGTGGTGCTGCCGTCGTATCTGCAGAGTTCGCTGGGTGCGAGCTTCCAGCAGGCGCTGGTCGCCACCGTGCTGGCCAATCTGGGCTTCGCGGTGACGATCGTGCCCGCGGGGCTGCTCAGTGACCTGCTCGGACGGAGGGCGGTGATGCTGACGGGCGCCGTGCTGGTCGTGGTCCTCTCGGTGCCCTTGCTCAACCTTCTGCAGGAGCCCGGCGTTTCGAACACCGTGAAGGGTGTGGCGGTGTGCGGCGCGGGTGCCGTGGTGGGGCTGATGGCGGGGCCGGGCCCGGCGATGCTGTCGGAGATGTTCCCGGCACGGGTGCGATATACGGGCCTGGGACTCGCCTACGCGCTGTCCAATGCGGTGTTCTCGGGGTGCGCCGGGCTCATCATCACGGAGACGATCGAGCGGACGGGGAGCGTGGACATCCCCGCGTACTACGCGGCGGCGGCGTGCGCGGTGAGCGTACCGGCCCTGCTCACGCTGCCCTCGCGGAGGGTGCGCGGGGCGGAAGCGGCAGCGGAGAGGACGGGTTGAGGCGATGCGGGTGATCGGTCTGATGTCCGGCACGTCGTACGACGCGATCGACGCGGCGGCGGCCGAGCTGGACCTCGTCGGCGACAGCCTGGTGCTGAAGCCGCTCGGCATGGTGAGCGAGGCGTACGACGGCGAACTGCGCGAGACCCTGTCGGCCGCCCTGCCGCCGGGGACCACCACACTGGGCGAGGTGTGCCGGCTGGACACCCGGATCGGGCAGGCCTTCGCGGCGGCCGCGCTCCGGGCCGGCCGCGAACTCTGCGACGGGCGGGCCGAGTCGGTGGCCTCGCACGGGCAGACCGTCTACCACTGGGTCGCCGAGGGAGAGGTCCACGGCACGCTTCAGCTCGGACAGCCGGCCTGGATCGCCGAGGCGACCGGGCTGCCGGTCGTCGCCGACTTCCGGCCGCGTGACATCGCCGCCGGCGGGCAGGGGGCGCCGCTGGTCAGCCTGGTCGACCAGCTGTGGCTGCGCGGCCGGCCGGGCCGGCCCGTCGCACTCAACGTCGGTGGTATCGCCAACCTCACCGCACCCGACGGGACCGCCTTCGACACCGGCCCGGGCTGCGCGCTGATCGACGCGGCGGCGCGGGGGTTCAGCGGCGGGGCCCTGTCCTACGACACGGACGGGGCCCTGGCCGCCCGGGGCCGGGTGCACGGGCCGCTGCTGGACCGGCTGCTCCAGGAGCCGTACTACGCGCTGCCCGCCCCCAAGACGACGGGCAAGGAGCTGTTCCATCTCGGTCATCTGCGGGACGCGCTGGCCGGGTTCGGGACGCTGCCCGCCGAGGACGTCGTCGCCACGCTGACGAGGCTCACGGCGCGGACCGTGGCGGACGCGGTGCGGTCGGTGGGCGCGACGGAGGTGATCGCCTCCGGCGGCGGGACGCGCAACCCCGTGCTGATGAGGATGCTCGGGGAGCTGCTGCCCGGGGTGGCGGTGCGCGCGTCGGACGAACTGGGCCTGCCGTCCGGGGCGAAGGAGGCCTACGCCTTCGCCGTCCTGGGGTTCCTGACCCTGCACGGCCTGCCCGGCAGCTCACCCACGAGCACCGGTGCCCGGCATCCGAGCGTGCTGGGATCGGTGACCCCGGGCCGGGACGGGTTGCGGCTGCCACCGCCCGCCCGCACGTTTCCGTCCCGCTTGATCCTGGAATGACCGGTCCTGGTCGACTCCTCTCATGCCTCTTTCACCGACGCCTCATACGGTGGGGGCATGACGCAGGAGACTCCTTCCGGGTGGTACCCGGACCCCGGACAGAAGAGTGACGGGCCCGCCACCGAGCGCTGGTGGGACGGCAAGGCCTGGACGGCCCGCATCCGTCCGGCCCAGCCGCGGACGCATCCGGCGGCTGAGGAGGGTTCGGCTTCTGCGGGGGACTCGGGCGCGGCGAAGGGCCCGGCCCCTGCCACAGGCTCCGCTTCGGGGGATCCGGCCGCCGCCGAGGGCTCGGCACCCGCAGGGGACTCGGGCACAGCGGGCAGCCCGGCCCCTGCGGCAGGCTCGGCCTCTGCGGGGGATTCAGCCCCTCCGGAGGATCCGACCACGGCCGGGCACGGCAGCGCCGCCGGACATCCGAGCGCCCCCGTACCCCCGGGCGCCGCTGGGCACCCCGGAGCCGCCGGGCACCCAGGCACCCCCGGGCACCCGGACACCACCGCACACCCCGGCACCGCCGGATATCCGAGCACCCCCGGGCAGCACCCCCCGGGCTCGCCCCAGTACCCCAACTCCCCCGGATACCCGGGCGTCGGCGCCTACCCCTCCTACCCCGCCGCACCTCCCACCGCCAAGGGAAGCCGGCTGCGGGTCGGGATCGCCGTCACGGCGGCCGTCGTTGTGCTCGCGAGCATCGGGGTCGGGGTGTACGCGCTGACCGACAGCGGCGGCTCGGGCGGCGGTTCGGCCACCTCGCAGGGGCCGGGCGGCCCGGGCGCACCCGGCGGCCAGGGCGGGCCGTTCGGCGGGCCGGGCGGGTCGGGTGGATCCGGAGGCGATGGCGGCTCCGGAGGTTCCGGAGGTTCCGGTGGGCAGAGCCCGTCTCCCGAGCGGTCCGAGCCGCCGAAGATCAGGAGCGGGTCGGTGACCGACGCGGTCAGCGGGATCAGCATGCCGATCCCGAAGGGCTGGTACGGCCAGGAGATCACGGTCGGCGCGCAGGTCACGTCCGACGACTCCTACAAGTGCCCCGGCGACACGTCCTCGACCTGCACGAAGGGTGGAGCGTACTCCGCACCGGCCCTGGCCCTCGGAAGCAAGGGCAGCACCGCCGAGGAGGTCGCCAAGGCCGACATCTCCGCCAACGCCGAGGAGTCCTACGGCGGCAAGCCCTACGGCGGGATCACCTCGCACGACGTACTGGCCGCCAAGGCGGTGACCGTGGCCGGGCAGAAGGGCTACCTGGTCCGCTGGAAGGCCGTCACCAGCAAGGGCGCCGACGGCATCGTCGAGTCGCTCGCGTTTCCCTCCCCCGCGAACGCGAAGCAGATGGTGGTCGTCCGGTTCGGCGTGGACGCCGACCAGAAGGAGTCCGTCCTGGACGAGATCACCCAGGGCATCAAGGTGTCCACCGGCAGCGGCAACGGCCAGGACGTCTGACAGGGAACGACCGCCGCGCCCGGAACCGGTCGGCCGGGTGGGGCGCCCCCGCCGCTCACAGGGGCACCCCACCCGGCCGGGGGGTGCGCGCCGCCCCCGTCCCCACGGGTCGGCGCGGTCGGGTCACCGTCCGGTCATCCGACGGACGGCGGCCCGGGTCTCATCTCAGGCCCAGAGCCGGCAGCACGGCGGCCTCCACGAACCGGACCAGATAGTCCGGATCGGCCCACTCGCCCTCCAGGACGGGCCGCACCCGCAGAACGCCGAACATCTGCGCGGGGACGTACTCCAGCGCCGGATGGTCGGCGGGCACCTCTCCCCTCTCGACCCCACGCCGGATGATCTCCTTCAGCGCGGCGATCTCCGGTTCGATCAGCGCCTCGCGCAACGCGCGCTGCAGCTCCGGGTCCTGGGGGGCCGCGTGGGCGAGCGCCTGGAGGAGCTGGGTGTCCCGGCCCGACAGCTCCCCCGCCGCCCGGGCGGCCTCACGCAGGTCGTCCGCGAGCGAGCCGGTGTCGATGCAGCGCGTCCGCCGGTGGGAGCGCAGCGCCGCCGCGACGAACTGGGGCTTGGTCTTCCACTGACGGTAGAGCGTGGACTTGCTGCAGCGGGTGCTGGCGGCGATCCCCTCCATGGTGACGGAGTCGTAGCCGCACTCGCGGAGCTGCTCCAGCACGGCGTCGAAGAACTCCTGCTCACGCTCCGGCGTGATCTTGGAGCGGCGTGTGGCACCGACCGGCTCGGGTCGGTCGTCCGCAGCCTGCGGCGTCATGCCCTGCTCCTGGCTTCCCTCGGGCGGCCGAAAAATTCCGGCCGGCAGTGTGTTCTAGATCTATCGATACGCCAGTGTACCGGAACGCGACCGTATCGGTACACTGGCGTATCGGTACGCACTCGTACCGATAACAGCACCACCGTCACCGAAGGGGCCGGGGGATGAATGCCCGCACCGAGCCTGCGCCGGCGGGGTCCGACGCGACAGCGCCACCACCGCACGTCATAGCCCGACCGCCGCTCGTCCGGGAGCTCCTGCTCGTCGTGGGGCTCTTCCTCGTCTACAAGTTCGGCCGGCAGCTGGCCACGGGCCACACCGGCGAGGCCTTCCACAACGCTCAGCGCGTGTGGGACTTCGAGCGAGCGGTCCATCTGCCCGGCGAGGGCGCGGTGCAGTCCCTGCTGCTGCACGGCGACGGTCTGGCGCATGTCGCGAACACCTACTACGCGGCCGTCCACTTCCCGGCCACCGTCGCCTTCCTGGTCTGGCTCTATCTGCGCCGCCCGGCCCACTATGTGTGGGCCCGCCGGGTCCTGGCCGCCGTCACCGCCGCCGCGCTGGCGCTGCACCTGCTTTTCCCGCTCGCCCCGCCCCGGATGCTGGCCGCGACCGGGCTGGTGGACACGGCGCGCGTGTACGGGCCGTCGGTCTACGGCGATCCCGCGACCGACTCCCTGTCGAACCAGTTCGCGGCGATGCCGTCGCTGCACTTCGGATGGGCTCTGATGGTGGCCGTCGGCCTGATCGTCGCGACCCGCACGCGGTGGCGCTGGCTCTGGCTGGCACACCCGCTGCTGACGCTGCTGGTGATCGTCGGCACCGCGAACCACTACTGGCTGGACGCGATCGTGGCGGCGGCCCTGCTCGGTCTCGCGCTGGCGGTGATCTCCTTGCCGCACCGCACGGCGACCACGGCGGGCCGCGCGCGGGACAGCCTCCTACCGGCTCAGCGGGACGAGCGGGCACTCGCGGGAGCCGGCCGATGAACGCCGTCGTCGTGGCCGTCGCCCTGTCCCTCGTCTCCGCCGTCGCCTACGCGGCAGCGGCCGTCGCCCAGGAGCGGCTCGCCTCCCGCTCCCCCGGCGCGGGCGTGCTGCGGCTGCTCGGCAGCGGCGCCTGGTGGTCGTCGGTCGGACTCAACGCGTCGGCCGCGCTGCTGCACGTCGTGGCCCTGAGGTACGGGCCGTTGACGGTGATCCAGCCGCTGGGTGCGCTCACCCTGGTCGCGGCGGTGCCCATGGGGGCGCGGCTCGCGGGACGGCGGGTGAGCACGGTCGAATGGAAGGGCACCGCGCTGACGCTGCTCGGCCTGGGCGCGATCCTGGTCACGGCGTCCGGCCCGGCGCCCGACGATGTGCTGAGCGTTCCCGAGGCACTGACGGTGGCCGGTGCCACCGCTGCCCTCATCGGTGTGCTGTCCCGGCCGGGCACCCGCCCCGGGCTGCGGCACGCGACCGCTTCCGGCATCACGTCGGGAGTCGCCTCGGCCCTCACCCAGACGGTGACGGTGGCCGCGACGGACCGGTCTGGTCCGCTGCTGAGCGTCCAGGTGGTCGGGGTGGCGCTGCTCGTGGCGGCCTTCGCGGCCGGCGGGCTGCTGCTGTCACAAGTGGCGTACCGGGGCGGTCTGGGCGCCCCGCTCGCGATGGTGACCCTGGCCAACCCGCTGGCCGCCGCGGTGATCGGGCTGTCGCTGCTGGGCGAACGCCTCCAGGGCGGCCCGGCCGGCGTACTGCTCGCGCTCGCCGGGGCCGGCCTGGCGTCCTGGGGCGTGGTGCTGCTCAGCAGGGCGGCACCGGTGGAGGAGAACCGCCCGGTGGACGACGACCATCCGGTGGCCGCCGTACTGGCCCTGGAACCCGGCTCGGCCACGGCCGAACCGGCGTTGGTGCCCCGGACGCACGATCCGGGGCACCTCACCCCGGCTACCCGGTGATGATCGCCGGGTCGCTCACACCCGGCCGGCCGTTCTCGACGTGTCCCGCGAACCGCCGCACGAACGCCGCGTCGCCCTCGTCGGTGACGGTCAGGTCGTACCAGCGGCGGCTGCGGTCGAGGTCGACGGTCCGCCGTACCTTCGCGCCCGGGCGGACGGTGACCGTCGAGGGCCGGCCGCCGTAGCCGTCGGAGAGCTTCAGCCGTGCCGTGCCTGAGCCCCTGTTGGTGAAGGTCAGTTCGACGTCGTCACCGGTGTGGCGTGCGGTGACCTCGCAGCCGGCCGTCTTGTTCGACCCCTTGAAGACCCGCACGAAGCCGTTCGGGCCGTGCACGGTCAGGTCGTACGAGCCACCGGAGTACGCGGAGTTCCAGGTGTCCGAGAGCGTCTTGCCGGCCCCGGTGGTGTACATCCAGGGGCCGTCTGCGCGGTTGCCGGACGTGATGTGGAAGGCGGCGCCGGCCTTCGGCCCGGAGGCGAAGGCAAGGGTGAGCTTCCCGGCGGCGGCGTCGACCGAGGCGTCAACGTGCGGGGCGTACTTCAGCGGCCGGGTACGGCGCAGACCGCGTTCCTGCCGGGGCATGCGCGGGTCGGCGGGCGGGGCCGGCTTGTAGTCGGGGTGGCGTTCGCGGTCCTGCGGCTCGTACTCGTCGGTCCCGGGCAGCGGGACCGGCCGCGCGTCCTTGCGGGAGAAGTCGAACGCGGCCGTCAGATCACCGCAGATGGCCCGGCGCCAGGGCGAGATATTGGGCTCGCGCACCCCGAAGCGGCGTTCCATGAACCGCAGGATCGAGGTGTGGTCGAGGGTCTCGGAGCAGACGTAGCCGCCCTTGCTCCACGGCGAGACGACCAGCATCGGGACCCGGGGGCCGAGGCCGTAGGGGCCGGCGGTCTTCTTGCTGTCGCCCGGGAAGAGGTCGAGGGAGACGTCGACGGTGGACAGGCCCCGGGAGGCGTCCTTCGGGGGCAGCGGCGGCACCACGTGGTCGAAGAACCCGTCGTTCTCGTCGTACGTGATGAACAGGGCGGTCTTCGACCAGACCTCCGGGTTGGAGGTGAGCGCGTCCAGGACCTGGGCGATGTACCAGGCGCCGTAGTTCGAGGGCCAGTTGGAGTGCTCGGAGAAGGCCTCGGGGGCCGCGATCCAGGAGATCTGAGGGAGCTTGCCCGCCTTGACGTCCGCCTTCAGCCGGTCGAAGTAGCCTTCGCCCGCCTTGGCGTTCGTACCGGTGCGGGCCTTGTCGTACCAGGGGTCGCCGGGCTGGGCGTCGCGGTACTTGTTGAAGTACAGCAGGGAGTTGTCGCCGTAGTTGCCGCGGTAGGCGTCCTCGATCCAGCCCCAGGAGCCCTTGGCGTCGAGGCCGTCGCCGATGTCCTGGTAGATCTTCCAGGAGATGCCGGCCTGCTCCAGGCGCTCCGGGTAGGTCGTCCAGCCGTAACCGAGCTCGGCGTTGTCGAGGACCGGTCCACCGCCGGTGCCGTCGTTGCCCGTGTAGCCGGACCACATGTAGTAGCGGTTCGGGTCGGTGGAGCCGATGAACGAGCAGTGGTAGGCGTCGCAGACGGTGAAGGAGTCGGCGAGGGCGTAGTGGAAGGGGATGTCCTCGCGGGTCAGGTAGGCCATGGTCGTGGTGCCCTTGGCGGGCACCCACCGGTCGTACTTGCCGCCGCTGTAGGCCTGCTGGCCGTCGGGCCAGGAGTGCGGCAGGCCCTCCAGGAACTGCATGCCGAGATCGTCGGCGTCCGGGTGGAACGGCAGGATCTCCTTGCCGTCCTTCTCCTGGTGCCAGACCGGTTTGCCGTTGTCGAGCGTGACCGGACGCGGGTCGCCGAAGCCGCGGACACCTCTCAGGGTCCCGAAGTAGTGATCGAAGGAACGGTTCTCCTGCATCAGGACGACGATGTGCTCGACGTCCTCGATCGACCCGGTGCGGTGGTTCGCCGGAAGCGCGGCGGCGCGCTGGATGCTGGCGGACAGCGCACTGAAGGCCGTGGTGGCACCCGCGAGTTGAAGAAAGCGGCGCCGGTTTACTTCGGACATGTAGGACAGACCTCTCATCCTGAGGTGCGGGATGGCCGGAACATGACGGAATCTGCGCGGAAGGAGTGTTTCAGGGACACCAAACGCCAAGGAAGGGGCGCGTGACACTCGTGTGAAAGTCACCGGTACGGAAGGTGTGCCCGGGCGTCGGCAGGGGAGGGTGAGGGGCGTGACAGAGACGCAGACGGTTTCCCCGCCGACGAAACGGCCCGTCCGCCAGCTCCTCGCCGCCTCCGTGGGCAACGCCGTGGAGTGGTACGACTGGTACGCCTACACGTTCCTGGCGACCTATATCGCCGCCCAGGTCTTCCCCGAGAGCGCGGACAACTCGCTGGTGCCGCTGCTGTCGACGTTCGCGGTCTTCGCGGTGGGCTTCTTCATGCGGCCGGTCGGCGGGCTGCTGATGGGCGCGGTCGCGGACCGGCACGGGCGGCGGGCCGCGCTCACGGTCACCATCCTGCTGATGGGCGGCAGCAGCCTGCTGGTCGGACTCACCCCGACCTATGCCTCGGTGGGCGTGCTGGCTCCGGTGGTCCTCGTCCTCGCCCGGCTGCTGCAGGGCCTGTCCGTGGGCGGCGAGTTCGCGGCCTCCACGACCTTCCTGGTGGAGTCGGCGGGCCCCGGCCGGCGCGGGCTGTTCTCCAGCTTCCAGTACGTGTCGACGACCATCGGGCAGCTCGTCGCCTCCGGCGTCGCGACACTGCTGGTGGACACGCTGAGCGACGGGCAGATGAACGGCTGGGGATGGCGGGTCCCGTTCGTGCTCGGAGCCGTGCTGAGCCTGGTCGGCTTCTGGATCCGGCAGGGCGCGCAGGAGACCCGCAGCGCCGAGCAGCAAGAGGCACCGCGTCCGGGCCTGTTCGAGGCGCTGCGCAGGCACCCGCGCGAGTCGCTCCTGATCTGCGGCATCACGGCGGGCGGCACCATCGCCTACTACACGTGGACGTCGTACCTGCCGACGTACGCCGAACTCAACGCGGGGCTGGAGAAGTCGGACGCGCTGCTCGCGGGCACCATCTCACTGGCATTCTTCGCCCTGCTGCAACCGCTCGGCGGGCTGCTCTCGGACCGCTTCGGCCGCCGCCCCCTGCTGCTCTTCTTCGGCCTGGGCTTCGCGCTCCTGTCGGTGCCGCTGCTGCACAGCCTGCGCGACTCGTTCGCCGTGCTGCTGCTCGTGCAGTGCGCGGGCATGGTGCTGCTGACCGGTTTCACCTCGATCAGCGCGGCCGTGAACGCGGAGGTCTTCCCGCCCCGGGTCCGGGCGGCCGGCATCGGCTTCCCCTACTCGCTGACGGTGGCCCTCTTCGGCGGCACGGCTCCGTACGTGGGCACGCTGTTCAAGGAGATGGGCCACGCCGGGCTGTTCCCCTGGTACGTCGCGGTGCTCTGCCTGCTGTCGTCGCTGGTGTATCTGCGACTGCCGGAGACGGCCCACGCACCGCTCCGCCGGTGAGCCGGCGGCCCGTCATGGCCCGGGCCGCCGGCCCGACTCCCCCGCTCGCTCCCCCGCCCGTTCCTCCTCGCGCGCGTCCTCCCTCACGCCCTCCCTCGCGCCCTCGAGAGGCCCTTCGTACTCTCCGTTTCCGGACTGGTCGGCGGCGGACGGTGAGGGCGCCGCGGGCTCGCCCTCGACCGCGACCTCCTTGACGGCGGCCCGCTCGGGGTCGGTCGCGGCCTCGGTGGGCCGGCCCACCTCCGCCAGGGTCATCTGGGCGCGGTCGTCGACGAGTCGGGTCACCAGGTGCTGGGCGGCCCCGAAGGCCGCGGCCCAGCCGAGGACCTGAGCCCTGCTGTCGAGGTCGCTGAGCCCGGGGACGAAGGCGCCCCGGATCAGCAGCAGCCCGAGGAAGGCGGACAGGGCGCCGGTGGGGAACTTCAGCACCGCCGACGCCAGGGGCAGCATGTAGGGGGAGTCGGTGCCCCGGATGCGGCGCAGTGAGGCGATCACGGTGAGTGCGGCGCCGGCGAGCCCGGCGATCTCGACGGTGAGGATGTCCTTCGGCTGGGCCAAACTGCTGGCGGGGGTGCCCGCCCTTTCGTCGGGATGCTCCGCCGTGGGGCACACGACATCGACCCCGCTCCCGTTCCCGGGCTCCACTTTGGGCGTGAAGCACAGGCTCAGCGACTGGGGGAAGAACCAGCCGTAGACGGCGAGGCCCGCCACACCGAGCAGGACGACGAACGTCGCGGTCCACAGGATGTTGCGCAGGCTGCGTACCCGGGCCAGCTCGTCGTCCAAGGCGTTGTACGCGGCGTCGAGCGCCCGGACCATGAGGTCACGGTCGCTCGGTGAGAGCTCGCCGGAGATGATGGAACGGAGCCGCCGGCCCAGGCGGACACGTCGCGGGTCGTCCGCTTCCAGATGATCCTTGACCAGGGCCATGACCTCGCTGGCACGGCCGGCGGCTTCCTCGTCGGAGACCAGCTGCAGGAGCGTCACCTCCGCGCTGCGTATGTTCGACCAGACGCCCTCACGCGCGGCCGATCCGGACCAGACACGCCGCCATCCGAAATCCTCGTCGGCAGCCGCTCCGGCCTCTTCCAGATGGCCCCGCATTCCCTCGACGAGCGTCTTGCGGTCTTCGGAGCACGGCTTGACACGTTCGCGTTCCAGCTGGGCTTCGAGATAGGCGATCCGGGTTTTCGCCCGTGCGCGCCAAGCGGTCCGCGGTGGCCTTCCCGGATCGGTTCCGGTCACTCGTAGACGGCGGGTACGCGCAGCTTGTTCCACGACTTCTTGCCCGGTATGCCGTCAGCGTCCTGGCCTCTGAATCCGCATTTCCACTGCCAATTCGCGTACGACTTCCGGTCCGCTTCGCTCCAGCGCAAGTCGGGCCCGTCGGCGTACACCCCGCAGCCCTCGTCGATGAGGCGGTAGCCCATGGCCTCGATGACCGGGCTGCTCACAGAGGGCTGGAAGAAGTCGGCCCCGGGAAAGCGTTCGAACTCACCCTCCATTTCCGGGGGAGCCACGCGGATCCGCTGTGCGGGGTAAATGACATCCGGATCCGCGATCTGGGGGTTCCACTCCAGAATCTGGTCCAGCGTCACGCGATGCATCCGCGCGATCTTACTGAGCGTGTCGCCACGTTTCACTGTGTAGAACTCTACTGTCTTTTCCATGTGTCCACACTAAGCGAATCGCCCGCCATGGAAAAGTCGAGAAATTCCGTTTCAGTTTCACTTTTTGATTCGGAAACGGCTTTCGTCGAAACCGCCTCACCGGCGGACGACGACCAGGGCGATGTCGTCCTGCCCTCCGTCGGCGACACCCTGTGGTGCAGCAGTCCGTCGGCGAGTTCTTCCACCTCGCACTCGACGTCAGGACAGGGGGATACGCGCCGCCACCTGCACGGGTGCGCCCGGCCGGTCGCTCGCCCGCCGCCGTGACTCGGGGTGAGCCGACGGGACGGCTCACCCCGAGTCACGGAGACTTCTTCCTCACCGGCATCTGGGCCAGCTTCGCCGGAGTGTCCTGTGAACCACGGCCGACACCGCCACCGCCTTCGACCACACCGGCAGCGTCCAGCTCCCCGCACGCGCCCAGAATCCACTCGATGCACCGACCGGTACCAGGCCCTGGCCTGGCTGGAGGCCGAACTCGCCGGCATGACCGCCGTGATCAGCCGCACCGCCGTTCCCGGCCCGCGCGAGATCTCCTGGCAGCTGGCCGACCAACTGCGCCTGCACTTCTACGGGCGGCGGCATACGGTCCAATGGCAGGCCGCGGCGACGCGTCCACCGCGACTTCGGCCGGCTCGAACTCGCCCTTAGCCGCGCTGAAAAGTCTCTACTCATCGCTCGCGAGGGGAGAGACCCCAGTCAGAAGACCGACTGCCTGATCACCCTGGGCACTGCACGGCGCCTGGAGGACCACCCCGACATCGCCGCCGCCCACCTCCAGGAGGCCGACGCGCTCGACAGGCCTTGGCCCTCGCCCGCGCCCTGGACCTACGCCCCGCAGAACACCGCGCCCTGACAGCCCTCACCGCGATCGCCCACATCACCGGCATCCCTGAATACGCGGCATCCCTGAACACGCGTGGCCGGAAGGCCGACGGTTGATGGCGGCCGGGAGATTTCTTATCGGCGGCGGTGCGAGCCCTTTCGAGATGCCCCGCTTCCTTCGATGAGCGTCTTGCTCTCTTCCGGGCGGGGACCGACGCTTTCGTACTCGAGTTGCGCTTCGAGATGGGAAACCCGCGTTTTCGCACGCGCGCGCAACGCCAACAGCGGCGGCCCGTTACGCAGGCCTGTCATTCGGCTGCGCGTACGGGCCGGCCAGCTTTCTGCTCTGGATCACTCGCTCTCGTACTCACCGTCCTCTCCGCCCGCGTCCCGGGGCGGGGCCACGCGAATCCGCTGGCCGGGGTGGATGAGGTCCGGATTCTCGATCTGCGGGTTCCACTCCAGAATCTGATCCAGACTCACGTGGTGCATCCGCGCGATCTTGGTGAGATTGTCACCGCGTTTCACTACGTAGAACTGCGTTCGTGTCTTTTCCATGCATCCAGCCTAAGACAATTCCCCGCAAGGGCAAACTGCAGAATTCTGTTTCGATTTCACTTTTTGATTCGGAAACCGCTTCTGCCGAAGGCGGCTTCCGCCTGGCGGAAGGGCCGTTGCGGCGCCCGGAGGGCCGCCCCGACGATGACGGCACGACCAGAGACGGGAGCCAGTGCCCATGCCTCACATGACCGCCTTCGCCAGGAACCAGTGGTACGTCGCCGCCTACAGTCACGAGGTGGGGCGGGAGTTGCTCGGACGGACGATCCTCGGTGAGACGCTCGTGCTCTACCGGACCGAGGGGGACGGCACGCCCGTCGTGCTGCACGACCGGTGTGTGCACCGGCGGTACCCGCTGTCCGAGGCCCCGACGCGCCTCGACGGCGACCGGATCGTGTGCGGGTACCACGGGTTCACGTACGACACGACCGGTACGTGCGTGTACGTGCCCGGGCAGAAACGGGTGCCGCGCACGGCCCGGGTCGCCTCCTACCCGGTCGTCGAACAGGACTCGCTGATCTGGGTGTGGATCGGCGACCCGGCGCTCGCCGATCCGCAGAGCATCCCGCGGGCCAGGCACCTCGACTCCCCCGGCTGGGTCACCGTGCGCGGCATGGAGCCCATCGACTGCGACTACGGCCTCCTGGTCGACAACCTCCTCGACCTGTCCCACGAGACCTATCTGCACGGCGGGTACATCGGCACCCCCGAGGTCGCCGAGACGCCGATCACGACGGAGGTCGACGAGGGCGCCGGGATCGTCCGGGTGAGCCGGCACATGGACGATGCCGCCTGCCCGCCGTTCTACGCCAAGTCCACCGGAATCGAAGGCCGGATCACCCGCTGGCAGGACATCGAGTACCACGCGCCCTGTCTGTATCTGCTGCACAGTCGCATCGCCCCGGTCGGTGTGCTGCCCGAGGCGGACGGCAGCGACCCGAACGGCTTCCACACCGAGATCACGTACGCGATCACCCCGTCCGGCGACGGCAAGGTGTACGACTTCTGGGCCGTCTCCCGCGACTGGGCGACCGACGACGCCGAGGTCACCGAGTTCCTGCGCGGCAACAACCACACGGTCGTGATGCAGGACGTCACCGCCCTCAACCTGCTGCAGAAGACCCTCGGCACCGAGCGCACCGGCTACCAGGAGCTGAGCATCAACATCGACACCGGTGGCCTGGCCGCCCGCCGTATCCTCGCCCGGCTGGTCGAGGAGGGCGAGAAGCCCGTGGAGAACGTCCAGTGACGAGCCCGACCGGAGAGGTCTACCGTATCGACTGGCTGCCCGGCACCGATGTCCTGCACGGCACCTGCCACTGCGGCCGGGAGCACACCGCGCAGGACCCGGTGGAGATGTGGGAGTGGATGCTCGCCCATCCTCAGGGGCATGACGTCGACGAGCCGCGAGGGAACAGTTCATGAGCGTGTACGAAGACGAACTCGTCGTCGAGCGGCGTGAGTCGGCCGCCGACGGCGTG
Organism: Streptomyces sp. NPDC044719; assembly: GCF_056433405.1. NCBI lineage: Bacteria > Bacillati > Actinomycetota > Actinomycetes > Kitasatosporales > Streptomycetaceae > Streptomyces > Streptomyces sp. NPDC044719. Next base: position 156,071 of record NZ_JBWKHE010000010.1, read on the forward strand.
CTCGCCCTCACCCTGCGCCACCCGCTCGGCGAGCCGCTCCCGGTGTGGGAGCCGGGCGCCCACATCGACGTCGTGCTCGGCCCCGGGCTGGAGCGGCAGTACTCGCTGTGCGGCGATCCGGCGGATCGGTCGGCCTGGCGGATCGCGGTGCTGCGCGAGCCGGACGGCCGGGGTGGATCGGCCCATGTGCACGAGCAGGTGGGGCAGGGCGACAAGGTCCGGGTGCGCGGGCCCCGGAACAACTTCGGCCTGGAGCCCGCCCCGCGCTACCGGTTCGTCGCGGGCGGCATCGGCATCACCCCGATCCTGCCGATGCTGGCGGCGGCCGAGGCGTCGGGCGCCGAGTGGACGCTGCTGTACGGCGGGCGCACCCGCCGGTCGATGGCGTTCGGCGAGGAACTGGCCCGGTACGGCGACCGGGTGACGATCGCGCCCGAGGACGAGACGGGGCTGCTGGACCTGCCCTCGGTGCTGGACGACGTACCCGCGGGCACGCTCGTCTACTGCTGCGGCCCCGGCCCGCTGCTGGACGCGGTGGAGGCCCGGAGCCCCTCCGGAGTGCTGCGCGTCGAGCGGTTCCGGCCGAAGGAGCAGGAGACGAGCGGCGACACCGGGTTCGAGGTGGAGCTGGCGCGGAGCGGCAGGACACTCGCCGTGGCGCCGGACGTGTCCGTGCTGGACGCCGTGCGCGACGCCGGGGTCGAGGTGCTCTTCTCCTGCACCGAGGGCACCTGCGGCACCTGTGAGACCGACGTCCTCGACGGCACGCCGGAACACCGGGACTCCGTGCTCACCCCTCAGGAGCGGGAGAGCGGCGAGACGATGATGATCTGCGTGTCCCGGTGCCGGGGGCGACGGCTGGTACTGGACTTGTGATCCGCAGGTCGGCCTCGATCCCGGCGACGGTCGCCAGCAGGTGCGGCAACAGGTCGCGCCGTACGGAATCGACGGAGTTGCGCCCGGCGTGCACGGCGATGTTGACGGCCGCGACCACCTCGCCGTCCCGGTCCCGCACCGGGGCGGCGACCGACCTCAGTCCCTCCTCCAGTTCCTGGTCGACGACGGCGTAGCCCTGCCTGCGGACGCGGCGAAGCTCCGCCCGCAGGGCCTGGGGCGTGGCGATCGTGCGCGGGGTGAGGGGCTTCAACTCCGCCCGGGCGAGCCTGGCTTCGACGTGTTCGTCCGGCAGGTGGGCGAGGATCACCCTGCCCACCGACGTCACGTACGCCGGGAAGCGGGTACCGACCGTGATGGACGCGGTCATGATGCGGCGGGTCGGGACCCGGGCGACGTACACGATGTCGTCGCCGTCGAGGACGCAGAGCGAGGACGATTCCCTCACCCGCGCGACGAGTTGCTCCAGATGGGGCTCGGCGATCTGGGGCAGCGTGTAGCTGGAGAGGTAGGAGTAGCCGAGTTCCAGCACCCGGGGGGTGAGGCGGAAGCGGCGGCCGTCGGTGTGCACGTAGCCGAGGTCGGCGAGGGTGAGCAGGAAGCGGCGTGCCGCCGCGCGCGTCAGCTCACAGGCCCGCGCGACCTCGCTCAGGGTCAGCGCCGGGTGCTCGGCGTCGAAGGCGCGGATCACGGCGAGGCCGCGCTCGAAGGACCGGACGAAATGCGGTGCGCGGGCTTCAGCGGACATCCTGGGCCTCCGGCGGGACGTACGACCGTGCGCTGTGCGCACGCTAGGAGTACGGGTCTCGGGATGTCAACGACCGGTACCGGCACGGGCATTGACCATGGAGCGAACCCGGCTCTACGTTCTCGCTGAGCACAAGCGTGCTGTCTGCGCACAACCTGTCGGAGAACCACAGCCGGTCCCACAGGAGGAGTCTTGCGTCGTCGTCTCTTCACCCGTCTCGCGGCCGTGTCCGTCCTGCTCACCGCGGCGGCCTGTGGCTCGTCCGACGGCGGTGGCGCCTCGGACGCGGGCGCCTCGTCCGGCGGTGTGACCACCGTCGAGGTCGGGCTCATTCCCATCGTCGATGTGGCACCGCTCTACCTGGGCCAGGAGAAGGGCTTCTTCGCGAAGCAGGGCCTGAAACTGCGGTTCACCACCGCGCAGGGCGGCGCGGCGATCGTGCCGGGTGTGGCCAGCGGTCAGTTCCAGTTCGGGTTCTCCAACGTGACGTCACTGATGGTCGCCCAGTCCAACAACGTGCCGATCAAGGCCGTCGCGAACGCGATCGCCTCGACCGGTGTCGAGGGCAAGGACTTCAGCGCGATCACCGTGGGCAAGGACAGTCCGATCAGATCGCCGAAGGACCTGGAGAGCAAGCGGGTCGCCATCAACACCCTGAAGAACATCAACGAGACGTCCGTGCGCGCGTCGGTGCGCAAGGCGGGCGGCGATCCGGACAAGGTCGAGTTCGTCGAGCTGGCCTTCGACCAGATGCCGGCCGCTCTCGACAGCGGGCAGATCGACGCCGCCCAGGTGGTCGAGCCCGCCCTCGCCACCGTCAAGAGCCAGGGCGGCCGTGAGATCGCCTCGAACCTGGTGGACGTGGCACCCGGCCTCACCGTCGCGCTGTACTTCACCTCGACCCGGTACGCCCAGCAGCACCCGGACGTGGTCGAGAAGTTCCAGAAGGCGACCGCCGAGTCCCTCGCCTACGCCGACGCCCACCCGGACGAGGCCCGGCAGATCGTCACCACGTACACGAAGATCCCGGCGGCGGTGCTGGACAAGGTGACCCTGCCGAAGTGGCCGGCGGAGCCGAACCGCGCCTCCATCGAGGCACTGATGAAGCTCGGCGAGGAGGACGGCCTGTTCAAGTCGACGCCGGATCTGGACAGGCTGCTGCCGTGAGGGGCACAGACGCATGAGGGGCGTGAACGCCGCACTCGGTGCGGCCGGGCTCGGCGCCTTTCTCGCCCTGGGTGAGGCGGTACCCCGGCTCGGCCTGGTCGAGGAGGCCTACTTCCCACCCACCAGCCGTATCGCCGCAGCGCTCGCGGACGAGACGGCCGACTCGGCCTTCTGGACGGCGCTCGGCGACACGCTCACCGGCTGGGCGCTGGGCCTGGCGATCGCGTCCTGCGCGGGGATCGTGGTGGGCGTGCTGCTCTCGGTCGTGCCGTATCTGCGGGCGGCGACGGCCTCGACGATCGAGTTCCTGCGCCCGATCCCGTCGGTCGCGCTGATCCCGCTGGCGGTGCTGCTGTACGGCACGGAACTGCGCTCGGTGCTCCTCCTCGTCGTCTACGCGTCGTTCTGGCAGGTCCTGATCCAGGTGCTGTACGGCGTCCAGGACGTCGACCCCGTCGCCGACGAGACGGCACGGTCGTACGGCCTCGGTCCCTGGGCGCGGATCCGGCATGTGCTGTGGCCGACCGCGCTGCCGTACGTCATGACGGGCGTCCGGCTGGCGGCGGCGGTCGCGCTGATCCTCGCCATCACCTCCGAACTCGTCATCGGGGCACCGGGGCTGGGCAGGCGCATCGGGGTGGCACAGGCCTCGCAGGCGGTGCCCGAGATGTACGCGCTGATCGTGGTGACCGGGCTGCTGGGTCTGCTGATCAACGTCGGCGCGCGCACGGTGGAGCGGCGGGCGCTGGCCTGGCACCAGTCGGTGCGCGGGGAGGTGGCGGTGTGAGGCGTCTGCTGCCGCGGCTGGTGTTCGCCGTCGCCCTACCGGCCCTGCTGGTGACGGTCTGGTGGGTGGCGTCCGCCGGCAGCACGGACGTGTACTGGCCGCCCCTGCGGACGATCCTGGAGGCCTTCCCGGACGTGTGGACGGCGGAGCGCCTGCGGGGCGACGTACTGCCCAGCGTGCTGCGGCTGGCGGGCGGTTACGCGCTGGCGGCGGTCGTGGGGGTGGCGGTCGGTACGGCCATCGGGTCGTACCGGCGGGTGCGGGCGGTGTGCGAGCCGGTCCTGGAGTTCCTGCGGGCGGTACCGCCGCCGGTGCTGGTGCCGGTCATCATGCTCTTCGCGGGGATCGGCGACACGATGAAGGTCACGGTGATCGCGGCCGGCTGCGTGTGGCCCGTCCTGCTCAACACGGTCGAGGGTGTGCGGGCGGTGGATCCGGTGATGGCCGAGACGGCGCGCTCGTACGGCATCACGGGTGCGGCGCGGCTCAGGAAGCTGGTGCTGCGGTCGGCGAGCCCGCAGATCTTCGCGGGCCTGCGCCAGGCCCTTTCCATCGGCATCATCCTCATGGTGATCAGCGAGATGTTCGCCGCGAGCAACGGGCTCGGCTTCACCATCGTCCAGTTCCAGCGCGGCTTCGCGATCCCGGACATGTGGACCGGCATCCTCGTGCTCGGTCTGCTCGGCTTCCTGCTGTCGGTGGTCTTCCAGTGGGTCGAGCGGCGGGTGCTCGGCTGGTACCACGGTCTGCGCGCCTCGGCCCGGCAGTCGCCGTGAACCTCTCGAAAGGGCGGACCATGCTCGACGTACGGGGCCTGAAGAAGGTCTACGAGGGTTCGGGGCGGCGTGTGGAGGCGGTCCGCGACCTGACCTTCGCCGTCGACGCCGGAGAACTCGTCTGTCTCGTCGGGCCGTCGGGCTGTGGCAAGACGACGCTGCTGAAATGCGTGGGAGGGCTGCTCGCACCGACCGGCGGTGAAGTGCTCCTGGAGGGGCGGAAGGTGAGCGGTCCGCCGCCCGGGATGGCGTTCGTCTTCCAGGAGTACGGGCGCAGCCTCTTCCCCTGGATGCGGGTCGGCGAGAACGTCGGACTTCCGCTGCGGCAGAAGGGCTTGGGAAAGGCCCGGCGCCGGGAACTGGTGCGCGACGCGCTGGAGTCGGTGGGGCTGGCGGACGCCGTGGGGGCGTATCCCTGGCAGCTGTCCGGCGGAATGCAGCAGCGGGTGGCCATTGCCCGGGCGCTGGCGTACGAGCCCCGTGTGCTGCTGATGGACGAGCCGTTCGCGGCGGTGGACGCGCAGACCCGGGCCGAGCTGGAGGACCTGGTCAGGGGGCTGTGGCGGGAGCGCGGCATCACGATCCTGTTCGTCACGCACGACATCGACGAGGCCGTCTACCTCGGGGAGCGGGTGATCGTGCTGTCCGCCTCCCCCACCGTCGTCCGGGAGCAGCTGAAGGTCGATCTGCCCGTCGAGCGCGATCAGCTGCACACGAGGGTGGATCCGCGCTTCGCCGAGCTGCGCACCCATGTGTACGAGCAGATCCAGGCCGCGAAGAAGGGAACCGCCGCGTCCTAAGAGCTCGGTCCGGTCTGCCGTCTGGAGGCTGCGGGTCGTGGGGGCTGGTCGCGCAGTTCCCCGCGCCCCTGAAGGGCGCTTGCCCACAGTCCCCGGACGTGTCCGAGGTGCCGTGTCATCACCGCCCGGACAGCCTCCTCGTCCCGGGCGAGCAGCGCTTCCAGGATCTCCAGGTGCTCCTCCGCCGACGCCTCCAGCCGGCCCTGCTCGACGAGCGCGGTCAGTCCGTACAGCCGGGAGCGGCGTCTGAGGTCCCGTACGACGTCGACGAGGTGGTCGTTGCCGGCGAGGGCCAGCAGGCCGAGGTGGAACGCCAGGTCGGCCTCGACGTAGGCGATGAGGTCGCCGGCCGCCGCGGAGGTGACGATCTCCTGGGCGACCGGGCGCAGTGCCTCCAGCGCCACCGGGTCGGCCGTGACCGCCAGGCCCGCCGTCGTGGGGATCTCGATCAGCGCCCGGACGTGGGTGTACTCGTCGAGTTGCTTCTCGGAGACGGCGGTGACCCGGAAGCCCTTGTTCGGCACGGTGTCGACGAGGCCTTCCTTGGCGAGGTCGAGCATGGCCTCGCGCACGGGGGTGGCGGAGACGCCGAAGCGGGCTGCGAGGCCGGGCGCCGAGTAGACCTCGCCCGGGCGCAGTTCACCGGCGATCAGGGCGGCCCGCAGCGCGTCCGCGACCCGCTCCCGGTGGCTGGGCTTTCTGCTGCCCAGCATGGGCAGCGCAGGGGTGCGGCTCACAGGACGAACCCCGCCGGGAACGGGTCATCGGGGTCCAGCAGGTACTGGGCGGTGCCGGTGATCCAGGCGCGTCCGGTGAAGCTGGGCAGGACGGCCGGGCGTCCGGCCACCTCGGTCGTGCCGAGCAGTCTGCCGGTGAACCGGGTGCCGATGAAGGACTCGTTCACGAACTCGGTGTGCAGCGGGAGTTCGCCGCGGGCGTGCAACTGGGCCATGCGGGCGCTGGTGCCCGTGCCGCAGGGCGAGCGGTCGAACCAGCCGGGGTGGATGGCCATGGCGTGCCGGGAGTGGCGGGCGTCCGAGCCGGGGGCGGCCAGGTAGACGTGGTGGAGGCCGTGGATGGACGGGTCCTCCGGGTGGACGGGCGGGTCCTCGGCGTTGACGGCGGCCATGAGGGACAGGCCGGCGGCGAGGATGTCGTCCTTGCGGGACCGGTCGAAGGGCAGGCCGAACCGCTCCAGCGGCAGGATGGCGTAGAAGTTGCCGCCGAACGCGAGGTCGTACGTCACCGTCCGGCCGTCGGCGAGGGTGGCCTCGCGGTCGAGGGCGACGGCGAAGGAGGGCACGTTCTGGAGGGTGACCGCCTTGGCGACACCGTCCTCGACGGCCACCTCGGCGACGACCGGGCCCGCGGGGGTGTCGAGCCGGATGGTGGTGACCGGCTCGACGACCTCGACCATGCCGGTCTCGACGAGCACGGTCGCCACGCCGATGGTGCCGTGCCCGCACATCGGCAGATATCCGGAGACCTCGATGTAGACGACGCCCCAGTCGCAGTCGGGCCTGGTGGGCGGCTGGAGGATCGCGCCGCTCATGGCGGAGTGCCCGCGCGGCTCGTTCATCAGCAACTGCTTGATGTCGTCGCGGTGTTCGCGGAAGTACAGCCGCCGCTCGTTCATGGTGGCGCCGGGGACGGTGCCGATGCCGCCGGTGATCACACGGGTGGGCATGCCCTCGGTGTGCGAGTCGACGGCGTGCAGGACGAGTCTGCTGCGCATGGTCACTACGCCAATCCGGCCGCTACGGCCTTCTCGGTGGCGGCTCGGACGGCGGCCTCCTGCTCGGGCAGCAGCGGCACACGCGGCGGACGGCAGGGGCCGCCGTGGCGGCCGACGAGGTCCATGGACAGCTTGATGGCCTGGACGAACTCCACCCGCGAGTCCCACCGCAGCAGCGGATGCAGCTGCCGGTACAGGTCCCGCGCGGTGCCGAGGTCGCCGTCGACGGCCGCGTGGTACAGCTCGACCGAGGCCTGGGGCAGCGCGTTCGGGTAGCCCGCGACCCAGCCCTTGGCACCCGCTACGGCCAGCTCCAGCAGGACGTCGTCCGCGCCGATCAACAGGTCCAGTTCGGGAGCGAGTTCGGCGATCCGGTAGGCCCGGCGGACATCGCCGGAGAACTCCTTCACGCCCCGGATGTGCCCCTCGCCGTGCAGCCGGGCGAGCAGCTCCGGCACCAGGTCGACCTTGGTGTCGATCGGGTTGTTGTACGCCACGACCGGCAGGCCCGCCTTCGCGACCTCGGCGTAGTGGGCGACGACGGAGCGCTCGTCGGCGCGGTAGGCGTTCGGCGGCAGCAGCATCACCGCCTGGCACCCCGCCTCGCCCGCCTGTTCGGCCCAGCGCCGGGACTCGGCGGACCCGTAGGCGGCGACGCCGGGCATGACGCGCTGCCCGCCGATCGCGGCGACGGCCGTCTCTACGACCCGGGCGCGCTCCTCGGGGGTGAGCACCTGGTACTCGCCGAGGGAGCCGTTCGGCACGACGCCGTCGCAGCCGTTCTCGACGAGCCAGGCGCAGTGCTCCGCGTACCGGTCGTAGTTCACGGAGAGGTCGTCGTTCAGCGGGAGCGCGGTGGCGACGAGGACGCCGCGCCAGGGGCGGTGATCGGTCATGACTGTCCCTCCTGGGAGTGTTGCCGTGCGAGGACGCCGAGCGGCACGGGACGGGCGAACGGCCTTCTGGACGGGGCGGGCGGGCAGCCGGCGAGGCCCGCGACGGCGACGGCGCACATCCGGCCCTGGCACCAGCCCATCCCGGCCCGGGTGAGCAGCTTCACGGTGCGTACGTCGCCCGCCCCGAGGTCCAGGGCGTCGCGCACGGCACCGGCGGTGACCTCCTCGCAGCGGCAGACCACGGTGTCGTCGGTGACCTGCTCGGGCCAGTGCGCGGGCGGCGCGTAGGCGGCTTCGAGGGCGGCGGCGGATCTGCTGAGCCGTGCACGGGCCTTGAGGGCTGCCGGGGCCGGGTCGGCGACGGTGCCGTGCAGGTACGCGGCGGCGGAGCACCCTGCGATGTGTCCCTCGGCGAGGGCGAGGGCCGCGCCGCCGACGCCGGTGGCCTCGCCGGCCGCCCACACGCCGGGCACGTCCGTGCGCTGCTCGGGGTCGACGGCCACGGTGAGCCCGTCGAGGCCGCAGCCGAGGCCCTCGGCCAGGTCGGTGTGCGGGAGCATGCCGTGGCCGACAGCGAGGGTGTCGCAGGGCAGTCGCCGCTCGGTGCCGGGCCGGACACGTCCGGCGGCGTCGAGGGCGGCGATCGTGACGCCGGCCAGCCGGTCGTCGCCGTGGGCACGGACGACGGTGTGCCGGGCGAGGAACGGCACGCGGTGACGCAGCAGCCGGGCGGCGTATCCGGCCCCCTCCGGGAGCTTGCCCGCCAGGGCCCGGCCATGGCGGGCAAGGCGCTTGGGGTCGGCGGACTCGACGAGCGCGGCGACCTCGACACCGGCCGCCGCGAGCCCGGTCGCCACGGGCAGCAGCAGCGGCCCGGTCCCGGCCACGACGGCTCGGCGCCCCGGCACCACGAGCCCGCCCTTGAGCATGGCCTGGGCGCCCCCGGCGGTGACGACGCCCGGCAGGGTCCAGCCGGGGAAGGGCAGCACCTGCTCGTAGCCGCCGGTGGCCAGCAGCACGGCACGGGCCCGCACCTCGGCCGGCTCCTCCTGCGCCGGCCCGAGCAGCGCGTGCACGACGAAGCCGCCGGAGCCGCGCTCCACACACCACACATGATGATCGGTCAGCACCCGTACGGCACTGGCGGCGAGTCCGTCGCGCAGCCGCTCCCAGGTCCGCCACTGGTGGTGCAGCGCCTCGGGCCGCCCGGCGCCGAGCCCGGCGGCGGGCTGCCGGTAGAACTGCCCGCCCGTCTCCGTCGCCCCGTCGACGAGCGCGACCCGCGTGCCCCGCGCGGCCGCCGCGAGGGACGCGGCGAGACCGGCCGGTCCGGCCCCGATCACGACCAGGTCAGTCCGCATGACGCACCCCATCGTGGCCCGTCCCCTCCTGTGTGCCGATCACGTCCCCCGGCCGTACCGGCACCAGACAGGCGCGTTGGTTGGGGCGGCCGTTGACGCTCACCAGGCAGTCGAAGCAGACGCCGATCCCGCAGAACACCCCGCGCGGACGGCCCTCGCCCCGGGTGGCGCGCCAGGAGGTGACGCCCGCCGTCCACAGCACGGCGGCGACCGTCTGCCCGGGCAGCGCCTCGACCGGCCGCCCGTCGAACGTGACCGTGAAGGCGGGGCCGGGCCTGGCTCCCGCCAGCTCCAGCGGATTCACTCGGCCTCCTCGGTGAAGCGATCGGGCCGGAACGGGCCGAGGTCCAGGTCGGGCACCCGCCCGGTCAACGCCTGGGCGATCAGCTGCCCGGTGCCGGTGGCGAGCCCGATGCCCGCGCCCTCGTGCCCGCAGGCGTGGAGAAGTCCGGGCGCCCGGGGGTCCGGGCCGATCGCCGGCAGATGGTCCGGCAGATACGGCCGGAAGCCCACGTACGTGCGCAGGGCCCTGACATCGGCGAGGAAGGGGAAGAGGCCCGTCGCTCCCGCCGCCAGCGCGCGCAGTGCCGGGAGCGACAACGACCGGTCGAAGCCGACCCGTTCGCGGCTGGCGCCGATCAGGACCGGCCCGGCGGGCGTGCCCTCCACCACCGGGGAGGTCTGCAGCGCCGCCGAGTCGCTCGCGACATCGCCCACGTAGTCGGCGGCGTACACCTTGTGCCGGACGCGCGGCGGTAGTGGCTCGGTGACCAGGACGAAGCCGCGCCGGGGCAGCACCGGCAGGGAAACGCCCGCCCGGGCCGCGATCTCGCCGCCCCAGGTGCCGGCCGCGTTGACGACGGCCGGGGCGTGGATGGCGCCCCGGCCGGTCCGCACCCCGCGCACCGCGCCGCCGGGGTCGCGCAGCACGGCGGTGACCTCCCGGCCGGTGAGCAGCCGGGCGTTCGAGGCGCGCAGCAGGTGGGCCGCCGCGAGAGCGGGCATCACCTGGGCGTCCTGCGGGTAGTGCATGCCGCCCGCAAGCCCGGGAGCCAGGTAGGGCTCCAGATCGGAAAGCCGGTCGGGCGGCACGGAGACGGCCTCGACCCCGGCCGCGCGCTGCCCGGCGGCGAGTTCCTCGAGACCGGCCAGTGCCCCGTCGGTGCCGGCGACGACGACACCGCCCTTGGCCTCGTACTCGACGGTCTTCCCCAGCCCTTCCCGGGCCAGTTGGTCCCACAGCCGGGCGGACAGCAGGGCCAGTTCGAGCTCGGGTCCGGGCTCCTTGTCGGAGACGAGGAGGTTCCCCTCCCCGGCGCCGGTCGTACCGCCGGCCACCGCGCCCCGGTCCACCACGACGACGTCGAGGCCGGCACGGGCCGCGTACAAGGCACAGGCGGCGCCGACCACTCCGGCTCCGACCACCACGACATCGCAGGTCAGCGACTCGCTCACGCCAGTACTATGTCACACACCACATCGTCTGGGAATGGGGCGAACACTGGTGGAACGCGGCGGGAAGGGCTCAGTCGGCCGCCGGTACGACCCTCAGGTGGGAGGCGGCACGACGCGTCCCGCGCTCCCGGGACGGGGCGCGGCGGGCCTCACGCAGCACGAACGTGAGGCGGGTGCAGCCCAGTTCCTCGAGCGTCCTGGACGTCTCGACGACGACCCGGCACTCGGTGGCACCCCTGCGCGGGTCCGGGTGCAGCAGCGGGCGTACGGCACCGTCGTGCTCGACGGCGTCCTCGCCGACCGAGCGGATCCAGTGCGGCAGGCCCTGCCGGTACGCGGCCTCCATGATCGGGTCCTGGGCGATGTCACGGCGGACGGCCTGGAGCCCGTGGTCGGGACCGTGGCTCTCCACGGTGCGCGCGAAGTGCGCCAGCATGGGCAGACACCAGCTCGACTCGTGCTCGCCGAGCACCGAGGGGGCGTCGGGGTGGAACAGCACGAACCTGAGGAAGTTGTCGCCCGGCATGGCCGTCTGGTGCGGACCCACGCCGGCGAAAAGTGACCGGAACGCGCTATTGGTCAGCACCACGTCCCAGGAGTGGTCGACGACGAGCGAGGGGGAGGAGACGGCCTCCAGAAGCCCGGCGTAGTCCTCCAGATAGGCCTGGGCCTCTGGAGTCTCGGCGACGGGCCGCGGTGCCGGCCGCTGCCCTCCTGCCTGATATGCCATCGGGAGGTCACCCCTCTTGCCTGTGCGGCCTTGACGCGGCGCCCCGATCCTGCTGCCCGGAGCTGAGGCGTGTCAACTATCGTGGCATTTCATGCCTGTTGACGGCTGAAATTGGCCACAGTTGTGGCGAGACCTGGATGTGAGTTCGAAGCACCGGCTACGCTCCGGGAAGTTCACGCCGGGGAAAGTCACGGCATCCACTTGTGAGAAGCCTGTGAGAGACGTAGGAGATCTGTCGGTGACGGGTGGCTTCGTCGAAAGTCCGGGCGCCACGTCGACGGCCGTGCTACAGGCCGTCGTCTCCCGTGTCACCGCGCTCGCCGACCGGCTCGGCGTGCCGCACGCCGAGGTCTTCGGCATCGGCCGGCTGTCCGTCGCCTCCGGGGTCCCGGAACCGGTGGTGAAGGCCCTGCTCTGCGGCAGGCCCGCGGGCGAGCCCGATGTGCAGGCCCGGTTCCTGCAGCGCCTGGACCTGCTGCGCCGGACCCGGCTCAAGCCCACCGGCCGCAAGTACACCCAGCAGGAGATCGCCGACGGCGCCGGCATGTCCCGGCAGCAGGCCGGCGCCCTCATCAACGGCGACCGGCGCCCGACCATGGAGCACTGCGACGCCCTCCAGCGGTTCTTCCGGGTGCACGCCGGTTTCCTCACGGCGGAGGACCCCGAGGCGCTCGTGAGCGCCCTCCAGCACATCGAGCAGGAGCTGCTGCAGAAGCTCGCCGACCGTGAGCGGGAGGCGGCCGCGGCGGCCGACGACCCGCTGGAGCGGCTGTTGCAGGACCACGGCGTGCGCGGCATCGCCTGGCGGGCCGCGCAGCTGCCCACCGACCAGCACCGTGACAAGGTCGCGGAGTGGCTGGACATGCTCCTGGAGAGCGTCAAGCGGCCCGATTCGTGACCGTGGGGAGAACTGTGGGCATCGGTAAGGAAATGCGCCGCCTGTGCGGCGAGCTGGTCGCGGAGCTGACCCTCCCCGCGCCGGCACGGCCGGACGAGCTGTACACCGCGCTGTGCGACGCCATGAGCAGACGCCGTGGCCGGCCCGTGCACGTCCGTACGGCCGCCTTCCCGATCGGGACCGCCAGCGGGCTGTGGCTCGACATGGCCGAGCAGGACCTCGTCGTGATCGAGGAACGCACCGCGCCGGACCACCAGTTGGTGATCCTGGGCCACGAGCTGTGGCACATGAACGCCGGGCACTGCTCCCACCATGTCGAGGGCGCGGCGGTCGCGGCCCGGCTGCTCGACGACACGGCCGATCTCCAGGCGACGGTCCTGAAGGTCGCGGCGCGCACCCGCTTCGACCTGGACGACGAGAAGGAGGCCGAGAGCTTCGGTCTGCTGCTGGCCAGCAAGTGCCGGGCGTGGCTGGCAGGTTCGTCGTCGCGGGGGCCCGTGCAGCGGGATCATCTGGCGGGGCGGATCGAGGCGTCGCTTGGGTACCGGGGTCCGCAGGGCTGACGGGCCGCCTGGCGCATCCGCCGAGCGGGCGAACCGAGGGGCGGCGGGGCCGGATTGTCAGTGGTGGACGGCAAGCTGGAGGTGCGCCCCTTCTGTGCGGGGCGTGCGCGCCGAGCGGCGCGGGACCGATGACGCCGACACGGGGAGAAGCCGACCGATGCAGACCGCCGTACTGACCGACCGTGAGCGCACCGCCGTCCAGGCCTATCTGCGACTGCTGCACACCGTCCGGGCCGCGTTCGATCTGGAGACCGGCGGTCGTCCCGCGATCGTGCCGCCGGCCGTTCTCGCCGAGGCGGAGGCGGCGCTCGAACGGGCCGGGCTGACCGGTAACGAAGAGGAGTTTTTCGGGTTGCTGCGGAGCTGGTGTCCTGAGTAGCGCCTGTGTGAGGGGGCGGAGTCGAGCTCGGGGGTACGGATGGTCTTCCGGGTGCGGGCCGTTCGGGGTTGTTCGCGCAGTTCCCCGCGCCCCTGAGAGGCGCGCGGCGCCTCAGGGATGCGGTACCGCGACCGCCGTCGCGACCAGGCCGCGGGACGTCGTCCAGCGGCCCTCGAAACGGTCGAGGCGGCTGCCGCCCACCAGCGGCCCGGGGACGAGGAGCGCCGCGCGGAAGCCGCCGTCGACGGAGAGCTCGATGTCCGCCTCCATGAAGTCCAGCCACTTCCCGGTGAGGGGGAACCACGCCTTGTAGACGGACTCCTTCGCGCTGAACAGCAACCGGTCCCAGTGGATGTCGGGGCGCTCGGCCGCCAGCCGGCGCAGCCGCTCCGCCTCGGACGGCAGGGACACCGAGGGCAGGACGCCCTCGGGCAGCGGCCCGTGGATCTCGGCGTCGATGCCGAGCGAGGCCAGGTCGGCGGCGCGGACCAGGGCGGCGGCACAGTAGCCGTCGCAATGCGTCATGCTGCCGGCCAGTCCGGCGGGCCAGCCCGGGGCGCCGCGCTCCCCGGGCAGGACCGGCTGCGGCGGCACGCCGAGCTTCTCCATGGCACGGCGGGCGCAGGAGCGTACGGCGGCGAACTCCCGCCGGCGCTTGGCCACCGCCCGCGCCACGAGCGCCGCCTCCTCGGGGTACAGCGGTGCGTCCGCGCCGTCCTGGCCGTAGGCCTCCACGGTGACCACACTCGCGGGCAGCAGTTCCTCGATCACCTCTCCTCACCCTCCCCCGGCAGGATGCGCCGCAGCCGCCCCGGCGGCCCGGGCCGCTTGCGCCACTCACGGGGATAGCCCACCGACACCTCCTCGAAGCGGACGCCCTCGTGCCAGGTGGTACGGGGGATGTGCAGATGGCCGTAGACCATCGTGTGGACGCGGAACCTGCGGTGCCAGTCGGCGGTCAGCTCGGTGCCGCACCACATGGCGAACTCGGGGTGCCACAGGACATCCATCGGATGCCGGTCCAGCGGGTAGTGGTTGACGGGGATCACCGGCAGGTCCTCGGGCAGCTCGGCGAGTCTGCGCTCGGTCTCGGCGACCCGGGCCCGGCACCAGGCCTCCCGGCTCGGGTACGGGTCGGGGTGCAGCAGGTACTCGTCGGAGCACACGATCCCCGTGCCGTGGGCGTACTCCAGGCCCTGCTCCTTGGTCGTGCAGCCGGCCGGCAGGAACGAGTAGTCGTACAGCAGGAACAGCGGGGCGACGGCCACCGGGCCGCCCGGGCCGTCCCAGACGGGGTAGGGGTCCTCGGGTGTCGTCACGCCGAGTTCCCGGCACAGCTCGACCAGGTACTCGTATCGGGCGACGCCGCGCAGGGTGACGGAGTCGCTCGGATGGGTCCACAGCTCGTGGTTCCCGGGCACCCAGACGACCTTGCGGAAGCGGCCCGCGAGCGTCTTGAGGGTCCAGCGGATGTCGGCCGCGGTCTCCGCGACGTCACCGGCCACGAGCAGCCAGTCGTCGTCCGTCACGGGCGCCATGTTCTCGACCAGGGCGCGGTTCTCCCGGTAACCGATGTGCAGATCGCTGATGGCCAGCAGTTGACCGGAGCCACCGGCCGTCGATGTCACCCTGCATCCCCCTCCGCACACACGAACGCCACCAAGAGATCACATCCCGGCGCCCGGGGACAAGAGCGGCCGGACGGCCGCGACGGGAGGAATCCTTCACACGCGCGTTGCACGAGAGGGCCCGGCGAAGCCGTATGATCGGCCGCAACACCACCGCTGAGAACTCCCTTTCACAGGGGCGGTTTGGTGTACCCACATTCATCCTGCCCGGGCACGGGCTGCTCAGCCCTGCCCGCGAACCGTGAAAGGCGGCCTGCATGGTCTCTCGCGTACGCGTCTGGCTCAACCGCACGTACGCGGAGAACGTGTTCTTCATGGATCAGCTGCGGAGAAATCCCAGCGACCGGGCCGTCGAGATCCATGCCACCCACGCAGACCCCGACTCCCCCGTGCTGGCCGCGGCCGACACCGCCGAGCTGGAGCCCGAGGGCCTGTCCCCTGCCGGGTACGTCGAGTACGCGCTGGTCCAGTGCGCCCGGCGCGGCATCGATGTGTTCGTGCCCCGGCTGCACCAGTCGGCGGTCGTGGCGCACCGCGCCGAGTTCGAGGCCGCCGGAACGGCGGTGCTGGCGCCCCCGCCCGAGGCGGTGGCCGTCTTCCACGACAAGGTGATCGCCTACGAGGCGGTCCAGGCGATCGGGGTGCCGGTGCCGCCGTGGTACCGGGTCCGCTCGGCGGACGAACTGGTGACCGCCGTCGAGGAGCTGGAGGCCGGCGGACACAAGGCGTGCTTCAAGCCGGCGTCCGGGGCGGGCGGGGTGGGCTTCCGCGTGATCACGCGCTCGCCCTTCTCGCTGTCGCACCTGAACGGATTCCCCAGCCCGTACGTGCCGCTCGATCTGGTGCTGGAGGCGCTGCGGCAGGCCGAGGAGCCGGTGGACTGGCTGGTGATGCCGCGCCTGGAGCAGCCCGAGGTGTCGGTGGACTGCCTGACCGGTCCGGACAACCGGGTCCGGATGGCCGTGGGCCGCACCAAGAACGGCCGCCGCCGGGGCTTCACGCTGCACGAGCAGTGGCTGGACCCGGCCCGGCGGATCGCGGAGGGCTTCGGACTGCACTACCTGTCCAACATCCAGTTCCGGATGTTCGGCGACCGGCCGGTCCTCATGGACGTCAACACCCGCCCGGCCGGCGGCCTGCACCAGCTGTCCCTGTGCGGCGTCAACGCCCCGTGGGCGGCTGTGCGGCTGGCGCTCGGCGAGGACCCGGGCGAGGTGGTGCCGCCGTTCCTGGGCCAGGACTACTCGGTGGTGTCGGGGCCGCGCCCGCTGCGTCCGGTGGCGCTGCCGCAGCAGCGGGCGGAGGCGGCCGGGCCGCTGCCGCCGGTGCCGGTCGACTCCGTCGGGGCGGCCCCGCAGGCCGCGGTCGGGGCCCTGCCCCTCTAGCTCCGGGCCCCTCTGGCTCCGGGCCCCTCTGGCTCCGGGCCCCTAGCTCCGGCTAGGCGCCGTACCCCCACGCCTGGGCCAGTTCCTTCAGGCGTGGGGGCAGTTCGACGTCCGGGTCGGCGGTGCGGGCCGTCTGGATGCGGCCGGACTTGATGGTGCTGGACCAGTCACCGAGCTGGGGGCGGAAGGTGCCGTGGTCCTTGCTGCCGTAGTCGAGCATGCCGGGCTCCCAGGGCACTCCGAGGTGGTCGCAGATGCCGCGGGTGACCTTCTCCGGTTCGGCGGTGAGCTCCTCGTACGTGATCACGTGCGGGTCGAGGTTGCGGCGGGCCTCCTCCAGCTTCTCGCTGTATTCGAGGACCTCGGCCCGGACGGCCTCGTGATCGGGGTCGGTGCGGCGGCTGGTGAGGGAGGCGACGACCGCGCCGGGGTGGCGGAGCAGCAGGATGTAGCGGGCGTTCGGCCAACATCGGCGCAGTCGGGGCCAGATGAGGGTGTTGGGCGGGGTCTTGTCGACGATGACGTCCTTGCCGCTGCGGGTGAGTTCGAGGTGCAGCACCCGGTCCCACAGCACGTGTTCCAGCTCGTCCTTGTCGAGCTGGAGGGCCTGCATGGCGTCCGCGGTGAAGTCGCGGGACAGGCTGACGTGCACGGTGCGCAGGTGCATCTCGTGCGGGGCACGAATGCCGCTGTGGCTGTTGAGCAGGACGCGCAGCAGGGTCGAACCGGAGCGCACCGACGACAGCACGAAGACGGGCGAGTCCACCAGCCGGGGAGCGGCCGGGGCGGTGTAGGTGTCGGCGGCCGGGCGGGGGGCGGGGATCGCCTCGAGATTCCGGCGCGGAGGACTGACCGCCTCTATCACCAGCCTTCCGCGACGCTTCAGTCCCTTGCCGATGGCGGACATACGCGGGTCTCGCACGGTGACACCTTTCTTTCGCTGTGCGTTCCGATCCCAGGGGGGCCGGGCGAACCGCAGGTGTCGTACAGGCGAACCGGCCTGCTCACGGGCGTCCACATACCGTCCGTGAGCAGGCCTTTCACCGCTTTCTTAAACTTTCGTCAGAACCGGCCCGCGCCGCGGTACAGCTCCAGTTCCCCTTCCAGTTCGACGGCCAGCACCGTGGCGTACGGGTCGAGGTCCGCCGCGGCGGGGGGCTCGATCCAGAGGATGCCCGGGGTCTCGTGCAGCCCGCCGGTGACACGGTGGGGCAGTTCCGTGCCGCTGCCCAGGACCGAGACCCGGCGCACCTTGCTGAGCAGGCCGCGGACGTTGATCTCGGCGCGTGGGGCGTCGAACAGGGTCAGGTAGAGGGTGCGGCGGTCCTTGGACAGGGTGCTCGGGCCGTAGTGGTGGCCCGGCGGCAGTCCCCGGACGGTGCCGTACACCGCTTCCGCGTGCTTGGCGATCCAGGCGCCGAGTCCTTCCAGCCGCTCCGCCTGCTCGGCCGGGATGGTGCCGTCCTCGCGCGGGCCGACGCTGAGGAGCAGATTGCCTCCGCCGCCGATGGTCTCGGTGAAGTAGCGGATCAGCTGGTCGACCGACTTGTGGTTGTGGTCGTGGTGCTGGTGGCCCCAGGAGTCGTTGATCGTGAGGCAGAGCTCCCAGGGGCCCTCCGGCGGGATGACGGGTGCGCCCTGTTCCGGGGTGGCGTAGTCGCCCTCGCTCAGCATGCGGGCGTTGAAGACGACGTCCGGGACCTCGGAGCGGATGAGGGCGGCCAGTTCGGGGATGCGCCACTGCTCCTCGCTGCGGTCCCACTCGCCGTCGAACCACAGCAGGTCGGGCTTGTAGCGTGACACCAGCTCCCGCATCTGGCCGTCCCGGTAGGCCAGGAAGCGTTCCCAGGCGTCCAGGTCCTCGAACTCGGCGGCGACCTCGGAGTACCGGTTGTCCTCCAGCTCCGGCGGGCGGCCGGGCTTGCGGGTGGAGGCGTAGTCGGGGTGGCTCCAGTCCGAGTGCGAGTAGTAGAGGCCGACCTTGAGGCCCTGCTCGCGCAGGGCGTCCGCGTAGCCGGCGATCAGGTCGCGGCCCACGTTCAGGTCGCCGTGGGCGCTGTCCCACAGGGCGACGCCGTCGTGGTGGCGGCTGGTCAGCACGGCGTACCGGGCGCCGGCCCGCGCGAAGAGCCCGGCCCAGTCGCGCGGGTCGTAGCGGGAGGCCGTGAAGCGGTCGAACTGGGACATGTACTGGTCGTAGGGGACGATGTCGTCGTAGAACGACCAGGACTCCTGCACGCCGTCGACGGCGTAGATGCCCCAGTGGATGAAGATCCCGAGCTTGGCGTCGCTGAACCAGGGTTGTATGGCCATGGGTCAGCCCCGGCGCAGACGCAGCGTGAGGATCTGGAAGGGCCGCAGGGTGACGGAGACACCGCCGTCGGTGAGGTCCGCGTCCTCGGTCGGCCGTTCCAGCAGGTCGGTGATCTGTGCGCCGGCGAGCGGGAAGCCGGTGCGCAGAACGCCCCGGGCGCGGCCGCCGCGGGACTCGTAGAGCCGTACGACGACGTCGCCCGAGGTGTCGTCGGCGAGCTTGACCGCCTCCACGGTCACGCCCTCGCCCTCGACGGAGACGACCGGTGCGGGGGCGCCGGCCGCTTCGGTCACCCGGAGCGGGAGGTTGAGGGCGTAGCCCTCGGCGACGGCGTCCTCGATGCTCGCGCCGGGCAGCAGCGCGTAGGTGAAGCGGTGGCGGCCCTGGTCGGCCTCGGGGTCCGGGATGCGCGGGGCGCGGACCAGGCTGAGGCGGACGGTGGTCGTGGTGCCGCCGTCCTCGCGGACCGTGCGGGAGACGTCGTGGCCGTAGGTCGAGTCGTTGATGACCGCGACGCCGTAGCCGGGTTCGCCCAGGTGCACCCAGCGGTGGCCGGAGACCTCGAAGCGGGCCGCCTCCCAGCTGGTGTTGGTGTGGGTGGGCCGCTGGATGTGGCCGAACTGGATCTCGGCGGAGGAGTGCGGGGCACGGATGTCGACCGGGAAGGCCGCCTTGAGGATCTTCTCGGTCTCGTGCCAGTCGATGTCCGTCTCGATGTCGATCCGGGGGCTGCCGGCGCGGACGGTGATCGTCTGGGTGATCGTGGAGCCCTTGCCGAAGGACCGCTCGACGCGGATGGCGCCGATCAGCGGGTCCTGCTCGACGACCGTGACGGACGAGACGTCCAGCAGGTCCGTGTAGCGGTTCCGGTAGTGCTTGTCGATGTCCCAGGCGTCCCAGTAGTTGGGCAGGTCGGTGTGCAGGCGCAGCAGGTTGCCCGGGTCGGCCAGGACCTCGCGGTTCGCGCGCAGGTCACGGACGGAGGACAGGGTGCCGTCCTGGGCGATCTCCACGCGGACCAGCCCGTTGTCGAGCACCCGGCCGCTGACCGTCACAGGCTGCGCGGGCCGGGCGTCGGCGAGGGGCGCGGAGCCGTTCGCGGGCACCTCGACGTACACCGGTGCGCCGTCGGCGGTGCGGATCACCTCGGCGCGGGCGTAGGGGCTGGTGTTGAAGGCGCGGGTCTCGCCGGCGCCGAGCGCGGCCACCGCCTCGGCTGTCAGCGTGTGCAGTTCCGTGGCGACTCGTGCGTACTCGGCCTCGGCCTCGCGGTGCACCCAGGCGATGGAGGAGCCGGGCAGGATGTCGTGGAACTGGTGCAGCAGCACCGTCTTCCAGAGCCGGTCCAGCTTCTCGTGAGGGTAGGCGTACCCGGGTGCGTGCAGCGCGGCCGTCGTCGCCCACAACTCGGCCTCGCGCAGGAGGTGCTCGGAGCGGCGGTTGCCCTGCTTGGTGCGGGCCTGGGAGGTGTAGGTGGCGCGGTGCAGCTCCAGGTAGAGCTCGCCGACCCAGACCGGGGCGTCCGGGTACTCCTCGCGGGCCTTGGCGAAGAACTCGTCGGGGTGCTCGACGACGACCTTCGCCGAGCCCTCCAGGTCCGCCAGGCGGCGGGCGCGTTCCATGATCTCGCGGGTGGGGCCGCCACCGCCGTCGCCCCAGCCGAAGGGGGCCAGAGAGCGGGAGGCGCCGCCCTTCTCCTGGTAGTTGCGGACCGCGCGGGACATCTCCTCGCCGCTGAAGCGGGCGTTGTAGGTGTCGACCGGCGGGAAGTGGGTGAAGATGCGGGTGCCGTCGATGCCCTCCCACCAGAAGGTGTGGTGGGGGAACTTGTTGGTCTGGTTCCAGGAGATCTTCTGGGTGAGGAACCACTCGTTCCCGGCGAGCTTGGCGATCTGTGGGTAGGCCGCGTTGTAGCCGAAGGAGTCCGGCAGCCAGACGCCCTTGGTCTCGATGCCGAAGTGCTCGATGAAGAACCGCTTGCCGTGGATGAACTGGCGGGCGACGGCCTCGCCGCCCGGCAGGTTGCCGTCGGACTCGACCCACATGCCGCCGACCGGCGCCCACTGGCCCTTCTTGACGGACTCCTGGATGCGGACCCACACCTTGGGGTAGTTGTCGCGCACCCACTCGTACTGCTGGGCCTGGGAGCAGGCGAAGATGAAGTCGTCGTACTCGTCGGCCAGGGACGTGACGTTGGAGAACGTGCGGGACGTCTTGCGCTTGGTCTCGCGGATCGGCCAGAGCCAGGCGGAGTCGATGTGGGCGTGCCCGACGCCGGAGACGGTGTGCGCGCTGGCGTGCGCGGGGCGGGCGAGGACCGGCTGGAGCGCCTCGCGGACGGCGGGTGCGGAGCCGGAGACGTCGTCCAGGTCGAGCAGGTCCATCGCCCGGTCGAGCGCGTGGGCGATCTCGTGCCGGCGCGGGTCGTGCTCGCCCAGCTCCAGCATCAGCTCGCGCAGCACCTGGACGTCGAGGTCGAGATGCCAGACCTCCTCGTCGAGGATCGCGATGTCGGCGCTGCGGAAGGTGTAGAGCGGCTTGTCACCCGCGGTCAGCTTGTCGCCGAGCGGGGTGGTCTTCGAGAAGTTGTCCGCGAGGATGTCCGGGTTGGAGGCGGCCTCGACCAGGTAGTCGACCGTCTCCCCGCCCGTCGCCGGGTCGGCGATCGCCACGTACTGGTTGAGCGGGTTGACGGCCTTCAGCGGGGTGCCGTCCGTGAGGTGCACGAGAGCCTCGGCCTGGTTGCCGGGCCAGTCGCCCACGAAGCCGAGGTCGATGACGGCCTCGACGCGCTTGCCGGCCCACTCGGCGGGCACCTGGCCGCGCATGCGGAACCAGGTGGTGCCCCAGGGCGGGCCCCACGGGGTGCCCATCGCGAACGGCTCGTACGAGGCGGCGGCGGCCTCCTCGAACGGGACCGGCTCCCCCGGCGCCTGCCAGGCCTCCACCTCGAAGGGCACGGTGGCCGCGTAGATCGCGGTCTTGATGCGCTGGTCGTGAAGGCGCTGCACGCGCTCTTCGATCCGGCGGCTTTCGTCATGCATGAGATGTCTCCAGGAAGCGGAACGAGCGAGCTGGCGGGAAGCGGCGGGAGAAAGCGCTTACCGGACGGCGTTCACCTAAGGTACGCCAGCCCGGGATGGACCTCGGTGTAGCCCTCGACCAGCCGGCGGGCCACATTGACGGAGTCGACCAGCGGGTGCAGTGCGAAGGCCTTCACGGCCGTCGCCCGCGAGCCGGAGTCGGCGGCGGACAGCACCTCGCGCTCGACGGCCTTGACCGCGCAGACCAGTCCGGTGGCGTGGTCGGGCAGCGGGGCGACGGTGACGGGGTGGGCGCCGTTGGCGTCGACGAGGCAGGGGATCTCGATGACGGCGTCGGTGTCCAGGACCGAGAGGCTGCGCTGGTTGCGGACGTTGAGGATCAGGGTCGTGCGCTCGTCGCGGGCGATGGCCCGCATCAGGGCGAGGGCCACCTTCTCGTAGCCGCCGGACAGATCGTCCTCGTCGCGTTCGCCTGCGCCCGCCGTCTCGCGGTTCTCGGCCATGTAGGTGGCCTCGCGTTCGGCGCGGGTGTCGTCCCAGACCTTCCACGCGGGGGCGTCCGGGTTCCTCATCTCGGCGTAGAAGCGGGCCTGCTGGTCGTGCAGGAAGGCCCCGCGGGTCTTCTCGGCCTGCTGGTAGGCGCGTACGGCTTCCCGGTTGAAGTAGTAGTAGTGCAGGTACTCGTTGGGGATCGCGCCGAGGGAGCGGAGCCAGTCGACGCCGAAGAGCTTGCCCTCCTCGAAGGAGCCGAGCAGGTCGGGGTCGCCGAGCAGGCGCGGGAGCTCGTCGCGGCCGGCGACGTGCAGGCCGCGCACCCAGCCGAGGTGGTTGAGACCGACATAGTCGATCCAGGCTTCCCTGGGGTTCGCGCCGAGCACGCGGGCGATGCGGCGGCCGAGGCCGACCGGTGAGTCGCAGATGCCGATGACGCGGTCGCCGAGGTGGCGGGACATCGCCTCGGTGACCAGGCCCGCCGGGTTGGTGAAGTTGATGACCCAGGCCTCGGGCGCGAGCCGGGACACCCGCCGCGCGATGTCGACGGCGACCGGGACCGTGCGCAGGCCGTAGGCGATGCCGCCGGCGCCGACCGTCTCCTGGCCGAGGACGCCCTCGGCCAGGGCCACCCGTTCGTCGTTCGCGCGGCCCTCGAGGCCGCCGACGCGGATGGCGGAGAACACGAAGTCGGCGCCGAGCAGCGCCTCGTCGAGGTCGGTGGTGGCGCTCACCTCGGGCGCGTCGGGGACGCCGGCCGCCTGCTCGGCCAGCACACGGGTCACCGCCGACAGCCGCCCGGCGTCCAGATCGTGCAGGACGACGTGCGTCACCCGGCCCTCGGCGTGGTCCTGCAGGAGCGCCCCGTACACCAGTGGCACGCGGAATCCTCCGCCGCCCAGAATCGTCAGTTTCACGCTTGCACCCTTCCCGCCACGACGACCTCGACGCCCGCCTCCTGCAAGGAGGCCCGCGTCGCCGTGTCGACCGGCGCGTTCGTCACCACCACGTCCAGGTCCTCGGGACCACAGACCTTCGCCATCCCGTGTCCGGGGAACTTCGCCGTGTCGGCGAGCAGGGCGACCTTCTCACTGGCCTTGATCATGGCGCGCTTGACCGGCACCTCCACGACCGTGGTGTCCATGACCTGCCCTCCGGGCCGCACACCGCTGGTGCCGAGGAAGAGCCAGTCGGCGTGCAGCTGGCGCAGGTTGTCCTCGGTGAGGAAGCCGACCAGGGAGCGGTACTCGCGGCGGACCATGCCGCCGAGCAGGACCAGCTCGATGCCCTCGTCGTCGGCGAGTTCCTCGTAGACCACCAGGTTGCTGGTGATCACGGTGAGCCGGCGGCCGTGCAGCTGCCGGGCCAGCCGGTAGGCGGTCGTCCCGATGTCCAGCAGGACCGACTGGCCGTCCTCGATCATCGCCGCCGCGCGCTCCGCTATGGCGTCCTTCTCGGAGACGCGCACCTCGGCGACCTCGGCGAAGGGCTGGTCGCCCTCCTCGACCACGGCGCCTCCGTGGACGCGGGTGAGAAGACCGTCTTCTTCCAGTTTGACCAGGTCACGCCTGATAGTGGCGGGGCTCACACCCAGCCGTTCGGAGAGGTCGGTCACAGCCGCGGGGCCTCCGGAGCGAAGGGCCCGCAGGATGAGTTGGTGTCGTCGTTCTGCCAGCACGGCCGGAACACTACTCGTCATCTTCAATCATTTCCATGCTCACTTCTGCTCGGGTATTGACCAATCTCTTCGAGCAGCGCACGATTCCGGTCACGGAAATGAAGAGTTTTGACGATCTCCGTCGAACTCGAGCGAGAGGACACATCCGTGGACGACGACCGGCCCGATGTGCTGCTGACCGGGCTGCTCTTCTACGACCTGGTCCTCACGGGGCTCGGCAAGCCGCCGACGCCCGGCGAGGAGATCTGGACCGAGGGCATGGGCTGCGGCCCGGGCGGCATCGCGAACCTCGCGGTGGCGGCCTCCCGCTTCGGCCTCCGGACCTCCCTGGCCACCGTGTTCGGCGACGACTTCTACGGCGAGCACTGCCGGGACGTCCTGTGCGACCAGGAGGGCGTCGACCTCTCGCTCTCCCGGACGGCGGACGGCTGGCCGACCCCGGTCACCGTCTCCGTCGCCTTCGGCCACGACCGTGCCCTGCTCACCCATGGCCAGGAGCCGCCGTACTCGCAGGACGCGCTGATGGGTGACCCGCCCGCCGCGCGGACCGCCCTGGTGCACATCGAGGCACAGCCTCGCGAGTGGCTGGCCAAGGCCGCCGCCAACGGCACGCAGGTCTACGCCGACGTCGGCTGGGACCCCACGCAGGAGTGGTCGACGGCCCTCCTGGACCAGCTCGCGCTGTGCCACGCCTTCCTCCCGAACGAGACCGAGGCGATGGCCTACACCCGCACCGACAGCGCGGTGGCCGCACTCGGCACGCTGTCCGAGCTGGTGCCGGTCGCCGTGGTCACCCGGGGCGGGGACGGCGCCCTCGCCGTCGACCAGATCACCGGCGAGTACGCCGACGTGCCCGCCCTGGACGTCGACGTGCTCGACGCGACCGGTGCCGGGGACGTCTTCGGCGCCGCGTTCGTCACCGCCTCGCTCGGCGGCTGGCCGCTGGCGGAGCGGCTGCGGTTCGCGGTCCTCGCGGCCGGGCTGTCCGTCGGGCACCACGGCGGGGCGCTGGCCGCCCCCGGCTGGTACGGCGTGCACCGCTGGTGGCACTCCCTGACCGATCCCGAACTGAAGCGGTCGTACGGCTTCCTGGCCGACCGGCTCCCGGCGAACCCCGGGCCGGCGGTCGCGTACGCCCCCCTCACCCCGCCGGCCCCTCACACGTCCGTCGGCCCACGCGCCTCCGAACGGCGGCACTGATCCCCGCACCCCTCCCCACGTCGAACAGCAACAACAGGAGTGACCCGTGGACCTTTCCCGCAGACGCTTCCTCCAGGCCGCCGCGTTCACCGCGGCCGCCTCCGGTCTGACCGTGGCATGCGGCAACGGCTCTGATTCGGCCGGCGGCAAGAACGGCAAGAACCTCACCTTGTGGTACTGGGGAGGCGGGCTCAGCGACAAGGTGGTCGCCGAGGCGAAGACGCACTTCAGCAAGGACGTGAAGCTGACCGTCGCCTCCATCGGCGGCGACTTCAAGTCGAAGCTCACCACCACCCTCGCGGCGGGCACCTCCGTGCCCGACATCACCGGTATCAAGGGCGAGGACATGGCGTCCTTCCTGCCCAACGCGAACCGCTTCCTCGACCTGAACGACCTGGGCTTCAAGGACCTCTCGTCCCAGTACCTGGACTGGAAGACCAAGCTCGCCCGGACCGAGGACGGCAAGCAGATCGGCTTCCCGATCGACATCGGCCCCACCGCGCTCTTCTACCGGGCGGACCTGTTCGACAAGGCCGGGCTGCCCACCGACCCCGACAAGGTCGCCGCTCAGGCGGGCACCTGGGAGGACTACTTCGCGCTCGGCACCGAGCTGAAGAAGCTGCCGGGCATCTACCTGGTCAACAACATCAGCTCAGTGTTCGACATGGCGGTCGGGCAGGGCACCGAGCGGTTCATCGACAAGGACAACCGCTTCATCGGCGACCAGGACCACATCCGCAAGGCGTGGACCACCGCGGTCCGCCCCTACACCCTCGGTCTCGACGCCAAGATCAACGACAACACCTGGAACGCCGCCGTCGGCAAGAGCCTGGGCACCGAACTCGGTGCGGCCTGGCACGCGCTGGACATCGAGCAGGCGGCCCCGAAGACCAAGGGCAAGTGGCGGGTCTGCGCGATGCCCGGCGGTCCGGCCAACCAGGGCGGCTCCTATCTGGCCCTGCCCAAGCAGTGCCGGAACCCCGAAGAGGCGTTCAAGATCATCAGCTGGATCCTCAGCCCGGAGAACGACGCCCGCGGCTTCGCCGACGCCGCGATCTTCCCCGCCGCGCCGGCGGCGTACGCCATGCCGGCCATGACCGGAGGCGACCCCTTCTTCGGCGGGCAGAAGGTCATCGAGGTGTTCGGTCCGGCGGCCAAGGCCATACCGGCCAGCTACGAGGCGCCCGCGGACGCCGCCGTCATGGCTCCCTTCAAGACCGAGCTGACCAGCATCGAGGCCAAGGGCAAGAAGCCCGACGACGCCTGGCAGGACGCGGTCAGCCAGGCCAAGCAGATCGCCCGCCGGCAGGGGGTGAGCTGAGCAATGGCCTCACCTCCGGTCACCGGCCCCGCCGCGGCGCCCCGGCGTCACGGCGGGCCGGTCCCGGCCCGCTTCCGCCCCCGGCGCACGCCGCCGGCGGGCGCCGTGCGGCCGAGGCGTCGCGGGGTGCTGTCCCACTGGCGGCAGTACCTGGCGATCTCCCCCTTCTTCCTGATCTTCGGCGCCTTCTCGTTCTTCCCGGTCTTCTACTCGCTGTACCTGGCCTTCCAGCGCTGGGACGGCATGGGCACCATCCAGTTCGTGGGCTTGCAGCAGTTCCGGTTCCTCATGGACGACCCGGTCTTCTGGATGTCGATCCGCAACACCCTGGTGATCTGGGTCCTGTCCACCGTTCCCACGCTGTTCGGCGCCCTGGTGCTGGCGACACTGCTGCACTCGGTGCGCCGCTTCAAGGGCTTCTACCGCATCGCCCTCTACATACCGAACGTCACCTCGATCGTCGCCGTGTCGATCTTCTTCGGCGCGGTGTTCAGCAACAACTTCGGCCTGGTCAACGCCATTTTGGGCACCGTCGGCATCTCACCCGTGCCGTGGCTGAGCAATCCGTGGCTGATCAAGCTGGTCATCGCCCTGCTGATGACCTGGATGTGGACCGGCTACAACATGATCATCTACTTGGCCGGCCTCCAGGCGATCCCCACACAGATCTACGAGGCGGCCAGGCTGGACGGCGCCGGGCCCATCCGCACGTTCTTCCAGATCACCATGCCGATCATGCGGCCCATCATCCTGTTCACGGTCGTCATCTCGACCATCAACGGCCTGCAGAGCTTCAGCGAGCCGCAGGTCCTGTTCGGCAGCAACGCCGCCAACCCGAACCTCGGCGGCCCGGGCCAGGCGGGCCTGACCACGCTGCTGTACTTCTACCAGTCGGCCTTCGTCAACAACGACTACGGCTACGGCGCGGCCATCGTGTGGGCCTTCTTCGTACTGATCATGGTGCTGGTCGTCATCAACTGGCGCGTCGTCCAGCGCGGGAGGAAGTCATGACCGCAGTGGTCAAGAGGCGGTCACGGCGTCCCAAGGGGCTGACCGCGCACATATTCCTCGTCCTGGCCGTGCTGATCTCGATCTTCCCGTTCGTGTGGACGATCGTCATGGCGACGAACACCACCGAGGACATCTACAAGAGCCCGCCGAAGCTGACGTTCGGCTCCCATCTGCTGGAGAACATCCGGCACGTGCTCGACACCATCGACTTCTTCGGGTCGATGCTGAACACGATCCTCGTCGCGACCGTCACCACCGTCCTGGTCCTGTTCGTCGACTCCCTGGCGGCCTTCACCTTCGCCAAGTTCGACTTCCCCGGACGCAAGGTGCTGTTCGCCATGCTGGTGGGGTTCATGATGCTGCCGCTCCAGCTGGCCGTCCTGCCGCAGTTCATCCTGATGTCCGACATCGGCTGGGTCGGCACGCTCAAGGCGCTGGTCCTGCCCGCCCTCGCCAACGCCTTCGGCATTTTCTGGCTGCGCCAGTACATCGAGAACGGCGTACCGGACGAACTCCTCGACGCCGCGCGCATCGACGGTGCCGGCTTCTTCCGCCAGTACTGGAACATCGTGCTGCCGATGATCAAGCCCGCGCTGTCCTTCCTCGCGATCTACGCCTTCGTCGGTGCCTGGAACGACTACATCTGGCCCCTCGTCGTGCTCACCGACCCCAGCCACCTCACCCTCCAGGTGACGCTCGCCCAGCTCCACGTCGGTCACACGACCGACTACAGCATGGTCATGGCCGGTGTGCTCATGGCGTCGATCCCACTGGTCGTGGTGTTCACGATCTTCGCCCGCGGGTTCATCTCGGGCGCCACGGAGGGGGCGGTACAGGGAAGCTGACGGCCTGCGGGCCGCGCCCTGCAGGGGCGCGGGGAACTGCGCGACCAGCCACAGCGGAGGCGCAGCCGAGAACCGGCAGTCGGTCCCGAGCTCGTAGGAGCCACATCAGAGAGGCACCCAGTGACGGACGTCAACACCGAGAGCCGACGCCCCAAGGTACTCGTCGTCGGCATGGACGGCCTGCGCTACGACCGGCTGACCCGCTCGCCGGCCAACGCCCCGGTGCTGCACGCCCTGATGGCCGCGGGCGCCGTCGGCACCAGCCTGCTTCCCTACGGCGAGGCCGACGGCCGGGCCGCGGACGGGCCGTCGACCAGCATGGCCTACACCGACTCCGGCCCCGGCTGGTCGAGCATCCTCACCGGGGTGTGGCCCGACCGCCACGGGGTCAAGGGCAACGATTTCAAAGGTGCCGACTACGCCCGCTACCCGGACTTCCTGACCCGCGCCGGCACCGCCCGGCCCGGTCTGCGCACGGCGGCCGCCGTGTCCTGGCCGGCCCTGGTGCGCCGCGGCACGCTCGGCCGGGCCATCGGCCGCCGGGTGCGCCACAACGGTGAACGCTGGGGCTACGAAAGCGCGGACCGCCGCGTCGCCCGCACCGTCATACGCTGGCTCACCAAGTCCGACCCGGACGTCCTGTTCGTGTACTTCGGCGCCACCGACGAGGCCGGTCACGCGACGGGCCCCCTCTCCCCCGCCTACGACCAAGCCCTCCTCGCCCAGGACGCGCACCTCGGGCGGCTGCTGGAGGCCATCGACGCCCGGGCATCGGATCCGGGGCGCGCCGACGAGCGCTGGACCGTGCTGGTGACCACGGACCACGGTCACCTCGACTCCGGCGGCCACGGCGGAGACACACGTGCCGAGCGGGAGGTCTTCGTCATCCTCGCCGAACCGGGCGGGCCCGCCGGGCCCGGAGGCGCCCGGCTCGACTCACCTCGCCTCATCGACATCGCCCCCACGGTCCTGGACCGTCTCGGCATCCCCGTCGACCCCGCCTGGGGCCTGCCGGGCCACGTCCTGCCCCGCCCCGCCGCACCGACTCCGGAATGGTCATGACCGACGCATCTCTCGATCCCCTGCTCGCCCTGCGCCCCTGGGAGGCACCCGAGGTCACCTCCTGGGGGCGGCTGCCGATGAACGCCGTCGACCGGCGGGCCGGGGCCGTCTTTCTGGACGGCGACTGGCGCTTCCAGCTGCTGCCCGCGCCGGACGCCCCGCTCGGGGAGGTCTGGTCGTCGTCGTACGTGCCCGGCGTGTGGACCATGCAGGGCACGGACGATCTCCCGCGGTACCTGAACATCCGCATGCCGTTCGCCGAGTTCCCGCCGGACGTGCCCGCCGCCAATCCGACGGGGGTGTACGAGCGGGCGGTGGACGTGCCGGCCGAGTGGGCCGGACGGCGGATCGTGCTCCAGGTCGGGGCCGCCGAGAGCGTGCTGCTGGTGCATGTGGACGGGCGGCCCGTCGGGATCTCCAAGGACTCCCATCTGGCCGCCGAGTTCGATCTGACGCCGGTGCTGCGGCCCGGCGAGCGAAGCGAGATGGGGGTCCCCCCGGCCGAAGGCTGGGGGAGGGCCACCCTGCGCCTGACCGTCGTGAAGTGGTCGGACGCCTCGCACATCGAGGACCAGGACCACTGGTGGCACGGCGGGATCACCCGCTCGGTGCTGCTGTACGCGCGGGACCCGCTGCATCTCGCGGATGTGGCCGTGCGGGCCCGGCGGGACGGCGACCTGCGGGTGGACTGCCGGGTGCGGGACACCGCCGGGGCGCTGCCCGAGGGCTGGTACGTCAGCGGGGAGCTGGACGGGCAGCTGCTGACGCAGGACGCGGAGTTCGACCGCGCCAACGCCGAGGACGAGCGCGTCTCCGACTTCCTCGGCGAGGCCCGGCTGCGCGCCGCCGTACCGAACGTGCGCGCCTGGACGGCCGAGACGCCCGAGCTGTACGGCCTGACCGTGCGGCTGCACCGCGCCGACGGCACGGTCGCCGACACCTCGCACCACCGGATCGGCTTCCGGGACGTCGAGATCTCCGGCCGGGACCTGCTGGTCAACGGCGAGCGCGTGTTCATCCGGGGCGTCAACCGGCACGACTTCCATCCGCTGACCGGCCGGACGGTGTCGTACGACGACATGCGCGCCGACCTCGTCCTGCTGAAGCGGTTCGGCTTCAACGCGATCCGCACCGCGCACTACCCGAACGACCCGTCCCTGTACGACCTGGCCGACGAGCTCGGCTTCTACGTCGTCGACGAGGCCGACATCGAGTCCCACGACCACGCGCACGAGATCGCCGACGACCCGCGCTATCTGGGCGCCTTCGTCGACCGGGTCGCGCGGATGGTGCTGCGGGACAAGAATCACCCCTCGGTCATCATCTGGTCGCTGGGCAACGAGTCCGACTACGGCGCCAACCACGACGCGGCGGCGGGCTGGATACGCCGGCACGACCCGGCCCGGCGGCCGGTGCAGTACGAGGGCGCGGCCAAGCTCGGCTGGGCCGATCCGGACCTGGCCTCGGACATCGCCTGCCCGATGTACGCGCCGCTCCAGGAGTGCCTGGCGCACGCCATGTCCGGGACCCAGACCAAGCCGCTCATCCAGTGCGAGTACTCGCACGCCATGGGCAACAGCAACGGCACGCTGGCGGACCATTGGGAGGCCATCGAGGCCACCCCGGGTCTTCAGGGCGGGTTCATCTGGGAGTTCTGGGACCACGGCATCCTCCAGCGTGTGAACGACGGCAGACCGGCCGGGCGTGGGGGCGCCGGGCTCTATGACAACGGTGTCGCCGCGCCCGGGCATCGCTGGGCGTACGGCGGCGACTTCGGGGAGACGGACCACGACGGCGCCTTCATCGCCGACGGGGTGGTCTTCCCCGACCGCACCCCCAAGCCCGTGATGTTCGAGCACCGGGAGATCGCCGCGCCGGTGCGGATCGAGTGCTTCCGGCACGAGGGCATCGTCCTCGGCAACCACCAGCACTTCCGCGGCCTGGACTGGCTGTCCGGCGAGTGGGAGCTGTCCCTCGCCGACGGCGGCACCCGCACCGCTCCCGCCGAGCTGCCCGATCTGCGGCCGGGCGAGACGGCCGCCGTGCCCTTGCCGTTCGAGCTGCCGGAGGACGGCGGCGAGGCATGGCTGACCCTGCGCGTCACGACGGCCCGGGACGAGGCCTGGGCGCCGCGCGGCACGGTCGTGTGCCTGCCGCAGGTGCGGCTGCGGACGGCGGAACCGGTGCGGCACATCCCGGTCACGAACCGCCCCGTCGAGGTCGACGAGGACGGGCTGCTGGTCCATCCGCTGCTGGCGGCCGCTCCCACGCTGTCGCTTTGGCGGGCGCCCACCGACAACGACGAGCTGGGCGGCATGGCGGGCCGCTGGCGGGACTGGGGGCTGGACGCGCCCACCCGGAAGGTCGTCGCCGTCCGGCGTGAACCGGGACGGGTCGCCGTCGTCGCCGACCATCTCTGCCCGGGCGGAACCGTCCGGCACGAGCAGGTGTTCACGGCCGTCGAGGGCGGGCTCCTGGTGGAGGAGAGCGCCGAGCTGCCCGAGGCGCTGGACGACGTGGCCCGGGTCGGGTCGGTCTTCGAGACGGTCGCCGGGCTGAATCTGCTCGAGTGGTTCGGGCAGGGCCCGTGGGAGTCGTATCCGGACCGGGGCGCGGGTGCGCCCGTGGGCCACCACGGTCTGCCGGTGGACGAGCTGTTCACGCCGTATCTGCGACCGCAGGAGAGCGGCGGGCGGCACGGCGTGCGGCGGTTCACGCTCTCCGCGCCGGACGCCACCGGGCTGGCGGTGCGGCTGGACCAGCCCTGCCAGGTGTCCGTGACCCGCCATCGCGCGGCCGACCTCGCCTCGGCGGCGCATCACGACGAACTGGTGCCGCGTGCCGGGTGCGTGGTGCACATCGACGCGGCGCACCGCGGGCTGGGCACGGCGTCGTGCGGGCCCGACACCTTCGCTTCCTATCTCGTCGCGGCCGGAGTCCATCGCTGGAGCTGGACGCTGCGCGTTCTCTGAGTTCTTCGAGTTCTACGAGTTCTTCCCTCCCTGTTCTCTGTCACCTCATGGAGCACCCATGTGCACTTCGCATGACCACGGCCTGGGCGAGGCGCCCCAGGCCGGTGCCGGAAGACGCAGTTTCCTTCGTGCCACGGCGCTGCTCGGCGCGACCGCGGCGGCCGTGACGGCGCTGCCGGCCGCCACCGCCGCTGCGGCGCCGTCGAGTTGGCGCCCCGATCCGCACAGCCGCCGCTTCACGCTCGCCGTGATGCCGGACACCCAGTACCTCTTCGACGGGCCGAGCATCGACAAGGCCCCCGTCGAGGCTTCACTGCGCTATCTGCTGGAGCACGGCAAGGAGGAGAACCTCGTCTTCCTGTCGCATCTCGGGGACCTCACGCAGAACGGCGCGAAGGACGAGTTCGCGGCGATCGGCGAGGCGTTCCGGCTGCTGGACCGGCGGGGCGTCGGCTACAGCGTCCTGGCCGGCAACCACGACGTGAAGTCGTCGACGACCGACCAGCGGGGTGCGACGCCGTACCTGGACGCCTTCGGTCCGGGGCGGTTCAAGGGGAAGCCGACGTTCGGGGGTGCCTCCCCGGACGGCTACAACACCTTCCACCTGTTCACGGCGGGCGGCCGCCAGTGGCTGGTGCTGGCGCTGGACTGGCGGCTGTCGCCGCAGGGCTACGCGTGGGCGAAGGAGGTTCTGGCGAAGCACCCGAAGACGCCGGTGATCCTCACGACGCACGAACTGGTCGTCGAGGACGACTCCCTGTCGGAGTACGGGCAGCAGCTGTGGGACCAGCTGATCGAGGAGCACGACCAGATCTTCCTCACCCTGAACGGGCACTACTGGCCCGCCGCCCGTGCGACACGGAAGAACGCGGCCGGGCACGACGTCCATCTGCATCTGACGAACTACCAGAACCGCTACTTCGGCGGCGCTGCGATGATCCGTCTCTACCGCTTCGATCTGGACCGGAACGTCATCGACGTGGAGACGGTCTCCCCGTGGATCCTGGGCCGGGCCAAGAAGGGGCTCAACGAGCTGGAGCGGCAGGAGATGGAGCTGAGCGGCGACGCCGACCGGTTCTCCGTCGAGATCGACTTCCAGAAACGATTCTCCGGCTTCGCGCCCGTGCCCGCCCGGCCGGCCCGGCCCGTCTCGAAGCTGCTGGTCCCGGGCACGATGGCGTACTGGCGCTTCGACAAGCCGTTGGACGGAACCGTCCGCGACCGGTCGGGCCGAGGCAACGACCTCTCCCTGGTCACGGTGGGCGGCGGCGCGCTGGGCTGGTCGGCGGACCACCACCCCGACCAGCCGGGCCACGGCAGCCTGGAGTTCCAGGGTTTCAAGTCACCGCTGAAGGGCGCCTATCTGCGCACGGTCGACGGTGCCCCGCTCAACTCGGCCACCTTCGGGGACGGCTACACCATCGAGGCGTTCTACCGGCTGCCCGCCGACTGGGACCCGGACCACCACGCCTGGTCGGGTCTGGTCTCGCGCACGGGCACGGGCGGCGCCGCGGGCAAGACCGCCGACGACCCGGACGAGCCACTGGCCACCCTGTCCCTGTCCAACGACCGTGAGCCGCAGTGGGCGATGCGCCCGCTCAACCAGCAGGGCATCGCCACCAACTGGGGCCAGGAGACACCGCTGGAGACCTGGTGGCACCTCGCGGTCGTCAACGACGGCAGGCACAGCACGCTGTACGTCGAGGGCTGCCCGGTGCTGCGCAATCCCAAGGCGGCCTCCGTCGGCATCACCTCCGTGGGACTGCCGTGGCTGCTGGGCGGCTACGAGTACGGCGGCAAGATCGACCAGATCTTCCACGGACGGCTCGGCGACGTCCGGATCGCCGCCCGGGCGCTGCCCGTCACCTCCTTCATGAACCACTGAGATCCCGAAGGGCTTGTCGATCATGACCGAGCAGCAGCTGCCCGCCTGGGCCGATCCGTCCGTCTCCCCCGCCGCCCTCGATCCGCAGGGCGTCTCCCGCCGCGGGCTCCTGCGCCGCGCGGGCCTGTTCGGCGCCGCGTTCGCCCTGGGCTCGGCGGCGACCGCCCAGACCCCCGCCCTGGCCGCCGGTGACCGACGGCTGGGCGGCGAGGACCCTCGCCTCGCGTACCTCGTCGGCGACCACCACATCCACACCGTCTACAGCCACGACGCCAAGTACACGTTCTCCCATCTGGCCGCCGCCGGCGCGAAGTACGGCCTGGACTGGATGGTGTTCACCGAGCACTCCAACTTCGGGCACGCCGACTACGGGGCCGCGCTGGAGCACAAGGAGATCCTGAAGGCACGTGCCGAGAACCCGCGGCAGCTGATCTTCCAGGGGCTGGAGTGGTACATCCCGGCGGCCGAGCACTGCACGGTGTTCACCACGCCCGGCCGGCACGAGGTCGACCTGCTCACCCGCTTCGAGCGCGCCTACGACGGCAAGCTGCTCGGCTACGACAAGGGCGGCCCCGCCGACGCGGACACCGCCCGCAACGAGGCCCACGCCGTCAAGGCGCTCAAGTGGCTGTCCCAGCAGCGCCGTGCGGGCTATGTCGACGATGTCCTGGTCCTCGCCAACCACCCCCTGCGCCTGGGCATCGACTCCCCGCACGAGATGCGCGCCTGGCGGGACGCGGCCCCCGAGATCATGATCGGCATGGAGGGCGCGCCCGGCGCCCAGGGCGCCGCCATCCCCGGCTGGCGGGGCGCCACCTCGATGCGCGGCGAGTACGAGAACAAGCCGTCCGCGCAGTCCTGGCCCGGCTACCCGGCGGACGCCTTTGTGACGTACGGCGGCTTCGACTGGGCGACCGCGACCGTCGGCGGCCTGTGGGACTCGATGCTCGCCGAGGGGCGGCTGTTCTCGATCACCACCAACTCCGACGCGCACCGGATCGTCTTCGACACCTGGAAGAACGGCGACTGGCCGGCCGGGCAGAACTTCGACAACACCGGCAAGCTGCCCGACCCGGTGAACACCGACACCCCGCAGCCCGGCAGCGACTTCTGGCCCGGCCAGTTCAGCCGCACCCACGTGGGCGTGACGCGCTACGGCTACCGCGCGGTCATGGCGGGCCTGCGCGCGGGCCGGGTCTGGCTGGACCACGGGCATCTGCTCGACGGGCTCGACGTCCGGGTCAAGCGGGACCGCGACGCCGGTCGCGGCGTCACCCTGGGCGGCCGGCTGCGCGTCCGCGAGGGCGAGAGGATCAGCCTGTACGTCACCGTCACGACCGCCTCCCGCCCCAACGCGCGGGGCATCCTGCCCGAGCTCCGGCACGTCGACGTGATCCGGGGCGCGGTGCGGGGCCCCGCCACCGACCGGGACACCTGGAAGGCGCCGGACACCAAGGTCGTCCACACCAAGGACGTCAGCGGCCGCAAGGGGACGTACACGCTGCGCATCCCGCTCACCGCCGGGGACGAGTCCTTCTACGTCCGGCTGCGGGGCAGTGACGGCAACCGCCATGGCGCGGGGTATCTCGGTGCCTCCGTCGACCCGAACGGGCCGATCCCGCACGAGCCCGGGAACGGTGACCCGTGGGCGGACACGTGGTTCTATTCCAACCCCGTGTTCGTCGACGTCGAGGGTTCCTGACTCCGGGTACCAGCAGGTCACCCAGTGATCCGGCGGAGGTACGGTGGGCCGCGTGACCGGTGAAGAGTCGCTGCGGCCCCAGTCCCTCATGCTGACGTTCCTGGGCGACCAGGTGCTCGGGCGCGATGTGTGCGTGTACTCGGGCAGCGTCATCGACGTGTTCGCCCGCGCCGGCATCGGCGAGCAGGCGACCCGCTCGACGCTGACCCGCATGGTGGGCCGTGACCTGCTGCGCCGCCAGCGCGAAGGCCGCCGGATGTACTTCGGGCTGACCGAGCGCTCGGAGGCGGTGCTGCGTGACGGCGAGCGGCGCATCTGGCAGACCGGCGCCGTCAATCGGCACTGGGACGGCACCTGGACCCTGCTCGGCTTCTCCCTGCCCGAGTCCTGGCAGCGCCAGCGCCACGACCTGCGCTCCCAGCTGACCTGGAGCGGCTTCGGACCGCTGTTCAACGGCCTGTGGATCGCCCCCGGCGAGGTCGACGTGTCGGCACTGGTCGCCGAGCTCGGCCTGTCCGCCCATGTGAAGGTCTTCCGGGCCCACGCGGACACCGGCATGGACATCGGCCAGATGATCGAGGAGACCTGGGAGCTGTCCGACCTGGCCGGGCACTACGAGGCGTTCGTACGGCGCTGGCAGCCCTGGGAGGACGAACTCCCGGAGGCGGACGACGCCCTCGTGCTGCGCCTTCGCCTGCAGACCGAGTGGCTGCGCATCGTCCGGCGCGACCCACGCCTGCCGGTCAAGCACCTCCCGGACGACTGGCCGGCGGACCAGGCCGAGAAGACGTTCCGGGCCGTGCACGACCGGCTCTCACCGCTCGCCCGCGACGCCTCACAACGCCTTCTGGACCTGGTGCCCGCGCGGCCTCAGACGTAGAACCGCGACAAGCTCTGCAGCACCGCCGCCGGCTTGGTGCCGTTCTCGATCTCGATGGCTCCCTCGACGGTGATCTGGGCGCCGCCCGGCACGTCCTCGACCTCGGTGAGCCTGGCCGTCAGGCGGATGCGGGAGCCCACCTTCACGGGGGAGGGGAAACGCACCTTGTTGAGGCCGTAGTTGACCTTTGTCGTGACTCCCTGGACGTCCAGCAGTTCGGTGAACAGCGGGATGAAGAGGGAGAGCGTGAGGTAGCCGTGTGCGATGGGGGCGCCGAAGGGGCCCTCCTTGGCCTTCTCGGGGTCCACGTGGATCCACTGGTGGTCCCCGGTGGCGTCGGCGAAGGTGTCGATCCGCTCCTGTGTGACCTCGATCCACTCGCTGGTGCCGAGGTCGCTTCCCGCGAGCTTCTTCAGTTCGTCGAGACCGTTGACGGTGATGCTCATACAGCTGTCCTTCGCTTAAGAGTTGGTGCCGTAGCGCTTGCGCACGCGGGACTTGAGGAGCTTTCCGGAGGCGGTGCGCGGCAGTTCGTCCGCGACCACGACCGACTTCGGGATCTTGTACTTGGCGAGGCGTCCCGCGAGCGACGCGAGCACCTCGTCGGGGTCGAGCGCGGTGCCCTCCCGGGGGACGACGACCGCGCGCGGCACCTCGCCCCACTTGTCGTCCGCCACGCCGATGACCGCGCACTCGACGATGTCCGGGTGGGCGAGGAGCTGGTCCTCGATCTCGGCGGGGTAGATGTTCTCCCCGCCGGAGATGATCATGTCCTTGATGCGGTCGACGATGTGGACGTAGCCGTCCTCGTCGACCTGGGCCGCGTCGCCGCTGCGGAACCAGCCGTCCACGAAGGACGCGGCCGTCTCCTCGGGCAGCCCCCAGTAGCCGGGCATGACGTGCGGTCCGCGCACCACGACCTCCCCGACCTCGCCCACGTCGACCGGCGCGAGGTCCGGCCGTACGACGCGTACGTCGCTGAAGAAGTGCGGCACGCCCGCCGAACCCGCCTTGCCGACGGCGTGCTCGGCGTCCAGGAACAGCGTGCCGGGCGCGGCCTCGGTCATGCCGTAGCCCTGGAGGAAGGTCAGGCCCCGCTCCTGGTAGGCCGCGATCAGCGGGCTGGGGACCGGGGAGCCGCCGCAGGTCAGGATCCGCAGCGAGGAGAGGTCCGCTCCCGGCCAGCGCGGGTGCCTGGCCACCTGGTCGAACATCGTCGGCACGCCGAACATGAAGGTGATGCGGTGCCGTTCGATCAGGTCGAAGGTGGCGTTCGGGTCGAAGGCCTCGACCAGGACGCAGGCGCCGCCCTTCAGCAGGACCGGGAGCGTCAGCATGTTCAGGCCGGCGGTGTGGAACAACGGGGCGGAGACGAGGGCGCGTTCGTCGGCGATCAGGTCGGTGTCGACGAGGACGTTGACCGCGTTCCAGGTGAGATTGCCATGGGTGAGCATGGCGCCCTTGGGGCGGCCGGTCGTGCCCGAGGTGTACATGATGATGCAGGTGTCGTCAGGGCCGACCGGTTCGTCGATCGGATCCCCGGGCGCCTCGGCGACGGCCCTCTCGTACTCCTCGCCGGCCTCCAAGTAGACGCGTACGTCCGTGCTGCCGGGCAGTCCCGCGACCAGACCGGCGTGCGAGGGGCCGTAGACGAGGGCCTTGGCGCCGGAGTCGGCGAGCTGGTAGGCGATCTCGGGGCCGGCCAGACGGGTGTTGAGAGGGACGAAGACCGCGCCGAGCGTGCCGGCCGCGAACAGGGTCTCCAGATAGGAGGGGTGGTTCGGGCCGAGGTAGGCGATCCGGTCGCCGCGCCGGATGCCCCGCTCGCGCAGGGCGTGGGCGAGGCGGGTGGTGCGCTCGTACAGGCCGGCGTAGGTGCGGGTGGTGTCACCGTGGATCAGGGCGGTGCGGTGCGGGGTCTTGCGGGCCCGGCGTGCGGGCCATGACCCCAGTCCCTCGTTGCGCATGTCACGCCCCTTACGGTTTCGTCAGCCCGAGCAGGCGGGCGGCGTTCTCCTTGAGGATCTTCGGCCGGACCTCGTCCTTGATCGTCAGCTTGCCGAAGTCGGCGAGCCAGCGGTCCGGGGTGAGGACGGGGAAGTCGGAGCCGAAGAGGACCTTGTCCTTCAGCAGCGTGTTCGCGTACTGCACGAGCTGCGGCGGGAAGTACTTCGGGGACCAGCCGGACAGGTCGATGTGCACGCCCGGCTTGTGCGTGGCGACGGCCAGGGCCTCGTCCTGCCAGGGGAATGACGGGTGCGCCAGGATGATCTTCAGCTGCGGGAAGTCGGCGGCCACGTCGTCCACGTGGAGGGGGTTGGAGTACTTGAGCCGGATGCCGCCTCCGCCGGGGACCCCGGCGCCGATGCCCGTCTGGCCGGTGTGGAAGAGGGCGATGGTGCCCGTCTCCTCGATCACCTCGTACAGGTCGTACGCCACCGACCGGTCGTTGGGGAAGAAGCCCTGGATGCTGGGGTGGAACTTGAAGCCCTTCACCCCGTACTCCTCGACCAGGCGGCGGGCCTGCTTGACGCCCGCCTTCCCCCGGAAGGGGTCGATGGAGGCGAAGGGGATGAGGACGTCGGCGTTGGCGGCGGCCGCCTCGGCGACCTCCTCGTTGGGGACGGGCGGGGTGCCGGTGGCGGACTCGGCGTCGACCGTGAAGATCACGGCGGCCATCTTCCGCTCGCGGTAGTACGCGGCGGTCTCCTCCAGGGTCGGCTTCCGCTTGCCCTCGACCTTGAAGTAGGCGGAGGAGGCGTCGTGCAGGTCGTCGTCCAGGGAGGAGTGGCCCTTGGAGGACACCTCGGCGTGGGTGTGGACGTCGATCGCGACGAGGTCGTCCGGGTTCATGGAGAGGTCCATCACGCCTCCGGGAACTTCGGCGCCGGGATGCCGACCGACTGGAGTTCGGCACCGACCGAGGTGGGCCAGGCGTCGGCCAGGGCACCGGGGGTCCAGCCGCCGTCGGCGTAGGCCGCCCTGATCTCCTGCGGATGCGACCAGAGTGCCACCTTGTCGCCGCCGATGCCGACGCACTGGCCGGTCACGCCGCGCGCCGCCTCGGAGGCGAGGAACGGGACGAGGGCCGCGCAGTCCTCCGGGGTGCCGAAGCCCTCGCCCTTGCGCAGGAAGTCCGGCAGCGGCTCGCCGCCCCGCATGGCCTCGATGTACGGGGCGAAGGCCGGGATCGTCTCGGTCATGGCGGTCGCGGCGACCGGCACGATCGCGTTGACGGTGATGTCGGCCCGGCCGAGTTCCATGGACCAGGTGCGGGTCATCGCCGCGATGCCGGCCTTGGCGGCGGCGTAGTTCGTCTGGCCGAAGTTGCCGCGCTGTCCGGCCGGGGAGCCGACCAGGATCAGTGAGCCGCCCTCGCCCTGCTCCCGCATCCGGACGGCGGCGGCGCGGGCGCAGGTGAAGGTGCCCTTGAGGTGCGTGGTGATCACCGCGTCGAAGTCCTCGTCGGTCATCTTCCACAGCACCTTGTCGCGCAGGATGCCCGCGTTGGTGACGAGGACGTCCAGCCGGCCGAACTCCTCGACCGCGCGGTTCACCAGCCGCTCAGCGGCCTCGGAGGTGCCGACCGGGACGACCTCGGCGACGGCCCTGCCGCCCGCTTCCGCGATGGACTTCACGGCGGCCTCGGCCACGGCCTCGTCCACGTCGTTGACCACCACGGACGCGCCGTGGGCGGCCAGGGCGTGGGCGTAGGCGAGGCCGAGGCCCCGGCCGCTTCCGGTGACGACGGCGACCTTGCCGGAGAGATCGATGCTGGGCACGGGTGGGTCCCTTCACGAGCTGATGCGGGTGGTGCGGCTGCCTGACGCGGGTGGTGCGCCTTCGAGATCGAAGCTAAGAGCAATAATTGTTGACGTCAATAGTTGTTGATGACCCACGGGTGCGAGATGCTGGAATCCCAGGAAGCACCGAGCACAGGGAGCCCGTCATCGCACGCCAGAACGTCACCCCGAAGCCCATCGACGCGCACGAGCCGTGGATGCGCGGGCTGCACGCCGACACGGGCTACCTGCTGTACCGCCTGGGCCTGCGCTCGGGGCAGCTCTTCAACGCCTGCCTCCAGGAGTCGGGCCTGCGCCTGCGCCACTACGCGGTGCTGCGCTTCCTCGCCACCACCGAGGGCACTCTCCAGCGCGAGCTGAGCACCCGGCTAGGCTACGACCCGAGCGCGATCGTCGGCCTGGTCGACGACCTGGAGAAGCAGGGCTTCGCCGAGCGCCGCCCCTCCCCCGACGACCGCCGCAGCCGGATCGTCGTGCTGACCGAGAGCGGCCGCGCGTTCCTGCGCGACACCGACGAGGCCGGACTGAGAGTGACCAACGAGCTGCTGGGCCCGCTGGAGGAGGCCGAGCGGGAGACGCTGCACGCGCTGCTGCTGCGGATCGCGGAGGACGGCCTGAACTGATGTTGTGCAAATGATTGACTGCTGCACGATGGATGCATAACTTCACGGGCTATCCGAGACCCGTCCCCAGGGAGCTCCCCGTGCAGCCATCCCCCTCAGCCGCTCAACCCGCCCCTGATTCAAGGCAGTTGCGCCGCGTGGCCATCTCCGGCCTGCTCGGCACGACCGTCGAGTTCTACGACTTCCTCGTCTACGGCACGGTCGCCGCGCTGGTCTTCGGCGACCTGTTCTTCCCTCAGGCAGACCCGGCCGTCGGCACCATCGCGGCGTTCGGGACCTTCGCCGCGGGCTATCTGGCCCGCCCGCTCGGCGGCATCGTCTTCGGCCACTTCGGCGACCGGATCGGGCGCAAGTCGATGATGCTGCTGACGATGGTCCTGATGGGCCTGGGCAGTTTCCTCATCGGCCTGCTGCCCACCTACGACGCGATCGGCGTCTGGGCTCCGATCCTGCTCGTCGCGCTGCGCGTCGTGCAGGGCATCGCGATCGGCGGCGAGTGGGGCGGCGCGATGCTGATGGTCGTCGAGCACGCCGAGCGCACGCAGGGCTCCCGGCGCGGCCTGTGGTCCAGCTTCACCCAGCTCGGCGCCCCGCTCGGCTCCGTGCTGTCGGCCGGTGTGGTCACCCTCGTCGCCGGCCTGCCCGACGACGACTTCCGCTCCTGGGGCTGGCGGGTGCCGTTCCTGCTGAGCATCGTGCTGCTGGCCGTCGGTCTTTTCGTGCGTCTCAAGGTCGCCGAGAGCCCGCTGTTCGCGCAGGCCAAGCGGGAGCCGGTGGACAAGCCCCCGATCGTGGAGCTGCTGCGCCGCCCGAAGCCCGTGCTGCTCGCCGCGTGCGTCGGCATCGGCGCGTTCACCACCCAGTCGCTGCTGACCAGTTTCATGATCTCCTACGCCGTCGACAACGGGTACACCCGGCCGCAGGTGCTGACCGCGGTGACCGTCGCCTCCTGCGTGGCCCTCGCCGTCCTGCCCGCCGCGTCCGCGCTGTCGGACCGGGTCGGCCGCCGGCCCGTCGTGCTCGCAGGCGCCATCGCCTCGGCCGCGCTCGCCTTCCCCGTGCTGGCCCTGGTCGACTCGGGCTCCCCCGGCCTGCTCATTCTCGCGCTCGCCCTCGGCCACGGTGTAGCCCAGTCCACCATGTACGGGCCGCTCGGGGCCCTGCTCACCGAGATGTTCGGCACCCGCGTCCGCTACACCGGCGCCTCCCTCGGCTACCAGGCGGCCACCCTGGTCGGCGCCGGATTCTCCCCGCTGATCGCCGGCAGCCTCCTCGCCTCGTACGGGGGTGGCAGCACGCCCGTCTCGCTGCTGCTGTGCGTCGGCGCCGCGATCACCGCCGTCACCGTGTGGCGGCTGCGCGAGACGCACACCGACGCCCTGGACTCCCCCGCCGCCACCCCCACTCTGGAAGGAACCCCGCGTTGAGGATCCGCCTCGCTTTACTGACCACCTGCCTGTCCCTGGCGACCGCCACCCTGCCCGCGCAGGCCGCCGACGCCACCGACAGTCACCTGGAGGGCAAACTCCCCTCCGGCGCCGCGTACGTGATGGACGTACCCGCGTCCTGGAACGGCACGGTGCTGCTGTACAGCCACGGCTACAGTCCGGCCGGAGCCCCCAACCCGGCGCAGAACACGCCGGGTTCGGCGGCGCGGGACAAGCTGCTGGCCGAGGGCTACGCCCTGATCGGCTCCTCGTACGCGACCAACGGCTGGGCGATCACCGAGGCGGTGCCCGACCAGCTCGCCACGCTGGACCTCTTCACCGAGAGGTTCGGGGCGGCCCGGCGGACGCTCGCCTGGGGCACCTCGTACGGCGGCTTCGTCACCACCATGCTCGCCGAGCGGCACGCCGACCGCTTCGACGGCTCACTGTCGATGTGCGGGCTGGTGCAGGGCGGCGTCGCCAACTGGAACAGCACCCTGGACCCGGTGTTCGCGCTGCGCACGCTGCTCGCCCCGGGCTCCGGCATCCGGCTGGCGGGGTTCACGGACCAGGCGGAGGCGGTCGCCGCCGCGAAGTCGCTCACCACGAAGGTGGACGCCGCCCAGCAGACCCCGCAGGGCCGGGCACGCATCGCCCTCGCGGCGGCTCTGCACAACATCCCCGGCTACAACGACGCCTCGCAGCAGAAGCCGGGCCCCACGGACTGGGGCACCCAGCAGTCCAACCAGTTCACCGCCGTCCGGGGGCTTCTCCAGAGGCCCGCCTTCAGCTGGCGGCAGGAGGCCGAGAGCCGGGCGGGCGGCAACCCGTCCTGGAACACCGGCGTCGACTACACCGCCATGCTCGCCCGGTCCCCGCTGTACAAAGAGGTGACCGAGCTCTACAAGGAGGCGGGACTGTCCTTGCGTACCGACCTCTCGGCCCTCGGCCGGGCGCCCCGGATCTCCG
The DNA here is from genome assembly GCF_056433405.1 of Streptomyces sp. NPDC044719. NCBI lineage: Bacteria > Bacillati > Actinomycetota > Actinomycetes > Kitasatosporales > Streptomycetaceae > Streptomyces > Streptomyces sp. NPDC044719. Next base: position 199,501 of record NZ_JBWKHE010000010.1, read on the forward strand.
CCGACCCCTCGGCCGTGAAGTGGATGCGGGACACCAGCGTGCTCTCCGGCCGGCTCACCGACCCCCAGCTCAACATCCACACGACGGGTGACGCGCTGATCCCGGTGCAGGCCGAGAGCGCCTACCGTCGGGCGGCCACGGCCGGCGGCTCCGCGGGGCTGCTGCGCCAGGCGTACGTCGACGGCCCCGGCCACTGCACCTTCACCACCGGCGAGACACTGGCCGCCCTGGACACCCTGGAAGACCGCCTGGACACGGGCCGCTGGGACGTGTCGCCCGGCACGCTCAACTCCCGTGCGGGGCAGGAGGACCCGACGACCACGGCCCGCTACGTTCCCTACCGCCCGGCCTCCTACCCCCGCCCCCACGACCTCGCCCACCCGGGAGACATCCGGCCATGACCGGCCCCACCGCGCCCGACCGGCTGCTGTCCGTGCTCGCGGCCTTCGACCACGAGCACCCGGCGCTGTCCCTGACGGACATCAGCCGGCGGGCCGGGCTGACCCTGACCACCACCCACCGGCTGGTGGGCGCGCTCACCGAGTGGGGCGCCCTGGAGCGGGACGGGTCCGGCGTCTACCACGTCGGGCTCCGGCTGTGGGAACTCGCCGCGCTGGCGCCGCGCGGCCTGGCCCTGCGGCAGATCGCGCTGCCGTATCTGGAGGACCTGTACGAGGCCACGCACGAGAACGTGCAACTGGCCGTGCGGGACGGGTCCGACGTCGTCTACATCGAGTGGCTCTCGGGCCGCTCGGCCGTCGGCGTGCACATACGCGTCGGCGCCCGCTGGCCGCTGCACGCCACCGGCGTCGGGCTCGCCCTGCTCGCCCACGGCGCCCCGGAGCTCCAGAAGGAGTACTGCGCGGGCGAACTCGCGTCCTTCACGCCGTACACGATCACCGAACCGGCGCGGCTACGGCGGGAACTGGCCGAAGTGCGCCGCACCGGTGTCGCGGTGAGTGACCGTCAGATCACGGAGGACGCCCTGTCGGTGGCCGCTCCGGTACGGGCGGCGGACGGTACGGTGACCGCCGCCGTCTCCATCGTGGTACCGCAGGCCGACGCCCAGGTGCCCGTGCTGGCCCCCGCGGTGCGGGTGGCGGCGCGAGGGATCTCACGGGCCCTGGGGTGGCAGCCGGAGCGAGCCAGGGGCGGCGGGCTCCGCGATGACGGAGAAAGCACTCGTGAGAGTGAACTTCCGTCCGATCAGAGGCGATCGACCGCATAGTGAGGTGACAGGGAGGAGCGGATCGGGACGCGACCAGTGCCCCGCCCTCCCGACCGGGGGGTCACCATGGAGCCGCTCTTCCGCCTTGCCCTGCTGCGACCCGCGATCGCACAGGACCCCGACGACTCCGGCATCGAACTGGCCCAGCAGACGGACTTCCAGCGGGCGCTGACCGCCGCGGCCGGCGCGGCGGACCCACGGACCGAACTGCGGCGCGTGGTCGGCGAGTACGTCGCCGGACCGCTGTTCGTCGGAAAGCCCGAGCAGGCCCCGCTGGCCCGGGAGACGGCGAGGTTCGTGGCCGCGCTGGACCGGCTGCCCGCCCTGGCGGGGGCCCCGGCCGAGGCTCGTCCGGGAGCCGCCCCGCATCCCCCGCCGCCGCTGCGGGACACGGTGATCGCCGCCGTCCGGGACGCGTTCGGCGCGGCCCCGGCCGATGTCGTGCAGGGCACGCCGTACAAGGACGCGGTGGCCCGGCTCCGCGACAGCGTACTGGCCGTCAAGTACCTGCCCGCCGAGCACACCAGGCCCTTGGAGGAGCTGGTCCGCCGGCTGCGCCACCTGGAGATCGTCGCTCGCCTCGTGACGCACACCGCCTTCCCGGCCACCCCGCGGGACCTGCGGCGCGCTCGCAGGCGCCCCCTGCGGCTGCCGGGTGCCACGGGACTCGAACCCGCGCTGTCCACCGTCGAGGCCGAGCGCCGGCGTCGGGAGAAGGAGGCCGAGGCGGCCGGGCAGCGGCGGCAGCGCGCCGAGCGACTGCTCACCGTCTTCCGGCAGTTGCGCACCGCCATCGGTGAACTCACCGGTCTGGGCGGCGAGCACTTCAGCATCTCCCCGCAGAACCGGTCGGAGCAGGTGCTGCCGCCGGCCGAGTACACCCCGCCCGCCGAACTGGCCCGCCAGATCACCTTCCACAGCCTCCTCTCGGAGGCCAACCTGCGGGCCCTGGCCGGAGGCACCAGCACGGGCGGAGGCACGGGCGGCGGTACCGGCGGTGGCGGCATCGCGGAAGCGGCGGCTGAGGAACCCGCCCCGAACCCCCCGGAGCCCACCGCCGTGGCCGGAGCCGCCCAGCTCGCCGGGCAGGTCTTCGGCGCAAGGCCCGACCTCCTCGCCGGCACCCCCGGTTTCGTCCCGCCCCAGCTGAAGGACCTCGGTTTCCGGCTCGAGCCGACAGCGGTGCAGCAGCTGTCGGAGGCGACCCGGGCCCTGCTGACGGCACGCGGCATCGACGTCACGGCCCAGCCGCTGGACCGTGTCGTCGCCCTCCTCCAGAGCGAGGCCGACCGGACGGCGGCAGAGCTGGAGAAACTGTTCGGCAGGCCGGCCAAGCGCAGCGTGCGGCGACTCGGGGACACGCTGGTCATGACCTCCACTCCGGTGCCGTCCGTCTGGAACGCGATCAGCATCGGGGACCTTGATCCGATCGAGCAGATCCCCCTGGAGGCCGACCCCATCCCGACCACGCGGGGCAGCGTGAAGCCGTCCGGCGTCGCCGACCTGCTCGTGGTCCGCCAGCAGCTGATCGGCTACGAGGGCGCCGACGTCGCCCACATCGAGAACGTCCTCAAGGGCGAGACCAAGCTGCGCGAGCACATCCGGCGCGAGGAGACCGAGCAGACCACCGTGACCGAGACGGAGACGATCACCTCCGAGGAACGCGAGCTGGAGTCGACCGACCGGTTCGAGATGACCAGGGAGGCCAGTGCCGTCATCAAGGAGGACGCGGCGCTGAAGGCAGGCCTGACCGTCACCGGCAAATACGGCCCCACGGTGGAGTTCTCGGCCTCCGCCGAGGGCTCCGTCTCCCGTTCGAAGGAGGAGGCGACCAAGTCGGCGTCCACCTTCTCCCAGGACGTCACCCAGCGCAGCGCGTCCAAGATCTCCGAGCGGGTGCTCCAGCGCACGACCCTGCGGATCACCACCGAGGTCACCGAGAAGAACACCCACACACTCGACAACAGCCCCGGCATCGACCACATCTCCGGCGTCTACCAGTGGGTCAACAAGGTCTACCGGGCGCAGATGTACAACTACGGGCTGCGCACCATGTTCGACTTCATGATCCCGGAGCCCGCCGCGTTCCTCATCCACACCCTGCAGTCGGCCCACGCCGGAGCCGTCCAGGTGGACAAGCCGCCGCCGTTCACGCTCCAGGCCAACAAGATCGACGAGACCAACTACCACTACTGGGTGCAGGTGTACCAGGCCACGGATGTCGCGCCGCCACCAGAGATGTACCTGACCAAGTCCTTCGACTTCAAGGCGGGCGGCGGGGACAGCAAGACCAACTACAACCACTCCGGCCAGGTCACCCTCGACGAGGGCTACCAGGCGTTCCAGGCATCCGTGGCCCGCCTCTGCAACATCTGGGAGGGTCAGCACTCCCTCGACGTCGCCGTGGGCCGCCGGACCCATCGGTTCGGCCCCGACGACAACTGGGTGTGGATCACCATGCTGGACGAGGAGCAGAGTTCGATCCCGGTGGCCGTGGACAGCTTCCGTCTCTCCCAGGTGGCCGTCGCGATCGAGATCAAGTGCCGGCGCACCGAGCGCGCGATGGAGAAGTGGCGGGCGGAGACCCACGCCAAGCTGACCACCGCCTACCGGGCCCGGCTGGCGGAGTACGAGGAGAAGGTCGCCGCGCTGACCTTCGACGCGGGAGTGGCCATCGAAGGCCGCAACCCGCCGGCCAACCAGGAGCTGATCGCCCACGAACTGCGCAAGAGCTGCGTCAGCATCCTGACCGAGCAGCACTTCGACCTCTTCGACGCGATGAAGGGTGAGCCCGGCGAGATCCCGCGGTTCGACATCGACGAGGCCGCGGCCGAAGGCGCCTACGTCCGCTTCTTCGAGCAGGCCTTCGAGTGGGAGCATCTGACGTGGGTCGCGTACCCGTACTTCTGGGGCCGCAAGAGCGAATGGGACGAGCGCCTCGCCTACGACGACCCCGACCCCCTGTTCAACCAGTTCCTCAAGGCCGGCTACTGCCGGGTCACGGTCCCCGCGCGCCTCGGCTTCGAAGGCGCCATCGACCACTTCACGCAGTTCGGCGAACTGTGGGACGGCGGCCCTCTCCCCACCGTCTCCAGCCCCCTCTACCTGCCGATCGCCGACGAGATCGCAGAGCGCCTCGACCGCCCCGGCGACGAGATCCCCCAGGGCGACCCGTGGACGGTGCGCATCCCCACCAACCTGGTCCGGCTGCGCGAGGACGACCGGTTGCCCCGCTGGGTGCAGAACGCCCAGGGCGAGTGGGTCGAGGACTGATCCGGTGAAGCGCTTCGTTCTGGTGGCGGGCTATGGGAAGCCGCCCCATGATCTGCCGTTCCGGGCCTATTGCGAGAACCGGGTCCGACAGCATGTGGCGGCCAACAAGGCCATGGAGGAACTGGTCTTCCAGATCTTCGACGTGGGGAGCGGGGAGGTCGTCGTCCGGACGTTCACCTATCCGGCGGGCCGGCGGACCGAGTCGGTCGCCACGGCCCGCCCCTTCCACCGCGTCACCCCCGCCCACTACGACGGCAACGCCTTCAAGGACGGAGTGCGCGGCGTGATGTCGGTTCTGAACATCTACGCGGCGGTGCGGACCATCGGTGCGACCGCACCCGGCACCCTGATGGAACTCAGTTTCTTCTCCCACGGCTACGACGGCCCGGTCCTGGTCAACAGCTTCGACTACCGGCAGACCACCGACATGCTCCGCGATCCCGGCGACATGGATCCGCGCCCGAAGGACTTCCACACCGCGAACATGCCGCCCGCGGACCTCTCCGCCTTCCAGGCCGCCTACCACCCCGACGGCATCAACTGGAGCTGGGGATGCCACTTCCAGAAGCCCTACCACCGCATCCTGACCAAGCTGGAACTCCATCCCGACTACCGGTCCTCGGGTCTTCCCGACAGCAGGGTCCTGGTCTTCCGGAACTTCGACTCCGAAGACGCTTCCCTGCTCGGGGACCACCTGGGCAGGACCTTTCCGGACCACCGGAAGGTGGAGGTGACCTTCGGCGAGATGAAGTGGTTCTTCCGCAGGCACATCCTGGCCGGCTACTGCCACACCCTCGCGGTCAACTCCGAGCGGAAGACCTACGGCGGACTCCTCGGCACCTACGCCGAACGCGACACCACCGGCCCTCGCCCGCTCATGCACGTCAACAGGGGCTTCGGCAGGCATCTGGCCTTCTACAGGAACTACTTCGGCTTCGCCCTCGACCCCGAGCGCCGGTGGTACGGCCTCTACGACCCGGCTTTCACCTGATCCCCCGCACGAGGCAACCATCGCCGGCCCTCGCGAGCCGGACTGCGCGGAATGCACGCGCAGTATCCTGCTGCTGTTCCTCGACGACGTGCCGCGCCACCGCCCGACCCGCCCTCGGTGAAACGCGGCGCCACCTCAGCCGTCTCCCTCATCTGTCGCCGTAGCGGCCCCCGTTCAAGCTGTGCACTCATCGACCGGCCCGTACTTTTCCCGGCTTTACCTCTTGACGACCCGGGGGACGTGGAGCACATTGGCGGCACTTTGAGAGCGCTCTCACCCCTCCACTCGAGAGGCATCCCCCCATGAGCGATACCTCCCGCACCTCCCACAGACGCCGCCCCCTGCGGCGGGCGTTCGCAGCCGTCGTCAGCACGCTCGGTCTGGCGGCAGCCGCCACCACGGCCGCCGCGCCCGCGGCGAACGCCTCCGCTCCGCCGCCCCCGTCGGGCTGGACGCAGCTGTTCGTGGACGACTTCAACGGCGCCGCGGGCAGCGGCGTCAACACGTCCAACTGGCAGTACGCCACCGGCAAGGGCTACCCGGGCGGCCCCGCCAACTGGGGCACCGGCGAGATCGAGACGATGACGAGCAGCCCGGACAACGTCTCGCTCGACGGCAACGGCAACCTCCGCATCACCCCCCGGCGGGACGCCGCGGGCAACTGGACCTCCGGCCGCGTCGAGACCAACCGCACCGACTTCCAGCCCCCGGCCGGCGGCAAGCTGCGCGTCGAGTCGCGCATCCAGGTGCCGAACGTCACCGGCGCCGCGGCGAAGGGTTACTGGCCCGCCTTCTGGATGCTGGGCGCTCCCTACCGCGGCAACTACTGGAACTGGCCGGCCGTCGGCGAGCTGGACATCATGGAGAACACCCAGGGCATGAACACGGTGTTCGCGACCATGCACTGCGGCACCTCGCCGGGCGGCCCCTGCAACGAGACCAGCGGTATCGGCAGTTCGACCACCTGCCAGGGCACCAGCTGTCAGGCCGGCTTCCACACCTACCGGATGGAGTGGGACCGCTCGACGAGCGTCGAGGAGATCCGCTTCTACCTCGACGGCACCAACTTCCACACCGTGCGCGCCAATCAGGTCGACGCGACGACCTGGCGGAACGCCACCGACCACGGTTTCTTCGTCATCCTGAACGTCGCGATGGGCGGCGGCTTCCCGGACGCGTTCGGGGGTGGCCCGGACGCCGGGACGCAGCCGGGCCACGCGATGGTCGTCGACTACGTCCAGGTGCTGTCGTCGGGCGGGGGCACCACTCCCCCGCCGACCGGCGACCGCGACGCCTACTCCGCTATCCAGGCCGAGTCCTACGACGGCCAGTCCGGGGTGAGCACCGAGACGACGACCGACTCCGGCGGCGGCCAGAACGTCGGCTCGCTGGCGGGCGGCGACTGGCTGCACTTCAAGGGCGTGAACTTCGGCTCCACTGCTGCCCGGCAGTTCAGCGCCCGGGTCGCGAGCGGTGCGGCGGGCGGCGTCAGCGGGCTGGTCGAGGTGCGGCTGGACAGCCGTGGCAACGCACCCGTCGGAAGTTTCGCGGTGGGCAGCACCGGGGGCTGGCAGTCGTGGCGGACGATTCCGGCGAACATCAGCTCCGTGACGGGCACGCACGATGTGTATCTGACCTTCACCAGCGGTCAGCCGCAGGACTTCGTGAACGTCAACTGGTTCACCTTCGGACGCTGACCACGCCCGCAAAAGGGGCCCCGCGCGCGTGGGGCCCCTTTCCGCTGCCCTCAGCGCAGGTCCACCCGGAACGCGGCCGGGGTCTGGTCCGTGTGCTGGTGGAAGAACTTGGAGAAGTTCGCGGCGTCGGGGAAGCCGACCGCCGCGCCGACCCGGCCGATCGGCAGGTCGGTGTGGGCGAGGAGCCGTTTGGCCTCGAGGACCACGCGCTTGTCGATGAAGGCCTTGGGGGTGTCTCCGGTGGCGGCGCGGACCGCGCGGACCAGGGTGCGGCGGGAGTAGCCGAGGGCGTCGGCGTAGGCGCTGACACTGTGGTTGGTGGCGAAGTCCCGCTCCACGGCGTCCCGGAAGAGGGTGAAGGTGGAGTCCGACTGCCGGCGTACCGACTCCGCCGAACTCGCCGCGAGATGGGCGAGCCGCAGCAGAAACGCCGTCAGCGAGTGGCGCAGGACGGCGGTGTGCAGGCTGAGCGGCAGCGTGGCCGTGTCCTCGTACTCGCGCCGCAGGTGTTCGAGCGCGGCGCGCAGACCGGCGAGCTCGGCCGGGCCGGGACGCAGCAGCGGCGGCAGGTCGTAGCGGTACAGGCCGGTGGCCTCCACGGTCGCGCGGGGCAGGAAGCCGGGCTGCATGGTCAGCACCGTTCCGCGGTACTCGCTCGTCCGCGAGAAGCGGTGGACCTGCCCCGGGCGGATCCACAGCAGGTCCCCGGCCCCGGCCTCGTGCTCGGTGAAGTCGACCATGTGCCGGACCGGACCCTCGGCGAACAGCATCACGACATGGAAGTCGATGCGGTGCACACGCTCCAGCGGCGCGTCGGCGTGCCAGGTGCGGCCGGTGCCCATCGGGCCGACCTGCATGCCGACACCGCCGACGCTCAGCTCGACCGGAAAGGGGAACGTTCTGATCCCGTCGCCGCCTGGGATGGTTCTGTCCGCAATGTCCACCAAGTACCCCTCGTACCGCCCCGTTCGCGCCCCGCGCCGCATCCGGGTGTCCCACTTTCACCACACCCTGGCACACGGCGACCTTCCGCCGAAAAAGTCAGACTTTTAATTTTGAACACGTCAGACCAGCCACTTCGCTCCTATCGAGGACTTCTTGAAGATGAGCACGCAGACAGCGGACAGCGCGGACGGCTTCGCATGGACCGAACTCGACCGGCGTGCCGTCGACAGCGCCCGGCTTCTGGCGGCGGACGCCGTCCAGCGGGTCGGCAACGGCCATCCCGGCACCGCGATGAGCCTGGCGCCCGCCGCCTACACGATCTTTCAGAAGGTGATGCGGCACGACCCGGCCGACCCGGAGTGGGCCGGCCGTGACCGCTTCGTCCTGTCCCCCGGCCACACCTCGCTGACCCTGTACACGCAGCTGTACCTCGCGGGCTACGAGCTGGACCTGGACGACCTGAAGGCGTTCCGCACGCACGGTTCGAAGACACCCGGGCATCCCGAGTACGGGCACACCGCGGGTGTGGAGACCACCACGGGCCCGCTGGGCCAGGGCGTCGCGAACGCGGTCGGCATGGCGATGGCCGCCCGTTACGAGCGCGGCCTGTTCGACCCCGAGGCCCCCGAGGGCACCTCCCCCTTCGACCACACCGTCTGGGCCATCGTGTCCGACGGCGACCTCCAGGAGGGCGTCTCCGCCGAGGCCTCCTCCCTCGCCGGCCACCAGAAGCTCGGCAACCTGGTCTTCCTCTACGACGACAACCACATCTCCATCGAGGGCGACACCGCGACCGCCTTCTCGGAGGACGTGCTCAAGCGGTACGAGGCCTACGGCTGGCATGTGCAGAGGATCGAGCCGCGGGAGGACGGCGACGTCGACGTACACGCGCTGTACGCGGCCCTGAGGGCGGCTCAGGCCGAGACCGGGCGCCCCTCGATCATCGCGATGCGCACGATCATCGCCTGGCCCGCCCCGAACGCCCGGAACACCGAGGCCTCGCACGGCTCCGCGCTCGGCGAGGACGAGGTCGCCGCCACCAAGCGCCTCCTCGGCTTCGACCCGGAGAAGACCTTCGAGGTCGCCGACGAGGTGCTGGCCCACACCCGCGGGGCCCTGGACCGGGGCGCCGAGGCGCACACCGCCTGGGACAAGCGGATCGCCGCCTGGCGCGGTGACAACCCCGAGCGCGCCGTCACCTTCGACCGCGTCAGCAAGGGCGAGCTGCCCGAGGGCTGGGAGGACGCCCTGCCGGTGTTCGAGCCGGGCAAGGCGGTCGCCACCCGGGCCGCGTCCGGCAAGGTTCTCCAGGCGCTCGGCGCGGTCGTCCCCGAGCTGTGGGGCGGCTCGGCCGACCTGGCGGGCTCGAACAACACCACGATCGACAAGACCAGCTCCTTCCTGCCGAAGGGCAACCCGCTGCCGGAGGCCGACCCGTACGGCCGGACGATCCACTTCGGCATCCGTGAGTTCTCCATGGCCGCGGAGATGAACGGCATCGCGCTGCACGGCAACACCCGGATCTACGGCGGCACCTTCCTGGTGTTCTCCGACTACATGCGCAACGCCGTCCGGATGTCGGCCCTGATGCAGCTGCCGGTGACGTACGTGTGGACGCACGACTCCATCGGCCTGGGCGAGGACGGCCCGACCCACCAGCCGGTCGAGCACCTGGCCGCGCTGCGGGCCATCCCGGGCCTGAACGTCGTACGCCCGGCCGACGCCAACGAGACCGCGGCCGTCTGGGCCGAGATCCTCCGGCGGCACACCACTGACCCGGCCCCGCACGGCCTGGCGCTCACCCGCCAGGGCGTGCCGACGTACGAGCCGAACCCGGACGCGGCACGCGGCGGCTACGTCCTGAAGGACTCCTCGACCGAGGTGCCGGACGTGGTGATCGTGGCCACGGGCTCCGAGGTGCAGCTCGCCGTCGCCGCCCGCGAGGCCCTGGAGGCCGAGGGGGTCGGCGCCCGGGTGGTGTCGATGCCGTCGGTGGAGTGGTTCGAGGAGCAGCCGCGCGAGTACCGGGAGCGGGTGCTGCCGCCGTCCGTGAGGGCCCGGGTCGCGGTCGAGGCCGGTATCGGTCTGACGTGGCACCGGTTCGTGGGGGACGCGGGACGCATCGTCTCCCTGGAGCACTTCGGCGCCTCCGCCGACGCCAAGACCCTGTTCGCCGAGTTCGGCTTCACCCCCGAGAGGGTTGCCGCCGCCGCTCGTGAGTCCCTCACCGCGGCCCGTGGCTGATCCGACCGCCCGAAAGAAGATGATCACTATGAACGAAGCGACCGCGAGCGCGGGAGCACTCAAGCGCCTCTCCGACCAGGGCGTGTCGATCTGGCTCGACGACCTGTCGCGCCGGCGGATCGAGTCCGGCAACCTGGCCGAGCTCGTCGCCACTGGGAACGTCGTAGGCGTCACCACCAACCCGTCCATCTTCCAGGCCGCCATCGGCTCCGGTGAGGGCTACGAGGCGCAGCTCGCCGACCTGGCGGTGCGGGGCGTCACCGTCGACGAGGCCGTCCGGATGATGACCACCGCCGACGTCCGCGCCGCCGCCGACATCCTGCGGCCGGTGTACGACGCCACCGGCGGCCGGGACGGCCGGGTCTCCATCGAGGTCGACCCGCGCCTCGCCCACGACACCACGGCGACCGTCGCCGAGGCCCGGCATCTGGCCTGGCTGGTAGACCGCCCCAATGTGATGATCAAGATTCCGGCGACGAAGGCCGGTCTGCCGGCGATCACCGAGGTGATCGGTGCGGGCATCAGCGTGAACGTGACGCTGATCTTCTCGCTGGAGCGCTACCGCGAGGTCATGGACGCCTATGTCGCCGGCCTGGAGAAGGCCCAGGCGGCCGGTCTCGACCTGTCGGCCATCCACTCGGTCGCGTCCTTCTTCGTCTCCCGCGTCGACTCCGAGATCGACAAGCGGCTGACGCTGCTGGGCACGGACGAGGCCCTCGCCCTGAAGGGCAGGGCGGCCCTGGCCAACGCGCGGCTCGCCTACGAGGCGTACGAGCAGGTCTTCGCCGGGGCCCGCTGGCAGGCGCTGGGCGGGGCCCGAGCGAACCGGCAGCGCCCCCTTTGGGCCTCCACCGGTGTGAAGGACCCGGCATACAAGGACACCCTGTACGTGGACGAACTGGTCGCCCCCGGCACGGTCAACACCATGCCGGAGGCCACGCTGAACGCCGTCGCCGACCACGGCGACGTCCAGGGCGACACGGTCACCGGCGGTTACGCCCAGGCCCGCGCCGACCTGGCGGCCGTGGAGCGGCTCGGCATCGCATACGACGAGGTGGTGCGGCAACTCGAGAACGAGGGCGTGGCCAAGTTCGAGGTGGCCTGGCAGGACCTGCTGGACGCGGTCACCAAGTCCTTGAACAGCAAGGGAGTTGACGCGGAATGAGCGAGGGCATCCCCCAGACGGCCGAACAGGAGACCAAGGGGACCAAGGAGGAGAAGGAGGCCGTGGCGGCCCAGGAGGCGGCCGGGGTCGAGCAGACCGGGGTGGACGGCACGGCTGCGGCCACCGCCCCGCCCAGGGAGTACACCGAGGCCGACTTCGTCAACCCTCTGCGCGACGCGCGCGACCGCCGGCTGCCCAGGATCGCGGGCCCGTCCGGGCTGGTCATCTTCGGGGTGACCGGCGACCTGTCCCGCAAGAAGCTGATGCCGGCCGTGTACGACCTGGCCAACCGTGGTCTGCTGCCGCCGGGCTTCTCGCTCGTGGGCTTCGCCCGCCGGGACTGGGAGGACCAGGACTTCGCGCAGGTGGTGCACGACGCGGTCCGTGAGCACGCCAGGACCCCGTTCCGCGAGGAGGTCTGGCAGCAGCTCGCCGAGGGCATGCGGTTCATCCCGGGCGACTTCGACGACGACACGGCGTTCAAGCAGCTGCGCTCCGCCGTCGAGGAGCTGGACGCCTCCCGGGGCACCAGCGGCAACTACGCCTTCTACCTCTCGGTGCCGCCGAAGTTCTTCCCGAAGGTCGTGCAGCAGCTGAAGAAGCACAAGCTGGCCGACGCCCCCGAGGGGTCCTGGCGCCGCGCGGTCATCGAAAAGCCGTTCGGGCACGACCTGGAGTCGGCCGAGGAGCTCAACGCGATCGTGCACGACGTGTTCGACCCGGAGCAGGTCTTCCGGATCGACCACTACCTCGGCAAGGAGACCGTCCAGAACATCCTGGCGCTGCGCTTCGCCAACCAGATGTTCGAACCGATCTGGAACCGGTCGTACGTCGACCATGTGCAGATCACCATGGCCGAGGACATCGGCATCGGCGGCCGCGCGGGGTACTACGACGGCATCGGCGCCGCCCGTGACGTCATCCAGAACCATCTGCTCCAGCTGATGGCGCTCACCGCGATGGAGGAGCCGGCCGCCTTCGACGCGGCGTCACTGCTCACCGAGAAGCTGAAGGTGCTCCGCGCCGTGCAGCTGCCGGAGGACCTGGGGCTGAACACCGTGCGCGGGCAGTACGCGGCGGCCTGGCAGGGCGGCGCGAAGGTCGGCGGCTATCTGGACGAGGACGGCATCGACGCCTCGTCGAAGACCGACACCTACGCCGCGATCAGGCTCCAGGTGGACAACCGCCGCTGGGCGGGCGTCCCGTTCTATCTGCGCACCGGCAAGCGGCTCGGCCGCCGGGTGACGGAGATCGCGGTGGTGTTCCAGCGGGCCCCGCACTCCCCCTTCGACTCCACCGCGACCGAGGAGCTGGGCTCCAACGCGATCGTCATCCGCGTCCAGCCGGACGAGGGCATGACGGTCCGGTTCGGCTCGAAGGTGCCGGGTACGTCGATGGAGATCCGGGACGTGACGATGGACTTCGCCTACGGCGAGTCGTTCACCGAATCGAGCCCGGAGGCGTACGAACGGCTGATCCTTGACGTCCTCCTGGGCGACGCCAACCTGTTCCCCCGTCACCAGGAAGTGGAAGAGTCCTGGAAGATCCTCGACCCGATCGAGCGGTACTGGGCCACGCACGGCCGGCCCGCGCAGTACGCCTCGGGCAGCTGGGGACCCGCGGAAGCCGAAGAGATGCTCGCACGAGACGGACGGAGCTGGCGCAGGCCATGAAGATCGACCTGACCGACACCACGGCAAGCAAGATCAACAAGGCGCTGGTGCAGGGGCGCCGGGCCATCGGCACTCCCGCCGTGGGCATGGTCCTGACGATGGTGATCGTCACGGACGAGGAGAACGCCTACGACGCGATCAAGGCGGCCGAGGAGGCCTCGCACGAGCACCCCTCGCGCACTCTGGTCGTCATCAAGCGGCACGCCCGCACCCCGCGCGACCGCACCCAGTCCCGGCTGGACGCCGAGGTCCGGGTGGGCGCCGACGCGGGCACCGGCGAGACGGTGGTGCTGCGGACCTACGGCGAGGTGTCCGACCACGCCGACTCGGTGGTGCTGCCGCTGCTGCTGCCGGACGCGCCGGTGGTGGTGTGGTGGCCGATGGACGCCCCCGAGGTGCCCTCGAAGGACCCGCTCGGGGCACTGGCCCAGCGGCGAATCACCGACCTGTACGCAGTCGCGAACCCCCTGGAGGTGCTGGAGAGCCGGGTCCGCTCGTACGCGCCCGGCGACACGGACCTCGCCTGGACCCGGCTGACGCCCTGGCGTTCGATGCTGGCGGCGGCGCTGGACCAGGCCCGGGCGCGGATCGTCTCGGCGGCCGTGGAGGCCGAGGCCGAGAACCCGGCAGCCGAGCTGCTGGCCCGCTGGCTGGAGGCGCGGCTGCACGTCTCGGTCGACCGCGTGGTCACCGCCGGGCCGGTCGTCACCGCCGTACGCCTGGGTACCGAGAACGGCGAGATCGTCATCGACCGCCCCGAGGGCCCGCTGGCCACGCTGACCCTGCCGGGCCAGCCCTCCCGCACCCTGGCACTGAAGGTCCGTGCCACCTCCGAACTCATCGCCGAGGAGCTCAGGCGCCTCGACGCCGACGAGATGTACGCCATCGCCCTGAACGGCGAGGCCAACGAGGAGACGCCCGCTCATGTCTGACTCCCCCTCCGGCTCCCCCGAGCTCACCCGGCGGCCCGAGTGGACCGCCCTGGAGGACCACCGCACCGACACCCTGCCGCAGCCGGACCTGCGTGAGCTGTTCGCGGCGGACCCGGGCCGCGCCGAGCGCTACGTCGTGCGCGTGGGCGACCTGCGCATCGACTACTCCAAGCACCTGGTCACCGACGAGACGCTGGCCCTGCTCCAGGAGCTGGCCGCCGCCACCGGCGTCTTCGAACTGCGCGACGCCATGTTCCGCGGCGAGCGGATCAACGTCACCGAGGACCGGGCCGTGCTGCACACCGCGCTGCGGGCGCCGCGGGACGCGGTGATCGAGGTCGACGGCGAGAACGTCGTCCCGGGCGTGCACGCCGTGCTCGACAAGATGGCCGGCTTCGCCGACCGCGTCCGCTCCGGGGATTGGACCGGGCACACCGGCAAGCGCATCCGCAACGTCGTCAACATCGGCATCGGCGGCTCCGACCTCGGCCCGGCGATGGCGTACGAGGCGCTGCGGCCGTTCACCGCGCGGGATCTGACATTCCGCTTCGTGTCGAACGTGGACGGCTCCGACCTGCACGAGGCCGTGCGCGACCTGGACCCGGCGGAGACACTGTTCATCGTCGCGTCCAAGACCTTCACCACGATCGAGACCATCACGAACGCGACCTCGGCGCGCTCCTGGCTGCTGAACGGTCTCGGGGGCGACGAGAAGGCAGTGGCCAAGCACTTCGTCGCCCTGTCGACGAACGCCGAGAAGGTCGCCGGCTTCGGCATCGACGTCGACAACATGTTCGAGTTCTGGGACTGGGTCGGCGGCCGCTACTCGTACGACTCCGCGATCGGCCTGTCCCTGATGATCGCCATCGGCCCGGACGGCTTCCGGGAGATGCTCGACGGCTTCCGCATCGTCGACGAGCACTTCCGCAACGCCCCCGCCGAGGACAACGCGCCGCTGCTGCTGGGCCTGCTCGGCATCTGGTACGGCAACTTCCTCGACGCCCAGTCGCACGCCGTCCTGCCCTACAGCCACTACCTGTCGAAGTTCACCGCCTACCTCCAGCAGCTCGACATGGAGTCCAACGGCAAGTCGGTGGACCGCGAGGGCCGTCCCGTCACATGGCAGACGGGGCCGGTGGTGTGGGGCACACCCGGCACCAACGGGCAGCACGCCTACTACCAGCTCATCCACCAGGGCACCAAGCTGATCCCCGCCGACCTGATCGGCTTCGCACGGCCCGTCGCCGAGCTGGCTGACGAACTGAAGGCTCAGCACGACCTGCTGATGGCCAATCTGTTCGCGCAGGGGCAGGCGCTCGCCTTCGGCAAGACCGCCGAGGAGGTGCGGGCGGAGGGCGTGCCCGAGGAGCAGGTGCCGCACCGCACCTTCCGGGGCAACCACCCGACCACGACGATCCTGGCCACCGAGCTGACCCCGTCGGTCCTCGGCCAGCTGGTCGCCCTCTACGAGCACAAGGTGTTCGTGCAGGGCGCGGTGTGGAACATCGACTCCTTCGACCAGTGGGGCGTGGAGCTCGGCAAGGTCCTGGCCAAGCGCGTCGAACCCGCCCTGACCGAGACGTTTGCATCAGCCGCTGACGCGGCGGGCTCCGTCCCCGGTCTCGACCCGTCCACGGCCGCGCTGGTGGCCGCCTACCGCAATCTTCGGGAAGTGAACTGACATGCAGATCGGTCTTGTGGGTCTCGGCAAGATGGGCGGCAACATGCGCGAACGCCTGCGCAACGCCGGCCACACCGTCATCGGCTACGACACCAACCCCGAGAAGTCCGACGTGGCCAGTCTGGCCGACCTCGTCAACCAGCTGGAGGCGCCGCGCACGGTCTGGGTCATGGTCCCGGCCGGCGACCCCACCCAGCACGTCATCGACCGTCTGGCGGACCTCCTCAAGCCCTATGACACGGTGGTCGACGGCGGCAACTCCCGCTGGACGGACGACGAGAAGCACGCCGAGGAGCTGAGCAAGCGCGGCATCGGCTTCGTCGACGCGGGCGTCTCGGGCGGCGTGTGGGGCCTGAAGAACGGCTACGCCCTGATGGTCGGCGGCGAGAAGGAGTACGTCGACCGGCTGCAGCCGATCTTCGACGCGCTCAAGCCGGAGGGTCCGTACGGTTACGTCCACGCGGGCAAGGTGGGCGCCGGGCACTTCGCGAAGATGGTCCACAACGGCATCGAGTACGCGATGATGCAGGCCTACGCCGAGGGCTGGGAGCTGCTGGAGGCCGTGGACTCGGTGGACAACGTCCGCGAGGTGTTCCGCTCCTGGCAGGACGGCACCGTCATCCGCTCCTGGCTCCTCGACCTCGCGGTCAACGCGCTCGACGAGGACGAGCACCTGGAGAACCTCCGGGGATTCGCCCAGGACTCCGGCGAGGGACGCTGGACCGTGGAGGCCGCGATCGACAACTCCGTGCCGCTGCCCGCGATCACCGCCTCCCTGTTCTCCCGGTTCGCCTCCCGTCAGGACGACTCGCCGCAGATGAAGATGATCGCGGCGCTGCGCAACCAGTTCGGCGGCCACGCCGTCGAGTCCGCGAAGAAGGCGTAGCACCGTGGGCGATCTGCTGCTGGTCCGTCACGGCGAGACGGAGTGGAGCCGGAGCGGACAGCACACCAGCTTCACCGACCTGCCCCTCACCCCGCGCGGTGAGGAACAGGCCAAGTCGCTGGTTCCGCTCCTGGCGGACCGCCCCTTCGCGCTGGTTCTCACGAGCCCTCTCACCCGCGCGGTGCGCACCGCCGAACTCGCGGGCCTGACGGGGGCCGTGCGGGACGCGGACCTGCACGAGTGGTACTACGGCGCCTACGAGGGCGTCACGAGCGACGAGATACACCGCACCCGCCCGGACTGGGACCTGTGGACCGACGGGGGTCCGCCCGGTGCCGACGGCGAGCCCGGCGAGTCCCCCGAGGAGGTCGGCGAGCGCGCCGACCGGGTGCTCTCCCGGGTGGCGGGGGCGCTGCCCGAGGGCGATGTGATGCTGGTGGCCCATGGCCACTTCCTCCGCGCCCTGACGGCCCGCCGCCTGGGCCTGTCCGCGGCCGAAGGCCGCCTGTTCCGCCTGGAGACGGGCACGGTCAGCCGGCTGTCGACCGAACACGGCCGGCCGGTGATCGCGGAGTGGAACGCGAGGGCGTAACGCGCTTCGGCCGGGGGTGAGTTGACAGCCCCCGGCCGGCGCGCAAGAGTCCCCGCTGATGGAGATCGACAATATGACACCCGCCGAGGAGCGGGTGTGGCGTGCCTTCTCGCGTGGGCGGGACGTGGACTTCCGGGAGCCGGCGGACGAGGATGCGGAGCGGGGCGCGGACTGGGGTCCCGAACGGACCGTACGCGCAACCGTGTTGCGGGCGCTGCTGCTGAGCGCTCCGCAGGAGGACGGTGAGACCGCCGCCCTCAGACTGGGGGGTGCGCGGATCACCGGGGTGCTCGACCTCAAGTACAGCGAAATCGATCACGCCGTGCGCCTGAGTCACTGCTACTTCGAGAAGATTCCCGTGCTGTACGCGGCGCGCGTGCGCCACCTGAACCTGCGCGACTCCGTCCTGCCCGGCCTGGACGCCGCCACGCTGCGGGTGGACGGTGTCCTGCGCATGTCGGACTGCCTGTTCGACGGGCCCGTGCGGCTCGGCGGCGCGCAGATCGCCGGGGCGCTGTTCCTGGACCGGGCCGACGTCGACGAAAGGTCCTCCGGTCAGCCCGCACTCCAGCTCAACCATGTGACCGTCGGGGACGGCCTGTCGGCTCCGGGCCTGCGGACGCGGGGCGGGGTCCGGCTGACGGGCGCGTCGGTCGCCGGATCCGTGGACCTGAGCGATGCCCGGCTGCGGGGCGGCACGGGGGAGGTCGTCCTCGACGCGGAGCTGGCCGCGGTGGAGGGCGACGTCCTGCTGCGCGGCGTGGAGACATTCGGCTGGATCGGCCTGCGCGGTGCCCGGATCGAGGGCCGCCTCGACCTGTCGCACGCGCGTCTGTCGAACCCCGGTGACGCCGCGCTGCGGGCCAGCAGCTGCACCATCGGGGAGGTCTGGCTGCGCAAGAGCCCGCCCATGGAGGGCACGCTCAATCTGCGCCGCGCCCAGCTGGACGTCCTGTGGCTGGAGCCGGACGTGGTGCCCCAGGAGGTCCTGCTCGACAGCCTCGTCTACACCTCCCTCACACCGCACGCGCCCGCCGAGCGCCGTCTGGCGATGCTGGAGCGGGACGGCGAGGGCTATGTCCCGCACGCCTACGAGCAGTTGACGGCCGCCTACCGCCGAATCGGCGACGACCACGCCGCCCGCCAGGTCCAGCTCGCCAAGCAGCGCCGCCACCGCGGCACCCTCCCCTGGTTCGGCCGGCTCTGGGGCTATGTGCAGGACGCCACCGTCGGCTACGGCTTCCGCCCGCTGCGGGCCGCGGGCTGGCTGGTGTCGCTGCTCGTGATCGGCTCCGTCGCGTACTCCCTGCACCACCCCCAGCCGCTGAAGACCAACGAGGCCCCGCAGTTCAACCCGGTGTTCTACACACTCGACCTGCTCCTGCCCGTGATCTCCTTCGGGCAGGAGGGGGCGTTCGCACCGTCCGACGGCTACCAGTGGTTGTCCTACGCCCTGGTCCTCACCGGCTGGATCCTCGCCACGACGGTCGTCACCGGCATCACCCGGACCGTCAGCCGCCAGTGAGGGCACGCACCGTGTGCTGGGCCGCCAGCCGTACCGGGGCGTTGGCGGCGCCGTAGCCGCGGTAGCCGTCATCGCGCTGGACCAGCTCGAAGAAGACGCGGCCGATGGTCCGGGTGTAGCAGTGGCGGAAGACGCCGTGGGCGTCACGGTCGTAGAGGATGCCGAGGTCGCGGTAGGTCTCCAGCTCCCCGTCCGTGAACTCGAAGCGGGCGGCGAGGTCGTCGTGGTAGTTCGCGGGGACGGGCAGCAGCCGGCCGCCTGCCGCACGGAACCGGCGGGCCGCGGCGACCACGTCGTCGGTGGCGAGGGCGATGTGCTGGGCCTGCACGGTGTCGTCCGTGGGCGCGGCGCCGACGGTGAGGGCGATCCGGACGCTGCCGTCGGGGTTGGTGACGGCACGGCTGCGCAGCAGACCGTACGGGTCGGCGACGTCCACGCTCTCCTGGGCGTGCAGGCCGAGCACCCCGCGGTGGAAGAGGGCCGCCTCGTCGAAGTGGTGCCAGGGCTGGGTCAGGGCGAGGTGGTCGATGCGGCTGATGCCCGCCGGGGCGGGGGCCGGACCGGTGTCCTCGAAGTCGGCCCGCCAGTCGGGCAGTTCCGGGCGGCCGGTGGCGCAGAAGAAGAGCTCCGTGCCGTCGGGAGCGGCGACCGCGTCCAGCGGGGCGTCCTCGGGTGCGCGGCGACGGGGCAGGACGGGGGCGAGCAGCGCCTCGGCACGCCGGGCCGCCGCGGCCGGGTCGGGTGACTCCAGCCCGATCGCGGCGAGCTGGGTGCCGTCGCGGCGGACGGCCGGCCCGGTGTTGACGAGGATCCGGGCCTCGCCCTGCTCCCACAGGGCGACGGGCTTGCCGCGGTGCCGGGCGGTACGGGTGAAGCCGAGGCAACCGAGCAGGGCGGTGAGGGGCTCGGCGTCGGGTGTGACCAGCTCGGCGAAGGCGACGCCGGTGGGGACGACGGGGGCGGGCAGGGGCGCCCGGCCGACCGCCTCCTGGAGGACCAGCAGGGAACGCCGGGCGTCCACCGCGGTCGGGCCGGCGTCGGCCTGCCGGAAGACGTCGTTGAAGACCTCCAGGGAGAGCGGGCCGTCGTAGCCGGTGCGCAGGACGTGCCGCACGAGGCCCGCCACGTCGAAGCCGCCCTGGCCGGGGAAGCAGCGGTAGTGGCGGCTCCACTGGAGGACGTCCATGGCGAGCAGCGGGGCGTCGGCGAGCTGGAGGAAGAAGATCTTCTCGCCGGGGATGTCCGCTATGCCTTCGAGGTCCTTGGGTTCCGAGCCGCGCGAGAGGATGTGGAAGCTGTCCAGGCAGGTGCCGAGCGCCGGGTGATCTGCCGTCTCGACGATGCGCCAGGCGTGGTCGTACGTACTGACGTGCCGCCCCCAGGCGAGCGCCTCGTAGGCCACCTTGACGCCGGACTCCCGCGCGAGGTCGGCGAGCCGGCTGAGCTGCTCGGCGGCGAGGGCGTCGTCGTCCACCGCCTGCGGGGAGACGCTGGAGCAGACGAGGACGGTGCCGGCGCCGAGCCTGCGCATCAGCTCGAACTTGTGGCGGGCCCGCCGCAGGTTCCGGGCGAACTCGTCCTCGGGCACGGCCTCGATGTCCCGCACGGGCTGGAAGAGGTCGATGCTCAGGCCGAGATCGGCGCAGCGGGCGCGGATGTCCTCGGGGGTGAGGGGGCTGGCCAGCAGATCGTTCTCGAAGATCTCCACCCCGTCGAAGCCGGCCCGGGCCGCGGCGTCGAGCTTTTCGGTGAGGGATCCGCTGAGGGAGACGGTGGCGATGGACGTACGCACGTCGGTACCTCTCTCTAGTTCGGTGCCCCTACGGCCCCGGCGAGTGCGGTCAGGTCCGTCAGCATCCGCGCGGCGTCGGGTTCCCGGCCGGTGAACAGGCGGAACGCGTCGGCGGCCTGGAAGGCGGCCATGCCGCCGCCGTCGAGGGTGGCGCAGCCCAGCGCGCGTGCGGTGCGCAGCAGTTCGGTCTCCAGCGGGCGGTAGACCACCTCGGCGATCCACAGCCCGGGGTGGAGCAGGTCGGCCGGCAGGGGGAGTCCGGGGTGGGCCGCCATGCCGGTGGGCGTCGCGTGGACGATGCCGTCGGCGTGCGCGAGCAGTTCGGCCTGCCGTTCCGGGGGTGCGGCGGCCACCCGGCCGTCCCCGAAGGCGCGGTTCAGGGAGCCGGCGAGGGCGGCGGCCCGTTCGGGCAGCGCGTCGACGACGGTGACCCGCTCGGCGCCGAGGGTGAGGGTGGCGTGCGCTACGGCCGCGCCCGCACCGCCGGCGCCCAGCTGCACGACCCGCTCCAGCGGCGCGTCGGGCAGCCCGCGCGCGAAGGACGCGGCGAAGCCGGTGACGTCCGTGTTGTGGCCGACGGCGCGGCCGTCCTCGAAGACGACGGTGTTGACCGCGCCCAGCGCCTCGGCCTGCGGGGCGAGCGCGTCCAGGTGCTCGATGACGAGCTGCTTGCAGGGGTGCGTGATGTTGAGTCCGTCGAAGCCCAGGTCGCGGGCGGCTCGCACCAGATCGCCCACCGCCTCCGGCGGCACCCCGAGCGGATCGATGTCGATGAGCCGGTACAGCAGGCGCAGGCCCTGACGGTCGGCCTCCCGCTCGTGCAACGCCGGACTGAGCGACGGGCCGATGCCGGAACCGATCAGTCCGACGAGATACGAGTCCTTGGGCACACGGGCCTCCCGAGCAGCTCACTAATGTACGAACTAGTACGTTAGCTATATCAGCCGAGCACGGCCACGGGAAGCCCCCGCCGGGCGCGGGCCCCTGCTTCTAGAATCACCGGCACCGGCCCCTCCGCCCGAAGGAACCTGATGACCAGCGTCGAAGAACCGGCACGTCCTGGCGAGCGCATCCGTGACGCCGCCCGCACCCAGGCCGAGATCCTCGACGTCGCCACGCAGGAGTTCGCCCGGGCCGGCTACGACGGGGCCCGGGTGGACGAGATCGCCGCCCGCACCCGCACCACGAAGCGGATGATCTACTACTACTTCGGCGGCAAGGAACAGCTGTTCACGACCGTGCTGGAGCGGGCGTACGGCGTGATCCGGGAGGCCGAGCAGCAGCTCGACGTCGAGCACCTGGACCCGGTGGCGGCCATCCGGCGCCTGGCCGAGGTGACCTTCGACCACCACGAGCGGCACCCGGACTTCATCCGCCTGGTCAGCATCGAGAACATCCACGGAGCCCAGCACATCGCGGGCTCCGAGAAGCTCGGCAAGATCGGCTCCCCCGCCCTGGACGTGATCCGCCGGATCCTGGCCTCGGGCCAGGAGTCGGGCCTGTTCACGGCCGACGTGGACGCCGTCGACCTGCACGCGATGATCTCCTCCTACTGCTTCTTCCGGGTCTCCAACCGGCACACCTTCGGCGCGCTGTTCGGCCGCGACCTGCTGGATCCGGCACAGCGCGCGCACTACCGCACCATGCTGGGCGACATGGTGATCGCGTATCTGACCGCGGAACGCACGGCGGACTGAAGTCCCGCGCGCGACCCCTTGACACCGGCGGCACACGGGCGCAGCATCACTGGCCATCCCCTACTAACTACCCAGTGGGTTAATTAGCCGCGATCCGGCACGTCCCCTCTGCTCGCCGTTCGTCTCACTCCGCCTAAGGTGGAGCCCGCTAAGGAGCCGCACGTGTCCGTCCCCGCCACGCCCCGAGGGGCCGCCGTCCCGCCCGGCCAGCCCAGGAAAGCCGCGACCGCCGCCTGGATCGGCAGCGCGCTGGAGTACTACGACTTCTTCATCTACGGCAGCGCGGCCGCGCTGATCTTCCCCGAGGTGTTCTTCGACGAGTCCGACCCGGCCACCGCGACCCTGCTGTCGCTGGCCACGTTCGGCGTCGCGTACGCCGCCCGCCCGGTCGGCGCGCTGTTCCTCGGCCACTTCGGGGACAAGCTCGGCCGCAAGAAGATCATGGTCTTCACGCTGATGCTGATGGGCCTGTCGACGTTCCTCATCGGCTGTCTGCCCACCCGCGACCAGGTCGGCACCCTCGCCCCGGTCCTGCTGGTGCTGTGCCGGGTGCTCCAGGGCATCTCGGCGGCGGGCGAGCAGGCCAGCGCCAACTCCATGACGCTGGAACACGCGCCGCCGGGCCGGCGCGGCTTCTTCACCAGCTTCACCCTCAGCGGCACCCAGGGCGGCCAGCTGCTGGCCACGCTGGTCTTCATCCCGGTCGCCGCGCTGCCGGAGGAGCAGTTGCTGTCGTGGGGCTGGCGGGTGCCGTTCTGGCTGAGCGTCGGGGTCGCCGTCGTCGGCTATGTCATCCGGCGCAAGCTGGACGAGACCCCGGCCTTCGCGCAGCAGGCCGCCGAGGAGGGCGTCGTCAAGCTGCCGTTGGTGGTGCTGATGCGCGAGCACTGGGCGGATGTGCTGCGGGTGATCGCGGGCGCGCTCATCGCCTCGGTCAGCACGATCTTCACGGTGTGGGCGCTGGCGTACGCCACCAGCGACGCGGTCGGGATGTCGCGCACCTCCATGCTGTGGGTGGGCGCCCTGGCCAATGTCGTCGCGCTCGCCGCGATCCCGCTGTGGGCCACGCTGTCCGACCGGATCGGCCGCCGCCCGGTGTTCCTGATCGGCGCGGCCGGCAGCGCGGTGACGATGTTCCTGTACCTGTGGGCCGTCTCCACGGGCTCCTACCCGCTGACGTTCCTGACGGGCATCCTCTGCTTCGGCGTGGTCTACAGCGCCGCGAACGGTGTGTGGCCCGCCTTCTACGGCGAGATGTTCACGACCCGGGTCCGGCTGTCCGGCGTGGCCATCGGCACGCAGATCGGTTTCGCGGCGGCCGGGTTCGCGGTGACGTTCGCCGCGCAGATCGCCGGGCCGGGCGGCGACGACTGGTCGGCGGTGGCCCTGTTCACGGCGGCGCTGTGTGTGCCGCCGGTGATCGCGGCGGTGTCGGCGCGTGAGACGCACCGGGTTCCCACGGAGGTGCTCGGTGAGCGTGCGGCTCGGGGAACCGTTCAGCCGGAGAAGGTCACGGCCTGACCCTGCGATGCCCGGTGCGGGTGCGTGGGGGCTGTTCGCGCAGTTCCCCGCGCCCCTTGAGGGCCGGTCTTCAGCTGTTGGACCAGGCTCGGCGGCACAAGACCAAGCGGTAGCCGTCGGGGTCCTCGATGGTGATGCCCCACTCGTTCCAGTAGGGGTTGGGAGACCCCACCCGCTTGCCGCCGTGCGCCTCCAGGCGAGCGACGAGGTCGTCCGGGACGGCGCCGTCGGCGTAGATCACCAGCAGGTCCTCCTCGGTGGGGCGGGGCTCGACCGGCCGGGCGGCCTCGTGCACGAGCTCCAGATGCCAGTCGGCGTCGGGCCAGCCGAGCATCAGCAGGTCGTGCTCCCCCGGCTCGCCCCCGCCCTCGGCCCGCCACACCACTTCGAGTCCGAGCCCCTCGCGCCAGAACCGCTCGGCCGCCGCGAGATCCCGGGAGGGACGGGCGATCCGGATGTGGCTGCGACCGTGCACGGGCATGGCGACCTCTTCTCATGGCGTCCTGGTCCGCGGCGGCCGCGCACCCGTCTCGCAGCCTAGGAAGCCGACCGCCCCATGACATCGGCCATCGGTCCTGCGCCCCGGGGCTTAGGCCTTGGTGTGCACGATCTGGATGAGGTTGCCACAGGTGTCGTCCAGCACCGCGGTGGTGAGCGGGCCCATCTCCGTCGGCTCCTGTGTGAACCGCACCCCGAGCCCGCGCAGCCGCTCGTACTCGGCGTGTACGTCGTCCACGGCGAACGAGGCGGCCGGGATGCCGTCCTCGACCAGCGCCGTCTTGTACGGCTGCACCGCCGGATGGCCCGACGGCTCGAGCAGCAGCTCCGTCCCGTCGAGGTCCTCCGGTGACACCACGGTCAGCCAGCGGTCGGTCCCCACCGGGACGTCGTGCTTCTTCACGAAGCCCAGCACGTCGGTGTAGAAGCTCCGGGCTTTTTCCTGGTCGTCGACGAAGACGCTGGTGATGTGGATCCTCATGAGCTGCTCTCCGGAGTGTCGGACCTGATCTCGGACAGGCTGCGGCCGTCCGGTTCGACGGTACCGGTGACCTCTGACATTCACCTGTTCCTGCGCGGTCCTGGCGGGGTATGCCGGATCTCACCTCGACGAGCGCGACGGAGGAAGAGCGATGGCACAGCTGCGGCAAGAGGTCGATCCCGGCGAGGCGGGGCTGGATCCGAAGGTGCTGGACCGCATGGACCGGCACTTCACCCGACTGGTCGACGAGGGGCGGCTGCCGGGCTTCCTCGTGTCCGTCGCCCGCGCCGGACGCGTCGCCCACCTCACGACGCACGGGCTGCGCGACATCGCGGCCCGCCGCCCGGTCGAACCCGACACGCTGTGGCGGGTCTACTCCATGACGAAGCCGGTCACCGCGGTCGCCGCGCTGCTGCTGGTGGAGGAGGGCCGGCTGTCGCTGGACGACCCCGTCGCCGGCCATCTGCCGGCCTTCGCCGAGCCGCGGGTGTACGCCGGCGGCTCCGGGGCCGACGTACGGACCCGCCCCGCCGACGGCCCCATACTCGTCCGGCACCTGATGACCCACACCTCGGGTCTGACCTTCGGCTTCTACCACACCCACCCCGTCGACGCCCTGTATCGCGCGGCCGGCCTGGAGTCCTCGGTGCCGCCGGGCGCCGACCTGGCCGAGACCATCGACGTGTACGCGAGTCTGCCGCTGCAGTTCGAGCCGGGCACCGAGTGGAACTACTCGGTGGCCAGCAATGTCCTGGGCCGGATCATCGAGGTCGTCTCGGGTCAGCCGCTCGACGTGTTCTGCGCCGAGCGGGTCTTCGGCCCCCTCGGCATGACGGACGCGGGTTTCCACGTCACGGACGAGCAGGCGCCCCGGCTGTCGGAGATGTACGGGGAGAAGGAGGGCGGCGGCATCGAGCCGATCCCGGGGCTGCCGCTGCGCGGCCGGCCGCGGTTCCTGTCGGGCAGCGGCGGCATCGTCGCCTCCGCCCACGACTACCACCGCTTCATGGAGCTGCTGCGCCGGCGCGGCGAACTGGACGGCGTCCGGCTCCTCGCGCCCGGCACCGTGGACCTGATGACCCGCAACCACCTGCCCGACGGCGCCGACCTGCGTTCCTTCGGCAGCCGTCCCGCCCACGACGAGCCGGGGAACGACGGGGTCGGCTTCGGCCTCAACTGCTCCGTGGTCATCGACCCGTCCCGCACCCTCGTGCCGTCCGGGCTGGGCACCTATGGCTGGAGCGGGGTGGCGACGACGACGTTCTGGGTGGACCCGGGCCGCGACCTGACGGTGCAGTTCATGACGCAGGTGCGGCCCCGGTCCTCGCACACGGTGTTCCGGGACCTGAAGAGGATGGTCCACGAAGCCCTGTCGGGCTGAGCCCGCTACCGGTCGACGCGCAGCGTGAACTCGACTCCCTCCTGGGCGAGTTCACGCAGCCACTGTTCGGACCGTGCCGCCGTCTCGGCGGCACGGTTCAGACCCGGCGGCAGAGAGCCGTCCAGGACGTGGCGGACCCCCAGGGCGAGGGTGCGCGAGACACAGCGGGCCATCGCGCTCTCCCTCGCGTCCCCCACCAGGTCGAGGAGGTAGCCGCCGGACCAGGTTCGTCCCGCCTCGGCCCGTACCTCCAGCGACACGGCGAGGACGACCCGGTCCCGATCCTCGTCCGTCGTGGGATAGGCGGCGGCCAGCTCCTGGGCCAGGGTGGCGATCCGGGTGTCGTCGCCCGCCTTCAGCTCCTCGAAGACACCGTCCCAGGCCCGCAGCCAGCCCTTCAGCCGCAGGGTGCCGCGTACGAACGTCCGCGGTGTCCAGGCGTCCGGCAGTTCGTACTGCCCGACGAACGGGACACTGTCGCGGTTGGGATAGACCTCGAACGTCTCCCCCTCGACGACATGCCGCCGGGTGGCCTCCCACGGGCGGTCGGCGACGGTCTCGGCACCGCCCTCGATGTAACGGGCCGGTGAGCGCAGGGCGTTGAGGACGCCGGCCGGTGCCCAGCTGAAGCGGTACGTGAAGTCGTTCGGGACGGCGGGGACACCGCCGCAGTACGAGGTGAGGGTGAACGAGGCGGGCGTCCCGTCGCCGATGGCGTCCCGGGCCCGGGCGACCAGGGCGTGCGCGAAGAGATGGTCGATGCCCGGGTCGAGCCCGGCCTCGGTGAGGACGACGACCCCGGCCTTCTCGGCGGCGGGCACCTGATCCAGCACCGACTGGGACACATAGCTGGAGCAGGCGAAGTGCGCTCCCCGCCGTACGCACTCGGCGAGCAGTGGCGCGTGCTCCGGCGCGGGCAGCATCGACACGACGACGTCGCCGGGAGCGAGTTCGGCGGCGAGCGCTGACGGCGTGTATGCGCGGGGCTCGGCCCGTCCGGCGAGGCCCAGCCGGCCGAGGGCGTCGGCGGCGCGGCTCTCGGTGCGGTGCCAGAGCCGTACGCGCTCGGCGGTGTCGCACAGCGCGGCCAGTCCGCTGCCGGTGGAGAGGCCGGCGCCGATCCAGTGGACGGTACCGCTGGCGGACACCGGGTCAGCGATCACCGGGCTCCCCCTCATCGAACGACTGCTCATCGAATTCCCCCCTGTCGAGTCCGTGTTCACGGCAGGCCTGACGGAACCGGTCCAGGCAGCGTCCCCAGGGCCCGGCGACGCCGAAGTCGAGCAGCTGGGGATAGAGAGCGGCCGAGAAGTCGGCGCTGGACTCCAGCGGCAGCAGGGAGGGGAGGTTGTCGATGGCGATCAGGTCGAGCGGGGGTTCGGCGCGCAGCCGGCGTACGGGCTCGTCCCAGTCGGTGGTGTCGTCGTACACCGGGAGGACGTTGAGCGGGGAGCCGACGTCGCAGGTCACGTCGCACAGGGTGCGCAGCCGGCGGTCCGGGGTGTCGAGGTCCCGCTCGCGGAGGAAGGGCGGGACGGGGGTGGTGGCGAGCACCGCGTTCACCATCACGTCGTGCTCCAGCAGGGCGCGGCGGTCCAGGTCGCGGGTCTCGGCGAGGTCCCAGCAGGTCGGGGCGATCCCGGCGGCGGCGAACGCCACCCGGGCACCGCGACCGCTGCGTCCCAGGGCGCCGATGACCAGGCCGGTGAGCTCGGCGTCGCCGGCGGCGGGCTTCAGGGTCTCGTCCAGGTCCTCTTTGGTGGTGGGCGTCAGCGGTGCCCGCAGCCGGCCCCGGTGCTGGAGCACCGCCAGGGCGGCGCCCAGATAGCCGGCCCAGAAACCGAAGGCGGCGAGGCGCCGCCCGGTGTCGTCCACCAGGTACTCCAGGTCGAACAGCGTCCCGCCCCCGGCCGTGAACCGGCCCAGCAGGCCGGCCGCTCCCGGCTGGCCCTTGTAGGCGTGGCCGAAGAAGATGTGCCGGTGCGTCAGTTCGGCGGGGTCCGCGGGCAGTTCCTTCAGGCCGAGCACGACGGCGTCAGGGGGCGCCGTCACCCAGGAGCCCGCGGGCGCGACGCGGCAGCCGGCCGCCTCGTACTCCTCGATCGGGAAGACCCGCTGAGGGGACTCCTCAACGGTCAGTTCCACTCCGTTCCCGACGAGCCGCCGGGCGTCGTCGGGCACGATCGGTGTGCGTCGCTCGGTGGTTCGGGCCTCGTGGCGCAGCCACAGATGGAGCTCGGTCATACCAGGTGGGCCTCCGGCGTGAGGCGTCGGCCGCTGAGGGCCGACGCTCAAGGGGCTGACGTCCACGAAGCGTACGCGGCCCGCCTCCGGGTCGCGCACGAATGCGCCCAGGTCACGCCGAGGAGACCGGAGCCCGCCCGTGCGGGCACCCGTCGCCTCAGGAGGAGCTGACCACCGCGTCCAGGTGGGGCAGGTGGTGGTCGAGACGCTCCCGCTTCGTCCGCAGATAGGTGATGTTGTTCTCGCACGGCGGGATCAGCAGCGGCACCTGCTCGGCGACCTCAATGCCGTGGCTCACCAGGGCGTCGCGCTTGCGCGGATTGTTGGACATCAGGCGGACGGACTTCACGCCCAGGTCCTCCAGGATCCTGGCAGCCACCCCGTAGTCACGGGCGTCGACCGGCAGGCCCAGGGCGAGGTTGGCCTCGACGGTGTCCAGGCCCTCCGCCTGCAGGGCCATCGCGCGCAGCTTGGCGAGCAGGCCGATGCCACGGCCTTCATGCCCTCTGAGGTAGACGACGACACCGGCGCCCTCGGCGACGACCGCGCGCAGGGCTGCGTCGAGCTGGTCACCGCACTCGCAGTGCTGGGAGCCGAAGGCGTCGCCGGTCAGGCACTCCGAGTGCAGCCGGATGAGGACGTCGTCCGTGCCGAGCTCGCCGTAGACCAGCGCCACCTGTTCGTCACCGCGGTCGTGGTCCAGGTAGCCGACCGCCTCGAATTTCCCGTACACGGTGGGCAAGGGCGCATTCACGACGCGTTCCACGCCGGTCCGCTGCGGTGACTTCTTGCCGAGTACGCCAATTTTTTCTGTCATGATTCTCGAGTTCCTAAGCAGAGACGAAAGGCCGTGACGTTATGAGTGATCTGGTGCCGGCGGACACCACGGAAGACGTACGGACGCGGGGCGCCGGTGTCTCACGGCAGGTCGCGGTGCTTCCCGTGGGGAGCTTCGAGCAGCACGGTGCGTTTCTTCCCCTGGCGACCGACACGCTCGTCGCCTGTGCCGTCGCGCGGGAGATAGCCGGCGCGTACCCGGTGCACCTCCTTCCTCCGGTGACGATCTCGTGCTCGCACGAGCACGCGGCCTGGCCGGGGACCGTCAGCATCTCCTCGGTGACCCTTCATGCGGTGGTACGGGACATTGCGGCTTCGCTCCGCCGGTCCGGTGTCGAGGCCCTGGTGGTGGTCAACGGGCACGGCGGAAACTACGTACTGGGCAACGTGGTTCAGGAGTCCTCCGCCCGCGGCGAGCGGATGGCGCTCTTCCCGGCCCCGGAGGACTGGGAGGAGGCGCGGCAGCGGGCGGGTGTGGTCACCTCGCTGCTCACCGACATGCACGCGGGGGAAATAGAAACCTCCATCCTTCTGCACGCTCATCCCGAAATGCTCCGACCCGGTTATGAGACCTCCGATTTCGTCGCTGACGATCGGCGTCATCTGCTCACCCTCGGCATGTCCGGCTATACCGATTCCGGTGTCATCGGCCGTGCTTCGCTGGGTTCGGCGGAAAAGGGGAAGGAACTCCTGGCGAGCCTTGCGGATTCCTTCGGGGCGTATTTCTCGTTGCTGACCTCCGCGGACGACGGGGCCGCCTCCACGAGCGACGGGGCTGACGGGTAGTCGTTCCCGGCCCGGGAGCGGGCGCGCAGGCCCGTGTACCAGCGGGCGACGAGCACGATCAGGCCGGGCAGGCTCGCCACGAGGCTGAGCACCCCGTAGACGACCGCGACGGCGAGTCCCCGGCCGGCGCCCAGCCCCGCGGCGCCGAACGCCCATGCGGTGACGCCCTCCCGCGGACCCCAGCCGCCGACGTTCAGCGGCAGTCCCATCGCCAGCAGCGCGAGGACCGCGAGCGGCAGCAGGACGGCCACGGAGGCGGCGGCCCCGGCGACGCGGGCGGCGAGTACGAACATGGCCACGTAACCTGCCAGAACGACCACGGAGGAGACAATGACTCCGGGCCCGTTGCTGCGGGACAGCAGCCCTTCGCGCGCCTCGGCGAGGGCCCCGCGCAGCTTCCGGCCCCGGCGTGAGGGCGCCGCCCGGTTCATGCGCAGGGCGAGGACGACGGCGAGGGCGCCCACCGCGGCCAGGGCCGCGAGCGGGGCGATGTGCCGGGCCTCGGCCAGCACCGGGGACGGCATGGTCAGCAGCACCACGGCCCCGACGGCGAACAGCGCGACCTGCCCGGCGGCCCGTTCGAGGACGACCGCCTTCACGCCCCGGCTCAGGTCTCCCTCGCTCTGCCCGTGCCGGACCGCCCGGTGCACATCGCCGAGGACGCCGCCGGGCAGCGCCGCGTTGAGGAACAGCGCGCGGTAGTAGTCGGCGACAGCCGGCCCGAACGGCAGCCGGATCCTGAGGCCGCGGGCCACGAGCGCCCACCGCCACGCGCTGAAGACCGTGGTGACGAGGCCGATCCCGAGCGCCAGCGCCAGCGACGTCCCGTCGATCCGGCTCAGCCCGTCCAGGAAGACACCGGTACCCAGGCGCCACGACAGCACGCCGAGGATGGCGATCCCGGCGAGGGTGCCGAGATGCGTACGGACCTTGCGGGAGCCGATGCGGGCCAGTGCGGTCCGGATCGGGCCGGGCGACGGGGAACCGGCGGGGCGGGAAGCCTCCGGTGCCGGAGCACCGGGTTCCCCGAGCGGATTCCCGCTGTCGCCGCTCCGGGGCAGCCGGTCGCTCTCGATGGTCGTCGGTCGCGGACGCGTCCCCGTCGCCTGGGGGCTCATGACGCTCCGCCCACCGGACGGCACAGTGCCAGCAGGTCGGTGTGATGGACGGTGACGCGCAACTGCCCGGCGGCGCAGACGGCCAGGCGTTCGGCCAGGTAGGCGTCGGCACGGTCGCGCAGGTCGGGGCGTTGCTCGACGGCGGCGCCGACCCAGCCGCGCAGCCATTGTTCGGTGAGCGCGGCCTGCTCGGGGCCGAGCCGCCAGGGGCTCGGGTGCAGCCGTACGGTCGCGCCGTGCTCGGAGAACGCCTCGGCCGCCGCCGTGACCGCGTCGGGGCCGAGCAGGCCGTCGCGGCGCTGGTGTTCGTTGAACGCCTGGGCGATCTCCGCGTCCAGCGGGTGGGACGGGGTCAGTTCGACGCGCCCGGCGACCGACAGCGTCAGCAGGGCGGGGCAGCCGGCTCCGGCGCAGGCGGCGGCGAGGGCGCCGATCTCGTCGCGCGTGAGGACGTCCAGCAGCGCGGACGCCGTCACCAGGGACGCGCCCTTCAGGGCGTCCGGCGTGAGGCGGGCGACGTCACCGCGCCGTGTCTCGACCGAGACCCGGCTGCCGTCGGCGGCGGAGCGCGGGGAGGAGACGGCGGCGAAGTGCAGCAGGTAGGGGTCGCGGTCGTGCAGGACCCAGTGCTGGGCGCCGTCCAGGCGGGGGGCGAGCCAGCGGCCCATCGACCCGGTGCCGCAGCCCAGGTCGTGGATGGCGACGCCCGACTTCCCCGGCAGGTTGGCGAGCCGGATGCGCAGCGGGTCGAGCAGGTCGTGCGCCCGCGCGTCGGCGTCGGCCGGCTCCCGCAGCTCCAGCCACTCGGGCGCGTAGCGCGGCGGATCGCCGGGGTCGGCCTCGCGCAGCTTCACGGTGGGCCGGGAGCCGGGTGTGCCGCTGGGTCCTGCGCCCGGGATGACGGCGCCGTCGGCGCCCGCCGGGACGGCGTCACCCGCCCACGCGATGACCGCGTCACCCGGTGCCGCCGCGGTGCCAACCGGCTTGGGAGCCGTGGCGTCCACCTGCTTGACGGATTCCATCGCCTCGGCACCTCCTCTGGGTCCGGGCTGCGCCGGAATCGTCCCGCTCTGCTGGGTCGTAGCCGGGTTCGTCATGCGGCCCTCCGGGGTTCGGTCGGGAGCCGGCGCAGTACCGCCGCCAGGCTCTGTGCGGTCGTCGCCCAGCCGTCGAGGGAGGCGCGGCGACTACGGGCGGCGGCCTTGAGGCGACGCCGTACGTCCGCCTCGCCGAACCAGCCGCGCAGTTCGGCGGCGATGGCGGCCGGGTTCTCCGGCGGGACGAGGATGCCGGGCACGCCGCCGTCGGGGGCGCGGCCGACCGCCTCGGGGAGCCCGCCCACGTCCGTGGCCATGACCGGGATGCCCCGGGCCAGTGCCTCGGTGACGGCCATGCCGTAGGTCTCGGCGTAGGAGGTGAGGACCATCAGGTCGGCGGTGGCGTAACTGGCGTCGAGTGCGGCGCCGGACTTCGGGCCCGCCAGCTCCAGCCGGTCCTGAAGGCCGTGCTCGGCGATGAGGGACCGCAAGTGGGCGACGTACTCGGGCTCCTGGGTGAGGCTGCCGACGAAGACGCAGCTCCACCGCAGGTCGGTCACCGTGGCCAGCGCCTCCACCAGCCGGTGCTGCCCCTTGCGCGGGGTCACGGCGGCCACGCACAGCAGACGCGAGACACCGTCGGTGCCGGGAGCGAGGGGTGCGATGTCGGCACCGGGGGCCGCGACGTGGACGCGCTCCGGGGGAAGGCCGTGGTGGGAGACCAGGCGGCGGACCGCCCAGTCGCTGGTGGCGATGACCGCCGGCACCGCCCGCAGCACCGAGCGCTCCTTGACGTCCAGTTCGGCGGCCACGACCGGGTCGAGGCCGGTCTCGTCGCCGAGCGGGAGATGGACGAGGACGACCATGCGCAGCCGTTCCGCCTCCGGCACGACGATCTCCGGGACCCCGCAGGCCACCAGGCCGTCGAGCAGGACGACGGCACCGTCCGGCAGTCCGCTCAGGGCGCGGGCCAGTTCCGTACGGGCCTCGGCCCCCGGCCGGGGCCAGTCACCGGCGACGGCGTGCTTGGTCACCTGCCAGCCGAAGCCGGGCAGGTCCAGGCAGACGCGCCGGTCGTAGGCGTTGCCGCCGCTGGGCGCGGCCGGGTCGTCGATGCCGCCCGGGAGCACGAAGTGCACGGTGCGCAGGGACATGGGGATGATCTCGGCGTTCTTCAGGGCGGCGTGCTGCACCGGAACGTAGTTCAGGCGTGCCGGTCCGGTCTGCCCGGGCCGCTCGATGGTCGTGTCGGTCACAGCGCACGCTCGTAACTCGCCCAGGCGATGTGCGACTCGTGCAGGGTGACGGACAGGCCCGCGATGCCCTTGGCGCCCTCGCCCAGGGCCCCCTTGTGGATGCGCTCGGCGAGGCGGTCGGCGATGACCTTGGCGAGGAACTCCGTAGAGGTGTTGACCCCTGCGAAGTCGGGCTCGTTGTCGAGGTTGCGGTAGTTCAGCTCGCTGACGACCGCCCCGAGTTCCTGGGTGGCCAGCCCGATGTCGACGACGATGTTGTCCTCGTCCAGCTGCTCGCGCCGGAACGTGGCGTCCACGAGGAACGTGGCCCCGTGCAGGCGCTGCGCCGGTCCGAAGACGTCGCCACGGAAGCTGTGGGCGATCATGATGTGATCGCGGACGGTGATGCTGAACAACGGACGACCCTCCAGGTGCGGCGCGTCTGCTCCCCCGCTGTTTGCTGCCGGGGATGCCGGGTTATACGGCTCCTTGCCTTCCCCTGTTCAGCCTCGGCTACGTCTTTTCTCAGGTCAGGCGCTCTTGTCGTGACGATGTCGTACCGGATGGAACGAATCGTCAGCCGATGCGTCAATCGCTCTCGTCATAGCGGACGCGGTGGCACAGCGCGGGGATCTCGCCGGAGGCGAGCCTCGGCAGCACGTCCGGCAGCTCCTCGAAGGCGGATTCGCCGGTGACGAGGGCGTCGAGCGCCGGGTCGGCGAGCAGGTCGAGGGCGACGGCGAGCCGGTCGGCGTAGCTGCGGCCCGGCCGGGCCGGGGAGACGGTGCCGACCTGGCTGGAGCGGATGACGAGCCGCCGGGAGTGGAAGGCCTCGCCCAGCGGCAGGCTGATCCGCCGGTCGCCGTACCAGCTCAGTTCCAGCACGGTCCCCTCGGCGGTGAGGAGTTCCAGGGACCTGGCGAGTCCCTGCTCGGTGGCGCTGGCGTGGACGACCAGGTCGCACTCGCCCAAAGCGTCCCCTGGGGTGGCGAAGCCGACGCCCAGGGCCTTGGCGATGGCGGCACGGGACGGATCGGCGTCGACCAGCTGGACGCGGACGCCGGGGAACCGGGCGAGCAGGGCGGCCACCGAGCAGCCGACCATGCCGCCGCCGACCACGGCGATCCGGTCGCCGACCAGGGGCGCGGCGTCCCACAGGGCGTTGACGGCGGTCTCCACGGTCCCGGCGAGCACGGCCCGTTCGGCCGGCACGGTGTCGGGTACGGGTGTGACGGCATGCGCCGGGACGACGTATCGGCTCTGATGCGGATAGAGGCAGAACACCGTACGGCCGGCGAGGTCCTCGGGCCCTTCCTCCACCACTCCGACGTTGAGGTAGCCGTACTTCACGGGTCCCGGGAAGTCGCCCTCCTGGAACGGTGCCCGCATGGCCGTGTGCTGACTGACCGGCACGCCGCCGCGGAAGACGAGCGTCTCCGTGCCGCGGCTCACTCCGGAGTACAGCGCGCGGACCAGCACCTCGTCCTCGCCGGGCTCCGGCAGGGTGACGTCCCGGATGACGCCTCGCCCAGGCGAGTCGATCCAGAACGCCCGTGCGGTGTGCTTCATCGAAGTCCTCCTGAACGATCGGGAAGCTGCTTGCGTACCGAGGGGTGCACAGGCCGCGCACAAGGTAGCGGCGTTGATCGACTCTGTCACACGGCCGGAGGGTGTTCGGTGGCCCTGAACAACACTTACGACGCGAGGCTCGTCCAGCAGGAGACCGCCCTGGGGGCGGGAGTGCAGATCCTGCTGCTCGCCCTGATCGGTACGGCGATCGGGATGGGCCCGGCGGGCTGGCTGACCGGCCTCGCGTTCGCCCTCGCCACCTGGGCCGTGCTCTCCCGGGCCCTGCACCGCTCCCGGCTGCGCTCCTTCGGCGCGGCCAACCGGGTCACCCTCGGCCGTGCCACCCTCGTCGGCGGGGTCACCGCCCTGGTCGCGGACTCCTTCCAGAGCTCGCCGCCCGTGTCGCTGTTCGTCGGCCTGACGGCGGTCGCCCTGATCCTCGACGGTGTCGACGGCAAGGTGGCCCGCCGCACCGGCACCTCCACGGCGCTGGGCGCGCGCTTCGACATGGAGGTCGACGCGTTCCTGATCCTGGTGCTGAGCGTGTACGTGTCGATGGAGCAGGGCCCGTGGGTGCTGCTCATCGGCGGTATGCGGTACGTCTTCGTCGCCGCCGCGCGGGTCTGGCCCTGGCTGACCGCCGCCCTCCCGCCGAGCACCGCCCGCAAGACGGTGGCGGCGCTCCAGGGCGTGCTCCTGCTGGTGGCGGGCGCCGATCTGCTGCCGTACGCGGGCAACTTCGGGGTCGCCGCCCTGGCCCTGGGCCTGCTGGTGTGGTCGTTCGGGCGTGACGTGCTGTGGCTGTACCGGACCTCGCGCGTCGAGGAGACCGCCGCGCGACGGCAGGTGCGGGAGCTGGTCGCGAGCTGACGCCCCGGCCGGTCAGGCCTCGAACCGCCCTCGCGCGGTCTCGATGTGACCGAGGTACTGGTGGGTCCAGCCGCAGAGCAGGTCGACCGTGGCCCGCAGGGCCCGGCCCGGCTCGGTGAGCGTGTACTCGACCTTCGGCGGCACGGTGGGGTGCACCTTCCGGTCGACCAGGCCGTTGCGCTCCAGCATCCGCAGGTTCTGGGTGAGCATCTTGTGACTGACACCCTCGACCTCGTCGCGCAACTCGCTGAAGCGCAGGGTGCGTTCACCGAGGGCCTCGATGATCAGCAAAGCCCACTTGTTGGCGACGTCCGAGAAGATCTCACGCGCCAGCGAGTCCGCCCGCCGCAGATCCGCGTCCTCGGGCAGGCCGCTCAATTCCTGCTTGGTCACCATCTGGTTCCCCAGTCACCGAAAAGTGCGTTCTTCCAGGTCGGCGGTCACTCTCCTACAGTTCCCGAGTAACCGCAAGAGAGCACGTAGGCGCGTGCTCGACGGAAGGACAGGAACTGTGACGACTCCCGACGTCTACGACCACGCCATTCCGGCCGAGACCCAGTTCGGCTACGCCCAGGCGATCAGGTCCGGCGACCTGATCCATGTCTCCGGGCAGCTCGCGTTCGACGAGGCGGGCGGCTTTTCCCCGGACGACGACTGGGCCACCCAGCTCGAGCAGACCCACGTCAACATCGACAAGGTCCTGGCCCACTACGGCGTCACGCGCAACCAGATCGTCTCCCAGACGCTGTACGCGGTGGACCTGGTGCGCCACGCCGATGTGCTGGCCAAGGCCAACCGGGCGTACTTCGGCGCCCACCGCCCGGTCAGCACGGCCCTCGGCGTCACCGAGCTGACCTTCCCCGGGCAGTTGGTCGAGATCAGCTGCGTGATCGACACCAAGCTGCCCGCGTGACGGAGCTTCAGCGACGCGTCCCGGTACTCACCAGGGTCCGCTCGTAGGGGTCGAGGACGACGCCCCGGACCTTGGTGGAGACGCCGGCGATGATCTGCTGGTGGGCCAGCGGCACGACGGCGTCCGTACCGAGGATCGCGGCCTCGGCGGCCATGGCGGCGTCCTGCCGCTCGCCGGTGCCGTCGGTCCCGTCGGCCTTGGTGACGGCCCGGTCGACGTTCTTGTCGCACAGCAGGGCCAGGTTGTAGCCACCGTCGCAGGTGTAGTCGCTGCCGAGGACACCGACGGGGTCGCCGGTGTCGAGGAGGCTGTTGCGGGCGCCGATGAACGCGTCGAACTTCCCGGAGAGGGCGTCGCTCTCCAGCCGTGAGTACTCGCGCACTTCCAGCTTCACCGTGAAGCCGGCCTTCTCCAGCTGCTGTTGCACCACCTGGGCGGTCTCGGGGAGCTCGGGCCGGTTGTCGTAGGTGGCGAGGGTGATCGGCTCACCGTCGGGCTCGGCGGCGTCCGCACGTCCGGCCGGCTTCATCCGCTTGCTCTCGGCCCAGGTGACGGCGGGACCGTAGACGCCCGCGCCCGGGTCGGCGTACCCCTCGAAGACGCCCTTGACGATGGTGGAGGAGTCGATCGCCTCGCGGGCTGCGGCGCGCAGCTTCGGGTCCTTGAAGGGACCGGTCTTCGTGTTGAGCTGCAGGCTGGTGGTGCGGGTGGTGCCGGCTTCCTTCAGGGTCGCCTCGTCGAGCGTGGCGGCCTGGGCGACGGGGATGGCCTCGGCTATGTCGATGTCGCCGGTGCGGACCGCGTTGGCGCGCGCGGTGCCGTCCTTGACGAACCGTGCGTCGATGCCGGAGGCCTGGGCGCGGCCGCCCCAGTAGTCGTCGAAGCGGTCGAGGGTGGCGGAGCCGCCGCCGTTGACCTTGGTGATCTCGAAGGGCCCGGTGGCGGTTCCGACCGGGTCGGGGTTGCCCTTCTCGCCGTAGGCCTTCGGGGAGAGGATCGCGAGGCTCGGGCTGGACAGGCGCATCGGCAGGACGGGGTCGGCCGTGGCCGTGGTGACGCGTACGCCGCGGTCGCCGTCGGCCTTCGCGTCGAGCGTGACACCGGCGAGGGCGGCGGGCGAGGGCTTCGCCTTCGTGGCGCGGGTGAGCGCCGCGGCCACAGCGGTCGGGGTGACCTCCGCACCGTCCTGGAAGGTCGCCTCGCGCAGGGTGAACCGCCAAGTGCGGTCGTTCTCCCGGCGCCAGGACTCGGCGAGCGCGGGGGACGCGGCCCCGTTGGCGTCCAGGGCGGTCAGGCCCTCGGTGACGCCGAGACGGCTGAGGAGGGTGGCGTCGGCTCCGTACGGCGAGAAGTTCTCGGCTGGCGGGAAGGCGAGGGCGACCCGCAGCCGGGAGCCCGACTGCCCGCCGTTCGACGACGACTCCCCTCCCGGGGAGGCGAAGCAGCCGGCCAGGCTCGGAACGAGGGCGAGGGCGACGAGGAACCGGAAGGGACTGTTGATGCTCTGAACACGCACTTGCACAGCATATGCATCAAGCGATCTCGAACGGCCCAGGGGATTTGACAGTGGTGGCGATCACTCCCTAAACCTAGCCACATGACATCCGTTTTCAAAAAGGTGGGGCGGTCGTGAGGGTCGCGTTCGTCGGCAAGGGCGGCAGCGGCAAGACCACGCTGTCGGCACTCTTCTCCCGCCATCTGGCGCGCTCCGGCGCCCCGGTCCTCGCCATCGACGGCGACATCAACCAGCATCTGGCCGAAGCGCTCGGCGGGCCGGAGAAGTCCGCCGCTCCGCTGGGTGCCCACCTGTCCTCGATCAAGGACTGCCTGCGGGGCACGAACCCCCGCATCACCTCCCGCGAGGCGATGATCAAGACCACTCCCCCGGGACGCGGCTCCCGCCTGCTGCGCCCGCTCGGCGACGACGAACTGCACGCCCGGCACGTCGGCCGCGCGGGCGGCGTACCCCTGATGGTCACCGGCGAGTTCGAGGAGTCCGACCTGGGCGTGGCCTGCTACCACTCCAAGCTCGGCGCGGTCGAGCTGTACCTGGGCCACCTGCAGGACGGCCCCGGCGAATACGTCGTGGTCGACATGACGGCGGGCGCGGACGCCTTCGCCTCCGGCCTGTTCACCCGCTTCGACATCACCTTCCTGGTGGCGGAACCCACCCGCAAGGGCGTCTCGGTCTACCGCCAGTACCGTGACCACGCCCGCGAGTTCGGCATCCGTGTCGCCGTGGTCGGCAACAAGGTGACCTGCGAGGACGACCTGCTCTTCCTCAAGGAGGAAGTAGGGGACGACCTCCTGACCCACCTGGTCCACTCCCCCTGGGTCCGCGCGGCGGAGCAGGGCCGCACCGAGTCCGGTCCGAAGGCACTGGCGTCACTGGAGCCGCAGAACCTCCATGCCCTCCGCGTCCTCCGTGAGACGGTCGACGCCCACGTCCGCGACTGGAACCGACTCCACCGCCACGCGGTCGAGTTCCACCTGCGCAACGCCCGGTCCTGGGCAGACGCCCGCACGGGAAAGGACCTTGCGGACCAGGTGGACCCGGACTACGTGCCGGAG
Organism: Streptomyces sp. NPDC044719; assembly: GCF_056433405.1. NCBI lineage: Bacteria > Bacillati > Actinomycetota > Actinomycetes > Kitasatosporales > Streptomycetaceae > Streptomyces > Streptomyces sp. NPDC044719. Next base: position 238,883 of record NZ_JBWKHE010000010.1, read on the forward strand.
CCGGCCGTCCTGTAGACCGCCGCCCAGCCCACCGGCTACTCGATCCCCGTCGCATCGAGTAGCCGTACCACGTCCTTGCGCCCGTACCCGAGCAGCCTGGCGCGGTCAACGGCCATCAGCACCAAGTGCGCGACGGTCTTCGCCGCGTATCCGTTCTTGTTGTCCGCGTCGAACCATTCCTGAGGCTTCTCCACACCCAGGCTGTTCATCACCAGGCCGTGCTCCCGCCGGACCTCCGCGACGGTATTGGCGACCGCGTCCATGAGCGTCTTCCCCGGCCGCTCGCACTCCAGGGCGAAGCACCCCCGGTCCACCGGCACGCACCCTTCCGGCGGGCGGGCCCGCAGCCCCGCATACCTCTCGTCCCCGAACCCAGAGGCCCGGAACTCGTCGTGCACCAAGGAGAACCGATGGAACCCGGGCGGGACCGGAGGCGGTGGAGGCGTGTACTCCCACCCGGCGTCCTCGTACAACTGCCGCTTCACCTCTTCTGCTTCGGCATGGGTCACGGTGAAGCCGTTGGCCTCGTTGCGCCCGGTCGTCGTGCCGTCGGGGTTGCGGTGGAAGTGCAGGCCCATGGTGTGCTCCAGCTGCCGTGACGTCGATGGACGAGAAGTCCCCGTCACCAGCTCGAACGGTCCGCACGGCCGGCCCGTGCCCGCTGCTCCGCGACATCACCCGATCATGTGAAACAGGCAGGATCGGGAACTGGCCGACCGAGCGGGATCGGCGGTTGTTACGCTCCTCCGGTGAGCATCCCGGGCCCCGCAGAGATCCGAGCGCTGCACGAGAAACACGCGCCCACCGCCGAGGCGTTCACGCTCGTCCACACGCACTGCGAGATCGTCTGGGGAATCGCCGAGCAACTCCTCTCCGCGCCCGACCTCGCTCACCTCGACGCCGAACTGGTCCGCGCCGGCTGCCTCCTTCATGACATCGGCGTCTACCGCCTCTACGGGGACGACGGTCGCCTGGACCACGAGAACTACATCCGGCACGGCCTGCTCGGCCACGAGATCCTCGAAGCGGAGGGCTTCCCCAAAACTCTCCGCCGCTTCTGCTCCCACCACACCGGAGTGGGACTCACGCGGCACGACATCGAGAGCCAGGGCCTGCCCCTCCCTCCCGCCGACTACCTGGCGGTGACCGGGGAGGAGAGGCTGGTGATGTACGCGGACAAGTTCCACACCAAGTCCAGGCCGTCGGCGTTCCTCTCCCCCGACGAATACGCCGCCTACATCGGCCGCTTCGGCGCGGACAAGGTGACCGCTTTCCAGGCACTGCGCGCAGAGTTCGGCGACCCTGACCTCACCGGGTCGGTGCCGGGCATCGGAACGGAGGGCAGCGCGACCCGGATCGGCCCGTCCCCTCCCGGCGCAGGAAGGGGACGGGCCTGACCGTGCGCTACCGCACCGGCGTCGCAACCGGCGCCGGCGCATAGCCGATGGGCCGGGCCGTGAACGTGCCACGCCCCTGGGTGCGGCTGCGCAACCGGGTCGTGTAGCCGAACAGTTCGGCCAGCGGCACGGTGGCGGTGACGACCGCCGCGCTCGCCCGGGTGACCGAGCCGCTCACCCGGCCGCGCCGGGCGGCGAGATCGCCGAGCACGCCGCCCACCGCGTCCTCGGGCACGGTGACCGTGACCTCGACGACCGGCTCCAGCAGGACCATCGCGCAGGCGCGCAGGGCCTCGCGCAGGCCGAGCCGGCCGGCCGTGCGGAACGCCGTGTCCGAGGAGTCCTTCACATGGGTCGCCCCGTCGGTGAGGGTGACGCGCAGCCCGGTCACCGGGTGGCCGCCGAGCGGCCCTTCGGTGAGGGCGTCGCGGCAGCCGGCCTCGACCGCCCGGACGTACTCCTGTGGCACACGCCCGCCGACGACGGCCGAGCGGAAGGTGAAGCCGTCCTCGTACGGCTCGACGTCGAGGACGACATGCGCGAACTGCCCTGCCCCGCCGTCCTGTTTGACGTGCCGGAACACCAGCCCGGAGACGCCCTGGCCGACCGTCTCGCGGTAACTGACCCTGGGACGGCCGATGTTGACGTCCACTCCCAGCTCGCGCCGGAGTTTCTCCACCGCCACCTCAAGGTGCAGTTCACCCATGCCCGAGAGCACCGTCTGGCCGGTCTCCGGGTCGCTCCGCACGACCAGCGAGGGATCCTCCTCGGTCAGCCGCGCGAGCCCCGACCCCAGCCGGTCGGTGTCGCCGGTCCTGCGGGGCTCGACCGCGACCGAGACCACCGGCTCGGGCACGCCCGGAGGCTCCAGGACGAGCGGGGCGTCCGGCGCGCACAGGGTCGAGCCGGCGCGGGCGGACTTCAGCCCGACGACGGCGACGATGTCGCCGGCGACCGCCCGGTCCAGCGGTGCGTGCCGGTCGGCCTGGACGCGCAGGATCCGGCCGATCCGCTCGGTGCGCCGCGCGCTCGCGTCCCACAGGGTGTCTCCCTTCTCGATCGTTCCCGAGTAGATCCGCAGGTAGGTCAGCCGTCCCGTCGGGGTGGCGTGCACCTTGAAGGCGAGGGCCGCAGATGGCGCCGCCGGGTCGGCGGGCCGCTCCTGTTCCCCGCCGTCGTCGGTGCCGCGGACCGGCGGCACGTCCAGCGGCGACGGCAGATAGGCCACGACCGCGTCGAGCAGCGGCTCCACACCGCGGTTGCGGTACGCGGAGCCGCACAGCACGACCACGCCGTCGCCGTCCCGGGTCAGGTCCCGCAGCGCCGAGCAGAGGGTCCGCTCGCCGAGCGTGCCCGTGGCGCAGAACTCCTCCAGTGCGCCCGGATGGAGTTCCGCCACGGCTTCCTCCAGCGCCCGGCGGCGTGCCAGGACTTCGTCCCGGAGGCCTTCCGGGACCGGCGCCTCCTCACAGGCGTCACCGTCGCTCCACAGCAGCGCGCGCAGGCGTACGAGGTCGACGACGCCGGTGAAGGTGTCCTCGGCGCCGATGGGCACCTGCACGACCAGCGGGGCCGGGTGCAGCCGCTCCCGGATCGACGCCACGGCCGCGTCGAGGTCGGCACCGGCACGGTCCATCTTGTTGACGAAGGCGATCCTCGGTACGCCGTGCCGGTCGGCCTGCCGCCACACCGACTCGCTCTGCGGCTCCACCCCGGCCACCGCGTCGAACACGGCCACCGCACCGTCGAGCACCCGCAGCGCGCGCTCCACCTCGTCGGCGAAGTCGACGTGCCCCGGGGTGTCGATCAGGTTGATCCGGTGACCGTCCCAGGCGCAGCTCACCGCCGCGGCGAAGATGGTGATGCCACGGTCGCGCTCCTGCGGGTCGAAGTCCGTGACGGTGGTGCCGTCGTGGACCTCGCCGCGCTTGTGCGTGGTTCCGGTGGCGAACAGGATCCGTTCGGTGACGGTGGTCTTGCCGGCGTCGACGTGGGCGAGGATGCCGAGGTTGCGGACGACGGCGAGCGGGTTGTGGTTGATGCGCACGGCCCATGGCCTTTCGAGGCGATCAGGAAAGGGGCAGCGCGATTTCCGGGCGAGGCAGGTGTGATGACAGACGTCCGTTCCGGCTCGCTGACGTCATGTCAGCGAGCCGGAACAGGCGCTTCTCAGGCGTTCGTCCCGAACATCCGGCGCCGGCCGCGCAGCGGGCACCGGAGCGACGAGGACACGAGGATCACCTCGTAGCGCGGCAGGGAGACGACGGCAGCGGTGTGGTCACGCATGGCGGTCTCCCTTCGTTCGTCACGACGGCACGCGCCGCTCACCTCGTGGGCGGCACCGGGTACTCGGTGAGTGTAGGGAGGGCGGGTCGGATCGGGCCAGGGATTATTCCGGCGGGGTCGGGGTGTCGTGGGTCCGGTACATCGCCTGGACGTCCAGCTCCAGTTGGACCGTCGGCCCGACCACCGCGATGCCCCGGGCCAGCATGGAACGCCAGTTGAGGGTGTAGTCCTCGCGGTGCAGCTCCGCCGTCGCCAGGGCCGCGCAGCGCAGCTCCTGCCCGTAGCCGCCGTTCACCGTGCCGAGATACGACGTGTCGAGCGAGACGGAGCGGCTCACGCCGTGCATGTGAAGGGAGCCCTGCAGTGTCCACTTGCTGCCGCCGCGGTAGGCGAAGCGCGTACTCGTGAAGTCGATGTACGGGAAGCGTTCGACGTCGAGGAAGTCGGCGGACCGCAGGTGGTTGTCGCGGGTGGTGTTGCCGGTGGTGATGCTGGAGGCGTCGATGCGGACGGACACCCGGGAGTCGGCCATGTCCTGGGCGATCTGGATCCCGCCGTCGAAGCGTTCGAAGCGGCCGTGGACATGGGCCATGCCGACGTGCTTGGCGATGAACCGGATCGCGGTGTGCGGCGGGTCGAAGAGCCAGGTCCCGGGCGCCGGCAGCTGGAGGGCCTCGGCCGGACGCAGCCAGACCCGCTCGGTGGGCGTCGCCGTGCCCATCGCCACCTCGATGGTCTCGCGGTGCGGCTGGAGCCCCTCCGTCGCGATCAGCAGGCTGTACCGGCCGGGCGGGAGCGCCGCGAGGAAGTAGCCGTACGGGTCGGTCGTCCCGCGGGCGGCCACCCGGTGGGTGTCCAGGGCCGTGACGGTGACGTCCGCGGCCGCCAGGGGCGAACCCATCGGGTCCACGACCTCACGCATCACGGCACCCGCGCCGGACGGAAGGGGGAGGGCGAGGCCCGCCGCTGCGGCAGAGGTGTTCTTGAGCCACCGGCGCCGGAGCAGTGCGAGGGCCATGTGGTTCACCTTTCTTCGGGTGGCACGGCCGTACGAGCGGTGGTTCAGCGCACGCCGACGGCCGCACCCCTGTTGCGGTCACACCCCCCTTGTCGATCTTGCGGGACCGGGCTCGTTAACGGGTGTCTCAATACGAGACAGTCAAGGGTGTTTACGGCCTGAATGCGTCCGCGTGTTCCACGGCCCACTGGGCGAAGGTGCGGGCCGGGCGGCCGGTGACCTTCTCGACGGTGCCGGACACCGTACGGCCGACCTCCGGTGTGTTCCCGTAGGCCTCGAGCAGGAAGCCGATCACGTCCTCGGGGAGGAACGCCGCCCGCCACTGGGCGACAGCCTGCTCCTCGGTCAGCTCGACCAGGGCGATCTCCCGGCCGGCCGCGGCGGCGACGGCCGCCACCTTGTCGCCGACGGTGAGCACTTCGGGGCCGGTGATCACGTACTCCTGGCCCGCGTGGCCCTCCTCCGTGAGCGCGACCGCGGCGACGGCGCCGATGTCTCCCTCGTGGACCATGGCACTCAGCCGTGCGACGAACGGCTCCCGTACCTCGCCCGCGGCCCGGATCCCGTCCGCCCACTCCAGGGCGTTGGCCATGAACTCGACGGGCATGAGCACGGTCCAGCTCACTCCGTCGTCACCGCGCACCGCGTCCTCCAACGGGGTGGGCCCGCCGCCGTGCAGCACGGTGATCCGGCGGACACCGGCCGAGCGGGCCAGTTCCAGGATCCGGGGGCCGGTCTCCAGCGGGGTGAAGGCGGCCCCGCTGAAGGTGATCAGGTGGAGTCCGGTGATCCCCTCCAGGGCGGGAACCAGGCTGTCGGGGTCGGTCAGGTCGCCCTGGACGACCTCGACCCCGTCCGGGAAGGCGGCTTTCCCGGCGTCACGGGTGAGGGCGCGGACCGCGTGGCCCCGGGCGAGCAGTTCGGCGACCACCTGGCGGCCGACGGTTCCGGTGGCGCCGGTGACAAGAATCTTCTGCGTCTGCGTCATGCCACGACCGTAGGAACCCTTGCGGTCATCTTCTGTCCGCGAGCCGAGGGCTCATCGTCGGCGAAGTGCGGTTCGAGGGGCGGAACTAGCCCTGGTCGGCCGTCATGGCACGGCGGACGCTCTCGTGGAGCAGGGAGCGGCGCTGTTCGTGCAGTTCGGGGGGCTCCTGGGCGGTCGCTGCGTAGACATTGCTGACCGGTGACCAGGCCATGGACATCGCGATCACCATGGCCATCACGTCGAACGGGTCCCCCTGGCGCACCAGACCGGCGGCCTGGGCCTCGGCGATGGCGCGCAGCTTGTGGTCCTCCAGGCGGTCGGGGTCGTCGACCAGGTGGCCGGCCGGGCGTCGCTCCAGGCGCGCCCAGGTGGCCAGCCGGATGAGGTCGGGGCGGCGGAGATACTCGTCGTAGAGGCGCACGGCCCAGTCCGCGAGGTCGGCGGCGTCGATCGGGACGACGTTCACGATCCGCTCGAGCGAGCCGAGGAAGATGGCGTCGAAGAGCCCTTCCTTGCTGCCGAAGTAGGCATAGAGCTGCGCCTTGTTGGTGCGCGCGGCGGCCACGATCCGCTCGACGCGCGCTCCGGCGATCCCGTGCTCGGCGAACTCCTGGGTCGCCACATCGAGGATGCGCTGGTAGGTGGCGGCTCCGCGCGCGGTCAGGGGCTGATCGGCCATGTCCCCACGCTACCAAACAGAACAGTTGGTTTGCCTCATGGGCCGGATGGCCGTACCTTGAAATAGACCAACCAGTCTGTCTATAAGGAGGCGTCATGAGGAACACCGTCGGCTGGCAGATGGAAGGTCCCTCGCCGACCCTGCGGCGGGCGCCCCTGGAACGGCGCGACCTTCGCCCCGACGACCTCGCCGTCCGGGTGGACTACTGCGGTGTCTGCCACACCGATCTGCACGCGGTCAGCACCGGCGACGGCGAAAGGGGCCAACCCCTGGTACCTGGGCACGAGTTCACGGGCGTGGTGACCGAGACCGGACCCGCGGTCACCCGCTTCACCGCCGGCGATCCGGTCGCGGTGGGCAACATCGTCGATTCGTGCGGCGAGTGCGCGATGTGCCGGGCCGGTCAGCAGAACTTCTGTCACTCCTTCCCGACCCTGACCTACGACGGCACCGACCCCCACGACGGATCGGTCACCCTGGGGGGCTACTCCCGCGAGTACGTCGTCCGCGACCGCTTCGCCCACCCTCTTCCCGCCGGTCTGGATCCGGCCGCCGCCGCTCCCCTGCTCTGCGCCGGGATCACGGTCTGGGAGCCGCTGCACGCCCTCGGGGTGGGGCCGGGAACCCGCGTCGCGGTGGCGGGACTCGGCGGCCTGGGCCACCTCGCGGTCAAGATCGCCGTGGCGCTCGGCGCAGACACCACGGTCATCAGCCGCTCACCGGACAAGACGGACGACGCCCGTCGTCTCGGCGCCCACGGTCTCATCGTCTCGACGGCCCCGGATCAGATGGCCGGCGCCCGCGACCGGTTCGACGTCGTCATCGACACGATCTCCACGCCGCACGACCTCGGCCCCTACCTGCGCCTGGTCGCCATGGACGGGACGCTCAGCCACCTCGGGCACCTGGGGCCCGTCACCGTAGAGACCATCGACCTGCTCGTCGGGCGCAAGAAGCTCAGCTCCGCGGGCAGCGGCGGCACGCCCGCGACCGCCGCCATGCTGGACTTCTGCGCCGAGCACGGCATCACCGCCGACATCGAACTGCTCCCTTCGGCACGGGTGAACGAGGCCCTCGACCGTCTCCGGCGAGGCGACGTCCGCTACCGCTTCGTGCTCGACATGTCCGACCTGGACTGAAGGGCCTCCTCACGTGCGCGCAGCTCCCCGTGGAGCCGGGCGAACACCGCGCACACCAGTGGCATGGCCAGCGGGGGCAGCAGGAGAAGAGCCGCGGCTGTGGGCAGGATCTTCACCAGCACGCCGGTGATCCACACGTTGTCGTCGCTGAGCCACAGCATGCCGAGTCCGCCGAAGTGGGCGAGGGGTGCGGCCGCGTACCGGGCGAGCCAGAAGACGAGCAGGGCGGCCGCGGTGACGAGCGTGCCCAGGCCGAGGGCCTGCCACCGTGCGCTGCGGGTCAGCACCCAGGAGCGGTACAACGCCACGAACGGGGAACGGTGCTCCAGCACCGTCTCGGCGGTGGCCGGCGCCAGGCGGGAGTACAGCAGCGGGCCGAGACACCCGACGGCGATCGGCAGCACCCAGCCCACCAGTGTGTACTGCGGGGACGCGGTCTCGCCCAGGGGCGTGGGCTCGACACCGGGCACCTCGCCGCCCTCGACCAGGCTCCACAGCACCAGGGCCGCCAGCTCCACGGCGCCCACAGCCAGCCCGGTCAGCGCGTTGACCGCGAGGGCGGCGGGAAGGCGCCGGCGGGTGCGCCGCCACAACTCGCGGATGGTCAGCGGCCCGCCGTCGCGCGTGGCATGGGAGTCGCCTACGGCGTACGCGGTGTGCAGGACGGAGACGACGAGGAGTCCGAGCACGAGCAACAGCACCGACACCCCGGCGCCGACCCGTACCAGCGGGGGCAGGCCGCCGTCGGCGTAGGCCACGTAGGAGTCCTCGTTGGCGATGTTGCGGTCCGCGTAGTCCCGGACGTTCTCGAAGGCGTCCCATGCCGCCGCGAATCCGCCGGCCAGGATCGCGCAGCCGAGTACGACCGTCAGGAGGGACACGAGCAAGGTGAAGCCGTACAGCGCGCGGCGGTGGCGTCTGAGGACGTCGAGCGCCCCGCCGATGCCGTGGGTCGATCGGATTCCGTCGCGTGCCATGGCCTGGGCTGCCCTCCGTGCGGATCTGTGGTGGCAAGATCCAGGACGTCGCGCCGGGCACGTGGGGTTCCCGGGGCCCTTCCCGGACCGGGCCTAGGCGGGCCGGTACAGGTCCCGGACCTCGGGGCGTTGACGGAAGCCGGCTGCCAGGTAGGTGGCCACGGCGCCGGCATTGGAGCTCGGAGTACAGACGAGCGCGCTCGAAGAGCCCAGTTCCCGCAGTGCGGCCGCCGCGGCAACGGTGATCGCCTCGCCATAGCCCTGACCGCGATGTTCCTTGTGCACGCCCATCGGTTCGAGCAACCCGGGCCTCCCCGGGCCGGCCGACCACACCGTCACTGCCGCCACCGCGTTGCCCCGGTCGTCGTAGGCGACGAGACACCGGGCGTCGGCGTACGGCAGTCCGGCCGCCATCGCGTGCCAGTGCCCGTCCGTGAACGTCGACCCGTCGAACGACGCCCGCTGCACGGCGGTCCGCGCCCCCGCCCGCTGCGGCCCGACCACCTCGATCCGCACACCCGGGTCCTTCACCGGCTCCGTGAGGTCGCGGCGCAGCGGGGTCCACGGCTCGTCGATGTTCCAGCCCTCCTCGCGCAGCAGGTCCTGGACCGTCGCACCGATCGGCGCCTCGACGTTCACCTTCCCCTCGGGCAGCACGCCCCGTTCCGGATCGGTCACGTCAGCGACCAGCTGCCGCGCCAACTCCTCGTCCCCGTGGGCGCCCGGCTCGATCGTCAAACGCAACAGCCCGGGACCGTCCAGCAGCCCGACCGCGAGGATTTGTCCGTCCCGGCTCCAGGTCCGGACCGCCGCGGCGGTCGCTTCCGCGCCCGACCGCCAGAACCAGCCCAGGTCGCCCGGATGCAGTTGCGTCGGAGCCCCCTCGTACTGCCACTCCCGCAGCACGCCCACGGCCTCGCTCAGACCGTCGGCTCCCGGCTCGCCCAAGACAATCGCCATGCCCCGATGACACACCACGGCACCGACAGCCCGCACCCGGGTTTCCGACCGGCAGAAGGCACGGCCTACACGGCGGGCTCCGGTGGCCCTCCCCCGTACGCCGCCCGCAGCACGGCCCGGGCCCCGTCCGCCGTCACCGGGCGCGGATTGGCGTACGGCTCGCCCGCGACCCGGGCCGCCGCCGGTGCCACGTCGGCTTCCTTGAGGCCGAGTTCGGCGAGGGACCGCGGTGCGCCGAGGCGACCGGCCAGCTCCCACAGGGCGCGCGGCACGTCGTCGTCGCCGAGGGCCCGCCCCAGTACGGTCAATGCCCCCGGGGCGGCGGGGGCGTTGTAGGCCAGGGCATGGGGCAGCACCACGGTGTGCGTCTCGGCGTGCGGCAGCCCGAAGGTGCCGCCCAGCACGTGGCACATCTTGTGGTGCAGCCCCATCGTCGTCGCGCCGAGGCACGCGCCGCACAGCCATGCCGCGTACAGCGCCCGGCCGCGCGCGTCCAGGTCCCGCGGGTCGGCGGCCAGCTGCGGCAGCGCCCCGGCCATCGCCCGTACGCCCTCCTCCGCCATGACCGAGACCAAGGGCGAGGCGTCCGGGGCGTACAGCGCCTCGACGGCGTGCGCGAGCGCGTTGACACCGCTGGTGACGGTCAGCGGCACGGGCAGGGAGAGGGTGAGCCGGGGGTCGTAGACGACGCTGCGGGGCTGGACGACCGGGTCGCGGCCGGTGCGCTTGGCGCCGTGCTCGGTCAGGCCCCAGACCGGCGTCATCTCGGACCCCGAGTAGGTCGACGGCACGGCGATCAGCGGCAGCCCGGTGCGCAGGGCGATGGCCTTGCCGAGCCCGATCGCGGAGCCGCCGCCGACCGCGACGCACCCGTCCGCCCCGGCCGCGCGCGCCACCTCGACGGCCCGGTCGGCGTCCTCGGCGGGCACGTGCATCCGGGCCTCGGCGTGCAGTCCCGCACAGGTGTCGCCGAGCGCGTCGGCCACCGCCCGGGCGACCGGTTCGCCCCTGCTGCCGCACACCACGAGCAGTCGCCGCAGGCCCAGGCGTGCCGCCTCGTCCGGGGTCGCGGTGACGGCCGCGCCGGGCCGGAAGACGACCCGTACGGGCCGGGTCTCGTACGAGAATTCGCTCCGGAACGTCATTCGGCATGCTCCAGGACGAGGTCGAAGCGGGCGAGCCGGAACGGGTTCGGCACGCCGAATTCCGCTGCCTGGGAGGGGTCGTCGGTCTCCGCGAAGTCCTGGACCAGACTCTGCTTCACGGCGAACACCGCGTCGGTGTCCAGGTACTCCCCGCCCGCCACGAAGATGTGGGTGGTGACGGGCGTGTGTCCCTCGGCCGTGGCGATGAAGTGGATGTGCGCGGGACGGTAGGGGTGCCGTCCGGTCGCGCGCAGCAGCCCGCCGACCGGTCCGTCGGTGGGGATGGGGTAGGCGGCCGGAACGCAGGTGCGGAACCAGAAGCGGCCCTCGGCGTCGGCGGTGAACAGCCCCCGTCCGTTGCCGGCGGGCTGGACGCCGGGCTGCTGGACGTCGTAGAAGCCCTTGTCGTCGGCCTGCCAGACATCGACGACGGCGCCGGGCAGCGGTGTGCCGTCCCGCGCCAGGACCCGGCCGCTGACCACGCACGGCTCGCCGCCGCCCACCAGGTCGATGTCGTCGCCGAGTTCACGGACCGGCGATTCGGTCATGTGGAAGGGACCCAGCACGGTCGACTCGGTGGCCCCGGGCGCACGGTCGCCGTGGACGGTCTCCAGGAGCATGGACAGGCCGAGCACGTCCGACAGCAGGATGAACTCCTGCCGGGTGTCGGTGCAGGCCTGCCCGGTCGCTGTCAGGAAGGCGATCGCCCGCTCCCACTCCTCCTGCGTGAGCCGGGTCTCACGCGCGAAGTCGTGCAGATGCCGGACGAGTCCGCTGAGCAGCTCGCGCAGCCGCGGGTCGGCGGTCGCGCGGAGGCTGGCGAGGGCCTGCTCGGTGACGCCGGCCCCGGTCGCGTCGGTGGTCATCCCGGCTCCTCGTCGTCGACGGCTTCTTCCCTGATGGCGTCCGCTTCTTCCCTGATCGCATCCGCTGCTTCCATGATGGCGCGCTCAGGCGTGACCGAGGATCCGCCGCAGCGCGTCCGCGAGCAGTTCTCCGGCGTCCGGAGCGACGGAGGCGTGCCGGAAGGCGACGAAGCCGTCGGGGCGTACGAGGAGCGCGCCGGTGTCCGTGATCTCGCGCAGCCGCGCCCAGTCGCCGTACGGGTCCTCGTACTGCTGCCCGGGACCGATCACCACGGTGGCGATCTCGAGGTCCTGGGCCTCGGCCGCGCGCACCCAGTCCTCTCCCCCGATGCCGGTCAGCAGCGTGAAGCGGCCCCGGCCGACCGTGTCGAGGGTGGAGAGCGTGCGGGTGCCGGAGGTGATCCAGGCGTGCGGGAGCCGGGCGCCGGGGCGGGAGGACGGCTGGTGGTGCAGCTCGGGGTCGCGGGCGAAGCCGGGGTCGGGCGTGCCGTCCGGGACGATCGCGGCGGAGCTCTCGGCAGGATAGCGCTGGTTGAGGTCGACTCCGTGCGCGTTGAACTCGTACACCTTGAAAGCGATCGCCTCACGCAACTCGGCCCGCTGCTTCTCGGCCGCCTCGGTGGCGTCCTTGCGGGCGGCGATGTTGGCCCAGAGCTGTTCGGGAGTCTGCGGGGAGAGCCCGTCGAGGGCCTCGAAGACCGGGGCGGTCTCGCGAATGGACTGGTTGGCCCGGGTGACGATCTGCCGCCCGACCGGGGCGCGCTCGGCCGTGTAGGAGTCCAGCAGGGCGGGTCCGGCGGCGCCGTCGAGGACGAGCTTGAGCTTCCAGGCCAGGTTGTAGGCGTCCTGGATGGAGGTGTTGGAGCCGAGGCCGTTGGACGGCGGGTGGCGGTGCACGGCGTCGCCGGCGCAGAAGACGCGGCCGTTGGCATACCTCTCCGCGTACATCTCGTTGACCGTCCAGGCGGAGGACGACTTGATGGTCACGGGGATGTCGTCGTCTCCGACCAGCTTGCGGACGACGGACTCCGCGTACGCGGTGGTCAGATCCGGGGCGCCCGCGGTGACGTCATATCCCCACACGATCAGCCACTCGTTCCAGGGCCGGACGCAGCGCACCAGACCCGCGCCGATGCCGCCGACCGTCGCGCCGGGCGCGAGGACCCAGTACAGGGTGGACGGACGGTGGGCGGTGTACTTGGTCAGGTCCGCCTCGAAGACGATGTTGACGCTGCCGGCCACGCCCATCTGGCCGCCCATCGGCAGCCCGGCGTCCTCGGCGACCTTCGACCGTCCACCATCGGCGCCGATCAGGTACTTGGCGCGGATCTCGTAGGTGTCCCCGCGCAGCCGGTCGCGGACGGTGGCCGTGACGCCGTCCGCGTCCTGGGTGTGGGAGAGGTACTCGTTCTTGAAGCGGAGCTGGGTGCCACGGGCGACGGCCGCGTTCACGAGGACCGGTTCCATGAGGTGCTGCGGCATGTCGCACATGCGGGTGGGGCTGGCGAGTTCGTGTTCCGCCTGGACGAGCGGGTCGTTGCCCCAGGAGCGCACCCGGCCCAGCTCCTCGCCCGCCAGGCTGGTGCAGAACGTCGTGTTGCCCATCAGGTGCTGCGGGGTCGCCTGCGCGATGACCTCCTGCTCCACGCCGAGGTCGCGCAGCACCTCCATGGTCCGCTGGTTGGTGATGTGCGCGCGGGGGGTGTCGGCGAGACTCGCGTAGCGGGTCACCACGAGGTTGGGCACGCCGTAGGTGCTCAGGGCGAGCGCGGCCGAGGCACCGGCCGGGCCGCTGCCCACGATCAGGACGTCGGTCTCGACGACGGTGGACACGGGGCGCTCCTGCGGGGGGGTGGAGGGGGAAATCGGACTTCGGCCATTCGTGATCATGGAGGGGATCGGCGGGAGGCGGGTGTCTCATTACGAGACATCGTGTGCGCCGGTGACGAGACATCGTCCGCGCCGGACGTTCCGGACACGGCAGTTGTTGTCCGTTCAACGGAACCCGATACGGTGGACATGCCGTGACCACCACAGAGCACACCCCCGCCGCCACCGCACTCTCCTCGCTGCATGACGCCCGTGAACGCTTCCTGACGGGGCGCCCGTTGCCCGACGGCGTACCGGAGGAGATCGCCGCGGCATGGCGACGGGCGCGGTTCTTCGGAGTGCCGCACGACTTGAAGGAGCCGGCATCCCATCCGGTACGACCGCCGGAGTCGGCCCTGCTCGACGCCGCCCACCCGGTGCTCGAACGGATCGTCCCCGCCCTGGGCGCGGGCAGGTCGCTCCTCATCCTCACCGACGAGCGGCTGCGCGTGCTCTGGACGGCGGGGAGCGTGCCCGGGCTCGAGACGTGCCCCGTCCTGTCGGAGCAGGAGGTCGGCGACAACAGCGCGGCCCTCGCCCTGCGCACCCGGCGCCGGGCCGAGATGCACGGGCCGGAGCACTTCCTCGACCGGTGGCAGGACGTGTCCGCGGTGTCCGTCCCGCTGCTCGACCCGGAGGGTGCGCAGGTGCTCGGCACGGTGACCGTGGCGGCAAAGCTGTCCACCACGCGTTCACCCCATCCGCAGGCGGCACTCGCCGAGGCCGCCGCGGCCGCGGTCGAGACGGAACTGCGCGCACGGGCGGGCCGGGCCGAGCGGGTGCTGCTGGACGCGTATCTGCGGGCGGCAGCCGGGGCGGTGTGCGGTGCGGATCGGGCGGTGGTCGCCCTGGACGGCCGCAACAGGCTGGTCAGCGACGCGGCGCAGCGCCTGCTGACCCCGGCGGTGCTCGAGGCGCTGGAGCGTACGGCGGTGAGCGCGCGGCGTGGGGACGCCGCCGCGGAAGTGGCGTCCGTGACCGAGGGCGCCGGATGCACCACCCGGATCACGCCCGTGCGTCTGGACGACGGTACGGTCCTCGGGGTCGTCGCGGTCCTGGAACCGCTCGGCGATTCCCCGCCGTCGGCGCCGGCCCCGCCCCGCTCGCCCGTCGCCCTCACCGGTTCCTCGGTCCCCTGGCGGCACGCCGTCGCGCGCGCCGTCGAACTGGCGCGCTCCCCGGAGCCGCTGCTGCTGACCGGAGAGCGCGGAACGGGCAAGTCCGCGCTGGCCCGGGAGTTGCTCGGCCAGGGCGCCGTCCGGATCGCCGACGCGGCGCGGGACGCCGGGCTCGACGGGGCCCTGACCGCGTGGCCGGCCGACCGGCCGCTCCTGCTGCGGCACGCCGAGCGCCTCGAACAGCCGGGCGTCGCGGCGCTCAACTCCCTGCTCGACACGCGCCCTGACGCCCGCGTCCTGGTCACCTACACGCCCGGCGCGCCGGTCGGCCCCTGCCTGCAGCGTCTGCTGGACAAACTGTCCGCCCGCTCGGTGACCCTGCCCCCACTGCGGGAACGCGCCGAGGACATCCGGGAACTGCTGCCGGTCCTGGCGCCGCGGCCGGTGCCCGGACAGCCCCCGCTGACCTGGACCCTGGACGCCCTGCGCGCCCTCGAGCTGCACCCGTGGCCCGGGAACGTCACCGAGTTGGCCCATGTCGTCCGGGCCCTGGCGGAGCAGCGGCGGATGTCCGGCCCGGTCCGCCGGACCGAACTCCCGGACCCGGTGCGCGAAGGACCGGCCGCGCGGCCCCTCAGCCCGATGGAGCACGCCGAGCGCGCCGCGATCCTGGAGGCGCTGCGCCGCCACGGCGGCAACAAGGCACGCGCGGCGACCGCGCTGGGCATCGGCCGGGCGACGCTGTACCGCAAGTTGCGGGGGTACCGGGACTGAGCGATCGGGGCGTTCGGGAAGGGTGGACGACGCACAACAGCTCGGGCGGACCACGCAAACAGCTCGGGCGGGTCGAGGAGAACCTCGACCCGCCCGAGCTGGTCTGTGTCCGAGGGGGGACTTGAACCCCCACGCCCGATAAAGGGCACTAGCACCTCAAGCTAGCGCGTCTGCCATTCCGCCACCCGGACCAGGTGTCCGTCGCCTTGCCAGGGGTGTTCCCCGCGGCGACACGGACAACAATACCAAGGTTTCGGAGTGCCCTTCACCTGCGTTTCCGTCCGCCTGGCGGGGGTCCGGGACCTCGCGGCCCGATACCCCTAGGGTCGCACCATGAGTGACTGGATGGTTACGCAGAGCCCGGCTCGGGGTCACCGCCCGCGTGCGCTGTCGCCGCTCAGGGAGCATCTGCGGGACACGTTCTGGTTCGCTCCCACCCTGGCCATGGTGAGCGTCTTCGTGGTCTGGGCGGGGGCGCAGGCTCTCGACACGGTCATCGTCGAGGCGCTCCAGGAGGACGGCGACTACGAGACGCTCGACGAGCTGCTGCGGTTCGCGGAGGACGCGAAGGCCGTCGTGACCGCGGTCGGCTCGGCGATGATGACCTTCATCGGTGTGGTCTTCAGCATCTCGCTGGTGGCCGTGCAGATGGCGAGCGGGCAGTTCACCCCGCGCGTGGTGCGGCTCTTCGTGCGGAGCCGGATCACCAAGGCGACCTTCGCGGTGTTCCTGGCGACCTTCGTGCTGACCCTGCTGGTGCTGACCTCCTTCGACACCGCCGACGACCCCCGCGCCGTGACGTCGGTGCCGCTGGTGCAGTCGGTCCTCACGCTCTGCATGGTCGCGCTGAGCCTGTTCCTCTTCGTGCTGTACGTGAACACCACCCTGCGGCTGATGCGGATCAGCCACGTCATCGCGCGGATCGCCACGGAGTCCTTCCGGGTGGCCGCCTCGATGCCCGTGCCGGCGGGCGGACCCGACGGGCCCGAAGCGGACGGCGGGCCCGAAGCGGACGGCTGGCCCGAAGCCGCTCTCCCCGGCCCCGCGACCGCGTGGGTTCCGCACGAGGGCCGGGCGGGTGTGCTGCGGGACGTGCACATCGCGCGATTGGTGCGGGTGGCGCGCAAGCACGGGGTCGTGCTGCGGCTGATCCCCAGGATCGGGGACTTCGTGGTGCCCGGTACGCCCGTGCTGGCCGTCCACGGCGGGCCGGCCCCGCCGCGCGGGGCGCTGCGCTACACGGCCTCGGTCGGGGTGGAGCGGACGTACCACCAGGATCTCGGCTTCGGTCTGCGCCAGTTGGCCGACATCGCGCTGCGCGCCCTGTCGTCCGCGATCAACGATCCGACGACCGCCGTCCAGGCGCTGGACCGCATCATCCAGTTCCTGGCCTCGTTGAGTCGACGCCCACTGGACGCCGCACTGCACCGGGACCGGGCCGGTGCGGTGCGGCTGGTGCAGCCCGTGCCGGGGTGGACCGAGCTGGTGGATCTGGGGTTCACCGAGGTACGGGGGTGCGCCATCGGGAGCCCGCAGGTCTCACGGCGCATGCTGGCCGGACTGGACGACCTGCTCCTGCTCGTGCCGGCGGAACGGCGGGAGCCGCTGCTGCGCCACCGCGAACTGCTCCGCCAAGCGGTCGACCAGGCCGAAGCGTCCCCGTCGGACCGCGCGTTCGCCCTGCGCCCGGACCGGCAGGGCATCGGCTGAGTCCGCGGGGACTCTCCTCACGGCAGGAGCTGGTACTCCGGAAAGTTGCCGGGCAGCCGCTCCCCCGCCGGTCCCCGCGTCACCGCGCGTACCAGCAGTTCGCCGCCCACGAACGCGCCGCGCCAGGACGCGCCGAGCCCGCCGAAGAGCTCGTCCCGGTCGCCCCGGGAACGGGGCCGGCCGTGTCCGACCTTGAAGGCGCGGATGTGCGGGGCGAGTCGCTCGTAAGTGGCCCGGTCGTCGGTGGACAGTGTGGCCACGAGCGCGCCGTTCGAGGCGTTCATCGCGGCGATCAGCTCCGCCTCCGTGTCGACCAGGACGATGGTGTCGACCGGGCCGAACGGCTCCGCGTGGTGCAGCGGAGAGGACGCGGGCGGGTTGAGGAGCGTGACCGGCTGGACGTAGGCCGAGGTGTCCTGGCCGGGCAGGAAGCGGGCGTCGGCCGGGCTGCCGCGGTGCAGTGGCACGGCGCCGCGCTCGATCGCCTCGGCGACCTGGTCCTGTAGCTCCTTTGCCTTGGCCGCGTTGATCACCGGCCCGAAGTCCAGCTCGGCGTACGGGTCGTCAGGCTTCCCGACGGCGAGCGGGTGGCCGACCCTGACGTCGCGCACCGCCGGGAGGTACGCCGCCAGGAACGCGTCGAACAGGTGCCGCTGGACGACGAATCGCGGGTACGCCGTGCAGCGCTGCTTGCCGTAGTCGAAGAGCTTGGGGATCACGGCGGTGAGCGCGTCCCAGTCCGAGTAGTTCCAGATGCCCCAGGTGTTGAGTCCTTCCTGTTCGAGTACGTGTCGTTTGCCGAGGTCGGCGACGGCCGTGGCCACCGCGGCGCCGGTGTCGCGGCCGCCGACGAAGGAGACGCAGCCGATCTCGGGCGCCCGCACCAGCGCCTGGGAAAGCTCGCCTCCGCTGCCGCTGACGAGGGTCACGGGGATCCCCTCGCGCGCGGCGAGGGCACTGGCCAGGGTCAGGCAGGCGACACCGCCGTCGGTCGGGGTCTTGGCGATGACCGCGTTGCCTGCCAGTGCCTGTACCAGTAATGCGTGAACGAGCACGCTCATCGGGTAGTTCCAGCTGGCGATGTTGGACACCGGGCCCTCCAGCGGGGCCCGGCCGGCGACCATCGGTTCGATGCCGTCGACGTACCAGCGGACCCCGTCGATGGCCCGGTCCACATCTGCCTGGGCGAGCCGCCAGGGCTTGCCGATCTCCCAGACGAGCAGGAGCGCGAGCAGCCGGCGGTGTTCGGCGAGGGCGTCGAGCGTGGCGGCCACTCGGGCCCTGCGCTCCGGCAGGGGGATGTGCCGCCAGGCGCGGTGCTGATCGAGGGCCGCGCGCACGGCCTGACGGGCGGTGGAACCGTCCAGGCGCGGGGGGCCGGCGATGGGGCTGCCGTCGACCGGGCTGACGGCGGGCAGGACCCTGCCGTCAGCCTGCCAGGCGGAGTTCCAGAGGTTGAGGACCCGGTCGTCGCGGAAGGCCTCGGGCGCGACGGCGAGGCAGCGCCGCCACGCGTCGGGCCAGGACGTGCCGGGTTTGAGGGTGAGGGTGGGTGCCATGGGGTTGCTCCGCTCTCGGTGCACAGTCGGGGGCGGGGGGATCAGCCTGGAGGTGACGGCCAACGGCCTTCGAGGCGCGCCAGGACGAGCTTCGCTGTCTCGGTCGGTGTGCTTCCCACACTCACCCCGACCGCCTCCAGCGCCTCCTTCTTCGCCTGCGCGGTACCGGACGAGCCGGACACGATCGCGCCCGCGTGGCCCATGGTCTTGCCCTCGGGCGCGGTGAACCCGGCGATGTAGCCGACGACCGGCTTGGTGACGTGCTCGCGGACGTACGCCGCCGCGCGCTCTTCCGCGTCGCCGCCGATCTCGCCGATGAGGACGATCAGTTCGGTGTCGGGATCGTCCTGGAAGGCGGCGAGGCAGTCGATGTGTGTGGTGCCGACGACCGGGTCACCGCCGATGCCGACGCATGTGGAGAATCCGATGTCGCGCAGCTCGTACATGAGCTGGTACGTCAGCGTGCCCGACTTGGAGACGAGGCCGATACGGCCCGGCTTGGTGATGTCGGCCGGGATGATGCCCGCATTGGACTGGCCGGGGGTGATGAGGCCCGGGCAGTTGGGCCCGACGATGCGGGTGCCCTTCTGCTTGGCGTACGCGGTGAAGGCGACGGAGTCGTGGACGGGGATGCCCTCGGTGATGACGACCGCGAGGCCGATGCCCGCGTCGGCGGCTTCGACGACGGCCGCCTTGGCGAAGGCGGGCGGTACGAAGACGACGGTGACGTCCGCCCCGGTCGCGCGCATGCCGTCGGCGACCGAGCCGAAGACCGGCACGGCACGGTCGTCGAAGTCGACCGTGCGGCCCGCCTTGCGCGGGTTGACGCCGCCGACGACGTCGGTGCCTGCCGCGAGCATGCGCCGGGTGTGCTTCATGCCCTCGCCGCCGGTCATGCCCTGGACGAGGACCTTGCTCTCCTTGGTGAGGTAGATGGCCATGGCGTTCCCTCTCCTCAGGCGGCGGTGGCGAGTTCGGCGGCGCGGCGTGCGGCGCCGTCCATGGTGGTGACCTGCTGGACGAGCGGATGCGCGTGCTCGTCGAGGACGGCCCGGCCCCTGGCCGCGTTGTTGCCGTCGAGGCGCACGACGAGCGGCTTGGTCAGCCGGACGGTGTCCAGGGCCCGGACGATGCCGTCGGCGACGGCGTCGCAGGCGGTGATCCCGCCGAAGACATTGACGAAGACGGACTTCACGGCCGGGTCGGAGAGGATCAGCGACAGTCCGTCCGTCATGACCTGGGCGCTCGCTCCGCCGCCGATGTCGAGGAAGTTGGCGGGGCGGGCGCCGCAGCCCGCGACCACGTCCAGGGTCGACATGACGAGTCCGGCGCCGTTGCCGATGATGCCGACCTCGCCGTCGAGCTTGACGTAGTTGAGGCCCTTGGCGGCAGCGGCGGCCTCGAGTGCGTCGTCGTCAGCCCTGTCGTCCGCACCCCATCGCGCCTGCCGGAAGCGGGCGTTGCCGTCGAGGGTGACCTTGCCGTCGAGGGCGAGGATCTGTCCCTGCCGGGTGCGGACGAGCGGATTCACCTCCACGAGCAGGGCGTCCTCCCGGACCAGGACGTCCCAGAGACGTACGAGGACGTCGACCGTCTGCGGCGGCAGTCCGGCCGTCCGGGCGATCTCGCCCGCCTTCGCGGAGGTGACGCCCTCGGCGGGGTCGACGGGGATGCGGGCCACGGCCTCCGGACGACGGGCCGCCACCTCCTCTATCTCCATGCCGCCTTCCGCCGAGGCGATCGCGAGGAAGCGGCCGGCCGCGCGGTCGAGCACATAGGACACGTAGAACTCGGTCTCGATGTCGACGGGTTGCGCCAGCATCACCTTGCCGACCGTGTGGCCCTTGATGTCCATGCCGAGGATCTGACGGGCGGTGAGCTCGGCGGCGGCCGGGTCGGCGGCCGGCTTCACTCCGCCCGCCTTGCCGCGTCCTCCGGTCTTCACCTGGGCCTTGACCACGACCCGTCCGCCGAGGCGGCGTGCGATGTCACGCGCCTCCTTGGGCGAGTCGGTGATCTCGGCCCTCGGCACCAAGATGCCGTGTTCCTTGAAGAGTTCCCTTGCCTGGTGTTCGTACAGGTCCATTTTTCGGCTCCTGTCAAAAGTGCCGCACGCCCCCTGGACACCACCCATCGGATGCGGGATAACAAGCTTCATACAGTATTCGTCGACTGTATGCAATGTACCGCGAGCCGTTCCAACCCCCCTACGAAGGGACAGAACTTCGCCATGCCCGACGACACCCAGGACTTGATTTCCGGTGGTCATCTCGTAGCCAAGGCGCTGAAGGCCGAGGGGGTCGACCGCATCTACACGCTGTGCGGCGGCCACATCATCGACATCTACGACGGCTGCGTCGACGAGGGCATCGAAGTCGTCGACGTACGCCACGAGCAGGTCGCCGCCCATGCCGCCGACGGCTACGCCCGCATCACCGGCAAGCCCGGCTGCGCGGTGGTCACCGCGGGCCCGGGGACGACCGACGCCGTCACCGGTGTCGCCAACGCCTTCCGTGCCGAGTCCCCCATGCTGCTGATAGGCGGCCAGGGGGCCCTCACCCAGCACAAGATGGGGTCACTCCAGGACCTGCCGCACGTCGACATGATGAACCCCATCACCAAGTTCGCCGCGACCGTGCCCGACACGGCGCGCGCGGCCGACATGGTGTCCATGGCGTTCCGCGAGTGCTTCCACGGCGCGCCCGGGCCCTCCTTCCTGGAGATCCCGCGCGACGTACTGGACGCCAAGGTGCCCGCGGCCAAGGCACGCGTGCCCCAGTCAGGCGCCTACCGCGCCTCGACCCGCTCGGCGGGCGACCCCGAGGCGATCGAGAAGCTCGCCGACCTGCTGGTGCACGCCGAGAAGCCGGCCATCCTGCTCGGCAGCCAGGTGTGGACCACCCGGGGCACCGAGTCGGCCGTCGAGCTGGTGCGCACCCTGAACATCCCGGCATACATGAACGGCGCCGGCCGCGGCACCCTCCCGCCCGGCGACCCGCACCACTTCCAGCTATCCCGGCGGTACGCCTTCTCGAACGCCGACGTCATCGTCATCGTCGGCACGCCCTTCGACTTCCGCATGGGCTACGGCAAGCGGCTGTCGCCGGAGGCGACCGTCGTGCAGATCGACCTCGACTACCGCACGGTCGGCAAGAACCGCGACATCGACCTCGGCATCGTGGGCGATGCCGGGCTGGTGCTGAAGGCGGTCACCGAGGCGGCCTCCGGACGCGTCAACGGCGGTGCGTCGAAGCGCAAGGAGTGGCTGGACGAACTGCGGGCGGCCGAGCAGACCGCTCTGCAGAAGCGGCTGCCGAGCCTGAGGTCGGACGCCTCGCCCATCCATCCGTACCGTCTGGTCAGCGAGATCAACGACTTCCTCACCGAGGACTCGATCTACATCGGCGACGGCGGCGACATCGTCACCTTCTCCGGGCAGGTCGTGCAGCCCAAGTCGCCCGGGCACTGGATGGACCCGGGTCCCCTGGGCACGCTCGGCGTCGGCGTCCCCTTCGTGCTCGCGGCGAAGCAGGCACGGCCCGACAAGGAGGTCGTCGCGCTCTTCGGCGACGGCGCGTTCTCCCTCACCGGCTGGGACTTCGAGACGCTCGTCCGCTACGACCTCCCCTTCGTCGGCATCGTCGGCAACAACTCCTCCATGAACCAGATCCGCTACGGCCAGGCCGCCAAGTACGGCAAGGACCGCGACCGGGTCGGCAACACCCTCGGCGACGTCCACTACGACAAGTTCGCCCAGATGCTGGGCGGTTACGGCGAGGAGGTCCGCGACCCCGCCGACATCGGCCCGGCGCTGCGACGCGCCCGCGAGTCCGGCAAACCGTCGCTGATCAACGTCTGGGTCGACCCCGACGCGTACGCCCCCGGAACCATGAACCAGACCATGTACAAGTGAGGTGCCCCGATGACTGCTCCGTCCACCAAGGCCCTCGAAGGCATCCGCGTCCTGGACATGACCCACGTCCAGTCCGGGCCGTCGGCGACCCAGCTGCTCGCCTGGCTCGGCGCGGACGTCGTCAAGCTGGAGGCGCCGACCGGCGACATCACGCGCAAGCAGCTGCGTGATCTGCCGGACGTCGACTCCCTGTACTTCACGATGCTCAACTGCAACAAGCGGAGCATCACCCTCAACACCAAGACCGAACGCGGCAAGGAGATCCTCACCGAGCTGATCCGGCGCTCCGACGTCATGGTCGAGAACTTCGGACCGGGCGCGGTCGACCGGATGGGCTTCACCTGGGACCGCATCCAGGAGATCAATCCACGGATCGTCTATGCCTCCATCAAGGGGTTCGGCGAGGGCCCGTACACCAACTTCAAGGCGTACGAGGTCGTCGCGCAGGCCATGGGCGGGTCGATGTCGACCACCGGTTTCGAGGACGGGCCGCCGCTGGCGACGGGAGCCCAGATCGGGGACTCGGGGACCGGGGTGCACGCCGTGGCGGGGATTCTCGCGGCGCTGTACCAGCGGGAGAACACCGGGCGTGGCCAGCGGGTCAACGTGGCCATGCAGCATGCCGTCCTCAACCTCTGCCGGGTGAAGCTGAGGGATCAGCAGCGGCTGGCACATGGCCCGCTCCGTGAATATCCCAACGAGGACTTCGGCGACGAGGTTCCCAGGTCCGGAAACGCGTCCGGCGGCGGCCAGCCCGGCTGGGCGGTCAAGTGCGCGCCGGGCGGCCCGAACGACTACGTGTACGTCATCGTGCAGCCCGTCGGCTGGCAGCCGATCAGCGAGCTCATCGGCCGGCCCGAACTGGCCGACGACCCCGAGTGGGCGACGCCCGAGGCACGGCTGCCCAAGCTGAACAAGATGTTCCAGCTGATCGAGGAGTGGTCCTCGACGCTGCCCAAGTGGGAGGTGCTGGAGCGGCTCAACGCGCACAACATCCCGTGCGGGCCGATCCTGTCCACCCGGGAGATCATCGAGGACCGGTCGCTGGTCGCCAACGAGATGGTCGTCACCGTCCCGCACCCGCAGCGGGGCGAGTTCGTGACCGTGGGCAGCCCGCTCAAGCTGTCCGACTCCCCCGTCGAGGTGACCGGTTCACCGCTGCTCGGCGAGCACAACGAAGAGGTCTACGTCGGCGAACTCGGTCTCGGTGACGAGGAAGTGCGCCTGCTCAAGTCGAACGGAGTGATCTGACGTGATGGCAGAAGACCGCCTCCTGCGGGTGCGCGGCCTCCTCGACGCCGTGCGGGCCGAGGGGCGGACCGCACTCACCGCGCCCGAGGGCAAGGTGATCGCCGACGCGTACGGCATCGCCGTACCGGGCGAGGAGCTGGCGACCGACGTCGAGGAGGCCGTCGCGTACGCGGCGCGCTTCGGCGGACCCGTCGTGATGAAGATCGTCTCGCCGGACATCCTGCACAAGACCGACGCCGGCGGGGTCCTCGTCGGCGTCCAGGGCGCCGCCGACGTACGGGCCGCGTTCCACACCATCGTCGACAACGCGCGCGCCTACGACGCCGATGCCCGCATCGACGGGGTGCAGGTGCAGGAGTTGCTGCCGAAGGGGCAGGAGGTCATCGTCGGCGCGGTCACGGACCCGACCTTCGGGAAGGTGGTCGCGTTCGGGCTCGGCGGGGTGCTCGTCGAGGTCCTGAAGGACATCACCTTCCGGCTCGCCCCGGTGGACGCCGACGAGGCGCTGTCGATGCTGGACTCGATCCGCTCGGCGGAGATCCTGCGCGGGGTGCGCGGCCAGGCGGGTGTGGACCGGTGGGCCGTGGCCGAACAGATCCGCCGGGTGTCCGAACTCGTCGCGGACTTCCCGGAGATCGCCGAGGTGGACCTCAATCCGGTGATCGCGACCGCGGAGGGGGCCGTCGCGGCCGACATCCGGGTGATCCTCGCCGAGTCGCAGCCCCCGCCCCGCCGGCGGTACTCGAGGGACGAGATCCTCACGTCCATGCGCCGGCTGATGCAGCCGAGCTCGGTCGCCGTGATCGGTGCCTCCAACGAGCAGGGCAAGATCGGCAACTCGGTGATGCGCAACCTCGTCGACGGGGGCTTCGCCGGGGACATCCACCCGGTGAATCCCAAGGCCGATGACATTCTGGGCCGCAAGGCGTACAAGAGTGTCACGGACGTTCCCGGTGAGGTGGATGTGGCGGTCTTCGCGATCCCCGCCAAGTTCGTGGCCTCGGCCTTGGAGGAGGTGGGACGCAAGAAGATCCCGAACGCCGTGCTGATCCCCTCCGGGTTCGCCGAGACCGGCGAGCACGAACTCCAGGCGGAGATCGTGGAGATCGCCGAGCGGCACGGCGTGCGGCTGCTGGGTCCGAACATCTACGGCTACTACTCCACCTGGCAGGACCTCTGCGCCACGTTCTGCACGCCGTACGACGTCAAGGGCGGGGTCGCGCTGACCTCGCAGTCGGGCGGCATCGGGATGGCCATCCTGGGGTTCGCGCGCACCACCAAGACGGGCGTGTCGGCGATCGTCGGGCTCGGCAACAAGTCGGACCTGGACGAGGACGATCTGCTGACCTGGTTCGGTGAGGACCCCAACACCCGGTGCATCGCGATGCACCTGGAGGACCTCAAGGACGGGCGCGCCTTCGTGGAGGCCGCGCGGGCGACCGTGCCGAAGAAGCCGGTGGTCGTGCTGAAGGCGGGGCGTACGGCGGCGGGTGCGAAGGCGGCCGGTTCGCACACCGGTGCCCTGGCCGGAGACGACGCCGTGTACGACGACATCCTCAGGCAGGCCGGGGTCATCCGGGCGCCGGGGCTGAACGAGATGCTGGAGTACGCGCGCGCGTTGCCGGTGCTTCCCGCCCCCGAGGGCGACAACGTCGTGATCATCACGGGGGCCGGGGGCAGCGGCGTGCTGCTCTCGGACGCGGTGACGGACAACGGCCTGTCGCTGATGGAGATCCCGCCCGATCTGGACGAGGCGTTCCGGAAGTTCATCCCGCCCTTCGGGGCCGCGGGCAACCCGGTGGACATCACCGGGGGCGAGCCGCCCTCGACGTACGAGGCGACGATCAGGCTCGGTATGGAGGATCCGCGCATCCACGCGCTGGTCCTCGGCTACTGGCACACGATCGTCACTCCCCCGATGGTCTTCGCGGAGCTCACCGCGCGCGTGGTGGCCGAGTTCCGGGAGCGCGGCATCGAGAAGCCCGTCGTGGCGTCGCTGGCGGGTGACGTGGAGGTCGAGGAGGCCTGCCAGTACCTCTTCGAACGCGGCGTCGTGGCCTACCCGTACACGACCGAGAAGCCGGTGGCCGTACTCGGCGCCAAGTACCGCTGGGCGCGGGAGGCAGGGGTGCTGGGGGGCGGTACATGAGGTGAGGGAGCGGGGGCCGGCCGACGGTGCGCGTCGGCCGGCCCCGGGACCCGCACGCGCACGAAAGGCACGGGACAGGGGGCGCTGGCCAGTTCTTTCGACGCAAGGGGTGCAACCAACGTGACAACCACTGACGTTCCACGGGTCGCCACCTATCGCGAGGTGACCGACAAGAACGGACGCGTCTATCGCGTCGGCGAGTCCGACATCGACATCATGGGGCGCAAACGCAAGTGGATGGTGATCCTGCCCTGGATCGGCATGATGGGCATCTCCTCCGCCGAGTACGCGTTCGCGTCCGCCGAGGACACCCTGCACACGGCGCACAGCTGGAACAGCATGCACATCTTCTGGATGATGACCGTCTGGGTCTTCTTCCAGGCCGCGGTGGCCTTCCCCGCGGGCAAGCTGCGTGAGAGCGGAAAACTGCCGGCCCGCTGGGCGATGATGTGCGGCGCGACGGGCACCTTGCTCGGCTATCTGTCGCTGGCCTTCGCACCGCACGTCGTCTTCGCCTACATCGGCTTCAGCATGTTCAGCGGCATGGGCGCGGGCATGGTCTACGCCACCTGCGTCAACATGGTGGGCAAGTGGTATCCGGAGCGCAAGGGCGGCAAGACCGGCTTCGTCAACGGCGGTTTCGCCTACGGCTCGGTGCCCTTCGTCTTCCTCTTCAACGGCTACATGGACCTGACCAACTTCCGCTGGGTGCTGGTCTCGGTGGGCGTGTTCCTGGCCGGAATCGTGGCGTTCTCCGGCTTCTTCTTCAAGGACCCGCCGAAGAACTGGTGGCCGGCCGCGGTCGACCCGCTCAACCCGCCGAACGACCCGCGCGCGGCGCGCTCGCTGCGGATGAACCCGCCTGCGGTCCGCCAGTACTCCCCCAAGGAGGCGTGGAAGACCGGACGGGTGGCCCTGATGTGGTTCTGTCTGGCGTGCACCTCCGGCGTGAACATCTTCGGCATCGCCTTCCAGGTGGACATCGGCGAGGAGGCCGGATTCGCGGGCGGGATCGTGGCCACGGCCATGTCCCTGAAAGCGATCGTCAACGGTACGGGCCGCGGCGTCATCGGCTGGCTCTCCGACCTGTACGGCCGCAAGCGGTGCCTGCTCGTCGTGTGCGTCATCCTGGGTCTGTCGCAGTACGGCATCCTCTGGTCGGCGAACGCCGAGAATCTGCCGCTGTTCCTGGTCTTCTCCTCGATCTCCGGCTTCGGCGGCGGCGCGATCTTCCCGATGTTCGCCGCGCTCACCGCCGACTACTTCGGCGAGAACAACAACGCGTCCAACTACGGCATGGTCTACAGCGCCAAGCTCGTCTCCGGTCTGGGCGCGGGTATGGGTGCCGTGGTCGTGGGTGCCTGGGGACACTCCGGTGCCTTCATCCTGGCCGGCTCGATCTCGCTCTTCGCCGGCTGCGTGGCGGTGTTCCTCACCCCGCCGGGGCGCGACAAGGAAGAGAACCGCATCGTTCCCAATCCACAACCGCTCGGCGAGGACACGGCCTGATCGTGACGCGCCCGGACAGGGCTCGTGGGCTGACCGTCCCACGTGTGAGGAGGCCCCTCCCTGGTGTGGGAGGGGCCTCCTCATGCCGCTACGGCCCTCAGCACTTCTCCCTCAGGGAGTGCAGGTGCGCGCTGGAGCGGCGCGCGAAGGTGAAGGACTCGGCCGGGTTGTCGTGCTCGGCCTGCCAGTGGTGGGCCATGCGGTGGCCGCGCAGCCGGGTGACGGCGGAGATGAACCGCTGGTAGTCGATGTCGCCGTCGCCCACGTCGGTCATGGTGTAGCCGTACGGGTTCGACGGGTCGCTCTCGCCGTCCTTCACGTGGAACAGCGGGTAGCGGTCGGGCCGCTTGAGGACGTAGTCCAGCGGCTCGAACGGCGCGGGCTTGCCGTCGGGCCGCTTGGAGAAGCGGAACTGGCCGACGTACGCCCAGTAGATGTCCATCTCCAGGTACACGAGGTCCGGGTCGGTCTCCTTGAGCAGGACGTCGTAGAGGCGGACCTTGGGGTTGTCGGTGGCGAAGGCGAACTCCTCGGAGTGGTTGTGCTGGTAGAACTTCATGCCCCGGGCCTTCGCCGCCGCGCCGTAGGTGTTGAAGTCATCGGCCGCGCGCTTCCAGGCGTCGACGGTGGAGCCGTAGCGGAACGGGCCCGCGGCCGTGCCGATGTGCTTGAGGCCGAGGGCCTGGGCGTCGTCGAGGACCTTGGTGAGGTTCTGGGCGAAGGTGTAGGCGCCCGGGTCGTTGGAGTAGTAGCCGACGTGGCTGCCGATGGGGTTCAGGCCGTGGTTCCGTGCCAGCCGCTTGAGCTGGGCGAGCGTGATGGGGCCCGCGGAGCCCTGGGTGTAGCCGGCGAACTCGACCTCGTCGTAGCCGTACCTCTCCAGTTCGGCGAAGACCGGGCCGAAGCCGAGGGTGGAGACCTTGTCGCGCAGGCTGTAGAGCTGGATGCCGAGGCGGCCGGGCGGCAGCACGGGCCGGCCGCGGCCCTTGGCGCGGGACGCGGTGCCGGTGGCGGCCGTCGCGCTGCCCGTGGCACTCTGCGGGCTGCCGGTGGCGGCCGTCGCGGGGGCCGTGGCGCCGAGCAGGGCGGCGGCGGTGGCGCCGGCGGCCACGCCGAGCATGCCGCGTCTGCTGAGGCGGTGGGTGAGCTCGGGATCGGGCTGGGAGAAGCGGCTCATGCGTGGAACTCCTCGTGATCGCGGGGCGTTGTCAGTGGTGAGTGCTTCACTTGTGACCAGTCGGATACTGAGGGTGACGACCTCAGGTGAGACCGGCGAGTCGGAGCAGCAGTGACTTCACATCGGTGGCCGCGACGCGGTCGCCGACAGCACGGGGGGTGGAGCAGATGAGGAGCGGACCGTCGTCGTCGCTCGCCGGAAGGCGGCCGTGGCTGCCGCGAATAGGTGAGGGGTCCAGGGGCACGACCGCCATGCGGTAGCGCATGCCGAGTTTCTTGCGCGCCAGTGCGGTGGCCGCCTTGACCTTGACGTAGGGGTCGAGGGGATCCATGAAGAGTTCGACCGGGTCGTAGCCGGGTTTGCGGTGGATCTCGACCAGCTGCGCGAAGTCGGGCGCGCGGTCGTCGTCGAGCCAGTAGTAGTACGTGAACCAGGCGTCGGGTTCCGCCACGGCGACGAGTTCGCCCGCGCGCGGATGGTCGAGGTGATGGCTCTTCTTGCCCTCGTCGTCGAGGAGTTCGGCGATGCCGGGAAGTCCGTCGAGGGCGGCCCGGGTGGCGTCGAGGTCCTCGGGGCTGCGCACATAGACGTGGGCGATCTGGTGGTCGGCGACCGCGAAGGCACGGGACGCCATCGGGTCGAGGTACTCCATGCCGTCCTGGGTGTGCACGTCCAGCAGTCCGGCGCGGCGCAGGGCACGGTTGATGTCGACGGGCCGGCTGACGCGGGTGATGCCGTATTCGGACAGCGCGACGACCGTGCGGCCCTCGGCGCGGGCGTCGTCCAGGAGCGGGGCCAGGGCGGCGTCCAGGTCGGCGGCCGCCTTCAGGGAGCGCGGGTCGTCGGGGCCGAAGCGCTGCAGGTCGTAGTCGAGGTGAGGGAGGTAGCAGAGCGTCAGGTCGGGGTGCCGGGTGCGGATGATGTGGCGGGTCGCGTCGATGATCCACCGGCTGGAGACGAGGTCGGCTCCGGGGCCCCAGAAGTGGAAGAGGGGGAACGTGCCGAGTTTTTCGATGAGTTCGTCGTGCAGTGCGGGCGGCCGGGTGTAGCAGTCGGGTTCCTTGCGGCCGTCGGCGTAGTAGACCGGACGGGGGGTGACGGTGATGTCGGTGTCGGCGCCCATGGCGTACCACCAGCAGATGTTCGCGACGGTGTAGCCGGGGTGGGCGCGGCGGGCGGCGTCCCAGAGCTTGTCGCCGGCCACGAGCCCGTTGTGCTGGCGCCACAGGAGGACGTCGCCGAGTTCGCGGAAGTACCAGCCGTTGCCGACGATGCCGTGCTCCGAGGGCATGGTGCCGGTGAGGAAGGTGGACTGGGCGGCGCAGGTGACGGCGGGCAGGACGGTGCCCAGCGGGGCGCGGGAGCCGGACTGCCCGAGCGCCTTGAGGTGGGGCATGTGGTCGAGGAGACGGGGGGTGAGGCCCACGACGTCGAGGACGAGGAGGGGTGTGGGGCCTGCCGGGGCCGGGTGGGTGCCCGGGGCGGAAGGGTGGGTGCTCACGGCAGCTCCTTCAGGCCGAGATCCGTCAGCAGGTCGCGGGCGAGGGTGAGTTCGGCGGCGATGCCCTCGGCGAGCTGGGTGCGGCCCCGGGGGCGCAGTTCGGGCGGGAGGGCCTGCCAGGTGTAGGTCTCCACCTCCAGGTGGCGGGTGAGCGGGGCCGGGCCGCCGACGAGCCGGGTCAGTGCGCTCTTCAGGACCGGGAGTGTGGAGGTGAGGGGCGCGGCGGGGGGCGCGTGCAAGGGGACGTGGAAGTGGGCGCGCCAGGGTGCGCCGTCCGGCAGGGCGTGGCCGGCGAGGGCCTCGTCGAGGTCGTCGGTGGCGCGCAGCCCGGCGGCGGTGGCGGTACGGGTCTGGTGCAGGAAGCGGGGTTCGGCGAACGCGGCGAGGGCGTCGCGGACCTCGGGCAGATGGGGGTCTTCGGCGTGCAGGGCGGCCGAGAGCTGGGATTTGACGATGGGGACGCGGGCCTCGGTGAGGGCGTCCAGGGCGGTGTCCGGATCTTCGAAGGAGGTGGCGAGATGGCAGGTGTCGACGCAGATGCCGATGCGGTCGTGGCCGATCGCGGTGAGCGGGGCGATGGCGTCGCGGGTGGTCTCGACGACGCAGCCGGGTTCCGGTTCCAGGCCGACGCGGAGGGAGCGGCCGGTCAGTTCCTCGATGGCGTCGAGGCGTTCGGCGAGGGTGCGCAGAGCGGTGCGGGCGGTCTCCGCGCGCTCGTCGTCGTACGCGGTGCGCCAGGCGAGGGGCAGGGTCGAGATGGTGCCCTCGGTCACGTCGTCGGGGAGGAGCCCCGCGAGGAGGCGGGCCAGGGCGCTGGTGTGGTCGAGGCGTTCCGGGTCGGCCCAGTCCGGCTTGTAGACGCGGTACTTGACCTCCTCGGCGCCGAAGCCCTCATAGGGGAAGCCGTTGAGGGTGACGACCTCGAGGCCGCGCCGGTCGAGTTCGGTGCGCAGGCCGCGCAGCGCGGACGGGTCGGTGACGAGGGCGTGGGCGGCGTCCTTGGCGAGCCACAGCCCGATCCCGAGCCGGTCGCGGCCCAGGCGGCGGCGGACGGGCTCGCAGTGGTCGCGGAGCTGGGCGAGGACCCCGTCGAGGGTTTCGGCGGGGTGGACGTTGGTGCAGTAGGCGAGGTGGACTGTGGACCCGTCGGGGTGGCGGAAGCGCATGGTTCACGCCTCCGCGACGGGGACGCGGGCCGGCTCGTCGCCGTCGCCCGGGCCGGGATCCGGCTCGTGCGGGTCCTTCGGGGCGCCGCGCAGGATGGAGTTGCCCTCGTGGGTGGCGTCCGTGCCGGTGACGTCGAGGTTCAGGCGGCCGCTGAGCCCGTAGAAGGCAACCGGGTTGCGCCACAGCACCCGGTCGACGTCGTCCTCGGTGAAGCCCTCGGCCAGCATCAGGTCGCCGACCTTGCGGGTCTTGAGGGGATCGCTCCTCCCCCAGTCGGCGGCGGAGTTCACCAGGACCTGCTCGGGGCCGTAGGCGCGCAGGATCGCCACCATCCGTTCCTCGTCCATCTTGGTGTCCGGATAGACGGAGAAGCCCAGCCAGCAGCCGCTGTCCTTGGCCTCCTTGACGGTGGTCTCGTTGAGGTGGTCGACCAGGACACGCTCCGGAGGCAGGGCGGATTCCCGGACGGCGTCGAGAGTGCGGCGCAGACCGGCGAGCTTGTCGCGGTGCGGGGTGTGCACCAGGGCGGGCAGGCCGTGGTCGGCGGCGAGCTGGAGCTGCGTGGCGAGGGCGGTGTCCTCGGCGGGGGTCACGGAGTCGTAGCCGATCTCGCCGACGGCCACGACGTTGTCCTTGACGAGATACCGGGGCAGTTCGTCGAGGACCGGCAGGCAGCGCGGGTCGTTCGCCTCCTTGGGGTTGAGGGCGATCGTGCAGTGGTGGGCGATGCCGTACTGGGCGGCGCGGAAGGGCTCCCAGCCGAGCAGGGCGTCGAAGTAGTCGCGGAAGGAGGCGGGCGAGGTGCGGGGCTGGCCGAGCCAGAAGGAGGGCTCCACGAGGGCGCGGACGCCGGCCGCGTACATGGCCTCGTAGTCGTCGGTGGTCCGGGAGGTCATGTGGATGTGGGGGTCGAAGATGCGCATCAGGACTCCTTGCCGTGGGGGTGGTCCGTGCCGGGGGCCGGGGGCACTGACTCGGTCAGGTCCAGGACGCGGTACAGGTCCTCGGGGACGGTGCGGGCGGCGGCGGTGCGCTCGGCGGCGTAGTCGCCCAGCATGCGGGCGAGTTCGCCGTCGCCGTGGGCGCGCCGGGGCAGGTCGGCCACGTGCTCGACGGGGACGCCGGTGAACAGGCACTTCAGTACGGCGTGGCGCCAGTCGTGGGCCGCCAGATGCCGGGCGGCGTACGGGCCGACGGCGGCTGTGAGGAGCCGGGTGTCGTTGGCACGCAGGGCGTCCTCGACGAGAGGGAGGGCGCCGGGGCCGGACACGAGGTGGGGCAGGGCGTGCAGGACGGCGCGGCGTTCGTCGGCGGTGCCCTGGAAGTACACCCGGGTCAGGGCGTCGGTGCCGGCGCGGGCCGCGTGGAGGATGAGCACCCGGGCGGCGTCGGCGTGCGCGGCACCGCAGCGGCGGCCGGCTTCGGCGAGACGCAGTTCCCACGGGGAGATCGGCCCGTGGATGCCGGGGTGGGCGGCGGCCTCGTCGAGGGCGTGCTCGAGCCAGGACCGGGCGGCGGGCTCGAGCTGGGTGGTGAGGTGGTCCCGGAGATCGGCGGGCGAGGGGGTGAGGGCGGTGCCGGGACCGGGTTGGCCGGTGTGGGTGGTGCTCTCGGTTCTCGCTGCCGGTGTGGTGCGGGGCTGGGTCATGGGGTGCTGCTCCCTTCAGGGGTGGCGGAGGGAGCGCCGTGGGGTGGCGCGGCCTGCTGGAGGGCCGGAGCGGCGGACGGCGGCACGGTCGCCGCGACCTGCTCGGCGTGGCGGAGGTACGGCAGGGAGTGTGCGGCGAAGTGCGGGCCGGCGTGGGAATGGCGGGGCAGTTCGACGACGGTCAGGCCCTGGTATCCGGTGGCGGCGAGGGCCGCCAGGACCGGCGGGAAGTCGATCTCCCCCTCTCCGAAGGGGAGGTGCTCGTGGACGCCGCGCCGCATGTCCTCGATCTGGACGTGGCGCAGCCAGGGGGCGGCGGCGCGCACGCAGTCGGCGGGAGAAAGGGGTTCGAGGCACTGGCAGTGGCCGAGGTCGAGGGTGAGGCCGAGCGGCTCGGGATCGCCGAGCGTGCGGCGGAGGTGGTGGAAGTCGGCCAGGGTGGCGAGGAGGTGGCCCGGTTCGGGTTCGACGGCGAGCGGGACGCCGGCGGAGGCGGCGGCGTCCAGGACGGGCGTGAGGGTCTCGGCGAGACGCTTCCAGGCGGTGTCCGTGTCGGTGCCGTCCGGGAGGACGCCGCTGAAACAGTGGACCGCGTGGGCGCCGAGGTCGGCCGCGACCCGCACGGCACGGACGAGGAGGTCTGCCCGGCGCCCCCGGTCATCGGGGTCCGGGTCCAGCAGGGAGGGGCCGTGCTTGCGGCGCGGGTCGAGCACATAGCGGGCGCCCGTCTCCACCGTGACGCCCAGCCCGAGCTCGTCCAGCCGCCGCGCGACCCGTCGGGTGCGGGTGGCGAGGTCGGGGGCGAGCGGGTCGAGGTGCATGTGGTCGAGGGTCAGGCCGACGCCGTCGTAGCCGAGATCGGCGAGGAGACAGAGCGCGTCGTCGAGCCGGAGGTCGGCGAGACCGTTGGTGCCGTAGCCGAAGCGGAGGGGCTGGATGCGCTGGAGGGGCTCGAGAGAGGAGTTCTGCGGAGTCACGTCACACTCACCTTCTTCGCGAACCTCGCTCCCATCGGGGCCAGGGCCGCTATGAGGAGGGCCGTGGCCGTGCCTTTGGAGCGGGCGGCGAGGGTGGCCTGAAGGGGGATCGTGGCGCGGACGCCGGCGCCGACGGCTCGTTGGGTGAGCGGAGGTGAGGGGTTGAGCGTGGCGTGGAAGTAGGGGCGGGCGGTGGCCGCGGCGTAGGCGGCCGCGAGAGCGGTGGTGAGGTGCGCCGCGGGTTTTCGAGCGGGCACAGGTCCCGGAGGGCGAGTCGTTCGTGGCCCGAGGTGGTCAAGAGCTGGTGCCCGCCGGTGCTCTGGGGAGCGGTGTGTCACCACACGGGTCAGCAGGGCGGTCGTCGCGAGCGCCGCCAGAGGGGCCAGAGGCGATCCGCCCTGGGCTTCCTGGCGGGAGACCGTCGTGACGGCCAGGGTGTGGGTGCCGAGGAGGGCCGCCGAGGGGAGTGCCGGCCGGGTGCGGCCGGTCGTCGCGGCGGCTCCCAGGAGCAGGTCGAGTCCGCGCGCCGCGGCCATGGCCACGGGGCCCGCCGGTGTGTGCTTCAGGCCGAGGTCGTACGCCCAGACGGTCGCCGCGAGGGGTGCGGCGACGGCCAGGGCGGGGCGGCCGGCGCCGGCGGCCAGGGCCAGTCCGGCACCGGTGAGGGCACAGGCCGCCGTGAGCGCGGCGGCCGGGTGGACGCGGCCCGAGGGCAGGGGGCGGTGCGGGCGTTCGACGGCGTCGACGTCGCGGTCCGCACAGTCGTTGAGGGCCATGCCGGCCTCGTAGAGGCAGAGGGAGGAGCCGATGGCGAGCAAGGTGCGGGTGTTGGGCGTCGCGCCGGTCGCGGCCGTGCCGGCCAGGGCGTCGCCCGGGACGCTGAACAGGGCGGGCAGACGGAGAAGTTCGGCCCAGGCACGTGCGCGCTGTGACCGGCCGGAGCATGCGCAGGGGGCCGGGTCGGCGGCGCCGCCTCGAGGAGCGGCCGTGGCCGCGCCCTCGGAGCAGCCGCAAGAGCCTTCGCGCGGCGTCACAGCGCCTCCTCCGTCT
This sequence comes from Streptomyces sp. NPDC044719, assembly GCF_056433405.1. NCBI lineage: Bacteria > Bacillati > Actinomycetota > Actinomycetes > Kitasatosporales > Streptomycetaceae > Streptomyces > Streptomyces sp. NPDC044719. The sequence continues at coordinate 273,710 of NZ_JBWKHE010000010.1, forward strand.
CGTCGGGCAGTGCCACCGACCCGGCGCCCCGGTCCTCTTCACCGGCCCGCCCCAGGCTCCGTCCAAAGCGGAGCAGTTCCTCGTACTGCTCGGCAAGACCGGACGGTCCGTCCCCGACGGGGTCCTTGAAGTAGAAGCCGAGGGCGTGGAGCGGACCGGACAGCCCTGCCTCGTGGGCGCGGGCCGTGAGCCGGGCCAGGTCCAGCACCAGGGGTGCCGCGAGTGCCGAGTCGCAGCCCTGCCAGATGGTCTGGAGGATCATGCGGGTGCCGAGGAAGCCGTCGAAGGCGATGTGGTCCCAGGCGGTCTTCCAGTCGCCGAGGGCCGGGACGTCGTCGATGTGCACCTCGCCCTCGGGGACGGTGCCGAGGGTGTCGGCGAGGACACGTCCCTTGCCCGCGTTCTTCGCCGCGGCGGCGGCCGGGTCGGCGAGGGCGGCGCCGTCTCCGCCGCCGAGCAGGTTCGTGCCGGACCAGGCGCGGACCGTCAACGCCCGCTGCGCGAACATCGGGCCGAGCACGGCCCGCAGGAGGGTCTGCCCGGTCTTGCCGTCGCGGCCGGCGTACGGCAGGCCGCTCCGCTCGGACTCGAGGGCGGCGGCGGGGTGGTGCATGCCCTCGGACGGGGTGAAGTTGACGTAGGGGCAGCCGGCGCGCAGGGCCGCCAGCGCATACAGGGTGCTGGCGGGAAGCGGGGAGCCGGGACGGCCCTGGGACGCGGGTTCGGTGGAGGCGACGTTCACCACGACGGCCCGTTCCAGTGCGTGGCGGTGCACGAAGTCGCGTATGTCGTCGGCGAAGGCCGTGATCAGTTCGGACTCGCTCCTGGTGTCCCCCGGGGTGGGGCCACCGGGCCTGATCTCCCGGTCGGCGGCGTCCAGTTCGGCGGCGACGGCGCTGGCGACGCCCGGCGGGAGGACACCGCCGGCGGTCAGGGATTCGGCGCGTTTGGGCAGGGGGCAGTCGAGGGTGTCGTGGCCGCCGAAGACGAGATCGGACAGGGCGGGCAGGCCGCTGTCGGTGAACGCCGGGGCCTCGGTCACCATGCCGGTGGGCGGGTGCAGTCCCGCGGTGATGGCGGCGCACCCCGTGACGACGGTGGTGGCGACGGAGCCTCGGGCTCCGATCAGCCACACCCCCACACGCGGTCGGGAGAGGGACGCGGACATGGGCAGCCTCCTGGTCGTGCGCGAACCCGGGGAAGGGGAGACGGCGGGCGGGGGTCCGGCGTCCCCCGCCCGCCGCCGTTCAGTCGCCCTTGACGGGCAGTTCCTTCAACTGGATGTTGCGGAAGGAGACCTGGTCGTCGGCGCCATGGTTCTGGAGGCCGATGTAGCCGTCGGTCAGGCTCCGCTGGGGGTCGTTGTTGGTGAAGTCGTTGATCTTGACTCCGTTGAGGAACACCTGGAGGCGTTCGCCCTGAACCTTGATCTCGTAGGAGTTCCACTGGCCTGGCGGCCGCAGGACCTGGTCACGGGCCTTGATGTTCGCCGACTTGAAGGAGTAGACGGAGCCCGTGGTGCGCTCGGGCGCGTCCGTGGCGTCGATCTGGATCTCGTAGCCCTTGTTCACCGCGGACCAGGGGTCGTCGGAGGCCGGGAAGCCCACGAAGATCCCGGAGTTGTCGTCGCCCCGCATCTTCCAGTCGAGCTTGAGCGAGTACGACTTCAGCTCCTTGGCCTGGTACCAGAGCAGGCCCATGCCGCCCTCGGTCTCCATCACGCCGTCCTTGACGACGAACTTGCCGGGGCCGGCCTGCTTCCAGCCGTCCAGGGTCTGGCCGTTGAAGATCTTCCGGTAGCCCTTGCCCGGCTTGCAGTCCGCCTTGACCTGGCCGGTGGCGTATTGGAGGCCGCCGAGCAGGTGGGCCCGGAAGGCCTCCTCGGTGTAGGACTCCTTGGTGTGGCCGCCGCCGGTGTAGAAGGACCGGCCGCCGCCGTAGCTCTGGCACCAGGCGATCGGGTGGTCGCCCTTCATGTTCCCGCCCTGGTAGGTGGTCTCGTCGAGGGTGGCGAGGACCTTGGCCTGCTCACGCGGGTTGGTGCGGTAGTTGTACCACTCGTCGGTGCGCTCCCAGGCGTCGTCCAGGTGCCCGGTCGACGGGTGGTCGTGGTCCTCGACGCGGACGGTGGCCTTCTGGATGGCCGGGTGCGAGTCGAAGTAGGCGCCGACGAGTCCGCCGTAGAACTCCCAGTCGTACTCGGTGTCGGCGGCGGCGTGGATGCCCATGTAGCCACCGCCACCCGCGACGTAGTTCTCGAACGCCTTCTGCTGCTCGGCGTTCAGCACGTCACCGGTCGTGGAGAGGAACGCGACCGCGTCGTACTTGGCGAGGTTGGTGGTGGTGAACTGCTTGGCCTCCTCGGTCGCGTCGACCGTGATGCCGGCGGGGCCGCCGAGTTCCTTCAGGGCGGTGATGCCGGCCGGGATGGAGTCGTGGCGGAAGCCGGCGGTCTTGGAGAAGACCAGGACCCTCTTGCCGCCCTTGAACGGCTCCTTGGAGAACTCGAAGTCGTCCACGTCGTACAGCGCGCCCTCGCCGCCCTTGAAGACGAGGTAGATGTCCGTGGTCTTCTTCGGCAGCGACCGCAGGGGCACGTCGATGTTCTGGAAGGTCTCCCAGCCGCCGGTCGGCGGGATGTAGGCCGAGCCGTGCAGGGGGCCGTCGGGCGAGCCGGTGCGCAGTTCGATGAAGCCGCCCGCGCCGCCGGATGAGGCCCGCACGGTCATCTTCTTCTGCCCGTCGAACCGGTAGGGGGTGAAGGAGATCCAGTCGCCGTCGTCGATGTTGCCGACGGTCTTGCCGCCGTTGGCGCCGTTCTTGTCGATCACCGTCACGCCCGACTGGGTGGTGAAGTGCTCGCCCTGGCGGTGCAGCGGCTGGAGCACGGTGCGAGCGGTGCCGGTCAGCGTCTCCTGGCCGTTCGCCCCGCCGTCGGTGTAACTGGCGCCGACGACACCGTAGATGTTGGCGTTGGGGTCGTGGCCGCCGTCACCGGGGGGCGGCTTCAGGGTGCCCTCGCAGCCCATCTCGCTGGTCAGCTCGTGGGCGTGGGAGTCGTGGCCGAGGCTGTAGGTGACCTTGACCTTGGAGCAGTCGACGGTCTCCTCGGGGTCGGTGACGGTCACCTTGAACGGGACGGGCTTGCCGAATTCGGCGAGAGCGCCGTTGCCCGGGATGTCGATGCGCACCTTGGGTTCGGTGTTGCCGACCACGATCCGGGTGCTGGCGGTGCCGGTGTGGCCCTCGGCGTCCTTGGCGGTGAAGGTGGCGGTGTAGGTGCCGACCTTCTTGTACTTGTGGGTGGGGTTGAGGCCCTCGCCCTTGGTGCCGTCGCCGAAGTCCCAGCTGTAGGTGAGGTCCGGGGAGTCGGCGTCCTTCGCCGAGCCGGTGAACTTGACCTTCAGGCCGGCCGCTCCGGACGTCTTGTCGGCGCTGACCTCGGCGATCGGCGAGAAGCCGTCCTCGGCGTTCTCGATCCGGTACAGCGCGGAGTCCTTGTCGCCCTGGAACCAGGAGAGGCCGTAGTCGAGGACGTAGAGCGCGCCGTCGGGGCCGAACTCCATGTCCATGATCTGGGTGCCGGTCCACGGGAAGTCGTTGATCTTCGCGACGGAGCCGTCGGCGTTCTCCTCGATCCGCTTGATCCAGCGGCGGCCGAACTCACCGGCGAAGAAGTCACCGTCGTAGGCCTCGGGGAACTTCACCTTGGAGTCGAGGTTGGGGTCGTAGCGGTAGACCGGGCCGGCCATCGGGGACTCGGAGCCGCTGCCGAACTCGGGCAACGAATCGCCGTCGTACGGGATCCAGGCGGCCTGCGCGGGCGGCAGGTCGGTCAGGCCCGTGTTGTGGGGCGAGGTGTTCTTCGGGGCGGCGCAGTCGAACTTCTCGCCGGACTCCTTGGTGGCGAAGTCGTAGTCGACGTAGGCGTCGTTGTCGCCGGTGCAGAACGGCCAGCCGAAGTTGGCGGCCTTGGTGACCTTGGCGAACTCGACCTGTCCTCCCGGGCCGCGCTTCGGGTCGGCGGCGCCGGCGTCGGGGCCGTAGTCGCCGACGTAGACGGTGCCGGTCTTGTCGTCGACGCTCATCCGGAACGGGTTGCGGAAGCCCATCGCGTAGATCTCGGGACGGGTCTTCTCGGTGCCCGGGGCGAAGAGGTTGCCCGCCGGTACGGTGTACGAGCCGTCCTCGGCGACCTTGATCCGCAGGATCTTGCCGCGCAGGTCGTTGGTGTTGGCGGAGCTGCGGCGGGCGTCGAAGGCGGGGTTGCGGCCCTCGCGGTCGTCGATCGGCGTGTAGCCGTCGGAGGCGAAGGGGTTGGTGTCGTCGCCGGTCGACAGGTAGAGGTTGCCGTCCGCGTCGAAGTCGATGTCGCCGCCGACGTGGCAGCAGATGCCGCGGGAGGCCGCGACGTCGATGACCTTCTTCTCGCTGGCCGTGTTCAGCGTGCCGTTGGCGTTCAGGGTGAACCGGGAGAGCCGGTTGACGCCGTCGAACTTCTTGAACTCCTCGGCGGTGCCGGTCTCCGGGGCGTCGCCGGCGGGGGTGTCCAGCGGCGGGGCGTAGTAGAGGTAGATCGCCCGGTTGTTCTTGAAGTCCGGGTCGATGCCGACGCCCTGGAGGCCCTCCTCGTCGTGGCTGTAGACGGGGATCTTGCCGGCCACCTTGGTGACGCCGCCCTGGTCGGTGAGGCGCAGCGTGCCGTCGCGCGAGGTGTGCAGCACGCTGCGGTCCGGGAGGACGGCGAGCGACATCGGCTCGCCCGTCTCGGGTTCGCCCTTGGCGAGCGGCACCTGCTGGAACTGGCCCTCGGCGGCCGCCGGTTCGTCGTGCTCCGGGTGGCCGGGGTGGGCCCCGGCGACGGTGGCCGGGGTGCCCACGGCCAGGAGCAGGCCGGTGAACAGGGCTACGGTGGTGCGCAGCCCGGGATGTCCGGCGGTGCGGGTGCCTCTGAGTCTGGTTCTGTGCACGAAGTCCCTCCGGGAACGGGGTGGGCCGTACGGGATGGGTGCGTAGACGTGCGGTGCGGGCGCCGGGGTGCGCCGTCACCCCGGCGGTTCGATGTCCTGGTTCAGCTGTTGAAGGCGGCGTCGAAGGACGCGCTGGGCGGCTCGAAGTCGAAGGCCTTCAAGCGGGTCAGCGCCTCGGGCGCCCCCTGGAGCCGGTCCATGCCGGCGTCCTCCCACTCGACGGAGACCGGACCCTGGTAGTCGATGGAGCGCAGCATCCGGAAGACGTCCTCCCAGGGGACGTCGCCGTGCCCGGCGGAGACGAAGTCCCAGCCGCGCCGCGGGTCGCCCCAGGGCAGGTGGGAGCCGAGCCGGCCGTTGCGTCCGTCGAGGCGCTTGCGGGCCTCCTTGCAGTCGACGTGGTAGATCCGGTCGCGGAAGTCCCAGAGGAAGCCGACCGGGTCGAGGTCCTGCCACACGAAGTGCGAGGGGTCGAAGTTGAGCCCGAAGGCGGGGCGCCGGCCGACCGCCTCCAAGGCGCGGACGGTCGTCCAGTAGTCGTAGGCGATCTCGCTGGGGTGCACCTCGTGCGCGAACCGCACGCCCTCGGCGTCGAAGACGTCCAGGATCGGGTTCCAGCGGTCGGCGAAGTCCTGGTAGCCGCGTTCGATCATCGCGTCGGGGGCGGGCGGGAACATGGCGACCAGGTGCCAGATGGCGGAGCCGGTGAAGCCGATGACGGTGTCGACGCCGAAGGCGGCCGCGGCGCGCGCGGTGTCCTTCATGCGTTCCGCGGCCCGCTGCCGGACCCCTTCCGGGTCTCCGTCGCCCCACACCGCGTCCGGCACGATGGCCTGGTGGCGTTCGTCGATGATGGCGTCACAGACGGCCTGGCCGACGAGGTGGTTGGAGATGGCCCAGCACTTCAGGCCGTACTTGTCGAGCAGAGCCCGGCGCCCGTCGAGATACCCCGGGTCGGAGAGCGCCTTGTCGACTTCGAAGTGGTCGCCCCAGCAGGCGAGTTCGAGGCCGTCGTAGCCGAAGTCGCGGGCGAGCCGGCAGACCTCCTCCAGGGGCAGGTCCGCCCACTGGCCGGTGAACAGCGTGAACGTACGCGGCATCGCGCGTCAGCCTCCTCAGACCGCAATCGGGGTGTAGACGGAGTTCTTCTCGGCGCTCTCCTCGACCGCCGCGAGCACGCGCTGCACCTGCAGCCCGTCGGCGAAGGAGGGTTCGGGGCGGCGGCCCTCGGCGACGGCGTGGACCAGGTCGCGGGCCTGGTGGACGAAGGTGTGCTCGTAGCCGAGGCCGTGGCCCGGCGGCCACCAGGCGTCCAGGTAGGGGTGGTCGGGTTCGGTGACCAGGATGCGGCGGAATCCGGCCTCCGTACCCGCCTCGGTGCCGTCGTGGAACGACAGCTCGTTGAGCCGCTCCAGGTCGAAGGCGAGCGAGCCGCGCTCCCCGTTGAGCTCGATGCGCAGGGCGTTCTTGCGGCCGGTGGCGTAGCGGGTGGCCTCGAAGGAGGCCAGGGCGCCGGAGGGGAAACGGGCCGTGAAGAGGGCGGCGTCGTCCACGGTGACCTGGCCGGTGCCCGCGGACGACACCGCGGCCAGCCCGCTGGAGGCGCCGATGGGCAGCGGCCGTTCCCGTACGAAGGTCTCGGTCAGCGCGGAGACGCCCGCCAGCCGCTCCCCGGTCAGGTACTGCGCGAGGTCGATGATGTGCGCGCCCAGGTCGCCGAGGGAGCCCGAGCCCGCCTGCTCCCTGCGCAGCCGCCAGGTCAGCGGGAAGTCCGGGTCGACGAGCCAGTCCTGGAGGTACGTCACCCGCACGTGCCGCAGCCTGCCCAGGCGGCCCTCGGCGACCATGCGGCGGGCCAGGGCGGTGGCCGGCACCCGGCGGTAGTTGAAGCCGACCATCGCCACCTGGCCGCGTGCGTGTGCCTCTTCGGCGGCGCGTTCCATCGAGGCGGCTTCCTCGACGGTGTTGGCGAGGGGCTTCTCGCACAGGACATGCTTGCCGGCGGCCAGGGCGGCGAGGGCGATCTCGGCGTGGCTGTCGCCGGGGGTGCAGATGTCGACGAGGTCGATGTCGTCCCGTTCGACTAGGGCACGCCAGTCGGTCTCGGTGGACGCCCAGCCGTGCCGGTCGGCCGCTGCCCGCGCCGCGGCGGCGTCCCGCCCGCAGATCGCGGCCTGCACCGGGTTCAGCGGCAGGTCGAAGACACGGCCCGCGGTGCGCCAGCCCTGCGAGTGGGCGGCGCCCATGAAGGCGTAGCCCACCATCCCCACGCGCAGGGGTGGCTTGCCCGCCTCCTCGGTCCCTTCTGACTGCTGCTGCGGCTGTCCCATGTGGGAGTCCTCCTCGTCCTGGTCGGGGTCGCGCACGTGGGGGGTGCGGGGGCGAAACCGGTCACTGGAAGCCGGTGGGCATGTACTGGTCGACGTTGGTCTTGTCGACGACGGCCGAGTAGAGCGTGATCGACGCGGGGATCTCGAACTCGGCCATGCCGCCGATGCCCTTGCCCTGGCCGAGGGCCCGGGCGAGGTCGATCGCGGAGGCGGCCATGGTCGGCGGGTAGAGCACCGTCGCCTTGAGCACGCCGTCGTCCTGCTTGATGGCCTGGAAGGCGGAGAGCGCGCCCGCGCCGCCGACCATCAGGAAGTCGTCGCGTCCGGCCTGCTCGATGGCCCGCAGCGCGCCGACGCCCTGGTCGTCGTCGTGGTTCCACAGCGCGTCGAACTTCGACTGGGCCTGGAGCAGCTGGGCCATCTTGGCCTGGCCGGACTCGACGGTGAAGTCGGCGGCCTGGCGGGCGACCTTCTTGATGTTGGGGTAGTTCTTCAGGGCGTCGTCGAAGCCCTTGGTGCGCTGCTTGGTCAGCTCCAGGTTGTCCAGGCCCGCCAGTTCGATGACGCGGGCGCCCGACTTGCCCTTGAGCTTCTCGCCGATGTAGTGCCCGGCGTTGAGGCCCATGCCGTAGTTGTCGCCGCCGATCCAGCAGCGGTAGGCCTGCGGGGTGTTGAAGATCCGGTCGAGGTTGACGACCGGGATGCCCGCGCGCATCGCCTTCAGCCCGACCTGGGTGAGGGCCTTGCCGTCGGCGGGCAGCACCACCAGGACGTCGACCTTCTTGTTGATGAGCGTCTCGATCTGGCCGATCTGCTGGGCGGTGTCGTTGGAGCCCTCGGTGATCTCCAGCTTGACGTCCGAGTACTTCCCGGCGCGCTCCTTGGCGTTGTCGTTGATGGCGTTGAGCCAGCCGTGGTCGGCCTGCGGTCCGGCGAAGCCGATGGTGACCTGCTTGCCCGGCTTGTCGTCGGCGGCGGGCTGGTCGTTCCCGGCCGGCTCGTCCTTGGAGTCGGAGGGCTCGTTGCTGGTGCAGCCCGTGAGGAGGGCACCGGCGGAGACGGCGGCGGCCCCGAAGAGCAGTCCTCTGCGGCTCGTGATCTCTGTCATGGCGGTGAACCCTTTCCTCAGGTCGTGCTCGCGGTACGGCGCTGGACCAGCACGGCGGCGACGATGATCGCGCCCTTGGCGATCTGCTGGACGTCGCTCTGCAGGTTGTTCAGGGCGAAGATGTTGGTGATCGTGGTGAAGATCAGGACGCCCAGCACGGAGCCGGTGATGGTGCCGCGGCCGCCGGTGAGCAGGGTGCCGCCGATGATCGCGGCGGCGATGGCGTCGAGTTCGTAGAGGTTGCCGTTGGTGTTCTGGCCGGAGCCGGACAGGACGATCAGCAGGAAGGCGGCGATGCCGCAGCACAGGCCGGACAGCAGATAGAGGTAGAGCCGCTGGCGGCGTACGTCGATGCCGGCGAGCCGGGCGGCCTCCGGGTTGCCGCCGACGGCGACGGTGCGGCGGCCGAAGGTGGTGCGGTTGAGCACCAGCCAGCCGATGACCGTCACGACGGCGAAGACCATGACCAGGGGCGGGATGCCGAGGATGTAGGCGTCGCGTTCGCCCAGGTCGAGAACGGACGGCACGGTGACGATCTGGGTCTTGCCGTCGGTGATCTGCAGGGCGAGGCCGCGGGCGGAGGCCAGCATGGCGAGGGTGGCGATGAACGGCACCATCGCGCCGTAGGCGATGAGCACCCCGTTGACCAGCCCGCAGCCGACTCCGACGACCATCGCCGTGAAGAGGATGCCGGCGAAGCCGTACTCCTGGGTGGCCACCGTCGTCGCCCAGACGGAGGCGAGGGCGACGATCGCGCCGACCGACAGGTCGATGCCGCCGGAGACGATGACGAAGGTCATGCCGACGGTGACGACGCCGATCACGGAGGCCTGGGTGAGGACGAGTTGCAGGTTGCGGGTGTCGAGGAACTCGTCGGGCTTGGTGATGCCGCCGATGAGGATCAGCGCGGCGAGCACGCCGAGCAGGGAGAGGGTGCGGACGTCGGCGCGGAACAGCAGGCCGCGCCAAACCGGGGGCTGGGCCTGGGGCACCTTGTCGGTGCTGCTGTCCCGCGGCGGGGAGACGGGCTGCGTCATGACGCCGGGCTTCCTTCCATGACCAGGTCGAGTACGCGGTGTTCGTCGAGTTCGCGCGCGGGTGCCGTGTGGACGACACGGCCCTCGCGCAGCACCAGGACGCGGTCGGCGAGGCCGAGCACCTCGGGCACCTCGCTGGAGACCAGCAGCACGGCGAGGCCTTCGTCGGCCAGCCGGCGGACGACGGCGTACAGTTCGGCGCGGGCGCCGACGTCGACGCCGCGGGTGGGTTCGTCGAGCAGCAGCACCTTGCAGCCGCGCAGTAGCCAGCGGGCCAGGACGGCCTTCTGCTGATTGCCGCCGGACAGGGTGCGCACGGGCACGGACGGGTTGTCCGGCCTGAGCGACAGCTCGCGTGTCGCGGCCCGGGCGGCACCGAGTTCGGCGCCCCGGTCGATCCAGCCGCCGCGCGAGAAGCGGGACATGGAGGAGACCGACACATTGCGGGTGACGGACTCCAGCATCAGCAGGGCCTGGGCCTTGCGTTCCTCGGGGGCCAGCCCGAGCCCGGCGCGGACGGCGGCCCGTACGCTGCCCGGCTTCAAGGGCCGTCCGTCGACCAGTACCTGACCGGACGTCGGTTTCCGGGCCCCGTAGACGGTCTCCAGGATCTCGGAGCGGCCCGAGCCGACGAGTCCGGCGAGGCCGACGATCTCGCCCGGCCTGACCTCCAGGTCGAGGGAGTCGAACTCCCCTTGCCTGGCCAGGCCTTGGACCCTCAGGACGGGTTCGCCGGGCGGCGGGGAGACGGGCCGGTCGGGGAAGACGTACTCGACGTTGCGGCCCGTCATCAGCGCGACGACCTCGCGGGTCGGTGTCGACTTCGCCGGGAGCCCGTTCGCGACGGCCCGCCCGTCCTTCAGCACGGTGACCCGGTCGCCGATGCGCCGGATCTCCTCCAGACGGTGTGAGATGTAGACGACGGCGACTCCTGCGGCGGTGAGATCGCCGACGATACGGAAGAGGTTGTCGACCTCGTCCGGGTCGAGGGCGGCGGAAGGCTCGTCCATCACGATGAGCCGCACGTCGTGGGAGAGCGCCCTGGCCATGGACACGATCTGCTGCTGCGCGGCCGACAACTCCCCGACCAGGCGGGCCGGATCGACCTCGGGGTGCCCGAGTCGTTCGAGCAGGGCGGCGGTCGAGGCCTTGGCCGCCTTTCCGCGTACGACGAATCCGGCGGTGGTCGGTTCGTGGCCGAGGTGGACGTTCTCGGCGACCGACAGATGCTCCACCAGGTCGAGTTCCTGGTAGATGGTGGCGATGCCGAGGCGCATGGCGGCGATCGGCGAGCGGAGGGTGACCTCCTCGCCGCGCCAGCGGAGGCGGCCGGTGTCGGGCTGATGGGCACCGGCCAGGACCTTGATGAGGGTCGATTTGCCCGCGCCGTTCTGGCCGAGCAGGCAGTGCACCTCACCGGCCTGGACGTCGAGGTCGACGCCGTCGAGGGCCCGGACGCCGGGGAACGACTTGGTGATGCCGGACATGCTGAGCAGCGGTGGTTCTGGTGCCATGAGGTCCCCTTGGCGGGCGTGCGGGCCGGTTTCAGGGCAGGGCGGAGCGCGGAGCGGGGAACTGTGCGGTGCGCGGTACTGGTACGCGGTACTGAACGGTGCGCTTACGCGGGTGAGAACAGGTGATCGCTGATGAGCCGGGCCGCGCCGATGACACCGGCGGCGGGTCCCAGCTCGCCCAGGACGATGGGCAGATTGCCGGTCGCCAGCGGCAGCGACTGGCGGTAGACCTGGGTGCGGATCGCGGCGAGCAGCGTGTGGCCGAGGCCGGTCACCCCGCCACCGATCACCACCAGACCCGGGTTGAAGAAGCTGACCAGGCCGGCGATGACCTGGCCGGTGTGATTGCCGCCCTCGCGGATCAGGTCGAGTGCGGTGGCGTCGCCCGCGGCGGCCGCGGCGGCGACGTCGACGGCCGTGAGACCGCCGTTCGCCTCAAGACGCGACGCCAGTTCGGCCGAAAGTCCCTGCTGGGCGGCCTCCGTGGCGTCGCGGGCGAGGGCCGCCCCGCTGAAGTGGGCCTCCAGGCAGCCCCGGTTGCCGCAGGCGCAGGGCCTGCCGTCGGACACGGCCTGGATGTGCCCGATGTCGCCGGCGCTGCCCGTCGTACCGCGGTAGACCTCACCGCCGACGACGATGCCGCAGCCGATGCCGGTGCCGATCTTGACGCAGAGGAAGTCGGCGACGGTGCGGGCGACGCCCGCGTGCTGCTCCCCCATCGCCATGAGGTTCACGTCGTTGTCGACCATGACCGGGCAGCCGAGTTCCTGGCTGAGCGCCTCCCGCACGGGGAAGCCGTCCCAGCCGGGCATGATCGGCGGTGCCACCGGGATGCCCTCGGGGAAGCGGACCGGGCCCGGGACGCCGATGCCGGCGCCGTCGAACCCCTCCGCGAGCCCGGAGGCCTTCAGTTTCGCGGCCATGGCCAGGACCTGCTCGAAGACCGCGACCGGGCCTTCACGTACGTCCATGGGCTGGTTGATGTGGCCGAGGGTCTCCAGTTCGGCGTTGGTGACGGCGACGTCGACCGAGGTCGCGCCGATGTCGACGCCGAGGAAGCGCAGACCGGGGTTGAGCCGGATGTTGTGGGAGCGACGGCCACCGCGCGAGGCGGCGAGTCCGTCGGCCACGACCAGCCCCGTCTCCAGCAGCCGGTCCACCTCCACGGCGAGCTTGGACCGCGAGAGGTCGACCTGGTCGCCCAGCTGAGCCCGGGAGTTGGGGCCGCCGTCGCGCAACAGCGTGAGCAGTCGGGCCTGGTGGGCGTTTCCAGGTCGTGCGGTCATACGTCTCACGAGCCCCTCCCCGCCTCTGTCGGCCTGTGCGCGCCGGTTTTCCGCCACCTCAGTGGCTTGCTTTGGGAGGGAAACGTAGCAGCGGCTGCCGGAGGTGGGAAGAAGTCGCGCAGGAATTGCCCCCGACTTTTTCCACTCACAGGACAAAGGCGGGGGCGGGAGTCGAGGGGGACGGGAGTTGCTGACAGCCGCTGAGGGCCCTACGAACGCGCCCGCGCGTGGTACGACCGCCGCGTGTGCTCGGTGTGTTCGCGCATCAGCTGCGTGGCCCGCTGTTCGTCCCGGTCGGAGATGGCCGCGATCAGTTCGCGGTGTTCGATCCAGGACTGGTGGCCGCGCTGCCGGGCCACCGGCGTGTAGTACCAGCGCACCCGCCGGTCGACCTGGGCGGCGAGTTCGGCGAGGACCGCGTTGCCGGCGAGCTCCATGATCTTGGCGTGGAAGCGGGCGTTCATGGCGACGGCGCCGTCCACGTCATCGGCCTCGACGGCCTGCTCGCCCTCCGCGCAGAGGGTTTCCAGGGCGGTGAGGCCGGCGCTGTCGGCGTTGGCCGCCGCGAGCCGGGCCGCCTCGGCCTCCAGGAGCGTACGGACCGTGAGGAGCTGGTCGGCCTCCTCCTCCGTCGGCTCGTGCACGAACGCGCCCTGGGCGGGCCGCAGATCGACCCACCCCTCGGTGTTGAGCCGCTGCAGCGCCTCGCGCACCGGCTGCCGGGAGACCCCCAGATGCCCGGCGAGTTCGCTCTCGACGAGGTGCTGGCCGGGCTGGAGGGCGCGGGTGGTGATGAGTTCGAGGAGTGCCTCGTAGACGCGGTCACGCAGCGGACCCGGGCGTTCCAGCTTGGGTACCGCCCCCTGGGGCAGGCCTGTCGACAGCATCGCGGTCCCCCTCCTCGGCAGGGCCGTGCACAGCGCGGCGGCTACCGGTGTCGCCGCAGAGTCAGTATCGATTGTCTTTCGTCTACAGTCTACGGCGCACAAAGGCCAGGGATTCCGGCAGTTGGCCGCGTCACACCCGGGCGGCCGGAGGGCTCAGGGGCAGCGCACGACCTGTCCCGCGTACGACAGGTTCCCGCCGAAGCCGAACAGCAGAACCGGGTCACCGGAGGAGACCGCGCCCTGTTCGACGAGCTTGGAGAAGGCGAGCGGGATGCTCGCGGCGGAGGTGTTGCCGGACTCGGTGACATCGCGCGCGACGACGGCGTTCACGGCACCGATCTTCTCGGCGAGGGGTTCGATGATGCGCAGGTTGGCCTGGTGCAGGACGACCCCGGCGAGGTCGGCCGGCTCAAGACCGGCCCGCTCGCACGCCCGGCGCGCGATGGGCGGGAGCTGCGTGGTCGCCCAGCGGTAGACGCTCTGCCCTTCCTGGGCGAAACGGGGCGGAGTGCCCTCGATCCGCACCGCGTGGCCCATCTCGGGCACCGAGCCCCACAGCACCGGCCCGATGCCGGACTCCTCAGCGGCCTCGACCACCGCGGCCCCGGCCCCGTCCCCGACGAGCACACAGGTGCTGCGGTCGCTCCAGTCGGTCACCTCGGACATCTTGTCGGCCCCGATGACCAGCGCACGGCTCGCTCCCCCCGCGCGGACGGTGTGGTCGGCGGTGGCCAGGGCGTGGGTGAACCCGGCGCACACGACGTTGAGGTCCATGGTGGCCGGGTGCGGCATGCCGAGGCGGGCCGCGACCCGGGCCGCCATGTTGGGCGAGCGGTCGACGGCGGTGGAGGTGGCGACCAGCACCAGGTCGATGTCGGCCGGGGCGAGGCCGGCCGCCGCGAGGGCCTTGGCGGCGGCGTGGGCGGCCAGCTCGTCGACCGGCTCGTCGGGCCCGGCGATGTGGCGGGTCCGGATGCCCACCCGGCTCCTGATCCACTCGTCACTGGTGTCCACCAGGCCCGCCAGGTCCTCGTTGGTGAGCACCTTGGCGGGCTGGTAGTGGCCGACGGCGGCGATGCGCGAGCCGTTCATCTGGGTGGGTCCCCCTCGTTGCCTTGGGTACGGGACCCACCAGTCTGATCAGTGACTCGCGGGTACGACGGCAGCCAAGGCAACAGGAAACGGGCGCCAGGCTTGTCAGCTTCGGTCAGGAGCCCGGACGCCCGGACACCTGTCGAATGCCGGGACCCGGCGCCGCCACGGGCCTCATCCGGTGAACAGCTGTGCCGCCTTCCGGACGAGCTCGTACAGCCCGTAGGCGAGCGGTACGCCCACCCACACCCAGGCGAAGGCGATCAGCCACCGCCGGTCCGGGCTAGGCGGACTCTGACTGCTGCTGGACACGATCGGCCTCCTTCGGCTGCGGGGCGTGATGGCGGGGGTCGACGGGCCGGACGAGCTCGTTGGCGACGAAGCCGACGACGAGCAGGCCGATCATGATGACGAAGGACAGTCCGTACAGGGACGCGCCGTGCCGGCCCGCCTCCTCCTGCCGGTCGGCGATCCAGTTCACGATGAGCGGCCCGAGCACACCGGCCAGGGACCAGGCGGTGAGCAGCCGCCCGTGGATGGCGCCGACCTGGTAGGTGCCGAACAGGTCCTTGAGGTACGCCGGGATCGTCGCGAAGCCGCCGCCGTAGAAGGAGAGGATGACCAGCGCGCAGAGGATGAACAGCGGCTTGGAGGTGTCGCCGAACAGGGCGATGAGCGCGTACATCAGCGCGCCCACGCCCAGGTAGACGCGGTAGATGTTCTTGCGGCCGATCAGGTCGGACGTCGACGACCAGCCGATGCGGCCGGCCATGTTCGCCGCCGACAGCAGGGCGACGAAACCGGCGGCGGCCGTCGCGGACACCGGTGTGGAGGTGTCCGCGAAGAAGTCCGTGATCATCGGTGCGGCCTTCTCCAGGATGCCGATGCCGGCGGTGACGTTCATGCAGAGCACGAGCCACAGGCACCAGAACTGCGGGGTGCGGATGGCCTGGTTCGCCGAAACCTGCGGGCCGGTGGGGGCTTGTCGCGCGGTTCCCCGCGCCCCTGGGGCATGACGCGGAACCCGGACCAGGAGCACACCCAGCAGCATGAAGACCGCGTACGACAGCCCGTGCACCAGGAAGGCCAGTGCGATGCCGGAGCTGTCGCTGCCGAACGACTCCAGCATCTGCGCCGACCACGGCGAGGCGATCAGCGCACCGCCGCCGAAGCCCATGATGGCGATGCCGGTGGCCATGCCGGGCCGGTCCGGGAACCACTTGATCAGTGTGGAGACGGGCGAGATGTAGCCGATGCCGAGGCCGATGCCGCCGACGAAGCCGTAGCCGAACACGATCAGCCAGTACTGCTCGAGGGACGCGCCCAGCGCGGAGAGCAGGAAGCCGGAGGAGAAGCAGATCAGGGCGACGGTCATCGCCCAGCGGGGGCCGTTGCGTTCCACGAGCGTGCCGCCGAACGCGGCGGACAGGCCCAGCATGACGATGCCCAGCTGGAAGGGCAGCGCGCTCTGTGTGCCGCTGAGGCCGAGCGCGGACTCGAGGGGCGGCTTGAACACGCTCCAGGCGTAGGCCTGGCCGATGGAGAGATGTACGGAAAGAGCGGCGGGCGGAACGAGCCAGCGGCTCCAGCCCGGGGGCGCGACTGGGGGACTCATGAATCCCGGACGGTAGGCAGTCGCAAGGGAGTTGAGAAGGCGGCGCGTCGACCGTATGCGGTGAGCGGTATTCAGCATGCGCCGAACGGTCGCCGCACGGACCCTTGCCGCCCCAACCTCCATACTGTAGACAATATTTCGTCGACACAAGCCGCACGGCGCGTTCCTGAGCGGTCGTACGGCGGTCACACCTCCGCGGTATCCCTCAAACCGAACGGAGTGTTCCCGTGAAAGTCGCAGTTCTCGGCGCCGGTGCCATCGGCGCCTACGTCGGCGCCGCGCTCCACCGCGCGGGTGCCGAGGTGCATCTCATCGCCCGTGGACCGCACCTGGCGGCCATGAGGCAGCACGGAGTCCGGGTGCGCAGCCCGCGGGGCGATTTCGTCGCGCACCCCCACGCGACCGACGACCCGGCCGAAGTGGGCCCGGCCGACTACGTCTTCCTGGGCCTGAAGGCCAACGCGTACGCGGCGTGCGGGCCGCTGATCGCACCGTTGCTGCACGGGACGACGGCGGTCGTCGCGGCCCAGAACGGCATCCCCTGGTGGTACTTCCACCGGCACGGCGGCCCGTACGACGGCCACCGCGTCGAGAGCGTGGACCCGGACGGCGCGGTCAGTGCGGTGCTCGCGCCCGAACGGGCCGTCGGATGTGTCGTCTACGCGGCGACCGAGCTCGAAGAGCCGGGCGTCGTACGGCACTTGGAGGGCACGCGGTTCTCGATCGGCGAGCCCGACCGCAGCCTCTCGGCACGCTGTCTCGCCCTCAGCGAGGCGATGCGGGCGGGCGGGCTCAAGTGCCCGGTGGAACCTGACCTGCGGGACGACATCTGGGTCAAGCTGCTCGGCAACATCTCCTTCAACCCGATCAGCGCGCTGGCCCGCGCGACCATGCGGCAGATGTGCCTGCACGGCGGCACCCGCCGGGTCATCGAGATCATGATGACCGAGACGCTCTCGGTCGCCCGGGCCCTCGGCTGTGAGGTCGGCGTCTCCATCGAGCGCCGGCTCGCGGGCGCCGAGCGGGTCGGCGACCATCGCACCTCCACGCTCCAGGACCTGGAGCGCGGCAAACCGCTGGAACTCGACGTACTCCTCGCGGCGGTCGTCGAACTGGCGGATATCACCGGCGTGGAGGTGCCCACCCTGCGCACCGTGCACGCCATCTCGGACCTGCTCGCGCTGAGGAGCGCCGCATGAGGAAACGGCAACCGAAGACCTACACCCGGCTGACCCACCCGCTCGTACGTGACTCCCGCGACGAACCCTTCCGGCAGGCGAGCTGGGAGGAGGCCCTGGACCGGGCCGCCCGGGGCATCGCCCGGAGCCGCGGCGCCTTCGGGATGTTCAGCTGCGCCCGCGCCACCAACGAGATGAACTACGTGGCGCAGAAGTTCGCCCGGGTCGTCATGGGCACCAACAACGTCGACTCCTGCAACCGCACCTGTCACGCCCCGAGCGTGGCCGGCCTGTCGGCGGCGTTCGGCTCGGGCGGCGGGACGTCGTCGTACGAGGAGATCGAGCACACGGACCTGATCGTGATGTGGGGCTCCAACGCCCGTTTCGCGCACCCGATCTTCTTCCAGCACGTGCTGAAGGGGGTCAGGAACGGCGCCCGGATGTACGCGGTCGATCCGCGCCGGACCTCGACCGCCGAGTGGGCGGAGAGCTGGCTCGGCCTCAACGTCGGCACCGACATCCCGATGGCGCACGCGATCGGCCGCGAGATCATCCACGCGGGGCTGGCCAACGAGGCGTTCATCGAGCGGGCGACCACCGGCTTCGAGGAGTACCGGGCGCTGGTCGAGCCGTGGACGCTGTCGCTCGCCGAGAAGGTGACGGGTGTACCGGCCGCGGCGATCCGCGAGCTTGCGCACGCCTACGCCCGTGCCGAGCGCGCCCAGTTGTGCTGGACCCTCGGCATCACCGAGCACCACAACGGCACCGACAACGTCCGCGCCCTGATCAACCTGTCCCTGCTCACCGGTCATGTCGGCCGCTACGGCTCGGGCCTGCAGCCCCTGCGCGGGCAGAACAACGTGCAGGGCGGAGGCGACATGGGCGCGATCCCCAACCGGCTGCCGGGCTTCCAGGACATCCTCGACCCGGACACCCGGCTGAAGTTCGAGTCGGCCTGGGACACCGTGATCCAGCCGTACTACGGCCTGAACCTCACGGAGATGTTCGAGGCGATGGAGGACGGCGGCCTCAAGGCCGTGTACTGCATCGGCGAGAACCCGGCCCAGTCGGAGGCGGACAGCGAGCAGGCCGTACAGCGGCTGCGGCAGCTGGACTTCCTCGTCGTCCAGGACATCTTCCTCACGAAGACGGCCGAACTCGCGGACGTCGTCCTGCCGGCCACCGCCGGCTGGGCGGAGACCGAGGGCACGACCACCAACAGCGAGCGGCGGGTGCAGCGTGTCCGCAAGGCCGTCACCCCGCCCGGTGAGGCCCGCGAGGACATCGACATCATCTGCGACCTCGCGGCCCGCCTCGGCCACGACTGGAAGTACGCCGACGCCGAGACCGTGTGGAACGAGCTGAGGTCCGTCTCGCCCGACCACTACGGCATGACGTACGAGCGTTTGGAGGAGCACCAGGGCATCCAGTGGCCCTGCCCCAGCACGGACGGGCTCGAGCCGACCTATCTGCACGGCCGGTTGTGGGATCCGGACCCCGCCGGGCGGGGACGGCCGGCTCCCTTCGGGATCGTGCAGCACGACCCGCCCGTGGACCTCACGGACGAGCGCTACCCGATCCGGCTGACCACCGGACGGCGGCTGGACTCCTACAACACCGGTGTGCAGAGCGGCGGTTACGCCTCACCGCTGCGGCGCGGCGAGTTCATCGAGCTGTGCCCGGAGGACGCCGAGCGCTACGGGGTCGTGGTGGGTGAGCAGGTCCAGGTCACCTCACGGCGCGGGTCGGTGACCGCGCCCGTGTGGGTGGACACCGCGCTGCGGCCCGGACTCGCCTTCATGACCATGCACTTCCCCGACGAGGTGGACACCAACGCGCTGACGATCGAGGCGAACTGCCCGATCGCGGGGACGGCGGAGTTCAAGGCGTCGGCGATCCGGATCGAGAAGCTGCCCATCGCGACCATCGTGGGGTGACGCACTGTGGACCTGCACTTCGGTGACAGCAAACCGACGGACGAGGAGCGGGCGGCCGTGGACGCCCTGCTCGGTCCGCCCGAGTCCTCCTGGGAGGGCGCCGCCCGCGATGAGATGGGAGCCGCCGATCTGCGGTGGGCCCGTGGCGGGCGCGAGGCCCGCGACCGCCGCGACCTGCTGTTGCCGGGGCTGCACGCCATCAACGACCGGGTCGGCTGGATCAGCGACGGCGCCCTCGACTACCTGTGCCGGCGGCTGACGGTACCGCCGGCGGAGGCGTACGGCGTCGCCACCTTCTATGCCATGTTCTCGGTCGAGCCCCGTCCGGCGACCGTGCTCCATGTGTGCACGGACCTGGCGTGCGCGGCGGCCGGGGCGCCGGAGCTGTGCGCCGGGATCGAGGCCCGGCTGGGACTCGGCAGCGGTGTCACGGTGGAGCGCAGCCCCTGTCTGGGGCTGTGCGAACGGGCCCCGGCGGCGCTCGCGATCAAGGCCGGGAATCCTGTGCGTACGGCCGCGTCGGCGCCCGCGACCGTCGAGCGGGCCGTCCTCGCCGCGAGTGCGCCCGACTCGGCGCCGGAGGAGCCGCCCGCCGCTCTGGCGGTGCCCCAGGCCGGGCAGGACGGTCTGATGCTGCTCCACCGCGTCGGCGTGGTCGACCCCGCCTCCCTCGACGACTACCGCGCCCACGGCGGCTACACCGCATTGCGCCGGGCCTTCGAGCTGGGCCCGGCCGGGGTGATCCGCGAGGTCACCGACTCGGGCCTGGTCGGGCGCGGCGGCGCCGCCTTCCCCACGGGCCGCAAATGGCAGGCCACGGCGTCCCAGCCCGATCAGCCGCACTACCTCGTCTGCAACGCCGACGAGTCCGAGCCGGGCACGTTCAAGGACCGCGTGCTCATGGAGGGCGACCCGTACGCGCTGGTCGAGGCGATGACGATCGCCGCGTACGCGACCGGCGCCCACCGGGGATACCTGTACCTGCGCGGCGAGTACCCGCGCGCACTGCACCGGCTGGAGCACGCGATCACGCAGGCACGCGCGCGTGGACTGCTCGGCGACGACGTCCTCGGCCAGGGCTACGCCTTCGACATCGAGATCCGGCGCGGTGCGGGCGCCTACATCTGCGGTGAGGAGACGGCCCTGTTCAACTCCATCGAGGGCTACCGGGGCGAGCCCCGCTCGAAGCCGCCGTTCCCCGTGGAGAAGGGCCTGTTCGGCAAGCCGACGGTCGAGAACAACGTGGAGACGTTGGTCAACGTCCTGCCGGTCCTCACGATGGGCGCCCCGGCGTACGCGGCGATCGGCACGGAGAAGTCCACCGGGCCGAAGCTGTACTGCGTCTCGGGGAGTGTGGAGCGTCCCGGTGTCTACGAGCTGCCGTTCGGCGCGACGCTGGGTGATCTGCTCGCGCTCGCCGGGGTGCGGGAGGGGCTGCGGGCGGTGCTGCTCGGCGGGGCGGCGGGCGGTTTCGTCCGGGCCGACGAGCTCGGC
This sequence comes from Streptomyces sp. NPDC044719, assembly GCF_056433405.1. Taxonomy (NCBI): domain Bacteria; kingdom Bacillati; phylum Actinomycetota; class Actinomycetes; order Kitasatosporales; family Streptomycetaceae; genus Streptomyces; species Streptomyces sp. NPDC044719. Next base: position 294,158 of record NZ_JBWKHE010000010.1, read on the forward strand.
GTTCCGCTCACCTTCGAGGGGACGCGGGAGGCGGGCACGACGCTCGGCTCGGGGGTCGTGATGGCCTTCGACGACTCCGTGCCCCTGCCCCGGCTGCTGCTGCGCATCGCCGAGTTCTTCCGGGACGAGTCCTGCGGGCAGTGTGTGCCGTGCCGGGTCGGGACCGTGCGGCAGGAGGAGGCGCTGCACCGGCTCGTGGAGCGCACCGGCGCCGACGCGGCCGGGGACATCGCGCTGCTGCGGGAGGTCGGCCGCGCGATGCGGGACGCCTCGATCTGCGGTCTCGGGCAGACCGCGTGGAACGCCGTGGAATCCGCCATCGACCGTCTGGGGGCGTACGAATGACCGTCACACCGCTGGGGATCCCGCGCCGTCTGCTGGAGTTCACGCTCGACGGGGAGCCGGTGCGGGCGCCCGAGGGCTCGACGATCCTCGACGCCTGCCGGGCCGCCGGGAAGGACGTCCCGACCCTGTGCGAGGGCGACACGCTCCGGCCCAAGAACGCCTGCCGCGTCTGCGTCGTCGAGGTCGAGGGGGCCAGGACCCTCGTCCCGGCCTGCTCCCGCAAGGCCGAGCCCGGTATGGAGGTGCGCACGGACACCGAACGGGCCCGGCACAGCCGGAAGATCGTCCTGGAGTTGCTCGCGTCCTCCGTGGACCTGTCGACGACCCCGAAGGTCGCCGAGTGGCTCAAGGAGTACGAGGCGAAGCCCGACCGCTTCGGCCCGGACGCGGCCCGGCTCAACGAGGAACCGAAGGTCGACAACGACCTGTACGTGCGCGACTACGACAAGTGCATCCTCTGCTACAAGTGCGTGGACGCCTGCGGCGACCAGTGGCAGAACACCTTCGCGATCTCGGTCGCCGGACGCGGTTTCGACGCCCGGATCGCCGTGGAGCACGACGCTCCGCTGACCGACTCGGCCTGCGTGTACTGCGGGAACTGCATCGAGGTGTGCCCCACGGGCGCGCTGTCCTTCAAGTCCGAGTTCGACATGCGCGCGGCGGGTACCTGGGAGGAGTCGCGCCAGACGGAGACGACCACCGTGTGCGCGTACTGCGGAGTGGGCTGCAACCTGACGCTGCACGTGCAGGACAATGAGATCGTGAAGGTCACCTCGCCGCACGACAACCCGGTGACCCACGGCAATCTCTGCATCAAGGGCCGCTTCGGCTACCAGCACGTACAGAACCGGGGCTGATCAGGACATGGGACGAGTCACGGAACGACGCAAGGTGATCCGCATCCGGGACGGGGCGGTCTCCACCCGCCCGGACACGCTCGTCGCGGAGGAACCCCTGGAGATCCGGCTCAACGGCAAACCCCTGGCGATCACCATGCGCACCCCGGGCGACGACTTCGCGCTGGCCGCGGGCTTCCTGGTGAGCGAGGGTGTGCTGGGCGGACAGGACGACCTCCAGAACATCGTCTACTGCGCCGGGGCGACGGCCGACGGCTCGAACACCTACAACGTTGTCGACGTGAAGACGGCCTCGGGTGTGGTGATCCCCGACATCACGCTGGAGCGGAACGTCTACACCACCTCCTCCTGCGGCCTGTGCGGCAAGGCGTCGCTGGACGCGGTACGCACGACGGCACGGTGGCCCATCGCCGACACTCCCCCGGTCCGGGTCACGCCGGAGCTGCTGGCGAGCCTGCCCGACCGGCTGCGCGCCGCCCAGCGGGTCTTCGACCGCACCGGGGGCCTGCACGCGGCGGCGCTGTTCTCCGAGGAGGGCGAGCTGCTGGACGTCCGGGAGGACGTGGGCCGGCACAACGCGGTCGACAAGCTGGTCGGCCGTGCCCTGCAGAACGGGGAGCTGCCGCTGGCGCGGACGATCCTGCTCGTGTCGGGCCGGGCCTCGTTCGAGCTGGCGCAGAAGGCCGTGATGGCCGGCCTGCCGATGCTGGCCGCGGTGTCGGCGCCGTCCTCGCTGGCGGTGGATCTGGCCGCCGAGACCGGCCTGACGCTGGTGGGCTTCCTGCGGGGCGGTTCCATGAACGTGTACGCGGGTGAGGACCGGATCGCTCTGCGGGCGGCGGCCGCCCAGGGCTGAACAGGTTCCTCCGCGACACGGCGGCGGGGCCCCGGCCCGGCGGGGAGCGCCCCCTGCGCCGGAGGGGCCCCGTCTCGACGTCTGTCCGGCGGCTTCAGCCCGCCGTGCCGGATATCCGCCGGAGCATGTCGGTGAACTGCTCGCGTTCGGCCGCCGACAACGGGGCGAGCAGCTCGTCGTTGGCGGTGCGGGCCGCCTTCTCGCAGCGCTTGAGCAGCCGGGCTCCCCGCGTGGTCAGGGACACCGCGTTCTTGCGGCGGTCCTTCGGATCGGGCTCGCGGACCACCAGGCCGGCCGACTGGAGGTCGTCGAGGATGCCGACCAGGTCCTTGGGGTCGAGCCGGATCCCGCGGCCGAGGTCGGCCTGGGCGACGGGGCCGAGGTCACGCACGGCGGAGAGCACCACGTGGTGCCACATCCTCATGTCCTCCTCGGCCAGCGCCTCGGCCACCAGGGTCCGGCCGCGGGCGGCGGCGCGGCCGAGCAGCCAGCTGGGCAGGGAGCGGATCGCGGGCAGAGGTGCTTCCGACATGGCCGCAGCCTAGCCAAGAAATCGTTGGTCCTTCCTATGATCGTCCTATACCGTTGGGCTCCCCAACGAATTCGTTGGGAGTACCAACGACCACCGGAGGTGCGATGCGCCGCGTCCGCTACGAATCCCGAGGCGGCCCCCTGTTCGTGGAGGAGGCTCCGGTCCCCGAGCCCGGCCCCGGAGAACTGCTCGTGCGCGCGGAGGCGATCGGCGTCACGCTCCCGGTCGTACGCAAGGTCACCGAGGCGGCCGAGCCGGGCCCGCTCGGCGGCGAGATCGCCGGGGAGGTCACGGCCGTCGGCGAGGGCGTCACGCGCTTCGGCACCGGCGACCGGGTGACGGGGCTCTGCTTCGGCCACGGCTACGCCGACTTCGCCCTCCTGCACGAGGCCATGGCCTCCCCGGTGCCGGCCGGTGTCCGCGCCGTCGACGCGGTCGCCCTGGTCCGCAGCGGCCTGGTCGCCCTCGGCGCCCTGGCGGCTGCCCGGCCCGAGCCCGGCGAGGCGGCCCTGGTCACCGCGGCGGCGAGCGGCGTCGGTCATCTGGCCGTCCAGCTGGCCAGGACGCGGGGCGCGGGCCGGGTCGTGGGGGCCGTTTCCGACCCGGCGAAGGCCGGGTTCGTCCGCGGTCTGGGCGCCGACCATGTCGTCACCTACGGCGACGACAGCTGGGGCACTCCCGTCGACTACGCCCTGGACGCGGTCGGTGGCGAGCTGCTCACCCGGGCCCTCACCGCGCTCGCCCCGGAGGGACGGCTGGTGGCGTACAGCTCGGGCGGCGGCACCGTCCAGGCGTACGACCTGCTGGTGGGCGCGAAGTCGGTGATCGGGTTCCAGATGGCGCGTATCGCCCGCGGGAGACCGGAGTTGTACGAGCGGTGGCGCGAGGAGCTGTGGCGGCTGTTCGCGGCGGGAGAGATCACGCCCGTGGTCCACGGGGAGTTCGTCCTGGCGGACGCCGCGAAGGCCCACGGAGAGATCGAGGCGCGGGCCAACCACGGAAAGGTCGTCCTGATCCCCTGACGCACGCTTCTTGTGGGGGGTCTGTGAGTCCAAGTACCGTCTGTGGCCCCACACATGGGACGTGGGATGTCCGGTTGTCCGCACTTCCGCCGCCCGGATGTCCGTTCCCATGCCTCGGTGGTCCAGCCGACAGACGCATGAAGGGCAGGTCGCACCATGCCGTCAAGTCTTCGCGCACGTCTGAGATCCACCCTGACAGCCGCTCTCGCCGCCGCCGCGCTGCTCGCGCCGGCCCTCCCCGCCCAGGCCCGACCGGCCACGGCCTTACCGGAGTTCGAACAGCAGGTCCTCTTCAAGGCCTCCCAGGACCCCGGCTACGCCTGCTTCCGCATCCCGGCGATCGTGCGGACCACGTCCGGAACGCTGCTCGCCTTCGCCGAGGGCCGCGTCCTCAACTGCGGTGACGCGGCCGACATCGACATCGTCCTCAAGCGCTCCACCGACGGCGGCCGCACCTGGGGGCCGCTCCAGGTCGTCACCGAGGGCGCCGGCGACACGCACGGCAACCCGGCGCCCCTCGTGGACCGCGGGACCGGCCGGATCCTGCTGGCCGAGACGTACAACACCGGCCGGACCGACGCCGGGAACTGCACCGTCCCCTGCGACCGCACCCCGCATCTGCAGTACAGCGACGACGACGGCAGGACCTGGTCGAAGCCGCGCGACCTGAGCGACCAGATCCTGCCCGCGCACTGGAACTCCTGGTACGCCACCGGCCCCGTGCACGGCATCCAGCTCACCCGCGGCAAGCACGCCGGGCGGCTCGTGTTCGGCGTCAACACCGAGACGTGGGACGGCAGCCGGGTCACCGCGAACCACGCCGCGCTCATCGTCAGCGACGACGGCGGCGACCACTGGCGGGTCGGAGCGACGGACTCCTGGCCCATAGCCCTCGACGGCACGTTCCGGCAGAAGCCGTCCGAGGTGACGCTCACCGAACGCACCGACGGCGCCCTCCTCGTCAGCGGCCGGGAACAGGACGGCACCGATCTGGGCCACCGTGCCCAGACCCTCAGCCGGGACGGCGGCGACAGCTTCGCCACCCCCTTCCGCGACCTGCCGGACCTCTACACCCCGCAGGTCCAGGGCGCGACCGTACGCCTGGGAGACCGGCTCCTGCTGTCCGCTCCGGCCGACCCCGACCGCCGCCGCACGATGATGGTCCGCTCCTCCTACGACGGCGGGCTCACCTGGGACAGCGTGGACCGGGGCACGGTCGTCACCAGCGACTGGTCCGGCTACTCCGACATGGCGGCCGTCAACGGCACGACGGTGGGCCTGCTGTACGAGGGCGGCGCGGTCGACGCCCGCGACGAGATCCGCTTCGCCCGCTTCACCGAGGACTGGCTGAAACCGCGCCGGGGCCCCGACCCGACCACCCGTGACGCCGCGTCGGCCGCGACGCCGGCGGCCGTGCTCGGCGGTGCGGGCCGGACCACCGGCGTGCGTGGCGGCGCGCTGTCCTTCGACGGCACCGACGACGCCGTACGGCTGCCGTACCGGTCCGGGCTCCCGCTCGGCGAAGGAGACTTCACCGCCTCGCTGTTCTTCCGCTACACGGCCACGACCGGCGAACAGCCCTTCCTGTGGATGGGCGGCATCGGCAGCACCCAGCCACAGATCTGGCTGCGCGGGGAGCCGGCGAGCAATCGGGTCCGGGGGCTCATCACCACCCGGTCGGGCGCGAGCACCGTCAGGTCGGCCTCGGTGTGGACCGACGGCGCCCACAACGACGGACGCTGGCACCATCTGGCCCTGCGCCGGGGCGACGGGAAGCTGACGCTCTTCCTCGACGGCGCGCCGCTCACCACCGCGGACGTGCCGGGCTCGGTCAGCCGTAACTCCCCGTTCGGCGTGCACATCGGCCAGCGGATGGACAGCAGGGCGTTCCTCAGCGGGGCCATCGACGACGTCCGCGTCTGGAACCGGGCGCTGTCCGACGGGGAGTTGGCGTCCGGGGCCGCGAAAGCGGCCGCCAGGGGCACCGTCCTGTGGCTGCCCATGGACCAGGTGAGCGGCAGCAACTAACGTCACGGAGCGTGCCCGACGACTCAAGAGCAGCACGAGCACGACAACGCACCGGAACCGGGATCGGCCTGCTGCTGGCCCTGGTTCTCGGTGCCGCCCTGATCGTCGCCCTGCCGGAGGACGAGAGCCGGGACGACGACGGCGCCTGCCGGGCCCGGACGGTGGCCTCCTGGCGGGCGGACGACGGCCTCACCGCCGAGTTCGCCCGCTACGGCGACGACGCGAGCCGCACCGACGACTGGACCGGCGGCGACGGCACCCACTCGCTGCGGCTGCCCGACGGCCGGGTGCTGTGGCTGTTCTCCGACACCTTCCTGGGCCGGGTGTACGGCCCGCCCAACCCGGCCGGCGAGTCCCACGCCTGGCGGGACACGGCCGCGCCGCTGGTGCGCAACTCGGCCGTGCTGATGCGGGACGGCCGGCTGGAGACCACTCTCCCCGCCCCGCTCTTCGCCGACCCGTTGCCGAACCAGTGGCGCTGGCCGGTCGCCGCCCGCGTCGAACCCCGCTCCCCCGGCTCCTCCGAACAGGTGGTCCGGGTGCTGCTGTGGGTGCGCACGGCCGGCCAGGCCCCATGGATCTACGGCGTGCCCACCGCGACCGAGGTCGCCACCCTGTCGCTGCCCGGCCTGCGTCTCGAGTCGATCGTCAAGGTGCTCGACCAGCAGCTGGTCCCCGACCCGTCCCGGCGAGTGCTGTTCGGCACGACGCTGGTCGAGGAGGACGGCTGGACGTACGTCTTCGGCGGCGACGACGGCCAGGCCGCCTCCCGCCCCGCTTCCCACGCCTACGTGGCACGTGTACGGGAGGGCGGGCTCGGGGATCCGGCGGCCTGGCGGTACTGGAACGGCTCGGCGTGGACGGCCGCCGCCCGCCCCCGGCCGGTGCTCGGGGACGGGCAGCGCAAGGGCGTCGGCAGCGCGTTCTCGGTCGTCCGGGACGGCGGAACATACGTGCTGTTCACCATGGCCACGGGCACCAAGGGCCTGACCACCGTCGCCTCGTACTGGGCGTGCTCCCCGGCCGGGCCGTGGCACGGGCCGGCGAAGGAGTTCAGTCCGTCGCTGCCGCAGGGCCAGGTGGCCGCCTACAACCCGCAGGTCCATCCGGTGCTGAGCGGCGACGGGCGTCTCGTCCTGAGCTACGACGTCAACTGGCTGGAGACGACCGGCGCCGCGGCCCAGCTCAGCCGGAACGTGTCCCTGTACCGACCGCGGTTCGTGTCGCTGCGGCTGGCTCCGGCAAAGTGACCTGCGCGCGGGGGTCGTGCGAGCGGCGCTTGGCGATCACCGCGCACACCATCAGCTGCATCTGGTGGAAGAGCATCAGCGGCAGCACCGCCAGCGAGGCGTGCGCGCCGAACAGGACGCTCGCCATGGGCAGTCCGGCCGCCAAAGACTTCTTCGAACCGGCAAACTGCAGGGTGATCCGGTCCTCCCGGCCGAAGCCCAGGGCCTTGCCGCCGTACCAGGTCAGCAGCAGCATCACGGCGAGGATCACGGCCTCGACCGCGAGCAGCCCACCCAGCCGGGCGGGGCTGACCTGGTGCCAGATGCCCTGCACCATGCCCTGGCTGAACGCGGTGTAGACGACGAGCAGGATCGAGCCGCGGTCCACGAGGCCGAGGACCTTCTTGTGGCGGGTGACGAAGCCGCCGATCCAGCGGCGCAGCAGTTGCCCGGCGAGGAACGGCACGAGCAGTTGCAGCACGATCCTCAGCAGCGAGTCGGCGGAGAACCCGCCGCCGCTGCCGCCGAGCAGCGAGGCCGCGAGCAGCGGGGTGGCGACGATGCCGATCAGGGAGGAGAAGGAGCCCGCGCAGATCGCGGCGGGCACGTTGCCGCGGGCCATCGAGGTGAAGGCGATCGACGACTGGACGGTCGACGGGACGAGCGTGAGGAAGAGCAGGCCCTGGTAGAGCGGGTCCGTGAGGATCACCGGCACCAGCCCCCGGGCCGCGAGGCCGAGCAGCGGGAAGACGACGAAGGTGGCGGCCAGGACCGTGATGTGCAGGCGCCAGTGCCGCAGGCCGTCCAGTGCCTCACGGGTGGAGAGCCGGGCCCCGTAGAGGAAGAACAGGAGGGCGATCGCCGCCGTGGAGGCCCCGGACGCCACATCGGCGACCGACCCGCGGGCCGGGAACAGTGCGGCGACTCCCACGGTCGCCAGCAGGAGAAGGATGTACGGGTCGATCGGCATCCGGCGCGGCCGGCGCAGGCGTTTCACGGTGCTCCACTTGCTCGGTATTTGTTGCTCGGTACGTACGGGCGGTACGGGGCCGGGGCGGCCCCCTCCCATCCTGCTCCCCGGTCCGGCGATCGGGAATCCCGTATACCGCTCTGACTGTCATCGCGCTTCGCGATAACCTTGGGCTCATGTACGACCCCGCCCATCTGCGCACGTTCCTGTCGGTGGCGCAGACGCTGAGCTTCACGCAGGCCGCGCGGCGGCTCGGGCTGCGGCAGTCGACGGTCAGCCAGCACGTGCGGCGGCTGGAGGACGCCACCGGGCGGACGCTGTTCACGCGGGACACGCACTCGGTGGAGCTGACGGAGGACGGCGAGGCCATGCTCGGTTTCGCGCGCCGGATCCTGGAGGTGCACGAGCAGGCGGCGGCGTTCTTCACGGGCACCCGGCTGCGGGGCCGGCTGCGCTTCGGCGCCTCCGAGGACTTCGTGCTGACCCGGCTGCCCGAGATCCTCGAGGGATTCCGGCACGACCATCCGGAGGTCGACCTGGAGCTCACGGTCGAGCTGTCGGGCACGCTGCACGAGCAGCTGGCCGCCGGGAAGCTGGACCTGGTCCTGGCCAAGCGCCGCCCCGAGGACCCGCGCGGTGAGCTGGTCCGGCACGACAGGCTGGTGTGGATCGGCGCGGAACGCCTCCGGCTCGACCCGGACCGCCCGGTGCCGCTGATCGTCTACCCGCCGCCGGGCATCACCCGCGCACTCGCCCTGGAGGCGCTGGAGCGGCAGGGCCGCGAGTGGCGTGTGGTGTGCACGAGCGGCAGCCTCAACGGCCTCGTCGCCGCGGCCCGCGCGGGCCTCGGCGTGATGGCCCACTCCCGCGGCCTCATCCCGCCGGGTCTGGTCCGGGTCCCGGACCGGGCGGGCCTGCCGGAACTGGGGCAGGTCGATTTCGTGGTGGTCCACGGCCGGCGCCGGCCCTCCGCGCCGGGCGCGGCGGACGCCCTGGCCGCGGCGCTCCTGGCGGGCGGGGACCGGTTGCGCCGCAGCTCACGCAAGGACCTGTGACAAGCGGAGTGACGGAATCCGTCGCCGTCACGCTGACAGAAGAGACCCTCCTCAGGGCGCTCCGCACCGCGCCTGAAGTCGTACAGATTCGGTGGAGATTACGGCACCGAAACTTACTCAACCGTCAGTAATCTGTCCGACCCTTCCCCATGTGAGCGCTTTTTCCCTCGCTGACCAGCGCCGATGAGAGCGCTGCTCACCTTCGGCCCCCCTCCCGCACCCTGGCCCCGTGGGGTAGCTTTCACGGCGCTGTGCGGAGCGTCACTCAACAGAAGCGCTGAGGAGCGGGGAGCGGGGTTTGCGCGAGTTCACCAACCCTCCGTTGGCGTTGGCACCTCCGGTGGGCGGTCTGGCCGACGTCGTCTTCGAGCATGCCCAGGAAGACCCGCTGTACATCGCCCTGGGCCGTAAGGACGACGCGGGGCACTGGCGGGATGTCACCACCGCCGAGTTCCGTGACGAGGTGCTCGCCCTGGCCAAGGGCCTGCTGGCGAGCGGCATCCGGTTCGGCGACCGGGTCGCGATCATGTCCCGTACGCGCTACGAGTGGACGCTCTTCGACTACGCGCTGTGGACGATCGGCGCCCAGGTCGTGCCGGTCTACCCGACGTCCTCGGCCGAGCAGTGCTTCTGGATGCTGTACGACGCCGAGGCGACGGCCGCGATCGTGGAGCACGAGGACCACGCGATGACGATCGCCACCGTCATCGACCGGCTGCCGCAGCTGCGCCGCCTGTGGCAGCTCGACTCCGGCGCCGTGCAGGAGCTGTACGACGCCGGCGCGCACCTCGACGACGAGGTGGTGCACCGCCACCGGCAGGCCGTCACGCCCGAATCGATCGCCACGATCATCTACACCTCGGGCACGACCGGACGCCCGAAGGGCTGTGTCATCACGCACGGCAACTTCGCGTACGAGGCGGACACCGTCATCGAGCGCTGGGAGCCGGTGTTCCACTCCAAGCGGGGCGACGAGGCGGCCACCCTGCTGTTCCTGCCGCTCGCACACGTCTTCGGGCGAATGGTCCAGGTCGCGGCGATTCGCGGCAGGGTGAAATTCGGCCATCAGCCCCAGCTGAACGCGGCGGCCCTGCTGCCCGACCTGGCCGCGTTCAAGCCGACGTTCTTCCTGGCCGTGCCGTACATCTTCGAGAAGGTGTTCAACGCGTCCCGCCGCAAGGCCGAGAAGGAGGGCCGTTCCGGCCCGTTCGAGAAGGCCGTGGACATCGCCATCAAGTACGCGGACGCCGTCGAGGCCAAGGCCTGGGGCGTCGGCCCCGGCCCCTCGGCGGGCCTGCGCATGCAGCACCAGCTCTTCGACAAGCTCGTCTACTCCAAGATCCGCGCCGCGATGGGCGGCCGGATCCGGCACGCCATGTCGGGCGGCTCGGCGATGGACCGGCGGCTCGGTCTGTTCTGGGCCGGGGCGGGCGTGCACATCTACGAGGGCTACGGCCTGACCGAGTCCACGGCCGCCGCGACCGCCAACCCGCCCGGACGGACCCGGTTCGGCACGGTCGGCCAGCCCATCCCGGGCATGACCGTGCACCTCGCGGACGACGGCGAGATCTGGCTGCACGGCCAGAACGTCTTCCAGGGCTACCTCAACAACCCCAAGGCCACGGACGAGACCCTGCACGACGGCTGGCTGGCCACCGGCGACCTCGGCTCGCTCGACGAGGACGGCTACCTCACCATCACCGGCCGCAAGAAGGAGATCCTGGTCACATCGGGTGGCAAGAGTGTTTCGCCCGGTGTGCTGGAGGAACGCGTCCGGGACCATCCGTTGGTCAACCAGTGCATCGTCGTCGGCAACGACCGGCCGTACATCGCCGCCCTCGTGACCCTCGACCAGGAGGCCGTGGAGCACTGGCTGGCGATGCGGGGCAAGCCGCAGCTGTCCGCGGCGGAGCTGGTGCGGGACGCGGACCTGGAGACGGAGGTGCGGCGCGCGGTGGTCGCGGCCAACACCCTTGTCTCGCAGGCCGAGTCGATCCGCACCTTCCGCATCCTGGCCCAGCCGTTCACCGAGGAGCACGGGCTGCTGACCCCGTCCCTGAAGCTGAAGCGCAAGGCGATCGAGAAGGCGTACGAGAACGAGGTCGAGGCGCTCTACCGGGCGTAAACCGCCTGTTGACGGATGGTGTGCCGCCCGTCTGAATCCTCCCGTCAGGAATGCATCACGGCTCGTGATCGTTGACGATGGGAGTACATCCGACCACATACCTAAGGATCGAGAGCTCGTGAGCAAGGTCCCCCAGATCACCCTGAACAACGGCATCCAGATGCCCCAGCTGGGGTTCGGCGTCTGGCAGGTGCCGGACGACGAGGCCGAGTCGGCCGTCGCGACCGCGCTGGAGGCCGGGTACCGCAGCATCGACACAGCGGCGATCTACGGCAACGAGGAGGGCACCGGCAAGGCCGTCGCCGCCGCCGGTCTCCCCCGCGAGGAGCTCTTCGTCACCACCAAGCTCTGGAACGCCGACCAGGGGTACGACTCCACGCTGCGCGCCTTCGACACGTCGCTGGAGAAGCTCGGCCTGGACTTCGTCGACCTGTACCTGATCCACTGGCCGCTGCCGGCCCGGGACACGTACGTCGACACGTACAAGGCGTTCGAGAAGCTGCACGCCGACGGCCGGATCCGGGCCATCGGCGTCTCCAACTTCCTGCCCGAGCACCTCGAGCGGCTGATCGGCGAGACGTCGGTCATCCCGGCGGTGAACCAGATCGAGCTGCACCCGCATCTGCAGCAGAGCGCCGCCCGTGAGTACCACGCGCAGCAGGGCATCGCCACGGAGGCCTGGTCGCCGCTCGGCCAGGGCAAGGGCCTGCTGGAGGTTCCGGCGGTCGTGGCCATCGCCCGGAAGCACAACCGCACGCCGGCCCAGGTCGTGCTCCGCTGGCACCTCCAGCTGGGCAACGTGGTGATCCCGAAGTCCGTGACGCCGTCGCGGATCAAGGAGAACATCGAGGTCTTCGACTTCGAGCTGGACACCGAGGACCTGGCGGCCATCAGCGCCCTCAACGAGGACCGTCGCATCGGCCCGGACCCGGCGACGTTCGACGGCGCCTGAGCGCTCACCCGGCGCTACGACTGCCCGCGGCCTGTTGACTCGGCCGCGGGCAGTTCGCTGCGTGCCACTCAGGACGGTGCGGGGCCTGCTCAGACCGCCCGGACCGCCGTGTGCACCGTGTGCGCCTCCAGCACGAACACATCCGCCCGCCGGTGCAGACCCGCCTCGTCGTCGGGATCGAGCAGCCGGTCGAGAGTGGCGAGATCATCCGCGTCGAAGCCCTCCGGAATGCGCTCCCGCAGATGCGAAAGGGATCCGACGACATACTCACGGGCCCGGTCCGAGACGGGTGCGGGGAGGTCCAGCAGGAAGGTGTGCGTCCGGCCCGGCTTCAGCCCCGCCGACGCCAGCAGGGCGGGCCAGTCCTCCGTCTCCGCGACGTAACCCGGCAGCTCCGTCCGCATCCGCGTGAACCACTCCGCCTCCAGCGCGTCGAGCCGCGCCTGGAGCCCCGGCCGGCCGATACCAATGTCACGCGGCAGATACCGCGGGGGCAGGCCGCCCTCCATGAGGGCCAGGGTGCCGCCGGGCGCCAGCCGGGCCGCGAACGCGGCGAGCGCGGCCCGCTGGTCGCCGAGGTGGTGCAGGCTGCGGCTCGCCCAGAGCAGGTCGGCCGGGTAGTCCAGCTCCTCGAGCACATCGGGGAGTTCACCGGCGATCGTGCCGAAGCGGTCGGCGACGCCCAGCCGCTCGGCGCGTGCCCGCGCCCGTTCCAGCAGCGGCTCGGAGCCGTCCACCGCGACGATCCGCGCACCCGGGAACGTCTCGGCGAACAGACACGACACGACGCCCGGCCCGCTGCCCGCGTCGACGATCAGGCCCGGCTCGGTCACCTCGTGCGCCAGCCAGCCCAAGGCCCGCTCGTACAGGGAAGCGAACAGCTCTGCCTGTGACTCCAGCCGCGGAGCCATCGCGGCCCAGTCGAGGTGCGTGTGGTCGTGACGGTCGTGATCGTGACGGTCGTGGCCGTGACGGTGGTGGTCGTGGTCGTGCGCCATGGTGGTCAGCCTCTCCCTCGGATGCCGCCAGACTGCGCCGACGCACCGGGAGAAGGCCACCGCTGTTGCCGCTCCCGCAAAAAGGGTCCGCCGGGGCCGAAGCCCCGGCGGACCCGTGGGGACGGGGTGTCAGCCGGTCAGGACAGCGGCGGGTAGGCGTTCTGCATCAGCTGCCGGAACTGGGCGGAGAACCAGTGCCCGGACAGCGGGGCGTCCGGCAGGGCACCGGACATGTTGTTGTTGTTGCGCGGATTGCCCGTGTAGGTCGGGTCGCACATCCGGTCGAAGCCCTTGCCCTCGTCGTTGGCGATCTCCTTGCTCGCGCCGTCGGACTCGCCCGGCGGCTTCATCCACACGTACGCGTCGATCCCGGTGGCCGGGTTGGCCCGCGGGCGCTCGCCGAGGCCGGCTCCGGACTGGTTGCACCAGTTGCCGACGTGGATGCGGCGGTCGTAGCGGCCGCCCTCGACGTAGGTGTCGACGGAGGTCTGCGCGCCGGGGCCGGCGGGCCGGGCCGAGCCGCCCCAGCCGTTGCGGGAGGTGTCGATCAGCATGCCGATCGAGGACGGGAAGCCCGCCGAGACCAGCTGGTTGCGGAAGCCCTGGGCGAAGGACTGCTCGTCGACGTAACGGTTCCAGTCGACCCACTTCGACTCGCGGACGGACTTGCCGGCCACGTTGTCGTTGATGGTGAAGTTGTTCTCCTTCAGGGCGCTGTAGTTCGCCGTGTTGGTGATGAAGCCGTGGACGTCGTTGACGGTCGCGCCCTCGGCGGTGGCCGCCTCCTTGAACAGGGTCGCGGAGGCACCGAAGTTGTCGTCCCAGCCGATCCAGCCGTGGTGCCCGGCGTCCACGTAGTTGTAGACGTTCGCCACGTCGCCGAGCTTGTTCAGCGCGTAGCCGACGCCCTTGACGTAGTTGCCGTTGGCCTTCATCACATCGCACTGCGGGGTGGCCGTCGGACGGCTTCCGGTGTTGGTGACGAGGTTCGGCAGCGAGTCGATCTCGACGGTGGTGACGATCCGCAGCGAGGCGTACTTCGAGTCGGCGAGGATCGCCTTGATCGGGTCGATGTACTGCGTCTTGTACCGGTCGATCTCCGTCGGGCCGAGCTCGCCGTTGGAGGCGAGGGCGGCACAGTCACGGCCGGGCAGGTTGTAGATGACGAGCTGGACGACGAGCTCGCCGGAGCCCTTCTGGCGCAGGGCCTCGTCGAGGTGGGCGCGCAGGCCCATCTTGCCGCCCGCGCCGTTGATGGCCGCGATCCGGTCCAGCCAGACACCCGTGGGCTGGCTGGAGACGCGGCTGCCGCCCGGCTCGGCGGCGGCCTTCGCGGACCACTCCGGGTTCACGTACACTTTGGCGCCGGCATAGGGGTTGTCGACCCGGTTGGACGGGCCGCCGGGGCCCGGCGGGTCGGTCGGATCCGGGTTGCCGCCGTCGTCGACGTTGCAGGTGACGCCGTCGAGGGTGAAGGTGGCCGGGATCGCGTTGCTGCCGCTGTAACTGCCCTGGAAGCCGAAGCTGACCGAAGCGCCGGTCGCGAGCTGGGCGTTGTAGCTCTCGTTGGCCGCCGTGACGGCGGCACCGCTCTGACTCAGCTTGGCGTTCCAGCCGCTGGTGACCTGCTGGTTGCCGGCGTAGGACCACTTGAGCGACCACGACGACTTGGCGGCGCTGTTGTTGGTGACCGTCACGGCGGCGGTGAAGCCGGTGCTCCACTGGTTCTGGATCTTGTAGTCGACGGTGCAGGGGACGGCGGCGATGCCGGCGCCGTCCGGGTCGACGGCGAACGCCGTGCCGGTCGCGCCGGCGACCAGGGCCATGGCGGCCACTAACGCTGTTCTCGTACGGCTCATGAGTGCGGGTTTCCCTTTCGCTGGTGGGGGTGTCAGCCGTTCAGGGCGCGCTCCGACAGGGACATGAGGGACTGAGGAACCGTGGAACCCGGCATGGCACTCGCGCAGCAGGGGACGACCGCGCTGGGGGCGGCTCAAAGTACTGAACGCGAGAGGTGTCGCTCGAGCGACTCCTTGCAGGCCGGACACGCCGTGACGGACGCGTCGACTGATGGAATCGCTCCCACTGGTGTCAAGGAAGGTAGCGCCAAGTGTCTGCAAAGAACAGGGGAGTCACTGACTTTCGCTCAACATGCGGCGTCGAATCTTTTCGACTCTTCAAGGCCCTTGACCGATACCACACCCGTCATCACGATGGGAGCGCTCCCACTGGTTCAAGCCTTGACTTCTCCGAGCCGCAAGGAGGAACCAGCACCATGCATCCCCCACCCCGGAGACGCGGAGCGGTGCGGCGCGTGTGGATCGCCGCCGTCGCAGCTCTCGCGCTTCCGTTGACGATGCTCTCCTCAGGGTCGACTCCCGCGCAGGCGGCCGCACTTCAGTGCAGTGTCGATTACAAGACGAACGACTGGGGCTCCGGCTTCACCGCGGATCTGACCCTCACCAACCGCGGCACAGACGCCATCGACGGCTGGACGCTGACCTACGCCTACTCCGGCAACCAGAAGCTGGGGAACGGCTGGAACGGCACCTGGTCGCAGTCCGGTCAGAACATCACCGTCAAGAACGCCTCCCACAACGCCCGGGTCGCCGCGGGCGCCGCCGTCTCCACCGGCGCCCAGTTCACCTACAGCGGCACCAACGCCGCGCCGGCGTCCTTCTCGGTCAACGGCACCGCCTGCACCGGCGCGCACCAGCCGCCGATCGCCGTGCTGACCAGCCCGTCCGCCGGCGCCGTCTACACCCAGGGCCAGGCGGTCCCGCTGGCGGCCACGGCGGCCGCGGCGGACAGCGCCACGATCAGCAAG
The DNA here is from genome assembly GCF_056433405.1 of Streptomyces sp. NPDC044719. NCBI lineage: Bacteria > Bacillati > Actinomycetota > Actinomycetes > Kitasatosporales > Streptomycetaceae > Streptomyces > Streptomyces sp. NPDC044719. Next base: position 309,954 of record NZ_JBWKHE010000010.1, read on the forward strand.
GTGGAGTTCTACGACGACACCACGCTGCTGGGCACGGACACGAGTGCGCCCTACTCGCTTTCCGTTTCCGACTTGACCGTGGGCAGTCACTCGCTGGTGGCGAAGGCGTACGACAGCATGGGCGCCTCCGCGAACTCCACCCCGGTCGGCATCACGGTCTCCTCCGGTCCCACTGTCGTCGCCTCGCCGCTCCAACTGGGCGTCCAGTCGGGCAAGTCGGGCACCTACGAGGTGAAGCTGTCCAAGCAGCCTTCCGCGAATGTGACGGTTGCGTCGGCCCGCACGAGCGGCAACTCGGGCCTGTCGGTCACGGGCGGCGCTTCGCTCACCTTCACCCCGCAGAACTGGAACACCGCGCAAAAGGTGACCGTCACCGCCGCCGGCTCGGGCACCGGCTCGGCGGTCTTCGAGTCGACGGCCGCGGGCCATGCCAAAGCCTCGGTCACGGTGACCCAGCTGGCTGCGGCGAAGGACTACGACGCCCGCTTCCTGGAGCTCTACGGGAAGATCACCAACCCGGCGAACGGCTACTTCTCCCCCGAGGGCATCCCCTACCACTCGGTCGAGACGCTGATCGTCGAGGCGCCGGACCACGGCCACGAGACCACCTCGGAGGCGTACAGCTACCTCCTGTGGCTCCAGGCCATGTACGGCAAGGTGACCGGCGACTGGTCCAAGTTCAACGGCGCGTGGGACCTCATGGAGAAGTACATGATCCCCACCCGCGCCGACCAGCCGACCAACTCCTTCTACAACGCGTCCAAGCCGGCGACCTACGCGCCCGAGCTGGACACGCCGAACGAGTACCCGGCCAAGCTCGACACGGGTGCCTCGGTCGGCCGGGACCCGATCGCGGCCGAGCTGAAGAGCGCCTACGGCACGGACGACGTCTACGGCATGCACTGGCTGCAGGACGTCGACAACGTCTACGGCTACGGCAACTCGCCCGGCAAGTGCGAGGCGGGCCCGTCGGACACCGGCCCCTCGTACATCAACACCTTCCAGCGCGGCTCGCAGGAGTCGGTGTGGGAGACGGTTCCGCAGCCGACCTGTGACGCCTTCAAGTACGGCGGCAAGAACGGCTATCTGGACCTGTTCACCGGTGACGCCTCCTACGCCAAGCAGTGGAAGTTCACCAACGCCCCGGACGCGGACGCCCGGGCCGTGCAGGCCGCCTACTGGGCGGACCTGTGGGCGAAGGAGCAGGGCAAGGGCGGGGACGTCTCCGCGACGGTCGGCAAGGCCGCCAAGATGGGCGACTACCTGCGCTACTCCATGTTCGACAAGTACTTCAAGAAGATCGGCAACTGTGTCGGGCCCGCCTCCTGCCCCGCGGGCACGGGCAAGGACGCCTCGCACTATCTGATGTCCTGGTACTACGCCTGGGGCGGCGCCACCGACACCTCGGCCGGCTGGGCCTGGCGCATCGGCTCCAGCCACGCCCACGGCGGCTACCAGAACCCCCTCGCGGCCTACGCGCTCGGCAACTACGCCCCGCTGAAGCCCAAGTCGGCCACGGGTGCGGCCGACTGGTCCAAGTCCATGGAACGTCAGCTGGAGTTCTACCGCTGGCTGCAGTCGAGCGAGGGTGCCATCGCCGGTGGCGCGACCAACAGCTGGGCGGGCCGGTACGCGACGCCGCCCGCCGGGAAGTCGACGTTCTACGGCATGTACTACGACGAGAAGCCCGTCTACCACGACCCGCCGTCCAACCAGTGGTTCGGCTTCCAGGCGTGGTCCATGGAGCGGGTCGCCGAGCTGTACCAGCAGACGGGGAACGCGCAGGCCAAGACGGTCCTCGACAAGTGGGTCGACTGGGCGCTGTCCAAGACCACATTCAACCCGGACGGCACGTTCCGGATCCCGTCGACGCTGCAGTGGTCGGGGCAGCCCGACACGTGGAACGCCTCGAACCCGGGTTCCAACAGCGGACTGCGGGTCACCGTCGCCGACTACACGAACGATGTCGGTGTGGCGGCCTCGTACGCCAAGACGCTGACGTACTACGCAGACCGCTCCGGTGACACGGAGGCCGCCGCGGCTGCGAAGAAGCTGCTGGACGGGATGTGGGACAACCACCAGGACGCGCTCGGGATCGCCGTCCCGGAGAACCGGGCCGACTACAACCGGTTCGACGACCCGGTGTACATCCCGAGTGGCTGGACGGGGACGATGCCGAACGGTGACGCGATCAACTCGTCGTCGACGTTCGACTCGATCCGGTCCTTCTACGAGGACGATCCGGCCTGGTCGAAGATCGAGAGCTATCTGGCGGGCGGTGCGGTTCCGTCGTTCACGTATCACCGGTTCTGGGCTCAGGCGGACATCGCCTTGGCCATGGGCTCGTACGCGGAGCTTCTCGAATAGCCCCCGCCGGGCGCTCCGCGGGTGGGGCCGTGGTCGGCTGCGGGCCCGTTGTGGCTGGTCGCGCAGTTCCCCGCGCCCCCAAGACACAAGCAGGTGCGTCCGAAGCTCTGTGTACGTGGCCCCGCACCTGACGCGGGGCCACCACGGTCGGGCGGCTCCCCCCGCACGGGAGCCGCCCGGCCCTCGCACGTTCCCCCTCACGGAAGGAACCCCACCGTGCGAAGAACCCGCATTCTCACCACCGTGCTCGCGCTGGCCGCCGGTCTGCTGTCGGGCGCCCCCACCGCCCTGGCCGCCGATCCCCCGGCGCCGAAGCTCACCGCCGACACGTACACCTGGAAGAACGCCCGGATCGACGGGGGCGGTTTTGTACCCGGCATCGTCTTCAACCGCTCCGAGAAGAACCTGGCCTACGCCCGCACGGACATCGGCGGTGCCTACCGCTGGCAGGAGTCCTCGAAGACGTGGACACCGCTGCTGGACTCGGTCGGGTGGGACGACTGGGGGCACACGGGTGTCGTCAGCATCGCGTCCGACTCCGTCGATCCGAACCGGGTGTACGCGGCGGTCGGGACGTACACCAACAGCTGGGACCCGAAGAACGGCGCGGTCATGCGGTCGTCCAACCGGGGCGCGAGCTGGCAGAAGACGAATCTGCCGTTCAAGCTGGGCGGCAACATGCCGGGGCGTGGCATGGGCGAGCGGCTGGCGATCGACCCGAACCGGAACAGCGTGCTGTATCTGGGCGCGCCGAGCGGCAAGGGGCTGTGGCGGTCGACGGACTCGGGTGTCACCTGGTCGCAGGTCACCAACTTCCCCAACGTCGGCGACTACGTGCAGGACCCTAGCGACACGTCGGGCTACGCGTCCGACAACCAGGGCATCGTCTGGGTCACCTTCGACGAGTCGACCGGCACCTCGGGCAACGCCACGAAGACGCTCTACGTCGGGGTCGCCGACGCGCAGAACGCGGTGTACCGCTCGACGGACGCGGGCGCGACCTGGCAGCGGCTGGCCGGGCAGCCGACGGGCCAGCTGGCGCACAAGGGCGTCCTGGACGCGAAGAACGGCCACCTCTATGTCGCCTACAGCGACAAGGGCGGCCCGTACGACGGCGGCAAGGGCCGGCTGTGGCGGTACGCGACCGGGACCGGGACCTGGACGAACATCAGCCCGGTGGCGGAGGCCGACACGTTCTACGGCTTCAGCGGGCTGACGGTGGACCGGCAGAAGCCGGGCACGGTGATGGCGACCGCGTACAGCGCCTGGTGGCCGGACACGCAGCTCTTCCGCTCCACGGACAGCGGGGCGACCTGGACGAAGGCGTGGGACTACACGTCGTACCCCGACCGTGAGAACCGGTACACGATGGACGTGTCGTCCTCGCCGTGGCTGACGTGGGGTGCGAACCCGGCGCCTCCCGAACAGACCCCGAAGCTGGGCTGGATGACGGAGTCGATGGAGATCGACCCGTTCGACTCCGCTCGCATGATGTACGGGACGGGCGCGACGATCTACGGCACCGAGAACCTCACGAACTGGGACAGCGGCGGGAAGTTCACCGTCAAGCCGATGGTGCGGGGCCTGGAGGAGACGGCGGTCAACGACCTCGCCTCTCCCCCGTCCGGAGCCCCCCTCCTCAGCGCGCTCGGCGATGTCGGCGGCTTCCGCCACACGGAGCTGACCAAGGTCCCGTCGATGATGTTCACCCAGCCGAACTTCACGACGACCACGAGCCTGGACTTCGCCGAGTCGAACCCGAACACGGTCGTCCGTACCGGCAACCTCGACTCGGGTCCGCACATCGCGTTCTCGACGGACAACGGCGCCAACTGGTTCGCGGGCACCGACCCTTCGGGAGTCAGCGGCGGCGGCACGGTCGCGGCGGCGGCCGACGGCAGCCGGTTCGTGTGGAGCCCGCAGGGCGCCGGCGTGCACTACGCGACCGGCTTCGGCACGTCCTGGCAGGCCTCCGGCGGGATCCCCTCCGGGGCGGTCGTCGAGTCGGACCGGGTCGATCCGAAGACCTTCTACGGCTTCAAGTCCGGGAAGTTCTATGTGAGTACGGACGGGGGTGCGACGTTCAAGGCGTCCCCTGCGACCGGCCTGCCGAGCGGCGACAGCGTTCGCTTCAAGGCCCTGCCCGGCGGGAAGGGCGATGTGTGGCTGGCGGGCGGCGCGAGCGACGGTGCGTACGGCCTGTGGCACTCCACGGACGGCGGCGCGAGCTTCACGAAGCTCCCGAACGTGGAGCAGGCCGACACGATCGGCTTCGGCAAGGCGGCGCCCGGCGCCTCCTACCAGGCCCTCTACACGAGCGCGAAGATCGGCGGCGTACGCGGCATCTTCCGCTCCACGGACCAGGGCGCGAGCTGGACGCGCATCAACGACGACGCCCACCAGTGGGGCTGGACGGGCGCGGCCATCACCGGCGACCCGAGGGTCTACGGCCGTGTCTACGTCTCGACGAACGGCCGTGGCGTCATCTACGGCGACAGCTCCGGCGGCGGCTCCACGGACCCGGGGCCGGGCCCCGACCCGACACCGACGGGCGCCTGCAAGGTGACGTACAAGGTCACCAGCCAGTGGTCGGGCGGCTTCCAGGCGGACGTCCAGCTCACCAACACGGGTACGAGTGCCTGGAGCGGCTGGTCACTGGGGTGGTCGTTCGCGGACGGGCAGAAGGTGTCCCAGGCCTGGAACGCCGAGGTCTCACAGTCGGGTTCGGCTGTGACGGCGAAGAACGTCGGCTGGAACGCCAACGTGGCGGCCGGTGCGTCCGTGGGCTTCGGGTTCACGGGCAGTTCGTCGGGGACGGCCAATTCCAGACCGGCGTCGTTCAAGCTGGGTGACCAGACCTGTACGGTCGCCTGAGCCTGCGATCGAGGGCGCGTGCCGTTACGGCACGCGCCCTCTTGCTACGGCGTGTAGACCGTCGGGCGAGGGGCGGTCGCCATCCCGTTCCCGATGAAGAAGCTCGGGTGCGGGGGCTGGTTGTACGCCGTGTTCTGCCAGGCCAGGGCCGTGCGGTACTGCGTGTCGTGGAGCAGGGTCGTGATCTTCGTGTTCGTCTCGTGCGGGGTCGAGTAGACGCGCAGCGCCTTGTTGTCACCGGTGCGCCAGATGACCTCCTCGCGCCAGTCGCCGAGGATGTCGCCGGACAGTACGGGCGTGGACTTCGTGCCGTTGTTGGAGGAGACGCCGGATCCGGTGAGCAGGCGGGTGTCGCCGGACGTGCCGTACTTGTCGATGCGGGTGCCGTCGAGGAGTTCGCGGACGGAGTCGCCGTCCCACCAGGACAGGAAGTTGATGCTGGAGGGTTCCCGGCCGAGGGAGGCGCCGGTCGCCGAGCGCAGGGTGGTGTCGGAGGCGGACCAGGACTCGGCCCCCGCGCTGCCGGCGTGGATGTCGGCGGAGACTCCCCGGCCGTTGTCGGCGCCGGAGGCGGTCTTCCAGAGGATCGCGCCCGTGCGTGCGTCGGCCATCCAGGAACCCGGCTGGCTGGTGCTCTCCGAGACCTTGAAGTACTCCAGACCCGCGCGGGACGGGTTCAGGTCGCCGACATGGCCGGCGTCGCCGTGGCCCAGCTTGGTGGTCCAGAGCCCGCCTCCGTTGTCGTCCACGGTCATCGCGCCGTAGACGATCTCGTCCTTGCCGTCCGCGTCGACGTCCGCGACGGACAGGCTGTGGTTGCCCTGGCCGTCGTAGCCCTTGCCGCTGTTGGTGGAGGAGTTGGTGTCGAAGGTCCAGCGGCGGGTGAAGGAGCCGTTCCGCCAGTCCCAGGCGGCGATCACCGTACGGGTGTAGTAGCCGCGCGCCATGATCAGGGACGGGCGTGAGCCGTCGAGGTAGGCCGTGCCCGCGAGGAAGCGGTCGACGCGGTTGCCGTAGGAGTCGCCCCAGGAGGAGACGGTGCCACGGGCCGGGACGTAGTCGACGCTCTGCATCGCCTTGCCCGTCTGCCCGTTGAACATGGTCAGGAACTCGGGCCCGGCCAGCACGTACCCGCTGGAGTTGCGGTGGTCGGCCGAGGAGCTGCCGATGACCGCGCCGGTGCCGTCCTTGGTGCCGTCGGCGGTCTTCATGGCGACCTCGGCCTTGCCGTCGCCGTCGTAGTCGTACACCTGGAACTGCGTGTAGTGGGCGCCGGAGCGGATGTTGCGGCCAAGGTCGATACGCCACAGCCGGGTGCCGTCGAGCTTGATGCCGTCGACGATCGTGTTGCCGGTGTAGCCGGACTGGGAGTTGTCCTTGGCGTTGGTGGGCTGCCACTTCAGGACGAGGTCCAGGGCGCCGTCGCCGTCGAGGTCGCCGAGGGAGGCGTCGTTGGCCTCGTAGGTGTACGCGGAGTTGCCGGGGGCGGTGCCGCCGGCGGGCGGGGAGATCGGGATGTCCTTGTAGCCGGTGCGGAACTGGACCGCGTGCACCGAGTCGCCCTGCTCCGTGCCGTTCACGACCGCGCGGACGGTGTAGTCGGCCTGGGCGGGCGCGCCCGCGTGGAAGTAGTTCGTGGAGCCGGTGACCGGCGTGGAGTTGACCTTCGTACCGGCCCGGTAGACGTTGAAGGAGACGTTGTCCGGGTCGGTGCCGAGCCAGCGCCAGCTCACCAGGTTGCCGCTGCCGGTGTGGACGCTGACCACGCCCCGGTCGAGCTTCTCGACCTGCCGGGCGGTGGCGGCCTGGGCGGCGTCGGTGGCGAACGTGGTCAGGCCGGCGCCGGCGAGCGCCGCCGTGGCCACGGCCACCGGGAGGAGCACACGGCGTCTGCGGTGTCTGTGGGGGTGCTTCACGTGACGGACCTCCTGGGAGGACGGGCGGGTTCCGCCTCTCAGTCGCCGCCGGGGGCAAGGGAGTTGCCGTACCGCTCGGCCAGTTCGGCGACCGTGCGGGCGATGCGCGAGCGCAGTTCGTCCGGGGCCAGCACCTCGATGCCCGTGCCGAGGCGCAGGAACTCGGCGTGGGCGTGCTCGACGGACTCGATGGGGACCGTCGCGCGCGTCCAGCCGTCCTCGTCTGTACGCCCCTCGCGACGGACCGCCTCCCCCGCCGGGCCGGTGAGCGTCGTCCCCGGGGCCAGTCGCACCACCGCCTCACCGCGGTACAGCCGTGCATGGAAGTCGCGCTGGTACGCCGCCCAGTACGCGGCCAGGTCGAAGTCCCCGGGACGGGAGAACTCCTCGTCACCGATGGCGAGTTCGAGGATCTGGTCGACGCGGAAGGTACGCGGTCCGGGCCCGGCCACGACGTACCAGCGCCCCGCCTTCAGGACCAGCCCGTACGGCTCCAGGCGGCGCTCCACGTCGGTGGGCTCGCGCCAGCGGCGGTAGAGGACGTGCAGCACGCGGGAGCTCCAGACGGCGTCGGCGACGGCCGGGAGGTACGGGGTGTCGTCGGCGTCCGCGTACCAGCCGGGGGCGTCCAGGTGGAAGCGGCCGCTGATCCGGTCGGCGTGGCGGCGCAGCTCCGCGGGCAGGGCGGCCCTGACCTTCAGCTGGGCCGCGGCCAGGACGGAGCCGAGGCCCAGCTGGGCGGCGGCGCCCGGGGCACCGGCGAGGAAGAGCGCCTCGGCCTCGCCGGTGGTGAGGCCGGTGAGGCGGGTGCGGTAGCCGTCGAGGAGGCGGTAGCCCCCGGCGTGGCCCGCGTCGCCGTACAGCGGGATCCCGGCGGCGCCCAGGGCCTCCACGTCCCGGTACACCGTCCGCACCGACACCTCCAGCTCCTCGGCGAGCTGGGCGGCGGTCATCCGGCCGCGGGTCTGCAGCAGCAGGAGGAGGGAGACGAGTCGGCTGGACTTCACTGACACATGGTGTCAGTGAAGCGGCCTTAGCGTCCCGCCATGCCCTTCACGGAGAAACACCTGACCGTGCCGCCGCCCGTCGAGGTGGCGGGACGGTGGGTCAAGCGCTACCACGTCACCGCCGACCCGGCGGGCATCGCGCCCGAGGTCGAGGAGACCGCCTACCGCTTCCTGCCCACGCTGCTGCCGAAGCCGGACGGCACCGCGCCGGCGACGTTCGTCGTCCTGCACCGGGGCGGTGACGACGGCGCCTATCTCAACGCCTACAGCTGGGTGTGGGACAACGTCCTGCACTTCGGGGGCGCGGCGGCGGGCCAGCCCGTCCTCGGCTGCCCGGACGACGACCCCACGCACTTCGTCCAGACCGGCAAGCCATGGATCGGCTGCGTCTGGGAGCTGCCGCCGATCCTGCACGAACGCGACGCCTGGGTGCGCCACATGCTCGCCCCCGCCACATCCGACCTCGACGCCTACCTGGCCGACTCCCTGCCCGAAGGAACCACTGGAGACCGCGCATGAGCAGCCCGCACGACTTCGACTTCTTCCACGGCGACTGGGAGGTCCGCCACCGCCGCCGCACCGGCTTCCTCGACCCGGACAGCGCCTGGACGGAGTTCACCGGGACCAGCCGCTGCCGGCCGCTGTTCGACGGGGCCGCGAATCTCGACGAGGTCGACATGCCCGTCCTCTCGGCCAAGGGCGCGACACTGCGGCTGTTCGACCCACAGGCCGAGCGGTGGTCGCTGAACTGGGCCTCCAGCGTCACCGGGACGCTGTTTCCGCCGGTCTTCGGCCGTTTCGAGGGCGGACGCGGCGAGTTCCACGGCGACGACACCTACGACGGCAAGGACGTCCGCGTGCGGTTCGTCTGGTCGGGCGTCTCCGCCACGACGGCCCGCTGGGAGCAGGCCTTCTCCGTCGACGGCGGGGAGACCTGGCTGACGAACTGGACCATGGACTTCACCCGGGCTTGCGGAACGCCCGCAGGCTGAAGACCGGGTCGGGGCGCGGCCGGTCCTGGTCGGGGAGTTCCGCCAGCCGGGTGGCGAAGCCGTCGGCGAGCGGGTCGCCGGGCGGCAGCGTGACGAACCAGCCGCGTCTGAGGTCGGCCACCGTACGACGGGGACTGCGGCCCTGCCCGTGCCCCCGGAAGCCGGCCTGCCCGGCCGGGACCAGGCCGTGCTCGGCGGCGCAGGACACGACGTCCGCCGCCGCGTCCCGGACCGGACTGGGCGGCCGGGAGGACAGGACGACATCGATGTCACTGCCGACGTTGTGGGAGGCGGCCTTGTCGACCGTGGTGACGTAGACCCCGCCGGGCCGCAGCACCCTGGCGCACTCGCCGACGATGGTCCGCACATCGGCCGGCCCGGCGGCCAGATGCAGCAGCCACACGCTGCTGACGGCGTCGAACTCCCCGTCCCGGAAGGGCAGCCGTCTGCTGTCGGCGAGCACGACCGCACCGGGCAGCCGGGCGGCGGCCTGCCGGGCCATCGCGAGGGCGAGGTCCACGCCGGTCACCCGCATGCCGTCGCGCGCGGCCGCCAGCCGCCGGGTCACTATGCCGGTGCCGCAGCCGAGGTCGAGCAGGCTGCGCGTCCGAGGCGGTACGAGGCTCAGCACCGCTTCCGCGGCGGCGGCCGCCCTGGGCTCGCCGCCGCGCGAGGCGTCGTAGCGCTCCGCTTCCTTGTCGTAGTCGAGCACCCGGTCAGTGTGCCCCGTGCCCGGGGGCCAGGTCCTCCACCCTGCGGGCGAGCTCGAAGTCCTTCGCGGTGACGGCGCCGCCCGCGCTGTGCGTGTGGACGGACAGGGAGACCGTGTTGTAGCCGAGCGTGAGGTCGGAGTGGTGGTTCAGCTCCTCCTGGACCTGGGCGACGTGCACGACCATGGCCGTCGCCGCGAAGTGCGAGCCGAGCCGGTAGGAGCGGGTGAGGCGGTCTCCGTCGAGTGACCAGCCGGGCAGCTCGGCCAGCCGGTCCTCGACCTCCTTCTGCGACAGCGGTTCGACGGGCATGGGCTGCGCTCCTTCCCTTGCGCCGGGGTCCTCGGTGTTCTCTCAGCCTGCCACAGCGGGGCGCCCGGGACCCTGGTCAGAGGCGTGCGGCTGTCGGGCACGGCCGGTTCTCGACTACGGTCCTGACATGACCACTCACCCGTCCACGGCCGACCAGGGCGTGGGTCCGCTGCTGCGGGCCTGGCGGGAGCAGCGCCGGGTCAGCCAGCTGGAGCTGGCCCTGCGCGCGGACTCCTCGGCCCGGCACATCAGCTTCGTCGAGACGGGCCGGTCCCGGCCCAGCGAGGAGATGGTGCTGCGGCTGGCCGAACATCTGGACGTCCCCGTCCGGGAGCGCAACGCGCTGCTGCTGGCGGCCGGTTACGCCCCGCGCTATCCGGAGACGCCGCTGGACGACCCGGCACTGGACGCGCTGCGCGAGGGCATCGAGCGGCTGATCGGGGGCTACGAGCCGTATCCGGCGCTGGTGGTGGACGCGCTGTACAACGTGGTGGCGGCCAACCGGGGGATCATGACGCTGGTCGACGGGGTCTGCACGTCCCTGCTCGAGCCGCCGCTGAACGCGATGCGGCTCGCCCTGCACCCGAAAGGGCTGGCCCCCCGCATCCGTAATCTGCGCGCCTGGCGCGGTCACCTGCTGGAGCAGATGGAGCGGCAGATCGCGCTGCACCGCTCCGAGCCGCTGCGGGAGCTGTACGAGGAGGTGGCGGCGTATCCGGTGCCCGAGGAGGATCCGGATGCCGGGCCTCGGGAGCCCGCGGAGCCGGTGCCGTACTTCGCGCTGCCGCTGCGGATCGAGCACGAGGGGCGGACGCTGTCGTTCATCTCCTCGATCTCCACGTTCAACACCCCGATGGACGTGACCGTCGCCGAGCTGGCCATCGAGACGCTCCTGCCGGCCGACCCGGCGACAGCCAAGTACCTTCAGTCGCTGCTGTCCTGACGCGCCTTCAGTGCCGTGTGCTGGAGGACGGCGAACCCGGCCACGGTCAGGGCCTGGAGCACCGTCCACACCGCGCCCGGCGTGCTCGGCGTGAGCCACAGCGCCAGGGCCGCGAGGCTCACCACCGTCCAGACGAGATTGGCCTCGACGACGGCCCGCACGCCGAGCGCCGGCGGCCGCCGGCGGGAGGCAAGCAGTGCGACGCCCGCGGCGTAGGCGGCGAGGAAGGCGCCCAGTGCGAGCAGCAGCGTGGAGTCGACGCCGAGGAAGCGTCCGAGCGGGCCGGGGAACGCGAGGTAGGCGAGGGCGTTGGCGCCGGTCACCACGGCGTCCAGGGCCAGGAAGCGGCGCAGCATCGACTGCGGCTCGGAGGTCCGGGCGAGTGCGGCGAGCTGGATCGCGGACATGGGACATCACCCTCCGTCGGGTCATGGTGCGGCTGGGAACCGGGTCCCGGGCCGGAGTGCGCCGGCCCGGGACCCGTTACGTTCACGATCCCGTTCCGGCGGCGCCCGGTCGATTACCCGCGGGGTAATGCCCCGGCGGCACGTCCTTCTCCCGTGATCTCCACACCGTCGGCCCTGTGAGACCGTCAGCGGAACGTGACAGACTGAGCGCGGGCTTGGGCACGTTGGGGAGGCGTGGCGTGAGTGAACGGCGGGCCGCACCGACCGTGGGCCAGGTGGTGCTGGGCAAGCGGCTGCAGGAGCTGCGCGAGGCGGCGGGCCTGAGTCGTGACGAGGCCGCCCGGGTGCTGCGGGTCGCCCCCGCGACCGTCCGGCGGATGGAGACCGCCGACGTCGCGCTGAAGATCCCCTACGTGCAGATCCTGCTGACCGCGTACGGCGTGCCCGAGGACGAGGTGAGCGCGTTCGTCGACCTCGCCGAGGAGGCGAACCGGCCGGGCTGGTGGCAGCGGTTCCACGACGTGCTGCCGGAGTGGTTCAGCATGTACGTGAGCCTGGAGGGCGCCGCCCGGATCATCCGCTCGTACGAGCCGCACTTCGTGCCGGGGCTGCTGCAGACCGAGGGGTACGCGCGTGCGGTGCTGCAGGCCGGCACCATCGCGAACGCGGGACCGGAGGCGGTGGAGCGGCATGTGTCGCTGCGCATGGAGCGGCAGCGGCTCCTGGACCGGGAGAACCCGCCCCATCTGTGGGTGATCATGGACGAGACGGTGCTGCGCCGCCCGGTGAGCGTCGACGGCCGGGTGATGCGCGACCAGCTGGACAAGCTGCTGGAGTACGCCGCGCGCGACCGGGTCACCCTCCAGGTCGCCGAGTTCAAGGACGGCCCGCATCCGGGGACGTACGCCCCGTTCTCGCTGTTCCGGTTCGCCGAGCCCGAACTGCCCGACATGGTCTTCACCGAGTATCTGACGGGCGCGCTGTACCTGGACTCCCGCAAGGAGGTCTCCGCGCATCTGGAGGTCCTGGACCACATGACGGCCCGGGCGGGCTCGGCACAGCGCACGGAGACGCTTCTGCGGGAGTACCGCGAGGGCTTCTGACCCGTACGGGCCCTGTCGGCGGGTGTCCTCCCCGGCTCGCCCCTAGCGTCGGCATGACGGTGCAGGCAAGGGAGCGCACGCGAAGGAGGTCCGATGCCCGGATTCGAGGTGCTGTACCAAGCTGCCGCGCTGTGCCTGATGTATCCCGACGACGACTTCCGCGCCCGGCTGCCGCTGCTGCGCGAAGCCGCCCCACAGCTGAGGGAGTTCGCCGACCACGCGGCCGTCACCCCGCGCCGGGAGCTGGCCGCGCACTACGTCGAGGTCTTCGAGGCCGGGCAGGACCACAGCCTGTACCTGAGCGTCTGGCGCGAGGCGGCACCGGCGCCCTCCGAGGAGGTGTACCGCGCCCACGGTCTGGAGACCACCGGCGAGGAACCGCCCGACTTCCTGCCCGCGGTCCTGGAGTTCGCGGCCCGCACGGGCAGCACCGAGCTGCTCACGGAGCACCGCGACGGCCTCGACCGGCTCCGGGCCGGGCTCACCGACTTCGGTACGCCCTACGCGACGGTCCTGGACGCGGTGTGCGCGACGCTGCCGCCGGCGCACCACGGTCCCTAGGACGGCCGACGGCGGTCCGGCCTACGCGGCGCCGCCCTTCTCGTCCCGCTGGTCCTTCTCCTCGTCCACGATCTCCGCGTCGACCACGCCCTCCTCTTCCTGCCCGGAGCCGGAGGCTTCCCCGGTGGGTGCCTGCTGGGCCTGGGCGTACATCGCCTGGCCCATCTTCTGGCTGACGGAGGCGAGTTTCTCGACGGCGGTGCGCAAGCCGGCCGTGTCCGCCTGCTGCTCCAGCTGTCCCTTCACGCCGGTGACGGCCGACTCGACCTCGGACTTGGTGTCGGCCGGGATCTTGTCGCCGTTGTCGCGGAGGAAGTTCTCCGTCTGGTAGACGAGTTGCTCGGCCTGGTTGCGGGTCTCGGCGGCCTCGCGGCGGCTGCGGTCCTCCTCGGCGTACTGCTCGGCCTCGCGCATCATGCGGTCGATGTCTTCCTTGCCCAGCGCCGAGCCGCCGGTGACGGTCATCTTCTGTTCGCGGCCGGTCGCCATGTCCTTGGCGGAGACATGCATGATGCCGTTGGCGTCGATGTCGAAGGCGACCTCGATCTGCGGCACGCCGCGCGGTGCCGGCGGCAGGCCCGTCAGATCGAAGACGCCGAGCTTCTTGTTGTAGGCGGCGATCTCGCGTTCGCCCTGGTAGACCTGGATGCCGACCGAGGGCTGGTTGTCGGCCGCCGTCGTGAAGATCTCCGAACGCCGGGTCGGGATGGTCGTGTTGCGCTCGATGAGCTTCGTCATGATGCCGCCCTTGGTCTCGATGCCCAGGGACAGCGGGGTGACGTCGAGCAGCAGCACGTCCTTGACGTCGCCGCGCATGACGCCCGCCTGGAGCGCGGCACCGAGCGCCACGACCTCGTCGGGGTTGACGCCCTTGTGCGGCTCCTTGCCGGTGAGTTCCTTGACCAGCTCGGTCACCGCGGGCATCCGGGTCGAGCCGCCGACGAGAATCACGTGGTCGACCGTGGAGAGCTTCACCCCGGCGTCGTCGACCGCCTGATGGAAGGGCGCCTTGCACCGGTCGAGCAGATCGGCGGTGAGCTCCTGGAACTGGGCCCGGGTCAGCTTCTCGTCGAGATGCAGCGGCCCTTCGGCGGAGGCCGTGATGTAGGGCAGGTTGATCGTCGTCTCGGTGGAGCTGGACAGCTCGATCTTGGCCTTCTCGGCGCCCTCGCGCAGCCGCTGCACGGCCATCTTGTCGTTTCCGAGGTCGACGCCGTACTGGCCCTTGAAGCGCTTGACGAGGTAGTCGACGATCCGCTGGTCCCAGTCGTCGCCGCCGAGGTGGGTGTCGCCGTTGGTGGCCTTCACCTCGATGACGCCCTCGCCCATCTCCAGGAGCGACACGTCGAAGGTGCCGCCGCCGAGGTCGAAGACGAGGACCGTCTGGTCGTTCTCCTTGTCCAGCCCGTACGCCAGCGCCGCCGCCGTCGGCTCGTTGATGATCCGCAGCACCTTCAGGCCCGCGACCTCACCGGCCTCCTTGGTCGCCTGCCGCTGATGGTCGTCGAAGTAGGCCGGGACGGTGATCACCGCGTCGGTGACGTCCTCGCCGAGGTAGGACTCCGCGTCCCGCTTCAGCTTCTGCAGCACCCGGGCGGACAGCTCCTGCGCCCGGTAGCGGGTGCCGTCCACGTCGCCCTGCTCCGGGAAACGCCAGCTCGCGTCGCCCATGTAGCGCTTGACCGAGCGGGCGGTGCGCTCCACGTTGGTCACGGCCTGCCGTTTGGCGACCTCCCCCACCAGCACCTCGCCGTTCTTGGCGAACGCCACGACCGAGGGCGTGGTTCTGGCCCCCTCCGCGTTGGCGATGACCGTGGGCTCACCGCCCTCCAGCACGGCCACCACCGAGTTCGTGGTCCCGAGGTCGATCCCGACCGCTCGTCCCATCGCCGTCCCCTTCCGTCAGGGCACTCCCCACTCACTCCCCAGTCTCCAGCACAAAACTTGAGTACGCCGTTGTCAATGCCGCGTAGGGGTGATCGGCCCGCGCAGGGCCACGGCTCGCCGGGGCCGGTCGGTGACCAGTACGTCCACGCGCGGGTGGGCGAGGAACGCCCGCATCAGGGTGTCGTCGTTGACCGTCCACACCATGGTGAACAGGCCGCGCCGGGTCGCCTCGCGCAGCACGGTGGTCCTGGCCAGCCGCTGGTGCACGGCGACGCCATGGGCCCCGCAGGCGCGGATCCGGCGGGCGGGGAACAGCTCGCTCAGCCGGGTCCCCGGCAGCCGGGCCAGGGCCAGGTCACTGCGGTCGCGCCCCAGGGACAGCGCGGTGCGCACCCCGGGGAAGGCCCGTGTCACGGTGGCGAGGGAACGGTCCTCCAGCGTCGTCACGACGAGTCCGTCCGTGCCGAGCAGGGTCACCGCCCGGTCGACCACCTCCCGCTCGTAGCCCACCTCCTTGAGGTCCAGGTGGGCCACGAGTCTCCCGGCGATCAGTGCCATGACCTCGTCCACCACGGGCACGTCGTATCCGGCCCGCTCGCTCAGCTCGGCGTGTGTGAGCCGGGACAGCGGCGGCCCGGTGGGCCCGACCCTGGGGTCGTGGTAGACGACGAGGACACCGTCGGCCGTGCGGCGGATGTCGAACTCGACGTACTCCGCGCCGGACTCCAGCGCGTCCTTGTAGGCCTCCCAGGTGGCGGCGTCGGCGCGCTCGGAGCCGCCCCGGTGGGCGGAGACGGCGGGGCGTGGCGTCATGGTCGGGGGCTCCCGGAGGGCGGGCGTGGGGGTGGTACGGACACGGCGTCGTCGGACGTGGGCAGCAGGGAGCCGGAGCGGGTGCTGATGCGTCTGAGCAGGACGTATCCGATCACGACGAGGACGACGAAGGGGAGCCAGGCCAGCGCGTAGGCCGTTCCGTAGGCCCGCAGGTCGAGGATGGAGCGGTGGTCGTCGACGTCGGTGCCGTTCACGCCGAAGAAGGCGAGCAGCAGGGTCGGCGGCAGGGCGATCAGTGTGGCGGCGGCGACGAGGCCGGACACGGTGCGGTCGCGGCGCTCGTCGCGCTCGGCGAGTTCGGCGTCCAGGGCGGCGGAGCGGGCGCTGATCACCGAGGTCAGGCGCTCGACCATGCGGGCCGAGTTCTCCAGGCTGTCGCGGATGCCGAGGGCGTCGCGCTGCGAGGACTGGAAGGCCTCCATCACCATCTCGGGGATCAGCAGGCTGTCGACGTAGGCCTCGACGCCGAAGGCGAGGTCCAGCTGGAGCTCGTTGACGCCCGCGGACAGCCGGGAGATCAGGGAGCGGATCTCGGTGGGCGAGTCGGTGAGGGCCTGCTCGTTGGCCTTCATCATCGCGAAGGCGGCGAGCCGGGTGCGCTGGAGCACGGCGAGGGCGGAGACCATGCCGACGGCGACGAGCATCAGGCCGTTCTCGACGTGCGGGGCCCAGCCGGCCTGGACGGAGACGCCCCGGCCGAGGGCGGACAGGGTGAGGCCGTGGTTCCTGAGGTGCGGCGCGAGGCTCGCGTCGTAGGGCGTGGCGGGGTTCCAGGGCATCCGGCCGCGGTAGACGATCTCGTTCAGCAGGATCGCCTTGCGGGCCTCGTCGGCGCTGAGCAGTTCGCGTTGTAACCGGCCGCCGGGGAAGACGAGTTGGTGCACGTTCTGGCCGAGGGCGAGGGGGCGGCCGAGCTGCTCGGTCAGCGTCTGGACGAGCGGGCGGTCGTCGAGTTCGATCCGCTCCCGGTCGAAGCAGGTCGTGGCCAGCCAGGCGGCGAGGTCGCCGGCCGTGGTCTCGCCCGCGAAGGCGCAGTCCACGACGAGGGTGGCGTCGCCGCGCGGGGTGGTGACGACCAGGATCCGCAAGGAGGCGAGCCCCAGGCCGTGGTCGCCGTGCGGCAGCCGCAGCCGGCGGGGCGCGACCTGTTCGTCGAGGACCGGGACGGGGAGCACGTCCTGGCTCGTCATCAGGTGCGAGGCGAAGCGGCCGTAGTCGTAGCGGTCGACGAGGGCGCCGAGGCCGGTGTCCTCGGGCCGGAGTCGTCCGGAGAGGCTGAACAGCAGCAGGACGCGGGTCCGGTCGCGGGTGGCGGAGTCGAGCACCGTCGCGTTCGGGGAGGTTCCCGGCAGCATCGCGTTCCTTCCGGCCCGTCGGTTCCGATGCGTCTGGTCCTACCCCGGCCGCGGGTGGCGAACCGACGACGTCGCGGGGGGGGGGGGGGGGGGGGGGGGGGGGGGGGGGGGGGGGGGGTGGGTGGGGGGGGGGGGGGGGGGGGGGGGGGGGGGGGGGGCGGGGGGGGGGGGGGGGGGGGGGGGGCGGGGGAGGACGCACCAGAAACGAGCAGCGAATGG
>NZ_JBWKHE010000011.1:0-102931 GCF_056433405.1 Streptomyces sp. NPDC044719
GCCGCCCTCACCCGGGCCTACGTCGAGCAGGACCTGCACGAGATCTATCAGGGCGAGGTCCGCTACGCCCGCGACGCCTTCGAGGGACTGCGCCTGATGGACGCCCTGATCGGCGTCAAGCGGGGCGTGCCGGGAGCGAAGCTGCCCGAGCTGAAGCAGCGCCGCGTCCGGGCCACCGCCGCGGCCGAAGTCGAGGAGCGCCCCGAGGAGGGGCACGTCCGCTCCGACGTCGCCACCGACAACCCCGTGCCCACCCCGCCCTTCCGGGGCACGCGCGTGATCAAGGGCATCCAGCTCAAGGAGTACGCGAGCTGGCTCGACGAGGGCGCCCTGTTCAAGGGCCAGTGGGGCCTGAAGCAGAGCCGCACCGGCGAGGGCCCGTCGTACGAGGAGCTTGTCGAGACCGAGGGCCGGCCCCGGCTGCGCGGCCTGCTGGACCGGCTCCAGACGGAGAACCTGCTGGAGGCGGCCGTGGTCTACGGCTACTTCCCGTGCGTCTCCAAGGACGACGACCTGATCATCCTGGACGACCGGGGCAACGAGCGCACCCGTTTCACCTTCCCGCGCCAGCGCCGGGGCCGCCGCCTGTGCCTGGCCGACTTCTTCCGCCCGGAGGAGTCCGGCGAGACCGACGTCGTGGGCCTCCAGGTCGTCACCGTCGGCTCGCGCATCGGCGAGGAGACCGCCCGGATGTTCGAGGCCAACGCCTACCGCGACTACCTCGAACTGCACGGGCTGTCCGTGCAGTTGGCCGAGGCGCTCGCCGAGTACTGGCACGCGCGCGTGCGTTCCGAACTCGGCTACGCCGGTGAGGACCCGGACGAGATGCAGGGCATGTTCGAGCTGAAGTACCGGGGCGCCCGCTTCTCCCTCGGTTACGGCGCCTGCCCCAACCTGGAGGACCGCGCCAAGATCGCCGACCTGCTCCAGCCGGAGCGCATCGGCGTCCACCTGTCCGAGGAGTTCCAGCTGCACCCCGAGCAGTCCACGGACGCCATCGTGATCCACCACCCGGAGGCGAAGTACTTCAACGCCCGCTGAGCCGCCCCACCGGGCACACGGGCCAAAAGAGGCGCTTCGTCCGCGCACGACGTAGACTGGTCGGTCCACCGCAGGCCGGTTCCCCTCGTGGGAGCCGGCCTGAACGTCCCTCAAGGAGGTACGTGGATGACCAGTACGGTCCCCGCGCTCGGAACCCGCACGGCCGAGGGCTCCGCCCTGCAGGCGGTGCTCCTCGACATGGACGGCACTCTGGTGGACACGGAGGGCTTCTGGTGGGAGGTCGAAGCCGAGGTCTTCGCCTCCCTCGGCCACACGCTCGACGAGTCCTGGCGCCATGTCGTGGTCGGCGGCCCCATGACCCGCAGCGCGGGGTTCCTGATCGAGGCCACCGGCGCCGACATCACCCTCGACGAGCTCACCGTGCTGCTCAACGACGGCTTCGAGGACCGCATCGACCGCGCACTGCCGCTGATGCCGGGCGCCGGCCGGCTGCTGGCGGAGCTGTACGAGTACGAGATCCCGACGGCCCTGGTCTCCGCCTCGCACCGGCGCATCATCGACCGGGTGCTGACCTCGCTGGGCGCGCACCACTTCCGTCTGACGGTGGCCGGTGACGAGGTGCCGCGCACCAAGCCCCACCCCGACCCGTACCTGGCCGCCGCCGCCGGACTCGGCGCGGACCCGGCCCGGTGCGCCGTCATCGAGGACACCGCGACCGGCGTTGCCGCCGCCGAGGCCGCGGGCTGCCATGTCGTGGCGGTGCCCTCCGTGGCCCCCATCACCCCGGCCCTCCGCCGTACGGTCGTCACCTCCCTCGAAGAGGTCGACCTGACATTTCTGCACGGGCTGATGACGGAAATGCGCTAGCTGTTCACCCAGCGTGCAGCGGAGTTAAGACGGCAATTTCGTAGATGAATTCGACCCTCTCCGGATGATCTCCGGGCGGGCGAATTACCGTACTCCGAACCCGTTTGCAGTGTGACGTTCCCCACGCGGCCAGGGGTCGACAGCGGCTCCCGCGTGTGCCGTGGGGGGCTCCTGACGTGCCTTTGTGTCCCGATTGGTGGAACGCTGCACCAAAGCTTCCGCCATCGGGTTTTCAGTGTGTCCACGTCCGGTTCCGCAGCGTGATGGGGGCTCAACTCCGGTCGCTGCGAACCTTCCTGCCGGCCCCGACTAATCTCGTTGCGAGAACATCGCCCCACCCCCGTGATCCGCTGCGCCACCCCTGCATGCCGGATACACGGAGTAGACAGCTCTGGAGAAACTCGAGCATGAACCGCAAGACTTTGGTGCTGCCGGCCGTCATCGGCCTGCTCGCGCCGGTGCTCGCCGCCTGCGGCGGGTCCGACAGCGGGAGCGACGGCGGCGGCGCGATCGTCGTCGGCACCACGGACCGGTTCACCGCCTCGAAGGACGCCCCCGCCCCCCTGGACCCGGCCTACGCCTACGACGTCGGCACCTGGAACATCCTGCGCCAGACCGTGCAGACCCTGATGATCCAGCCGCGCGGCGAGGGCGAGCCGGTGCCGGAGGCGGCCGAGAGATGCGGCTTCACCGACACGGGCAACGAGCGCTACGCCTGCACCCTGCGCGACGGCCTGAAGTTCGCGAACGGCGACCCCGTCACCGCGTCCGACGTGAAGTACTCCATCGACCGCGCCCGCTCACTCAAGGCCGACAGCGGCGTGTTCGCGCTGCTGTCCACCATCGACACCGTCGAGACACAGGGCGAGAAGGACGTCATCTTCCATCTGAAGACCGCCGACGCCACCTTCCCGTACAAGCTGTCGACCCCGGTCGCCGGCATCGTCGACCCCGACGACTACCCGAAGGACAAGCTGCGGGACGGCTTCGAGCTCGAAGGCTCCGGCCCGTACACCCTCAAGGCCGACGTCGAGAACGACGAGCTGGTCAGGGCCGAGTTCACCCGGAACCCCGACTACAAGGGGAGCCTGAAGGTGAACAACGACAAGGTCGACATGGTCTCCTACAAGGACGCCGACGCCATGGGCGAGGCCATCGACAAGGGCGACATCGACCTGATGACCCGCACCATGTCGCCGGACCAGATCCGCAAGCTCTCGGGCGACGCGGACACCGGCATCGACCTCGTCGAGATGCCCGGCCTGGAGATCCGCTACCTGGGCTTCAACACCGACGCCCCGACCGTGGAGTCCAAGGCCGTGCGCCAGGCGATGGCCCAGGTCGTCAACCGCAGCGAGCTGGTCTCCAGGGTCTACGGCTCCCAGGCCGAGCCGCTGTACTCGCTGGTCCCGGCCAGCGTCACGGGCCACTCCAACTCGTTCTTCAACAAGTACGGCGACGCCAGCGTCACCAAGGCCCGCTCCGTGCTGAACCAGGCGAACATCACCACGCCGGTGAAGCTGACGCTGCACTACACGACCGACCACTACGGTCCGGCCACCAAGAAGGAGTTCGAGGTCCTGCGCGACCAGCTGAACTCCAGCGGCCTGTTCGACGTAGGTATCAAGGGAACACCGTGGGACACGTTCCGCCCGGCCGAGAAGAAGGGTGAGTACGACGTCTACGGCATGGGCTGGTTCCCCGACTTCCCGGACGCCGACAACTTCCTCGCGCCGTTCCTCGACAGGGACAACACCCTTGGCTCGCCGTACGACAACAGCCAGATCCGCAACACCCTGATCCCGGAGTCCCGCCGCGAGGCGGACCGGTTGTCCGCCTCCACCAGCCTGACGGACATTCAGGACATCGTCGCCTCCGACGTGCCGGTGCTGCCGCTGTGGCAGGGCAAGCAGTACGTCGCCGCGCGCGACGACATCACGGGTACCGCCTACGCGCTCAACTCCTCTTCGACGCTGCAGCTGTGGGAGCTCGGCAGAGGCGTGAGCGGCTGACGTACCCGCTGGAACCCCGGGGCCTGTGACCACGGCCCCCGGGGAGCCGTGCCCCGGAGCCAGGGACATGCTCCGGGTGTTCTCGAGAACCGACGACAAGGCACACACGTGAACATACGCAAGCAGTGGCCGGTCCTGCCGATCGCGGCGGGGCTCGCCTCCGGCCTGCTGACCGGCTGCGGCACGGAGAGCGGGGACTCCGCGGGGGAAGGCTCCAACGTGGTGGTGGGGATGTCCGACGACGTCCTGGCCACCGACCCGGCCTCCGGCTACGACCCCGGCTCCTGGCTGTTGTTCAACAACGTCTTCCAGTCGCTGCTCAGCTTCCCCAAGGGCGCCACGGAACCGCAGCCCGAGGCCGCCGAGAGTTGCGCCTTCACCGACACGCAGAGCTCGGTCTACCGGTGCACGCTGAAGGACGGCCTCAAGTTCAGCAACGGTGACGCGCTCACCTCGGAGGACGTCAAGTTCTCCTTCGAGCGGATGCTGAAGATCAACGACCCCGACGGGCCCGCGATCATGTTCCCCACGCTGGACGAGGTCGAGACCCCGGACGAGCAGACGGTCGTCTTCCACCTCAACACGTCCGACGCCACCTTCCCCAGCAAGATCGCCTCCGGCGCCGGCTCCATCGTCAACCACGACGAGTACGACGCGGGCAAGCTGCGCGAGGACGGCAAGGCCGTCGGCTCCGGCCCCTACAAGCTCGACTCGTTCGACGACGGCCAGGCCGTCTTCTCCGTCAACGAGAACTACAAGGGCACCGCCAAGGTGAGCAACACCGGCGTGACCCTGAAGTTCTTCGACGGCGACCAGACCGCCCTGAAGCAGGCCATCCAGAACGAGGACGTCGACATCGCCTACCGTGGCCTCACCGCCGGCGACATCGCCGATATGGAGAAGGCCGACGACGGCACCGGCACCGAGGTCGTCGAGGGCAGCAGCGCCGAGGTCCAGCACCTGGTGTTCAACATGGACGACCCGGTCGCCGGAAAGATCGGCGTACGCAAGGCCATCGCCCACCTGCTCGACCGCGAAGCCCTCATCAAGAACGTCTACCAGGGCACCGCGACCCCGCTGTACTCGATCATCCCGGCCGGTGTCGCGGGCCACAACACGGCCTTCTTCGACACCTACGGCGCCCGCCCCTCCCGGTCCAAGGCGGCCGACGCGCTGCGCGCCGACGGCATCACCGGCAAGGTGAAGCTGACCCTCTGGTCGACCCCGTCCCGCTACGGCCCCGCCACCGACCAGGAGTTGACGGCCATCGCCGGCCAGCTCAACGCCAGTGGCCTGTTCGACGCGGACGTCAAGTCGGTCTCCTTCGCCCAGTACGAGAAGGACATCGCGGCCGGCAAGTACGGCGTCTACGTGAAGGGCTGGGTGCCCGACTACCCGGACGCCGACAACTTCACGGCCCCCTTCTTCGGCAAGGGCAACGTGCTGGGCAACAACTACGACAACGACACCATCACCGGCACGCTCATCCCGAGCACCGCGGCCCTGACCAACCGCGCCGCCACCGACAAGGAGTTCGGGGAGCTGCAGGACATCGTCGCCGACGAACTGCCCGTCCTGCCGGTGTGGCAGGCCAAGCAGTACGCGGTCGCACGCGAAGGTGTCTACGGACTGGAGTACTGCCTCGACGCGTCGACCGTGTTCCGCTTCTGGGAGCTGAGCAAGGACGCGTGACGCACACACGTGAAGGGCGCCCCCGGCCTCGGCCGGGGGCGCCCTTCACGTGTCCGCGGGCCTGGGAGCCTACTGTGCGCCGGGGCGCACCAGCCCGCTCTCGTACGCGTACACCGCGGCCTGCACGCGGTCGCGCAGGCCCAGCTTGGTCAGCACGTGCCCGACGTGCGTCTTGACGGTGGTCTCGCTGACGAACAGGTCGGCGGCGATCTCGGCGTTCGACAGCCCGCGCGCCACCAGCTTCAGCACCTCGACCTCGCGGTCGGTGAGCGTGTGCAGCGTGTCCGGCACCGGCTCGTCACCGGAGGGCAGGTGCGTGGCGTACTTGTCGAGCAGCCGGCGCGTGATGCTCGGCGCGAGCATCGCCTCGCCCGCGGCCACGACCCGGATGGCCTGCACCAGCTCGTTGGCCGGGGCGTCCTTCAGCAGGAAGCCGCTGGCACCGGCGCGCAGCGCCTCCACCACGTACTCGTCGAGGTCGAAAGTGGTCAGCACCAGCACCTTCGCCGGGCCGTCCCGCTCGGGGCCCGTGATCTGCCGGGTCGCCTCCACACCGTCCATCCGCGGCATGCGGATGTCCATCAGGACCACGTCGGGCTGCAGGGCCCGCACCTGGTCGAGCGCCTGGAGGCCGTCTCCGGCCTCGCCGACGACCGCGATGTCCTGCTCGGCCTCCAGAATCATCCGGAAGCCCGTGCGGAGCAGCGGCTGGTCATCGACCAGTAGGACGCGGATGGCCACGTAAGTCTCCTTCGCTAGTCCGGCCCCATTCTGCCCTGCGCGGGCCCGCCGGACTCCGCCGCCCTCACCGGCAACGGGTACGGCGGGGGAGTACCGCCGAACTCCGGACAGTGGGCCTGGTGGTCGCACCAGCCGCACAGCTTCGTGGGGCGCGGCCGCCAGTCGCCCGTCTCCGTCGCCAGCCGGATCGCTTCCCACAGCGCCAGCAGCTTGCGCTCGACCCGCTCCAGGTCGGCGAGGACCGGGTCGTACGTCAGCACCTGACCGCTGCCCAGATACACCAGCTGGAGCCGCCGCGGCACCACGTTCTTCAGCCGCCAGACCACGAGGGCGTAGAACTTCATCTGGAACAGGGCGCCCTCGGAGTACTCGGGCCTCGGGGCCTTCCCTGTCTTGTAGTCGACGATCCGGACCTCGCCCGTGGGGGCCACGTCGACCCGGTCGATGATCCCGCGCAGCCGCAGCCCGGAGTCCAGCTCGGTCTCGACGAACAGCTCCCGCTCGGCCGGCTCCAGCCGGCTCGGGTCCTCCAGGGAGAACCAGCGCTCGACGAGCTGCTCCGCCTCGCCCAGCCAGCGCGCCAGCCGCTCGCCCTGCGGATCGTCCGCGAACAGCTCCACGACCTCCGGCCGCGACTCGCGCAGCCGGTCCCACTGGCCCGGGATCAGCGACTTCGCCCGGGGCGCCGTGCGCTCGGCCGCCGGGGCGTCGAAGAGCCGCTCCAGCACCGCGTGCACCAGCGTGCCCCGGGTCGCCGCCTCGCTGGGCTTCTCCGGCAGCCGGTCGATGACCCGGAAGCGGTAGAGCAGCGGGCACTGCATGAAGTCGCTCGCACGTGAGGGGGACAGCGCCGAGGGCGGTATGGCGGTGGGCGCGGCCCCGGTCACCGTCTCCACCGTCGTCTCGATGCCCGCCTCCACGGACCCGGCCGGGACCGGCGGATCCACCGCCGCGGCAGGGCTGCTGTCGGGCTGCGCGGCGCCCTCGGTGCTCGTCTCCATGCCCCAGACCATACGGCCCGCCACTGACAGTGACCCAGCCGCGGTCGGGCCGTGTGCGACGCCGGAAGCCGGGAAGGGAGGGGAGGGACGGGGAAACACAGGGGTGCCGCGGCGGAACGCACCTCGACGGACGCATACCATCGACTCGAGACCCTCCCGGCCTTCAGGCGCGGGAGACGCTTCGAACGAGGGGACACCGGTGGACGAGAGCGGCGGGCGCGGGCAGCCGCGGTCCGGCAACGACGAGTCGGCCGAGCGCCACGCAGGGGCACCGGCCCGGGCCACCGACCCGACCCCCGCCGACGAACAGCCCACGGACGGACGGCGTTTCACCCCCGAGCGGCACGAAGACGCCCCGGCGGCGGACCCCGCGCCGAAACCGCCGACCGGACCGGACGAGTCCGAGGCCGACTCCGCCGCGGACCAGGACTCCGGCGTGGCCGAAGGGGACGGTCCGTCGTTGCGCAAGCCCGGCTCGGCGGGTGGCTCCGGGACCGGTCAGCACGGCGGTGCGACCCCGCCCCCGGACCCCGGTGCCACGGACCGCGGGCAGCAGCCATCCACCCCTGACCCGACAAGCCGTACCGAGCCCGCCGCGCCCGGCACCGGTGAGCGCCCCCTCGCCCACTCCGCCGACGGCAAGGGACCCGCCCCCCAGCGGCCTCCGGAGCCCCGGGGCGGCTTGCTCATGGGACGGCCCTTCGGGGTGCCCGTCTACGTCGCGCCCAGCTGGTTCCTCGTCGCCGCGCTGATCACCTGGGTGTTCGGCGGGCAGCTGGAGCGCGTGCTGCCCGAGCTCGGTGGCGCCCGCTACCTGGTCTCCCTCTTCTTCGCGGTCGCCTTCTACGCCTCCGTGCTCGTCCACGAACTGGCCCACACGGTCGCCGCCCTCCGCTTCAAGCTCCCGGTCCGCCGCATCCAGCTCCAGTTCTTCGGCGGCGTCTCCGAGATCGAGAAGGAGGCCGAGACCCCCGGACGCGAGTTCGTGCTCGCCTTCGTCGGGCCCCTGCTCTCCCTCCTGCTCGCGGGCGTCTTCTACCTCGCCATGCAGACCGTGGACCCCGGCACCGTCCCGGGCGTCCTGCTGGCCGGCCTGATGATCTCCAACCTCATCGTGGCCGCGTTCAACCTCCTGCCCGGCCTGCCCCTCGACGGCGGCCGCATGCTCCGCGCCGTCATCTGGAAGATCACCGGCAAGCCGATGGCCGGCACCGTCGCCGCCGCCTGGGTCGGCCGCGCCCTCGCCGTCTCCGTCCTCATCGGCCTGCCGCTGCTCACCCAGTCCGGCGCCCTCGGCTCCGACGCCGTCGACAACGTCGGCATGGACACCGTGCTGGACGCCCTGCTCGCCGCCATCCTCGCCGCGATCATCTGGACCGGCGCCGGCAACAGCCTGCGCATGGCCCGGCTGCGCGAGCACCTCCCCGAGCTGCGCGCCCGTGCGCTCACCCGCCGCGCCGTTCCGGTCGAGACCCACACCCCGCTCTCGGAGGCCCTGCGCCGCGCCAACACCGCCGGCGCCCGTGCCCTGGTCGTCGTCGACGCCGACGGCAACCCCCTCTCGCTGGTCCGCGAGGCCGCCATCGTCGGCGTACCCGAACACCGCCGCCCCTGGGTCGCGGTCAGCGGCCTCGCCCAGGACCTCACCGACGGCATGCGCGTCTCGGCGGAACTGTCGGGGGAGGAACTCCTCGACGCCCTCAGAGCGACGCCCGCCACCGAGTACCTCGTCGTCGAGGAGACCGGCGAGATCTACGGCGTCCTGTCGGCGGCCGACGTGGAGCGGGCCTTCGTGAAGGCCATGGCGAGGCCCAGCTGAAGTGGTCGGCACCCCCTCCGGGGACCGGTAGGCTGTTCACATGTCCGAACCGACCGGTGCCGCCCGCAGGCGCGGGCCCTTCAAGGTCGGGGACCAGGTTCAGCTGACCGACCCCAAGGGCCGCCACTACACGTTCACGCTCGAGGCCGGGAAGAACTTCCACACCCACAAGGGTTCCTTCCCCCACGACGAACTGATCGGTGCTCCCGAGGGCAGCGTTGTCCGCACCACCGGTAACGTCGCCTATCTCGCGCTGCGCCCCCTGCTCCCCGACTACGTCCTGTCCATGCCCCGCGGGGCAGCCGTCGTCTACCCGAAGGACGCGGGGCAGATCCTCGCCTTCGCCGACATCTTCCCCGGCGCTCGCGTCGTCGAGGCCGGCGTGGGCTCCGGCTCGCTCAGCAGCTTCCTGCTGCGCGCCATCGGCGACCAGGGCATGCTGCACAGCTACGAGCGCCGCGCGGACTTCGCCGAGATCGCCCAGGCGAACGTCGAGCGCTACTTCGGCGGCCCGCACCCCGCCTGGCAGCTCACCGTCGGTGACCTCCAGGACAACCTGTCCGACGCCGACGTGGACCGCGTCATCCTCGACATGCTCGCACCCTGGGAGTGCCTGGAGGCCGTCTCCAAGGCGCTCGTCCCCGGCGGCATCCTGTGCTGCTACGTGGCGACCACCACCCAGCTCGCCCGGACCGTCGAGTCCATTCGCGAGATCGGCTGCTTCAACGAGCCGAGCGCCTGGGAGTCGATGATCCGCAACTGGCACATCGAGGGCCTGGCCGTCCGCCCGGACCACCGGATGATCGGCCACACCGGCTTCCTGCTCACCGCCCGCCGCCTCGCCGACGGCGTCGAGCCGCCCATGCGCCGCCGCCGCCCCGCCAAGGGCGCCTACGGCGAGGACTACGCCGGACCCAACGCCGACGGCGGCTCCGGCCGCTGAGGCGACCCGCCGCCGCACCCAACGCACAGGCGCCGTGGCGGAGTTCCCGGATCCACTCCGGAACTCCGCCACGGCGCCTTTCCGTTGCCTCTTCCGTCGCCCCTGGTGGCCGCCGCGGGTGAACCATGGCGCCCATCGGTTGACCTGACGGAACACGACCGCGGCCCGCAGCGTCGACGTGCTGCGCGGCGGCAGCGACCCGTGCTGAAACCGGCCCACTGACACAGCGGCAGGAACCGTAACCCTTCTGACTTCCCCGGCACAGGACGGGCACACCCCGCCGTTCCCACGGGGTGTGACGTGTGGCACCATCTTGGCCATCCCCCTTGGCCATCCACCGGCACAGCCCTCAGGAGACACTCCTAGTGCAGCCTTCCGCCGTCCCGGAGCTCGCCCACACCCACACCCGCCCCATCCACTGGCTCGCCACCGCCACGGCCGTCGCCGGCGTCATGGCCCTCTCCTCGTTCCTGCAGCCGGGTGCGGCGACAGCGGCCCAGGCGGCCGCCCCCGAGACCGGAAGCGCTCCGGCGGCCGTCGCTCCGCCCGACGCGGCAGCGGTGACGTTCCCGATCGAGTGCGGCCCGGTGAAGGCCGTGGTGAAGAAGCGGGCTTCCGGAGACCTAGACGGCGACGGCTCCCCCGAGACGGTGGCCGTGGTCCACTGCGACTCCCCGATGGGCACCCCGCCGGACGGCGTCTACGTCCTCACCCGGGACGGCGACGGCGGCAAGCCGCGCGTGGTGGCCACCCTGCTCGCCCTCAAGGACGGCAACACCGTCGGTGACTTCGCCGTACGTCAGGGCGCCGTCACGGCCACCCTCTTCGGCTACTCGTCGGCCGACGTGCCGCGTTGCTGCCCCGACGTCAAGAGCGACGTGAAATGGCGTTGGCAGAACGGCGCGTTCGTCCGCTCGACCCCGTCCGGCGCTCGCAGCGTGTGAGGCGTCCACGCCGGTGCGTGTGAGATATCAGACAGTAGTGACGGAGTGTGCGGAAAGAGTCACTCCGCGTCCGGGCCGTAGACCTCGGCCCTGTCCGAAACTCGACGCACGTGGATGCACTCGCCCGGACACTCCTTCGCGGAGTCGACCACGTCCGTGAGAAGCGGCAGCGGTACGGGCGTTGTGGCGCCCTTGTCCTGGAGCAGCTCGTCGTCGGCGCCCTTCACATAGGCCAGACCGTCGATGTCCAGCTCGAACACCTCGGGCGCGTACTGGGCGCAGATGCCGTCGCCGGTACACAGGTCCTGGTCGATCCAGACCTCCAGAGCCTCGCCGTCGACCCCGGCCTCCTGCTGCACGCTCATGTCTCCTGCCGTTTCATGCGTCGAGCCGTATCGGGAATCCGGCCAGCTCTGACGGGTGTTGAACACTTCGACCCTACCTCCGGCTGGGTTCCATTCATGTTCGGTGGGTATTCCCCTGGCGTGAGGGAGAGCGCAAGGGTGAAGATCGGACACACCCCGACCGTCTTTGTGATCTAGGGGTTTCAATCGACACCCGCCCAGGTAGGGTCTGGAAGCGTCCAGCTCCCCTTGGAGGAGGTGAGGACCGTGGCAGCCCACGACGACGACATGAACCGCGGCATCCGCCCGGGACGCGGGTCCGACGACCCGGCCGGGCAGATCGCCTACCTTGAGCAGGAGATCGCCGTCCTGCGACGCAAGCTCGCCGACTCTCCGCGACACACGAGGATTCTCGAAGAGCGGATCGTCGAGCTGCAGACCAATCTGGCCGGCGTGTCCGCGCAGAACGAGCGACTCGCCAACACGCTCCGTGAGGCCCGTGACCAGATCGTGGCCCTCAAGGAGGAGGTCGACCGGCTCGCGCAGCCGCCGGCCGGCTTCGGGGTCTTCCTGCAGGCGAACGAGGACGGCACCGCCGACATCTTCACCGGCGGCCGCAAGCTCAGGGTGAACGTCAGCCCCAGCGTCGAGCTCGACGAGCTCCGGCGCGGCCAGGAATTGATGCTCAACGAAGCGCTCAACGTGGTCGAGGCCATGGAGTACGAGAGCGTCGGAGACATCGTCACCCTCAAGGAGATCCTCGAGGACGGCGAGCGGGCCCTGGTGCTCGGGCACACCGACGAGGAGCGGGTGGTACGGCTCGCCGAGCCGCTGCTGGGCGTGAACATCCGGCCCGGCGACGCCCTGCTGCTCGAACCCCGTTCCGGCTATGTCTACGAGATCGTTCCCAAGAGCGAGGTCGAGGAGCTCGTCCTCGAAGAGGTCCCCGACATCGGCTACGAGCAGATCGGCGGTCTCGGCGGCCAGATCGAGGCCATCCGCGACGCGGTCGAGCTCCCGTATCTCTACCCGGACCTGTTCAAGGAGCACGAACTGCGGCCGCCGAAGGGCGTCCTGCTGTACGGGCCCCCCGGGTGCGGAAAGACACTGATCGCCAAGGCCGTGGCCAACTCACTGGCCAAGAAGGTCGCCGAGGTGACCGGTCAGGCCCAGGGCAAGAGCTTCTTCCTCAACATCAAGGGCCCCGAGCTCCTGAACAAGTACGTCGGTGAGACGGAGCGGCAGATCCGCCTCGTCTTCCAGCGGGCCCGTGAGAAGGCCAGCGAGGGCACCCCCGTCATCGTCTTCTTCGACGAGATGGAGTCGCTCTTCCGCACCCGTGGCTCCGGTGTCAGCTCGGACGTGGAGAACACCATCGTCCCGCAGCTGCTCGCCGAGATCGACGGCGTGGAGGGCCTGCAGAACGTGGTCGTGATCGGCGCCTCCAACCGTGAGGACATGATCGACCCCGCCATCCTGCGGCCCGGCCGGCTCGACGTGAAGATCAAGATCGAGCGTCCGGACGCCGAGGCGGCCAAGGACATCTTCGGCAAGTACCTCACCGAGCGCCTCCCGCTGCACGGCGACGACCTCGCCGAGCACAGCGGATCCAAGGCCTCCACCGTCCAGAGCATGATCCAGACGGCCGTCGAACAGATGTACGCCGAGTCCGAGGAGAACCGCTTCCTGGAGGTCACCTACGCCAACGGTGACAAGGAAGTCCTCTACTTCAAGGACTTCAATTCCGGCGCCATGATCGAGAACATCGTGGGCCGTGCCAAGAAGATGGCGATCAAGGACTTCCTCGAGAAGAACCAGAAGGGTCTCAGGGTCTCCCACCTCCTCCAGGCCTGCGTGGACGAGTTCAAGGAGAACGAGGACCTGCCCAACACCACCAACCCGGACGACTGGGCCAGGATCTCCGGAAAGAAGGGCGAGCGGATCGTGTACATCCGTACGCTCATCACCGGAAAGCAGGGCGCGGACACCGGACGCTCCATCGACACGGTGGCGAACACCGGTCAGTACCTGTAAAAGGCAGGGCGGCTGCGGGTGCCCTCGGCGGGTACCCGCAGCCGACTGTTTTTCAGGCCACGGCTGGAGCAACGCAATGACGCAAATGATCTCCCCACCAGCGCAAAGGCGTTCTAGGCTCTTCCGTACCGCCGAGTCGCGCAGTGCGGGGACGGGCACCGCACACGCAACCGAGCGCCAGCGGTATCTGAGTGGCGCCCACGACCGAGGGTGCCGCCGGGCAAGGAGGGCCGCATGACCGTACGGCGAGTAATGGGCATCGAGACGGAGTACGGGATCTCCGTCCCCGGCCACCCCAACGCCAATGCCATGCTCACCTCGTCCCAGATCGTGAACGCCTACGCGGCTGCGATGCACCGGGCCCGCCGGGCTCGCTGGGACTTCGAGGAGGAGAACCCGCTGCGGGACGCGCGAGGCTTCGACCTCGCCCGCGAGGCCGCCGACTCCAGCCAGCTCACCGACGAGGACATCGGCCTGGCCAACGTGATCCTCACCAACGGTGCGCGGCTCTACGTCGACCACGCGCACCCCGAGTACAGCGCTCCCGAGGTGACCAACCCCAGGGACGCCGTTCTCTGGGACAAGGCCGGCGAGCGGATCATGGCGGAGGCCGCGGAGCGTGCCGCACAGCTGCCCGGTGCCCAGCCGATCCACCTGTACAAGAACAACACCGACAACAAGGGCGCGTCCTACGGCACGCACGAGAACTACCTGATGAAGCGGGAGACCCCCTTCTCGGACATCGTGCGCCATCTGACGCCCTTCTTCGTCTCCCGTCAGGTCTTCACCGGAGCGGGCCGCGTCGGCATCGGCCAGGACGGGCACGAGCACGGCTTCCAGCTCAGTCAGCGGGCCGACTACTTCGAGGTGGAGGTCGGCCTCGAGACGACGCTGAAGCGCCCGATCATCAACACCCGCGACGAGCCGCACGCGGACGCCGAGAAGTACCGCCGCCTGCATGTGATCATCGGCGACGCGAACCTCTCGGAGATCTCGACATATCTGAAGCTGGGTACGACGGCTCTCGTCCTGTCGATGATCGAGGACGGCTTCATCGCGGTGGACCTCGCCGTCGACCAGCCCGTTCGTACGCTGCACCAGGTCTCGCACGACCCGTCGCTCAAGCGCCTGGTCACGCTCCGCAGCGGCCGGACGCTCACCGCGGTCCAGCTGCAGATGGAGTACTACGAGCTCGCCCGCAAGTACGTGGAGGAGCGGTTCGGGGCCGACGCCGACGACCAGACCAAGGACGTCCTGTCGCGGTGGGAGGACACCCTCACCCGTCTGGAGCACGACCCGATGAGCCTGGCCGGCGAGCTGGACTGGGTCGCCAAGCGGGAGCTCATGGAGGGCTACCGGCGCCGGGACAGCCTCGACTGGGACGCGGCGCGGCTGCACCTGGTCGACCTCCAGTACGCCGACGTGCGGCCCGAGAAGGGCCTGTACAACCGTCTGGTGGCCCGCGGGCGCATGAAGCGGCTGCTGACCGAGGCGGACATCGAGCGGGCCCGTACGGCGCCGCCTGAGGACACACGCGCGTACTTCCGCGGCCGCTGCCTGGAGCAGTACGCGGACGACGTCGCGGCGGCCTCCTGGGACTCGGTGATCTTCGACCTGCCGGGCCGCGACTCCCTGCAGCGCGTTCCAACCCTGGAACCGCTTCGCGGAACGCGTAATCACGTCAAGGAGCTCCTGGACCGCTGCCGCACGGCGGAAGACCTGGTCAGGGTCCTGTCCGGCGGATGATCGCGTTCAGTGGGTACTCGGGAGGAGACGGCCGGGCGGGGTGGAAAATCCCAGGTCCGGGAATCATCGAGGTGGTCCCCGTACGTTGGAGCAACTGCGGGGCCATTGTCAGACCCGGCGAGTAGGGTCTGATCTTGACCGAGCAACTGTGTCGGGCGAACCGAGCGGGGTGAGGGATATGGCGACCAAGGACACCGGCGGCGGACAGCAGAAGGCCACCCGGTCCACCGAGGAGGTCGAGGAGCAGGCGGCGGAGACGCAGGCTTCGGAGGACCTCAAGGAGCGTCAGGAGAAGCTGAGCGACGACGTGGACTCGGTTCTGGACGAGATCGACGACGTCCTCGAGGAGAACGCCGAGGACTTCGTGCGCTCATTCGTTCAAAAGGGTGGCCAGTAAGGCGCCTTTGCCTTCATTCCGAAGGTGAACGGGTGCGGGTGACGGACGGGCTGAGCGCGGAGCGCTGTGCGCGGGGCAGTGAGTGACGAGTTGCCCTCGTGTGCGGCGCTCCGGGCGTCGGTGGCGTCCGGGGCCCGGGTTGCCCCCGCCGGTCCTGCGCGGCCGGCAAGTGCGGCGTCGATCCGGTGGAGTTGGTCCCGCCGGACATGTGGATCACCGCCGAAGGACGGGTAGGGTCCGAGGCATACCGTGCCCCCGGTCGCAACCGGACCGGGGTTGTTCCAAGGATCGGCCCGACGTCACAGGGCGGGCTGTCGCATACGTGGAAGGAATCGCGTGGAAGCCAACACTCGTAGCACCGGGCGTCTACCAGCTGCCTTCCTGACGCCAGGGTCCTCCTCCTTCATGGACTTCCTGTCCGAGCACCAGCCGGAGATCCTGCCAGGCAACCGGCAACTGCCTCCCACCCAGGGTGTGATCGAGGCGCCGCACGGGACCACGATCGTCGCCGTGACGTTCCCCGGGGGCGTCGTGCTGGCCGGTGACCGCCGGGCGACGATGGGCAACGTCATCGCGCAGCGGGACATCGAGAAGGTCTTCCCGGCCGACGAGTACTCAGCGGTGGGCATCGCCGGTACGGCGGGCCTGGCCGTGGAGATGGTGAAGCTGTTCCAGCTCGAGCTGGAACACTTCGAGAAGGTCGAGGGCGCGCAGCTGTCCCTGGAGGGCAAGGCGAACCGGCTGT
Source organism: Streptomyces sp. NPDC044719 (assembly GCF_056433405.1). Classification (NCBI taxonomy): domain Bacteria; kingdom Bacillati; phylum Actinomycetota; class Actinomycetes; order Kitasatosporales; family Streptomycetaceae; genus Streptomyces; species Streptomyces sp. NPDC044719. Next base: position 16,288 of record NZ_JBWKHE010000011.1, read on the forward strand.
CGACGATGATCCGTTCCAACCTCGGCATGGCCATGCAGGGCCTGGCCGTGGTGCCGCTGTTCGCGGGGTACGACGTGGGCCGCGACAGGGGCCGGATCTTCTCGTACGACGTGACGGGCGGCCGCTCCGAGGAGACGAACTTCGCGGCCACCGGCTCGGGCTCGATCTTCGCGCGCGGCGCCATGAAGAAGCTCTTCCGCGACGACCTGAGCGAGGAAGAGGCCACGACCCTGGTCGTCCAGGCCCTGTACGACGCGGCCGACGACGACTCGGCGACGGGCGGTCCCGATGTCGCCCGCCGGATCTACCCGATCGTCACCGTGATCACCGAGGACGGCTTCCGCCGGCTCGCCGAGGAGGAGTCCTCCGAGATCGCCCGCTCGATCCTGGCCCGGCGCCTGGAGCAGCCGGACGGCCCGCGGGCCGCGCTGCTCTAGACAGCGGCCGTTTCTTGTCAAGGTGATCCAGTGACTTCCACAGAAAGGGACGGATAACCGGTGTCGACGCCGTTCTATGTTTCACCCCAGCAGCAGATGGCCGACCGGGCGGAGTACGCCCGCAAGGGCATCGCCCGTGGCCGCAGCCTGGTCGTGCTGCAGTTCGCCGACGGCATCGTGTTCGTCGGTGAGAACCCGTCCCGTGCGTTGCACAAGTTCAGCGAGATCTACGACCGGATCGGCTTCGCCGCCGCCGGCAAGTACAACGAGTACGAGAACCTGCGGATCGGTGGGGTGCGGTACGCCGACCTGCGGGGTTACACCTACGACCGCGATGACGTGACGGCCCGCGGCCTGGCCAACGTGTACGCGCAGACCCTGGGCACGATCTTCTCCTCGGCGGCCGAGAAGCCGTACGAGGTGGAGCTGGTGGTCGCCGAGGTGGGGGAGACCCCGGAAGGTGACCAGCTCTACCGTCTCCCGCACGACGGCTCGATCGTGGACGAGCACGGCTCGGTCGCGGTGGGGGGCAACGCGGAGCAGATCAGCAGCTACCTGGACCAGCGCCACCGGGACGGTATGACGCTGGCCGAGGCCCTGAAGCTGGCGGTGCAGGCGCTGTCGCGCGACACCAACGGCAGTGAGCGGGAGATTCCCGCGGAGCGGCTGGAGGTGGCGGTGCTGGACCGTACGCGGCCGCAGAAGCGCAAGTTCAAGCGGATCGGTGGGCGTCAGCTGGCTCGGTTGTTGGGGGCGGAGGGAGACGGAGACGGAGACGGGGGCGCGGAGGACACGGCGTCCGAGGACGCCGAGTAGCTCGGTCGATCGTGGGACCGCGCGTCCTGGCTGCGTGTTGTGGTGGCCGGGGCGCGCGGCTTTGCGTGCCTGCGGCGGCCTGTGGCCCTTTGGTGGGGGTGCGCGTAGCGCCGTCTCGCCGGGTGGTGGGTCGGGGCCGCGCCGGGGGGTGTCCGTCCTCGGAACGTCGCGATGGGGTGCCATGCCGACTGGCTGTTCGTTGACGCGACAACCGCTGCGGGCGGACACCCCCCGACACGTCCCCTTGCGTCGTCCGGCGGGTGCGGGCGCGTCCTGGCTCCCGCCTCCGGCTGCCGCTTGCTGCCGCCGCCCGGCTCCGGCACCGACGCCGGGCGGCTACGGCTGCCCTGGCGGTGCCGTGGAGCCTCGTACCACCAGTTGCACCGGGATGTCCCCGCCCTCGGGTGCGCGGGACTCCATGACGGCCAGCAGGGCCCGCATGCCCCGTTCCCCGAACAGCTCCGCGTCAAGGCGGACCGTCGTCAGTTCCGGGTCGATCGCCGTGGCCAGGGCCAGATCGTCCAGGCCGGTGACCGAGACGTCGTCCGGGACGCGTAGGCCCAGACGGCGAACCGCCTTGTACGCACCGGCGGCCAGTTTGTCGTCGTCGCAGACAAGGGCGGTGGGGCGCGGCCCGGGGAGCGAGAGGGCGGTCTCGGTGGCGGTCACGGCGCCCTCGATGGAGATCGGCGCGCGAGTCGTGCGCACCGACGTACCGGGCACATCGCCCAGCCGGCTCGCCAGTTCCCGGGCCCGTACCTCGAAGGTCCAGGACGGGACGTCCGCCGCCAGATGGAGGAAGCGGCGGTGGCCCAGGGACAGCAGGTGTTCCGCGACCTGGCGGACACCGTCGGCGATGTCCAGGTTCACGGTCGCCGCACCCAGACTTCCCTCCGGGTCGCTGTCCAGCATCACCAGGGGCAACTGGTCCCCGCGGATCGCGGTGAGCGCGTCGGCGGCCATGGAGGAGGCGATCACGCCGTCCAGGGCGGCCTGGGCGGAGGCGAAGGGGTCGCGGGCGGGGCCCACGCCCTCGGGGGAGGGGTAGAGGACGACGCCGAATCCGTGCTCGGCGGCGACGCGGGCGGCGCCCGTGTAGACGCCGGCGAAGAACTCCGTCGTGAGGGCCGGGACCACCAGGAGGACCGTGCGGGTGCGGCCCAGGCGCAGGTTGCGGGCCGCGAGGTTCGGGCGGTAGCCCAGGTCGCGTGCCGCCTCGCGGACCCGCTGGGCCGTCGTCTCCGAGACGCGTCCGCGCCACTTGTCGCCCAGGACCAGGGAGACCGCCGCCTGGGAGACGCCGGCGGCCTGGGCGACGTCCCGGCTCGTGGGGCGTGTGCTGCCTCGTGCCACCGTCGGGCCGCTCCTTCGTCTGGACTCGTGAACAGCGGACATGGTACGTATGAATCCTTGACGTTATACGTAAAACGTAGGGCGGGGACATGGCTACGGGATACCTGGAGATCCTTCGGGCGCGACACGCCGCCCGGCTGCTCGTCGGCACGCTCGTGGGCCGGCTGCCCAATGCCACCGGCGCCATCGCGATCCTGCTGTTCGTGCGGGCCGAGGGCGGTTCGTACAGCCTGGCCGGGGCGCTGGCGGGTGTGTACGGCGTCGCCAACGCCGTGGGGCAGCCGGTGCTGGGCAGGCTCGTGGACCTGCGCGGGCAGCCGCGCGTGCAGTTGCCGGCGGCTGTGTTGTCCGGGCTCGCGATGGCCGTCTTCGCCTTCGCCGGGATCGGGTCGCTGCCGGTCGCGTATGCCGCCGTCGCGGCGGCCGGGCTCTTCACGCCGCCCCTGGAGGGCGGGCTGCGGGCCCTGTGGTCCTCGGTCCTGCGCAAGGAGGACCAGGTGCACACGGCGTACGCCATGGACGCCGTGGCCCAGGAGGTGATGTTCACCGTCGGGCCGCTGCTCGTGACGCTGTGCGTGTCCCTGTGGTCGGCCCAGGTCGCGCTGCTGGTGCTGAACGTGGTCGGGGTGCTGGGGGCGCTGTCCGTGGTCGTCTCGCCGCCCTCGCGTGCCTGGCGGTCGGCGCCCCGGGAGGCGCACTGGCTGGGGGCGCTGCGCTCGGCGGGGCTGCTGGCCTTGCTGGCGGCGTTCCTGTTCATCGGGATGGCGCTCGGATCCATCACCGTCGCCTCGGTGCCCTACGCGGACGCGCACGGCGGCGACGCCGTGTACGGCTGGCTGATGGCGGCCCTGGGATTCGGGGCCCTGGTCGGCGGCACCGTCTACGGGGCCCGGCAGTGGGCCGGTGAGCCCGCCCGGCGACTCCAGGTGCTGGTCGCCCTTCTGGTGGTGTGTTATCTGCCGCTGCTTCTCATGCCGGACGCGGTGCCCATGGTGGCGCTGACCGCGCTCGCCGGCGTCTTCCTCGCGCCCGCCATCGCCTGCGCGTTCGTCCTGGTCGACCGTCATGCCCCGCGCGGCACGGTCACCGAGGCGTTCTCCTGGCTGGTGACGACGTTCACCGTGGGCCACTCGGTCGGAGCGGGCGTCGCGGGGCCCGTCGTGGAGGCGGGCGGGGCGCTGTGGGGCTTCGCCGTGCCGGGTGTCGCGGGTGGCGTTTCCCTGCTGGTTTTGGCCGCCACAGGGCGGGTACTCGCAGCTCCCGGCGGGGGAGCGGTTGTTGTGTCCGGTTCGGAAAATGATCCAAACCGTGCCCCCGAACCCCGTTTCAGTTCAGGGGATCGGGCGTAATGTTCCCTCATGGACCGCCGCATTTTCGGGCTGGAGAACGAGTACGGCGTCACGTGCACGTTCAGGGGACAGCGCCGCCTGTCTCCTGACGAGGTGGCGCGGTACCTCTTCCGCCGTGTCGTGTCATGGGGCCGCAGCAGCAATGTCTTTCTGCGAAACGGCGCCCGCCTCTATCTCGACGTGGGTTCACATCCGGAATACGCCACACCGGAATGTGACAACGTGACCGAACTGGTCACCCACGACAAAGCGGGCGAGCGCATTCTCGAGGGACTCCTGGTGGACGCCGAACGACGCCTGCACGAGGAGGGAATCGCGGGCGACGTCTACCTCTTCAAGAACAACACCGATTCGGCGGGCAACTCCTACGGCTGCCACGAGAACTATCTGGTCGCCCGGCACGGGGAGTTCTCCCGGCTCGCGGACATTCTCATTCCGTTTCTGGTGACGAGGCAGCTGCTGTGCGGTGCCGGCAAGGTGCTGCAGACGCCGCGCGGGGCCGTCTACTGCGTGAGCCAGCGGGCCGAGCACATCTGGGAGGGCGTCTCCTCGGCGACGACCCGCTCCCGGCCGATCATCAACACCCGCGACGAGCCGCACGCGGACGCCGAGCGCTACCGCCGCCTGCACGTCATCGTGGGCGACTCCAACATGTCCGAGACGACCATGCTGCTCAAGGTCGGCGCCACCGACCTGGTGCTGCGCATGATCGAGGCGGGCACCGTGATGCGCGACCTGACCCTGGAGAACCCGATCCGGGCGATCCGCGAGGTCAGCCACGACATCACCGGCCGGCGCAAGGTGCGCCTGGCCAGCGGCCGCGAGGCCTCCGCCCTGGAGGTGCAGCGCGAGTACTACGAGAAGGCCGTGGACTTCTGCGAGCGCCGCGGCATCCGCACCGGCACCGTCGAGCAGGTCCTGGAGCTCTGGGGCCGCACGCTGGACGCGATCGAGGCCGAGGACCTCGACCGTATCGGCACCGAGATCGACTGGGTCATGAAGTACAAGCTCATCGAGCGGTACCGCAGCAAGAACAACATGACCATGTCGCACCCGCGGGTCGCGCAGATAGACCTCGCCTACCACGACATCCACCGCCGTCGTGGCCTGTACTACCTGCTCGAGAAGAAGGGGCAGGCGGCACGCATCTGCAACGACTTGAAGATCTTCGAGGGCAAGTCGGTTCCGCCGCAGACCACTCGGGCCCGGCTGCGCGGCGACTTCATCCGGCGGGCCCAGGAACAGCGCCGTGACTTCACGGTCGACTGGGTTCACCTGAAGCTCAACGACCAGGCTCAGCGCACGGTCTTGTGCAAGGACCCGTTCCGTTCGGTGGACGACCGGGTGGAGAAGCTGATCGCCGGAATGTGAGGAAATGCGCCGGCGGGTATTCAGCCGGAACGCCACACGGGCGCCGTACGTTACAAGTGCGGCGCCCTGCTCACGCCGTAGAGTTGCGCGCACGCCATCAACGAGATCGATCGATTACGAGGCCCCCACAGTGCGCCGACGCTCACTTCTCATTTCCGTGCCCGCAGGACTGGCCACGCTCGCCGCATGCGGCGACGACAAGTCGGACTCGAGCAAGGCCAGTGACAGCCCTTCGCCCTCGCCCTCGGCTCCGTCCTCGGCGCCGCCACCGAAGATCGTGGACGGCCCGCTGCCGGCGGTCACCGCGGGCACGAAGTTCGACGAGAAGCCGACGATCGCCAAGGGCAGCGGAGAGCCGTCGAAGCAGCTCGCGGTGAAGACGCTGATCACGGGCAGCGGCAAGACCGTCGCGGAGAACGACTTCGTCGTCGCGAACTACCTGGGTCAGGTCTGGAGCACCGGAAAGGTCTTCGACAACTCCTACGACCGCAAGACCCGCCTGGCCATCCAGCTCACCCAGGGCCAGATCATCGACGGCTGGCGGTACGCGCTGGCCGGCAAGAAGGCCGGCAGCCGTGTCGAGATGGCCGTCCCGCCCACCTGGGGCTACGGCTCGCAGGGCAACCCGCAGGCGGGCATCAAGGGCACCGACACGCTGGTCTTCGTCGTCGACGTGCAGGACACGTTCAACTCCAAGAGCTCCGCCGACGGCGAGAAGGTCGCTCAGGACGACGCGGACCTGCCCAAGGTCGGCACCAACACCGACGGCAAGGCCCCCTCCATCGAGGTGCCCAAGGCGACCGCCCCGAAGGAGCTCGTCGCGGAGTACGTCCTGGAGGGCGACGGGGACAAGGTCGCCGCCGACGACAGCGTCCTCGTGCAGTACAAGGGCGTGCTGTGGGACGGGGGCAAGGAGTTCGACTCCTCGTACGCCAACAAGCAGCTGGTGTCGTTCTCGCTCCAGCAGGTCGTCAAGGGCTGGGCGCAGGGCCTGACCGGCAAGAAGGTCGGCAGCCGGGTCCTCATCGTCATCCCGCCGAAGCTGGGCTACGGCGACAAGCCGCCGCAGGGCAGCGGCATCAAGAAGGACTCCACGCTGGTCTTTTCGGTGGACATCCTCGCGAAGCTCTGACGTGCGGGGGATGTAAGACTGTGCGTGTTCGCCTTTTCGCAGACAAGCAGGAGCCAGAGACGTGAGCATCGACAAGCCCGAGATCGACTTCCCGGGCGGCGAGCCCCCGGCGGACCTCGAGATCAAGGACATCTGGGAGGGCGACGGCCCGGTCGCGCAGGCGGGCCAGACCGTCACCGTGCACTACGTGGGTGTCTCCTTCAGCACGGGCGAGGAGTTCGACGCCAGCTGGAACCGCGGCACTCCGTTCCGCTTTCCGCTGGGCGGCGGCCGGGTCATCCAGGGCTGGGACCAGGGCGTGCAGGGCATGAAGGTCGGCGGCCGCCGCCAGCTGACCATCCCCGCGCACCTCGCCTACGGCAACCAGAGCCCGTCCCCTCTGATCAAGCCCGGAGAGACGCTGATCTTCGTGGTCGACCTGCTCGGGGTCTGAGCAAGGTTCGGACAGACTCGATCACGTGGGGCCCATGCCTGTTCGGGCATGGGCCCTCGGCTTTGCCGGGCCACCGCGGGGCGGTACGGTCATCGGTCGTAAGCACCATAGGGAGGCGAAGGGCGTCGATGGCCATTGCCAAGGCTGAGCGACTGATGAACCTGGCGCTGTGTCTGCTCGGGACGCGGCGGCCGCTCAGCAAGCGTGAGCTGCGCGACTCCATCGAGGCCTACGTCGAGGCCTTCGGGCCGGGGAACGGCGCCACCGGGTCCGACGACTCCTTCAACCGCATGTTCGAGCGCGACAAGGACGACCTGCGCGAACTCGGACTGGTCATCGAGACCGTCGAGAGCCTCGACGGCGACATCGGCTACCTGGCCCGGCGTGACAGCAACCGCCTCCCGCCCATCACCCTGGACGCCGAGGAGGCAGCGGCCCTCGGGGTCGCCGCCAAGGTGTGGCAGCAGGCCCGGCTCGCCGGCGCCGCCAGTGGTGCCCTGCAGAAGCTGCGCGCGGCGGGCCTCCCGGAGGATGTCGACCCCTACGGGCCGCACGGTGCGCTGGAGCCGCGGATCCCCGTGCACGAGGCGGCGTTCGAGCCGCTGATGCTCGCCTGCCGGGACCGTCGCCCCGTCGTCTTCGACTACCGCAAGGCCACCGCCGCCCACCCCGAGCAGCGGCACGTGGAGCCGTGGGCGCTCGAGTGCTGGCGCGGCCACTGGTACCTCGCGGGCTGGGACCGCGACCGGGGCGCCGAGCGGGTCTTCCGGCTGTCCCGGATCACCGGCAAGGTCCGTTCGCGCGGCGGCCGGTACACCGCTGACGTGCCGGATGTCGTCACCGTCCGTGAGACCGTCGCGAGCTGGGCCGGGGAGATCGCCGACCGCTCCGCCCGGATCCGGCTGCGCTCGGGCGCGGGGTACCCCCTTCGGGCGAAGGCCACCGCCGTACGGGAACTCGGCGACGGCTGGGACGAGTTGGAGATTCCGTACGGCCATGGGCTGGACGCCTGGCTGGTGGAGTTCGGGCCGGACGTGGTCGTCCTGGAGCCCGCCGAGCTGCGGGCAGACGTGGTGGACCGGCTGCGTGCCGTGGCCAAGGGCTGAGGGGGAGCGGACGAGACAGTGGCAGGCAAACCGGTCAGGCCCGTGAACGCCATCGACCAGACCCGGCGGATGCTCTCGCTGGTGACGTATCTGAAGGAGCGCCCCGGCGCCCGGGTCGAGGACGTCGCGCGCGCCTTCGGCATCACCGAGGACGAGCTGGTCTCCGACCTCGACGTGCTGCCCATGTGTGGGACCAGCTTCCGCGGCGGCGATCTGCTCGACATCGACACCGACGGCGAGCGCATCTGGTGGCACAACCCCGACGATGTCGCCGAGCCGCTCAGACTCGCCGCCGACGAGGCTACCGCCCTGCTCGTCGCCGCCCGGGCCGTGGCCACGCTGCCCGGACTGCGCGAGAGCGACCGCCAGGCGCTGCTGCGGGCGACGGCCAAGGTGGAGACCGCGGCCGGCGAGACCGCGGGCGCCAGCTCGCGCCTGTCGGTGACCTTCGAGTCCGAGGGCGGCGTCTTCGCGGACGTCGACCGGGCGATCGCCGAGCGCCGCCGCCTGTGGATCCGCTACTACTCGCCCGCGCGCGACGAGGTCACCGAGCGGGAGATCGACCCCATCCGCCTGGTCAGCGTCGGGCACACCTACGTCGAGGCCTGGTGCCGCCGCTCCGAGGCGCGGCGGACGTTCCGGCTCGACCGGGTCGCCGAGATCAAGATCCTGGACGAGCCGTCGGCGCCGCCGGAGATCGAGCTGCGGGACCTGTCGGAGGCGCTGGTGCAGCCCGCGGCCGAGGATCCGGAGGTGGTGGTCGAGGTCGGGCCCGGCGGCCGCTGGGTCGCCGAGTACTACCCGCACGACAGCGCGGAGGAGCTCGCGGACGGCGGGCTGCGTATCACTCTGCGGACCCCCGACCCCGCGTCGCTGAGGCGCCTGGCGCTGCGGCTCGGGCGGGACGGCCGGATCGTGTCGCCGTCGGAGCTGGCCACCAGCGCCCGGCAGGCGGCGCGCGAGGCACTGGCCGCCTACGACGGGATCGAGGCGGTCGAGGCAGGAGGCGCGGCGGACTCCGCCGAGGCGCCCGGGCCGCAGCCGGTGTCCGCGGCGCCCGCGGCCCCGGACGGGCCGGACGGCGGACGCGCGTGAACCGGCGCGGCCTGCGGTACCGACGGGCGCTCGGGCGCGGGCCCACGGTCCGCCGCGCCGACGGACGGCCTCGGCCCGCCGGGGAACGGGCACACCCCCGGACTCCCGGGCGGCTTCGCCCCGAGCAGGGGCGGACCGGGCCGCGACACCGGCCGTATCCGGTCCTGCCGCCCCGGTAGGCGAACGACCCCAGAAAGAGGAGCGAGGCCTGTGAGCGAGTCGGCGACGCCCGGTGCGCGCAGCATGACGGTGGAGTCCGCGTTCGCCGGGATGACGAGCGTGTCCCCGGTGGTCTTCAAGGCGGGCTGCCCGGACTGCCGGGAGCGCTTCGAACTCACCGCCGGAGCCCTGCGCCTCGCCATCGGCGCCACCAGCCGCACCACCTTCTACTCCTTCACCTGCCCGGAGTGCGGCGCGTCCGTCCGCAAGCCCGCGGGGGAGCGGATCGTGGAGCTGCTCACCGGCGGCGGGGTGCGGACCCTGCGGCTCGCTCCGACCGTCTGAGGGTCTGGGCGTTCGCCCTTCCTGGAGGGTCTAGGCTCGACGGCATGTTCTGGCCGATGTTCGCGGTTGCCGTGGGGTTCGTGGGTCTCGCCGTGCTCGGGGTGCTCGCCGTCCGGGTCTTCGTGGAGGCACAGCGCCTCAGCAGGCAGGTCTCGGACTCCGCGCGCCGTATCAACCGGGCCGCCGAGGACCTGGAGCGGGCCGCGGGGAGCGCGGCCCGGTCCGTGGACGCCCTGTGAGCCGTTCGGCAGGCGGCTGTGAGTCGCGCTTCGGGACACTTCGCCCTGTCACCTCTGCGGTTCGGACAGGTACTCTGCTGGTCGCGGCCCGGTTAACGAGGCACTGGCCGCGGACGGGAGTACGCACAGGAGATGCAGAGGGATTGCCCCGCGTTTACCCCTGAGCGTTACGATCGCTGTCAACACGATCGTTCGGACATATGTCCGACCGGTCGGACAGCACCCCACCCCAGCCGCCTCGGTGAGAAGGTAAAGACTTATGTTCGGAAGGCTCGGAGCCCCCGAGATCATTCTCATCCTCGTCGTCATCATCCTGCTGTTCGGCGCGAAGAAGCTTCCGGACATGGCTCGGTCGCTCGGCAAGTCCGCCCGCATCCTCAAGAGCGAGGCCAAGGCGATGAAGGACGAGAGCAAGTCGTCCACGACCCCGGCCGGCCCGCCCAACAACGACGAGCAGCCCTCGCAGCGCACCATCCAGGCAGCGCCCGGTGACGTGACCAGCTCGCGTCCGGTCAACGAGCCCACGGACACGACCAAGCGCTGACGCAGGGCCGGTGACCTCCGGCCCGCCGCACGAGATGGGAACGTGGGTTGCTGAAGTCTGCCCGCAAGCAGGAAAGGGATCCCGAGGGGCGGATGCCCCTCGCGGAGCACCTTCGCGAGCTCCGCAACCGGCTCGCCAAGGCGATGCTGGCGATCGTCGTCATCACGGTCGTCGCCGCCTTCTTCTACAACGACATCATCAACTTGATCACCAAGCCGATCCTCGACTCGGTCGGCTGTGACAAGACCTTCGCGGAGCTGGCCAGGTCACAGCCTGGCGGGAAGCCCTGTGCGCAGATCACCATCAACGGTCTGATCACCCCCTTCACGCTGGCCCTGAAGGTGTCCCTGATGGCCGGCGTCGTGCTGGCCTCGCCGGTCTGGCTCTACCAGCTGTGGGCCTTCGTCGCGCCGGGACTGCACCGGCACGAGAGGAAGTACGCGTACGCCTTCGTCGGCACGGGCGCCCCGCTGTTCATCATCGGCGCCTACTTCGCCTACACGGTGCTTCCCACCACGGCGAAGGTGCTCCTCGAGTTCACCCCGGGCGGCACGTCCAACCTCCTCCCGCTGGACGACCTGCTCGACCTGGTCATGCGGATGGTGCTCGTCTTCGGCCTCTCGTTCGAGCTGCCCCTGCTGCTGGTCATGCTCAATCTCACCGGGGCAATCACCGGCAAGCGCATGCTCGGCTGGTGGCGCGGCATGATCATGGGCATCACGGTCTTCGCGGCCATCGCCACTCCCAGCACCGACCCACTGACCATGCTGATGCTGGCCGGGCCGATCTGGATCCTGTACTTCGCGGCCGTCGCCTTCTCCCTGCTCAACGACCGCCGTCGCAGCCGTCGCGAGGCCCTGGGCCCCGCTGACGACGAGGCTTCCGAGCTGGATCTCACGCCCGATGACATCGGCGAGATCGAACCCGTGACCACCAGCCGGGCCGCCCTGCCCGAGCAGGCGAGTTCGGAACGCTCGGACCGGGTCAACGGTTATGACGACGTGACCTGAAGATCGCCAGGCAGCTCATAGGGTCGGTCGCGTGACCAGCGAGATCACCCTCTTCGTCAACCCCACCGCGGGCCGCGGCCGGGGCGCCCGCGCGGCGCAGCCGGCCGCTTCCGCTTTGCGGGCGGCAGGTTTCTCGGTGCGTACGGTGCTCGGCGAGGACGCCGCGGACGCCCTCACCCGTGCCCGTGCCGCCGTCGAGGGCGGTACCGGAGCGCTGATAGCCGTCGGCGGTGACGGCATGGCCGGCCTGGCGCTGCGTGCGGTCGCGGGCACCAGCACCCCGCTCGGCCTGGTCGCCGTCGGCACCGGCAACGACTTCGCCCGCGCCCTCGGCCTGCCCGTGCGCGAGCCTGCCGCCGCGGGCCGCATGATCGCCGACGCCCTCAAGGGCGGCCGGATCCGCGACATCGACGTCGGGCAGGTGGGCGACCGCTGGTTCGGCACGGTCCTCGCCTCCGGCTTCGACTCCCGTGTCAACGACCGCGGCAACCGCATGCGGTGGCCCGCCGGCCGCTTCAAGTACGACCTGGCGATGATCGCCGAACTGGCCGCGTTCCGGCCCGTCCCGTACCGGATCCGGCTCGACGACGGCGAGGTCCGTGAGGTCGAGGCGACCCTGGTGGCCGTCGGCAACGGCTCGTCGTACGGCGGCGGAATGCGGATCTGCCCCGGCGCCGACCTCACCGACGGGCTGTTCGACATCACGGTGGTCGGGGACTGCAGCCGTACGACCCTGCTGCGGGTGTTCCCACGGGTGTACCGGGGGACCCACGCCGAGCATCCGGCGGTGACCGTGCTGCGCGCGGCCCGGGTCGAGATCGCCGCCCAGGGGGTCACCGGGTACGCGGACGGGGAACCGCTCGGCCCGCTGCCGCTGAGCGCGCGCTGCGTGCGCGGGGGCGTGCGCGTCGTCGGCCCCTGATCTGCGCCGATCCCGGGTTTCACAGGAAGGGATCCGGATAATGATCGTCCTGTTGTCAGTGCGGCCCGGTACGCTCGAAAGCACGATGACAGAGGACCTCTCACCGGCCGAGCGGTACGCGGCAGCCCGCAAGCGTGCTGTCGAGCAGGCCACCGCGCTCGCCTCCTTCCGCGAGATGTACGACTTCGGCCTCGATCCCTTCCAGATCGAGGCCTGCCAGGCGCTCGAGGCGGGGAAGGGCGTCCTGGTCGCCGCACCCACCGGCTCGGGCAAGACGATCGTGGGCGAGTTCGCCGTCCACCTCGCTCTCCAGCAGGGCAAGAAGTGCTTCTACACGACACCCATCAAGGCGCTGTCGAACCAGAAGTACGCCGACCTGTGCCGCCGCTACGGCACGGACAAGGTGGGCCTGCTCACCGGCGACAACAGCGTCAACTCCGACGCCCCGGTGGTCGTGATGACCACCGAGGTGCTGCGGAACATGCTGTACGCCGGTTCACAGACCCTCCTGGGCCTCGGCCATGTGGTGATGGACGAGGTGCACTACCTCTCCGACCGGTTCCGGGGCGCCGTATGGGAAGAGGTGATCATCCATCTTCCCGAGTCGGTCACGCTGGTGTCGCTGTCGGCGACCGTGTCGAACGCCGAGGAGTTCGGCGACTGGCTCGACACCGTCCGCGGTGACACCGAGGTGATCGTCTCCGAGCACCGGCCCGTGCCGCTGTTCCAGCACGTGCTCGCCGGGCGGCGGATGTACGACCTGTTCGAGGAGGGCGAGGGCCACAAGAAGGCCGTCAACCCCGACCTCACGCGCATGGCGCGCATGGAGGCGAGCCGGCCGTCGTACCAGGACCGCCGGCGCGGCCGGTCCATGCGCGAGGCCGACCGCGAGCGCGACCGCAGACAGCGCTCCCGGGTGTGGACACCGAGCCGGCCCGAGGTCATCGAACGGCTCGACGCCGAGGGGCTGCTGCCCGCCATCACCTTCATCTTCAGCCGCGCCGCCTGCGAGGCCGCCGTCCAGCAGTGCCTGTACGCGGGCCTCAGGCTCAACGACGACGAGGCCCGCGGGCGGGTACGCGCACTCGTCGAGGAGCGCACGGCGTCCATCCCGACCGAGGACCTGCACGTCCTCGGCTACTACGAGTGGCTGGAGGGCCTGGAGCGCGGCATCGCGGCCCACCACGCGGGCATGCTGCCGACCTTCAAGGAGGTCGTCGAGGAGCTGTTCGTACGCGGCCTGGTCAAGGCCGTGTTCGCGACCGAGACCCTCGCCCTCGGCATCAACATGCCCGCCCGCTCGGTGGTGCTGGAGAAGCTCGTCAAGTGGAACGGCGAGCAGCACGCGGACATCACCCCGGGCGAGTACACGCAGTTGACGGGGCGTGCGGGTCGGCGCGGCATCGACGTCGAGGGCCACGCCGTGGTGCTGTGGCAGCGCGGCTCCAGCCCCGAGCACCTGGCGGGCCTGGCCGGCACACGCACGTATCCGCTGCGTTCGAGCTTCAGGCCGTCGTACAACATGGCGGTCAACCTGGTCGAGCAGTTCGGCCGGCACCGCTCGCGAGAGCTGCTGGAGACGTCCTTCGCGCAGTTCCAGGCGGACAAGTCGGTCGTAGGCATCTCCCGCCAAGTGCAGCGCAACGAGGAGGGCCTCGAGGGCTACAAGGCCTCCATGACCTGCCACCTCGGCGACTTCGAGGAGTACGCGCGGCTGCGCCGCGAGCTGAAGGACCGTGAGAACGACCTGGCCCGGCAGGGCGCGGCACAGCGGCGCGCCGAGGCCGCCGTCGCGCTGGAGAAGCTCAAGCCCGGTGACGTCATCCACGTGCCCACCGGCAAGTACGCGGGCCTGGCGCTGGTGCTGGACCCGGGCCTGCCCGCGGGCCGTTCGAACGGCCACCGGGGCTTCGAGCACCACGACGGGCCGCGCCCCCTGGTGCTGACCGCCGAGCGGCAGGTGAAGAGGCTGGCGTCGATCGACTTCCCGGTGCCGGTCGAGGCCCTGGAGCGGATGCGGATCCCGAAGTCCTTCAACCCCCGTTCCCCGCAGTCCCGTCGGGACCTCGCGTCCGCGCTGCGCACCAAGGCCGGGCACATCCCGGCCGACCGGCACCGCAAGCGGCGCTCCCAGGCGGCCGACGACCGCGAGATCGCCCGGCTGCGGACGGCGCTGCGCGCACACCCCTGCCACGGGTGCGACGACCGTGAGGACCACGCCCGTTGGGCCGAGCGCTACCACCGGCTGCTGCGGGACACCTCGCAGCTGGAGCGCCGGATCGAGGGCCGTACGAACACGATCGCGCGGACGTTCGACCGTATCGTCGCGCTGCTGACCGAGCTCGACTATCTGCGCGGCGACGAGGTCACCGAGCACGGCAAGCGGCTCGCGCGGCTGTACGGCGAGCTGGACCTGCTCGCCAGCGAGTGCCTGCGCGAGGGCGTCTGGGAGGGGCTCGGCCCGGCCGAACTGGCGGGCTGCGTATCGGCGTTGGTGTACGAGGCGCGCGCGGCGGACGACGCGATGGCGCCGAAGCTGCCGTCCGGGAAGGCCAAGGCCGCGCTGGGTGAGATGGTGCGGATCTGGGGACGGCTGGACGCGCTGGAGGAGGAGTTCCGGATCACCCAGACCGAGGGTGTCGGCCAGCGTGAGCCGGACCTGGGGTTCGCCTGGGCCGCGTACATGTGGGCCTCCGGGTCGGGGCTCGACGAGGTGCTGCGCGAGGCGGAGATGCCGGCGGGGGACTTCGTGCGCTGGTGCAAGCAGGTCATCGATGTGCTGGGGCAGATCGCGGCGGCGGCGCCGCAGGGGTCTTCCGTGGTGAAGAACGCGCGTAAGGCTGTTGATCTGTTGCTGCGGGGAGTTGTCGCCTACTCGTCGGTGGGGTGATCGTTTGCTGCGCGGGTGCCGGTGGTTCGTGGTTGTTCGCGCAGTTCCTATCGCCCCTGAAGGGGCGATGTTCTGAAGGCCACTCACCCGTCACGGTGAGTGGTTTTCGCATACCTGTACGACGTTACGTACCGCATTCGAACGATGTCGCAGCGTGTAAACGACCGAGCGTACTATCCCTTCGCGTCCGGTTTCCGGCGGATGCTGAATATGACACGGCGATGATCCGGTCGGACTAAGCTCGCCCGCAGCGCACCGGCTTGAGATGAATTCGTGCGCTTGTTCCCCATTTGTGTGGAACCCCAGCCGACTCCTGTCAGAAGGCCTACATGGTGAGTGTTCAATCCCCTCCCGTTCGCCGTGAACTTCCCTACGCGCGCGTGCTGTTGCTGCCGGCCATAGCGATGGCCGCGGCGTCCGGAGCCGCCGTCGCCCTGGTGGCGGAGTCGGCCCGGCTCGCCGTCGGCTGGTGCGGCGGCATCGCCACCGCACTGGTGATCGCGACGGCGGCCGAGGCGGTCCGCCGCGGCCGTGCCCTGCGGAACCAGCGTGCCGAGCACGCCCGTCACAGCGCGTACCTGGAACAGCGGATCGCCGGCCACGAGCACGAGTTGGTCCGCTTCTCGAGGGAGGTCGTCCCCGCCGCCCTCGACCTGCTGCGCACCGGAGAATCCCCCAGGGAGGTGATTCGCAAGCTCGGCCTCGCCAACCCCGCGTACCGCGACCTGCCCGAGCCCGAGGTCGAGACGCTCCTGACCGTGCTCAGGATCGTCGACCACGAAGTGACCATGCGTGACGCCGCCGCTCGCTCCTTCGTCACGGTCGCCCGCCGCGTCCAGGCGATCGCCCACCAGCAGGCAGAGGAACTCCGGGAGATGGAGGAGGACCACGGCCGCAACCCCGAGGTCTTCGACGACCTGCTGCGCATCGACCACGGCAACGCCCTGATCGGCCGCCTCGCCGACTCCGTCTCCGTCCTCGGCGGCGGCCGCCCCGGCCGCCAGTGGCCCGAGCCGGTATCCCTGTACAGCACGCTGCGCGGCGCCATGTCCCGCATCCTGGAGTACCGGCGCATCCAGCTGTCCTCCATCGCCAAGATCAGCGTCAAGGGCATCTACGTCGAGCCCGTCATCCACGCCGCCGCCGAACTCCTCGACAACGCCACGCGTTACTCGCCGCCGCAGACCAAGGTGCACGTCACCGCCACCGAGGTGCAGACCGGGGTCTGCATCGAGATCGAGGACGGCGGTGTCAACCTCAACGAGGAGGCGCGGGCCCGGATCGAGGGCATGCTGGAGGCCGCCAAGGCAGGCGTCGACCTCCAGGACATCGGTGAGCACCCGCGTCTGGGCCTGGCCGTCGTCGGCCGTCTCTGCACGGCGTACAACATGCAGGTGTCGCTGCGCGCCTCCGCCTACGGCGGCGTCCGCGCCATCCTCATCGTGCCGAGCGAGATGATCACCCACGAGCCCGGCGTCGGACTCGCCCACGGCATCGGCGCCACCGGCGCCCCCATGACGGTCGGCATTCCAGAGGGCCCCAAGCGCGCGCCCAAGAGGCGCCGTCCCACCAGCCCGCGCATCCCCGAGACGGTCTCCATGGAGGACGACGACGTCCCCGAGGTCACCGAGTGGACGGCGAACGGTCTGCCGCAGCGCCGCAGCCGGGTGAAGATGCCGCTCTCCGAGCGACTCGCCCAGCAGGCCGCCAACGAGAAGGCCGACCGGGAGGCCGCGGAGCGGGGCGAGTACAACCCCTGGGCGGCGACGGCGGAGCCCGAGTCCAAGCCCCTGCGCGACATGTCGGCGCCGGACGCCCCCGGCAAGGGCCTCGAGGCCTTCTGGGAGGGACTCAAGCAGGGCATCGAACCCGGCACCCACCCCACGGACTTCCTGCGGAACCCGACCAAGTATCTGCACCTGATCAACGACCCGGCCCGCACCGAGGCCGATGACGAGGGGGACCTCAAGTGATCCAGCAGCGAGGCAACTTCGACTGGATGCTCAAGGAGCTCGCCAACGGCGTTCCGGGCATCGAGATGATCGTGGTGCTCTCGGCCGACGGTCTGCGCATCGCCCGCTACGGCGGTGAGCCCGACGCGGCCGACCGGGTCGCCGCGGCCTGCGCGGGCCTGCAGTCCCTCGCGGGCAGCATCTGCCAGGAACTCAGCGTGGGCGACGGCGAGATGAAGCTCGTCATGATCGAGATCGACCGCGGCTACTTCTATCTGATGAACGCGGGCGCCAACGCCTTCCTCGCGGTGCTCTCCGACGTGCGGTGCGAACCCGGCCGGATGAGCGCGATGATGCGTGACCTCATCGTCCGGATCGGCGGCCATCTGACCACTCCGCCCCGGCGCAACGGGCAGATCGTATGACGCCTCCGCAACGCCAGAGGCGCGACCCCACCCCGGAACCGTCCCCGCCCGATGAGGGCGAGGGCAAGGTCAGAAATCCGGAACGGATGTACGTGGTGGCCGGCCCGGACGGTGAACGGGCCGAGCTCGACCTGGTCACGTTAATCGTGGCGCGTGCCGAAGACCCGCCGCCTTCCGCCTCCCCCGAGCAGGCGGCGCTGCTACGGCTCTGCGCCGCCCCCCTGTCCGTGGCCGAGCTCTCGGCCTACCTCCAGCTGCCGTTCAGCGCGATGGGCGTACTGCTCACCGAGTTGCTGACGGCGGAACTGGTGCAGGCGCGCGCCCCGATCGTCCGCCAGTCACGCACCGACCGTTCCCTTCTCGAAGCGGTGATGAATGGACTTCAAAGGCTCTGACACCATCCCGGGCCCCCGGGTCGAGGACCAGTTGCCCCACACGGCACAGTCCGCGGCCAAGATCGTGATCGTGGGTGGCTTCGGCGTCGGCAAGACGACCATGGTCGGCTCGGTCAGCGAGATCACACCGCTGACCACCGAGGAGACCATGACGCAGGCCGGCATCGGTGTCGACGACAACTTCGGCTCCGCGTCCAAGACGGCCACCACCGTCGCCATGGACTTCGGCCGCATCAGCATCACCGACCAGCTCGTGCTGTACCTCTTCGGCACACCCGGCCAGCAGCGCTTCTGGTTCCTGTGGAACGGCCTGTTCGAGGGCGCGCTCGGCGCGGTGGTGCTGGTCGACACCCGTCGGCTGGAGGTCAGCTTCGACGTGATGGGGCGCTTGGAGGAGCGCGGCGTGCCGTTCGTGGTGGCGGTCAACTCCTTCCCGGACGCGCCCCGTTACGCCATCGAGGAGCTCCGCACGGCCCTCGACCTCGCGCCGGACATTCCGATCATGGAGTGCGACGTACGCCGCCGGGCCTCCAGCCGTGACGTCCTGATGACCCTCATGCGCTTCCTGCACTCGCTCGCCATGACGGGCTCGCGCACCTGATCCCGCGCCCGCCTCACTCCACCCCCGCCTTCCCCCACCAGACACCTGGATCCACTTCAGTTTCGGAGCGACCCCTGTGACGCCTGAATCCCACGCCCCGACCGGTACGGACGCCCCCCGGCTCGACCCACCCCCCGGCTGCCCCGCACACGGCCTCGGCCCCGGTGGACTGCACCGGCTGCACGAGTCGGAGGATCTGGGAGCGCTGTACGAGCAGCTGCGGAAGGACCACGGCCCCGTGGCGCCCGTGCTGCTTCACGACGACGTACCGATCTGGGTCGTCCTCGGCCATGCCGAGAACCTGCACATGGTGCGCTCGCCCTCGCAGTTCTGCCGGGACAGCCGCATCTGGACGCCGCTCAAGGACGGCCTGGTCAAGCCCGACCACCCGCTGATGCCGCACATCGCCTGGCAGCCCATCGCCTCGCACGCCGAGGGCGACGAGCACAAGCGGCTGCGCGGCGCGGTCATGGGCGCCATCTCGACCATCGACTTCCGCAGCCTGCGCCGCTACATCAACCGCAGCACGCAGGCCATCGTCAACCGCTTCTGCGAGCAGGGCGAGGCCGACCTCGTCGGCCAGTTCGCCGAGCATCTGCCGATGGCCGTGATGTGCGAGATCCTCGGCATGGCCGACGAGTACAACGACCGTCTCGTCGAGGCCGCCCGCGACGCGCTCAAGGGCACCGAGACCGCGATCGCCAGCCATTCCTACGTCATGGACGCCCTGAGCCGGCTCACCGCACGGCGCCGCGCCCGGCCGGAGGAGGACTTCGCCAGCTACCTGATCACCCACCCGGCCCGGCTGACCGACGACGAGGTCAGGGAGCACCTGCGCCTGGTGCTCTTCGCCGCCTACGAGGCCACCACCAACCTGCTGTCCAACGTGCTGCTCACGGTGCTGATCGACCCGCGCTTCCGGGCCCAGCTCAACGGCGGCCAGATGACGGTGCCTGAGGCGGTGGAGCAGTCCCTGTGGAACGAGCCGCCGTTCAGTACGGTCTTCGCCTACTTCGCCAAGCAGGAGACCGAGCTGGGCGGTCAGCGCATCCGCCGGGGCGACGGACTGCTCTTCGCCCCGGCCCCGGCCAACGTCGATCCCCGCGTGCGGCCCGACCTGTCCGCCAGCATGCAGGGCAACCGCTCGCACCTCGCGTTCGGCGGCGGCCCGCACGAGTGCCCCGGCCAGGACGTCGGCCGCTCCATCGCCGATGTCGGCGTCGACGCGCTGCTGATGCGGCTGCCCGACGTCGAACTCGACTGCGACGAGGAGGAGCTGCGCTGGACGGCCTCCATCGCCTCCAGGCACCTGGTGGAGATGCCGGTGCAGTTCTCGCCCAAGCCGCCGCAGGACGTGACGGAGCCGCCGAACCACAAGCAGGTCCCCGCGCAGCGCTCCGACTGGCAGATCGGCAGCCCGCAGCCGCAGGCCGCACCGGCCGCCGCTCAGCCGCAGCCGGCCCCGGCGCAGCCCCAGCCGGCCCCGGCGCAGCCGCAGCCGGCACCTATGCACCCGCAGGTACAGCCGACGGCTCAGGAACCGGCCCGCCGCAAGGGCGTCTGGCAGCGCTTCCTGAGCTGGTGGCGCGGCTACTGACCGGCTGACGGGCCGTCGTACGTCCCGGCGGCCCACCGGTCGTACGACTCCCACGCCGAAAGAACCCGGCCGCTGCGGAACCGGTGCTCCTCGCCCGTGACCGGATCGGTGAACTCCAGGGCCCGTGCCAGCAGTTGGAGCGGGCGCCGGAAGTCACCGGCCGGTACGGGGTCGGTGACCTCCGGGTAGAGCGGGTCGCCGAGGATCGGCACCCCCAGCGCGGTCATGTGCACCCGCAGCTGGTGCGTCTGCCCGGTGCCGGGCACCAGCCGGTACCGGGCGAGTTCGCCGGCTCCTCCCGGGCGGTGCTCGACGAGTTCGACACGGCTCACGGCGTTCGGCTCGCCCGCCACCTCCCGCGCGGTGAGCACCCCGCGCTCCTTCACGATCCGGCTGCGTACGGTCCGGGGCAGGGCGAGGGCGGGGTCGTACGGGGCGACGGCCTCGTACTCCTTGTGGACCCGGCGGTCACGGAACAGCGTCTGGTACGCGCCACGCTCCTCGGGGCGCACGGTGAACAGCACGAGCCCCGCGGTGAGCCGGTCCAGGCGGTGTGCGGCGCCGAGGGTGGGGATGTCCAGCTCCCGGCGCAGCCTGGCCAGCGCGGTCTCGGTGACATGGCTGCCGCGCGGGGTGGTGGCGAGGAAGTGGGGCTTGTCGACGACGACGATGTGCTCGTCCCGGTGCACGACTTCCAGCGGGAATGGCACCGGCACCTCCTCGGGCAGCGCCCGGTGGAACCACACGAACATCCCCGGCACATACGGCGCGTCCGCGGCCACGGCCCGTCCGTCGGCCCCGACGATCCGCCCCGCGTCGAACATCGCGTCGACGGCACCGGCACCCGCGCCGCTGAGCCGCTCCACCAGGTGCTCGCGCACCGTGGTCCACGGCCCCGCGACGGGCAACCGCACCCGTACCGGATCCACGCCGTGGCGCTGCGGCAGGGGAGAGGGCGGGATACGGGGCTTGCGTCTCATCGCGGCCCAGCGTACGAGGCCCGGTGGGCCGGGCGGAAAACCACTGGGCCGCCCCCTCGGGTCCTTGCCAGGATGCGGGGCATGCCGTTCCTCACCAGCCCGGTCCTGGCCGCCGGGACTCTCGCCCATCGCCCGCAGCCCACGCTCGCGGCCGGCGACGGACTCCTCCTGCGTCCCTGGCGGGCCTCGGACGCGCCCGCGGTGTACGAGGTCTTCCAGGATCCCGTGATGCACCAGTGGCACGCCCGGGCCGCCGACTCCGAGCGGGAGGTCACCGGCTGGATCCGTGACTGGCACCGGGCGTGGGAGGAGGAGCGGGAGGCGCAGTGGGCCGTCACCGACGCGGACTCCGGCTCGCTGCTGGGGCGGGTCGCGCTGCGCGAGATACGGCTCGACGACGGTGTGGCGGAGGTGGCGTACTGGACCGTCCCGGCGGTGCGTGGCCGGGGCATCGCCGCGCGTGCCACGACCGCACTGACCCGCTGGGCCCTCGACGAGACCGGCTTTCACCGCCTCGAACTGCTGCACGCCGTGCGCAACGAGGCGTCCTGCCGCGTCGCCACCAGGACCGGCTTCCTCCTCGAGGGCACCAAGCGCAGTGCCATCCTGCAGCCGGACGGTTGGCACGACACGCATCTGCACGCGCGCGTGCGGGGTGACTGAGCGGGCGTCGCCGCAGGCCGTCGCGCTCGCGTCGCTCAGGCGGCCGGGGTGTTCTCCTGCTCCGCCTCGATGCGCGCGTTCCAGTCCCGCTTCGAGGCCTGCCAGCCGTCCTCGTCGTGGCCGCGTCGCCAGTAGCCGGAGATCGACAGATCCTCGCGCGCGACGTGGCGCTCGACCCGGAGCAGATGGCGCAGCTGCTTGACGAAGTGCGCCTCGCCGTGGACGAAGGCGTGTACCCGGCCCTCGGGGAACTCCAGGCTCCGTACCGCCTCGACCAGTGCCTCGCCGAGGGGCCGGTCGCCGCGGTGCAGCCAGACGACGTCCACGTCCGAGTCGATCTTCTGCTCCTCCGCGGGGCCGGAGACCTCCACGAAGGCGTGGGCCTTGGCGCCGCGCGGCAGGGCCTCCAGGGCGCAGGCGATCGCCGGCAGCGCGCTCTCGTCACCGACGAGCAAATGCCAGTCGGCGTCGGTGTCGGGCGCGTACGCCCCGCCCGGTCCCATGAACCGCACGGTCTCGCCCGGCTGGACGCGCACCGCCCAGGGGCCGGCCAGGCCCTCGTCGCCGTGGATGACGAAGTCCAGGGTCAGCTCGCGGTGCTCGGCGTCCCAGTGGCGCACGGTGTACGTCCGGGTCACCGGCCACTGTTCGCGGGGGAGTTCGTCGCGAACGCGCTGCATGTCGAAGGGTTCCGGGTAGGTCACGCCGTCGGGTGCGAACAGCAGCTTCACATAGTGGTCGGTGCACGTACCCGCCGCGAAGTCGGCGAGGCCCTCGCCGCCGAGCACCACACGCTGCATGTGCGGAGTCAGCCGCTCGGTGCGGACGACCTGAGCGGAATGCGGCTTACGCGGCTGGCGTCCGGGTCGCTCTGCCATGAGGACCTCCCTGTCTCGCATAGTTAGGCTTACCTAAGTTAGCACCTCGCCCCCACTTAACACCTCTCGAGTAAGAGGTTCATGAACATCTCCGGCCTCCGGAAGGCCGTCGGCCCGCCTCCTCACACCGCCAGAGTGGTCAGAAGACGCTCCAGTGAGCCGCCCAGTCCCCAGCGGGTCGCCAGCTGTTGAAGCTCCGCCGGGTCGCGTGGGGACCGGGGCAGCGCCGTGGTGACATCGGGCAGCGGTACGTCGTCCGCGACCCGGACCACCTTCGGCGCGACCGCGAGATAGGGGCGCGACTCGTCCAGCCGCCTTCGCTGCGTCGGCGTGAGCTTCGACCGCCGGTCGTCGACCGCCGCCATGATCCCGGCCAGGTCCCCGTACTCGGCCAGCAGCTTGGCTGCCGTCTTCTCTCCGACGCCCGGCACGCCCGGCAGGCCGTCGCTGGGGTCGCCGCGCAGCAGGGCCAGATCCGCGTACCCGCTCCCGCCGACCCCATACTTCCCACGGAGCCATGCCTCATCGGTGAGCTGGAGCGTGCCCACGCCCTTCAGCGGGTACAGCACGCGCACCCCGCGCGCGTCGTCCACCAGCTGGTACAGGTCCCGGTCGCCCGTGACGATGTCGACCGGGCACTCGGCCCGCGCGGTGAACGTGCCGATCACGTCGTCCGCCTCGTACCCCGCGACGCCCACGCGCGCGATGCCCACCGCGTCCAGCACCGCCTCGATGACCGGCACCTGCGGCGACAGCGTGTCGGGCACCTCCTCCTCGTCCGGGCCGGCCGCGTGCTCCTCGGCGACGCGGTGCGCCTTGTACGAAGGGATCAGCTCCACCCGCCAGTGCGGCCGCCAGTCGGCGTCCATGCAGGCCACGAGCTGGTCGGGCCGGTGGTCCTTGACCAGGCGGTCGATGAAGTCGAGCAGTCCGCGCACGGCGTTCACCGGAGTGCCGTCCGGGGCCCTGACCGAGTCCGGGACGCCGAAGTAGGCGCGGAAGTACAGGGAGGCGGTGTCGAGGAGCATCAGTCGTCCGGTCACGCCACGCATCATGCCGTACGCCACTGACAGCCACTTGGCGCTGCGCGGCGCGTTGCCGTGTGTGCGTCCTGTGTGAAGCGTCCCACTTGCGGGTTTGACTTTTTGGATCTGGGGGAGGCGCCGCCCCAGAGCGAGGCTGGTTGCGCATTTCAACTGTTTGCGGCCCTGTCCTCGCTCTGTTCTATTGCCGTCGAGATTGAGGTGCACGTGTCAGCGAGGCTTCAGGCAGAGAGCCTGTACAAAGTGTTCGGCAGAAGACCGGACCGAGCGGTCGAGCGGCTCCGTGACGGAGCCGACCGGGAGGAGCTGCGCGCCGAGGGCACGACCGCCGCTGTGATCGACGCCTCCTTCACCGTGGAGCCCGGCCAGATCTTCGTCGTCATGGGTCTGTCCGGATCCGGCAAGTCCACCCTGCTGCGCATGCTGAACGGCCTGCTCGAGCCGACCGCCGGACACGTCCGCTTCGACGACCAGGACCTGACCGCGCTCGGCGACCGGGAGCTGCGCAAGGTCCGCTCCCGGAAGATCAGCATGGTGTTCCAGCACTTCGCGCTCTTCCCGCACCGCAGCGTGCGCGACAACGCCGCCTACGGTTTGGAAGTGCAGGGCGTGCCCCGCGCCGAGCGCGTACGCCGCGCCGACGAGGCGCTCGCCCTGTGCGGCCTGGCCGGCTGGGAGAAGTCCTGGCCCGACGAGCTGTCCGGCGGCATGCAGCAGCGCGTCGGTCTCGCCCGCGCGCTCGCCACCGACGCCGACCTGCTGCTGATGGACGAGTCCTTCAGCGCCCTGGACCCGCTGATCCGCCGCGACATGCAGGACCAGCTGCTGGAGCTCCAGCAGAAGCTCAAGAAGACGATCGTCTTCATCACCCACGACCTGAACGAGGCCATGCGCCTGGGCGACCGCATCGCCGTCATGCGCGACGGCCGGATCGTCCAGATCGGCACCGCCCAGGACATCCTGCTGCGACCGGAGAACGACTACGTCGCCTCCTTCACCCAGGACGTCGACCGCTCCCGCGTCCTGACCGCGGGCGAGCTCATGGACCCCTCGGTCACCGCCGACGACCCCGGCTGCCGGTGCCGGACCGCCACGGCCGACACCCCGTTCACGGAGCTGTGCGCGATCAGCGCCCGGCTCTCCCATCCCGTCTCGGTCGTGGACCAGGACAACAGGCAGATCGGCGTCGTCCCCCGGCAGCGCCTGATCGGCTTCCTCGGCGACGAGCAGGACGCCACCCCGCAGCCCTGCGACTCCCCGCAGGACAAGGGCGGAGAGAAGGTGACCGCCCGTGCCTAGGATCGAGCTCGGCACCTGGGTCAACGACGCGGTCGACTGGCTCACCACCCACATGGCGTGGCTGTTCGACTTCTGCAAGACCGTCTTCCTCGGCCTCTACGACGGCATCAACGCCGTCCTCCAGGCCCCCGAACCGCTGCTCCTCGCGGGCATCTTCGCCGTGATCGCCTTCTGGCTGCGCGGCACGCTCGCCGGTGCGCTCACGTTCGCCGGATTCGCGTTCATCGACTCCCTCGAACTGTGGGAGAACGCGATGATCACCCTGGCGCTCGTCCTCGTGGCGACCGTCATCGCGCTCGTCATCTCCATACCCGTCGGCATCTGGGCGGCCCGCTCGGACCGCGTCAGCGGTCTGGTCCGGCCCGTCCTGGACTTCATGCAGACGCTGCCCGCGATGATCTACCTCATCCCGGCGATCCTGTTCTTCGGCACCGGCGCCCCCGCCGGCATCGTCGCCACGCTGATCTTCGCGCTCGCACCGGGCGTGCGCATGACCGAGCTGGGCATCCGGCAGGTCGACAGGGAACTGGTCGAGGCCGCCGACGCGTTCGGCACCACACCCCGCAACACCCTGCTGCGCGTCCAGCTCCCGCTCGCCCTGCCCACCGTCATGGCCGGCGTCAACCAGGTCATCATGCTCGGCCTGTCCATGGCCGCGATCGCCGGCATGGTCGGCACCGGCGGCCTCGGCGGCGACGTCAACGAGGCCATCGGCCAGCTCAACGTGGGCCTCGGCTCCGAGGCCGGTGTGGCCATCGTGATCCTGGCGATCTACCTGGACCGCATGACCAGCGCCCTGGGCACCCAGGTCTCCCCGCTCGGCCGCCGCGCCGCCGCCAAGCTGCGCGCCGCCCAGGGCCTGAGGATCTGGTCCTACCGGCCCCGCCCGGTCGTCGCCGTGATCGGCGTCGTCGTCCTCGCGCTCGCCGCGGGCGGCATGGGCGTCTTCGGCCAGAGCACCGACTCCACCGCCGTGGCGGGCGGCAAGAACGTCGGCCAGGGCAAGAAGATCAGCATCGGCTACATCCCCTGGGACGAGGGCGTCGCCTCCACCTTCCTGTGGAAGGAGGTCCTGGAGCAGCGCGGCTACGAGGTCGAGGCCAAGCAGTTCGAAGCGGGCCCGCTGTACACCTCGCTCGCCCAGGGCAACGTCGACTTCCAGACGGACGGCTGGCTGCCCACGACCCACGCCCAGTACTGGAAGAAGTACGGCAAGCAGCTCGACGACCTCGGCTCCTGGTACGACAAGACGTCCCTGGAGCTCTCCGTGCCCTCCTACATGAAGGGCGTCGACTCCCTGGAGGACCTCAAGGGCAAGGCGTCCGAGTTCGGCGGCAAGATCACCGGCATCGAGCCCAGCGCCGGGGAGATGGCCCTGCTCAAGAGCAAGGTCCTCAAGGAGTACGGCCTGGACAAGGAGTACCAGGTCGTCGACAGCTCCACGCCCGCGATGCTGGCCGAGCTGAAGCGCTCCTACGCCCAGAAGAAGCCGATCGTCGTCACGCTCTGGTCGCCGCACTGGGCGTACAACGACTACGACCTCAAGAAGCTCAAGGACCCCAAGGGCGCCTGGGGCGAGGGCGACGGCGTGCACACCCTGGCCCGCAAGGGCTTCGCGGACGACGACCCGACGGTCGCCAAGTGGCTGAAGAACTTCAAGATGAACGAGAAGGAGCTCACCAGCCTCGAAGCCGAGATCAACAAGGCGGGCAAGGGCAACCAGCAGGAGGCCGTGCGCGCCTGGCTGAAGCAGTACCCCGGCTTCGCCGACAAGATGGCCCCGGTGGAGAACTCCGGCGGCAGCACGCCCGCCGAGGCGAAGCAGCCCCTGGACGTGGCGTGGTTCCCCTGGGACGAGGACATCGCCGTCACCTACCTGTGGAAGAACGTCCTCGAGCGGCGCGGCTACAAGCTCAACCTGAAGCAGATGGACGTCGGCCCCGTCTACACGGGTCTGGCCTCGGGCGATCTCGACCTCAACTTCGACGCCTGGCTGCCCTATGCCCAGAAGAACTACTGGGACAAGAACAAGGACCGGCTCAAGGACCTCGGCACCTGGTACGAACCGACCTCCCTGGAGATCGCCGTACCGTCCTACGTGAAGGGCGTCGACTCCCTGGAGGACCTCAAGGGCAAGTCCGGCACCTTCAAGGGGAAGATCATCGGCATCGAGCCGGGCACCGGCGAGATGGACCTGGCGAAGAACAAGGTCCTGCCCGCCTACGGCCTGGACGAGGAGTACGAGGTCGTCGACGGCTCCACCCCGGCCATGCTGGCCGAGCTGAAGCGCGCCTACGCCAAGAAGGAGCCGATCGCCGTCACGCTCTGGTCGCCGCACTGGGCGTACAGCGACTACGAGCTGACCAAGCTGAAGGACCCCGAGAAGGCCTTCGGCGAGGGCAACACGATCCGCACCATCTCCAACGAGAAGTTCCCCGAGGAGTACCCGCAGCTCACGAAGTGGATCAAGAACTTCAAGATGACCGAGGACGAGCTCGGCACCCTGGAGAGCGAGATCAAGAACCGCGGTCAGGGCCATGAGGAAGAGGCCGTCGCCGCGTGGCTGAAGGAGCACCCCGACATGGTGGAGCGCATGACGCCGCAGTGAGGCCGGATGCGGGGCGGGACGCGAACACGACGCGTTCCGCCCCGCACTCGTGTCCACGAGCAGGATCCGGACAACCACAGAGCGCGATGCCACCCCCCGAGCCCCTCCTGGCTCCCTGTTCCTCCCGTAGGTGGAATCCGCAGGCCGCCCCCGAGGGCGGCGGATCCCCTGGCGCGAACTGTGAGGTCGCGCACCGCCCTGTATGACGTCGATGTGACGGGCGCATGAAACGGTTTGCCGAACATGCGTAGGGTGCAGACAACTCAACAGAAGCAGTGCGCCGGGACACCGGCGCACGGGGACCGGATCGACGGGCGAAGGAGGGAGCCGGAGCGATGGGCGACCACAAAGAGCAGTCCCTTCGGGTGGGCGCGGCCGTGCGCCGCAGGCGCCGCGCGCTGGAGCTCACCCTCGCCGCCGTGGCCGAGCGCAGCGGCCTGTCGGTCCCGTTCCTGAGCCAGATCGAGAACGACCGGGCGCGCCCCAGCCCAAGCTCCCTGGAGAAGGTCGCAGACGCCCTGCGCACCACCGCCGTGGAACTCCTCGCCGCGGCCGACCCGGCGTGCAGCGTGGACGTCGTCCGCGCCGAGGACGGTGAACCGCTGCCCCGGCCCCGGACCCGGTCGCTGGTGCGCGGCCACCACCAGATGCACGCCTCCGAGTTCATCGGCGACCATGACGCGGGCCGGGAATTCCAGTACCGCAACGACCAGTTGATGTACGTCGCCGACGGCGCGGTGGAGATCGAGGCGGAGGGCCGTGCCTACCGGCTCGGCCGCGGTGACACCCTGTACCTCACCGGCGGCGTACGGCACCGCTGGCGGGCCACGGAGTCGGACACCCGCGTGATCGTCGTCGCCGTCGCGGAACACATCGAGGCGGTCCGGGACCGGCCACGCCGGTGAGCGCTTCGATGAGGGTCGTCTCGCTGGTCCCCTCGCTGACCGAGGCCGTGGCCCGGTCCGCGCCCGGCGCCCTGGTCGGCGCCACCGACTGGTGCGCCCATCCGCCCGGTTTGGACGTCGTACGCGTCGGCGGCACGAAGAACCCGAAGCCGGACCGGATCGTCTCCCTCGCCCCCGACCTGGTGATCGCCAACGAGGAGGAGAACCGCGAGGGCGACCTCGCGGCCCTGCGCGCGGCGGGCGTCGAGGTCCTCGTCACGGAGGTCCGCGACGTGCCGGGAGCCTTCCGGGAACTGGCCCGGGTCCTGGACGCCTGCGGGGTGGCGGCGCGCCCGCGCTGGCTGGACGAGGCGGAGCACGCCTGGTCGTCCCTGCCGCGGCCGGTGAACCGTCTGACGGCGGTCGTGCCGATCTGGCGCCGCCCCTGGATGGTCCTGGGTCGCGACACCTTCGCGGGCGACGTCCTGGCCCGCCTCGGCATCGACCACGTGCACACGGCGCACCCCGAGCGCTACCCCCGCATCCCGCTGGAGGAGTTGCGCGCCGCCGCGCCTGATGTGGTGATCCTCCCGGACGAGCCCTACCGCTTCACCGCCGACGACGGCCCCGAGGCCTTCCCCGGCCTGCCCTGCGCGCTCGTCAGCGGACGGCACCTCACCTGGTACGGGCCATCGCTGGCCGAGGCGCCACGGGTACTGGACCGGGCCCTGCGAGCAGCTCGCCCCTGAGCAGCCCGCGTACGGTGCCCGCGGCGGCGGTGCCCCAGGCGACGACCAGCACCGCGTACAGCACGACCGCCGGCCCTTCGTAGGCCACGAGGCCGGTGTGCCGGCCCAGGGCCTCGGCGCCCGTGACACAGGTGCCGACCGGGAAGGTGAACGACCACCACGTCATCGCGAACCGCATCCCGTGCCGCCGGGCGCGCAGCACATGGACGGTGGCCAGACAGAACCACAGCAGCGCGAACCCCATCACGGGCACGCCGTAGAGCACGGCCAGCACCCCGAAGCCCTGGCTGTACGGCGCCGGTAGGACGCCGGGGGCGGTGTCCGCGAAGGCGCCGACGGCGGTCGTCGACTGCCCGAGCGGGCCCAGCACCAGGAACAGCGTGGGAGTGAGGGCGAGGGGCAGCGGCCCGCCGGTGAGCAGCCGCCCGAAGATCAGCGGCAGCATGAGGAGCGTCGCGAGCAGACTGAGCCCGAACAGCGCCAAGCAGCCCAGCAGCAGCGTCTCCCGGGCCTGCCCGGGAGGCAGATGAGGAACCAGCTGCGGCCCGACGGCGGCCGACACCATGGGCGCGACCAGCGGCAGCAGCCAGACGGGGGTCGCCTGTCCCGGCTCGACCCGGTGCCGCACGGCCATCAGAAACGGCACGGCGACGGCGGCGGCCAGCCCGAGAGCCGTACCGGCGACGAACAGCACGGCGTCGAGCGCGACGGCCGCCCGCACGCCGATCACGTCCCGGCCCACGGTGAGCGCACCGCCGCCCACGGCGAGCAGGGCCATGGCGAGACAACCGTAGAAGGGGGCCGTCGCCGGGTCGAGGAGATGGGCGCGGGCCTGGTCCCGGTGGTGGGCCCAGTGCAGGGCCCGGGCCCCGAGCAGGGTCAGGAGCAGGACGAACGCGAGGACCCAGACACCGGCGAGCGCGGGGCGCAGCCCGGGGAGGTGCGACGGCAGGGCGGCTCCGGCGGTGGCGACGACGGCGGTGCCCATGACGGTGGCGTACCAGTTGGGCCCGAGATGACGGACCGACACGGGGTACGCGAGGGGCTGGGCTGCGGTGACCATGAATCCACGGTCGGCCCGCCGGAGCCGCACCACCAGGGACCATGCCTCTATGGCGACATAAGCTGGGTTTATGAGCAGGACGGATCAGCAGGGTGACGTGCCGACCGGCGGGGCCGGGGCCCTGGCGCACCGGGTGCCGGATCTCGGGGCGCTGGAGCTGTTGTTGGCGGTGGCGCGGCTCGGCAGCCTCGGCGGGGCGGCGCGGGAACTGGGCATCACCCAGCCCGCGGCGAGCAGCCGGATCCGGTCGATGGAGCGGCAGCTCGGTGTGGCGCTGGTCGACCGTTCTCCCCGCGGGTCCCGGCTGACGGACGCCGGTGCGCTGGTGACGGACTGGGCGCGGCGGATCGTCGAGGCGGCGGAGGCGTTCGACGTGGGGGCGCAGGCGCTGCGCGACCGCCGTGACTCGCGGTTGCGGGTGGCGGCGAGCATGACGATCGCCGAGTACCTGCTGCCGGGCTGGCTGCTCGCGCTGCGCGCCCAGCGGCCCGACACGGCGGTGTCGCTGCACGCCGGCAACTCCACGGTGGTGGCACAACGCCTGCTGTCGGACGAGGCGGATCTGGGCTTCGTGGAGGGGGTGTCGGTCCCGTCGGGGCTGGACTCCGTCGTCATCGCCCACGACCGGCTGATAGTGGTCGCGGCTCCCGGCCACCCGTGGGCCCGGCGGCGACGGCCACTGGCGGCGGGGGAGTTGGCGTCGACGCCGCTGATCCTGCGTGAGAAGGGGTCGGGTACGCGGCAGGTCCTGGACGCGGCGCTCGGGGGGCTGGCCCGGCCGCTGATCGAGTTGTCCTCGACGACGGCGGTCAAGGCGGCGGCGGTGAGTGGGGCGGGGCCGTCGGTGCTGAGCGAACTGGCGGTGGGGGAGGAGCTGGCGATGCGGCGGCTGGTGAGCGTGCCGGTGGAGGGGGTGGCGCTGGCGCGGGATCTGCGGGCGGTGTGGCCGACGGGGCATCGGCCGACCGGTCCGGCCCGGGATCTGCTGTCGCTGACGCGGGGGTAGGAGGTGCCCGGGCGCGTATGTCGAGCCCGGCTTCTCCGACCGACTCGGGTGGTGGGTGGGCGCAGGGCGGCGGTCCAGGGGGGGGCGGAGCCCCCCTGGGGCTGTGCGCGCACTCGGTCAGGTCGTCGCTGCCGCTTCCACCAACGCGCGCATCACCCGCACGTCATCCCCCATCTCCGGGTGCCACTGCACCCCCAGCACCCACCCCGGGTGCGTCGGCAGTTCCAGCGCCTCGATCGTCCCGTCCGCCGCGTACGCCGACGGGACCAGGCCCTCGCCCAGCCGGTCCACGGCCTGGTGGTGATACGTCGGTACGAAGGTCTCCTCCGGCACGACACCGCCGTACAGACTCCCCGGCACCGGCTTGACGGTGTGGCCGCCGAAGACGCCCACCTGCGCCGCGTGCCCGTCGATGTGCTGCACCAGCGTCCCGCCGAGGGCCACGTTCAGCAGCTGCATCCCCCGGCAGATCCCCAGCAACGGCACACCCGCCGCCAGTGCCGCGTCGATCAGCGCCAGCTCCCACGCGTCCCGCTCCCGCGCCGGCGGCCCCGTGCGTGGCTCGCGCTCCGCGCCGTAGCGGACCGGCTCGACATCCGGCCCGCCCGCGATCACCAGCCCGTCCAGCCGGGCCACGACATCGGCCGCGTGCAGCGGGTCGTCCGGCGGAACCATCGCGGCCAGACCGCCCGCCCGCCGCACCAGCCGCGGGTAACCGGCCGGCAACAGCGCCGCGTCCAGCTCCCATACGCCCCAGCGCGCACCGGACTCCAGATAGGTGCTGACCCCGATCAACGGCCTGGACACAGCAACCCCTTCACGATCGACTCCCCGGTCCACCTCAGTCCCGTGCCAACTCTGCCTCGGCCGCCGCCAGCGCCGCGAACTCCTCCTCCGGTGCCTTCGCCACCAGCCGCTTGCGGCTGTACAGGCCGAAGTACCCGATGGCCACGACGTACACCACGAGCGCGATGACCGCCGCCGTCACATCCACCAGGAACGTGGCCACCAGCGCCGCACACGCCAGCACCAGCGCGACCGAGGAGGTGACCACCCCGCCCGGCGTCCGGTACGGCCGCGGCAGCTCCGGCTCGCGGCGGCGCAGCACGATGTGCGACAGGGACATCAGCGCGTAGGAGATGGTCGCGCCGAAGACGGCGATGTTCAGCATGCGGGCGCCGTTGCCCGACAGCGCCGCCAGCAGGAAGCCGATCGTGCCGGGCACCAGCAGGCCCAGGTACGGCGCCTTGCGGCGGCTGGTGAGGGACAGGAAGCGGGGCAGGTATCCCGCCCGGGACAGGGCGAAGAGCTGGCGCGAGCCGGCGTAGATCAGGGAGAAGAACGAGGCCACCAGGCCGGCCAGGCCCGCGTAGTTCACGATCCGGCTCAGTGTCGTCGCCTCGCCGCCCGGCTGCAGCGCCTCGACCAGCGGGTTGCCCGCCTCCTGGATCGCCGCGGAACCGCGTGCGCCGGCCGCCGCGAAGAACGTGATCACGGCCAGCACCACCAGGATGCCCATGGACCAGCGGATCGCCTTCGGCAGCGTACGGGCCGGCTCCCTGGTCTCCTCGGCGGCCAGCGGCACCCCCTCGACGCCCAGGAAGAACCACATGCCGAACGGGAACGCCGCCCAGATGCCGAGCAGGCCGAACGGCAGCCAGGAGCTGGATCCCGCGGCGGAGGGGTCGGCCGGGATGTCGTCCAGCGACGCGAAGGAGAAGTCGGGCAGGGCCGCCAGCGCGAACACGATCAGGGCGGCGACCGCGATGCCGGTGACGACGAAGCTGAACCGCAGCGCCTCGCCCACGCCCCACAGATGGATGCCGAGGAAGATCGCGAAACAGACCAGGTACATCGGCCAGCCGGACTCCAGGCCGAACAGGCCCAGCGACTCGACGTAGTCCCCGATGAAGATGACGATCGCGGCGGGCGCGAGGACGTACTCGATGAGGATCGCCGTACCCGTCAGGAAGCCGCCCCAGGGCCCCAGCGCCCGCCGGGCGAAGCCGTAGCCGCCGCCCGCCGTCGGCAGGATCGAGGACAGCTCGGCGAGGGCGAACACCATGCAGGCGTACATCGCGCCCATGAGCACCATGGCGATCGCCAGGCCCCCGAAGCCGCCCTCGGCCAGGCCGAAGTTCCAGCCCGAGTAGTCGCCGGAGACGACGTAGGCGACACCGAGGCCGGTCAGCAGCACCCAGCCGGCACTGCCGCGACGGAGCGCTCTGCGCTCCAGATAGTCGTCGCCCTCCGGGGCGGCGGGAGGGGTGGCGGGTTCCTGGGACATGGGCAGACTCCCCACGGGGCGGCGGTCACGGCGTCGAGCGGGCTTCGACTCAATGGAATGAGGCCATACCTTTGCGGTGCCGACCGAGGGAAGGCAAGACCCGTGCGTTAATCGCCCGTAAATCCTCACCTCGCCGGACCGCGCCCCGGCTCAGCCCAGGAATCCGCGCAGCAGCGCCGCCGTGCCCCCGCAGTGCTCGCGCATGATCTCCCGCGCCTGATCCGCGTCACCCTTGATCACGGCCTCCACCAAGGCGGTGTGCTGCCGCTGGGAGTGCTCCAGATTGCGGACCAGCAGCGGGATGCAGTCGAGCAGGTCGTTGACGCTCGCGCGCACGGCCGCGTACTGGGCCGTGAGCGTGGGCGAACCGGACAGCTCGGCGAGCGTGAGGTGCAGCAGCGTGTCCAGACGGCGATACTCGGCGAGCGGGGCGTCGTGCGTGCGGGCCAGGGCCTCGCGGAGCTGTCCGGCCTGCTTCTCGTCCAGTCCGTGTGCCGCGCACAGCCCCGCGGCCCCCACCTCCAGCACCTCCCGGAAGCGCAGGACGTCCTCTATGTCGACCTCGGCGACCCGGCGCCGCAGTTCGTCCTCGCCGCCCGCGTCCGTGCGGGGCCGCACGAACGTCCCGCCGTACCGCCCGCGCCGCGACTCGACGAGCCCCTGGTCCTGGAGCACCTTCAGCACCTCGCGCAGCGTCACCCGGCTGATCCCCAGCCGCTCCGCCAGCTCCCGCTCCGCCGGCAGCCGCTCGCCCCCGGCCACCAGCCCCAGCCGCAGGACCTGAAGGATCTGCTCCAGCGCCTCCTCGAAGCCGTTGCCCGCGCGCACCGGCCGCAGCACCGGCGTCAGTCCGTCCCGCATCTCGCCCCCCGCTTCCTCCGGCATGTGGCCGTACCCCCTTCCCAAGCAATGGTTCTCCGCAATACCTTATGGCTCCCGGCGGATCCAGGCAGCGGATCCAAGGAGCCTAGGAGGCCTTCCCGTGGCAGACCGCACACCCCCGCTGAGCGTCGAGGAGCTGCACGCCCTCGTCGCGGGCGGTGAGATCGACACTGTCGTCCTGGCCTTCCCCGACATGCAAGGGCGGCTCCAGGGCAAGCGGTTCGCCGCACGCTTCTTCCTCGACGAGGTCCTCCAGCACGGCACCGAGGGCTGCAACTACCTGCTCGCCGTCGACACCGAGATGAACACCGTCGACGGGTACGCGATGTCCTCCTGGGACCGCGGCTACGGCGACTTCGCGATGCACCCGGACCTGAGCACGCTGCGCCGCGTCCCCTGGAACGAGGGCACGGCCATGCTCCACGCCGACCTCGCCTGGAGCGACGGCTCCCCGGTCGTCGCCGCGCCCCGCCAGATACTGCGCCGCCAGCTGGAGCGCCTCGCCGAACTCGGCTACACCGCCCAGGTCGGCACCGAGCTGGAGTTCATCGTCTTCAAGGACAGCTACGAACAGGCCTGGGACGCCGGCTACCGGGGCCTGACCCCGGCCAACCAGTACAACATCGACTACTCGATCCTCGGCACCGGCCGCATCGAGCCCCTGCTGCGCCGGATCCGCAACGAGATGGCGGCGGCCGGCCTCACCGTCGAGTCCGCCAAGGGCGAGTGCAACCCCGGCCAGCACGAGATCGCCTTCCGCTACGACGAGGCCCTGGTCACCTGCGACCAGCACTCCGTCTACAAGACCGGCGCCAAGGAGATCGCCGCCCAGGAGGGCATGTCGATCACCTTCATGGCCAAGTACAACGGACGCGAGGGCAACTCCTGCCACATCCACCTCTCGCTCGCCGACCCTGACGGCGGCAACGCCATGGCCGGGGACGGCGAGGGCGGCATGTCGGACGTCATGCGCCACTTCCTCGCCGGCCAGCTCGCCGCCCTGCGCGACTTCTCCCTGCTCTACGCCCCCCACATCAACTCCTACAAGCGGTTCCAGCCCGGCTCCTTCGCACCGACCGCCGTCGCCTGGGGCCACGACAACCGCACCTGCGCGCTGCGCGTGGTCGGCCACGGCCGCTCCCTGCGCTTCGAGAACCGGCTGCCCGGCGGCGACGTCAACCCCTACCTCGCCGTCGCCGGACTCGTGGCGGCCGGGCTGCACGGCATCGAGCAGAAGCTGGAGCTGCCCGAGCCCTGTCCCGGCAACGCCTACACCGCCGACTTCGCCCACGTCCCCACCACCCTGCGCGAGGCCGCCGAGCTCTGGGAGAACAGCCCCATCGCCAAGGCCGCCTTCGGGGACGAGGTCGTCGCGCACTACCGCAACATGGCGCGGGTCGAACTGGACGCCTTCGACGCCGCGGTGACCGACTGGGAGCTGCGCCGCTCCTTCGAACGCATGTGAGGCCCTTCTTGTCTTCCGAGCACCTCCTGGAAGTACTGAACCCCGCGACCGAGGAGGTCGTCGCCGCCATCGCGGCGGCCGGCCCGGCCGACGTCGACGCGGCGGTCACCCTGGCCACCCGGGCCCAGACGGTCTGGGCCGCCCTCGCCCCCGGCGAGCGCGCCCGGCTGCTGCGCCGCTTCGCTACCACCGTCGACGAGCACCTGGAGGAACTGGCCCGTCTGGAGGTCCGCGAGGCCGGCCACCTCATCGGCAACGCCCGCTGGGAGGCCGGCAACGTCCGGGACCTGCTGGACTACGCGGCCGGGGGAGTGGAGCGGCTCACCGGTCGGCAGATCCCGGTGCCCGGCGGCCTGAACGTCACGATCCTCGAACCGCTCGGCGTCGTCGGCGTGATCGCGCCCTGGAACTTCCCCATGCCGATCGCCGCCTGGGGCACCGCCCCCGCCCTCGCCGCCGGCAACGCGGTCATCCTCAAGCCCGCCGAGACCACACCCCTCACCGCGCTGCGCCTCGCCGAACTCGCCCTCGAGGCAGGGCTCCCGGAGCACCTCCTCCAGGTCCTGCCGGGGCACGGCGCCGTGGCGGGCGAAGCTCTGGTGCGGCACCCCGGCGTCGCCAAGATCGTCTTCACCGGCTCCACCCGCACCGGGACGCGCGTCGCCGCGCTCGGCGCCGAGCAGGTCAAGCCGGTCACCCTCGAACTCGGCGGCAAGAGCCCCAACATCGTCTTCGCCGACGCCGACCTCAAGACCGCAGTCGACCCCTTCTCGTTCCTGGACAACTCCGGCCAGGACTGCTGCGCCCGCACCCGCATCCTGGTCCAGGAGCAGGTGTACGACGAGGTCCGCGAGCTGCTCGCCGGGACCCTGGCCGGCGTGGTGGTGGGCGATCCGGCCGACGAGAAGACACAGATGGGCCCGCTGATCTCCCGGCAACAGCTCGACCGCGTCCGGGGTTTTGTACCCGAGGACGCCCCGGCCCTGCGCGGCAGCGCACCCGAGGGGCCCGGCTTCTGGTTCCCGCCGACCGTCCTCACCGGGGAGAGCCCCGACTCGGCCGCGGCCTGCGAGGAGATCTTCGGCCCCGTCGCCGTACTCCTGCCCTTCACCGACGAGCAGGACGCGATCCGCCTGGCCAACGACACCCCCTACGGCCTCTCCGGCTCCATCTGGACCCGGGACGTCGGCCGCGCCCTGCGCGTCTCCCAGGCCGTGCGCGCCGGCAATCTGTCCGTCAACTCCCATGCCAGCGTCCGCTACTGGACCCCCTTCGGCGGCTACAAGCAGTCGGGCGTCGGCCGCGAGCTCGGCCCCGAGGCCCTGGCCGCCTTCACCGAAACCAAGAACGTCTTCATCAGCACGGAGGGCCCCGCACAGTGACTGCTCAGGACACCATCTGCCGCCGGCTGGTCGGCCGGACCGCCGTTGTCACCGGAGCCGGCAGCGGCATCGGCCTCGCCGCCGCGCGCCGCCTCGCCTCCGAGGGCGCGCACGTCGTCTGCGGCGACGTCGACGAGGCCCGCGGCAAGGCCGCCGCCGAGGAGACCGGAGGCACCTTCGTGAAGGTCGACGTCACCGACCCCGAGGAGGTCGAGGCGCTCTTCAGGACCGCCTACGACACCTACGGCAGCGTCGACATCGCCTTCAACAACGCCGGCATCTCCCCGCCCGACGACGACTCCATCCTGGAGACCGGCCTGGAGGCCTGGAAGCGCGTCCAGGAGGTCAACCTCACCTCCGTCTACCTGTGCTGCAAGGCGGCCATCCCGTACATGCAGCGGCAGGGCAGGGGCTCGATCATCAACACGGCGTCCTTCGTCGCGAGGATGGGCGCGGCCACGTCGCAGATCTCGTACACGGCCTCCAAGGGCGGCGTCCTCGCCATGTCCCGCGAACTGGGCGTGCAGTTCGCCCGCGAGGGCATCCGTGTGAACGCCCTCTGCCCGGGCCCGGTCAACACTCCCTTGTTGCAGGAGCTGTTCGCCAAGGACCCGGAGCGCGCCGCACGCCGCCTGGTGCACATCCCGCTGGGCCGCTTCGCCGAGGCCGAGGAGATCGCCGCCGCCGTCGCCTTCCTGGCCAGCGACGACTCCTCCTTCGTGAACGCCACCGACTTCCTGGTCGACGGCGGGATCGCGGGGGCGTACGTCACTCCCCTGTAGGTCCGGGACTCCGCGGACACGGCCTAGAGTGCCGGGATGAGCATGACGCCTCCGCCCGGCTGGTATCCCGACCCGCACGGCCCCCATCTGGAACGCTGGTGGGACGGCACGGCCTGGACCGAGCACCGCCGCGCGCCCGGAGGTACCGCGGGCCCGGTGCCGCCGCCCCCGGGCGGAGGCACCGGGCGCGGGAAGGTGGTCGCCCTCGTCGCCGCCGGGGCGGTCCTGGTCGCGGCGATCGTCACCGGAGCCGTGGTCCTCACCAGCGGCGACGACAGCGGCGCGGAGACGAGGACGCTTCCGACGCCCTCCGCCCCCACCGCGCCGGAATCCTCGGAATCCTCGGAATCCTCGGATCCGACTCCCGCGGCGTCCGCCTCCGAGCCGTCCGCCGACGACCCGACCGTCGTCGAGGACCAGCTCAACGGCGTCACCTTCCCGCTCCTCGACGGCTGGGTCCGCCCGCAGCACGTCGCCGAGGACGACGTCGTCATGACGACGGACGGCACATACGACTGCCCCGGCGACGGCATCGTCTGCCGCCACGGCCTCGTCATCTCCCGCACGGTCACCGCGAACGACGAGAAGTCCCCCGAGGCCCTCGCCAAGGCGGACATCTCCGAGGCGGCCGAAGAGGCCTACGACCGCGACAAGCTCGGCCGCAAGCCCTACGGGGGCATGGAATCCCACGAGGTCGTCAAGTCCGGGCCGGTCGCGGTGGCGGGCCGCGCCGGATACTTCGTGCGCTGGCGCGTCCACACCGCCAAGGGACCGGGCGGCTACGTCCAGTCGCTGGTCTTCCCCTCCAGTGTCGGCACCGAGTCACCCGTCCTCGTCCGCTACGTCTTCGACGCGGGCGAGGACGGGCCGCCGCTCGCCGACATGGACCGCGTCACCAAGGGCATCCGCCCGGTCGGCGACGCGGACACGGGCGGCGGCGTCGGCAGCAGCATCGGCCCGACGGACTGAACGACCGGCTGTCGGGCTGATGTCCTACAGGAACGTGTGCCCCTCGCCGCGGTAGGTCGGCACCGTCGCCGTCACCGCGTCGCCCTCGATCAGCCGCAGCCGGTCGAAGCGCTCGCACAGCTCACCGGCCTTGGCGTGCCGGAACCAGACCTTGTCACCGATCAGCAGATCGTCGGCGGGCGAGCCGAGCAGCGGCGTCTGCACCTCACCGGCCCCCTCCTGAGGGTCGTAGCGCAGCCCCTCGGGCAGATACGGGACGGGCGACCGGTCGGCCCCGGCGGCCCCGGAAGCCGGATATCCGCCACCGAGCACGGTCACCACGCCCACCCCGGGCCGCCGTACGACCGGCTGGGCGAAGAGGGCCGCCGGACGGCCGCTGAACGACGTGTAGTTGTCGAACAGCCGCGGCACGTACAGCCCCGACCCGGCGGCGATCTCGGTCACCGAGTCCTCCGCCGCAGTGTGCTGCACCGAGCCGGTGCCACCGCCGTTGACGAACTCAAGACCCGGCACGACGGCCCGCACCGCGCGCACCACCTCCGCACGCCGCTCGGCGAGTTCACGCTTGGCGGCGGCCTGCATCAGCCGTACGGCACGGGACCGCAGCGGGCGCCCCGCCACCGCGTCCCCGACACCGGCGACATGTCCCTCGTACGCCATGATCCCCACGACCTCGAAGCCCGGCCGCCGGGCCACCGCCCGGGCCACGTCCGCGACCTGCGCGGGGGAGTGCAACGGCGAGCGCCTGGCCCCGATGCGCACCCGCCCGCCGAGCAGTCTCAGGGAGGTGTCCAACTCCAGGCACACCCGCACCACTTCACGACCGCCGCCCCGCGAGGCGTCGATCAGATCGAGCTGGGCGACGTCGTCGACCATGACGGTGACGGCGGCGGCGAGCTTGGGATCACCGGCGAGCTCGGCGAACGCGGCACGGTCGGCGGACGGGTAGGCGAGCAGCACGTCCTCGAACCCCGACCGGGCCAGCCACAGCGACTCGGCCAGCGTGAAGGACATGATCCCGGCGAAACCGTCCCGGGCCAGGACGCGTTCCAGCAGCGCCCGGCACCGCACGGACTTGCTGGCGACCCGGACGGGCTTGCCCCCGGCGCGGCGGACCAGGTCGGCGGCGTTGGCGTCGAAGGCCTCCAGGTCCACGATCGCGAGAGGGGCGTCGAGATGGGCTGTGGCCCGGTCGTAACGGGCCCGGTCGGCGGCGCGCGCAGTCATGAACGCAGCCTGCCAGACTGGATTACCGCAGGGTAGGGGGACGTTCCGGGCAGATGCCCCGGGGTCGTGGACTGGTTCCCGTTCGTGCAGGAACAAGCCGTAGAGTGACGCGCACGTACGGCGGAACGAGCCGGCCGGGGATCCGCGCCGGGATGACGCTCCGTCCGTACGGGTATGTGTGCCCGGGACGATTCCGTGCCGGGCCTCGGGCAGGGCGCCACCGGCCCGCGCGGAACGCAGCGGCCCGGGCACGAGGAAACGGGGGGTGCATGAGCACGGAAGCGCGGCGTGCCCCCTTGCCCCCACGCCCCAGCAGCCCCCCGCGTCCCCCGCACCCCCCGGAGAACACGACGGCCGAACCGTCCGACGACGCCCCGCCGGGTGCGGACGGGCGCGAGTCTTCCGGCACCGGCCGGCCCAGTGCGACATGGCACGAGGGCTCGACGGCGGGTTCACCGCCACCGTCCTCGGCACGGAACACCGGCCAGATCGGCTCTGGCGCCGTGCGTGTGTCATCGGCAGACGCCGGCGCCGGCGGCTCGGCGGCACCTTTGGACCGGGACAGCGACCGTGCCGGGTCTGCAGCCGCCAGGACGCGTGGTCCGGCCGACGGGGATGGTGTTCCGGGTCCGCTGCGGCCGTCCGCGGAGCGGGACACCGACCAGCCCCCCGGGTCTTCCGTTGCCGGAGCGCGTGGGGTGCCGGACGGGCGTGGGTTCTTCGGTGCCGGTGGCCTGACGACAGGTGAGCAGGGGCCTTTCTCGGCGCGTGAGGGGGCCTCGCCGGACCGGGAATCGTCTGGTGGGCGCTCCGGCGCGGGTAGCTCGTCGGCAGGGGACGGCACCGGTTCCGGAACGGCGGCCCGGAACGGCGGCTCGGCCGGTTCGGTGTCCTCCGGCTCCCGGGGCGGTGCGAACGGGCGCCCTCGTTTCCCGAGCCTCGGCGCCACCGCGCCCGAGCGCACCGAGCCCACGACACCGCCCCCACCGCTCGCCTCCGCCCGCTTCCCGGACACGCCTCCCGGCGTCCGCCCCGAGAACCGGCCCGCGTCGAACAGGCTGTCCACACCGCCTGACGCTCCTCCGCGGCCGCGTCACCTTCCGGGTTCCTCCGTCCGTCCCGGGCCGCTCCCCATGCCACGCCGTACCGGCGCACCCGCCGAGAACGCCGCCGAGAACGCCGCGGAGACGACCCGACGCCTGCGGCCGATCCCCGCCGACCCGTCACCCGCCGAGCGGTCCGGCCAGCCGGACGCCGAGACCTCCGGCCGTCCCGGTCCCGTACGCCCCGGCACCCCGCCGCGCCCCACGCGTGAGCCGCAGGCCGGTGCGGGCGCTGGGACGCGCGTGCCGCCCGCGCCCACCCAGCGGCCCCGCACCGCCGCCTCAGCTCCTCCGCCCCCGGACTCCGCCCCCGCCTCCGGCGTCTCTCCCGACCCGGCCTTCTCCTGGAGCGCCCCCCTGACCCCCGGCGGGACCCTCACCGGCGCGCGGCCCGTCGTGTCGTTCGCGGAGCCCGAGGGATACGACGGTGACGCCCGGCCCCGCCCGCTCGGCCGGCGCGGCGCATCGCAGGCCGCCGCGGCCGCCGCCTGTCTCGTGCTCGGACTGGGACTCATCTCGGGCGCGGTCACCGGCAGCTGGCTGGTCGGGGACTCCGGCGAGGAGGGCTCGCGGAGCACCTTCGCCACGGCCGGAAGCCTCTGGCACAGCGTCCCCGTCGACCAGCTGTTCCCGCCCACCGTGCAGGGCCGGGGCGCCGGCCCCGGCGGAGCCGACCGCACCTGGACCCGGATCGCCGTCGCCCCGGACAGCGGCTGCAAGGACGCCTTCGACCCCCTGCTGCGCAAGGCCCTCGCCCCCGTCGGCTGCGAACGGCTCCTGCGCGCCACCTACACCGACGCCACGCAGAGCTACGTCACCACCGTCGGCCTGCTCTTCACCACCGCCGACGCCCCGGGCATGACCTCCCTCGCGAACCGTTTCCGCAACGAGCGCCTGGACCGCCGCAACGACCTGATGCCCCTGCCGTACGCCGCCAAGGACACCCCCGCCGCCCACTTCGGCAAGGGACAGCGCGCCTCCTGGACCGTCTCCGTGCTCACCGAGGCCCCGGTCGTCGTCTACGCGGTCTCCGGCTGGGCCGACGGCCGCACCGTCGACGATCCGCAGCCCGCCGAGGACGCCATGGAGCCGAACGCCACCACCGCCCCGGCCCAGGCCGGCCTCGGCAACGAGGCGCAGGGCCTCGCCGACCGCGTCGAACGCGGCCTGCGCAAGAACGTCCGCTCGGCCACGGAGCAGCCGTCGTGAAGGCCGCAAGCCGCCCGGCGGGCCGAGCCTCCGCGCCCCGGCGAGCCGTCGCGCCTCGGCGAGCCGTCGCGTTCCGGCGGACCGGAGCCCTCGGCGTCCTGCTCGCCGCCGGCCTCGTCCTGCTCCCCGCCCCCGCCGCCCACGCCGACAGCATCCGCGCCCAGCAGTGGGCCCTGGAAGCCATGCACACCCAGGAGGCCTGGCAGACCACCAAGGGCGAAGGCGTCACCGTCGCCGTCCTGGACACCGGCGTCGAGGCCGACCACCCCGACCTGATCGGCAACGTCCTCACCGGCAAGGACCTGGTCGGCTTCGGAGCCGAGCCGGGCGATCGCGCCTGGGCCCGGCACGGCACCGCCATGGCCGGCATCATCGCCGGCCACGGACACGGCCCTGGCAACGCCGACGGCGTCCTCGGCATCGCCCCCGAGGCGAAGATCCTCCCCGTCCGCGTGATCCTGGAGGACGGCGACCCCTCCCGCGCCAAGGCCCGCAGCACCCGCGGCAACGCCCTCGCCGAGGGCATCCGCTGGGCCGCCGACCACGGCGCCGACGTCATCAACCTCTCCCTCGGCGACGACTCCGCCTCCGCGCATCCCGAGCCCGCCGAGGACTCGGCCATCCAGTACGCCCTGAAGAAGGGCGTGGTCGTCGTCGCCTCCTCGGGCAACGGCGGTGAGAAGGGCGACCACATCTCCTACCCGGCCGCCTATCCGGGCGTCATCGCGGCCACCGCCGTCGACCGCTCCGGAACCCGCGCCCCCTTCTCCACCCGCCGCTGGTACGCCACCGTCAGCGCCCCCGGCGTCGACGTCGTCATCGCCGACCCCGACCACAAGTACTACGAGGGCTGGGGCACCAGCGCCGCCGCCGCCTTCGTCTCCGGCGCCGCCGCCCTGGTCAAGGCCGCCCACCCGGACCTGACCCCGGCCCAGATCAAATCGCTCCTCGAGGACACCGCCCGCAACGCGCCCGTCGGGGGCCGCGACGACTCCCGGGGCTTCGGCTTCATCGACCCGGCCGCCGCCATCAAGGCCGCCGACGGGCTCGAGCCGGAGGGCCTGCGCTCGGCGTCGCACGGCGAGAAGTACTTCGGCAGCGGCCCGGACTCCGCCGCCTCCGGTGACGGCACCGCCGACTGGGCCGCCCCCCTCGCGGGCAGCGCCGGCGGCGTCCTGCTGGTGGCGTCCGTGGTCCTGTGGCGCGGCCGCCGCACGAGCCGCGACGACTTCTAGGCCGCATCGTCTGAACCGCTGCCGAAGCGGCGGCACCCGGCCGATAGGGTCGACGACCGTGGCGAACAAGAACATCCCCGACCCCGGCTTCTCCGACGACGACGGCTCCGCCGATCCCCGGCTGAGCGCGGCACTCGCCGCCTGGTCAGAGGACCGCGGCGCGGTGGGCCCGGTCCTCGACGCCCTCAAGGGCGCCCGGCTGCTCGTCCCCGTCGTGGCCGTGCTCGG
This sequence comes from Streptomyces sp. NPDC044719, assembly GCF_056433405.1. Lineage (NCBI taxonomy): Bacteria > Bacillati > Actinomycetota > Actinomycetes > Kitasatosporales > Streptomycetaceae > Streptomyces > Streptomyces sp. NPDC044719. The sequence goes on from NZ_JBWKHE010000011.1 coordinate 60,401, forward strand.
CGAGGTCGAGGAGGACGAGCGGGGACTGCGCCGCGAGAAGAGCAGCGACATGGCCGTACCGACCCTGAAGGCCGGAAACCGCACCGCCCTCCCCGCCTTCACGTCCACGGACACCCTGGCCCGCTGGGACCCGGAGGCGCGCCCCGTCGCCGTCCCCCTGCACCAGGCCCTCCAGGCCGCCGCCCACGAGAAGGCGGACACGGTCGTGCTGGACATGGCAGGGCCCGTGCCCTTCGAGCTGACGGGATCCGCCCTGCTCTCGCTCGCCGAGGGCCGGACCACCACGGACCCGCTCGCCGACCCGGCGGTCGTGGCCGCGGTGCGCGCCGTGGTCGCCGACGTGCGCGCGGTGGTACGTGCCTACCTCGGCCCCGGCCGGGCCGACGGCACCCTCGCCCTGGTCTTCGAGCCGGCCGTGCCGCACGACGCCGGCGTCCACGCGGTCGCACGCCGCCTCGCCGCCGACGAGACACTGAGGGCCCGCCTGGTGCGCGGCCTCGACCTGGCAGTCCTGCCGGCCGAGGCGACGCCACCGGGCGAGCCCTTGTACGTACGCGGATGAACTAGCCGTAGACGGGGCCCGTGTACTTCTCGCCCGGCCCCTGGCCCGGCTCGTCCGGGCTCAGCGACGCCTCGCGGAACGCCAGCTGCAGCGACTTCAGACCGTCGCGCAGCGGCGACGCGTGGAAGGAGCTGATCTCGGTCGCGGAGGCGTCCAGCAGGCCGGCCAGCGCGTGCACCAGCTTGCGGGCCTCGTCCAGATCCTTGTGCTTGTCGCCCTCCTCGGTCAGACCGAGCTTCACCGCGGCGGCGCTCATCAGGTTGACGGCGACCGTCACGATCACCTCGACCGCCGGGACCTCGGCGATGTCGCGGGCCATGGCGTCGAAGTCGGGGGACTCAGGAGGGGTCTCACTCATGCCCCACACGATAGGCGCAGGACGGGCCCGTGCCGCACCAGGCCCCACGGCGTCCCAATTAGCCGTTCCTGGCCGATGCTGGTAATCTCGTGTAACGACCGGTCGGACCCGTATGCCTCACGGCCCGCGAGCCCGACCCACAAGTGGAGGCTTTCGAACTCCCACCTGACCGCCCCCAGGGCGTCGGGTCACCGGTCAGACGATCCCGTCCCAGCGGCGGCGATCCGTCCGAAAGCGCGCCCCGCGGTCACCGCGGCGGTGCTCCGGTAGTTCGAGGAGCCCCGCCTGGGATCGTCCGGGGCATTTTTTGTGCTTCGGCGCGGTTAGGTCTATCGAATAGAGACGTTACGCGGCCGTCCGCCAGACCGTCGCGTGGTGCTACCGAGGAGGATCCATCAGCGCCGAGCCCCGCATCAACGACCGGATTCGCGTTCCCGAGGTGCGACTTGTCGGTCCCAGTGGCGAGCAGGTGGGCATCGTCCCGCTGGCCAAGGCACTGGAGCTTGCGCAGGAGTACGACCTGGACCTGGTCGAGGTCGCGGCGAATGCCCGTCCGCCCGTGTGCAAGCTCATGGACTACGGGAAGTTCAAGTACGAGTCGGCCATGAAGGCCCGTGAGGCGCGCAAGAACCAGGCGCACACGGTCATCAAGGAGATGAAGCTCCGGCCGAAGATCGACCCGCACGACTATGACACCAAGAAGGGTCACGTCGTCCGGTTCCTCAAGCAGGGCGACAAGGTCAAGATCACGATCATGTTCCGTGGTCGCGAGCAGTCCCGGCCCGAGCTGGGCTACCGACTGCTGCAGCGTCTCGCGGAGGACGTCCAGGACCTCGGTTTCGTGGAGTCGAACCCGAAGCAGGACGGCCGGAACATGATCATGGTCCTCGGTCCGCACAAGAAGAAGACCGAGGCGATGGCCGAGGCTCGCCAGGCGCAGGAGGCCCGCAAGGCGGAAGCGAAGGCCAACCCCGGCCGCTCGCAGAACGCCGCGGAAGCCGACGCGGACGTCGAGGCGCCGGCCGAGGAGCCCGCCGAGGCGTGACCCCTGGGGACGCGAGTCCCGAGGAAGCAACCGAAACAAGACGACGCTCCACCGTGCCCGGTTTCACGACCGGGCACCGGAGCGCCACCGACGAGGAGAGTACGGCGCTATGCCGAAGAACAAGTCGCACAGCGGGTCCAGCAAGCGCTTCAAGGTCACCGGCTCCGGCAAGGTGCTCCGCGAGCGTGCCGGCAAGCGCCACCTGCTCGAGCACAAGTCGTCCCGTGTGACGCGTCGCCTCACCGGCAACGCCGAGATGGCCCCGGGCGACGCCAAGAAGATCAAGAAGCTTCTCGGCAAGTGACGCTTCGGCGCGCCAGCGCCGTACGTCAGGACCGGGACCCAATCGATTTCGGGCCGTGTGAGGACCACCGCGGCCCCGCTACAAGGAGTTAAAAAGTGGCACGCGTCAAGCGGGCAGTGAACGCCCACAAGAAGCGCCGGGCGATCCTCGAGCAGGCTTCCGGCTACCGCGGTCAGCGTTCGCGCCTGTACCGCAAGGCCAAGGAGCAGGTCACCCACTCGCTGGTCTACAACTACAACGACCGCAAGAAGCGCAAGGGTGACTTCCGTCAGCTGTGGATCCAGCGCATCAACGCCGCTGCCCGCGCCAACGGCATCACGTACAACCGCTTCATCCAGGGTCTGAAGGCCGCGAACGTCGAGGTCGACCGCAAGATCCTGGCCGAGCTGGCCGTCAACGACGCCGGTGCGTTCGCCGCGCTCGTCGAGGTCGCCCAGAAGGCGCTGCCGAGCGACGTCAACGCGCCCAAGGCTGCGTGACGCCGCGCCGGCCCCAAGCCGACGTGATTCAAGGACCCGCAGGCCGAACGGCCTGCGGGTCCTGCTGTGCAGCTACGAGAAAGTGAACAGGATGTCCCCCGCCACGCCCGAGCTCATCTCCCCCCGCTCACCCCGCGTCCTGGCCGCGCGGCGGCTGGCCAAGCGGAACTTCCGGGGGAAGGAGCGGCTGTTCCTCGCGGAGGGGCCGCAGGCCGTGCGCGAGGCGGCCGGGCACCGGGCCGGGGACACGGCCACGCTCACGGAGCTGTTCGCGACGCCGGAGGCCGCCGAGCGGTACGCCGACATCCTGGGGGCGGTCCGGGACACCGGCGCCCGGGTGCACCTCGCCTCCGAGCAGGTCATCGCCGACATCTCCACCACCGTCACCCCGCAGGGACTCGTCGGAGTCTGCCGCTTCCTGGACACGCCCTTCGAGGAGGTCCTCGAGGCGCGCCCCCGGCTCGTCGCCCTCCTCGCGAACGTCCGCGACCCCGGCAACGCCGGGACCGTGCTGCGCTGCGCCGACGCCGCCGGTGCCGAGGCCGTCGTCCTGACCGACGCCTCCGTCGACGTGTACAACCCCAAGGCCGTCCGCGCCTCCGTCGGCTCCCTGTTCCACCTGCCCGTGGCCGTCGGCGTCCCCGTGGAACAGGCGGTCGACGGGCTGCGGACCGCCGGTGTCCGGGTCCTCGCCGCCGACGGGGCGGGCGACCGCGACCTCGACGAGGAACTCGACAAGGGCACCATGGGCGAGCCGACCGCCTGGATCTTCGGGAACGAGGCCTGGGGACTCCCCAAGGAGACCCGCTCCCTCACCGACGCCGTCGTGCGCGTCCCGATCCACGGGAAGGCCGAGAGCCTGAACCTCGCCACCGCCGCCGCCGTATGTCTCTATGCGTCCGCGCGTGCACAGCGCGCCGCCGGAGGGTGCCGTTCCGTCACCGGGAACTAGTAGGGTGACCAGCTCAGGGACCCTCCCCCAAGCTGTCGGCTGCGCTCGAGCAGGGGGGACCCCCATGGAACCTGAGAGGTGGGGAACGGGGATGAGCGTCGGCACGAGCAGCGCACCGGGAGCCCAGGACGCCGGGCACCCGCCCGCCGCGTTCCGGCCGCCCGGTGATCTCGCCGGCCTCGGCATCGACCCCGACCAGCTGCCCGACGGACTCGTCGTCGCCGACGAGCAGGGCCGCGTCATCTGCTTCAACGCCGCCGCCCAGCGGATCACCGCCGTCAGCGCGCGGGACGCCCTCGGGCAGCGGCTGGAGAAGGCCCTGCCGTTAGAGGACCTGGAGGGGCGTCGCTGGTGGCAGCTGACCGACCCGTACGGCGGCCTCGCCATCCGCGTCGGACAGCCCGAGCGCAACCTGCTCCTGCCCGGCGGCCGTGAGGTGCTGGTCTCCGCGCGCTACGTCCGCACCCGGCCCACCGGACCCCTCCGGCGCCTGGTCGTCACCCTGCGCGACACCGAGGCCCGGCGCCGCACCGAGCGCAGCCACGCCGAGCTGATCGCCACCGTCGCCCACGAACTGCGCTCACCGCTCACCTCGGTCAAGGGCTTCACCGCCACCCTGCTCGCCAAGTGGGAACGCTTCACCGACGACCAGAAGCGGCTGATGCTGGAGACCGTCGACGCCGACGCCGACCGGGTCACCCGGCTCATCGCCGAGCTGCTCGACATCTCGCGCATCGACTCCGGCAGGCTGGAGGTGCGCCGCCAGCCCGTCGACATCGGCGCGGCCGTCGGACGGCACATCCAGGCCTACGTCGCCGCCGGGCAGGGGGCCGACCGGTTCCTGCTGCGTGTGCAGCAGCCGCTGCCCGACCTGTGGGCCGACCCAGACAAGATCGACCAGGTGCTCAGCAACCTCCTGGAAAATGCCGTGCGGCACGGCGAGGGAACTGTCACGATCGACGTCACGGCCACGGCGTCCCCCCGAGAGGGCGAGGACACCGGTACGTCGGTCACGGTGAGCGACGAGGGGCCCGGTATCCCGGAGGAGTCCATGAACCGCGTCTTCACCCGCTTCTGGCGGGGCAGCAAGCGCGGCGGCACCGGCCTCGGGCTCTACATCGTCAAAGGCATCGTCGAGGCCCACGGCGGCACCATCACGGTCGGCCGCGCGCCCGGCGCCGGCGCCGAGTTCCGATTTACGTTGCCCGTGAGCGCTCCGGCCTATCTCACCTGAGATCCGCCCGAGCCGCCCGCGGGCGCATTCGTATACCTCCACCCCGTTAGACTCGGCCATTGGCACCTTTGTGTCCCTCCAGACGGCCGTTCGGAGTCGGTGACGGGGACCTTCAGCCAGCTAATCGGAAGCACGGGAAGAGATGTCGGCACCGAATAAGTCGTACGACCCTGTCGAGGTCGAGACCTTGAAACCGGAAGAGATCGAGCGCATGCGGGACGAGGCGCTCGCCGCCTTCGCCGCCGCGGACTCCCTCGACGCGCTCCAGGAGGCCAAGGTCGCCCACACCGGCGGCACCTCCCCGCTGGCCCTCGCCAACCGCGAGATCGGCGCCCTGCCCCCGCACGCCAAGGCGGAGGCCGGCAAGCGCGTCGGCCAGGCCCGCGGCGCCGTGAACAAGGGCCTCTCCGCCCGCCAGGCCGAGCTCGAGGCGGAGCGGGACACCCGCGTGCTCGTCGAGGAGGCCGTGGACGTCACGCTGCCCCACGACCGCGTACCGTCCGGCGCCCGGCACCCGCTCACCACGATGATGGAGCGGGTCGCGGACGTCTTCGTGGCCATGGGCTACGAGGTCGCCGAAGGGCCCGAGGCCGAGGCGGAGTGGTTCAACTTCGACGCCTTGAACTTCCTGCCCGACCACCCGGCCCGGCAGATGCAGGACACCTTCTTCGTGGAGGGACCCAAGGGCACCGAGGAGTCCGGGTCCGGCGTCGTCCTGCGCACGCACACCTCCCCGGTGCAGGCCCGGGCGCTGCTCGACCGTGAGCTGCCGGTCTACATCGTCTGCCCCGGCCGGGTGTTCCGCACCGACGAGCTGGACGCCACGCACACGCCCGTGTTCCACCAGATCGAGCTGCTCGCGGTGGACGAGGGCCTGACGATGGCGGACCTCAAGGGCACCCTGGACCACATGGTCCAGGCCCTCTTCGGCGAGGACATGAAGACCCGGCTGCGGCCGAACTTCTTCCCGTTCACCGAGCCGAGCGCCGAGATGGACATGCTCTGCTACGTCTGCAAGGGCGAGTCCGTAGGCAACCCCGACCGCCCCTGCCGTACCTGCTCCTCCGAGGGCTGGATCGAGCTCGGCGGCTGCGGCATGGTCAACCCGCGCGTGCTGCGGGCCTGCGGTGTCGACCCGGAGAAGTACAGCGGTTTCGCCTTCGGGTTCGGCATCGAACGGATGCTGATGTTCCGCCACAACGTCGAAGACATGCGAGACATGGTCGAGGGTGACGTCCGGTTCACCCGGCCGTTCGGGATGGAGATCTGATGCGGGTCCCGCTTTCTTGGCTGCGGGAGTACGTCGACCTGCCGGCGACGGAATCCGGCCGCGACCTCCAGGAGAAGCTCGTCTCGGCCGGTCTGGAGGTCGAGACCGTCGAGCAGCTCGGCGCCGACCTCAAGGGCCCGCTGGTCGTCGGCCAGGTGGCGACGATCGAGGAGCTGACGGAGTTCAAGAAGCCGATCCGCTTCTGCACCGTCGACGTCGGCCAGGCCAACGGCACCGGGGAGCCCCAGGAGATCGTCTGCGGCGCCCGCAACTTCGCCGTCGGCGACAAGGTCGTCGTCGCCCTGCCCGGTGCCGTCCTGCCCGGTGACTTCCAGATCGCCGAGCGCAAGACCTACGGCAAGATGTCGCGCGGCATGATCTGCTCCAGCGACGAGCTGAACATGGGCGACGACGGCACCAAGGGCATCATCGTGCTGCCGCCGGAGACCGAGGTCGGCAAGGACGCGGTCGAGCTGCTCGAGCTGGTCGACGAGGTCCTCGACATCGCCGTCACCCCCGACCGCGGCTACTGCCTGTCGATGCGCGGCATCGCCCGCGAGACCGCCATCGCCTATGGCCTGCCGCTGCGCGACCCGGCGCTGCTCGACGTGCCCGGCCCGAACGCGTACGGCTACCCGGTGCGGATCTCCGACCCCATCGGCTGCGACCGCTTCACGGCCCGCACGGTGGCGGGCCTGAGCGCCGAGGCCCGTTCCCCGATCTGGCTGCAGCGCAGGCTGCAGAAGGTCGGCATGCGCCCGATCTCGCTCGCCGTCGACGTCACCAACTACGTGATGATGGAGCTCGGCCAGCCGCTGCACGCCTACGACCGCGGACTGGTCCAGGGCACCATCGGTGTGCGCCGGGCCGAGGAGGGCGAGAAGCTCACCACCCTCGACGGTGTCGAGCGCACGCTGGGCGCCGAGGACCTGGTGATCACCGACGACCGCGGCCCGATCGGGCTCGCCGGTGTCATGGGCGGCGCCAACACGGAGATCGCCGACCACGACGACGAGGAGAACGCCACGGCCGACGTGGTGATCGAGGCCGCGCACTTCGACGCGGTGTCGATCGCGCGTACGGCCCGCCGGCACAAGCTGTCCTCCGAGGCGTCCCGGCGCTTCGAGCGCGGCGTCGATCCGCAGGCCGCGGCGGCCGCCGCGCAGCGCACCGTCGACCTGCTGGTCCTGCTCGCGGGCGGCACCGCCGAGGCCGGTGTCACCGAGGTCCTCGCCCCGACCGCGCCGCACACCATCACCCTCCCGGCCGACCACCCGGACAAGGTCGCGGGCGTGGTGTACGGCCGCGAGACCGTCGTACGCCGCCTCCAGCAGGTCGGCTGCGACGTGTACGGGCAGGACGAGCTGATCGTCACCGTGCCGTCCTGGCGGCCCGACCTCACCGACCCGAACGACCTGGCCGAAGAGGTCATCCGCCTGGAGGGCTACGAGAACCTGCCCTCCACGCTGCCAAGGCCGCCGGCCGGCCGTGGCCTGACCCACCGGCAGCGGCTGCACCGCCGCGTCGGCCGGGCCCTGGCCGGTGCGGGCTATGTCGAGGCGCCGAACTACCCGTTCGTCAGCGAGCAGGTCTTCGACCAGCTCGGCCTGGAGCCCGACGACCCGGCCCGCCGTGTCGTCAGGCTCAGCAACCCGCTGAGCGACGAGGAGCCCGCGCTGCGCACCTCGCTGCTGCCGGGCCTGCTGGGTGCCCTGCGGCGCAATGACGGCCGGGGCTCGCACGATCTCGCGCTGTTCGAGACCGGCCTGGTCTTCAAGCCGCGCGAGGAGCAGTCGGCCGCCGCCGTGCTGCCGGTCGACCGCCGCCCGACCGACGAGGAACTCGCCGAGCTGAACGCCGCGCTGCCTGAGCAGCCGCGGCACGCCGCCGTCGTCCTCGCCGGTGCCCGCGAGCAGTCCGGCTGGTGGGGCAAGGGCCGTCCGGCCGACTGGGCCGACGCGGTCGAGTCGGCGCGGAGCGTCGCCCGTGAGGCGGGCGCCGAGCTGATCATCCGCAAGGGGCAGTACGGGCCGTGGCACCCGGGCCGGTGCGCCGAGCTGGCGATCACCGTGGACGGGGCCGAGCGGGTCGTGGGGCACGCGGGGGAGTTGCACCCGCGCGTCGTCAAGGCGCTGGGGCTGCCCGCGCGTACCTGCGCGATGGAGATCGACCTGGACGCGGTGGAGGAGGCCGGAGACGCCACGCTGACGGCGCCCCGGATCTCCGCGTTCCCGGTGGCCACGCAGGATGTCGCCCTGGTCGTCGACGCGGTGGTTCCGGCGACGGAGGTCGAGGAGGCCCTGCGTGCCGGGGCCGGGGAGCTGCTGGAGTCGATCCGGCTGTTCGATGTGTACGAGAACGCCGAGCAGCTGGGTGAGGGACGGAAGTCGCTCGCGTACGCGTTGCGGTTCCGGGCGGCTGACCGGACGCTGACGGTGGACGAGGCGTCGGCGGCTCGGGACGCGGCGGTGGCGCTCGCGGGGGAGCGTGTGGGCGCCGAGTTGCGGAGCTGAGCCGGATCACTCATCCGGGTGGTAAAGGGAGGTAAACCTGCCTTTTCCGGCTTGCTGTCGACAGAATCGGACCGGCCTTCTTGGGCCGGTCCGATTCTGTGTGTCAGGGCCTATTTGGGGGGCCATCGGCATGATCCGCTTCAGGGGTCGGGTGCGCAGCCTCGGTCTGCCCGGTGCAGTCCTCTTCGCGGTCGGTACCGGGGTGATCCTTCATGTGCGGCGGACGCTGCTGCGTGAGCTGCGGCAGTTGCGCCGGGTCGCGGCTGCCGCGCAGAACGCGGTGCTGCGGCCGCTGCCCTCGAGTATCGGTGGGCTGGACGTCGCCGCCGTTCAGATGTCGGCGGAGCCGGGGGCCGCGATCGGTGGTGACCTGTACGAGGTCGTCGCCACCGAGCACGGCGTACGGGCCGTGATGGGTGATGTGCGCGGGCACGGGATCGGCGTGTTCGGGACCGTCGCCGCCGTGCTCGGCTGTTTCCGCGAGGCCGCGTACGACGAGGCCGACCTGGGCGGGGTGCTGCGCCGGCTGGAGCGCGCCCTGGACCGGCATCTGCGCCAGGAGCATCCGGCAAGCGTCGCCGAGGAGTTCGTGACCCTGCTGCTGGTGGAGATCCGTACCGACGGCGAGATGGCCGCCCTGAACTGCGGGCACCCGTGGCCGTACCGGATGGGCGGCACCCGAGTCGAACAGCTCGCCCCCGCCGACCCGTACCCGCCTCTGGGCGTGTTTCCCCTGCCGGAGGTGCTGACGACCCTCGGTCTGGGGCATCTCCCGCCCGGTGACGCACTGTTCCTCTACACGGACGGCGTCCAGGACGCGAGGGATGCTCGTGGCCGGTTCTTCCCCCTGTCGGCAGTGCTGGCGAGCGTCGCACGGGCGGAGGCGCTCGCACCGCAGGCGATTCTCGGCAGTGTCCAGAGCGCGCTGGTCGATCACACCAACGGCTCCCCGGCCGACGACATCGCCCTGTTGCTCCTGAGGAACGAGGGGTGCATTCCGTCAGGGGGGCGGGGAACCGCGCGACCGGCCACCACGCACCCGTTGCCGACCACGAGCCTTTGATCCGGCCGGCGATGCCGTCCGCCCCGCCACGGAGTGTCGGGCAGGCGGCTGGGCGGACGGCGGAAGCGGGCCGCCGCACTGTACGAGGGGGAGCCGGCGGCCCGGCCGGCCTCTTTCGAGGCATTTCAGTCAACCGGCCGGCGACTCTGTGCGACAGCGCGCACACGGTGCGGATTCGAGCACTCCGTTCACACCCCGTGTGAAGGCGGAACCACTAATCTGGCCGCACCGAGCCACCGGGGGGCCCACATGCAGCCCAACACACTGCTCGACGCGATCCTGGACGAAGCCGGGATCTCGCACGCGGGGCTGGCCGCACACGTCAACCAGGCGGGACGGGCACGGGGCCTGTCCCTGAGGTACGAACACACCGCCGTCGCCCGGTGGTTGAAGGGGCAGCGTCCCAGGGGCCAGGTGCCCGACCTGATCTGCGAGGTGCTCGCCGCCCGGCTCCAACGGCACGTCACCCTCGACGACATCGGCCTCGGCGTGCCCGGCGAGCCGGCCGCCCCGCACACCGGTTCCCTGTCCGGGTTCGTCGAGCGGGCCACCGCCCTGTGGCGCTCCGACCAGCAGCAGCGCCCGCACATCCTGGGCGCGCCCGCGCTCACCGGTACGCCCGCCGTCATGCCGGTGTGGGAGTGGGAGAACCCGCCCGAGGACGTGGACGTCTCCCGTGGCGGCAGACATCGGGTCACCGCGGGCGACCTGGAGATGCTGCGGTCGGCCCGGGCCCACTACGAGCAGATGTACCGCAAGGCCGGGGGCATCGCGACGCGGGCCCGTATCGTCGGCTTCCTCAACGCCGAGGCAGCCCCGCTGCTGCGCGGCGGCTACACCGACGAGACCGGCCGGCAACTCCACCGGGCGACGGGCGGGTTGGTGGCCGTCGCCGGGATCTGTGCCTACGACTCCGACGCCCACGGCCTCGCCCAGCGCTACTTCCACCAGGCGCTGCGGCTCGCGAAGGCCAGCGGGGACCGGGGGCTCGGGGCGTATGTGATCGCCCTGCTCGTCAACCAGTCCCTGTTCATGCGGGAGTACCGGCAGTCCGTCGCCTTCGCGGAGGCCGCGCTGCGGGCCGCCGGCAAGCAGATCACCCCGGCGCTCGCCTCCGATCTGTACGCGATGCAGGCCAAGGCGTACGCGCATCTCGGCGACGGCACCAGTGCCCTGTCCTGCATCCGGCGGGCCGAGCAGTCAGCCGAGCGCATCCGACGTGGGTACGAGCCCGACGAGACCGGTTATGTCCAGCCGGGGCTCGTCAATGTCCAGGTGGCGGAGGCGCTGCTCAGTCTCGGGGAGATCGCGGCCGCCGGGGAGCATGCCGCCGCCGCCGTCGACAACCCGGCGCACGACCGCGGCCGGGTGCACCGGCTGGCCATGTTGAGCACCATCGAACTGCGGCAGGGCAATGCCGACAAGGCGGTGGCCATCGCCGTGCAGATGGCCGAGCAGGCCCGCGGCATGGAGTCCCAGCGGCTGCGGGACCGGCTGCGCGCGGTGCGTGAGCATCTGGTGCGCAGCGGTGGCGCGGGCACGGCCGAGGCCGCCGAACTCATCGACGGGGCGCTGCGCGTACCGTTGTAGATCCGGCGCAGCGGCGTCCGCGTCATCCCGAGCGACTTCCTGTGCGCCTGCTGTCAGTACGTCCCTGCTGCGATATTGCCACTTACTCGACGGAAGGTGGCAGAACCGTGCAGTGGACGAAACACAACGAACAAACTGTGTACTCAAACCGCTGGTTCAGCGTCAATCTCGCGGACGTCGAACTACCGGAGGGCCGGCACCTCGACCACTTCCTCATACGGATGCGGCCTGTCGCGGTGGCCACGGTCGTGAACGACGCCAACGAGGTGCTGCTGCTGTGGCGGCACCGCTTCATCACGGACAGCTGGGGGTGGGAACTCGCGGCGGGCGTCGTCGAGGACGGCGAGGACATCGCCCGCGCGGCCGCCAGGGAACTGGAGGAGGAGACCGGCTGGCGGCCGGGACCCCTGCACCACCTCATGAGCGTGGAGCCGTCCAACGGGCTCACCGACGCCCGGCACCATGTGTACTGGGCCGACGAGGGCGAATACGTCGGGCACCCCGTGGACGACTTCGAGTCGGACCGCCGGGAATGGGTCCCCCTCAAGCTCGTCCCCGACATGGTCGCCCGCGGCGAGGTCCCGGCCGCCAACATGGCGGCCGCGTTACTTCTGCTGCACCATCTCAGGCTCGGACAGGACGCGCTGCCCTAGGCTGGACAAGGGCTAGCGTCCCAGCGCCTGCCAGATCGCCAGGACGAGGGCACCCACGGCGGTGAGGGCGGCGACCGCGGGCAGCGGCCAGCGCGTGTGTTCGAGCGTGTGGATCCGGGTGTTGAGCTCGTCGATTTCCTTGGCGGTCTCCTCGGTGCGGTGGCTGAGCAGAGCCAGCCCGCCCTCGACGCGGGCGTAGGCCACGTCGAGGCGGCGTCGTAACTCTGCGAGTTCTCCAGATACGACGGGATGCTCGGGATCGGCGGCCACGAGTCCGCTCCTTTCCGTAGTCGTTTCACATCCCTTGCATGCGCATGTGGAGTCAACTCGCCTGGTGGGCGCCTGGGGAGAGTGTGCGACGGGCATATGCGAGCCCGGCGCGCACACGGTGTGTGAATGCCGCGGACCCGGCACCAATTCCGGTGCCGGGCCCGCGGTTTGGCCGAAATCTGACCGACCGTAATCGGCCTCGGGGGGTATTCGGAGGCGTATGACGAAGTGGCAGAAGAACGCGGCGTACGCGCTGGCGATCTATGCGCTGTTGGTCGTGGGGATCCGGTTCTCCGCCGGCGGACAGGGGTGGGGCACGGCGCTGTTGCTCGCTCTCGTGGTCACTCCGCTCGCCCTCTGGATGGGCTGGCTGCGCCGTCGCCTCAACGAGCAGGCGGCGGAATGGGGACGCCGCCGGTTCCGGCCGTGGCCGGAGGAGCGGCGGCGTTGAGATGACGGCGTCGGCCCGACCGTCAGTCGTACGTGTAGAAGCCCGAGCCCGTCTTGCGGCCCAGGCGGCCCGCGTCGACCATGCGCTGCAGGAGCGGGGGAGCGGCGTACAGGGGCTCCTTGTACTCCTCGTACATCGACTGGGCCACCGACGCGACCGTGTCCAGGCCGATCAGGTCGGAGAGCTTCAGCGGGCCCATCGGGTGGGCGCAGCCCATCTCCATGCCGTTGTCGATGTCCTCGCGGCTGGCGATGCCCGTCTCGAACATGCGGATCGCGGAGAGCAGGTACGGGATCAGCAGCGCGTTGACCACGAAGCCGGAGCGGTCCTGGGCGCGGATCGCGTGCTTGCCCAGGAGCTTCTCGGTGAACTGCTCGGCCCGGCCGATGGTGTCCTCGGACGTGGTGAGCGCCGGGATCAGCTCGACGAGCTTCTGCACCGGGGCCGGGTTGAAGAAGTGGATGCCGATGACCCGGTCGGGCCGCGAGGTCGCCACCGCCAGCTTCACCAGCGGGATGGAGGAGGTGTTGGAGGCCAGGATGGCGTCGGGCCGGGTCACGACCTGGTCGAGCACCTGGAAGATCTCGGTCTTGACGTGCTCGTTCTCGACGACGGCCTCGATCACCAGGTCACGGTCGGCGAACTCGCCGAGGTCCGTGGTGAAGCTCAGACGGGCCTGCGCCGCCTCGTGCTCCTCCTCCGTGATCTTGCCGCGCTCCGCTGCCTTAGCCAGGGAGTTGAACAGCCGGGTCCGCCCGATCTCCAGGGCCTCGCCGGTGGTCTCGGCGACCATGACGTCCAGACCGACCCGGGCGCACACCTCGGCGATCCCCGCGCCCATCTGCCCGCAGCCCACGACTCCGACGCGTGCAATGTCTCCCGCTGGGATGTCCGTCACATCGTCCCTTTCGCTGCTGATCCACGTCCGGGCAGGTGCTCCGTGGTCCGGTGCCTGCTCCGTTCGAGCACGTTACTCCCAAGTATCGATGATCGATCGCGGGGGTCGGCCCAGAGTCGGGCATTCTGGGCCCGGAGCGATCCGCGACCGGGCGGATCCGCGGCATTTTGGGGCATGCGGATGGGACGAGTGTCACGCAGGGCGTTCGCGGTGGCGGCGCTGTCGGCTTTCACGATGGTGCCTCCGGCGTCGGCCGCGCCCAAGGGGGATGTCGAGTGGGACGGCAAGGGAGGTGACAGGGCGGCCTCCGCGATGCGGGGCGTATGGCTGGCGACCGTGGCCAACCGCGACTGGCCGTCCAAGCCGGGGCTGAGCGCGTCGAAGCAGCGCACCGAGCTGCGGGGGCACCTCGACACAGCGGTCCGCAGGCGGCTCAACACCGTGTTCTTCCAGGTCCGGCCGACGGCGGACGCGCTGTGGCCTTCACCGTACGAGCCGTGGTCGCAGTACCTCACCGGCACCCAGGGCAAGGACCCGGGCTGGGATCCGCTGGGCACGGCAGTCGAGGAGGCCCACGCCCGCGGTCTGCAACTGCACGCCTGGTTCAACCCGTACCGGGTCGCCACGCACGCCGACCCGTCCCGGCTCGCCGCCTCCCACCCCGCGCGCCGGAACCCGGACTGGGTGGTGACGTACGGCGGGAAGCTCTACTACAACCCGGGGCTGCCCGAGGTCCGTGCATTCGTGCAGGACGCGATGCTCGACGCGGTGCGGAAGTACCCCGTGGACGGCGTCCACTTCGACGACTACTTCTACCCGTACCCGGTGGCGGGTCAGCGCTTCGACGACGACGCGGCCTACGAGGCGCACGGCGGCGGCTTCCCGAGCCGGGCCGCGTGGCGGCGGGACAACATCAACAAGCTGGTGCGGGAGACGGCGGCCCGCATCAAGAAGGTCAGGCCGAGTGCCCGCTTCGGCATCAGCCCCTTCGGCGTGTGGCGCAACGCCGCCACGGACAAGCGCGGCTCGGACACCCGGGCCGGCGTGCAGACGTACGACGACCTGCACGCGGACACCCGCAAGTGGGTGCGCGAGAGCTGGATCGACTACATCGTTCCGCAGCTGTACTGGAACATCGGCTTCGCCGCCGCCGACTACGCGAAGCTGGTGCCCTGGTGGGCGGAGGTCGCGCGCGGCACCTCGACGAAGCTGTACGTGGGGGAGGCGCTGTACAAGGCCGGTGACCCGGCGCAGCCCGCGGCCTGGCAGAACCCGGCCGAGCTGTCCCGGCACCTGGCGCTGGCCGAGGACTACGCGCAGGTGCGCGGGCACGTCTTCTTCGCCGCCAAGGACGTGGCGACCGATCGGATCGGGGCGATGGCGAAGGTCGTTGCCGACCACTACGAGTAGACGTCGCCCCCGGGCCGCGTCACGGCCCGGTGGTGGTCTCCCGGTGCCGGATCTCGGTGTCGGGTCCCGGTGAGCACACTCCCTCGTGCCCGTCCTCGAACCGGACGCGGTACGGGGGGTTGCCCTCCTGGCCGAGCACTTCGACGATCTCGCCGACCTTGTCGTGCTGACCGACCACCCTGCCGTGCTGGACAAGCTGGTCGCCCACGGTTGCGCGCATCTGGGGCCTCCTCACGAGGTGCGGAGCAGCGGTCCGTGGCCTCGAGTCTACGGCGGGGGACGCCACTTGGCAGCGGGCCGGGCCCGCCCCGCTCAGCCGCGCGCCCGCTGTGTGACGGCGATGCAGACCAGCACCGCCGCTGCCGTCAGCGGGGCGGCCACCGGCAGGTGCTCGCCCAGCAGCAGCACCGACCACACCAGTGTGAGCAGGGGCTGGGCGAGCTGCAACTGGCTGGCCTTCGGGATGCCGATGGCCGCCATGCCCCGGTACCAGACGACCAGGCCGACGAACTGCGAGCCCACCGCGACCCACAGCAGTCCCGTGACGCTGTGCGCGGTCAGTCGCACGGGCTCCTGCGCCAGCGCGAACGCGGCGACGGGCACGGTCAGCGGCAGGCACAGCACCAGCGCCCAGCCGATGACCTGCCAGCCCGGCATGACCCGGGCCAGCCGGCCGCCCTCGGTGTACCCGGCCGCGCACACCAGCAGCGCCGCGAAGAGGTACAGGTCGGCCGTGCTCAGGGCGCCGCCGCTCTGCTGCACGGTGAAGGCCAGCACCGCCGCCGCGCCCACGAGGGCCGCCGTCCAGAAGGTGCGCGAGGGCCGGGTGCCGACGCGCAGGGCGGAGCAGAGGGCGGTGGTGAGGGGGAGCAGGCCGACCACGACGGCGGCGTGTGCGGTGGTCGAGGTCTGCAGCGCCAGCGTGGTCAGCAGCGGGAATCCGAGCACTACCCCGCCCCCGACGACCGCGAGGCCTGCCCAGTGCCGCCGGTCGGGCAGCGGCACACGCAGGGCGAGCAGACAGCCGCCCGCGATCACCGCGGCCAGGACACTCCGGACGGCGACCAGCGACCAGGGCCCGAAACCCTCCAGGCCCCAGGCGGTGGCGGGGAACGTGAGGGAGAAGGCGATGACGCCGAGGGCGGCCTGGAGGGTGCCGAGGCCGCGGCGGTCCGAATCCGTGGCGACTGCTATCCGGGGGGCGGTAGTAGCGCTACTCTGTGCTCTCATGCAAGAGCGTAGCAGTGTCGCTGAACTGGCGGAACAGCTCCGGAGGGAGCTCGACCGCTACTCGGCGGGTGGAAAGCTTCCGTCGAGTCGAACCCTCGTCGAGCGGTTCCGGGTGAGCCCCGTGACCGTGTCCCGGGCCTTGGCGCAGCTCGCCGCCGAGGGACTGGTGGTCACCAGGCCCGGCGCGGGCGCGTTCCGCGCACCGGCCCGGACGGCACCGGCACCCGCCGGGGACACGTCCTGGCAGGAGGTCGCGCTCAGCGCGGACGGCGCAGCCGACCTCGTGCCGCGCTCGGTGGACGCCTCCGGGGTACTGGCGACGCTGGCCACCCCGCCACCGGGTGTGATCGAGTTCAACGGCGGCTATCTGCACCCGTCGCTGCAGCCGGAGCGTGCGATGGCCGCCGCCCTGTCGCGCGCCGGAAGGCGTCCCGGTGCCTGGGGGCGCCCGCCCATGGAGGGGCTGCCGGAGCTGCGCGAGTGGTTCGCGCGTGGCATCGGCGGGTCCTTCACCGCCGCCGAGGTGCTGGTCACCGCGGGCGGACAGTCCGCCCTCACCACCTCCCTGCGCGCCCTCGCCCCGCCCGGCGCCCCCGTCCTGGTCGAGTCGCCGACCTACCCCGGCATGCTCGCCATCGCCCGCGCCGCGGGCCTGCGCCCGGTGCCCGTCCCGGTGGACGCCGACGGAGTGAAGCCCGCGCTGCTCGCCGACGCCTTCCGGGCCACCGGCGCCCCGGCCTTCGTCTGCCAGCCGCTCTTCCAGAACCCCACCGGTGCGGTGCTCGCGCCCGAGCGCCGCGCCGAGGTGCTGCGCATCGCGCGCGAGGCGGGCGCGTTCGTCGTGGAGGACGACTTCGTGCGGCGGCTGGTGCACGAGGACGCCGGGCCGCTGCCGCGCCCGCTGGCCGCCGACGACCCCGACGGCGTCGTCGTCCATGTCTGCTCGCTGACCAAGGCGACCTCGCCGAGCTTCCGGGTGAGCGCCCTGGCCGCGCGCGGGCCGGTCCTGGAGCGGCTGCGCGCCATCCAGGTCGTCGACACCTTCTTCGTGCCCCGGCCCCTTCAGGAGGCCGCGCTGGAACTCGTCGGCTCGCCCGCCTGGCCGCGTCATCTGCGGTCCGTCTCCGCCGAGTTGAAGGCACGCCGGGACGCGATGACCGCGGCGCTCGAGCTGCGTCTGCCGGACTTCGCGCTGCGCCACATCCCCTCCGGGGGCTACCACCTGTGGCCGCGGCTGCCCGACGGCGTGGAGGAGTCCGCTCTGGCCACTGCCGCCCTGCGCGCGGGCGTCGCGATCACTCCCGGCCGCCCCTACTTCAGCGCCGAGCCGCCGGCCGCGCACATCCGGCTGAGCTTCGCGGCGGTCGCGGGGACCGGGGAGATCGCGGAGGGCGTACGGCGGCTGCGGACGGCCTGCGACGAGGTGCTGCGGTGACCGCTGGCGTGCCGCGCCAGCCGCTGAGGCGCTGCGGTGACCGCTGAGGCGCCGCGCCAGCCGCTGAGGCGCTGCGGTGACCGCTGACGCGCTGCGCCAGCCGCTGAGGCGCTGGGATAACGGCTCGACGTGCCCGTCGCCGCCCTGCGAGCATCGCGCCATGACCGACTCACCGACCCTGCCCGAGGGCTACGAGATCTCCACCGACCCCGGCCGCCTCGACGCCGCGCGCGTGCACGGCTGGCTGTCCACCGACGCGTACTGGGCGCTGGGCCGTACCCGCGAGAAGCAGGACCGGGCGATCGAGGGCTCGCTCAACTTCGGCGTGTACGACAAGGTGGCGGGAGAGCAGGTCGCGTACGCCCGGGTCATCACCGACCGGGCGACCTTCGCGTGGCTCTGCGATGTGTACGTGGACCGGTCGGTGCGCGGCAAGGGAATCGGCACCGCGTTCCTCGCGGCCGTACGGGACGAACTGCGGTCGTACGGTGTGCGGCGCGTCCTGCTCGCCACGCACGACGCGCACGGTGTCTACGAGCGGCTGGGCTTCGCGGAGTTGGAGGACCCCGAGCACTGGATGGCGCTCATCTTCGGCCGGTGAGGGCCGGCCCACCCTGGGTAACTCCCAGGTAACAGCTCTTGACCTGCGCACTTGCGGGACCCACGATCGCCGCATGCCACTTCGGGTCACATTCGTCGCCGCAGCGCGCAGCTCATCGCTGCTCGCCGAGAGATTCGAGGACCACCGGCCGCTGGACCAGGCCGGCTGGGGTGAGGTGGAGCTCGCCGCCCAGGAGCTGCTGCCCCTCGCCGCGGCCGAGCTGCGCTACTGCTCGCCGACCCCGCGCAGCCGTGCGACGGGGGAGGGGCTCGGGTACGCGCCGCTCGTGCAGCTCGCCCTGCGGGACTGCGACATGGGCCGGTGGCGCGGACTGACCCTGGCCGAGGCGATGGCCCGGGAGCCGGAGGCCGTGGACGCCTGGCTCGCCGACCCGCGTGCCACACCGCACGGCGGTGAGTCGCTGATGGACTTCATCACCCGGGTCGGCGGCTGGCTCGACACCCGGCCCGTCGACGACGGCTGCCGAGTCGTGGCGGTGGCCGAGCCGTCCGTGATCCGCGCCGCCCTGGTCTACGCCCTGAAGGCGCCGCCCTCGACGTACTGGAACATCGACGTCCGCCCGCTGTCGACGACTTCGGTGACGGGCCGGGGCGGGCGCTGGAACCTGCGCTTCGACGGGGTGTCCGCTCAGCCCTCGCGCGCGTAGTCGGTGCGCAGCACCAGGTCCTTGGCCGGGCCGCCCACACGCCACACCGTCCGCCAGTGGTCCGTGTCCAGGACCGTGAACTCGCCGCGGTAGAGGTCCGCCGAGCAGGGGTGGTCGGCCACATGCCGCCCGGACGTCAGATCCAGGTCGTGGAACGGCCTGCCGTCCGTGAACCGCACGTCCGCCGTACCGCCCGGACCCGGCAGGAATCGCAGCGTCCGCTCGGCGGGCCGGGCGACGCCCTGCCAGACGAAGATGCCGGATTCGTGGTGCATGAGGCCGCCGCCCGACTCCGTCCGGAAATCGGTGGTTCCGGAGAACTCCCCCTGCTCGCCGCTCGCGAGATCCCGCACCGACCGCGTCACGCGCCAGCGCCCGGCCAGATACGCCAGCACGTCCGGCACTGACCAGAACTCGCCCATCCCGTACCGCTCTCCGTCCCACGCGTTGCTGCGCGACCCATTGACGCGCATCCGCCCCCTCCCTATCTTGCCGTTCGAAGTGCTGATCAATGTCTGATATTTCGAACACTCCTCTACCAGAGAGCCGCGGAGTATCCATGCCACGCACCGCCGCCCGCACCCGATGGAGACTGGGTCTCACGACCACCGCCCTCCTGACGGCAGCAGCCCTCGTACCGGCCCCCGCGCACGCCGAGGACGTCACCGACTACGCGATCACCGTCGACCCGTCCGCCCAGGGCGCGGCGATCGACGACACGATGTACGGCGTCTTCTTCGAGGACATCAACCGGGCCGCCGACGGCGGTCTGTACGCCGAGCTCGTGCAGAACCGATCCTTCGAGTACTCCACCGCCGACAACGGTTCCTACACGCCCCTGACCTCCTGGGCGGCCGGCGGCACCGCCCAGGTCATGAACGACGCCGGCAGGCTCAACGAGCGCAACCGCAACTACCTCTCCCTGTCCGCCGGTTCGTCCGTCACGAACGCCGGCTACAACACCGGTATCCGGGTCGACAAGGGCAAGCGGTACGACTTCTCCGTGTGGGCCCGCGCCGAGAGCGGCACCACGCTCACGGTCTCGCTCAAGGACACCGCGGGCACGCTGGCCACCGCACGCCAGGTCGCCGTGAAGGGCGGCTGGGCCAAGTACAAGGCCACCTTCACCGCGACCCGGACCAGCAACCGCGGCCGCCTCGCCGTGGCCTCGACGAACGCCGCCGCCCTCGACGAGGTGTCGCTGTTCCCGCGCGAGACGTACAAGAACCAGCCGAACGGCCTGCGCAAGGACCTCGCCGAGAAGATCGCCGCCCTCAAGCCGGGCTTCGTGCGCTTCCCCGGCGGCTGCCTGGTCAACACCGGCTCCATGGAGGACTACAGCGAGGCCTCGAACTGGCAGCGCAAGCGCAGCTACCAGTGGAAGGACACCATCGGCCCGGTCGAGGAGCGCGCCACCAACGCCAACGTCTGGGGCTACAACCAGAGCTACGGCCTCGGCTACTACGAGTACTTCCGCCTCTCCGAGGACATCGGCGCCATGCCGCTGCCCGTCGTCCCGGCCCTGGTGACCGGCTGCGGCCAGAACAAGGCCACCGACAACGAGGCGCTGCTGAAGCGCCACATCCAGGACACCCTCGACCTCATCGAGTTCGCCAACGGCCCGGCGACCTCGACGTGGGGCAAGGTCCGGGCGAAGATGGGCCACCCCAAGCCCTTCCACCTCACCCACATCGGGGTCGGCAACGAGGAGAACCTCCCCAAGGAGTTCTTCGCCCGCTTCGAGCGGTTCCGGGCCGCCATCAAGGCGAAGTACCCGGAGATCACCGTCATCTCCAACTCGGGCCCGGACGACGCCGGCACGACCTTCGACACCGCCTGGCAGCTCAACCGCGAGGGCAAGGTCGACATGGTCGACGAGCACTACTACAACAGCCCGAACTGGTTCCTGCAGAACAACGACCGCTACGACTCCTACGACCGCAAGGGCCCCAAGGTCTTCCTCGGCGAGTACGCCTCCCAGGGCAACGCCTGGAAGAACGGCCTCTCCGAAGCCGCCTACATGACCGGCCTGGAGCGCAACGCGGACATCGTCAAGCTCGCCAGCTACGCCCCGCTGCTCGCCAACGAGGACTACGTCCAGTGGCGGCCGGACATGATCTGGTTCAACAACCGGGCCTCCTGGAACTCGGCCAACTACGAGGTCCAGAAGCTGTTCATGACCAACGTCGGCGACCGCGTGGTCCCGTCGAAGGCCACGACCACGCCGAACGTCAGCGGCCCCATCACCGGCGCCGTCGGCCTGTCGACGTGGGCCACCAGCGCCGCGTACGACGACGTGAAGGTCACCTCGGCGGACGGCTCGACCCTGCTGAGCGACGACTTCTCCGGTGACGCCTCGAAGTGGACGGGCAGCGGCCGCGGCAGCTGGAGCATCCAGGACGGGCAGTACGTCCAGACGGACGCCGCGACCGAGAACACCATGGTCACGGCGGGCGACCCGGCCTGGAAGGACTACGACCTGCATGTGAAGGCCACCAAGAAGTCCGGCAAGGAGGGCTTCCTGGTCGCCTTCGGCGTCAAGGACACCGGCAACTACTACTGGTGGAACCTGGGCGGCTGGAACAACACCCAGGGCGCGATCGAGCAGGCCGTGGACGGCGGCAAGGGCACGCTGATGACGAAGGCCGGGTCGATCGAGACGGGCCGCGCCTACGACATCGACATCAAGGTGCGCGGCCGCCAGGTCACGCTGTTCCTCGACGGCAAGGAATGGGGCAGCTTCAGGGACGACAAGCCGGCCGAGCCGTTCCGCCAGGTCGTCACCAGGGACGCCAAGACCGGTGACCTGATCGTCAAGGTCGTCAACGCCCAGTCCACCGAGGCCCGTACGGCCATCGACCTGGGCGGCGCCAAGGTCGCCTCCACCGCCCGTGTGACCACGCTGGCCGCCGAGCCGGACGCGGTGAACACGGAGACGGACACGCCGGTGACGCCGGTGACGTCCACCTTCAGGGGCGTCTCCGGGAAGTTCACTTACACCTTCCCGGCGGACTCCGTGACGTTCCTGAGGATCAAACAGAGGTAGCACCCGCCGGCGTGGGCCGCTGTCCCCCGGGCAGCGGCCCACGCCCGGCCGTCATGCGTAGCAGAGCCCGTTGCAGGACCACGTCCACAGCGTTCCGCATCCGCTGTCGGAGCGCACACACGAGTTCTGCACCCAGATGCAGGAGCTGCCCCAGCACTTGTCGCTGTAGGTGTTGCACTCACAGTCCGGCAGGGCGGCGGCCTCGACCGGTCCCAGGGTGGCCAGCAGCGCGTTCGACACGTCCGGCTCGAAGGCGGCACGGGCGTCGGCGTCGATCCGGAGCATCTCCTCGGTGCCCCGGCGGCCCCGCTCGAACCGGAACGTCGACACGTCCGCCGCCGCGGCCCGGGCCCGGTCCACCACCCTGGCCTGAGCGGGCGTCAGTCCGGGATGCACGGACCGCCACCGGTCGATGTGCTCGACCCACAGCGCGCTGCGGGCCTCGGCTGGCAGCGCCTGGAACACCGCCCGGCGGTGGGCGACCGGCAGAGCGGCCACGTCGTCGTAGCGGGTGGGCAGCCGGCCGGCGTTCCGGCCGACCCATTCCTGGGCCGCCGCCGCGTCCTTGTCCCGCGCGAAGGCCGGTGTCGTGCCCTTCACCAGCACGGCCGCTGCGACCGCGAGGCCGCCGCCCAGGCGCAGGAACTCGGCGCGCCCCAGCCTGCCCCGGCCCGGCGTGGCCTCGGCGCGTGCCTGTCCCAGGGCGCGCAGCACCTTCACCGAGGATCGCGGTCCCAGCCGCCGGGCCAGCGGCACGGCGAGCGCGGCACCCGTCCAGGCCCGCACCCCGGTGTCCGGCCCCGCACCCTCGCCGCCGCGCACGGCCAGCAGCGTGGGCACCCAGGGCGCGTCCGGGCCCAGCGCCCGCTCGCGCCGGTCGCGTACGTCCTGACGGCCGAGCGGCACCACTTCCAGCTTGCCTTCGCACGCCTCGTACACGATCGACGAGATGGTGCGACAGGCCCCGCACGAACTGTCGAAGGCCAGCATCCAGCGCACCCCGGAATCACGCATGGAGAACACTCCCGTCCTCCGCGCCGCCGCAGGCGACGCGGTCGCCGTGGTCAGTGGAAGCAGAGTCCGTTGCACGGATAGATGTAGAGACTTCCGCAGCCCGCGCTCGTGTGGCGGCAGCCGTTGTCGATGCACTTGCCGTCCCAGCCGCAGTACACGTCGATCCGGTTGCACTCGCAGTTGGGCGCGGGCACCGCCGCCTCCGACGCCGGGCCCAGCACCGCCAGCATCGCCCGCGCCCCGTCCGGGCCGAAGGCCTCGCGGGCCGCCCGGCCGAGCTCCGCGACCTCGGCGGGCGGCTCGCCCTCGAAGGTCGCCGGGTCGGAGGCGACGGCCAGGGCCCGGTCCAGGACCCGCCGCTGCGCCGGGCTCAGCTCCGGGCGGCCGGCGCCGAAGCGCCGCAGATGCTCGGCCCACAGTCCGCTGCGCGCCTTCGGCGGCAGCGCCTCGTGGATCGCGCGCCGATGGCTCAGCGGGTGCGCCACCACGTCGTCGTAGGTGGTGGGCAGCGCGCCGCGGTGGGCGAGCACCCAGCGGCGGGCCGCCTCGTGCTCGTTCTCGGCGAAGGCGGGAGTGCTGCCGCGCATGATCACACCTGCCGCCACCACGAGGCCGGCGCCGGCCCGCAGGAACTGCGACCGCCGGAGGGTCCGCCCCGTGACCGGACGGCCGGCGGTGTGCCGGGCGTCCGCCCGGCGCAGATCGCCGAGGGCGCGCAGGACACGCAGTGTGGAGCGCGGGCCGAGCCGCCGCAGGAGCGGTGGCGTCATCGCCGCTCCGGTCCAGGCCCGCACCCGGCCGGTGCCCGCTCGCAACAGGGTCGGCGCCCAGGGGGCGGCGGTGCCGTAGGCCTGCTCGCGCCAGTCCCGTACCCGGGTGTCGTCCAGCGGCAGCACCTCGAGCTTGCCGTCGCAGGCGTGGGAGACGGCGCTGGAGATCTTGCGGCAGGTCGCGCACGACCCGTCGAAGGCGAGCACCCAGCGCGGTTCCGGCTTCTCCATGGCAGCATCCCCTTTGTCCGCCCCGCGGTCGACATCGCTGAGGCAGAGTCTGGGCAGCGGGACGGATGCGGCGCACCGCCTTTAGAGCGCCTTCGAAAGGCGCTCGTCCGGGCGGGCGTCATACGGACGAGCCGTGCCGCCCATCGAGCAGGGCGGCCCCGAGCGGGGTGGTGGTGTGCAGGACGGCGTTGCCCAGCCGGTGGGTGATGAGCAGGCCCGCGTCCCGCAGCACGGAGGCGTGGTAGCTGGCGGTGGCGGCGGAGACGCCGGTGCCGTGGGCCAGCTCCGTGGTCGTGGCGCCGTTCTCCGAGGCGCGGCGGAGGATCTCCGCCCGGGTCCGCCCCAGGAGCGCGACCAGCGACCGGGACGGTGCCCGGGTGTCGTCCGCCGCCCGGTCGGCCGGGTTCAGGGCGCCCTGGTGCGCCATGGGATAGACGACGACCGGGGGCAGTGCGGCATCCTTCAGCACGGTCGGGTAGCGCCAGCAGAAGTAGGACGGCAGCACCAGCAGTCCGCGCCCCCGCAGATGCACGTCCCGCTCCACGCGCAGTCCGCCCACGGTCAGCACCGGGGGCCGCCAGTGGAGTTCGGGGTGCAGTGCGCCGAGCAGGCTCCCGGCACCGGCGCCCGGTGTCCGGGTGCGCAGGGCGCGTTCGGCCTCGAAGCGGGCGCGGACATGATCCCAGTAGGGCGCCAGCCCTGCCCTGATGTAGGTCCGCAAGGTCCGCCCCAGATGGTGGACGGCCGCCCCGTCGCCCTCCGCCAGGGCCCGGCCCCACGGCGGGAGCCTGCGCCCGTGGGCCGAGAGCTCGAGCAGATCGTGGCGTAATCGCGCGCGGGGCGTGGACAGCAGGGCGTCGATCCCCGGCTCCAGACCTCCCTCGCCGGCGGCGGGCGTGAGGAAGTCCGGCGAATAGCCCACCGGCGGGGCCAGGCGCAGCAGCTGGCGTTCCGGTGCGCCGAGTGCCGGGCGGACCCGGGCCCGCCAGCGCCCGAAGACCGCCCAGCCTTCCCTGGTCTGAAGCATGTGCATGCTCTGCAGGGCTTCCCACATCGGGTCGGGCGCCTGGGCGAACCTGATGCGGGTGAGGTCGTCGTCGGTGAAGTGAATGCGCAGGGCCATGCGAGCCATCCCCGTGGACACCGCGGGCATCCCCCGTGGTTGCCCCCGGCGCCTCGTCACCCATGGTCGGCGGGTGTCACGCGTGTCGCGGGGGCCTTTACAACATACCCACGCCGGGTACGGCCCCATACGCTTCGATCCAGCCACCGAGCCCTGCCCGTACCTCCGCTCGCCTGCCATGATCTCCCCGTGCTCGCGGTCATGCACGGGACAGAGCTGAGATTGCATAAACGTGCAGCGAAACGTATAGTCATGCTCTCTAAGGAGGAGGTTCCATGGCGGTACGTGCGGCAGTGGCCGGAGCGAGTGGATACGCGGGCGGGGAACTGCTGCGTCTGCTGCTGGCCCACCCCGAGGTGGAGATCGGCGCCCTCACCGGCAACTCCAACGCGGGACAGAAGCTCGGTGCGCTCCAGCCGCACCTGCTGCCCCTGGCCCAGCGAGTGCTCCAGGAGACCACCCCCGAGGTCCTCGCCGGACACGACGTCGTCTTCCTCGCGCTGCCGCACGGGCAGTCCGCCGCCGTCGCCGAGCGGCTCGGCCCGGACGTGCTCGTGGTCGACATGGGCGCGGACTTCCGGCTGACGGACGCCGCCGCCTGGGAGAAGTTCTACGGCTCACCGCACGCCGGAACCTGGCCCTACGGCCTTCCCGAACTGCCGGGTGCCCGCGCTCGGCTTACGGGGTCCAAGCGCGTCGCGGTGCCCGGTTGCTACCCGACCGCCGTCTCCCTGGCCCTCTTCCCGGCGTACGCCGCCGGACTCGCCGGGAACGAGGCCGTGATCGTCGCCGCCTCCGGCACCTCCGGCGCGGGCAAGGCGCCCAAGCCCCACCTGCTGGGCAGCGAGGTCATGGGGTCGATGACCCCGTACGGCGTCGGCGGCGGGCACCGGCACACGCCCGAGATCACCCAGAACCTCAGCGCGGCCGCCGGCGAGCCGGTCTCCGTGTCGTTCACCCCCACCCTCGCGCCGATGCCGCGCGGCATCCTCGCCACGTGCAGCGCCAAGGCCGCCGACGGCGTCACGGAGGAGTCCCTGCGCGCCGCCTACGAGAAGGCCTACGCCGACGAGCCCTTCGTGCACCTGCTCCCCGAGGGGCAGTGGCCCGCCACGGCGTCCGTCTACGGTTCGAACGCCGTTCAGGTGCAGGTCGCGTACGACGCGGCCGCCGGACGGATCATCGTGATCAGCGCCATCGACAACCTCACCAAGGGCACCGCGGGCGGTGCCGTCCAGAGCATGAACATCGCCCTCGGTCTCGACGAGACCACGGGACTGACGACGATCGGAGTCGCGCCGTGAGTGTGACGGCAGCACAGGGATTCACGGCGGCCGGGATCGCCGCCGGGATCAAGGAGAACGGCAACCCCGACCTGGCCCTCGTGGTCAACACCGGCCCCCGCCGCTCCGCCGCGGGCGTCTTCACCGCCAACCGTGTGAAGGCCGCGCCGGTCCTGTGGTCCGAGCAGGTGCTGAAGAGCGGCCAGGTCTCCGCCGTCGTCCTCAACTCCGGTGGCGCCAACGCCTGTACGGGACCGAAGGGCTTCCAGGACGCGCACGCCACCGCCGAGAAGGTGGCCGAGGTGCTCGGCCGGGGCGCCATCGAGGTCGCCGTCTGCTCGACCGGGCTCATCGGCCTCCTCCTCCCGATGGACAAGCTGCTCCCGGGCGTCGAGACGGCCGCCGCGCAGCTCTCCGAGCACGGCGGTGAGAAGGCCGCGATCGCCATCAAGACCACGGACACCGTCCACAAGACGTCCGTCGTCACCAAGGACGGCTGGACCGTCGGCGGCATGGCCAAGGGCGCGGGCATGCTCGCCCCCGGCCTCGCCACCATGCTCGTCGTCCTCACCACCGACGCGGACCTGGAGAACGACGTCCTGGACAAGGCCCTGCGGGCGGCCACCCGGACGACCTTCGACCGGGTCGACTCCGACGGCTGCATGTCCACCAACGACACCGTGCTGCTGCTCGCCTCCGGGTCCGCCGAAGTCACCCCCGGGTACGAGGAGTTCGCCGAGGCCGTACGGCAGGTCTGCGACGACCTCGGCCAGCAGCTCATCCGGGACGCCGAGGGCGCCAGCAAGGACATCAAGGTCGAGGTGATCAACGCCGCGACCGAGGACGACGCCGTCGAGGTGGGCCGCTCCATCGCCCGCAACAACCTCCTCAAGTGCGCCATCCACGGTGAGGACCCCAACTGGGGCCGCGTGCTCTCCGCGATCGGCACGACCAGGGCCGCCTTCGACCCGGACCAGCTCAACGTCGCCATCAACGGCGTCTGGGTCTGCAAGAACGGCGGTGTCGGCGAGGACCGCGACAAGGTCGACATGCGCTACCGCGAGGTGCACATCGTCGCCGACCTGGCGGCCGGGTCCGAGACGGCCACCATCTGGACCAACGACCTCACCGCCGACTACGTCCACGAGAACAGCGCCTACTCGTCATGAGCATCACGCGTAAGCACACCGCCCTGCCCAAGGCGCAGATCCTCATCGAGGCCCTGCCGTGGCTGGTCCGGCACAACGGCAAGACGGTCGTCATCAAGTTCGGCGGCAACGCCATGGTCGACGAGGACCTCAAAGCCGCCTTCGCGCAGGACGTGGTGTTCCTGCACCACGCCGGCCTCAAGCCGGTCGTCGTGCACGGCGGCGGCCCGCAGATCAGCGCCGCCCTCGACCAGCACGGCATCGTCAGCGAGTTCAAGGCGGGCCTGAGGGTGACCACCGAGGACGCCATGGACGTCGTACGGATGGTGCTGGCCGGGCAGGTCCAGCGTGAGCTGGTCGGGCTGCTCAACCAGCACGGGCCGCTCGCCGTCGGGCTGACCGGCGAGGACGCGCACACCATCACCGCCACCAAGCACCAGCCCGAGATCGACGGCGAGCTGGTCGACATCGGCCGGGTCGGCGAGATCACCGCCATCGACACCGGCGCCATCGAGGCGCTGCTCGCCGACGGCCGCATCCCGGTCGTCTCCTCGATCGCCCGCTCCCAGGACGACGGACATGTCTACAACGTCAATGCTGATACGGCGGCTTCGGCACTCGCTGCTGCTCTGGGCGCCGAAACCCTCATGGTCCTCACGGACGTCGAGGGCCTCTACGAGGACTGGCCGAACAGCGACGAGGTGATCAGCCGCCTCACCGCCTCCGAGCTGGAGCGGCTCCTTCCGGACCTGTCCTCCGGCATGGTGCCGAAGATGGAGGGCTGCCTGCACGCGGTCCGCGGCGGCGTGACCACCGCCCGCGTCATCGACGGCCGGGTCCAGCACTCGATCCTGCTGGAGATCTTCACCGACGAAGGCATCGGCACGATGGTCGTGCCCGACGAGAAGCCCGAGGGACCGGGCGAACAGGGGGAGTCATGAGCAATGAGGAACTGACCACGCGGTGGCGGGGCGCTCTCATGAACAACTACGGCACCCCGCTGCTGCCCCTGGTGAGCGGCGAGGGCAGCCGGGTCCGGGACGCCGAGGGCAACTCCTACCTCGACTTCGTCGGCGGCATCGCGACCAATGCCCTCGGCCACGCCCACCCGGCGATCGTCGAGGCCGTGACCCGGCAGATCGGATCCCTCGGCCACGTCTCCAACTTCTTCATGGCCGAGCCCACCGTCGCCCTCGCCGAGCGACTCCTCCGGCTCTTCGGCCGGGACGGCAGGGTCTTCTTCTGCAACTCCGGCGCCGAGGCCAACGAGGCCGCCTTCAAGATCGGCCGGCTGACCGGGCGGACCCGTGTGGTGGCCACCGAGGGTGCCTTCCACGGGCGGACCATGGGCGCCCTGGCGATGACCGGCCAGCCCGGCAAGCGGGAACCGTTCCTGCCGCTGCCCGGCGACGTCACCCACGTCCCCTTCGGCGACGCGCAGGCACTGGCCGCCGCGGTGACCGAGGAGACCGCGCTCGTCATCATCGAGCCGATCCAGGGCGAACTCGGCGTCGTCGTCCCGCCCGCCGGCTACCTCAAGGCCGCCCGAGCCATCACCGCCTCGACCGGGGCGCTCCTCGTCCTCGACGAGGTGCAGACCGGCATCGGCCGGACCGGGCACTGGTTCGAGTACCAGGCGCACGAGGGTGTCCTGCCCGACATCGTCACCCTCGCCAAGCAGCTGGGCGGCGGGCTGCCGCTGGGCGCGACCGTCGCCTTCGGGCGGGCCGCGGAGCTGTTCCAGCCCGGGCACCACGGCACGACGTTCGGCGGGAACCCCGTCGCCTGCGCGGCCGGGCTCGCCGTCCTCGACACCATCGAGAACGAGGGGCTGCTGGAGAACGTCAAGCGGCAGAGCGCGGCCTTGCGGGACGGGATCGAAGGCCTCGGCCACGAGTTGATCGATTTTGTCCGGGGCTCGGGCCTACTCCTGGGTATCGTGCTCACCGAGCCCCTCGCGCCCCAGGTGCGCCAGGCGGCTCAGGAGGCCGGATTCCTGGTGAACGTGCCCGCCCCGGACGTCGTCAGGCTGATGCCGCCGCTGAACCTCGGCGACGACGAGGTGGACGCCTTCCTCGGGGCGCTGCCCGGCATCCTCCAGGCAGTGAGCGGGGACGGACGATCCGGAGAATGAGACGACGATGAGCCAGGCGCAGGACCACGAGCAGGGGGCGAACGGGCCCGCCGTGCCGCAGACCCGCACCGCACGCCACCGCCGGATCGTGGACATCCTCAACCGGCAGCCGGTGCGGTCGCAGAGCCAGCTGGCGAAGCTGCTCGCCGACGACGGGCTGAGCGTCACGCAGGCGACGCTCAGCCGGGACCTGGACGAGCTGAACGCGGTGAAGATCCGCAACACCGACGGTGACCTGATCTACGCGGTGCCGAGCGAGGGGGGCTTCCGTACGCCCCGGGCGCCGCTGGGCGGGTCGGCGAAGGAGGAGCGGATGCGGCGGTTGTCGCAGGAGCTGCTCATCTCCGCGGAGGCTTCGGCGAATCTCGTGGTGTTGCGTACGCCGCCGGGCGCCGCGCAGTTCCTGGCGTCGGCGATCGACCAGGCGGAGCTGCACGACATCCTGGGGACGATCGCCGGGGACGACACGCTGCTGCTGATCAGCCGGGAGCCGGACGGGGGGCGGGCGCTGGCGGAGCACTTGCTTCGGCTGGCGCAGAACGGGCACTGAGCGCCGCAGGGCTGCATGCCGGTGGTTGTGTGCGGGTGGACTGTGGCTGTTCGCGCAGTTCCCCGCGCCCCTGAGTCGGCCCAGCTGCGGGCATGCGTGCCGCCCCCGCCCCCACTCACCCCAGCCGCGCCGCCAACCCCCCGGTGCACCGCACCTCATCACCGGCCGTGATCAGCAGGGCCTCGACATCGGGCAGGGACTCCAGCCAGGCCAGCCCCTCCCGCGACCCCATCGCGAACGCCGCCGTGGCCCAGCAGTCCGCCCACGTCAGCCGAGGTCCGACGACGGTCACGGCGACCAGGTCGGTCACGGCCGCATGCCCCGTACGCGGGTCGAGGATATGCGCGCCCCGCTCCGCCGTACCGGACGTGGCCACGGACAACTCGTCCACCCCGGCCGCCGAGACGACGGCCGCGAGACCCCCCGGCCGCAACGGATCCGACACCCCAACGCGCCACGGCCGCTGCGCCCCCGGCGCCCCGAGCAGCTGCACATCGCCGCCGCCGTTGACGCTCACCCCGCACACCCCCGGCACCTCCGACAGCCGCCGGGCCGCCCGCTCGACTGCCCAGCCCTTGACGATGCCGGTCGGGTCCAGACGGCCCTGGTACGACGTGCTGAACCAGCCGTCGCTCAGCCGCTCCGCCTCGGCCGCCAGCTTCAGGACCTCGGCGACCTCGGGATCGCACTCCGCGACGGTCAGTTCACCGCGTTGCAGCCGGGCGATCTGGCTGTCCTCGCGGTAGGTGCTGAACACCTCGTCGACGCGGTGCAGTCCGGCGACGGCCTCGTCCAGGGCCGCGCGCACGGCGGCCGGTTCCCCGCCGCGGACGTCGAGGGAGAAGACGGTCCCCATCGTCTCTTCCACATGACGTGCCGCGGCGGGAGCCTGTGCGGGGTCGGCCACCGTGTCAGCCACCGGCCTGGTCCAGCGCCGACTGGAGGGACTGCTTGTAGCCCGCACTGGTGTAGGTGGCTCCGGAGACGGCGTCGATCTGCGCGTTCCCGGCCGCCACGGCGGCCTGGTTGAGGCGGGGCACGGAGGAGGAGGTGATCTGGTCGCTGCGTCCGCCCTTGGGGGCCTGGACGGCCTCGGCCTTGGTGATCTTCCCGCCGGCCACGGTGATGCGGACCTGGACGGGACCGTACTGCGTCTGCGCGGCCGTGCCCGTGACCGTCTTGGCCTGGGCGCCGCTCGCCCCGGCGCCGGCACCCTGCGCGGCGCCGCCGCCTCCTCCTGCCGGAGCCTTGTCCAGTGCGGACTGGAGGGACTTCTTGTAGCCCGCGCTCGTGTAGGTCGCGCCCGAGACGGCGTCGATCTGCGCGTTCCCGGCCGCGACCGCCGCCTGGTTGAGGCGGGGCACGGAGGAGGAGGTGATCTGGTCGCTGCGTCCGCCCTTGGGGGCCTGGACCGCCTCGGCCTTGGTGATCTTCCCGCCGGCCACGGTGACCCGGACCTGGACCGGGCCGTACTGCGTCTGCACGGCATCGCCCGTGAGGGTCTGGGCGTTGCCCGAGCCCTGCGCGGCGCCGCCCGCGGCCTTGGCCTTGTCCAGGGCCGACTGGAGGGACTTCTTGTAGCCGGCGCTGGTGTACGTCGCCCCGGAGACGGCGTCGATCTCCGCGCTCTGCGCGGCGACCGCCGCCTGGTTGAGGCGGGGCACCGAGCTGGCGGTGATCTGGTCGCTGCGTCCGCCCTTGGGGGCCTGGACCGCCTCGGCCTGAGTGATCTTTCCGCCGCTCATGGTCAGACGGACCTGCACCGGGCCGTACTGCGTCTGCTGCGCGTCACCGGTGACGGCGCCGTTCACGCCGCCCTGCGGTGCCTGCCCGGCCGCCGCCGGAGGAGCCTGCCCGGCAGCCTGGGCGGAACCCGGGTCGGAGGCCGGCTTCATGGACAGCAGCAGCACGATCCCGGAGACGGTGGCTGCGCCGGCGAGCACGGCACGCCGGACGGGGTGACTCTTCCTCATCGTTTCTCAAGCTCCTGAAGGGCCGTTGATGTCCCGTCGCTCACATCTCGAACGACTCGTGATGGATACGGCGGGCGGGGACTCCCGCGCCGCGCAGTGCTTCGTAGACCGACTGCGCGAAGCCGGGCGGCCCGCACATGAACACGTCGTGGTTGTCGACGTCGGGGATCTTCCGCTGGAGGGACTCCGCGGAGATGTCGGGGCGTTCGCCGTCGGGGCTGTTGACCGCGTACATCAGCCGCGCGCCGCGCTCGTCGGCGATCTTGGCCAGCTCGCCCCACAGGGCCAGGTCCTGGGTGCTGTTGGCCCGGTAGAGAAGCGTGATGTCGCCGGACGAGCCCGGCAGGGTTTCGAACAGGGCCCGCATCGGGGTGATGCCGACACCGCCCGCGACCAGCAGCACCTTGCCGCGGCTGCGGCGCTGCGCGGTCATGGCGCCGTACGGGCCCTCGGCCCACACCTTGGTGCCGGGCTGGAGCTCGCGCAGCCGGGAGGTGTGGTCGCCGATCGCCTTGACGGTGATGCGCAGCATGTCCGGGCGGGGCGCCGCCGACAAGGAGTACGGGTGCGAGCTGAAGCGCATGCCGGGCGCCTTGAACCGCCAGCGGAAGAACTGCCCGGCCTCCGCGCCCATCCGGTGCAGCTTGCGCCCGCCGATGAGGACGGACACGATCCCCGGGGTCTCCTCGATGACCGCCTCGACCCGCATGCGGTGCCGCAGGTTCAGGCGGATCGGGGTGATGATCCGGTACCAGAGCACCAGCGCGGTCACCACGCCGTAGAGCCCGTACCAGAAGGTCTTCGCGGCCGGCTCGACGGCGAACTCGTTGCCGGTCGTGATCTGGTGCCAGAACGTCATGTACACCGACGCGTAGGTGAGCAGGTGCACGTGGTACCAGGTGTCGTACCCGATCAGCCGGCGGACCCCGCCGATCGACAGGATCCCGATGACGAACAGCAGGCCCGTGCCGATGGCGGCCTTGCCCATGTCCGGCAGCTGGTTGATGGAGTCGATCGTCTGCTGGACGATGTCGCCGAGTCCCTTGCCCGCCTGGAGGGCGTAGCCCCACATGGTGAGGAAGACATGGGCGAGGACCAGGCAGAGCGTGTACCGCCCGGTCATGGCGTGCCAGCGCGCGACCCGGTCGGTGCCCACCCGTCGCTCCAGCGCGGGCACCCGGGCCATCTGGAGCACCACCAGCGCCATGAGGTAGCCGGCGAGCAGCCCGGTGATCCGGCCGGCGGCCAGGATCTTGCTCGCCTGGTCCGCGAGGGACGGTGTGTTGTCCCACCACAGCCACAGCACGGCCGCCGCTCCCGCCCACAGGGCGATCAGCAGCGGGACGGCCGGGGAGCGGCGCGGGCGGATGCGGCGCATCGTCTGGCGACGGGCGGCACGGCCGCCTGCGAGCGTGGTGGTCACGGTTCCTCCGTGGGGACTTGACCCTTGGCCCACAGATACGTGCCGGGACACGGGAGTGTTCAGCCGGGCACCGAGTCATGTGCGGACGGGAGTGACCGGCGGTAATACGCCCGTGTGCCCGCGTGGCGTCCCCGCCTCAGTAGCGCGTGACGGCGGTGGTCCCGCTCGTCGTCCCGACGGCGATGTGGGGACGTCTCGCCGGGTCGGCCCAGGTGAGGATCCGCCGCATCGCGTCCTTCGGCACGGAGACGCAGCCGGCCGTCGCTCCCCGCCCGTTGACGTGCAGGAAGATGCCCGCGCCACGCCCCCGGACGGGACGCTCGTAGTTGAAGTCGATGACGAGCGCGTGCGCGTACTGCGCCCGGTAGGTGATCAGCTGCTCGGATTCGGAGGCCCGGCAGTCGGCCGCGCGGGGCTCGGTCCAGCGGTTGTAGGAGCGGGAGTCGTTGTCCTGGCACCACCAGGAGTCCCGGTGCACCCGGCGGTAGCCGTACGCCGTCCCGCGCGGCGCCGCCTCGATGCCGAAGGCGTACGGCAGTCCGTACAGCCCCGTGGGTGTGGTGTCCGTGCCCTGCTTGCGGGCGGCGCCCTCGACGAGACCGCTGGCTCCGAAGCGCGCGGGTGCGGAGCCGGTCCTCACCCACCGCCCGCCCCTGAGATCCCACCAGGTGACCGTGCCCGTGGTGGAGGCCCGCTTCGGGGCCACCGCGGTGATCAGCTGGGTGCCGCCGCCGGTGTCCGCCATCCGATCCGGCAGGGGCGCCGACGGGGCGGGCTGCCCGGCGCCGAGCACGAGGAGGGAGGAGACGGTGAGGGCGACGGCACCTGGGCGCATGTCTCAGACCGTAGAGGGGGGCAGCGGCAACGGCAGCCCGGGTAGTCCGTCCAGGCTGGTCGCGATGTACTCCTTCTTGGTGAAGTAGGCGTCGAGCGAGGCGTCGTCCTCGCGTGCGAAACGCTTGCTGTGCAGGTCGCGCTCCGCCTCGTACGCCATGAAGGGCACCGCGTAGCCGCAGGTGTCGCGGACGAGTTCGGCCGTCACGACGATGATCGCGCGCAGGCCGTGCCGGGCCGGGTCGATGTCCGGGAAACGGGCGAGGAGTTCCCCGAAGCGCGGGTCGTCGCGGAAGACCGGCTCGCCCCGCCCGTGCACGCGGACGATGTTCGGCGGGCCCTGGAAGGCGCACCACATCAGGGTGATCCGCCCGTTCTCCCGCAGATGGGCGATGGTCTCGGCGTTGGAACCGGCGAAGTCGAGGTAGGCCACGGTGAGCTCGTCGAGTACCACGAAGGAGCCCTTGAGGCCCTTGGGGGACAGGTTGACCGTGCCGTCGGCGGACAGAGGAGCGGTGGCGGTGAAGAAGACCGGCTGCGCCTCGATGAACGAGCGGAGCCGGCCTTCTATGCGCTCATGAGTCTTTCCCATGTCAAACGATTATGGGAGCAGGTCTTTCGACTGTCTAAGGAATTACGGGATCCGGTCACCTCTGCCGGATCCCGAGCTCAGCCGCCTGCCCGTGGCCGCCCCGGCCGGCGCTCACTCGGGGCGGCCACGGCGCCTGTCACCTCACTGGTTGAGCTGGCAGGCGGCGAAGGCCTCGAGGCCTTCGGGCTTCTCGGCGGCGCGGCCGATGGCGGTCTCGATGCGGTTGAGGGCGGCGACGCGCTTGTCCTCCAGGGGGCCGAGGATGGCGTTCTGGACGAAGTTGGGTCCGCCCTGGCCGACCGTGTCGACGAGGCGCTTGTTGGCCTCTTCGATCTGGGTGTTCAGGTCCCCCAGATTGCGGTCGACCTCGGCCTGCGCCGAGGCCGGGATCGCGGGCAGCTGCCCGGTGACGTCCGGGCAGCTGATGCTGCCGGCGGCGCCGGCGTTCCCCGCCTCGCCCGCACCGGCGCCCGCGTCCTCTCCGGCACCCGCACCGGCCTCGGCGCCCGCACCCGCTTCCGCGCCGGCACCGGCCTCGGCACCCGCTTCCGCGCCGGCCTCGGCTCCCGCACCGGCCTCGGCACCTGCCTCCTCACCGGCGCCCGCCTCGCCTCCGGCCGCCTCGCCCGCCCCGGCGCCACCGTCGGCGTTGAGCTGGCAGGCGGCGAAGGCCTCGAGGCCTTCGGGCTTCTCGGCGGCGCGGCCGATGGCGGTCTCGATGCGGTTGAGGGCGGCGACGCGCTTGTCCTCCAGCGGGCCGAGGATGGCGTTCTGGACGAAGTTGGGTCCGCCCTGGCCGACCGTGTCGACGAGGCGCTTGTTGGCCTCTTCGATCTGGGTGTTCAGGTCCCCCAGATTGCGGTCGACCTCGGCCTGCGCCGAGGCCGGGATCGCGGGCAGCTGGCCGGTGACGTCCGGGCACGAGATGGTGCCGGGGCCCGCCAGCGTCCGGGCGTTCGTCCCACCGCTCGCGGGCGTCTCCCCGGCGAGGGCGAAGCCGGCGATCACCGTGCCGGACAGTGCCACCGCGGCGGCGCCGCCGATGAACGCGACGCGACGCTTGTTGTACTTCGGAAGAGCCCTGGACATGCGGATGCCTCACTAGGGGTCGGGGGACGGGGGTGTCCTCGGTGTGCTGAAACGCGGCGCCTGCGTTCGGCGAGAGGTACGAGTAAGCGGTTTCCCGCGTTCAAGGGATCTTCAAATTCCTCTCGGCCTGACCGAAAACCGCCGCCCACTCCGAGCTGGATTGACGAATCATGCAGAGCTCTGCATACTCATGCATGACAGTGATTGCAGTACGGAGGAGAAGAACCCGTGACCGAGCGCGTCGTACTCGCCTACTCCGGCGGTCTTGACACCTCCGTCGCCATCGGCTGGATCGCCGAGGAGACGGGCGCCGAGGTCATCGCGGTCGCGGTGGACGTCGGCCAGGGCGGCGAGGACCTGGACGTCATCCGCAAGCGCGCGCTCGCCTGCGGTGCCGTCGAGGCCGAGGTGGCGGACGCCAGGGACGAGTTCGCCGAGGAGTACTGCCTCCCGGCGATCAAGGCCAACGCCCTCTACATGGACCGCTACCCGCTGGTCTCCGCGCTCTCCCGCCCGACGATCGTCAAGCACCTGGTCGCCGCCGCCCGGAAGCACGGTGCCACCACCGTCGCCCACGGCTGCACCGGCAAGGGCAACGACCAGGTCCGCTTCGAGGCCGGCATCGTCGCCCTCGCCCCCGACCTGAAGTGCATCGCCCCGGTCCGCGACTACGCCATGACCCGCGACAAGGCCATCGCCTTCTGCGAGGCCAAGGGCCTGCCGATCGCGACCTCCAAGAAGTCGCCGTACTCCATCGACCAGAACGTCTTCGGCCGCGCCATCGAGACCGGCTTCCTCGAGGACATCTGGAACGCGCCGATCGAGGACATCTACGAGTACACGCAAAACCCGGCCCTCGCCCGCGAGCCGGACGAGGTCGTCATCTCCTTCGAGGCAGGCGTCCCGGTCGCCCTCGACGGCAGGCCCGTCACTGTCCTCCAGGCGATCCAGCAGCTCAACGAGCGCGCCGGCGCCCAGGGCATCGGCCGGATCGACATGGTCGAGGACCGCCTCGTCGGCATCAAGTCGCGCGAGGTCTACGAGGCTCCGGGCGCGATCGCCCTGATCACCGCCCACCAGGAGCTGGAGAGCGTCACCGTCGAGCGCGAACTCGCCCGCCACAAGCGCGGCGTCGAGCAGCGCTGGAGCGAGCTGGTCTACGACGGCCAGTGGTTCTCCCCGCTCAAGCGTGCCCTGGACGGCTTCGTCGACGAGGCGAACCAGCACGTCACCGGGGACGTCCGGATGACCCTGCACGGCGGCCGCGCGGTCGTCACCGGCCGGCGTTCGCAGCAGTCGCTGTACGACTTCGATCTCGCGACCTACGACACCGGCGACACCTTCGACCAGTCCGCGGCCAAGGGCTTCATCGACATCTACAGCCTGTCGTCGAAGATCGCGGCGAAGCGCGACCTGGCCTAGGCGCATCGGGAGCTGGGCCCTGTCAGACGGGTCCTGGGCATATAAAGGTCTGCGTCACATCCACACCCCTCTAGGAGCAACGCAAGTGAGCAGCAACAGCGGTGACGTCCGGCTCTGGGGCGGCCGTTTCGCCGACGGTCCCGCCGAGGCCCTGGCGAAGCTGTCCGCGTCCGTCCACTTCGACTGGCGGCTCGCGCCGTACGACATCGCCGGTTCGCGTGCCCACGCGCGCGTGCTGCACAAGGCCGGGCTGCTCACGGACGACGAGCTGACGAGGATGCTCGAAGGCCTGGACCGGCTCGAAGCGGACGTCGCCGACGGTTCCTTCGTCGGCACCATCGCCGACGAGGACGTGCACACCGCCCTGGAGCGCGGCCTGCTGGAGCGGCTCGGCCCCGACCTCGGCGGCAAGCTGCGCGCGGGCCGCTCCCGCAACGACCAGGTCGCGACCCTCTTCCGGATGTATCTGCGCGACCACGCCCGGGTCGTCGGCGGCCTGATCGCGGAGCTCCAGGACGCCCTGATCGGCCTCGCCGAGGCGCACCCCGACGTGGCGATGCCCGGCCGCACGCACCTCCAGCACGCCCAGCCAGTCCTGTTCGCCCACCATGTCCTGGCCCACGTCCAGTCCCTCTCCCGGGACGCGGAGCGGCTTCGCCAGTGGGACGCGCGCACGGCCGTGTCGCCCTACGGCTCGGGCGCCCTGGCGGGCTCCTCCCTGGGGCTTGACCCGGAGGCGGTGGCGAAGGACCTCGGATTTGAACACGGCTCCGCCGGCAATTCCATCGACGGCACGGCCTCCCGCGACTTCGTCGCCGAGTTCGCCTTCATCACGGCGATGATCGGGGTCAACCTCTCCCGGATCGCCGAGGAGGTCATCATCTGGAACACGAAGGAGTTCTCCTTCGTGACCCTGCACGACGCGTTCTCCACGGGCTCGTCGATCATGCCGCAGAAGAAGAACCCGGACATCGCGGAGCTGGCCCGCGGCAAGTCCGGCCGCCTGATCGGCAACCTGACGGGCCTGCTGGCCACGCTCAAGGCCCTTCCCCTCGCGTACAACCGCGACCTCCAGGAGGACAAGGAGCCGGTCTTCGACTCCATCGACCAGCTGGAGGTCCTGCTGCCGGCCTTCACCGGCATGATGGCCACCCTCACGGTCCACCGCGAGCGCATGGAGGAACTGGCCCCGGCCGGCTTCTCCCTCGCCACGGACATCGCCGAGTGGCTGGTCAAGCAGGGCGTCCCGTTCCGCGTCGCCCACGAGGTCGCCGGCGAGTGCGTGAAGGTCGCCGAGGCGGAAGGCAAGGAACTGGACGAGCTGACGGACGACCAGTTCGCCAAGATCTCCGCCCATCTGACCCCCGAGGTCCGCACCGTCCTCAACGTCCCCGGCGCCCTGGCCTCCCGCAACGGCAGGGGCGGCACGGCGCCCAGCGCGGTCGCCGTCCAGCTGGCAGAGGTGAAGGCTGATGTGTCGGCCCAGCACGAATGGGCGGTGGCCAAGAAGCAGGCCTGAGGGGAACGCACTCAGGGGCGCGGGGCCGTATCGATTTGCGGCTTCGCCGCGCGGGCGCGACAAGCCACACACAACCCGCACCCGCCGAAACACCGCAAGATCCCAGCTCTGAGGCGAAGGTCATCGCGGGTTACGTTGGTCGAAGCCGAACCGGAGCCGACCGAACGGAGCCCCCGATGCCCTTCGCCCGCCTGGCCACAGCGACCACCCCCACCTGCCACATCGGCCTCGGCCTCGCCGCCGTCGGGCGCCCGGGCTACATCAACCTCGGCCGAGACGAAGACCTCGGAGAAGACCGCAGCGTAGAGACGCTCCGCCATCGCACACACGAACTCCTGGACGCCGCCTACGCCCAGGGCGTCCGCTACTTCGACGTGGCCCGCTCCTACGGCCGCTCGGAGGAGTTCCTCGCCGACTGGCTCAACGCAAGGCCGGCCTTCGACGACATCGTCGTCGGCAGCAAGTGGGGCTACACCTACACCGCCGACTGGTCCACCGACGCCGACCGGCACGAGGTGAAGGACCACACCCTGCCCACCTACGAACGGCAGCGCGCGGAGAGCGACGCCCTGCTCGGCGACCGGATGGACCTCTACCAGATCCACTCGGTGACCCCGGACAGCCCGGCCCTCACCGACAAGGAGCTGCACGCGAAGCTCGCGGAGGCCGCCGCGCAGGGCCTCACCATCGGCTTCTCCACCAGCGGCCCGGCGCAGGCGGACGCGATCCGCGCCGCCCTCGCCGTGACGGTCGACGGCGAACCCCTCTTCCGCACCGTCCAGTCCACGTACAACGCGCTGGAGACCTCCGCCGCGCCCGCTCTCGCCGAGGCGCACGACGCCGGGCTCACCGTGATCGTCAAGGAGGGCATGGCCAACGGCCGGCTCGCCGGGCCGCACGCCCCGGACGTTCTGCGCCAGGTCGCCGAGGAGGCCGCACTGGGGTGCGACGCCGTCGCCCTCGCTGTGATCCTGCGGCAGCCCTGGGCCGGTGTGGTCCTCTCCGGCGCGGCCACCACCAACCAGCTCGCGTCGAACCTGCACGCCGCGGTCGTCGACCTCGACGACGACCAGCTGACCCGCCTCGCCGGGCTGGTCGAGGAGCCGCACGCCTACTGGGAGCGGCGCGGACAGCTGCCCTGGCACTGAGCACCGGGCATCACCACTCCGTAAACCGCCGGTCGTGAGTCACGCATGCCCAGCATGAGACATCATTGTCTCATCTGGGCTATGCTTGTCTCATGGCTGTCGATCCTGATCACGTGCTGCGCACCGCCGCGGCCCTGCTGACCCGCAAAGCCACCGCGACCATGGACGAGGTCGCCAAGGCCGCCGGGATCAGCCGGGCCACGCTGCACCGCCACTTCGCGGGGCGTGACGCCCTCGTCCGCGCGCTGGAGTCGCTCGGCATCGCGGAGTGCGAGGCCGCACTGGACGCGGCCCGGCTCGACGAGGGCACGGCGAGCGATGCCGTACGCCGGCTGGTCGGGGCCATCGAGCCCGCCGCCGGACTGCTCGCCTTCCTCTACACCGAGAACCAGCTGTTCGAGGGCGAGGAGCAGAACGCGGGCTGGGCCCTGATCGACGACCGGATCTCCGCCCTGTTCCGGCGCGGCCAGCTCAGCGGCGAGTTCCGTATCGACCTCACCCCCGCCTGGCTCACCGAGGCGCTCTACGGCCTGATGGCCTCCGGCGCCTGGATGGTGCACAGCGGCAAGGGTGCCCCCAAGGACTTCCAGCACATGATCGTCGAGCTGCTGCTCGGCGGCGCACTACGGAGAGAGGAATCATGACCAGCACCTTGCAGGCGGCGGAAGCGACCGAGGCGGTGAAGCGCCCGGGCCGCTGGCTCGCACTCGGCGTCCTCGTGCTCGCCGTGCTGCTGGTGGCCGTCGACGCGACCGTGCTCGGTCTCGCGACCCCCTACATCAGCGAGGACCTGAAGCCCTCCGGCACACAGCTGCTGTGGATCGGCGACGTCTACTCGTTCGTCATCGCGGGTCTGCTCGTCTCCATGGGCAGCCTCGGCGACCGCATCGGCCGCAAGCGGATCCTGCTGATCGGTGCCACGGCGTTCGGCGCGATATCCGTGTTCAACGCCTATGCCACCACCCCCGAGATGATGATCGTCGCGCGGGCCCTGCTGGGTGTCGCCGGTGCCACCCTGATGCCGGCCACGCTCGCGCTGATCCGCAACCTCTTCCACGATCCGCGCGAACGCAGTCTCGCCGTCGGCGTCTGGGGCGCCACCGCCTCCGCCGGTACGGCTGTGGGCCCGATCGTCGGCGGCTTCCTGCTGGAGCACTTCTGGTGGGGCTCGGTCTTCCTGATCAACCTGCCCGTGATGGCGGTCCTGGTCCTCGTCGGCGTCAAGCTGCTGCCCGAGTCGCGGACCACGAACGCCGGCCCTTGGGACCTGGTCAGCGTCGTGCTGTCGCTGGTCGGCATGGTCGGTGTCGTGTACGCGATCAAGGAGGCGGCCACCCACGGCTTCGCCTGGGCCACCCTGGCCGCCGGTCTGCTGGGCGCGGCCGCCCTGTACGGGTTCGTACGCCGTCAGCTCACGCTCCCCGCCCCGCTGCTGGACATGCGGCTGTTCCGCCACCGAGGCTTCAGCGGGGCCGTGCTGGCGGACCTGCTGACCATTCTCGGCCTGTCCGGGCTGGTCTTCTTCCTCTCCCAGTACCTGCAACTCGTCCAGGGCAGGCGCCCGTTCGAGGCGGGTCTGGCCGAGCTGCCCGCCGCGATCGGCGCGGTGGTGGCCGGTCTGGCCGCGGGCCGTGCGGCCCGCCGCTTCTCGGTGCGGGCCGTCGTCTCCGGGGGCCTCGCGGCGATCGGCCTCGCGCTGGCCGCGCTCACGGTGATCGGCCAGTCCACCGGCTATCCGCTGCTCGGGACCGCCCTGCTGGTCGTCGGCGTCGGTGCCGGCTTCTCCTTCACCGTGACGGCCGACGTGATCCTCTCCAGCGTGCCCAAGGAGCAGGCGGGCTCCGCCTCGGCCGTGTCCGAGACGGCGTACGAACTCGGCGCGGCCCTCGGCATCGCCGTGCTCGGCTCCATCGTGACCGGCGTCTACCGCGACTTCACCGGCCCGGCGGGCACCCCGGCCGCGGCCCACGAGTCACTCGGCGGCGCCGTGGAGGCGGCCGCGAGCATGCCCGCACAGAGTGCAGCGGTGATGCTGGACGCGGCCCGCACATCCTTCGTCGACGGCCTGGCACTCGCGGCGGGCGTCGGCGCGGCGGTCCTGCTGGCCGCGGCGGTGGCGGCGTGGTTCCTGCTGCGGGGGCAGCGGCTGGAGAGCGGGGCGGAACACTGAGAAAGGCCGCGGGGGCGGGGGGGGGGAAAAAACACACACCCCCCCAGGAAGAAAAATCCCCCACCTCCTTTTCCCTT
>NZ_JBWKHE010000011.1:102941-188349 GCF_056433405.1 Streptomyces sp. NPDC044719
TGCGGGGAGGGGAGAGCGAAGCCACCCCCCCCCCCCCCCCCCGCCCCCCCCCCCCCCCCCCCCCCCCCCCCCCCCCCCCCCCCCCCCCCCGCGGCCAGAGAATTACGCCGCTTCCTTGGCCTTGCTGGCGTACATGTCCACGTACTCCTGCCCGGACAGCCGCATGACCTCGCTCATCACCGAGTCCGTCACGGCCCGCAGCACATAGCGGTCCCGGTCCATCCCCTCGTACCGGGAGAACTCCATCGCCTCACCGAACCGCACGGTGACCTTCCCCGGCCGGGGGAGGCCCGCCCCACCCGGCTGCAGCCGGTCCGTGCCGATCATCGCGAACGGCACCACCGGCGCCCCCGTCATCAGGGTGAGCCGGGCGATGCCGGTACGCCCCCGGTACAGCCGGCCGTCGGGCGACCGCGTGCCCTCGGGGTAGATCCCGAAGACGTGGCCCTCCTCCAGCACCCGGCGCCCGGTCATCAGCGCGGCGACCCCGCCCCGGCCGCCGTCGCGGTCGACCGGGATCATGCCGACGCCGGTGAAGAACCAGGCCATCAGCCGGCCCTTGAAGCCCTTCCCGGTCACGTACTCGTCCTTGCCGATGAAGAAGACCTGCCGGTCGCAGACCAGCGGCAGGATCATCGAGTCGATGAACGTCAGGTGGTTGCCGGCCAGGATGACCGGACCGTCGCCCGGAATGTGCTCCGCACCTTCCACCTGTGGGCGGAACATCAGGCGCATGACCGGACCGAGCACTGCCTTGATGAGCGCGAAGCGGGACAACGGACCCTCCGGTGTCAAGGGAATCTGTATGAGTATGTGCAGGTGAGGACGATACTCGTGGCCCCGGGGATCGCGCACATCGGGCACGGCGACTTAACCAGGGCCTTACGCACTGTTGACGCGTGTTTACCTGCGGTGGCGTGTCGTCGACGGTGGGTAACCCTGCCGCCATGATGTGACGGACATCGCCTCGGATCGCACCGGACGCGTTCCCAGAACCGCCGCACCGAATCGAACGGCATACGACGAATCGTCAGTTCACCGTCCCCACCAGCCACTACGACATCCGGAGTCACCCGCGTGTTCCGCCCGGGGTCTCACACCCGTCATGTACGCGCCCGTACGATCGGCCAGCATTGACGAGTCGACGGCAGGGAGGGCGCTCCATGGGAACGCAGGAGTCGAACGAAGAAACGAGCGGGACCGGACGGCGGGCCCTGCTCGGCGCGGCGGTGCTCACCGCCGGCGGAGCGGTCCTCGGCATGACCGGCACGGCGCGGGCGGACGGTTCCCGGTACGGCGGCGGACACGGCGGCTTCAAGAGCCTGCCCAAGCCGACGATCGTCGGCCACCGCGGGGCGAGCGGCTACCGACCGGAGCACACCCTGGGGTCGTACCAGCTGGCCCTCGACCTGGGCGCCGACATCGTCGAGGCGGGCGATCTGGTGCCGACGAAGGACGGGCACCTGGTCTGCCGGCACGAGCCGGAGATCGGCGGCACC
Organism: Streptomyces sp. NPDC044719; assembly: GCF_056433405.1. Lineage (NCBI taxonomy): Bacteria > Bacillati > Actinomycetota > Actinomycetes > Kitasatosporales > Streptomycetaceae > Streptomyces > Streptomyces sp. NPDC044719. The sequence goes on from NZ_JBWKHE010000011.1 coordinate 104,441, forward strand.
ACAAACGTCGCCGACCACCCCGAGTTCGCCGACCGCAAGAAGACCAAGCTCCTCGACGGCGTCTCCACCACCGGCTGGTTCACCGAGGACTTCACGCTCGCCGAGCTCAAGACGTTGCGCGCGATCGAGCGCATTCCGGCCAACCGCCCGCACAACACCCTCTACAACGGCCACTGGGAGATCCCCACCTTCGAAGAGGTCCTGAGGTGGCAGGACGAGCAGACCCGCAAGCGCGGCAAGCAGGTCTGGATCTACCCCGAGCTCAAGCACCCCACCTACTTCCGCAAGCAGGGCCTGCCGCTGGAGGAGCGGGTGGCCAAGGTGCTGCGCAAGTACCGCAAGGACCGGCGGACCTCCCCGGTCATCGTCCAGTCCTTCGAGCCGACCAGCATCGAGCGTCTCAACAAGCTCGTCGACAACCCCCTGGTCGTCCTGCTGTCCTCGGCGGGCACCCGCCCCTGGGACTTCGTCGAGAGCGGCGACCCGCGCACCGTCGCCGACCTGGTCAAGCCGGCCGGCCTCAGGGAGATCGCCTCCTACGCGCAGGGCATCGGCCCGACCCTCGACCTGGTCATCCCGCGCGACGCCAAGGGCAACCTCACGCAGCCGACGACGCTCGTCCCGGACGCGCACAAGGTGGGGCTGATCCTGCACCCGTGGACCCTGCGCAACGAGAACCCGTTCCTGCCCGCGAACTTCCGCAAGGGCACGGACGCGGACGCCTACGGCGATGTCTTCGGCGCGTACGAGGCGTACTTCGCGACCGGCATCGACGGTGTCTTCACCGACCAGCCCGACACGGGCCTGCTGGCCCGCGAGGCCTTCGTCAACGGCTGAGCTCACACCACCCGGTCGAGTGAGCTTCGGCCGCCCGGGCAACCCGCCGCCCGGGCGGCCGCGTCGCTCCGCATATGACACCCGACCTGGTCACCGCCCTGGGCCCGCTGCTCACCGCCGAGGCCTCCGCGGAGGCATATGCCGCGGGAGCGGAGGCCGGTGACCTGGAACAGGCGGTCTGGCTCCGCCTGCTGGAGCGCCTCGACGCCGACGACCCGCCGCTCGACCCCCAGGGATGGCTGCGCCGCGCCGTCCGCTCGGAGGCCCGCCGTACCCGTCGTACGAGCCGCCTCGAACGGCCGTACGCCGGCGAGCCGGCCGACGACGGCGGCCGCGACCCCGAACAGCTCGCCCTCGCCGCGGCCCGCGGCCGTGCCCTGCGCGAAGCCGTACGCCGCCTCCCGGGCCGTTGCCCCCGGCTGATGGAGGCCCTGCTCTCCCCGCAGGATCTGACATACCGGGAAATCGCAGGGGAGTTGGGTATCTCACAGGGGAGTCTTGGCCCGGAACGTTCCAGATGCCTGGGATGTCTGCGCAGATTGCTCACGCCGGAGGTTGCGGCCCACTGAGGACGGGGATAGGAGTGAGGAACGACAGGTGATCAGATGAGCGGGAGGCGTGCGCACATGGGCATGAGCGTGACCATCTCTGCGGCGACCGGGCAGGACGCGGAGCAGATCTTCAGGCTGCAGTACCTGTGCTTCCAGCGGGAAGCGGCGCTGTACGGGAACTACCGCATCGACCCGCTCGTCCAAACCCTCGACTCGGTCCGCGAGGAGGTCACCCGGGACTGCGTCTTCGTGGCCCGGCTCGGCGACGAGGTCGTCGGCTCGGTCCGCGGGGCGGTCGCCGAGGACGGCGCCGCCGCGATCGGCAAGCTCTGCGTCCACCCGCGCCTCCAGGGCCACGGCATCGGAGCCCGCCTCCTCCGGGCGGCCGAATCCGCCCTCGCCGACCAGCACGGCGCCAAGCGCTTCCGCCTCCACACCGGCCACCGCAACGAGGGCAACCTCCGCCTCTACCGCAAGGTGGGCTACGAGACCGTGGGCACGTCCCAGGGGGCGGACGGCATCCCCATGATCGTCCTGGAGAAGCCGGCCAGGACCTACGCGGCGACAGCTTGAGTCTCGCCCTCAAGGGCGCGGGGAACTGCGCGAGCAACCACACACGGCCCGCGGCCGCCTGACGAACCTCAGGCGGCCTCCTCCCGAGGCGCACCCTTCCGCAGCCAGTAGATGGCGGTCAGCGGCAGGAGCACGGGAATGAACACGTACCCCATCCCGAAGTCCGACCACACGGTCGCGTCCGGGAAGGCGGACGGCTCGACCAAGGTCCAGGTCCCCACCGTCAGCACCCCCACCAACTCCGCGACACAGCACGCCAGCGCGGCTTTGCGCGCCGTCTCCCCACCCCGCACCAACGAGTACGTGATGAACCCGTACACGACACCGGCGACCGCCGACAGCGAGTAGGCCAGCGGCGCCCGGTCGAACTCCGTGGCGATCTGATACGCGGACCGCGACACCGCCCCCACGACCATCACGCCGTACAACCACACCAGCAGGATCCCCGGCCCACCGATCAGCCGCCGCCGGCTCACCTCAGCCTCCCCAGATGTCATAGAGCCGCACCTCCAGCACCGCCAGCACCACACCGCCGGCGGCAACCGTCACCGAGCCCCACCGGGTGCGCTCGGCCAGTGACATGAACCCCGCCGCCGGGACGCACGCGAACGCCCCCAGCAGATACGCCACGAAGATCGTCGTGCCCTGCTCCGGCTTCTCGCCCTGCGCCAGCAGCACGATCCCCACCACCAGCTGGACCAGCGACAGCAGGGTGACCACGGCCATCCCGATGAAGTGCCAGTCCTTCGTCGGCTGGTCACGGTAGGCCGCGAGGCCGCACCAGGCGGCGAGCAGCAGCGCGGCGACGCCGGTCACCAGCGTCAGAGCAGCAAGCATGCTGCGACCTTAATACGGCCGAAAAGGCCCGATGCTTCCGGCCCTGGCCCGCACCGTAGGGTCGAGGGCATGAAGATCCACGCGCAAGCCCTGCTGTTCGACAACGACGGAACCCTGGTCTCCTCCCTCGACTCGGTGGACCGCTGCTGGACACGGTGGGCCGCGGAGTACGGGATCACGGCCGAGGAGTTCGCGCGCGTCGAACTGCACGGCCGGCCGGCCGCCGAGATAGCCGCCGACCTGCTGCCCGCCGAGACCGTGCCGGAGGCCGTCGCGCGGATCGAGGACCTGGAGGTGGAGGACGTACCCAACGGCGGGGTGCGCCTCCTGCCCGGCACACGCGCGTTCCTCGACTCGCTGCCCGCCGAACGCTGGGCCGTCGTCACCTCCGCCACCCGGCGGCTGGCCGAGGCGCGGCTCGACGCCGTCGGCATCCTCCCCAAGACACTCGTCGCCGCCGACGACATCACCCGCGGCAAGCCCGACCCCGAGCCCTATCTGCTCGCCGCCCGCACCCTCGGCGTCGACCCGGCCCACTGCGTCGTCTTCGAGGACGCCCCCGCGGGCCTGACGGCCGGCCGCGCCGCCGGCATGACCACCGTGGCGTTGACCACAACCCACCAGGCCCACCAGCTCGACGCCGACCTGGTCGTCGCGAACCTGTCGGCCCTGTCCGCACTGGTCACCGAGCAGGGAGTGGAAATCTCCGGCCGCGGCTGACGCGTCCCCGACCCTGTCCACCGCTGTCCAGCATCCGGACAGCGGCGTGACTGTCAGGACCGTACGCGTGTTTTACTGGCGACATGACCACGACGAGCGACCGCATCCCCGCGACCGAGGCGACCATGACGCCCGGTGCTCGTTGTATGTGTCGAATGTGCGCCTTCTAGAGGGCCCCCGCACCACCCCCTGAGCTCGCGCCCCGAAGCGAGACAGCGGCATGTCCGCACGCATGGAGCGCTGCGAGACGCCGAGCCGCCCCGCGCGCATGTTCTCCCCGGTTCCCCGCCTCAGCGAGAACCGTGTCGCGTCCCTGAACGAATGCCTCTGTGCCCGGGCACACCCACGCCCGCGCACTCGACAGTGACGGAAACCCACGTGATCACCACAACGGACCTGACCAAGGTCTACCGTTCACGCGGCCGCGAGGTCACCGCCCTGGACGGCGTCGACCTGCACGTCCGCGAAGGCGAGGTGTACGGCGTCATCGGCCAGTCCGGCGCCGGCAAGTCCTCGCTCATCCGCTGCGTCAACCTGCTGGAACGCCCCACCTCCGGCACCGTGACCGTCGCCGGACAGGACCTCACCGCCCTGGCCGGCCGCGGCCCGCGCGCCGGAAAGGAACTGCGGGAGGCACGCAGCCGGATCGGCATGGTCTTCCAGCACTTCAACCTGCTGTCCTCCCGGACCGTCCAGGACAACGTCGAGCTGCCGCTGGAGATCCTCGGCAAGTCCGGCAAGGAACGCTCCCGCAAGGCGCTGGAGCTGCTCGACCTGGTCGGCCTCGCCGACAAGGCGGGCTCCTACCCCGCGCAGCTCTCCGGCGGCCAGAAGCAGCGCGTCGGCATTGCCCGCGCCCTGGCCGGCGACCCCAAGGTGCTGCTGTCCGACGAGGCCACCAGCGCCCTCGACCCGGAGACGACCCGGTCGATCCTGGCGCTGCTGCGCGACCTGAACCGCCAGCTCGGCCTGACCGTCCTGCTCATCACGCACGAGATGGACGTCGTGAAGTCGGTCTGCGACTCCGCCGCGCTCATGGAGAACGGCCGCGTCGTCGAGTCGGGCACGGTCAGCGAACTGCTCGCGACCCCAGGCTCCGAACTGGCCTCCGCGCTGTTCCCGCTCGGCGGCGAGGCCTCCGGCGAGGACCGCACCGTCGTCGACGTCACCTTCCAGGGCGAGAGCGCGACCCAGCCCGTCATCTCGCAGCTCGCCCGCACCTACAACATCGACATATCGATCCTCGGCGCCGCCATCGACACCGTCGGCGGCCTCCAGGTCGGCCGGATGCGCATCGAACTGCCCGGCCGCTACGAGGACAACGTCGTACCCATCGGGTTCCTGCGCGAAAAGGGCCTGCAGATCGACGTCGTCGGCCACGAGGCCGAACTGGTGAAGGAGGGTGCCAAGTGACCTGGTCCGAGATGCAGCCACTGCTGGAACAGGCGTGTTGGGACACGCTCTACATGGTCGGCTGGTCCACGCTCATCGCCGTGGCCGGCGGACTGCCGCTCGGGATCCTGCTGGTCCTGACCGACCGCGGCGGCCTGCTCCAGAACCTCGCCGCCAACAAGGTCATCGGGCAGATCGTGAACATCGCCCGCTCCCTGCCGTTCATCATCCTGATGGTCGCGCTGATGGGCTTCACCCGCTCCATCACCGGGACGACCATCGGCGTCGAGGCGGCCATCGTGCCGCTCGCCGTCGGCGCCATCCCGTTCTTCGCGCGCCTGGTCGAGACGGCCGTCCGCGAAGTGGACCACGGGCTCGTCGAGGCCGTGCAGTCCATGGGCGGCAACACCTGGACCATCGTCCGCAAGGTCCTCGTCCCCGAGTCCCTGCCGTCGCTGATCTCCAGCACCACCACCACGATCGTCGCCCTGATCGGCTACTCGGCCATGGCGGGCACGGTCGGCGCCGGCGGCCTCGGCGACATCGCCATCCGCTACGGCTACCAGCGCTTCGAGACACAGCTGATGTGGATCACCGTCGCGATCCTCGCCGTCGTCATCTCGGTCATCCAGTTCGCCGGCGACTACGCGGCCCGCTCCCTGCACCGCCGCGGCGCCCACTCCGGCCCCGCCCCGAAGCTGCGGCTGCTGAAGGCCGCCTCCTGAACTCTCCGTTCACCCGAGAACTCCCCGTTCACCCACGACGGGGCCGCACCACCCTCAAGGCCAAAAGGAAAGGCACTTTTCGTGCGTAACACCGCCAAGATCACCACCGCCGTCCTCGCCGCCGGAGCCCTCACCCTCGGGCTCAGCGCCTGCGGCGCGGGCGACTCCGGCTCCGACGGACCCCTGATCGTCGCCGCCAGCCCCACCCCGCACGCCGAGATCCTCACCTACGTCAAGGACAACCTGGCGAAGAAGGAGGGCCTCGACCTGCAGGTCAAGGAGTTCACCGACTACGTCACGCCGAACACCGCGACGCAGGACGGCTCCGTGGGCGCCAACTACTTCCAGAACCAGCCGTACCTCGACGACTTCAACAAGAAGAACGGCACCGACATCGTGCCCGTCGTCACGGTCCACCTGGAGCCGCTCGGCCTCTACTCCCACAAGGTCAAGAAGGCCGACGCCCTGAAGAGCGGTGCGACGGTCGCCGTCCCCAACGACACCGTCAACGAGGCCCGTGCCCTCAAGCTCCTCGCCGCGCACGGGATCATCACCCTCAAGGCGGGCGTCGGCAACGAGGCGACCCCTTCGGACATCACCAAGAACCCGAAGAACCTCAAGTTCAAGGAGCTGGAGGCGGCCCAGACCCCGCGCTCCCTCGACGACGTGGACGCCGCGATCGTCAACGGCAACTACGCCCTCGAGTCCGACCTGAAGCCGGCGAAGGACGCCCTCGTCCTGGAGTCCCCGAAGGACAACCCGTACGGCAACTTCCTCGCCGTGAAGAAGGGCGAGGAGAAGGACCCGCGGGTGAAGAAGCTCGCGAAGCTTCTCACCTCGCCCGAGGTGAAGAAGTTCATTCAGGACAAGTACGACGGCGCCGTGCTCGCGTCCTTCTGAGCCACGCCCGGCACCCGCGCCGAACGGGGTCCTCCCTCACCGCATCGGGGGAGGACCCTGTGGTGCGGAGCAGTGCTTTCATGCTGCATGCTGGGCAGTTCAGCAGGCCCTGAAGGTTCACCGAAGGTTACGGAGCGGCGCATGACGAGCACCTTTCCCAACGTCTCCATCAGCACGGAGCGGTTGGTGCTGCGTCCCCTTGACGAAGACGACGTCGCCGCCCTGGCCGCGATGATGAACGACGAACAGGTGGCGGCCTGGACCTCCGTCCCCCAGCCCTTCACGGAGGACGGCGCCCGCACCTGGATCACCGAGTCCGCCCCCGCCGAGCGCACCGAGGGACGTGGGCTCGACTTCGCGGTCACCGAGTTCCTCACCCAGCGCCTGGTCGGCATCATCCAGCTGAGCAAGACCAACTGGCGGGTACGCTCCACCGAACTGTCGTACATCATCGCCCCCTGGGCCCGGGGCGAGGGTTACGCCTCCGAGGCCGCCCTGGTCACCGCCCGGTGGCTCTTCTCGGACCAGAAGTTCGAACGCATCGAACTGCGCACGGCGGCCGACAACACCGCCTCCCAGCAGGTCGCCCAGAAGATCGGCTGTATCAGCGAGGGCGTGCTGCGCAACGCCTGTATAGCCCGCAGCCGTGCCGAGGACGGCACATGGACGGACGTACGCACCGACTTCATCGTCTGGAGCCTGCTCCCCGAGGACCTGGAGGGCGTCGGCGGCCGGCTGCCCGGCGGTTTCACCTCCTTCGGCGACTGGAACTGACCGGAACGGCCACCGTGCGCGACCGCACCGCCGTCCCCTCCGACGGCTCCACCGGGTACTCTCACCAAGCCCACCCACGGGCCGCTCGCGACACGACACGCAGCAGACCTGCGAGATCCTCTGGAGACTGACGACGATGGCCGACCGGGTCACGGTGATCGGCTGGGACGGTTCGCCGCTGACCGACGCGGCACGCGCCGCCCTGGGTGCCGCCACGCTCGTGGCGGGTGCCGCCCACCACCTGGCGCTCCCCGAGGTGCCCGCCGGCGCCGAGCGCATCCGCCTCGGCAGTGTCGCCCTCGCCGCCCGCCGCATCGCCGGCCACCGCGGCACGGCCGTCGTGCTGGCCGACGGCGACCCCGGCTACTTCGGCGTCGTACGGACCCTGCGCGCCCCCGAGTTCGGCCTCGAGGTCGAGGTCGTCCCCGCCGTCTCCTCCGTCGCCGCCGCCTTCGCCCGCGCCGGAATGCCCTGGGACGACGCACAGGTGGTCGTCGCACACCGCCGCACCCTGCGCCGCGCGGTGAACGTATGCCGAGCCCACACCAAGGTGGCCGTCCTCACCTCACCCGGCGCCGGCCCGGCCGAACTCGGCCTGCTCCTCGAAGGAGTCCACCGCTCCTTCGTCATCTGCGAGGAACTCGGCACCGAACGCGAGCGCGTCACGATCGTCACCTCCGACAAGGCCGCCGACCACACCTGGCGCGACCCCAACGTCGTCATCGTCCTCGGCGGCCCGGCCGGACCCGGCACCGCGGGGGAGACCGGCGGCTGGATCGCCGGCCGCGACCCCTCCGCCGGGCCCCGCGGCTGGTCCCTGCCCTCCGATGCCTACGGCGCCCCCCTCGGCGAGGGCGAGACCCAGCCGCTGCGCGCCTCCCAACTCGCCCGCCTCGGACCGCGCGTCGGCGACCTCGTGTGGGACATCGGCTGCGGCAGCGGCGCCTTCGCCATCGAGGCCGCGCGCGCCGGCGCCGCCGTCATCGCCGTCGACAGCGACCGGGCCGCCTGTGCCCGCACCGACGCCGCCGCACGCCGCCTCGGCGTCCAGCTCCAGATCGTGCACGGCACCGCACCGCACGTTCTGGAGAACCTCCCCGAACCGGACGTCGTCCGCGTCGGCGGCGGGGGAGCGGCCGTCGTCTCCGCGGTCGCCGACCGCCGCCCGCAGCGCATCGTCACGCATGCCGGCACCCGCGACGCCGCCGAACTCATCGGCCGCGACCTGACGGAACACGGCTACGGCGTCGAGTGCGCCCTGCTGCAGTCCGTCGAACTCGACACCCGGGCCTGGACGGAGAAGGAACGGAGCGTCGCGTTCCTGCTCAGCGGCGTGCTGCCGCGGCGCAGCGCCTGATCCCGCCGCCGTCCCCGTGATCGGGTTGTCGTACTGCGCGCGGTAGGCTGGCCGATCGTTGCACCGCACGCGGACGCCCGGCACTTCGTCGGTCAATGTCCGGAAAACCCGCCCGTTTTGGGGTGTGTGTGGTACGGCAGAACCTGAAGACGCGCAACGTGGCGCAGTCCACAGCGGAACCGTCGCGGATCAAGCTGCCGCGAGGGCGGTACGGCCGCGACAATGCCATTGAATGGCTTTGTCGCCTTTTTGAGGCGTGCCGCTCGTGCCGCTGGGGACGCACGCTCGTTCTTCACAGCGGGGCGGTCGGTGCGCCGTTCCGGGCGAGCTGGTCGTAGGAGCACTAACCGATGGGCGAGGGGTACGCATGACCGACACCGGCCAGGTCCCGGGCGAGGGACTGCCGGAGAACGCAGGCATGGTGGAGCAGCCGGGCGCCCCCGCGCACGGTTCGTACACCTACCTCTCCGAGCCCGAGACCACCGCCGAGGACGACGACCTGCTGCTGTTGCCGGGCGCCCAGGGCGCCTGGGGCAACGAGGTCGCCCCGCCCGCGCCGGAGCCGGTCGCCGAGACCGTGCACGAGCCGGGCCCGCACGAGATCTCCGGCCGCGACAGCGGCTCGGTCGACCTCGGCGGCGTACGGCTGCCCGACCCTCCGCCGATCCCGCCCGTCACCCCGCGCCGCCCGCTGCACCTCGGCCCGCCGCTGCCCGACAGCTCCGCCAGCCCGGTCCGCTCCCTCGCCGACCGTGGTCCGGCGGACGCGCCGCTGCGACAGCCCGCGCCGCAGTCGGCGGGACCCGAGTACCTCGACGCCCCGCGCAGTCCGGAGATGTCCTCGCCCCCGGCGGCGCCCTGGGACGCGCAGGTCACCCACCAGGCCCAGGTGGGCGCCGGGGCGGCCCCTGCGGAAACGGTTGTTCCGGAAGCGCAGCCGGTGCCCGGGGCCGTCGCGATCAGCGTGGCGACGGAGGCGGCGCAGGCGACGCCGACGCCGACGGCCGGGGCCGAGCAGGCCGTTGCCGCCGAGCAGCCCGCGCAGGACGTACCCGCGCAAGTGACCGAGGCTGAGGCGGGGGCCGTTTCCGCGCCCCAGCCGCTTCCGGGGGAGGCGCCGGTCGTGGAGGGTTCCGGTCAGGCCGGTACTGGTCATGGCGGTGAGCCGGGGCTTGCCGGTGGTCTTCCCGAGGCCACCGAGCCGGGCGCCGTCGGCGGCTCCGCCGATGCGGGCCAAGACGTTCCGGCGGCTGCCGCGCAGCAGGAGATGGCCTCAGCTCCCGTCGCCGAGGCCGTACCGGCCCCTGAAGCGGTTCCGTTCCCGGAGGCCGCCAGTGGGCCCGAGGCCGGTGCCGTGGAGGCGGCCGGTGTTCCCGAGGCTCCCGCGGAGGCGCCCGAGGCAGTCGCTCCCGCGGTTGTGGCACAGGCACCCGCAGAGGTTGCCGGCCCCGAGGCCGACGCGCCCGGCCCCGTGGAAGAGGCCGCTCCCGAGGCCGTAGCGCAGCAGCCGGACGCCCTCGGCGTCGAGGCCCTCGCGCCGGTTGCCGAGCCGATCGCCCCGCAGGCCGCGCCCGTTCCTCAGCCGACCGACGCCGAGGCAGCCGCCCCCGCTCCCGAGCCGACGGCTCCACAGACCGCCACTCCCACCCCTGAAGCGCCGGCTCCGGTGCCCCCGGTTCCGGTCGCCGACGCACCCGAGGCCGGAGCGCTCGCCGACGCACCGGAGACAGCAGCCGCCCCGTCGCAGCCCCTTGCGGCGCCGGTCCAGGCCCAGGTCACCGAGACACCCGCGCCCGACGCACCCGCCGAGGCTCCCGCACCGCCCCAGGCATCCGAGGCAGCCGAGCCCGCCCCCACGGTCGAGGAAGTCGCTCCCGCGCCCGCCCCCGTGGCCGAGGAAGTCGCTCCCGCGCCCGCCCCCGTGGCCGAGGAAGTCGCTCCCGAGCCCGCCCCCGAGCCGGTGACCCCCATGCCCGAGACCACGGGCGTCCCCCCGGCATCGGCCGAGGACGTCACCGTCGTACTCCCCGAGCCGATCGCGGACGAGAAGACGGACGAGAAGACGGACGAGCAGGTGGACGGGAAGACGGACGAGCCGAGCATGCAGCCCGTCCAGGGCCCCCAGCAGTCCCAGCCGCCCGCCGCTCCCGAGCCGGCACAGCCCGAGCCGGCACAGCCCGAGCCCGCACAGGCCGAGGCGCCGGAACCTCCGGCCCCCGTCGCCACCGTCCCCGCACCGCGCGACGGCGACGCCGAACTCGTACAGAACGCCGACGACCTGGACACCCGGGCCGCCGACCAGGATGACTTGGCCGACCAGGCACGTCACGACGAAGAGAGCGCGGCGCCAGTGGCAGAACCACGACAGTCCACCGGCCCCGCCGCCCCCGCGTACGACGCCGCGGAACGCGAGGCCGTACTGAAGGTCATGCGCGAACGCCGCGACATCCGCAACGGCTTCCGCAGCGACCCCATCCCGCACGAGGTGCTGCTCCGTGTCCTGGAGGCCGCCCACCACGCGCCCTCCGTCGGCCACTCGCAGCCCTGGGACTTCGTCGTCATCCGCTCCGCCGACACCCGGCGCGCGATGCACGAACTGGCGATGCGTCAGCGCGACGCGTACGCCAAGTCCCTCCCCAAGGGCCGGGCCAAGCAGTTCAAGGAACTGAAGATCGAGGCCATCCTCGACACCCCGGTGAACATCGTCGTCACCGCGGACCCGACCCGCGGCGGCCGTCACACCCTGGGCCGTCACACCCAGCCCCAGATGGCGCCGTACTCGGCGGCCCTGGCCGTGGAGAACCTCTGGCTCGCCGCCCGCGCCGAAGGCCTCGGCGTCGGCTGGGTCAGCTTCTTCGACGAGCGCGAGATGGTCCGCGCCCTCGGCCTGCCCGAGCACCTCGAAGTCATCGCCTACCTGTGCGTCGGTTACGTCGACGAGTTCCCTGACGAGCCCGAACTGCTGCAGGCGGGCTGGTCCAAGCGCCGCCCGCTGTCCTGGGTCGTGCACGAGGAGACGTACGGCCGCCGCGCACTGCCCGGAGAGGAACCGCACGACCTGCTCGCCGAGACCGTCGCGCAGATCCGCCCGCTGGACGCCAAGGCGCTCGGCGAGGCGTGGGAGCGCCAGAAGCGCATGACCAAGCCGGCCGGTGCGCTGGGCATGCTGGAGATCATCTCCGCACAGCTGTCCGGCCTGTCCCGCCAGTGCCCGCCGCCCATCCCGGAGCCCGCGGCCGTCGCGATCTTCGCCGGCGACCACGGCGTGCACGCGCAGGGGGTGACCCCCTGGCCGCAGGAGGTCACGGCCCAGATGGTGGCCAACTTCCTCGGCGGCGGCGCCGTCTGCAACGCCTTCGCGACCCAGGTGGGCGCCGAGGTCTGCATCGTCGACGTGGGCGTCGCCGCCGACCTCCCGGCCACCCCGGGGCTGCTGCCCCGCAAGGTCCGGGCCGGTACGTCCGACCTGACGACCGGGCCCGCGATGACCCGCGAGGAGGCCAAGCAGGCCATCGAGGTCGGCATCGAGACCGCCCGCGACCTGGTCGCCGCCGGCAACAAGGCCCTGCTCACCGGTGAGATGGGCATCGCCAACACGACCGCGTCCGCCGCCCTGATCTCCGTCTTCACGGGTGCGGACCCGGCCGAGGTCACCGGCCGGGGCACCGGCATCAACGACGAGACCCTCGCCCGCAAGACGGAGGTCGTCCGCCGCGCGCTGGAACTGCACCAGCCGGACCCGGCCGACCCGATCGGCGTGCTCGCCGCGATCGGTGGTTTCGAGCACGCCGCCATCGTCGGCCTCCTCCTCGGCGGCGCCTCCCTGCGTACGCCGGTGATCCTCGACGGCGTCAGCGCCGGCGCCGCCGCCCTGGTGGCCCGCGCCATCGCCCCCGAGGTCCTGGCCGCCTGCATCGCCGGTCACCGCAGCGCCGAGCCGGGCCACGTCGCGGCCCTCAACAAGCTGGGCCTGCGCCCCCTGGTCGACCTCGACCTCCGTCTGGGCGAGGGCACGGGCGCCCTGCTGGCCCTGCCGCTGGTGCAGAGCACGGCCCGGGCGATGCACGAGGTGGCGACGTTCGATTCGGCGGGAGTCACTGAGAAGTAGGTGCTGAGGGGCGGCCCCGGTGCCCAGCCACTGGACCACCGGAGCCGTCCCGACTCCCGCCCATTAAAATCCGCACGTCAGGGCTACCGCACCGCCGTCTACAGGAGCCGCACCCCCATGGCCGAACACCCCGCCTACCCCGTAGGCCTCCGCCTCACCGGCCGCCGCGTGGTCGTTCTCGGTGGCGGCCAGGTCGCCCAGCGCCGCCTCCCGGCGCTGATCGCAGCAGGTGCGGACATCGTCCTCGTGTCCCCCTCGGCCACCCCCTCCGTCGAAGCCATGGCGGACGCCGGCGAGATCACCTGGCAGCGTCGCCGCTATGAGGAAGGCGACCTCGAGAACGCTTGGTACGCCCTCATCGCCACCGGTGACACGGAGGCGAACACCCGGGCCTCCGCCGAGGCGGAGCGCCGCCGCGTCTGGTGCGTCCGCTCCGACGACGCCGACGAGGCGACGGCCTGGACCCCGGCCACCGGCCACAGCGAGGGCGTCACGGTCGCCGTCCTCACCACGGACGCCAAGGGACGCGACCCCCGCCACACCGCCGCCATCCGCGACGCGGTCGTGGAGGGCCTTCGCGACGGCACGCTCGTCGCCCCGCACCACCGCACCCGTACACCCGGAGTCGCCCTGGTCGGCGGCGGCCCCGGTGACCCGGACCTGATCACGGTCCGCGGCCGCCGCCTGCTCGCCGAGGCGGACGTCGTCATCGCGGACCGCCTCGGCCCGCGCGACCTCCTCGCCGAACTCCCGCCCCACGTCGAGGTGATCGACGCGGCGAAGATCCCCTACGGCCGCTTCATGGCCCAGGAGGCCATCAACAGCGCGCTGATCGAGCACGCGAAGCAGGGCAAGTCGGTCGTCCGCCTGAAGGGCGGCGACCCCTACGTCTTCGGCCGCGGCATGGAGGAGCTCCAGGCCCTCGCCGAGGTCGGCATCCCGTGCACGGTCGTCCCTGGAATCTCCAGCTCCATCTCGGTCCCGAGCGCGGCCGGCATCCCGGTCACCCACCGCGGCGTCGCCCATGAGTTCACCGTGGTCAGCGGCCATGTCGCGCCCGACGACGAGCGTTCCCTCGTCGACTGGCCGTCCCTGGCCAAGCTGACCGGCACGCTGGTGATCCTCATGGGCGTCGACAAGATCGGAAAGATCGCCGAGACGCTCGTCGCCCACGGAAAGCCGGCCGACACCCCCGTCGCCCTCGTCCAGGAGGGCACGACGGCCGCCCAGCGCCGGGTCGACGCGACCCTCGCGACGGTCGCGGAGGCGGTCCGGACCGAGGACGTGAAGCCCCCGGCGGTCATCGTCATCGGCGAGGTCGTGAAGGTCGGCCCCACGGCCGCCGCGCCCCTCGAGTAACCCCGGGTAACACAAACCGTACCGAGCCGTTGGCACCGCACCCAGGACAAGGCAGTATCACCCTGTGGCCGATCTCATCACCGTCGAGGATCCCGACGACCCGCGCCTCTCCGACTACACCGGCCTGACCGACGTGGAACTGCGCCGCAAGCGCGAACCCGCCGAGGGCCTGTTCATCGCCGAGGGCGAGAAGGTCATCAGAAGGGCCAAGGAAGCGGGCTACGAGATGCGGTCCATGCTGCTCTCGGCCAAGTGGGTCGACGTCATGCGCGACGTCATCGACGAGCTCCCGGCCCCGGTCTACGCGGTCAGCCCGGAGCTGGCCGAGCAGGTCACCGGCTACCACGTGCACCGCGGCGCGCTCGCCTCCATGCAGCGCAAGCCCCTGCCCACGGCGGCCGACCTGCTGAGGACCACCCGCCGCGTCGTCATCATGGAGTCGGTCAACGACCACACCAACATCGGCGCGATCTTCCGCTCGGCGGCGGCCCTCGGCATGGACGCGGTCCTGCTCTCCCCGGACTGCGCCGACCCTCTCTACCGCCGCAGCGTGAAGGTCTCCATGGGCGCGGTCTTCTCCGTCCCGTACGCCCGTCTGGACACCTGGCCCAAGGGCCTGGAGTCGGTCCGCGAAGCCGGCTTCACCCTCCTCGCCCTGACCCCCGACGAGAAGGCCCGGCCCCTCGACGAGGCCGCCCCGCACACCATGGACCGCGTGGCCCTGATGCTCGGCGCCGAGGGCGACGGCCTGTCCACCCAGGCGCTGGTCGCCGCCGACGAGTGGGTCCGCATCCCCATGTCCCACGGCGTCGACTCCCTCAACGTGGGAGCGGCAGCGGCCGTGGCCTTCTACGCCGTGGCCACCGGCCGTCCCCAGGTCTAGGGACAGCGGCGAGACCGAGCCGCGCGAGATCGCCGAGGCGGGTCAGCCGCGGGTCGTACCGTCCGGCCGCGAGGGGACGTCGCCCAGCGGCTGCGACCGGTGGACCTGCTGCTCCCGTACGCCGCCCCCGTCGCCGCCGAGTCCCCGCGCCGGGCCCTGACAGCCCTGCACCAGGGCGATGCCGATCGCCACCAGCAGCGTGACCACGACGAACACGAACAGCCGCTGCCGCAGCAACCGCGGATTGGCGGGCCGCAGCCCGGTGCCCGTTCTGGACGGACGCCCGGTGCCGCTGTGCGGGGCGGGGCGGCTGCCGCTGCCCGACCGGGTTCCGTTGCGCCCGGTGGGCGTCGGCCGCGCCCCGTTCCGCGCCGACGCGCCGCGGCCGCGCGCCGGAGTCCTGCCGCGGTTGGCGCCACCCGCCTGCCGGTTCCCGTTCCCGCTCCCCGCAGGCCGCGCTCCGCCCCGGGCGCCGGCTCCCCCCTGGGAAGCCGTACCGTCCGAGGACGGGCCCCCGTCCCGGGACTGGGAGGAACCCCGCGGTGGGGGAGTGCCCCGGCCCCGCTGCGCCCCGGCCCCCGCCGAACCCTGCTGTCCCTGCGGTCGCCGGGCCCGCTCGGGGTAGGTCTCGACGGGCCGATCGGTCTCCGCGCCACGCGGTGCGGGCGGCCGCACCCCGGCGAGGTCCTGCGCCTCCCGGGCCGCGATCTCCTTGAGCCGCAGCGACAGTTGGAGCGTGCTGGGCCGCTCCTCGGGGTCCTTCGCCAGGCACGCCCGGACGAGCGGAGCCAGCGCGTCGGGCACGCCGTGCAGCTGCGCCTCCTCGTGCACGACGCGGTAGAGCATCACCTCGGAACTGCCGTGCCCGAACGGTGAGTCGCCCATCGAGGAGTACGCGAGCGTGGCCCCCAGTGAGAACACGTCCGTGGCAGGAGTGACGGCCGCCCCTCGCACCTGCTCCGGGGCGAGGAAGCCCGGCGAGCCGACCGCGGTGCCGACGTGGGTGAGCGTCGAGGCGCCGGTGGCCCAGGCGATGCCGAAGTCGATGATCCGTGGCCCCTTCGGGGACAGCAGGATGTTGGACGGCTTCAGGTCCCGGTGCACGACCCCGGCCTCGTGCACGGCGACCAGGCCCTCGGAGAGGGCGGCCCCGACGGCCGCGACATCGGCGGCGCCGAGCGGTCCCTCGGCGGCGATCTTGTCGTGCAGGGAGGGTCCCGGTACGTACTGTGTGGCGAACCAGGGCCGGTCCGCCTCCAGGTCCGCGGCCACGAGCCGGGCCGTGCAGCCACCGCGGATCCGCCGCGCCGCCGAGACCTCACGCGCGAAGCGCGAACGGAACTCCTGATCCTCCGCCAGGTCAGGGCGGATGACCTTGAGCGCGACCCGTTGCCCCTTCTTGTCGGAGCCCAGGTAGACCACGCCCATCCCGCCCGCGCCGAGCCGTCTGTGAAGCCTGAACGAGCCGACGACGCGCGGGTCCTCGCGCCTCAGGCGCATCATCGCCATGTTCATCCCCGCTGCCCGGTCCTGTGACGAGCCACAGCTTACGTTTCCACGGCCGCCCACGCGCAGAGGCCGCGCCCTCTCAGAGTGATGGATTGTCAGTGGTGGGTGGGAGACTTGAAAGGTGGTCAGGGAGGGCGCGAAGAGGCGGACTTCGCGCGGCGAGTGATCCCAACCACCCGTCGCAGAAGGGGGATTGGTCCTGTGAAGGGTGATCGTGTGGAGATAGTCGTGGACGCGGGGGACACGACGCGCACGTACGAGGTCATAGCGAGCAGGGCGGGCCGCAGGGTGGAGACGGCGGTTCGCCGAGGTGTCGTGGAAGTGAGCGAAGTCACGCGAAGCGGGACAGTCGTACGTACGGCCCGCTTCATGGCGAACCGGGTGCTCGCGCTGGTGGAGCAGCCGGTTCCGCGGGAGGAAAGCTCAGACAAAGCGGGGTGAGCCGGGCGTCCCGTCGGGGAAGACCCTGAGACCTGCCTCTCCGTCTCCACCCAGGGGAGTACATCGCAGGTGGCGGCTCATCCTCCGGGAGGCCCGGCAATCGGTACGAGGGCATGACGCCCGGGGAGGGCCGGACACCTAGATTTGAGGTCAAGCGGCGGGTGTAGCACTCGTCCCCCGAGGTCAGACGCCCGCCGCTGCCAACGACAACTGAGAACGGTCAGGAGAGGGACCATGGCCCACACGGCACCGCGGACGCTGGTCCGCACGCGGGAGCGCATCACGCTCCGGCCCCGCCGCACGGGCCGCCGCCACCCCTTGGTGGCGACGCTGATGGCCCTTCCCCTGGCGGTCCTGCTCCTCCTCGTCTTCGACGGGTGGGAGACAGTGGCCACACAGGCGTCGTCCGTGGGAGAGATGCTGGGGCGCTGAGCGGCGACCCCAGGCCCGGAAGAGCGGTCCGGGCGGGGACATCCACCCATGAAACCCCGTGGGGACGGGGGTGCGGCGGACGGCAAAAAATGCCGGCGCAGCTGGGGAGCTGCGCCGGCATTGCTTTTCCCAGCTGCGGGCATGCGTGCCTCCCCCAGTGCCTTAAGGGCCTGGGAGGTGCCCCCAGGGCGGCACGGGTGGGCGCAGCGGCACCCCGTTCCGCCGGGCTGCGGACCCACCCGACCTCAGCGCCAACGCCGAGCACCTGAAGCCGACAGCCCCTACGGCCCGGCCCCCACCTGCCCGTACCCTCACCCCGTGACCCCCGCCCCCCTCCTGGCCGACCTGACCGCCAAGGCCCGAGCGACCGCCCACACCCGCTCGTCGGCCTGCCCCTGCGGAACAGCCACCCTCGCGGACCGCCCCGACGCGACGGTCGTCCGCCACGCCGGCACCGTCGCGAAGGCCCACCCCCCGGAGTCCGACCCCACCGAACTGACCAGCCGCCTCGAGGTCGCCGCCCGTCACCCCGAGATCCTCCTGGCACCGCTCACTCCCACCCCGGCCGACCTGCACGGCAGACTCGTGACGTTCTGGCCGTACGGAACCCCCGTGGACCCGGACGACCCGGACGCCGCGCCCTGGGAAGCGGCCGCCACACTCCTCGCCCGGCTCCACCGCACCCCCGCCCCCGACGCCCTCCCCGCCATGCGAGGCCCCGCCAAGGCGGCCCGGGCCATCGACAAGCTCCGGAACGCCGCCCCGCATCCCGCCGCGGCCCCGGTCCTGCGGGCCTGGGACACCCTCCCCGCCTGGGCCCGTGCCGAGGCCCCGATGCCGGACACCCGTACCCTCTGCCACGGCGACCTCCACCTGGGCCAGCTCATACGCCACCCCGCACCCGAAGGCCCCTGGCTGCTGATAGACGTCGACGACCTCGGCGTCGGCGTCCCGGCCTGGGATCTCGCGCGCCCCGCCGCCTGGTACGCCTGCGGACTCCTCCTGCCCGAGGAATGGGCCCGCTTCCTCGCCGCCTACCGGGAGGCCGGTGGCCCGGCCGTGCCCGCCGACGGCGACCCCTGGCCCGTTCTCGACGTCCCCGCCCGTGCCCTCACCGCGCAGACCGCGGCCCGGGCCGTCGCCAAGGCGGCAGCGGCCGGCCGCGACCTGGACGAGGTGGAGCAGTCCGTCGTGGAGGCCTGTGACCGAATGGCTACCCTCCCGCCGCAGTTGGCGCAGGAGCACGCGAAGTAGGGTGCAACCGACCATGGCGGGACAGAGTCTGTCCTGGCGACACACGAAGCAGGACCGACCGGCGAGGAGTTGAACCACCATGCAGTGTCCGAAGTGCCGTGCGCCCATGCACACGTACAACCGCAACGGTGTCCAGATCGAGCAGTGCAGCGGCTGCCGCGGGATCTTTCTCGACTACGGCGAGCTGGAGTCGCTGACCCGCCTGGAGTCCCAGTGGTCCCAGGGCGCGCCGCCGCCCCCGCCCGCCCCGCAGGCCTACCCCGCCCCTCCGGCCCCCGCCTGGGGCGCCCCGCACGGCGGTCACGGTCATCACGGCGGCCACGGCCACCACGGTCACCACCGCAACAAGGGCTTCGGGCACATGCTGTTCTCGTCGTGACGCGCGTGTCGTGACGCGCGTGTCGTGACCCGTGCCGCGACACGAAAAGAGCCCCCGGCCGTTAATGGCCGGGGGCTCTTGTGTGGTGTGGACGATACTGGGATTGAACCAGTGACCTCTTCCGTGTCAGGGAAGCGCTCTCCCGCTGAGCTAATCGTCCTCGGGGACCATGACCACCAGGTGTAGCGGATCATGGGCACTGCGTGCGCGATACTGGGATTGAACCAGTGACCTCTTCCGTGTCAGGGAAGCGCTCTCCCGCTGAGCTAATCGCGCGGGTTCGGATCTTCGAGCAGATCCAGTGGACGATACTGGGATTGAACCAGTGACCTCTTCCGTGTCAGGGAAGCGCTCTCCCGCTGAGCTAATCGTCCTTGGAGGTGGAGACGGGATTTGAACCCGTGTAGACGGCTTTGCAGGCCGTTGCCTCGCCTCTCGGCCACTCCACCAGGAGTGTAGGGGGCCGGGAAGCCCCCTGTTCCTGCGAGCGGACGACCAGGTTCGAACTGGCGACCTCAACCTTGGCAAGGTTGCGCTCTACCAACTGAGCTACGTCCGCTTGTCGTTTCCGGCCCGCTCTCGCGGCCCGGCGACGTGTTGAACTCTAGCGGATTCCGGGGCCAGCACAAAAACGCGTTTGTGCAGCGTGCTGCGCTTCCCCTGCTCAGGGATGCCGCGGAGCCTCCGGGAGGGACATCCTCCGGTCACTCCCAGGACACCGCCATAGACTCGACTGCGTGTCCGAGCTCCCTCCTCTGGCCCGCTTCGGCGACCGCGTCGCCACCGGGCTCCTCGACGTCACCGACGATCCCGAAGCCCTGGAATCCAGCGGCTTCTGGGCCGTCTGCGCCGACTTCGAGGGCCGTCTGACCTGCGCCCGCTTCAGGGACGTGCGGGAGCGGCCCGTGCCCGCCCCCGTGCCCGGCGCATGGCGTGCGCCGGCGGCGGGCGACTGGACGTCCTCGCTCGGTCACGCCGCGTACACGGCGGCCGTACGGCGGATCCGCGAGCACATCGCGGCCGGCGAGGTCTACCAGGCGAATCTGTGCCGCGTGCTGTCCGCGCCCGTCGCGCCCGGCGCCGACGTGGACGCCCTCACCGCGCTGCTGGCCCGCGGCAACCCGGCGCCGTACGCAGGAACGATCCGCCTGCCTGGGCACGGTGTGGAGATCGCCACCGCGTCGCCCGAACTGTTCCTGCGGCGTGCGGGACGGGTCGTAGTGTCCGGGCCCATCAAGGGCACCGGCCGCACCGAGGCGGACCTGCTGGAGAAGGACTACGCCGAGAACGTGATGATCGTGGACCTGGTCCGCAACGACATCGGGCGGGTCTGTGCCACGGGCAGTGTGACGGTGCCCGATCTGTGCGCCGTCGAGAAGCATCCAGGGCTGGTCCACCTCGTGTCGACCGTCCGCGGGGAGCTGGAGGAGGGGGCCGGCTGGGCCGAGCTGCTCGGCGCGGCCTTTCCGCCCGGATCGGTCACCGGCGCGCCCAAGTCGAGCGCCCTGCGGATCATCGACGCGCTGGAGACGGCGCCCAGAGGGCCGTACTGCGGTGGCATCGGCTGGGTCGACGCCGACCGGCGGGTCGGTGAGCTGGCCGTCGGGATCCGTACGTTCTGGATCGACCGGGCCGACGGCGTGTTGCGCTTCGGTACCGGCGCCGGCATCACCTGGGGCTCGGATCCCGAGGGGGAGTGGCGGGAGACCGAGCTGAAGGCCGCCCGGCTGCTCGCGATAGCGTCGGGAGGGTATGAGGTGAGTGGAGAGGACCTGACGTGAAGATCTGGCTCGACGGCGGGCTGCAGGACAGCGAGTCCGCCCGCGTCTCCGTCTTCGACCACGGACTGACCGTGGGAGACGGCATCTTCGAGACGGTGAAGGCCGTGGACGGCAGGCCGTTCGCGCTCACCCGGCACCTCGACCGGCTGACCCGGTCGGCGCGCGGCCTCGGCCTGCCGGACCCGGACCACGAGGAGGTGCGGCGCGCCTGTGCCGCCGTCCTCGAGGCCAACCCCGCGCCGCTCGGCCGCCTCCGGATCACCTACACCGGCGGCCACGGCCCGCTCGGCTCCGACCGCGGCGAGCACGGCCCTACCCTCGTCGTCGCCCTCGGAGCGACCCACCGGCGTCCCGACTCCACCGCCGTGATCACGGTCCCCTGGACCCGCAACGAGCGGGGCGCGCTCACCGGCCTGAAGACCACCTCGTACGCCGAGAACGTCGTGGCCCTCGCCCGCGCCCGCGAACGGGGCGCGTCCGAGGCCCTGTTCGGCAACACGGCGGGACAGCTCTGCGAGGGCACCGGGTCCAACGTCTTCGTCGTCCTCGACGGCGAGATCCACACCCCGCCGGTGGCCTCGGGCTGCCTCGCGGGCATCACGCGCGCGTTGGCGATCGCGTGGACGGGTGCCCGGGAGACCGATCTGCCGCTGGACGTGCTGGACCGGGCCGACGAGGTCTTCCTGACGTCCACGCTGCGGGACGTGCAGGCCGTGCACCGCGTCGACGACCGTGAGCTGCCGGGCGCGCCCGGCCCGGTGACCGCCAAGGCCATGCGGATCTTCGACGAGCGCTCCGGGCACGACCTCGATCCCTGACAGCCCTCCCATATTCGGCTGCCCCGAGGCCTTGTTGCGGGTAGAACACCCCTGATGACCACGACCCTGCGGCCGACCGAGCCGCTTCAGCAGAACGCCGACGGGACGCGCTCACGCCGCTTCCAGGTGTGTGTGAACAGCCGTCCCGTAGGGGCGATACACCTCGGCACGCATCCCGTGTTCGGCGACGCGGTGGCCCGGATCACGAAGCTGCGCATCGAGGAACCGGACCGCAGACGCGGCCGGGGCACGGTGGCCGCGCTCGCCGCCGAGGAGGTGGCGCGCGGCTGGGGTTGCCGGCGCATCGAGGCGGCGGTGCCCGCCGACGCCGGGCCCGCGTTCCGGCTCGCCACCGCGCTCGGCTACGTCGTGCGCAACCGCGGCATGGAGAAGTCGCTCGGCGACACCCCGCCGCAGCTGCCGCAGGGCAGCCGTGCCCGGCCCATGACCGAGGCGGAATTCGGCCCCTGGCTGGAGAAGGGCCACGAGGACTACGCGCAGAGCTGGATCGCGCGGGGCATGCCGGAGGCCGAGGCCCGGGCCAAGTCGGAGCGGGACCACGCCGCCCTGCTGCCCGAGGGCCTGGCCACCCCGGGCACGTTCATCAGCGTCGTCGAACACGAGGGGACACCGGTGGGCGAGCTGTGGCTCGCGGTGCGCCAGGACGATGCCTTCGTCTTCGACGTCGAGACCCACGCCGCCCACCGGGGCCGGGGACACGGCCGCACCCTCATGCTGCTGGCCGAGGCCCGGACGATCGCCGAGGGCAGGCGGACCATCGGCCTCAACGTCTTCGCCGGCAACGACCCGGCCGAACGGCTCTATGAGTCACTCGGCTACGAGACGAAGCTGTACGCCATGTACAAACCACTGTTGTAGGAGTCCGGCGGGGCCGTGTCAGCCCTGACCCTGCTCCGCCAGCAGCCGGTCCGCGATCTCCTCGATCCGCTCGCGCAGCCCCTCCTGGCTCTTGCCGCCGTCGAGCCGCTCGCCGTCGATGACGTAGGTCGGGGTGCCGGTCACGCCGATCGCCTTGCCCTCGGCCTGGTCGGCGTCCACGATCAGGATGTGCCGGCCGTCGATCAGCGCGGTGTCGAACTCCTCGGCGTCCAGGCCCAGTTCGCCGGCCAACTCGACCAGGAAGGGTTCTCCCTTACGGGTCAGCTCCTCCACTCGTCCCAGCAGGGCCTCGGCGTACGGCCATCCCCGGCCCTGCTCCCACGCCTCCTCCGCGGCCTGGGCGGCGGCGAAGGCGTGCTTGTTCTTCTCCAAGGGGAAGTGCCGCAGCCGCACCTCCAGACGGTCGCCGTAGCGGGCGCGCAGCGATCGGAGGTCGTCCAGCGCGGTGCGGCAGTCCGGGCACTGGAGGTCGCACCAGATCTCGAGGACGGGGGTGGTGGAGGGGGCAGGGGATGAGTCGCTCATGCCGACAGTCTTCCAGCCCCTGCACCTGCACCCGCGGAGGAGGCGACCCGGAGATCTCCCTGATGTAGGGGCGAGGCATGGCCCGCCGGGGTGCGGCGGGTGCAGGATGGAAGGGACGAAGTGCCCCTGCCCGACCGTGCCACGCCTGGAGGACCGGATGATTGCCGAGACCGTCTGCTCCGCCGTGTCCGCGGCAGGCCTGGGCATTGCGGCCATCACGGCGTACCGCAAGCGTTTCCTCGCCGCGGCGCGTATCGCGGCGTACTCACTCGTGCCGATCGGCCTGGTGATGACGGGAGTCATCGAGTGGCTGGCCGACACCGCGTTCAGCCCGACCGCCTGGGCCGGCTTCGGAGTGCTGGGCCTGGCGTGGGCGCTGTTCGCGACCACCCGCGTCGTGGAGCGCCGCCGCGGCGGCACCCGCAAGGAGCGTAAAGCGGCCCGCGCGGCGGCCGGGCCCGAGGCGGTGGCCCCGGCGGCCTCGGCGCCCTCCCTGGGGCAGGGCGGGCAGGGCTCCCGCGCGGCCGCCCGGCCCGCGGCGGCGTCCCGGGGAGAGGACGACTTCAGCGATATCGAGGCCATCCTCAAGAAGCACGGCATATGACGGCCGGCCCCGCGCCGGGCTGAATCGTCACAGTGGGTCCGAGGGTGCGCGGAAATGATCACAACCTGAACCGGACCTCACGGAATCAGCGCACTCCCGCACGGAACGAGGGCGCTGATCGCGCCGGGTGGGGCGACTGCGCCATCATCGCCGCGAGATGCTGGACACGACGAGACAGAGCGACCCCGCGCCGCCGCAGGACGAGCCACGTGGTTGTCTCTTCGCCCTTTCCCAGCCACCGCTGATGATCTTCCTTGCGGTGATCGGGTGTCTGCTGCTCATGGCCTCGTTGCACGATCTGCTGTGGCTGTGAGCCGTACCCGCGGTACCCGGCGTCACCCGCCGGGGCCGCGTCGGCATCGATGGATTTTCCGAGCTTGTCTTCCGAGCTTCATGTTTTCGGAGACGGCTGTCAGCCCGCCGCTTCCTTGCGGCGCGCCCGGTACGCCGCCACGTGCAGACGGTTGCCGCAGGTGCGGCTGTCGCAGTAGCGACGGGAGCGGTTCCGGGAGAGATCGACGAAGGCACGGCGGCAGTCGGGCGCCTCGCACCGCCGCAGCCGCTCCTGCTCGCCGGCGACCACGAAGAACGCCAGCGCCATCCCGCAGTCGGCCGCCAGGTGGTCGGCGACGGAGGCACCCGGTGCGAAGTAGTGCACATGCCAGTCGTAGCCGTCGTGATCCGTGAGCCGGGGGGTGGTGCCGGCGGCCGCGACCAGTTCGTTGATCACTCCGGCGGCGGCCCTGGCGTCGGGGGCGGCGAAGACGGCGGCGAACCGCCCGCGGATCTTCCGCACCGCGGAGAGGTCGAACTCCGAGAGCACGCCGACGTCGCTGATCTCGTGGTTGCTCACGAAGTCCGTGAGCGTCGCCACGTCCGGCAGCCCGTCCGCTGCCGTGTCGTCCTCCGGTGCGGTGTTCACCAGATCGACCACGGTGTCGAGGGCGCACCGGGTGTCGTGGGTGATCAGCACGATTCGCTCCCTGGCCTGGGGGTCGGGCAGGCGCCCGCCGATGCTGGCCGATGGTAATGGCTCCGCACCCACCGGACGGCCCTCATGCCCGCACATGGCTTCGAATAGAACGCCGCCGGGCCCGCCATGGTTCCCGCTTACCGACAGTGACGACGATCGTCCCGCCGCCTCCCCGATCTCCCCGCCGGCACACATGGACCGGCGCCGGCTCCGCGTCATCCGCGGCACCGGCGCCGGTGTGTCCCGTATGGGGTTGTCCAAGCCCGAGCCGTCTCCCCGAGTCGACGGCGCCGGGCGGCTTTGTGAGGGCCTCGCCCTAGCTTTCCGCCAGGATGTGCGAGAGCTCCTGATCGAGGTCGAAGTGCCGGTGCTCCGTGCCGGGCGGCACGGCGGCGTCGGTCCGCTTCAGGAAGGACTCCAGGGCCCGTGCGGGGGCCTCGAGCAGGGCCTCGCCCTCCGGTGAGCTCAGGGCGATGCACACGACGCCCTGGCCGTGACTGCGCGACGGCCAGACGCGGACGTCGCCGGTGCCGGTAGGGCGGTGAAGTCCCTCGGCGAGGAGGTCGCGGGCGAACACCCACTCGACGGTTTCCTCGGCTCCGGTGTGGAAGGTGGCGTGCACGGCGTAGGGGTCGGCCGTGTCGTACCGCAGGCCTGCGGGGACAGGCAGGGAGGACTCGCTCGACACAACGAGGCGCAGGTGCAGCTCGCAGCTGACCGTGGTGTTCATAAGCGCCAGGGCCTTTCGCTCAGTGTGCGCTCGGGGATTCGCACGTCGGCGAAATCGACATGCCACCTACGGTGCCGTTGTAAACCCCTCTGAGTGTTTTGCGTGCCTTTACGTAACTCTTCCGGCCGAGAGATCGTTCGCGTCGTGCGTCCATTCCGGTGACTGGTTTCGCTCGGGTAGTGTTTGGCCGTATGAATACGGGGAGTAACGAGCCGGGCGAGGTGGCCGTGGCGTCGGACGAGACGGGGACGGACGAGGTGCGCAGCGAGCAAGAGCGGGGGCTTGGCTCGCGGGCACCGGAATTCATCAAAGCGCGCCGAGCGCTGCACGTGAGCTGGCAGGTCGGGGTTTTCATCATCGGGCTCGCGGTCGTGGTGGCCGGCATCATCATGCTGCCCCTGCCGGGGCCGGGCTGGGTCGTGATCTTCGGCGGCATGGCGATCTGGGCGACCGAGTTCGTGTGGGCGCAGCTGGTGCTCCGCTGGACCAAGCGGAAGGTCACCGAGGCGGCGCAGCGCGCCCTTGATCCCAGAGTGCGGCGCCGGAACATCATCCTGACGACCATCGGGCTGGTGATCGTGGCCGTACTGGTCGGTATCTACCTGTGGAAGTTCGGCATAGTCATGCCGTGGAAGATCAAGGACCAGTGAGTCGCGCGGGGGTGCCGGGGGCGGCCTCGCGCTGGTCACAGGCACCCCCTGACATGGGGTAATGTTCTTCCTGCGTCCGGGCGATTAGCTCAGTGGGAGAGCGCTTCGTTCACACCGAAGAGGTCACTGGTTCGAACCCAGTATCGCCCACCGGATCTACGGCCCACCTGCGGTTATGCGGGTGGGCCGTTGTTGTTTGTGTGGCCGTTGCCTGCGGCGGCCTGCGGGGGTGGGTGGGGGTGCGCGTAGCGCCTACTCGCCGGTGGTGGGTCGGGGCCGCGCCGGGGGGTGTCCGTCCTCGGAACGTCGCGATGGGGTCTCACGCCGACTGGCTGTTCGTTGACGCGACAACCGCTGCGGGCGGACACCCCCCGACACGTCCCCTGCCGTGATCCGGCGGGTGCGGGCGCGTCGTGGCTGCCGCCATCCGCCCCCCGCTGCGGGCATGCGTGCCGCTAGGGGCGGCACGGGTGGGCGCAGCGGTACCCCGTTCCGCCGGGCTGCGGACCCACCCCGCCTCTGTCGCAACGCCGAGTGCTTCGCGCCCGGCTCGGGCGCCTTGCCTCAGCCATCTCGTGGCCGGATCTAGTCCCTCCCCTCCTCTCGACCCCACCGTCGTCTTTCGGTCGCCCCCGAAACCCGCACGACCGGGTCTCCCTCGTTCGCCCACTCGACCACACACACCTCACCAGCAACGTCGTACCGCCCGGCCCTCGCCGCCGCCTCGTCGTCCCGATCCACCCCCGACCCGCTCGGTAAGAAATTCTTGTCCGAATCATTGACGCACTCTCAGCCCCTCCGTACCTTGTGCCAGCAAGCGCTTACTTGAAACGATTCATGCGAGCGGGACGACGCGCGGGGAGGTCCAACCGTGGTGAACGGCAGGAATGTTGAGAGACGTACGGTCCTGAAGGCGGCCGGGGCCACGGCGGCCACGCTGGGGCTGGCCGCGACGACCGGCTGCGGTGGCGACGGAGGGGCCTCCGCCGACGGGACGGTGACGATCCGTTATGCGTGGTGGGGTGCGGAGGACCGCGCCCAGAGAATCAACAAGACCATCGCGCTCTTCGAGAAGAAGCACCCGAAGATCAAGGTGAAAACGGACTTCCAGCCCTATCTCGACTTCTGGAAGAAGTTCAACACCCAGGCCTCCGGCGGAAATCCGCCGGACGTCTTCCAGAATGCCATCGGCTTCCTCCGCAAATACGACGCGAAGAACGTACTGCTCGATCTCAGTGAGCAGGCCAAGGCGGGCAACCTCCGGATGGAGGGATTCCGGGCCGGTCTGGAGAAGTTCGGCGAGATCGACGGCAAGCTGCTCGGTGTTCCGGTCGGTTCCAACTCGATGTCCCTCGTCATCGACAAGCCCGTCTACACCCGGGCCGGCGTCAAGCCCGAGCAGGGCTGGACCTGGGACGACTTCGACGCGGCGATGAAGAAGATCCGCGACAAGACGGGCCGCGCCGGGGACAGCGGCATGTACGGCGTCATGTACCTCTACGACCTGTACCTGCGTCAGAACGGCAAGGCGTTCTTCACCACGGACGGGCTCGGCTTCACCGAGGCCGATCTGACGGACTGGTGGACGAAGGCCGAGAAGGGCATCAAGGACGGCATCTACGCCGACGCCAAGAAGGTCGTCCAGAACAAGCCCAAGTCGGCGGTCGCGGCCGAGCTGGCCGGTGGCGAGTTCACCTGGGACAACTTCACGGTCCGTTACACCTCCGAGGGCAAGAGCGAGTACGGTCTCGCCCCCATCCCGACCACGGACGGCAAGAAGACCGGCCAGTACCTCGGCTCGCTGATGCTGAGCGCCTCCAAGCGCACCCAGCACCCCAAGGAAGTCGCCCAGTTCATCGACTTCATGGTCCACGACCCCGAGGTCGCCAAGATCATGGGCTACGACCGTGGTGTGCCGGCGACGCAGGCCCAGTACGAGGCGTACCAGCCGACCGACGAGGTCAACAAGGCGATAGCCGCCTACGAGGAGTCCCTCGTCAAGGCCGGTGTCCTGGAGCCGATCACACCGCACCCGAACGGCGCGGACATCTGTGAGGCCGCGTTCCTGCGCATCGCCGAGGAGCTCGCCCTGGGCAAGCGGTCGGTCAGCGAGGCCGTCAAGCAGTTCTTCACCGAGTCGAAGACGGCTCTCGGCACCTGATGGGAACCACCGTGACACACGCCCCTGCGATGGAGGGCCTGTCCAAGGACAAGGGCTCCGAGCCGCGGCACGGTCCGGTGAAGCCCGCGCGCCCCGCCGCCCTCAAGCGGCGGCGGCGCCGGGAGAACCTGGCCGGTTATCTCTTCATGTCCCCGTGGATCGCGGGCTTTCTGCTCCTCACCGCGGGTCCGATGGTCGCCTCGCTCTACTTCGCGTTCACCGACTACAACCTGTTCGACGCGCCCAAGTGGATCGGTCTCGACAACTTCTCGGAGATGTTCGGCGATCCGCGCTGGCGTCACTCGGTGCAGGTGACGTTGTGGTATGTCGCCGTGGGAACGCCGCTGAAGCTGATCGCGGCCCTCGGGGTGGCCCTGCTGCTGGCCCAGAGCCGGCGCGGGCAGGCCTTCTACCGGGCCGCTTTTTACGCCCCGTCGCTGATCGGGGCGAGCGTCTCCATCGCGATCGTGTGGAAGGCGATCTTCTCGGACGACGCCATCGTGGACCGGATGCAGAAGAGCTTCGGGATCGACGTCGGTGGCTGGACCGGCGATCCCGACATGATTATCTACAGCCTGGTGGCGCTCACCGTCTGGCAGTTCGGCGCACCCATGGTGATCTTCCTGGCCGGCCTCAAGCAGGTCCCGCGTGAGCTGTACGAGGCGGCCGAGGTCGACGGGGCGGGCAAGATGCGGCGGTTCTGGAACATCACGCTGCCGATGATCTCCCCGGTTCTCTTCTTCAATGTCCTGCTGGAGACCATTCACTCCTTCCAGATCTTCAGTTCGGCATACATCGTCGGTGGCGGCGCCGGAGGCAACGCCTGTGGTCCGGCCGACGGTTCGATGGTTTACACCTGCTACCTCTATGTCCAGGGCTTCGAGAACAGCCGGATGGGCCTGGCCTCCGCCATGGCCTGGATGCTGCTCGTCGCGGTCGCCCTGGTGACGGCGGTGCTGTTCTGGTCCCAGAAGCGCTGGGTGCACTACGAGGAGGGCGCGTGATGAGCTCCGCCGGTCTCTCGACTTCGCGGCACAAACTGCCCGGTTCCCTCGCTTGGCACCTGGGTTCCCTTCTGATCCTCGCGGTGATCCTCTACCCGGTGATCTGGGTCCTCGGCGGTTCGTTCAAGAAGAGCGAGGACGTCGTCGGCAGCCTGGATCTTTTCCCGGGCGACCCGGTCCTCTCCAACTACACCAGCCTCGCCGACGGCATCGCCGACATCCCGATCTCCACGTTCTTCCTCAACTCACTGTTCCTCGCGGTCGGTTCGGTGATCGGGATCCTGGTGTCCTGCTCGCTGACGGCGTACGCCTTCGCGAGGATCAGGTTCGCGGGCCGCAATCTGCTGTTCGCGCTGATGATCGGCACCCTGCTGTTGCCGTACCACGTGCTGCTGATCCCGCAGTACGTGCTGTTCCGCAACATGGAGATGATCAACACCTACACCCCGCTGCTGCTCGGGAAGTACCTGGCCACCGAGGCGTTCTTCGTCTTCCTGATGGTGCAGTTCATGCGCAACCTGCCCAAGGAGCTCGACGAGGCGGCCAGGCTCGACGGCTGCGGGCACCTGCGGATCTACTGGTCGATCATGCTGCCGCTGTGCCGCCCGGCCCTGATCACCAGTGCGATCTTCACGTTCATCAACGCCTGGAACGACTTCATGGGCCCACTGATCTACCTCAACGAGCCCGACAAGTACACGGTCTCGCTCGGCCTGAAGATGTTCGTCGACCAGGAAGGGCTGGCCAACTACGGCGGCATGATCGCCATGTCGCTCGTCGCGCTGCTGCCGGTCCTCGCCTTCTTCCTCGCCTTCCAGCGCTATCTGATCGACGGCATGGCCACGTCGGGTCTGAAGGGCTGAGGTGAGCATGGCCGGGACCCGAGTGAAGGCGCGGGGCGAGTCGGTGTTCGCCGAGCGGTTCGCGGTGTTCGCCGAGTGTCTGCTGACCGGCGTGTGGATCGCGGTGGCCTCGCTGGGGGTCGTGACCTATGCGGCCGCGTTCGCCGCGGGCGCGCGGCATCTGCGGCGCCGTACCGCGCACGAGGGTGGTGGGTGGCGGGAGTTCGTCGCCGACTTCCGGAGGGCTCTGCACGGCGGGTGGCTCGCCGGGCTCGCCGGGTGGGCGGCGGTGGCCGCGGTCTGGGTGGACGTCCAGGCGGCCCGGGCGGGGATTCCCGGCGGGCCGCTCGTCGGAGCGGTCGGGGTCGTCGCACTGATCGCCGTCGTCGTGGCGGGGCTGCGCGCGGCGGCGGTCTGGGAGCCGGAGGTCCGGTGGCGGACGCTGCTCGCGCATTCCTGGCGGCGGACGGTTCTCGACCCGGCCGGGTCCTTTCTGATCGTCGCGGGACTGGCCGTGGTGGCCCTGTCCGCGTGGTTCGTCGCGCCGCTGGGGGTCCCGGTCCTCGGGGCCGTCGCGGCGGCGGCCGTCGCCGTGGAGGAGCGGTACCGGCACCGCTGACCGGCGGTGCCCCAACCCCAGGTCGGCGCCCCCGGCGCCGCACCTCCCACTGCCATGCCCCTGACCAGCGCACGGAATTGCTTCCCGCTAGGAACGGACTAGGAAAGGCAGCATCTCTATGTCTCCCATCCCCCGCAGGTCCCTCCTCAAGGCGGCGGCCGTCGCCGGAGCCGCCGCCCAGTTCAGCTGGGCTCTGGGGGCGCAGGACGCGCAGGCCGCCCCCAGAGCCGAGCCGGCCGACGCCGACCCGGTCACCCTCGACTGGCTGGAGGACGGCGGACTCGGCGCGGCCCCCGGCTCCACCGTCGGCGTCCCCTGGCCGAAGGGCGCCTACGAGAAGGAGCAGACCTTCGCGCTGACGGACGCGGACGGCAAGGCCGTTCCCGTGCAGTCCTGGCCGATCGCCTACTGGCCCGACGGCTCCCTCAAGTGGACCGCCCACGCGGTCGGTTCGGGCAACGGCAAGCTCACCCTCGCCGCCGGCACCCCCGCCGCCCCCGAGAAGAAGGTCACCGTCGGCAAGAGCGGTGGCACCATCGACATCTCGACCGGCGTCATCACGGCGAAGATCGGCAAGTCCGGTTCGACCATCGTCAAGTCGGTCAGCCGCGGTTCGACGGAGATCGCGAAGAACGGCCGGCTCGTGCTGATCCGCCAGCCCGAGATCGAGGACGAGGACCAGGGCGCGGTCAAGACCGAGCGCTTCGACGGCGCCATCTCCAAGGTCGAGGTCGAGCAGGAGGGCCCGGTCCGCGCGGTCGTCCGCATCGACGGCAAGCACCGCAAGGGCGGCCGCAGCTGGCTGCCGTTCTCCATCCGGCTCTACTTCTACGCGGGCGCCGACTCCTTCCGCATGGTCCACACTCTCACCTTCGACGGCACGCAGGAGCCCGCGAAGGCGAGCGGCGACTTCATACGGGGGCTCGGCGTGCGCTTCCAGGTGCCGATGCGGGACCAGGCCTACGACCGTCACATCCGCATCGGCGGCGACGGCACCGGCCTGCTCCGCGAGGCCGTCAAGGGCATCACCGGACTGCGCCGCGACCCCGGGGCGGCCGTCCGCACGGCCCAGTTCGAGGGCAAGAAGCTGCCCGACCCGGCCACCTGGGACCAGCGGGTCACCACCCGTCTCCAGTACATCCCCGAGTGGGGCGACTACACCCTCTCCCAGCTCTCCGCCGACGGCTTCACCGTCCGCAAGCGCACCAAGAAGGGCCACGGCTGGATCGGAGCGGGCGGCGGCCGGCGGGCGAGCGGCTTCGGGTACGTGGGCGGCGCGAGCGGCGGATTCGCCTTCGGCCTGCGGGACTTCTGGGAGAAGTTCCCCGCCCAGCTCGACATCCGCGACGCCCAGACCGACACGGCCGAGGTCACCCTCTGGCTCTGGTCGCCCGAGGCGCAGCCCATGGACCTGCGCTTTTACCACGACGGCATGGGCCAGGACACCTACCCCGAGCAGCTCGAAGGCCTCAACATCACCTACGAGGACTACGAACCCCAGTTCGGCACCCCCTATGGCATCGCCCGCACCAGCGAACTCCTGTTCTGGGCTCACGACTCCACGCCGGGAGCCGAGGCGATGGCCCAGCAGGTAGAGGCCGTACGCACCCCGCCGCAGCTCGCCGCCCCGCCCCAGCAGCTCATCAAGGCGGGCGTCTTCGGCAAGCTGTTCTCCGCGCCGGACCGTTCCACCAGCGCCAAGGCGAAGATCGAGGACCACCTCGACTTCCTCTTCACCTACTACAAGGACCAGGTGGAGCAGCGCCGCTGGTACGGCTTCTGGGACTACGGCGACATCATGCACAGCTACGACCCCAGCCGTCACCAGTGGTGCTACGACGTCGGCGGCTACGCCTGGGACAACTCCGAGCTCTCACCCGACCTGTGGCTCTGGTTCGCCTACATGCGCTCCGGCCGCGCCGACATCTTCCGCTTCGCCGAGGCCATGACCCGGCACACCGGCGAGGTCGACGTCTACCACCTGGGCAAATGGGCGGGCCTCGGCACCCGGCACGGTGTCCAGCACTACGCCGACAGCGCCAAGCAGCAGCGCATCGCCAACACCACCTATCGCCGCTACTACTACTTCCTCACGGCGGACGAACGCGTCGGCGACCTCATGCACGCCAACGTCGACTCCGACGAGACGTTCCTCGTCCTCGACCCCATCCGCAAGATCCGAACCGAGCCGTACACGCCCGACCGCAACGCCCTGTCCATCGGCTTCGGCACCGACTGGAGCGGCCTGGTGTCCGCCTGGCTCACCGAGTGGGAGCGGCGCGGACCCAAGTGGGAGAAGGCCAAGGCCAGGGTCCTGTCCACCATGGAGACCATCGCCGCCCAGCCCAACGGCTTCGTCCAGGGCAACGCGCTGTACGACCTGGACACCGGGAAGTTCGCCGTGGCCAAGGAGGCCAAGGTCGGCGTCTCGCACCTCTCGGCGATGTTCGGCCTGGTCGAGCTGTGCGCCGAGCTGATCGACCAGATCGACATGCCGAAGTTCAAGGAGGCGTGGCTCGACTACTGCCGCTACTTCAACGCCACCAAGGCCGAGCAGAAGGCCCGCTACGGCTCCGACTTCGGTTCCCTGCTGCTCTTCCAGGGCCACTCCCGGCAGGACGCCTACGCCGCCGTCCAGACGGGCGACGACAAGCTGGCCGCCCGGGCGTGGCGGCAGTTCTACAACAGCGCCGACACCTGGGACTACAAGGAGTCCACCGACTGGTCCACAAAGAAGATCGAGGGCCCGACCGGCCTGGTCCCCGGCAGCGAGGCGGCTTGGGTGTCCACCAACGCCACGGCGCTGTACGGCCTGGCGGCGATCCAGAACCTGGCCTTGGTGGGCGACAAGATGCCGTAACCGGGGGCTAGTTCATCCTGCCCAGAACCTCCCGCACCCGCCGGACGTCCCTGATCCGCTGCTCGTACGTCGCCCCGAGTGCGAGCAGCAGGAGCCCGGCGAGGGCGGGAGGCGCCCAGCGGGGGAGCGCGCCCGTCACCTGTACGACGTACGGGGCGAGTTCATGCAGCGTGACCAGGGCCAGCACCGAGCCGCCGAGCACCAGCGGCGCCTGGAGGTGGTGCCGCGCTCCCAGCAGAGTGACCAGCAGCGCCGTCGTGCCCAGCAGCAGCGGTCGCGTCCAGTGCGGGTCGGCCCAGGCCGCGACGAGGCTCGGCAGGAGGGTGGCGGCGAGTCCGGGGCCGTACGCCGTCCAGGAGGACGCCCGCGGATCGCGGCGCCGGCGCAGGGCGCCGACGAGCAGTGCGGGCACGGTCACCGGGAGCGTGTAGGCCTCGGGTGTGCCGACGTCCCAGGCGGCCAGCCGTACCCAGGCGGCCAGCACGAACAGGGCCGTGGCCGCATAGCCGACGGGACGGCGGTCGGGACGGAGCGCCGTGCCCGCGGCGATCACTCCGCACAGGGCCAGCGCCAGGGCGAGCAGCGGCGGATCGGTGACGGCGAGGCCTATGGCGAGCAGGCCGGTGGCGGCCCCCACGATCTCGACCGGCAGAGTCGCCCGGTGCTCACCGAGACGCGCCGCGAGCAGCGCTGCGGACACGGGGACGGCCAGGACCAGCAGGGCGGTTCCAGCAGGCGGCCAGTCCGCGGCGGCACCGGTGGCCGAGGCCAGGGCGGCGGCGTACACGAGGGCGGCGGGAGCCGTGACGGGGGCGAGGCCCGCCTGCCATGAGGCCGCGGCGAACACCGCCACCAGCAAGGACAGCACCGCGAGGGTGGCGGTCTGGGAGGCGAGAGCGGTCAGGGCGAGACTGACGGAGGTGACCAGGGCGAGGACGAGAGCGGTGAGTCGCGCGGCCGGCACCGCGGCCCGGCGTACGTACAGCGCGGCCGCCGTCATGACCCCCAGGGCCGACATCCCCGCGAGGTACGGAACCCCGAGGACCGCCGGAAGCATCAGCGCCGTCGCCCAGAGCAGTCCCAGCGCGCCGAGCCGCGCCCGCGCACGCCATGGCTCCGTACGGATCGCCAGGGCGAGAACGGCCGCGACGGCGACCGTCACGACGGGAGCCGCCGCCGAGTCAGGAGGCCAGGGCGCCTCGACGGTCACCGCGGCGCGGGCGTCCGAAGGAGCACCGCTCCACACGCGGCCCACCCAGCCGGCCGGTCCCAGCAGCACCACGGCGACGACGGGCAGCGTCCACAGCAGCGCCAGCGCCTGTACGACGCCGGAGGCCCAGACGAACCCCCGCCGTATCGCCTCGGGCAGCCGCACGGCCCGCACCGCCGCCAACAGGGCCATGCCGCACACCAGATGAGCCGGAACCGCCCACTCCGACGGCAGTCCGGAGCGAGCGACCCCACCGAACGCGCCCACGGTGAGCAGCCCCGAGGTGATCGCGAGACCGAGGGAGTGCCGGGTACCCGGGGCCCGCCAAGCCGCGCCGAGGGCGATCGCCGCCGCGAGCAGGAGAAGCCCGCCGGCTCGGGCGGCGGCACCCGGAGTGTCCGCCGCCGCCGACAGCCAGCCCGCGGCCAGGACGCCCCAGCCGCCCATGCCGTACGCACCGACGACAGCGGCGATCCGCACCGCCCCGGCCGTCACCCGCAGCGCCACCACCGTGTCGAGCCCGGCCGTCACCAGCAGCGCGGCCGTGATCACGTACGGACCCGCATCGACGGCCAGGGCCCACAGCAGCAGCGGGAACTGGGCCGAGGCCAGGGCGGAGGGCAGGGGCAGCCGCAGGGCGGCCGTGGCCGGAAGCAGGCCGTACGCCGACCAGATCACCGCGAGCACCGCTGACGCGGCCGCGGCGTAGCCGGTCCCGTCCGTTCCGGTGAGGGCGGCCTCGTGCAGCGCGTACGCGTCCAGGACGGTCAGGGCGAGCCCGAGCCCCGCCACGGACTCGGCCGTCGACCGCAGCCCTCGCTTCAGCAGGAGCACGGGCCCGGCGAGCGCGGCCAGCGTGACCGCGCCGAGCACCAGCGCCCGCCCGGTGATGCCCATGCTGCCCCAGCTGACCAGCGTGAACACCGCGGCCGCGAGCGTGAGCAGCACACCGCCCAGGACCAGGAGGACGTTCTGCACGCTGGGCGCGGCGGTCTCCGGGCGGGGCGGTGCCGTGGGTGACCATGCCACCGGCAGCGGCTGCTGGGCCCGTCGCAGGGTCGCGACCAGCCAGGCGCGACGTGTCAGCAACTGGGCCCTGCGGGCGTCCAGTTGCCGGAGTTCGGCATCGAGGAGCCGCAACTCCTCGGCCGGGGGCGGAAGGTGCGTCATGCCTGGCAGTGTGGTCCGCGTCACCCCGTACGGCATGAGTGCGGATACTCAGGCGCGTACTCAGACAGGCCCCCACCAGGAGCGGGCAGACTGCGGGCATGGACTGGAACCACTACCGCTTCCGCAGTCTGTGGCCCCTGACCGCGACGCCCGCCACCGTCTACGAGGTGCTGGAACGGGCCGAGGACTACCCCCGCTGGTGGCGCCAGGTCCGGCAGGTGACCCGGCTCGACGAGACCACCGGCGTGATCCGGATCCGCTCCGTCCTGCCGTACGACATGACCTTCACGGCACGCGAGGTGCGGCGCGACCCCGCGGCCGGTGTGCTGGAGACCGCCCTGTCCGGGGACATCGAGGGCTGGGCCCGCTGGACGGTCACGCCGCTCGGGGCGGGCAGCCTCGCGCGGTACGACCAGGTCGTGAGCGTGACCAAGCCGCTGCTGAGGAGGCTCGCCGTACCGGGACGGCCCGTCTTCCGCGCCAACCACGCGCTGATGATGCGGTCCGGGCGGCGCGGACTCGTCAGGCACCTCGAAGCGGTTTGAAGGAAACGTGCCGGGGCCTGTATTGTTCAGTCCGTTCCCGGGCGATTAGCTCAGTGGGAGAGCGCTTCGTTCACACCGAAGAGGTCACTGGTTCGAACCCAGTATCGCCCACCGGAAACAGCCGGTCCGTCTCAGACGGACCGGCTGTTTTGTACCTGGACCCCAGGTGCTCAGGCCGCCGCCGGCAGGTCCGGACGCAAGGGCCAGGCCGGGTCGACCGACTCCTCGACACCGCTGCGCGCGAACCACGCCTGGAGGCCCCGGGCCTGCGCCGCGTGCCACACCGCCTGCAGCGTGTGCAGCTCACCGGGGGCGAGCCGCTCCAGCCGGGACGCGAACCGTCGGCCCACCGCCCGGGTGACCTCCAGCGCCGCCACGGCATCGGCCGCCGCGTCGTGCGCGCCCTCCAGCGTGACGCCGTAGTGCGCGCACAGATCGGTCAGCGTGCGACGGCCCTTGCGGTAACGGTCCAGATGCTTGTCCAGGACCCTCGGGTCGAGCACGAGCAGCGGGGCCGGCTCGAACCAGCGGTCCAGGGCCGAGGCGCGGTGGCGGCGCAACTCCCGGTCCAGCAGGGTCAGATCGAACGGCGCGTTCATCACCACGACCGGGCGGCCGGCATGGGCCTGCTCGGCCAGCACCTCCGCTATCTCGTACATCACCGGCGCCGGCCACCGGCCGTTGCGCTGCAGGTGCTCCTCCGTCAGCCCGTGCACCGCCGTCGCCTCGGCGGGCACCGGCACACCCGGGTTCACCAGCCAGCGGCTGACCCGCGGCCGGACGCCCGGGGCGTCCTGGACGACGACGGCGGCCGACACGATCCGGTCGGTCTCGACGTCCACGCCCGTCGTCTCCGTGTCGAAGGCGGCCAGCGCCCCCTCGTACCAGCACGTCGTCATAGCCACACAACCCCTCGTTCACCCTCGGCAGTTGACGCACCGTCCGCTGCCCGATTCGGTGATACCCGGGCTGTTTGCGTACTACGCCGGAAGGAGACAACAGGAGTACGGGTCGTTGCAGTTCAGCGGCCCGCCACGGGGAATCACTTGTTCTGGAAGGCTGTTGGCCATGGCCATTGCGCAGCCCGAACGGGGCGGGCTGCTGCCCGAGCGCACGGCTCCCTCCCGCGGCACCCTCGCCACCACCGCCTGCATGGAGACACTGCAGGTCGGCTATCTGCACGCCGTCGCGGCGGCCGCCGGCTGCTCGCTGTCCCAGCCGTTTCCCGACAACGGCATCGACTGGCACGTCAGCCACAGCGCCCCCGGGCACACGGTCGACGACGAGGTCACCATCAAGGTGCAGCTCAAGGCCACCTACCAGGTGCCGCCCAACCCGCCGGGCCGCACCTTCTCCTTCACGCTCGACAACGCCCACCTGGCGAAACTCGCCCGCACACCCGTGTCGGTGCACAAGATCCTGGTGGTGATGCTGGTGCCGCGCTCCCAGGACGACTGGCTGCGCGCCGGCCACGACCGGCTCGACCTCAGGCACTGCTGCTACTGGACCAACCTCGCCGGCCAGCCCATCACCGGCCGCGGCCGCACCACCGTGCGCATACCGACCGCACGCATCTTCGACGACCGGGCCCTGTGCGAGATCATGACGCGGGTCGGGACGGGAGGGAAACCGTGACGCACCGCCCGACCGAGGAGCCACTGAGGGCCGTGCGGCCCCACCCCGTCGACTCCTGGAGCGGCCCCCCGCCCGAGCCCCGCGAGGTCGACCCGGCCGTGCTGAGCGCCCTGCTGCGCCGGCACGGCTGGCTGCGGCGCGGCGGCGCCCACGGACGTTACGGCCGCTGGACCCCGCCCGGCCCCGGCGGCAGCGGCACCAGCCTGCTGGTGCCGGAGACCCGTGCCTTTCCCGACAGCGACGACCTCCTCGGCGAGGCCCTGCTCGCCCTGTCCCGCAGCGGATCGCCCTCCGCCCGCGAGGTCCTCGTCTCCCTCGCCGTGCCCAGTGACGAGATCCGCTGGTGGCACGACGTCCCCGCCGGGCCCGCCGGTGCGGCGCCCTGGATCGTCGAGGACCGGCTGCGCACCGCGGCCCGCCGGATGCTGCTCGCGGCGGCCCTCGCCGCACGCGCGCGAGCCGGCTATCACGGCGCCCGCCACCGCCGCTCCGCCGCCGCGTCCCTGGAGAACGTCCTCGTCGGTTCCGCCGCCGACGGCCGGCTCACCGCCTTCGTGCCCGTCGCCGGCGGCCGCCCGGTCGCCGTACGCCTCCACCAGGCGCTGTACGCCGCCCGCGAGGCCATCGACTACCAGCGCGCCACAGGCGGCATGGACGCCTTCGACGCCGCGGTCGAGGCAGGGGTGAGCCACGAGCTCACCGAGGCCCTCGTCGCTCTGGTCCGGGGCACCGAGGGCGCCCGGATCGCCGTCGAGTGGGCCCCGGCGGCCGGTGTGCCCGAGGGCTGCGCGCCCTCCGCCGAGCCCGTCGAGTTCTCGCCCGGCGACCTGCCGGTCCTGCGCGAGGCGGGCGCCCGCTATCTGCGCGAGGAACCCGCCGTGCCGGTACGGATCACCGGAGCGGTGGTGCGGCTGCGCAGGTCGGGGCCGCGCGGCGAGGGCACCGTCCGGCTCCGGGTCCTGGCCGGGGCCGAGGTCCCGAACGTCCGGATCACCCTGGACGAGGAGGGCTACCGGATCGCCGGGCACGCCCACCTCGTCGGACTGCCGGTGCGGGTGCAGGGCCGGCTGGAGAGCCGGGGCGGCTTCCGGCGCCTCACCGGCGCCCACGGCGTCGTACCGGTGCAGGTCGACGACGCCGAACGGGACCGGCTGATGAAGGCCCTCCAGGAGAACGCCGGGATGGCGGCCTTCTTCGAGGAGGCCTGCGGAGGCGATGGCGGGGACCGCGAGGACTGATTTCGCGGTCGGTGGCCCGGGGTCGGTACGATCCATACTCGTGCGCGCTCCCGTATGGCGCCGCAGCCCCACCTTCAGTCAGGAGAGACCGGTGTCAGACGTCCGTGTGATCATCCAGCGCGATTCCGAGCGGGAAGAACGCGTGGTGACGACGGGCACTACGGCCGCCGAGCTCTTCGCCGGCGAGCGCTCGATCATCGCCGCGCGTGTGGCCGGCGAGCTCAGGGACCTGTCGTACGCCCTGTCCGAGGGCGACGAGGTCGAGGGCGTCGAGATCTCCTCCGAGGACGGCCTGAACATCCTGCGCCACTCCACCGCGCACGTCATGGCGCAGGCCGTGCAGGAGCTCTTCCCCGAGGCCAAGCTCGGCATCGGCCCGCCCGTCAAGGACGGCTTCTACTACGACTTCGATGTCGAGAAGCCGTTCACGCCCGAGGATCTCAAGGCCATCGAGAAGAAGATGCAGGAGATCCAGAAGCGCGGGCAGAAGTTCGCCCGCCGCGCGATCACCGACGAGGCCGCTCGCGAGGAGCTGGCCGGCGAGCCGTACAAGCTGGAGCTGATCGGGCTCAAGGGCTCGGCCGCTGTTCAGGATGGCGCCGACGGCGCGGACGTCGAGGTCGGCGCCGGCGAGCTGACGATCTACGACAACCTGGATGCCAAGACCGGCGAGCTGTGCTGGAAGGACCTCTGCCGAGGCCCCCACCTGCCCTCCACCCGGAACATCCCGGCGTTCAAGCTGATGCGCAACGCGGCCGCCTACTGGCGCGGCAGCGAGAGGAACCCCATGCTCCAGCGCATCTACGGCACCGCCTGGCCCACCAAGGACGAGCTGAAGCAGCACTTGGAGTTCCTCGCCGAGGCCGAGAAGCGAGACCACCGCAAGCTCGGCAGCGAGCTGGACCTGTTCTCCGTCCCGGAGCAGATCGGCTCCGGCCTCGCCGTCTTCCACCCCAAGGGCGGCATCATCCGCCGGGTCATGGAGGACTACTCGCGGCGCCGCCACGAGGAAGAGGGCTACGAGTTCGTCTACACCCCGCACGCCACCAAGGGGAAGCTCTTCGAGACCTCGGGCCACCTGGACTGGTACGCCGACGGCATGTACCCGCCCATGCAGCTCGACGAGGGCGTGGACTACTACCTCAAGCCCATGAACTGCCCGATGCACAACCTGATCTTCGACGCGCGCGGGCGCTCCTACCGTGAACTGCCGCTGCGCCTCTTCGAGTTCGGGACCGTGTACCGGTACGAGAAGTCGGGCGTCGTGCACGGCCTGACCCGGGCCCGCGGCTTCACCCAGGACGACGCGCACATCTACTGCACCCGCGAGCAGATGTCGGAGGAGCTCGACAAGACGCTCACCTTCGTCCTCGGCCTGCTGCGCGACTACGGCCTGACCGACTTCTACCTGGA
Source organism: Streptomyces sp. NPDC044719 (assembly GCF_056433405.1). Classification (NCBI taxonomy): domain Bacteria; kingdom Bacillati; phylum Actinomycetota; class Actinomycetes; order Kitasatosporales; family Streptomycetaceae; genus Streptomyces; species Streptomyces sp. NPDC044719. The sequence continues at coordinate 145,150 of NZ_JBWKHE010000011.1, forward strand.
GCTCTCCACCAAGGACCCGGAGAAGTTCGTCGGCTCGGACGAGGCCTGGGAAGAGGCCACGGAGACGCTGCGCCAGGTCGCCGAGAAGCAGGGCCTGCCCCTCGTGCCCGACCCGGGCGGCGCCGCCTTCTACGGCCCGAAGATCTCCGTCCAGACCAAGGACGCCATCGGCCGCACCTGGCAGATGTCGACGATCCAGCTCGACTTCAACCTGCCGGAGCGCTTCGACCTGGAGTACACGGGCGCGGACGGCGCCAAGCAGCGCCCCGTCATGATCCACCGCGCGCTGTTCGGCTCGATCGAGCGCTTCTTCGCGGTGCTTCTGGAGCACTACGCGGGCGCCTTCCCGGCGTGGCTGGCCCCGGTCCAGGCGGTCGGCATCCCGATCGGTGACGCGCACGTCGAGTACCTGGAGAAGTTCGCGGCGGCGGCCAAGCGGCAGGGCCTGCGCGTCGAGGTCGACTCCTCCTCGGACCGGATGCAGAAGAAGATCCGCAACGCCCAGAAGCAGAAGGTGCCCTTCATGGTCATCGCGGGCGACGAGGACATGTCCCACGGGTCCGTGTCCTTCCGCTACCGCGACGGCTCCCAGGAGAACGGCATCCCCTTCGACGAGGCCATCGCGAAGATCCAGAAGGTCGTCGAGGAGCGGGCGCAGGTCTGATCACACGGCGTACGGGCCCCCGGTCAGATCCCGGGGGCCTTTGCCGTCCCCCCAGCTCGACGCCATATGCTGCACTGCATGACGAGTGAGCCGGAGCAGCAGCTGGGAGTGGGGACGCAGGACGCGTTCCAGCGTCTGTGGACGCCCCATCGGATGGCCTACATCCAGGGCGAGAACAAGCCGACCGGCCCGGGCTCGGGCGACGGCTGCCCCTTCTGCTCGATCCCGGCCAAGTCCGACGAGGACGGCCTGGTCGTCAAGCGCGGCGAGCAGGTCTACGCGGTGCTCAACCTGTACCCGTACAACGGCGGGCACCTGATGACCGTGCCCTATCGGCACGTCGCCGACTACACGGACCTCACGGCGGGGGAGACCGCCGAACTCGGCGAACTCACCAAGCAGGCGATGACCGCCCTGCGCACGGCGTCCGGCGCGCACGGCTTCAACATCGGCATGAACCAGGGCACGGTGGCGGGCGCGGGCATCGCGGCCCACCTGCACCAGCACATCGTGCCGCGCTGGGGCGGGGACACGAACTTCATGCCGGTGGTGGGACATACGCGGGTGCTGCCGCAGCTGCTGGCGGACACGAGGAAGATGCTGGCGGAGGCCTGGCCGGCCAGCTAGCCCAGCCTGCGGGCAGTCGTGCCTCCCCCAGTGCCTTGAGGGCCGCCCCAGCAACAACGCCGGGTACCTCACCAACTAGGCGTCGTAAACGTCGGCCTTCTTCGGCGAAGCCTCCTGCACAGCCCCACTGAGCGCCGCAGACCGCGACCCGAACTTCTCCACATCCACCCCGTTCTCCCGCAGCACCTTCAACGCCGCCGCATGCACCACACGCAGCACAGGTGTCGCGGCCCGAAGCGCATCGTCCGCCATGAACCGGTGCCGCCACGGCTGATCCGCCCACGCATGCCGCAGACCGAACGGCTCCGGGAGCGTCAGACTGCCGCCGAGCCAGTTCAGCAGCGGCGGGTACCAGGTCAGCGGGGCCCGCGCGGCCAGCCGTACCACCTCGTCGGCGTCGATCAGGGGGAGCTTCACGGTGCGGGTCTCCCAGAACCGGAGAGCCTTCTGCACCGCCTTCTCCTTGGCCGCCGGCTTCTCGTTGAACAGGGGGTTCACCGGCCCCAGGGCGTGCCCGGTGACCTCGATGCGCAGGGTGTCGTGCAGCACGGTCACCGTGATCAGCATCGTGATCACCAGATGGCCGTCCCAGAGGGTCCACTGCACGCCGAGGTAGTGCCGGTCGCCGCTGCCGAACTGCTGCTTGTTGCAGATGTCCTGTATGGCGTGCGTCCGGACCGTGTACGCGTCGACGTCCGTGCCGCTCGGCCGGGACACCTCCGCCGCCTTCTCGCCGATCGGGGTGACGATCCAGTGCGTGATGGACGGCTTGGGGAAGCCGCCGGTGTTGATGGATGTGCGCTCCAGCATGCCCAGGCCGCCCTGGATCGCCACGATGACGTCCCAGCTGCGGAAGGGGTGGAACTCCTTGTCCGGATCGGCGGAGACCAGCTCCTCGGCCAGCTGCCAGCTGCCCCACCGCGTGCCCATGCCGAGTATGCCCTTGGGGCCGGCGTAGAAGACCGAGTTGGACCGCTGCTCGGCGCCGAGGCGGGCCAGCTCCTTGCGCACCTGCTCGGCCGCGTCGCCCGGGTTGCCCGGGACGGCTTCGGGGATCTTGGCGCCCACGCCGCCGCCCGACAACAGGCTCGACCAGCGCTCCCGCAGGTCACGGGCGGTCCGCTCGCAGATCTGCTTGGCCCAGAACCAGCCGACGACGGGCATGATGATCGCCGCGCGCCCGTACAGGGCCCAGAATCCCGTGAAGGGCATCTTGATCAGGAACAGCACGGCCAGCGCGCCCACCGCGACCAGCAGGGTCGTGGCGAGGGCACCGGCGCGCTTGTCCTCGCGCTTGGCCATGGTGGTGCGCAGCGTGAACACCAGCAGCCACACGAGGAAGCCCGGCAGGAAGAGCACCCCGCAGATCACCGTGATCGCTGAGAGCCAGTTGTCGCGGTCGCGGCGGATGCGGTGGGCCGCCAGGCAGTGCTCCACGACGACCTGGGGCTCGATGCCGAAGGACTGGATGACCGGGTTGCGCCCGGCACCCAGCATCCGGTCGATGATGGCGCGGGAGAAGGCCTCGCCGAACCTGGGGCGGAAGATCTTCGCCCAGGGACGCGGCGGTTTCACCTTCGACTGGTGCCACTCGTTGTCGGCGTTCAGGATCTTGGTGACCTCGTCGTCCCGGTACGCCGCCGCGGCCAGCGCGTAGGTCGCCGCCGTCTGCCCAGCCGAACCCGCCAGAGGCACCTGGGCCCCTGGGCTGAAGTCGAATCCGTCTGTCACTGCCGCCCCCATCGCTGCCGCATCCGCATCTGCGGCCTTCCCGACTTCCGCGCTCCGCACACCTGTTGATCAGGTCATCAGCGTATCCGCACGTACCGACATCCGTCGGCGGGCGGCCGTCAAGCCGCCCGCCGACGCGGAGGGAAGCCCTCACGAGGGCCACTTGGTGGCGCCGGGCGCGAACTACGAGGCCTCGCGCGCCTCTTCTCGCACCCGTTCCGCGACCTGTGGCGGCATCGGCTCGTGCCGCGCGTACCGGCGGCTGAACCGCGCCGTGCCGTGCGACAGCGACCGCAGGTCGACCGAGTACCGGCCGATCTCGATCTCGGGCACCTCGGCCCGGATCACGGTGCGCCCGCCGGCCGTCTGCTCGGTGCCGAGCACCCGGCCGCGCCGCCCCGACAGGTCGCTCATCACCGCGCCCACGAAGTCGTCGCCGACCAGCACCGACACCTCGGCCACCGGCTCCAGCAGATGGATCCGCGCGTCGGACGCCGCCTCCCGCAACGCGAGTGCGCCCGCCGTCTGGAACGCGGCGTCGGAGGAGTCCACCGAGTGCGCCTTGCCGTCCAGGAGGGTCACGCGTACGTCGATGAGCGGATGCCCGGCGGCGACTCCCTTGGCGGCCTGGGCCCTTACGCCCTTCTCCACCGACGGGATGAACTGCCGTGGCACCGCGCCGCCGACGACCTTGTCCACGAACTCGATGCCGGAGCCGCCCGGCAGCGGCTCGACCTCGATCTCGCAGATGGCGAACTGCCCGTGCCCGCCGGACTGCTTGACGTGCCGGCCGCGTCCGCCCGACCTGTCCGCGAAGGTCTCGCGCAGGGACACCTTGTGCGGCACGACGTCGACCTGGACGCCGTACCGGCTGCGCAGCCGCTCCAGGGCCACGTCGGCGTGCGCCTCGCCCAGGCACCACAGGACCACCTGGTGGGTGTCCTGGTTCTGTTCGAGCCGCATCGTCGGGTCCTCGGCCACCAGCCGGGCCAGGCCCTGCGAGAGCTTGTCCTCGTCCGGCTTGCTGTGCGCCTGGATGGCCAAGGGCAGCAGCGGGTCGGGCATCTGCCACGGTTCCATGAGCAGCGGATCGTCCTTGGCGGACAGGGTGTCGCCGGTCTCGGCGCGGCTCAGCTTGGCCACACACGCCAGGTCTCCCGCGATGACGTGCGACACCGGGCGCTGCTGCTTGCCGAACGGCGTGGACAGGGCGCCGATCCGCTCGTCGACGTCATGGTCCTCGTGCCCGCGGTCGGCCAGTCCGTGCCCGGAGACGTGGACCGTCTGGTCGGCGCGCAGGGTGCCGGAGAACAGGCGGATCAGCGACAGCCGGCCGACGTAGGGGTCGGAGGAGGTCTTCACGACCTCCGCTACCAGGGGCGCGTCCGGGTCGCAGGGCCTGAGCTCGCGCGGCTTGCCGTCGATCGTGGTCACCCGCACCGTCTCGTGCTCCAGCGGCGTCGGAAAGCCCCGAGTGATCAGCTCCAGCACCTCCACCGTGCCGAGCCCCTGCCGGGCGCCGTCGGACGCGGGGGCGGCGGCCAGGACGGGGAAGAAGACCCCGCGCGCGACGGCCCGCTCCAGGTCCTCGATCAGCGTCCCGACGTCGACCTGTTCCCCGCCGAGATAGCGGTCCATGAGGGTCTCGTCCTCGCTCTCCGAGATGATCCCCTCGATCAGCCGGTTGCGGGCCTCCTCGATCAGCGGCAACTCGTCCTCACCCGGCTCCGATTCCTTGCGCTCGCCGGTCGAGTAGTCGAACAGCTTCTGCGACAGCAGCCCGATCAGACCCGTCACGGGCGCGTGCCCGTCGGGCGCCTGCGGGCCATGCAGCGGCAGGTAGAGCGGCAGGACCGCGTCGGGGTCGTCAGCGCCGAAGGCCTCGGCGCAGGTCCGCGTCATCTCCTCGAAGTCGGCGCGCGCCGCCTCCAGGTGCGTGACGACGATGGCCCGGGGCATGCCCACGGCCGCGCACTCCTCCCACACCATGCGGGTCGAGCCGTCGACGCCGTCCGAGGCCGAGACGACGAAGAGGGCCGCGTCCGCCGCTCGCAGACCGGCCCTGAGCTCACCGACGAAGTCGGCGTATCCGGGGGTGTCGAGGACATTGACCTTGATGCCGTCCCACTCGACGGGCACCAGGGAGAGCTGCACCGAACGCTGCTGCCGGTGCTCGATCTCGTCGTAGTCGGAGACGGTGCCGCCGTCCTCCACACGGCCCGCCCGGTTCACCGCCCCCGCTGTGAGTGCGAGGGCTTCCACCAAGGTGGTCTTGCCCGATCCGGAGTGGCCGACCAGCACCACATTCCGTACGGACTGAGGGTGGTCGGCCGCTTGTGCCCTGCCGGCGGCCCCAGGGTGTGTCTGTCCTTTGTCGCCCATGATCCTGCCTCCCGTGCACGGTGAGGTCACTGTGGGCGCGGACACGCGGGATCCGCGTGCACGGCGGCTCCGGCGACGCCCGCGGTTATTCGAGCTTTCCACTCCCGTCACGGCGCGTCCATACGAGGGACGCGATCGCGCCGCCCACCAGCGGCGGGTCGGATCCGTCGCGGGGGTCCGGGTGCCCGCCCCTCAGCCACGCGCGCGCGTGGCTACGATGGGCCAGCCGGTGGCCAGCAGGGGCCATGCGGCGACACCGACCCTCGGGAAGGCCATGCTGAACAAGTACGCGCGTGCATTCTTCACGCGTGTCCTCACACCGTTCGCCGCGTTTCTCATCCGGCGCGGCGTCAGCCCCGACGCCGTCACGCTCATCGGCACCGCCGGTGTGGTCGCGGGCGCGCTGGTCTTCTACCCCATGGGCGAGTTCTTCTGGGGCACGGTCGTGATCACACTCTTCGTGTTCTCCGACCTCGTCGACGGAAACATGGCCCGCCAGCTCGGCCGTTCCAGCCGCTGGGGCGCCTTCCTGGACTCCACGCTCGACCGGGTCGCCGACGGGGCGATCTTCGCCGGCTTCATCCTCTGGTACGCCGGGGGCGGCGACGACCTCGTCCTGTGCGCCGTGTCGATCTTCTGCCTGGCCAGCGGCCAGGTGGTGTCGTACACCAAGGCCCGCGGCGAGTCGATCGGTCTGCCGGTCGCCGTCAACGGGCTCGTCGAGCGGGCTGAGCGGCTGGTGATCTCGCTGGTCGCGGCCGGGCTCGCGGGCCTGCACGCGTTCGGTGTGCCGGGCATCCAGTACCTGCTGCCCGTCGCCCTGTGGATCGTCGCCGTGGGCAGCCTCGTCACGCTGATCCAGCGGGTCGTCACGGTCCGCCGGGAGTCCGCCGAGGCCGAGGCGGCCGCGCGGGACAATGAGGGCGAGCAGCACAACGCCTCTCACGGGAGCGAGGCGGCCACGTGAGCGCACAGGACCGGGTAACGGACGCGCTGTACGGCCTCGGCTGGAGCACCGTCAGGAAGCTCCCCGAGCCGGTCGCCGTACGGCTCGGGCGGACCATCGCCGATCTCACGTGGAAACAGCGCGGCAAGGGCGTCCAGCGCCTGGAGAGCAACTACGCGCGCGTGGTGCCCGATGCCGGCCCCGAGCGGCTGGCCGAGCTCTCCCGCGCGGGCATGCGCTCCTACCTGCGCTACTGGATGGAGTCCTTCCGGCTCCCCGCCTGGAGCAAGGAGCGGATCAAGGGCGGTTTCGACCCCAAGGACCTGCACTACCTCACCGAGGGCATGGCCGCCGGCAAGGGCGTGATACTCGCCCTGCCGCACTTGGGCAACTGGGACCTCGCCGGCGCCTGGGTCACCACCCAGCTGGGCATCCCGTTCACGACGGTGGCCGAGCGCCTGAAGCCGGAGACGCTGTACGACCGGTTCGTCGCCTACCGCGAGAGCCTCGGCATGGAGGTCCTGCCGCACAGCGGCGGAACCGCCTTCGGCACCCTGGCCCGGCGGCTGCGCGACGGCGGCCTGGTCTGCCTGGTCGCCGACCGCGACCTCTCCGCCTCCGGGGTCGAGGTCGACTTCTTCGGCGACACCGCCCGGATGCCGGCCGGACCCGCCCTGCTCGCCCAGCAGACGGGCGCCCTGCTGCTCCCCGTCACGCTCTGGTACGACGACTCGCCCGTGATGCGGGGCCGCGTCCATCCGCCCGTCGAGGTGCCCGAGTCAGGCACGCGCGCCGAGAAGACGTCTGTGATGGCACAGGCGCTGGCCGACGCCTTCGCCTCGGGGATCGCCGACCATCCGGAGGACTGGCACATGCTGCAGCGCCTGTGGCTCGCGGACCTCGATCCAGCGAAGGGATCCACGTGAGGATCGGCATCGTCTGCCCGTACTCCTGGGACGTACCGGGCGGCGTCCAGTTCCACATCCGTGATCTGGCCGAATACTTCATCCGCCTCGGCCACGAGGTGTCCGTCCTCGCCCCGGCCGACGACGACACCCCGCTGCCGCCGTACGTCGTCTCGGCCGGGCGCGCGGTGCCGGTGCCGTACAACGGCTCGGTGGCCCGGCTGAACTTCGGCTTCCTCTCGGCGGCCCGGGTGCGCCGGTGGCTGCACGACGGCGCGTTCGACGTGATCCACATCCACGAGCCGACATCGCCCTCGCTGGGCCTGCTGACCTGCTGGGCGGCGCAGGGCCCGATCGTCGCCACGTTCCACACGTCCAACCCGCGCTCCCGGGCCATGATCGCCGCGTACTCGATCCTCCAGGCCGCCCTGGAGAAGATCAGCGCGCGGATCGCGGTGAGCGAGTACGCCCGGCGCACCCTCGTGGAGCACCTCGGCGGGGACGCGGTGGTGATCCCGAACGGCGTCGACGTCGACTTCTTCGCCGAGGCCGAGCCCAAGGCCGAGTGGCAGGGCGACACGATCGGTTTCGTCGGGCGCATCGACGAGCCCCGCAAGGGCCTGCCGGTGCTCATGAAGGCCCTGCCGAAGATCCTCGCCGCCCGCCCGCGGGCCCGGCTGCTGGTCGCCGGGCGCGGCGACGAGGAGGAGGCGGTGGAGACACTGCCAGCCGAGCTGCGCTCCCGCGTCGAGTTCCTCGGCATGGTCAGTGACGAGGACAAGGCGCGATTCCTGCGCAGCGTCGACCTGTACGTCGCGCCCAACACCGGCGGCGAGAGCTTCGGCATCATCCTGGTCGAGGCCATGTCCGCCGGTGCCCCCGTCCTCGCCTCCGACCTGGACGCCTTCGCGCAGGTCCTGGACCGGGGGGCGGCCGGGGAACTGTTCCCGAACGAGGACGCCGACGCCCTCGCCGACGCGGCCGTCCGGCTGCTGGCGGACCCGGAGCGCCGCGCGGAACTGCGTGAGCGGGGGAGCGCCCATGTGCGGCGCTTCGACTGGTCGACCGTCGGCGCGGACATCCTGTCCGTCTACGAGACGGTGACGGCGGGCGCGGCGGCGGTGGCCGAGGACGACCGGGTGACGGGGCTGCGAGCCAGGCTGGGGTTCGCCCGGGACTGAGACCGGACGGACAGATTCCTGCCGCCGACCGACACGTCGGCGGCCTCGTGCACCGCGGTGCCGGTCGGCGATTCCCGCGGAGCCCGTCCCGGCCGAGCTGATTTTCGTCCGGGTCGAGCCGGAGCCCGCCTCGGTCGAGCTGATCTGCGTCTGGGTCGAGCCGGAGCCTGTCCTGGTCGAGCTGATTCCCGTCTGGGTCGAGCCGGAGCCCGCCCCGCCCGACCCTGGGGGCGGCTCCGCTGGGGCGGGGTGAACCGGGAGGCCGGTGGGGCCGCTAGCCTTGCCGCCCGTGACCACCACTCTCATCTGGATCGCCGTCGCCCTGGTCGCGATCGGGCTGTATCTGAGCTGGACCGCCGGCCGGCTCGACCGTCTCCACGCCCGGATCGACGCCGCCCGGGCCGCCCTGGACGCGCAGCTGCTGCGCCGGGCCTCGGTGGCGCAGGAACTGGCGACCTCGGGGGTCCTGGATCCGGCCGCCTCGATCGTGCTCTACGAGGCCGCGCACGCCGCCCGTCAGGCGGAGGAGGAGCAGCGGGAGGTCGCCGAGAGCGAGCTGAGCCAGGCGCTGCGAGCCGTCTTCGCGGAGGCCCAGCAACTGGAGGCGGTGCGGGAGGCACCCGGGGGAGAGGAGGCCGCCACCGAGCTCGTACAGGCGGTGCGGCGCGTCCCCATGGCCCGCCGCTTCCACAACGACGCCGTACGCGCCGCTCGCGCGCTGCGCCGCCATCGCAAGGTCCGCTGGTTCCGCCTGGCGGGCCACGCGCCGTTCCCGATGGCCTTCGAGATGGACGACGAACCACCGGCCGCCCTGACCGACCGCGCGGGCTCCTGACGGCCGGACATCCCCGCCGCCGCAGGGCGAAAACGATCCACCGGCTTGTCATTGGCCCTTGCTGTGGCCTGGTCCCCTCACGTTTCCTCGGTGCTGCACAAAACCCCTCTTTCCCAGCAGTGAGGTCACCCGTGTCCATCTCCGAAAACCAGGCTCCCGAGACCGGCACCGCCCGTGTGAAGCGCGGCATGGCCGAGCAGCTCAAGGGCGGCGTGATCATGGACGTCGTCACGCCGGAGCAGGCGAAGATCGCCGAGGACGCGGGCGCCGTCGCCGTCATGGCCCTGGAGCGGGTCCCGGCCGACATCCGCAAGGACGGCGGCGTGGCCCGCATGTCCGACCCGGACATGATCGAGGGCATCATCGACGCCGTCTCCATCCCGGTCATGGCCAAGTCCCGCATCGGCCACTTCGTCGAGGCCCAGGTCCTGCAGTCCCTCGGCGTCGACTACATCGACGAGTCCGAGGTCCTCACCCCGGCCGACGAGGTCAACCACAGCGACAAGTTCGCCTTCACCACCCCCTTCGTCTGCGGCGCCACCAACCTGGGCGAGGCCCTGCGCCGCATCGCCGAGGGTGCCGCGATGATCCGCTCCAAGGGCGAGGCCGGCACCGGCAACGTCGTCGAGGCCGTCCGCCACCTGCGCCAGATCAAGAACGAGATCGCCCGCCTGCGCGGCTACGACAACAACGAGCTGTACGCCGCCGCCAAGGACCTGCGCGCCCCGTACGAGCTGGTCAAGGAGGTCTCCGAGCTGGGCAAGCTGCCGGTCGTGCTGTTCTCCGCCGGCGGTGTCGCCACCCCGGCCGACGCGGCCCTGATGCGCCAGCTCGGCGCCGAGGGCGTCTTCGTCGGCTCCGGCATCTTCAAGTCCGGCGACCCGGCCAAGCGCGCCGCCGCCATCGTGAAGGCCACCACCTTCTACGACGACCCGAAGATCGTCGCCGACGCGTCCCGCAACCTCGGCGAGGCCATGGTCGGCATCAACTGCGACACCCTCCCCGAGGCCGAGCGCTACGCCAACCGCGGCTGGTAAGGCACAGGAACCCATGAGCGACACCCCCGTCATAGGCGTCCTGGCCCTCCAGGGCGACGTACGGGAGCACCTCGTCGCCCTGGCCGCGGCCGATGCCGTGGCCAGGGCGGTGCGGCGCCCCGAAGAGCTCGCCGAGGTGGACGGCCTCGTCATCCCCGGCGGCGAGTCCACCACCATCTCGAAGCTGGCCGTCCTGTTCGGCCTGATGGACCCGCTCCGCGCGCGCGTGCGGAACGGCCTGCCCGTCTACGGCACCTGCGCCGGCATGATCATGCTCGCCGACAAGATCCTCGACCCTCGCTCGGGCCAGGAGACCATCGGCGGCATCGACATGATCGTGCGCCGCAACGCCTTCGGCCGCCAGAACGAGTCCTTCGAGGCGGCCGTCGACGTCGAGGGCGTCGACGGCGCCCCGGTGGAGGGCGTCTTCATCCGCGCCCCCTGGGTCGAGTCCGTCGGAGCAGCGGCCGAGGTGCTCGCCGAGCACGACGGCCATATCGTCGCGGTCCGCCAGGGCAACGCGCTGGCCACGTCGTTCCACCCGGAACTGACCGGCGACCACCGTGTGCACGGCCTGTTCGTGGAGATGGTGCGCGCGAACCGTACAGCCGAGTCCTTGTAGGATTCCTGCGTTCGTTGCTGAGATGGGTTACGCGAAGGAGACAGGCAGATGTCCGGCCACTCTAAATGGGCCACGACTAAGCACAAGAAGGCCGTCATCGATGCCAAGCGCGGCAAGCTCTTCGCGAAGCTGATCAAGAACATCGAGGTCGCGGCGCGCATGGGCGGCGTCGACCTCGAAGGAAACCCGACGCTCTACGACGCCGTCCAGAAGGCGAAGAAGCAGTCGGTTCCGAACAAGAACATCGACTCCGCGATCAAGCGCGGTGGCGGTCTCGAGGCCGGCGGCGCCGACTACGAGACGATCATGTACGAGGGCTACGGCCCGAACGGCGTCGCGGTGCTCATCGAGTGCCTCACCGACAACCGCAACCGCGCCGCCTCCGACGTCCGCGTCGCCATGACCCGCAACGGCGGCTCGATGGCCGATCCGGGCTCCGTGTCGTACATGTTCAGCCGCAAGGGCGTCGTCATCGTCCCCAAGGGCGAGCTGGCCGAGGACGACGTCCTGGGCGCCGTCCTGGACGCGGGCGCCGAGGAGGTCAACGACCTCGGTGAGTCCTTCGAGGTCATCAGCGAGGCCACCGACCTGGTCGCGGTCCGCACCGCCCTCCAGGAAGCCGGCATCGACTACGACTCCGCCGACTCCAGCTTCGTGCCGTCCGTCCAGGTCGAGCTGGACGAGGAAGGCGCCAAGAAGATCTTCAAGCTGATCGACGCGCTCGAGGACAGCGACGACGTGCAGAACGTCTTCGCCAACTTCGACGTCAGCGACGAGATCATGGAGAAGGTCGACGCGTAACGCCGCCGCGGGCTTCGAGGGCTGCACGGGCCGACGGGACATCCCGTCGGCCCGTCGCGTTGAACGGGAGCCGGTGCGGGCGTCGGTGCGGGGCGTTGTCGGTGGCACCCGATAGCCTGCACAAACAGGCGATCGAAATCGAAGGGGAGGGCGCGCGTGCGCGTGCTGGGGGTGGACCCGGGACTGACCCGGTGCGGTGTCGGCGTGGTCGAGGGCGTCGCCGGACGGCCGCTCACGATGATCGGAGTCGGCGTCGTCCGGACACCGGCGGACGCCGACCTCGGCCACCGCCTCGTCGCCGTCGAGCAGGGCATCGAACAGTGGCTGGACGAGCACCGGCCGGAGTTCGTCGCCGTGGAGCGCGTCTTCAGCCAGCACAACGTCCGTACGGTGATGGGCACCGCCCAGGCCAGCGCCGTCGCCATTCTGTGCGCCTCACGTCGTGGCATCCCCGTGGCGCTGCACACCCCGAGCGAGGTCAAGGCCGCCGTCACCGGCAGCGGCCGGGCCGACAAGGCCCAGGTGGGCGCGATCGTGACCCGTCTGCTCCGGCTCAGCGCGCCGCCCAAGCCCGCCGACGCGGCCGACGCCCTCGCCCTCGCCATCTGCCACATCTGGCGCGCCCCGGCGCAGAACCGACTCCAGCAGGCCGTAGCCCTGCACACATCGAAAGGCCGTACGACATGATCGCCTTCGTCAGCGGCACGGTCGCCGCGCTCGCCCCGGACGCCGCGGTCGTCGAGGTCGGCGGCGTCGGCATGGCAGTGCAGTGCACGCCGAACACACTGTCCACGCTCCGCATGGGCCAGCCCGCCAAGCTGCACACCTCCCTCGTCGTACGAGAGGACTCACTGACCCTGTACGGCTTCGCGGACGACGACGAGCGGCAGACCTTCGAGCTGCTCCAGACGGCGAGCGGCGTGGGACCGAGACTCGCCCAGGCGATGCTGGCCGTCCATACCCCGGACGCCCTGCGCCGGGCGGTCGCCACCGCCGACGAGAAGGCGCTCACCGCCGTTCCCGGCATCGGCAAGAAGGGCGCCCAGAAACTGCTCCTGGAGCTGAAGGACCGGCTCGGCGAGCCGCTCGGCGCCCCGGCTGTCGGTGCGCCCGTCAGTACCGGCTGGCGCGACCAGCTGCACGCGGCCCTGATCGGCCTCGGGTACGCGACCCGGGAGGCCGACGAGGCCGTGACCGCCGTGGCTCCGCAGGCCGAGGCCGCCGAGGGCGCTCCGCAGGTCGGCCAGTTGCTGAAGGCCGCCCTCCAGACCCTGAACCGCGCCCGCTGAACCCCCACACACCGAGGCACATCATGAACTGGGACGACACCACCGACGCCCCCGCCGCCGAGCGGCTCGTCGGCGCGGCAGCCGACGGTGAGGACCAGGCCGTCGAGGCCGCCCTGCGCCCCAAGGACCTGGACGAGTTCATCGGCCAGGAGAAGGTCCGCGAACAGCTCGACCTCGTCCTGCGCGCCGCACGCGCGCGTGGCGCCACCGCCGACCACGTGCTGCTCTCCGGCGCCCCCGGCCTCGGCAAGACCACCCTGTCGATGATCATCGCGGCCGAGATGGGCGCCCCCATCCGCATCACGTCCGGCCCCGCCATCCAGCACGCCGGTGACCTCGCGGCGATCCTCTCCTCCCTCCAGGAGGGCGAGGTCCTCTTCCTCGACGAGATCCACCGCATGTCCCGGCCCGCCGAGGAGATGCTGTACATGGCCATGGAGGACTTCCGCGTCGACGTCATCGTCGGCAAGGGCCCGGGAGCCACCGCCATTCCCCTGGAGCTGCCCCCGTTCACCCTGGTCGGCGCCACCACGCGCGCGGGGTTGCTGCCGCCCCCGCTGCGCGACCGCTTCGGCTTCACCGCGCACATGGAGTTCTACGAACCGGCCGAACTGGAGCGGGTCATCCACCGCTCGGCGAGCCTCCTGGAGGTCGAGGTCGAGCCGGAGGGCGCCGCCGAGATCGCCGGCCGCTCCCGCGGCACCCCCCGCATCGCGAACCGCCTGTTGCGCCGCGTCCGGGACTACGCCCAGGTCAAGGCCGACGGGCTGATCACCAAGGACATCGCGGCGATCGCCCTAGCCGTCTACGAGGTGGACGAGCGAGGTCTCGACCGCCTCGACCGCGGTGTGCTGGAAGCCCTGCTCAAGCTGTTCGGCGGCGGCCCCGTCGGCCTGTCCACGCTCGCTGTCGCGGTGGGGGAGGAGCGTGAGACGGTGGAAGAGGTCGCCGAGCCCTTCCTGGTACGGGAGGGCCTGCTGGCCCGCACCCCGCGCGGCCGGGTCGCCACGCCTGCCGCATGGGCGCATCTCGGCCTCACCCCGCCCCGCTCCCAGACCGGTGGAAACGGACAACAGGACCTGTTCGGGGCGTGACGGCGCCGTCACCGTTCCGAGACGGCGAGGCCAGTGGCCGCGGCAGGAACCCCGGTGCCATGCTGAGCGTTGTTCCATGCGCGCGGACTCGCTTAGACTCCGCCGATGCCGTCTTTGTCGGCGGCGTACATACCCCCAACCATCTGGCCGCTCACAGCGCGGTCGTGTGAAGGAAGTACCGACCCGTGAGTCTCCTGACCCTCCTCCCGTTCATTGTGCTCATCGGGGCCATGTTCCTCATGACCCGGTCGGCCAAGAAGAAGCAGCAGCAGGCCGTGGACATGCGGAACCAAATGCAGCCCGGCAGCGGTGTCCGCACCATCGGGGGCGTGTACGCCACGGTCAAGGAGGTGCACGAGGACACCGTCCTCGTCGACGCCGGTCCGGGTGTCGAGCTCCTCTTCGCCAAGAACGCCATCGGCGCCGTCCTCACGGACGACGAGTACAACCGCATCGTCCACGGCATCGAGCACGACCTGAAGTCCGACGCCGACATCGTCCCGGACGACGCCTCCTCCCTCACCGAGACCGACGACTCCGCCGCCGCTGACGACAAGGCCGTCGACCTCGGCAAGAAGGACGCGGCCGACGAGCCGGCCGGCGACGACGCCCAGGCCGATGACACCCCGGCCGCCGAGGCGAAGACGGACGCAGAGCCGAAGAAGACCGACGGCGACTCCGAGGCGAAGTAGTCGTTTCCCGGGGTGCGCGGGCCCGGCCCGCGCACCCCGGGACACGCCCAGCTCGCACGGAGTCCCGACACCATGTCATGGCCGCCCGTCCGCCGATCCGGAGCGAGGTGGCCCGAGAGGGAGTACGAGAAGGTGGCCACACCTAAAAAGGGCCGGAGCGCGAGCACCCAGAGCAAGCCGGGTCGCTCGCTGGTCCTGATTCTGATCGCCCTCGTGGCGCTCACCGGTGGGATGTTCGCTTCGGGGCACACGAAACCACGTCTCGGCATCGACCTGGCCGGCGGCACGAGCATCACGCTCCGGGCGGTTCCCGAGGCCGGCAACGAGGCGGCCATCAACAAGACCAACATGGACACCGCCGTCTCCATCATGGAACGACGTGTCAACGGTCTTGGCGTCTCGGAGTCCGAGGTCCAGACGCAGGGCCGGGAAAACATCATCGTCAACATCCCCAAGGGCACGAACTCCGAGCAGGCCCGCAAGCAGGTCGGCACCACCGCCAAGCTCTACTTCCGCCCGGTCCTCGCCACCGAGGTCTCCGGCGGCAAGGGCACGGCCAGCCCCTCCCCGAGCCCCACCGGCAGCCCCTCGGACAAGCCGTCCGGCAAGGCCACCGACAAGCCCGAGGCCACCGACAAGAACTCCGCTTCCCCGTCGGCCACGCCCACCACGCAGGGCCGCGCGGTCACCGACGCGCTGAAGGCCGACGCCACACCGTCGGCGAGCGCCTCGGACGACAAGGCCAAGGCCAGCCCCTCCCCGTCGGCGAGCGGCGGCTCCGCCGAGGCCGACGCGAGCGCGCTGCAGGCGAAGTACGCCAAGCTCGACTGCACCGACGAGAAGACCCGCTCATCCGTGGGCGACGGCGTCAAGGCCTCCGAGATGACCCTGGCCTGCGGCAAGAATTCGCAGGGCCAGTGGCAGAAGTACATCCTCGGCCCCGCCGAGGTCGACGGCACGGACGTCGACAAGGCCCAGGCCGTCCTGAACACGCAGACCGGTGCGGGCTGGACGGTCACGATGGACTTCACGGACGGCGGCGCCAAGAAGTTCGCGAACATCACCGGCAAGCTGGCGCAGAACCAGTCGCCGCAGAACCAGTTCGCGATCGTCCTGGACGGCGACGTGGTCTCCGACCCGTACGTCCGGCAGGCCCTGACCGGCGGCAACGCCGAGATCTCCGGCAACTTCAACCAGCAGTCCGCCCAGGACCTCTCCAACATGCTGTCCTACGGCGCGCTGCCGCTGACCTTCAAGGTCGACAGCATGACGACCGTGACCGCGGCGCTGGGTGGTGACCAGCTGCAGGCCGGACTGATCGCCGGCGCCATCGGTCTCGCGCTGGTCGTCATCTACCTGCTGGCGTACTACCGCGGCCTGTCGTTCATCGCGATCCTCTCGCTGCTGGTCTCCGCGGCCCTCACCTACACGCTCATGGCCCTGCTCGGCCCGGCCATCGGCTTCGCGCTGAACCTTCCGGCCGTGTGCGGCGCCATCGTCGCCATCGGTATCACCGCGGACTCGTTCATCGTGTACTTCGAGCGCGTCCGTGACGAGATCCGCGAGGGCCGCTCCCTGCGCCCCGCCGTCGAGCGGGCCTGGCCGCGCGCCCGGCGCACCATCCTGGTCTCCGACTTCGTGTCGTTCCTCGCCGCAGCGGTGCTGTTCGCCGTCACCGTCGGCAAGGTCCAGGGCTTCGCGTTCACCCTCGGCCTGACCACCCTGCTCGACGTGGTCGTCGTGTTCCTCTTCACCAAGCCGCTGCTGACGCTGATGGCCCGCCGCCCGTTCTTCGCGAACGGCCACAAGTGGTCCGGCCTCGACCCGAAGAGCCTGGGCGCCCAGCCGCCGCTGCGCCGTACCCGACGCCCCGCCGCCCCTGCCGACCCGAAGGAGGCCTGAGATGTCGAAACTCGGCAACCTCGGCGCCCGACTCCACCGCGGCGAGGTCGGCTACGACTTCGTCAAGAACCGCAAGATCTGGTACGGCGTCTCCATCCTGATCACCATCCTGGCCATCGCCGGCCTGGCGGTGCGCGGCCTGAACATGGGCATCGAGTTCCAGGGCGGCGCCGTCTTCAACACCCCGAAGAACACCAGCGCCTCGGTGTCCCAGGCCGAGCGGTACGCGGAGGAGGCCTCCGGCCACGACGCGATCGTCCAGCAGCTCGGCGACGGCAGCATGCGCATCCAGGTCGCCGGCATCGACACCGGCGCGGCGAACGACATCAAGAACACGCTCGCCGACGACCTCAAGATCGACTCGGAGCAGATCAACGCCGAGCTGGTCGGCCCCAGCTGGGGCGAGCAGATCGCCAACAAGGCCTGGCAGGGCCTTGGCATCTTCCTGATCCTCGTGGTGATCTATCTGGCGATCGCCTTCGAGTGGCGCATGGCCATCGCCGCCTTCGTCGCACTGATCCACGACATCACCATCACGGTCGGCATCTACGCCCTCGTCGGCTTCGAGGTCACGCCCGGCACGGTGATCGGTCTGCTCACGATCCTCGGCTATTCGCTCTACGACACGGTCGTGGTCTTCGACAGCCTCAAGGAACAGACCAAGGACATCACCAAGCAGACCCGCTGGACCTACAGCGACGTCGCCAACCGCTCGATCAACAGCACCCTGGTCCGTTCCATCAACACCACTGTGGTCGCGCTGCTGCCGGTCGCGGGCCTGCTGTTCATCGGTGGCGGTGTCCTCGGCGCCGGCATGCTGAACGACATCTCGCTGTCGCTGTTCGTCGGCCTCGCCGCCGGTGCGTACTCCTCGATCTTCATCGCCACGCCGCTCGTCGCCGACCTGAAGGAGCGCGAGCCGCAGATGAAGGCCCTGAAGAAGCGCGTCCTGGCCAAGCGGGCCGCCAAGGGCGATACCCCGCAGGCGGAGACCGGAGACGAGTCCTACGCCGCCGAGCCCGAGGACGTCGCTCCGGCCGTCGTCGGCCCGCGGAACCAGCCCGCGTCCCGCAACCGCGGCAGGGGCCGCCCCTCGGGGAAGCGCCGATGACCGACATCAAGGAACTGCTGCTCAGCCGCATCAGGGACGTGTCCGACTACCCGGAGCCGGGCGTGATGTTCAAGGACATCACCCCGCTCCTGGCGGACCCGGCGGCGTTCACCGCGCTCACCGACGCCCTCGCCGAGATCGCCGAGAACACCGGCGCCACCAAGGTCGTCGGCCTGGAGGCCCGCGGCTTCATCCTCGGCGCCCCGGTCGCCGTCCGCGCCGGCCTCGGCTTCGTCCCCGTACGCAAGGCGGGCAAGCTCCCCGGAGCCACCCTCGCCCAGGCCTACGACCTGGAGTACGGCTCGGCCGAGATCGAGGTGCACGCCGAGGACCTGAGCACCGGCGACCGCATCCTGGTCATCGACGACGTCCTCGCCACCGGCGGCACCGCCGAGGCCTCGGTCCAGCTCATCCGCCGGGCAGGAGCCGAGGTCGCGGGTCTCGCCGTCCTCATGGAACTCGGCTTCCTGAACGGCCGCACCCGCCTGGAACCGGCACTGGGCGGAGCCCCACTGGAGGCGCTGCTCACGGTCTAGAAGACCCACGGCGGCCCGGTGGGCGACCGGCACGACACCGCGGAGGCGGGCCCGGAGGAATCCGGTGCCCGCCTCTCACGTTCCCTGGGTAGACGGTCCTCACATTGGCCTGAAGGCGATCCTGGGGCACAGGATCGCTACCATGGGGTCTCCGGAGCCTGACCGGGGGACCCGGAAAGCGCACGAGGAGCCCTCTTGTCAGACGAGGCCCAGCACCTGACCGCCGCCAAGCCCGAGTCCGCCTCGGCAGCGGCCAAGCCCGCGCCGAACGCGCCGCACGCGAAGAACGACACCCGCGGGCCGGTCGAGCACGCCCAGTCGGCGCCCGTCGACAAGACAGCCGAGCAGTCGCGCCCCAAGCCGGCCCCTCCCGCGGTGCGCCAGGCCGGCGGCCAGCCCGCCCGCACCGGCTCCTCCAACCGCGTCCGTGCCCGCCTCGCCCGCCTCGGCGTCCAGCGGGCCAACCCGTACAACCCGGTGCTGGAGCCGCTGCTGCGGATAGTGCGCGGCAACGACCCGAAGATTGAGACCGCCACGCTCCGCCAGATCGAGAAGGCCTACCAGGTCGCCGAGCGCTGGCACCGCGGCCAGAAGCGCAAGAGCGGCGACCCGTACATCACGCACCCCCTCGCCGTGACGACCATCCTCGCCGAGCTCGGCATGGATCCGGCCACCCTGATGGCCGGCCTACTGCACGACACGGTCGAGGACACCGAGTACGGCCTGGACGACCTGCGCCGTGACTTCGGCGATGTCGTCACCCTCCTCGTCGACGGCGTCACCAAGCTGGACAAGGTCAAGTTCGGCGAGGCGGCCCAGGCCGAGACCGTGCGCAAGATGGTCGTCGCCATGGCCAAGGATCCGCGCGTCCTGGTCATCAAGCTCGCCGACCGCCTGCACAACATGCGCACCATGCGCTACCTCAAGCGCGAGAAGCAGGAGAAGAAGGCGCGCGAGACCCTGGAGATCTACGCGCCGCTCGCCCATCGCCTCGGCATGAACACCATCAAGTGGGAGTTGGAGGACCTCGCCTTCGCGATCCTCTACCCCAAGATGTACGACGAGATCGTACGGCTGGTGGCCGAGCGGGCACCGAAGCGTGACGAGTACCTGGCCATCGTCACCGACGAGGTCCAGCAGGACCTGCGCGCGGCCCGCATCAAGGCGACCGTCACCGGCCGCCCCAAGCACTACTACAGCGTCTACCAGAAGATGATCGTCCGCGGCCGTGACTTCGCGGAGATCTACGACCTGGTGGGCATCCGCGTCCTCGTGGACACCGTCCGCGACTGCTACGCGGCCCTCGGCACGGTGCACGCGCGATGGAACCCGGTCCCCGGCCGGTTCAAGGACTACATCGCGATGCCCAAGTTCAACATGTACCAGTCGCTGCACACGACGGTCATCGGCCCCGGCGGCAAGCCCGTCGAGCTGCAGATCCGCACCTTCGACATGCACCGCCGCGCCGAGTACGGCATCGCCGCGCACTGGAAGTACAAGCAGGAGGCCGTCGCCGGCGCCTCGAAGGTACGCTCCGACGCCCCCAAGTCGTCCGGCAAGAGCAAGGACGACCACCTCAACGACATGGCGTGGCTGCGCCAGCTGCTCGACTGGCAGAAGGAGACCGAGGACCCGGGCGAGTTCCTGGAGTCCCTGCGCTTCGACCTCTCCCGCAACGAGGTCTTCGTCTTCACCCCCAAGGGCGACGTCATAGCACTCCCTGCCAGTGCCACCCCGGTGGACTTCGCGTACGCGGTCCACACCGAGGTCGGCCACCGCACCATCGGTGCCCGGGTGAACGGCCGCCTGGTGCCGCTCGAATCCACCCTCGACAACGGCGATCTGGTCGAGGTCTTCACCTCCAAGGCGCCCGGCGCGGGCCCCTCTCGCGACTGGCTCGGCTTCGTCAAGTCGCCGCGCGCCCGCAACAAGATCCGGGCCTGGTTCTCCAAGGAGCGCCGCGACGAGGCGATCGAGCAGGGCAAGGACGCCATCGTCCGCGCGATGCGCAAGCAGAACCTGCCCATCCAGCGCATCCTGACCGGCGACTCCCTGGTGACCCTCGCGCACGAGATGCGCTACGTGGACATCTCCGCGCTGTACGCGGCGATCGGCGAGGGCCATGTCTCCGCCCAGAACATCGTGCAGAAGCTCGTCCAGGCCCTCGGCGGCGAGGAGGCCGCCACCGAGGAGATCGACGAGTCGGTCCCGCCGGCCCGCGGACGCAGCCGCAAACGCCGCTCCAGCGCCGACCCGGGCGTCGTCGTGAAGGGCGTCGACGACGTGTGGGTGAAACTGGCCCGCTGCTGTACGCCCGTACCCGGTGACCCCATCATCGGCTTCGTCACCCGGGGAAGTGGCGTATCGGTTCACCGCAACGACTGCGTGAACGTGGAGTCACTGTCCCGCGAGCCCGAGCGCATCCTCGAGGTGGAGTGGGCGCCCACCCAGTCCTCGGTCTTCCTGGTCGCCATCCAGGTCGAGGCCCTGGACCGCTCCCGGCTGCTCTCGGACGTCACCCGCGTGCTGTCCGACCAGCACGTCAACATCCTCTCCGCGGCCGTCCAGACCTCCCGCGACCGCGTCGCCACCTCCCGCTTCACCTTCGAGATGGGCGACCCGAAGCATCTCGGCCATGTGCTGAAGGCGGTCCGGGGCGTGGAGGGCGTCTACGACGTGTACCGGGTGACATCGGCGCGCAGCAGGTCGTAGAGACCACGCGAAAGGGGGCTCCCGTACCGCACAGGTACGGGAGCCCCCTTTCGGGGTGCTGATGATCAGCCTCCGAACTCCTGCAGACCCTTCTGCGCCTGGTCCAGCAGCGCCTGGCGGCCCTCGAGCTCACGCGCGAGCTTGTCGGCCTTGGCGTTGTTGCCCTGCGCACGGGCCTGCTCGATCTGGCCCCGCAGCTTGTCCACGGCGGCCTGGAGCTGGCCGGTCAGACCCTCGGCACGCGCGCGTGCCTCCGGGTTGGTCCGGCGCCACTCGGCCTCCTCGGACTCCTGCAGGGCCCGCTCGACGGCGTGCATCCGGCCCTCTACCTTGGGCCGCGCGTCGCGCGGCACGTGGCCGATGGCCTCCCAGCGCTCGTTCACGTTGCGGAAGGCGGCCCGGGCCGCCTTCAGGTCCGTGATCGGCAGGAGCTTCTCGGCCTCCTCGGCCAGCTCCTCCTTGAGCTTCAGGTTCTCCGCCTGCTCGGCGTCCCGCTCGGCGAACACCGAGCTGCGGGCCGCGAAGAAGACGTCCTGGGCGCCGCGGAAGCGGTTCCACAGATCGTCCTCGTGCTCACGCTGCGCACGGCCCGCGGCCTTCCACTCGGCCATCAGCTCGCGGTAGCGCGCGGCCGTCACGCCCCAGTCCGTTGAGTTCGACAGCGCCTCGGCCTCGGAGACCAGCCGCTCCTTGGTCTTGCGGGCCTCCTCGCGCTGCGCGTCCAGCTGCGCGAAGTGCTGCTTGCGCCGCTTGGAGAACGCCGACCGCGCGTGCGAGAACCGGTGCCACAGCTCGTCGTCGGACTTGCGGTCCAGGCGCGGCAGGCCCTTCCAGGTGTCCACCAGGGCCCGCAGCCGCTCACCGGCCGCCCGCCACTGGTCGGACTGCGACAGCTCCTCCGCCTCGGCGACCAGCGCCTCCTTGGACTTGCGCGCCTCGTCGGACTGCCGTGCCCGCTGCGCCTTGCGCTCCTCGCGGCGCGCCTCCACCAGCTCCACGAGCTTGTCCAGCCGGACCCGCAGGGCATCCAGGTCGCCCACCACGTGGTGCGCGTCGATCTGCTCCCGGATGTGGTCGATGGCGACCTGAGCGTCCTTCGCCGACAGGTCGGTGGTCTTCACTCGCTTCTCGAGGAGGCCGATCTCGACAACCAGGCCCTCGTACTTGCGCTCGAAATAGGCCAGCGCCTCCTCGGGGGAGCCTGCCTGCCAGGAACCGACTACCTGCTCGCCGTCGGCCGTACGCACGTACACGGTCCCCGTCTCGTCGACGCGGCCCCACGGGTCGCTGCTCACAGCGCCTCCTCCACATGATGCCTGCGAGGGGCCTCAGCACCCCCGGGCATCGTCCACAGTTTCGTCACGGCCAACATAGGCGACCGGCGGGGGGCGTGTCCGCATCCCGCGCGACCGAAATTTCGCAGTTGGGGGTCAGGATTCGGTGATCGTGGCCTTGTTGATCACGACCGTCGCGTTGGGCGCCGTGTTGCCCGTCTGAGGGTCGGGGGCCTGCGCACCGGCCTTGGCGATCTTCGTCAGGACCTTCATGCCCGATTCGGACACCGTGCCGAACGGTGTGTAGTCGGGCGGCAGCTGACTGTCCTGGTAGACGAGGAAGAACTGGCTGCCGCCACTGTCCCGCCCCTGCTTCGTCTGGGCGTTGTACTGGTTCGCCATCGCGACCGTGCCCGCCGGGTACACCCCTCCCTTGAGGCTCTTGTCCTTGAGGTTCTCGTCCGGGATCGTGTAGCCGGGCCCGCCCATGCCGGTGCCCTGCGGATCACCGCACTGCAGCACGTAGATGCGCTGGTTGGTGAGCCGGTGGCACTTGCTGTGGTCCAAGTACCCCTTGCCGAGCAGGAAGTTGAACGAGTTGACGGTGTGCGGCGCGGCCGACGCCTTCAGCGCGACGTCTATCTCGCCGCACGTCGTGTCGAGCTTCATCGTGTACTTCGCCGACTCGTCGATCGACATCGCCGGTTCCTTCTTCCAGGTCTGCGACTTGACCTTGCCCGCGGCGGGCTTCTCGCACGGGTCCGGGGCCTTGCTGGGCGTGGCGCTCGGCGTGACGTCCGCGTTCGCGTTCTCCGTCTTGCCGTCGTCCTCGAACGGCTTGGTCAGGAAGACCGTCACGGAGAGCACCACGATCACGCCGAGAGTCGAGGCGATCACGGAGTTG
Source organism: Streptomyces sp. NPDC044719 (assembly GCF_056433405.1). Classification (NCBI taxonomy): domain Bacteria; kingdom Bacillati; phylum Actinomycetota; class Actinomycetes; order Kitasatosporales; family Streptomycetaceae; genus Streptomyces; species Streptomyces sp. NPDC044719. Next base: position 168,395 of record NZ_JBWKHE010000011.1, read on the forward strand.
CGGATACGGGCCTTGCGTCGAGCGTCCGTGCGTCGCTGCTGCTGCCGCAAGAACTTCTCCCGGGCGAGCTGACGCCGCCGCTGTTCCTGGCTGACCACCGGGTTCTCTCCTCATGGGTCTCGAACGTCGACCGGTACGCGTGCGTCCTGTGTGCCGACCGCCCGCGTGTGCCCCGTACCGTATATGGGTTCGCTGAGGAATCGGCAGCGCCGGTAGGCTCTGTCACCAGCCGCAGCCTCCCGTATCGACACAACGAAGGACGATCGTGCTCATTGCCGGGTTCCCCGCCGGGGCCTGGGGGACGAACTGCTACCTCGTCGCCCCCGCCACCGGTGAGGAGTGCGTGATCATCGACCCCGGCCATCAGGCCGCCGACGGCGTCGAGGAAGCGGTCAGAAAGCACCGTCTCAAGCCCGTCGCCGTCGTCCTCACCCACGGCCACATCGACCACGTGGCCTCGGTCGTCCCGGTGTGCGGCGCGCACGACGTGCCGGCCTGGATCCACCCCGACGACCGGTACATGATGAACGACCCCGAGAAGGGGATCGGCCGTTCCATCGGGATGCCGCTCCTGGGCGAGCTGACCGTGGGGGAGCCGGACGACGTCAAGGAGCTGGCTGACGGGGCGAAGCTGGAACTGGCGGGCCTGGAGCTGTCCGTCGCGCACGCTCCCGGCCATACCAAGGGGTCGGTGACCTTCGGTATGCCCGAGGCGGCGGACATCCCGCCGATCCTGTTCTCGGGCGACCTGCTGTTCGCCGGCTCCATCGGACGCACCGACCTGCCCGGCGGTGACATGGCCGAGATGCTCGACTCGCTGGGCCGCGTGTGCCTGCCGCTCGACGACTCGACCGTGGTGCTGTCCGGCCACGGCCCCCAGACGACCATCGGCCAGGAGCGCGCCACCAACCCGTATCTGCGGCAGGTGGCCGCCGGCCAGGGAGCTCAGCCCGCTCCCCGACGAGGAATGTGACGAGACCTTCCGTGAGCACCTTCAAGGCCCCCAAGGGCACGTACGACCTGATCCCGCCGGACTCCGCGAAGTACCTGGCGGTCCGTGAGGCGATCGCCGCGCCGCTGCGGGACTCCGGCTACGGCTACATCGAGACGCCCGGCTTCGAGAACGTCGAGCTCTTCGCACGTGGTGTCGGCGAGTCGACGGACATCGTGACGAAGGAGATGTACGCCTTCGAGACCAAGGGCGGCGACAGGCTGGCCCTGCGCCCCGAAGGCACGGCGTCCGTCCTCCGTGCCGCGCTGGAGGCCAACCTGCACAAGGCGGGCAACCTCCCGGTCAAGCTCTGGTACTCCGGCTCGTACTACCGCTACGAGCGTCCGCAGAAGGGCCGCTACCGTCACTTCTCCCAGGTCGGTGCCGAGGCGATCGGCGCGGAGGACCCGGCGCTGGACGCCGAGCTGATCATCCTGGCCGACCAGGCGTACCGCTCGCTGGGTCTGAGCGACTTCCGGATCCTGCTCAACAGCCTGGGCGACAAGGAGTGCCGCCCGGTGTACCGGTCGGCGCTGCAGGACTTCCTGCGCGGCCTGGACCTGGACGAGGACACCCTGCGCCGGGCGGAGATCAACCCGCTGCGCGTCCTGGACGACAAGCGTGAGTCGGTCCAGAAGCAGCTGGGGGACGCCCCGCTGCTCCGCGACTACCTCTGCGACGCGTGCAAGACGTACCACGAGGAGGTCCGCGAGCTGATCACGGCCGCGGGCGTCGCCTTCGAGGACGACGTGAAGCTGGTCCGCGGCCTGGACTACTACACCCGCACCACCTTCGAGTTCGTCCACGACGGCCTGGGCTCGCAGTCCGCGGTGGGCGGCGGCGGCCGCTACGACGGCCTCTCCGAGATGATCGGCGGCCCTGCCCTGCCGTCCGTCGGCTGGGCCCTCGGCGTCGACCGCACGGTTCTCGCCCTGGAGGCGGAGGGCATCGAGCTCGAACTCCCCGTGACCACCAGCGTGTTCGCCGTCCCGCTCGGCGAGGAGGCCCGACGGGTCCTGTTCGCCAAGGTCACGGAACTCCGCAAGAACGGCATCGCGGCCGACTTCTCCTACGGCTCCAAGGGCCTCAAGGGCGCCATGAAGAACGCCAACCGCAGCGGCGCCCGCTACACGGTCGTCGCCGGGGAACGCGACCTCGCCGAGGGCGTCGTCCAACTCAAGGACATGGAGTCGGGCGAGCAGACGGCGGTGGGCGTGAACGAGATCGTGGCGGAGCTGGAGGCCCGGCTCGGCTGAGACGCTGTCGAAGGCGCCGGGCCTCCCGGCGCCTTCCTCACTGCTCCAGCAGCCCGAACCGCATCGCGCTCGTGACGGCCGCCGTCCGGTCGTCCATTTTCAACTCGCCGAAGACGCGCAGCAGATAGGTCTTCACCGTCGACTCGCCGATGAAGAGTCCGCGTCCGATCTCGGCGTTCGCCAGGCCCTCGGCGACCAGTCGCAGGACGGCCGTCTCGCGTTCCGACAGGCGTGGGCGTTCCGGCTTGGTGCGCGACTGATCCACCAGCCGGGCCGCCACGGACGGCGCCGGCAACAGCAGATAGCCCGCGGCCCCGGCCTCCATCGCCCCGCGAGCGCTTCCGCCTACGGACCGCCGGACGCATCCGCGACGACCTCCAGGTCCGTCTCGGCACTGAGCATCGCCCGCAGCCCCTCCCGTACGACGGGATGGTCATCGGCCAGGACGATGCGGATCACGGCGTCCCCCTCCTCGCCAGCGGCAGCCGGGGGGGAGCCACGGCCGTCGTCCCGTACGGACACCGTGAGCGAGTCGTGCTGCCAGACGATTCCGACGCGTGCGCGCCACGCGCGCGTGGCGGTCGCCGGGTCCGACCCGAGTACGGACACCTCGCCCGCGTCCCGGGCGCGGTTGCCCTGGAGGATCTCCACCGTGGTGCTCTTGCCCGCGCCGTTCGGTCCGAGCAGGCCGATCACCTCGCCGCGCCGGATGCCGAGATCGACACGGTCGAAGGCGGTCACGTTCCCGTAGCGCTCGCGCAGCCCTCGCACGTCCACGGCGAGGTCGTACCCCTGTGCTGTCATGCGGCGATCGTCGGCCGGAACCGAACGCTCAGGGCCGACCCTGCGGACATGCTTATGTCCAGTGAACGGTGGACAGAGGCCCGTGTGCGGCACAATGGCCATGCCCGAAGATGGTCAGGCCTCAAGCGACGGAATCGGCGTGATGAGCAAGACGACAGTCAAGGACGTCTCCATGGAGCCCGAGACGGAGCGCGCCGAGAACGCGCCCCGCACCGAGGGCGGCAGCCGGGCCCTCGCCCTGCTGCTGGTGATCACCGGCGCGGCCGGACTGCTCGCCGCCTGGGTCATCACGATCGACAAGTTCAAGCTCCTCGAGGCCAAGGTCGAGGGCAAGACGTTCACGCCCGGCTGCAGCCTCAACCCCGTCGTCTCCTGCGGCAGCGTCATGGAGAGCAAGCAGGCCGCCGTCTTCGGCTTCCCGAACCCGATGCTCGGCCTCGTCTGCTACGGCATCGTCATCGCCGTCGGCATCAGCCTCCTGGCCCGCGCCCGCTATCCGCGCTGGTACTGGCTCACCTTCAACGCCGGCTGCCTGTTCGGCGTCGTCTTCTGCGCCTGGCTGATGTTCCAGTCCCTGTACCGGATCAACGCACTGTGCCTGTGGTGCTCCCTGGCCTGGGTCGCGACGATCCTCATGTTCTGGTACGTGACGTCGTTCAACATCCGCAAGGGCTTCCTCCCGGCGCCGAACTGGCTCAAGAGCTTCTTCGGCGAGTTCACCTGGGTCCTGCCCGTGCTGCACATCGGGATCATCGGCATGCTGATCCTGACCCGCTGGTGGGACTTCTGGACCAGCTGACCCGGCCGGCCCGGGGCCCGGGGCCCGGCGGGATTGTCAGTGCCGTGATTTAGGGTTTCTGACGTGGAGCCCGACCTGTTCACCGCCGCAGCAGAAGAACGCCAGGAGAAGGAACCGTCCAGCAGCCCCCTGGCGGTGCGGATGCGCCCGCGCACTCTCGACGAGGTCGTGGGACAGCAGCATCTGCTGAAGCCGGGATCACCCCTGCGCAGACTGGTCGGCGAGGCCTCCGGTCCCGCTGGCGCCTCCTCCGTGATCCTCTGGGGCCCGCCCGGCACCGGCAAGACCACCCTGGCGTACGTCGTCTCCAAGGCCACCGACGCCCGCTTCGTCGAACTGTCGGCGATCACCGCGGGCGTCAAGGAGGTCCGTGCTGTCATCGACGGCGCCCGCCGCGCCTCCGGCGGATACGGCAAGGAGACCGTCCTCTTCCTCGACGAGATCCACCGCTTCAGCAAGGCCCAGCAGGACTCCCTGCTCCCGGCCGTCGAGAACCGCTGGGTGACGCTGATCGCCGCGACGACGGAGAACCCGTACTTCTCGGTGATCTCGCCCCTGCTCTCCCGCTCCCTGCTGCTCACCCTCGAACCGCTCACCGACGACGACATCAAGGGCCTCGTCCGGCGCGCCCTCACCGACGAGCGCGGCCTCAACGACGCCGTCACCCTCCCCGAGGAGACCGAGAGCCACCTCCTGCGCATCGCCGGCGGCGACGCCCGCCGCGCCCTCACCGCCCTGGAGGCCGCCGCCGGAGCCGCCCTGGACAAGGGCGAGGCGGAGATCGGCCTGACCACCCTGGAGGAGACGGTCGACCGGGCCGCCGTGAAGTACGACCGCGACGGCGACCAGCACTACGACGTGGCCAGCGCCCTGATCAAGTCCATCCGCGGCTCCGACGTCGACGCCGCCCTGCACTATCTGGCCCGGATGATCGAGGCCGGCGAGGACCCCCGCTTCATCGCCCGCCGTCTGATGATCTCCGCCAGCGAGGACATCGGCCTCGCCGATCCGAACGCCCTGCCGATCGCGGTCGCCGCCGCCCAGGCCGTCGCCATGATCGGCTTCCCCGAGGCCGCCCTCACCCTCAGCCACGCCACGATCGCCCTCGCCCTGGCACCCAAGTCCAACGCCGCGACCACCGCGATCGGCGCCGCCCTGGAGGACGTACGCAAGGGGCTCGCCGGATCCGTGCCCGCGCACCTGCGCGACAGCCACTACAAGGGCGCCACCAAGATCGGCCACGGCCAGGGCTACGTCTACCCGCACGACCTGACCGAGGGTATCGCCGCCCAGCAGTACGCCCCGGACGCGCTCAAGGACCGCGAGTACTACACACCCACCCGGCACGGCGCGGAGGCCCGCTACGCGGACGCGGTCGAATGGACCCGGAAGAACCTCGGTCGAAAGCGGTCCTGAGCACCCTGTAAACTCGGTCGGAGTGCCGCGTCCCGTGCAGTCAGAACGGGACAGTCGGCCGGAGCCGATCCCCGGACCGGCTCCAGGAGCGTCGCGCACCGTCGAACGGTGTCGCGGGCAGCCCACCACCACCCGTCCCGCGACGGGACCGGACGGTGGGCCACTCGCGTGCTGCACGTATGTGCCCAGACCAGGGGAGCGGCTGCCCACCCCGTCCGCATGGACGAGGCGGGTTTCCCCGGCTGCGGATGCGACCTCCCACAACCCTGACAAGCCGAAACCAGGAAAAGAGAAACAGTGGCGAACCAGTCCCGCCCCAAGGTCAAGAAGTCGCGTGCCCTCGGCATCGCGCTGACCCCGAAGGCCGTCAAGTACTTCGAGGCCCGCCCCTACCCCCCGGGTGAGCACGGCCGCGGCCGCAAGCAGAACTCGGACTACAAGGTCCGTCTGCTCGAGAAGCAGCGTCTGCGCGCGCAGTACGACGTGTCCGAGCGCCAGCTCGTCCGCGCCTACGACCGTGCCTCCAAGGTCCAGGGCAAGACCGGTGAGGCCCTGATCATCGAGCTCGAGCGCCGTCTCGACGCGCTGGTCCTGCGTTCGGGCATCGCCCGCACGATCTACCAGGCCCGCCAGATGGTCGTCCACGGCCACATCGCGGTCAACGGCAAGAAGGTCGACAAGCCCTCCTTCCGTGTCCGTCCGGACGACGTCGTGCAGGTGCGCGAGCGCTCCAAGGAGAAGACGCTCTTCACGATCGCCCGTGAGGGTGGCTTCGCCCCCGACGGCGAGACCCCGCGCTACCTCCAGGTGAACCTCAAGGCCCTGGCGTTCCGCCTGGACCGTGAGCCGAACCGCAAGGAGATCCCGGTGATCTGCGACGAGCAGCTCGTCGTCGAGTACTACGCCCGCTGATCCTCGGCAGGCACGCGGTACTACAGCCCGCCGTCTCCCCCGTCCCTTCCGGTCGGGTGAGGCGGCGGGCTTTCGCGAATCCGCCGTCGCCGGGCGGCAATCCGGTACGGAGCCGCACCCCCGGCGCGATAGGCTCGTGGCACGACTTTCTCGTACTCAGGCAGATGTTCAGGCACGTTTCAGGGAGCGGGTGCACAGTGTCCGGTGGAGAGGTGGCCGGAATCCTGGTGGCCGTCTTCTGGGCGATCCTGGTCTCCTTCCTCGCCGTCGCGCTGGCGAGGCTGGCCCAGACGCTCAGGGCGACCACCAAGCTCGTGGCGGATGTGACCGACCAGGCCGTCCCGCTGCTGGCCGACGCCTCCTCGGCGGTGCGCTCCGCGCAGACCCAGATCGACCGGGTCGACTCGATCGCCTCCGACGTCCAGGAGGTGACGTCGAACGCCTCCGCGCTGTCGACCACCGTCGCCTCCACCTTCGGTGGCCCCCTGGTCAAGGTCGCCGCCTTCGGCTACGGCGTGCGCCGGGCCCTCGGCGGCCGCAAGGAGGACGTGCCCGCCAAGGCGTCCAGGCGTACCGTGATCGTGGGCCGTACGGTCTCTCGACGCGGCGCCCGAGGGAAGAAGAGGGACTGAGAGCAAGCGATGTTCCGCCGTACCTTCTGGTTCACCACGGGCGTCGCCGCCGGCGTGTGGGCCACCACCAAGGTCAACCGCAAGCTGAAGCAGCTGACGCCCGAGAGCCTCGCCAGAACCGCGGGAAACAAGGCGATCGAGGCCGGCCACCGGCTCAAGGACCGCGCGGTCGACTTCGCGCTCGACGTCCGGGACAACATGGCCCAGCGGGAGGAAGAGCTGGGGGACGTCCTCGGCATCAACAGCGACCCCGAACTCCCCGCACCCCGGCGGTACACCGCCATCGAGAACCGCAGCACCCCGAAGTCCGTCGACAGCGACAGGACGACGTACTCGTACAACCGGAATGAGGACCACTGATGGAGTCGGCTGAGATTCGCCGCCGCTGGTTGAGCTTCTTCGAGGAGCGCGGTCACACCGTCGTCCCTTCGGCGTCGCTCATCGCGGACGACCCGACTCTGCTCCTCGTCCCGGCCGGCATGGTGCCCTTCAAGCCCTACTTCCTGGGCGAGGTCAAGCCGCCCTTCGACCGCGCCACCAGCGTGCAGAAGTGCGTGCGCACGCCGGACATCGAAGAGGTCGGCAAGACCACCCGGCACGGCACGTTCTTCCAGATGTGCGGCAACTTCTCCTTCGGCGACTACTTCAAGGAAGGCGCCATCAAGTACGCCTGGGAGCTGCTCACCAGCCCCCAGGACAAGGGTGGTTACGGCCTGGAGCCGGACAAGCTCTGGATCACCGTCTACAAGGACGACGACGAGGCCGAGCGCATCTGGCACGACGTCGTCGGTGTGCCGAAGGAGCGTATCCAGCGCCTCGGCATGAAGGACAACTACTGGTCGATGGGCGTCCCCGGACCCTGTGGCCCCTGTTCCGAGATCAACTACGACCGCGGCCCCGAGTTCGGCGTCGAGGGCGGCCCCGCCGTCAACGACGAGCGGTACGTGGAGATCTGGAACCTCGTCTTCATGCAGTACGAGCGCGGCGAGGGCATCGGCAAGGACAACTTCGAGATCCTCGGCGACCTCCCCAGCCAGAACATCGACACGGGCCTCGGCCTCGAGCGACTCGCCATGATTCTGCAGGGCGTGCAGAACATGTACGAGATCGACACGTCCATGGCCGTCATCAAGAAGGCCACCGAGCTGACGGGTGTGGCCTACGGCGACGCCCATGACTCGGACGTCTCCCTGCGCGTGGTCACCGACCACATGCGCACCTCCGTGATGCTCATCGGCGACGGCGTGACCCCCGGCAACGAAGGCCGCGGTTACGTCCTGCGCCGCATCATGCGCCGCGCCATCCGCAACATGCGCCTGCTCGGTGCCACCGGTCCGGTCGTCAAGGACCTGATCGACACCGTGATCGGCATGATGGGCCAGCAGTACCCCGAGCTCATCACGGACCGCGAGCGCATCGAGAAGGTCGCCCTCGCCGAGGAGAACGCCTTCCTCAAGACGCTGAAGGCCGGCACCAACATCCTCGACACGGCCGTCACCGACACCAAGTCCGCAGGCGGCACCGTCCTGCCCGGCGACAAGGCCTTCCTGCTCCACGACACCTGGGGCTTCCCGATCGACCTCACCCTGGAGATGGCCGCCGAGCAGGGCCTGACCGTGGACGAGGACGGCTTCCGCCGCCTGATGAAGGAGCAGCGGGAGCGCGCCAAGGCCGACGCCCAGGCCAAGAAGACCGGCCACGCCGGCACCGGCGCCTACCGCGAGATCGCCGACCAGGCCGGTGCCACCGACTTCATCGGCTACACCGCCACCGAGGGCGAGTCGAGGATCGTCGGCATCCTCGTCGACGGCGCCTCCTCCCCGGCCGCCACCGAGGGCGACGAGGTCGAGATCGTCCTCGACCGCACCCCGTTCTACGCCGAGGGCGGCGGCCAGATCGGCGACACCGGCCGGATCAAGGTCGACACCGGTGCCGTCATCGAGATCCGCGACTGCCAGAAGCCGGTCCCGGGCGTGTACGTCCACAAGGGCGTCGTCCAGGTCGGCGAGGTCACCGTCGGCGCCACGGCCCACGCCTCGATCGACTCCCGTCGCCGCACGGCCATCGCCCGCGCCCACTCGGCCACGCACCTCACCCACCAGGCGCTGCGCGACGCCCTCGGCCCGACGGCCGCCCAGGCCGGTTCCGAGAACCAGCCCGGCCGCTTCCGCTTCGACTTCGGCTCGCCGTCCGCCGTACCCACGGCCGTGATGACCGACGTCGAGCAGCGGATCAACGAGGTCCTCTCCCGCGACCTCGACGTGCAGGCCGAGGTCATGGGCATCGACGAGGCCAAGAAGCAGGGCGCCATCGCCGAGTTCGGTGAGAAGTACGGCGACCGTGTGCGCGTCGTGACCATCGGCGACTTCTCCAAGGAGCTGTGCGGCGGCACGCATGTGCACAACACCGCGCAGCTGGGCCTGGTGAAGCTGCTCGGCGAATCCTCCATCGGTTCGGGTGTCCGGCGCATCGAGGCCCTGGTCGGTGTCGACGCCTACAACTTCCTCGCCCGTGAGCACACGGTCGTCGCCCAGCTCCAGGAGCTGATCAAGGGCCGTCCGGAGGAGCTCCCTGAGAAGGTCTCCGCCATGCTCGGCAAGCTGAAGGACGCCGAGAAGGAGATCGAGAAGTTCCGCGCCGAGAAGGTCCTCCAGGCCGCCGCCGGTCTCGCAGAGTCCGCCAAGGACGTCAGCGGCATTGCTGTCGTGACCGGTCAGGTCCCGGACGGCACGACCGCCGACGACCTGCGCAAGCTCGTGCTCGACGTGCGCGGACGCATCCAGGGCGGACGGGCCGCCGTGGTCGCCCTGTTCACGGTGGCGAACGGCAAGCCGCTGACGGTCATCGCCACCAACGAGGCCGGCCGCGAGCGTGGCCTCAAGGCCGGCGACCTGGTTCGTACGGCCGCCAAGACGCTCGGCGGCGGCGGTGGCGGCAAGCCGGACGTCGCCCAGGGCGGCGGTCAGAACCCGGGCGCCGTCGGTGAGGCCGTCGACGCGGTCGAGCGCCTGGTCGCCGAGACGGCCAAGTAGGAAACGGGTCAGGAAAGATGCGCAGAGGACGTCGACTCGCTATCGACGTCGGGGATGCCCGTATCGGGGTCGCTTCGTGCGACCCCGACGGGATCCTCGCCACCCCGGTGGAGACGGTCCCGGGGCGTGACATCCCCGCAGCTCAGCGGCGGTTGAAGCAACTCGTCGAGGAGTACGAGCCACTCGAGGTCGTCGTCGGACTGCCGCGCTCCCTCAAGGGGGGCGAAGGCCCGGCCGCGGTCAAGGTTCGTGCCTTCGTCCAGGAACTGGCCCGCATGATCGCCCCGGTTCCGGTCAGACTCATTGACGAACGCATGACCACGGTGACGGCCAGTCAGGGACTGCGCGCTTCCGGCGTGAAGTCCAAGAAGGGCCGTTCCGTGATCGACCAGGCAGCTGCGGTGGTCATCCTCCAGCAGGCGCTTGAATCCGAACGGGTGTCAGGTAAAGCACCCGGCGAAGGCGTCGAAGTGGTCATCTGATCGCGATACGGTAACGTTCCGCGCGATGCGCCGGTGTTCGAACAGCTGACGCACCAGAGAGAGGCGGACGGGAGCCCGGCTGGAAGCCGAGCGACCGCCGCCTCGCGGCTCTAGGGGATCGATGACTGAGTATGGCCGGGGCCAAGGCTCCGAACCGTGGCATCCGGAGGACCCGTTGTACGGGGACGGCGGATGGGGAGGACAGCAGGCCCAGCCGGGTCAGCAGTCCCCCTACGGCGGCCAGCCGCAGCACTATCCAGAGCAGCCGCAGCAGTCGCAGTACGGCGACTGGGGCACCGGTGAGCAGGCCGGATACGGTCAGGCGCAGCAGCACTACCAGTACGACCAGCAGTACGCGGCCCAGGCCCACGGGCACCAGCAGTACCCCGGGCAAGGGGGCCACGGTCACCCGCAGGACCAGGGGTACCACCAGCAGCAGTACGACAACGGCGGGTGGGCCACCGGTGGTCACCAGCAGGTGTCGTACCCGGGCGACCCCGGCGACCCGTACGGGCAGCAGCAGGCAGGCACCTACGGCGGAGGCCAGTCCGACTACTACGGCACGCCCGACGCCTATCCGCCGCCGGAGCCCCCTGGCCGGCGCCGGGCCGAGCCCCCGCCGGAGCCCGAGACCGACTGGGACCCCGGACCCGATCAGGGTGAGCACGCCTTCTTCGCGGGCGGCGACGACGATGACGACGGCGACGAGCCGAGGAATCGTCGCGGGCGCGACGACAAACGCGAACGCGGCGGCAAGCCCAAGAAGCGCCGCAGCGGAATGGCCTGCCTGCTGGTCGTCGTGATCCTCGGCGGCGGCCTGGCCGGTGTCAGCTACTTCGGCTACCAGTTCTACCAGGATCGTTTCGGCGACGCCCCGGACTTCGCGGGCGACGGCAGCGGGCAGCAGGTCACCGTAGAGATCCCCAGGGGAGCGGGCGGCTACGAGATCGGGCAGGTGCTGAAGGACGCCGGCGTCGTCAAGAGCGTCGACGCGTTCGTCACGGCTCAGGCGAACAATCCCGACGGCAACACACTCCAGGACGGCGTCTACACGCTGCAGAAGCAAATGTCGGCCGACAGCGCGGTCGAACTGATGCTCAGTCCGGAGAGCCGCGACAACCTGATCATCGCCGAGGGCAAGCGCAACGCCGACATCTACCGGCTCATCGACAAGCGGCTGGAGGTCAAGGAGGGCACCACCGCCGCGATCGCCAAGAAGGACTACAAGAAGCTCGGCCTGCCCTCCTGGGCGCAGAACCACCCGAACGTCAAGGACCCGCTGGAAGGGTTCCTCTACCCCTCCAGCTACGGCATCGCCAAGGGGCAGAAGCCCGAAGGCGTGCTGAAGCAGATGGTGACACGGGCAACCGAGACCTACGAGAAGCTCGGGGTGGAGAAGAAGGCCACGAGCCTCGGACTCGAGGACCCCTGGCAGCTGATCACGGTCGCGAGCATGGTTCAGGCCGAGGGCACCAGCCACGCCGACTTCCGCAAGATGGCCGAGGTCGTCTACAACCGCATGAAGCCCGGGAACCCGCAGACCAACGGCTTGCTGGAGTTCGACTCCACGTACAACTACATCAAGAACCAGAGCAAGATCGACCTGAGCCTGAGCGAACTGCGGACCTACGACAACCCGTACAACACGTACTTCCACAAGGGGCTCACGCCCGGGCCGATCGACAATCCCGGCGAGGACGCGATCAAGGGCGCCCTCAACCCGACGGACGACGGCTGGTACTACTTCATCTCGCTGGACGGCAAGACCAGTGAGTTCACCAAGACCAACGCCGAGCACCAGAAGCTGGTCGACAAGTTCAACGCCTCGCGGAACAACTGAGGAAGACCTGATGGCCGCACCACGCCGGGCCGCCGTACTCGGCTCCCCGATCGCCCACTCGCTCTCCCCGGTCCTGCACCGCACGGCCTACGAGGAGTTGGGGCTGAGCGGCTGGACGTACGACAGGTTCGAGGTCGACGAGGCCGCACTGCCCGGGTTCTTCGAGACGCTCGGGGCCGAGTGGGCGGGGCTCTCGCTGACCATGCCGCTGAAGCGGGCCGTGATCCCGCTGCTCGACGGAATCAGCGAGACCGCGGCCTCGGTCGACGCGGTCAACACGGTGGTCTGCACCCCGGACGGTCGCCGGACCGGCGACAACAGCGACATCCCCGGCATGGTCGCGGCTTTGCGGGAGCACGGCATCGACAAGGTCGAGGCCGCCGCGGTCCTGGGTGCGGGTGCCACCGCCTCCTCCGCGCTGGCCGCGCTGGCGCGGATCTGCCCCGGTGAGATCGCCGTGTACGTCCGCAGCGAGGCCCGGGCCGCCGAGATGCGGCAGTGGGCCGAGCGGCTGGAGGTCCCGGTGCGCATCGCGGACTGGGCGGACGCCGAGCAGGCCCTGCGCGCCCCGCTGGTGATCAGCACCACGCCGGCCGGTGTCACCGACGCTCTCGCCCGGTCCGTGCCGGAGCGGCCGGCGGCCCTCTTCGACGTCCTCTACGACCCCTGGCCGACGGAACTCGCCGCCCGCTGGTCGGCGTACGGCGGCGCGGTCGTCAGCGGCCTCGACCTGCTGGTGCACCAGGCCGTACTACAGGTCGAGCAGATGACAGGGCAGGCCCCGGCGCCCCTGGACGCCATGCGAAAAGCGGGCGAACGGGCTCTGGCGGCCCGCTAAGATCCGCTCTCGGTTCCGCAGGGGGCGGAACAGGGGAGGGGATAGCGAACCATGTCCACCGGCATGCCTCAGGCGTCCGTGAAGTCCCAGATATTCGAGTCCCTGCTGGGATTCCTGCCCGACTGGGTGCAGATCACGGTGATCGCCCTGATCGTGCTCGCGGTCCTCGCGTCCTGGGCGGTCAAGATCAAGCGCAAGATCGCCTACCGGCGGGCCGTGCGCAGCGGTCAGCCCGTCCACGCGGCGGCCCAGTACGGGCAGGGACGCGGAGCGGACTACCTGGGGGAGTACGCACCGCAGCAGACGCAGCAGCAGGGCAGCGGGGCCGACCATCTGGGCGACTGCGCACCGCAGCGGGCACAGCCTGCGCCGCAGCCGAGCGGCGCCGACTTCCTCGGTGCCTACGCGCCGCAGCGGCAGTCCGGCGGCCCGGCCTCGTCCGCCTGATGGACCGGCGGCCGGGTCCGCACTCCGGACGTGGGAGGATCGTAGGTGGCGGACCGGGGCCGCGCACCCGGTCAGGCCGTCGCCGTACGCGAGGACGTGCGTACGCAGGGCAGTACGGGCGCGAGCACTGAGGAGCACCGTTGAGCAGGTTGCGCTGGCTGACCGCTGGGGAGTCCCACGGTCCCGCACTCGTCGCGACGCTGGAGGGCCTGCCCGCCGGCGTGCCGATCACCACGGACATGGTGGCGGACCATCTCGCGAGGCGGCGCCTGGGCTATGGGCGCGGCGCCCGCATGAAGTTCGAGCGCGACGAGATCACCTTCCTCGGCGGCGTCCGGCACGGCCTCACCCTCGGCTCCCCGGTCGCGATCATGGTGGGCAACACCGAGTGGCCGAAGTGGGAACAGGTCATGGCCGCCGACCCGGTCGACCCCGAGATCCTCGACGGGCTCGCCCGCAACGCCCCGCTGACCCGCCCGCGGCCCGGCCACGCCGACCTCGCCGGCATGCAGAAATACGGCTTCGACGAGGCCCGGCCGATCCTGGAGCGCGCCTCGGCGCGTGAGACCGCGGCCCGGGTGGCCCTCGGCGCGGTGGCCCGGTCGTACCTGAAGGAGACGGCCGGCATCGAGATCGTCTCCCACGTGGTGGAGCTGGCGGCCGCGAAGGCGCCGTACGGCGTGTACCCGACGCCGGCCGACGTGGAGAAGCTGGACGCGGACCCGGTGCGCTGCCTGGACGCCGACGCGTCGAAGGCGATGGTCGCCGAGATCGACCAGGCCCACAAGGACGGCGACACCCTCGGCGGTGTGGTCGAGGTGCTGGCCTACGACGTGCCGGTCGGCCTCGGCTCGCACGTGCACTGGGACCGGCGTCTCGACGCCCGGCTGGCCGCCGCCCTCATGGGCATCCAGGCGATCAAGGGCGTGGAGGTCGGCGACGGCTTCGACCTGGCGCGGGTGCCCGGTTCCAAGGCCCACGACGAGATCGTGACCACCGACGAGGGCATCCGGCGCACCTCCGGCCGCTCCGGCGGCACCGAGGGCGGGCTCACCACCGGTGAGCTGCTGCGGGTGCGGGCGGCCATGAAGCCGATCGCGACCGTCCCGCGGGCGCTCAAGACGGTGGACGTCGTCACCGGTGAGGCGACGGCAGCCCACCACCAGCGTTCCGACGTGTGCGCGGTGCCGGCGGCCGGCATCGTCGCCGAGGCGATGGTCGCCCTCGTCCTCGCGGACGCGGTCGCCGAGAAGTTCGGCGGCGACAGCGTGGCCGAGACCGGCCGCAATGTCCGGTCCTACCTCGACAACCTGGCCATCCGGTGACCCCGCTGATCGTGCTGGTCGGCCCGATGGGCGTGGGCAAGTCCACCGTCGGGCAGCTGCTGGCCGAGCGGCTCGGGGCCGGATACCGGGACACCGACGACGACATCGTCGCCGCGCAGGGCCGGACGATCGCCGAGATCTTCGTCGAGGAGGGCGAAGCCGCCTTCCGTGCGATCGAGAAGCAGGCCGTGCGCGAGGCGCTGGCCGGGCACGACGGTGTGCTGGCCCTGGGCGGCGGCGCCGTCCTCGACCAGGAGACCCGCGAGCTGCTCGCCGGGCAGCGGGTGGTGTACCTGTCGATGGACGTCGAGGAGGCGGTCAAGCGCACCGGCCTCAACGCGGCCCGGCCGCTGCTCGCCATCAACCCGCGCAAGCAGTGGCGCGAGCTGATGGAGGCCCGTCGGCACCTGTACGAGGAGGTCGCCACGGCCGTCGTCGCCACCGATGGACGTACGGCCGAAGAGGTCACCGAAGTCGCCCTGGACGCACTGGAGTTGAAGGAAGCATGAGCGAGGCAGTGACGCGGATCCAGATCGGCGGCACGGCGGGCACCGAGCCCTACGAGGTCCTGGTGGGCCGTCAACTCCTGGGCGAACTGGCCGGGTTGATCGGCGGCAGGGCCAAGCGGGTCGCGATCGTCCACCCCGAGGCCCTGGCCGAGACCGGTGACGCGCTGCGCGCCGACCTGGCCGAGCAGGGCTACGAAGTGGTCGCCATCCAGGTGCCCAACGCGGAGGAGGCCAAGACCGCCGAGGTCGCCGCCTACTGCTGGAAGGCGCTCGGCCAGTCCGGGTTCACGCGCACGGACGTCATCGTCGGCGTCGGCGGCGGCGCGACCACCGACCTGGCCGGATTCGTCGCCGCCACCTGGCTGCGCGGGGTGCGCTGGATCGCGATCCCGACCACCGTGCTGGCCATGGTCGACGCGGCCGTCGGCGGCAAGACCGGCATCAACACCGCCGAGGGCAAGAACCTGGTGGGTGCCTTCCACCCGCCCGCCGGTGTGCTCTGCGACCTGGCCGCGCTGGACGGCCTCCCGGTCAACGACTACGTCTCCGGACTCGCGGAGGTCATCAAGGCCGGCTTCATCGCCGACCCGGTGATCCTCGACCTCATCGAGTCCGACCCCGAGGCCGCCCGCACCCCGGCCGGCCCGCACACCGCCGAGCTCATCGAGCGCTCCATCCGGGTGAAGGCCGACGTGGTGTCGTCCGACCTGAAGGAGTCGGGCCTGCGCGAGATCCTCAACTACGGCCACACGCTCGGCCACGCGATCGAGAAGAACGAGCGCTACAAGTGGCGCCACGGCGCTGCCGTCTCCGTGGGGATGCACTTCGCCGCGGAACTCGGCCGCCTGGCGGGCCGCCTGGACGACGCCACGGCCGACCGCCACCGCACCGTCCTGGAATCGGTCGGCCTGCCGCTGTACTACCGGCACGACCAGTGGCCCAAGCTGCTGGAGACCATGAAGGTCGACAAGAAGTCCCGCGGCGACCTGCTGCGGTTCATCGTCCTCGACGGCCTGGCCAAGCCCACCGTCCTGGAGGGGCCCGACCCGGCCGTGCTGCTCGCCGCGTACGGCGAAGTGGGGCAGTAAGTCCTCCCGCGCTCCTTACGCCCGAAACAGCCTTACGGGGCCGGGCACTTCGGGCCGTCCCCGGCCGTTCACACAACGATCGCCGGGGGCGGTACCGTTCGGTAGCAGCGGGTTCCGCCCCCGCTGTCAGCGCCCATCGCCTGTACGAGACGGAGTGGCACCGGATGCAGCACGCAGTGGGTTCTCCGCTGCCGCCGCCCCACCAGCCGGGGCAGGGACCGGCCGCCGGCTGGTCGCCGGCCGCACACCACCCGGGTTCGCACCACCCGGGGGCGCACCAGGGCTCCGCCCCCGTGCCCCCGCCGCCCCCGGCACCGGGGTACCCCGCGCCCCCGCCCGGACCGGCCGTGCCCCCGCATCAGGTCTCCGCTCCCGCCGCGCCGGACACCACCGGTCATGTGCCGCTGCCGCCGGGCGGTCCGGTCGCCATGCCCAGCGCGCCGCCCGCCGCGGCGGGGCCCGACCTGGCGGGCACGACGCTCGCGGTGCTGCTCATCGGCCCCGCGGGTGCCGGGAAGACCAGCGTCGCCAAGTACTGGGCGGACCACCGCCGGATCCCCACGGCCCACATCAGCCTCGACGACGTACGCGAATGGGTCCGCTCGGGCTTCGCCGACCCCCAGTCCGGGTGGAACGACAACTCGGAAGCGCAGTACCGCCTCGCCCGCCGCACCTGCGGCTTCGCCGCGCGGAACTTCCTGGCCAACGGCATCTCCTGCATCCTCGACGACGCCGTCTTCCCCGACCGCCCCGTCGTGGGCCTGGGCGGCTGGAAGCGACACGTCGGGCCGGGCCTGCTGCCTGTCGTCCTGCTGCCGGGCCTGGAGATCGTCCTGGAGCGCAACGCCGAACGCTCGGGCAACCGCCGCCTCAGCGACGACGAGGTCGCCCGCATCCACGGCCGCATGGCCGGCTGGTACGGCTCGGGCCTCCCGATCATCGACAACTCCCAGCTCGACATCCCGCAGACGGCCCAGGTCCTGAACGACGTCCTGTCCCGCTCCATCGCCAGCCCACCCCAGTGGTAGCCGTGCGTTTTAGGGGCGCGGGGAACGGCGCGACAAGCCCCCACACACCCGCGGACGGCACACAACCCCGTGCGGCTCACCCTCTCCCGAACAGCACCCCAACCCACCCGGACACACCAGGCACCGCCCACTCAGACGCCCTCAACCGGCGCCAAACCCGCGGAGCTCATACGCTCGGGTCATGTCAGAGGTGTACGCGGCCCGCCGGACGCGTCTGAGGGAATACTGCAACGCGGGCGGCAGCGCGGCGGCGCTGGTCTCCCGCCCCGCCAACGTGCGCTATCTCGCGGGCCCCGCCCCGCACGGCGCCGTTCTGCTGCTGGGCAAGACGGAGGACCTCCTGGTGTGTGCCGGCCCGATCGAGGGCCGCTCCACGCAGGAGCGCCCCGATGAGGCCCTGCGCGTCCAGAACCTCCCCGGATCCGGCGGCGGTGACCCCGCCGTCGCGGCCGCCGACCTCGCCGCCGGCCAGGGCGCCGACTCCCTCGCCGTGGAGGAGCACCACCTCACCGTGGCCCGGCACCGGGCCCTCGGCTCGGTCGCCCCCCGGCTGCGCCTGGCGGGCCTCGGCTGCGCCGTCGAGCAGCTCAGGGTGGTCAAGGACGAGGAGGAGATCTCCTGCCTGCGCATCGGCGCCGAGATCGCCGACCAGGCGCTCGGCGAACTGCTGGAGTCCATCCTCGTCGGCCGGACGGAGCGCCATCTCGCCCTGGAGCTCGAAAGGCGACTGGTCGACCACGGGGCCGACGGACCGGCCTTCCCGACCTCCGTCGCCACCGGGCCCAACGCCGGCCGCCCCGGCCACCGGCCCACCGACCGCCGTGTGGAGGAGGGCGACTTCCTCTCCGTCTGCCTCGGCGCGACGTATCGCGGCTACCGCTGCGAGATCGGCCGTACGTTCGTCATCGGAACGGCTCCCGCGGACTGGCAGATCGAGCTGTACGACCTGGTCTTCGCCGCCCAGCGCGCCGGACGTGAGAGCCTGGTACCCGGCGCCGCCTGCCGGGACGTCGACCGGGCCGCACGCCAGGTGCTGGACTCCGCGGGGTACACGGAAGGCCTCACGGCCCTGACCGGACACGGGGTCGGGCTCGAAATCGACGAGGACCCTCAATTGAGTCCCGCGGCCATGGGTAAACTGGACGCTTGCGTGCCGGTCACCGTCGAACCGGGGGTCCACCTCCCGGGCCGGGGCGGTGTCCGGATCGATGACACGCTCGTCGTCCGCCCCGAGGCGGACGGCGGACCCGAGCTACTCACCATCACGACCAAGGAGCTGCTCGCCCTGTAGCCAGGCAGGTGCGTGCCCCGGGGTCGTACGTCAGTCCAGGAGATTCCGCAACCGTGGCTTCCACGAACGACCTCAAGAACGGCATGGTGCTCAAGCTCGAAGGCGGCCAGCTCTGGTCCGTCGTCGAGTTCCAGCACGTCAAGCCCGGCAAGGGCCCGGCCTTCGTGCGCACCAAGCTCAAGAACGTGCTCTCCGGCAAGGTCGTCGACAAGACCTTCAACGCCGGCGTCAAGGTCGAAACGGCCACCGTCGACAAGCGGGACATGCAGTTCTCCTACATGGACGGCGAGTACTTCGTCTTCATGGACATGGAGACCTACGACCAGCTGCACGTCGACAAGAAGTCCGTCGGCGACGCCGCCAACTTCCTGATCGAGGGCTTCACCGCCACTGTCGCGCAGCACGAGGGCGAGGTGCTCTTCGTCGAGCTTCCCGCCGCCGTCGAGCTCGTCATCCAGGAGACCGAGCCGGGCGTCCAGGGCGACCGCTCCACCGGCGGCACCAAGCCCGCCACGCTGGAGACCGGCCACCAGATCCAGGTGCCGCTCTTCATCACCACCGGTGAGAAGATCAAGGTCGACACCCGCACCAGCGACTACCTCGGCCGGGTGAACAGCTAACCGTGGCTGCCCGCAACACGGCCCGCAAGCGCGCCTTCCAGATCCTCTTCGAGGGCGACCAGCGCGGCGCCGAGGTCCTGACGGTCCTCGCCGACTGGGTCCGGCTCTCCCGGGCCGACACCCGGCAGCCGCCGGTGAGCGAGTACACGATGGAGCTGGTCGAGGGCTACGCGCAGCGCGCGAAGCGCATCGACGAGCTGATCGCCCAGTACTCGGTCGGCTGGACGCTCGACCGGATGCCGGTCGTCGACCGCAACATCCTGCGGCTCGGCGCCTACGAGCTGATCTGGGTCGACGAGACCCCGGACGCCGTTGTACTGGACGAGATGGTGCAGCTGGCCAAGGAGTTCTCCACGGACGAGTCGCCCTCGTTCGTGAACGGCCTGCTCGGTCGGCTGAAGGACCTCAAGCCCTCGCTCCGCCGCGACGAGGACTGAGACAGACGGGAATGCCGGAGGGCCCGCAGCAAGCTTGCTGCGGGCCCTCCGGCATTCCCTCCCGCGACCGGGGCCGTCAGGCCCCCAGAACGCCGCCGGGGTGGGCGGGAACACAGGGTTTTTTCCACCCCAGCAGGCCATTTCTTCTCTTGTTCCCTAGGGGCCCGGACTTCCCCTGGGAGGAGAACGAGCGGCTCGAATTCTTCTT